>DASZRJ010000038.1:0-33676 GCA_035550015.1 Occallatibacter sp. | reverse complement strand
GCAACGCCCCTGGGGTTTTGGCGATTTTGAAGTGCGCTACACCGGCGACTTCAGCGCCATCTCGCACGAGGTGCAGCAGACCATACATTCTGTCGATCGGCGGTTGCCCATCATGAACGTCACCACGCTTGACGCGCAGGTGAACCGCACCATGACCAATCAGAGTCTGGTGGCGCAAATCTCCGCCTTCTTCGGCTTCCTCGCGGCCTTCCTCTCCTGCATCGGAATCTACGGACTCATGTCGTACACAATCAGTCGGCGCACCAACGAAATCGGTATTCGCATCGCGCTCGGCGCCGCGCGCTCCAACGTGCGCTGGCTCGTGATGCGCGAAACGCTGCTTCTGGTCTCGGCAGGAATCGCCATCGGAATTCCATTCACTCTTATGGGTGGTCACCTGGTTGAAGCCATGCTCTACGGATTGCGGTCAAATGATCTTCTCAGTCTGTCCGGTTCCGTGGTATTGCTCTTCGTCGTCGCGATCTTTGCCGGTTACCTCCCGGCACAAAGAGCCTCAAAGGTCGACCCTATGGTCGCCCTCCGCTACGAGTAGCGCGTGGTCAGTTGACACCAACTGACCACACATCCCGCCACACGCACGAACAAAAAAGAATGCCGGGCAAGAGAATTGCCTCCGCCCGGCGCTCTCATCTACGGAGAGCTCTATTTCAATGTGTATTGCTGCGCCACGTAGAAGTAGCGTGGATTGATCCCGGGTGTTGTCGTCTGCACAAATCCGCCGCGGAAGAAGTGTCCCACGCCCGCAAGAAATGTGTGCCTGCCCCATTTGTATGTGGCAAAGCCATCCAGTTCCTGCCCCACATGGGTGCCAGCAATACCCGTATGATCCACTGCCTGAGACGATCCGCTGCTTGCATACAACGCATCCGTTGCACTGTACAGATACTCATCCGTATACATCACATTGAACGTCAGCGCGCGTGTCAGCTTCACCTTCTCCAGCGACTTGAACGTCTTCAGGTTTTGCCACCCGAACAAGTCCATATGCCCGAACTTGTCGTGATTGGCCGGCGTCAGTTGATCGAATGTCCCGCTCGCGCTCGCGCCGTAATCCGAGCCCGATGCGCCCTTGTACTCCGCAGAGAGGCTCACCGGGAATCTGCCCATCGTCACTGGCCGTTCCACGGCTGCAAACCATGCAAACGCACGCTGATCTTTCACGCCCATGTGACCGCCCTGGCCGATGAACTCCAGGCTGTAGGTGAATTTTTCCGGTAGCGGCCCATAGAACCGCGCACCAAAGCTGTTCGTGCCTAGTGTGCCAGCGCCGCTCCAGCCGCCAATCTTGTTCTGCGAGTGCCGCAGCGCGTACGCATCCACGCTCATACCGCGCCACAACTTGGGGAACACCATGTACGCGCCCCAGAACCGGTTGCCCAGGTTCGGGTTGTTGAAGTCATCCGGCTGCACCTTCTCTGGCGAAACCATCAGTGCCGCGAGCATCATCTTCTTTGAGGCATACTCCAGCCGCCCATAATCGTACGTACGCGATGTGTTGCTCCACTGCGGGCTGCCGATCACGCGTGTCTCGCCGTAGTTCAGCATTCGCCGTCCAAACGAGAAGTTCAGCCGCGTGTGTTCCGATGCAATCCCCATCCACGCCTCTTCCAGATCCATCGAATCGCGTAGCGACGACGATGCAGGTTTGCCATAGAACGGCGCACGCGCATCCTGTCCCAAAGCTGAAAGCGTTAACCAGCTTACCGGCTGGTATTGCATACCAATGCGCAGACGGCTCAGCATATCCTGCTCATTCGTGCCATCGCCGAACTTCACACCGTATTTTTCCTCCCAGCGTGTACGCTCTTCAAACCGCATTACCACCTTGTGCCCGGTGGCGCGATTCAATAGATCGGCGCCTTTCTGCATGGGATCGGCTTGCGCAAAAATCGATGGAGCAGCGCTGCTCAGCGCAAAAAGACAGGCCAGTCGAATCGCTTGCCGCATAGGCACTCCTCCTGAAACGCATGAGTGATAAGCGAACTATCGGTACAAACGGCAAAATCATGAACATGGTGGAAGAACCGTCGCCGATCGACATATGCCTGAGATGAGGATCACTCAAGCCGACTCATTTACGGCCGATGAAGTACGGTGTGGCTCGCAAGCAAGCTTACAGGACCGCTTGTCATGGGCGAACCAAGCTCGGAAACGAGGAGGGGTTGGTGTGAAACGGTTAGGTCTGGAACGGCTCATTGGTATAGGTTTTGGGCTGGTTTTGTTTTCTGCAACCATTGCAGGAGTCATCTCTATTTACGGCCACAAGCAGGTGCAGGCGTTCAGTGAAACCTCTGCAAAAGATGCGCACCACGCGCTGTTGGCTGAGCAGCTTGTCATGTTGCAGCAGCGCGAACAGGCCACATCGCGCGCTTTCTTTCTCAGCCCGTCCGGTGGTGGCGATAAGCGATGCGCAGAGGCGGCCCAAAAATTCGCTGCCATTCACGATGAGCTCCTCGCGAATACTACCGACCCTGAAGGGCATGCGCTGCTTGTCGATGTCCGCCAGCGCTGGGAAGCCGGCGAGGCCGAGCTCGGCAGGATGTTTGCGCTTGGGCGCGCAGGCCATCAGAAATCCATGATTGAGGAACTGCCGACTTCTGTTGCGCTGAGCAAGAAGATTCAGGTTGCGGTTACCAAACTGGTAGAGCACACCGATTCGCGCGCAAAAAGGGGCCAGGCCAATCTCGACGCGGCATCGAAAAGCAGTCTCTGGCTCTCGCTGATCTTTCTGGCGTTGAGTTTCGTCATTGCAATCTTTTGCACCATGTTCACAGTGCGCGAGGTAAGACGCCGCGTGCGCGAGGCGCAATGGGCGCTCCAGACCATTGCCGATAAGGATCTATCCCAGCCGGACATCGAGATAAGTACAAACGACTCGCTCGGTCAGACTATGACGGCCGTCAACCACACAAAGAACAGCTTGCGGCAGATCATCGACGAGATGAGCCACATCGGCGTTCGCGTGGCAAGCGCGGCCACGCAGCTCTCCACCTCCGCGCAGGATGCTGCACGTGGAGCCGAGAACCAACGCCAGCAATCCGAACAGGTTGCCATCTCGCTCAGAGAGATGAGCTCCTCCGTCTCCGAAGTCGCACGCAACGCGGCCATCGCTTCCGACGCGGCACGGCAGGCATCTGGTTCCGTGCAGGATGGCGAGGGAGCTCTAACCGCAACCTCTGCCAAAATGACGGATATCTCCAGCCAGTCCAATGCCGTCTCGGAAAGCATTGAGGCGCTTGAGCAGCATTCACAGGAGATCGGACGCGCCGCAAGTCTAATCCGTGAAATCTCCGAACAAACCAATCTCCTTGCCCTCAACGCAGCCATTGAGTCTGCGCGCGCCGGCGAACACGGCAAAGGCTTCGCCGTGGTCGCCGCGGAGGTCCGCCGGCTCGCCGAGCAAACCGGTTCAGCTACCGGCGAGATCGACGGCATGATTCACAGCGTGCAGGAGCAGGTAAAACATGCGCTTGAGATGGCGCGCGTCGAGCAGGAATCCATTCACCAGGGTGTTGGGCTCGCAGAAACCGCGCGTGCTTCCTTCTCGAAGATTCTCGAATCCGTATCCACCGTCGATTCCATGATGGTCCAGATTGCGGCAACAACGCAGCAACAGGCCGCAACCACCGATGAACTCGGACAAACCGTCGATGCTATCGCGCAACTGGTGGCCAGTTCGGCGGAAGCGGCACGCGAGTCTTCTACCGCCTGTGCGAGCCTGAGCCAGCTTGCGGAGCAGATGCAAAGTCAGTTCGACGCATTCACCTTGCCCAAAGAACTGCAAGCGCCGCCACAGAAATCGGCCAGGCCTGCAAACCCGGGCCTCCGTCCGCGATTCGCTCCCAGTGCCGGATAAGCGTCTGCACACTGCAAAACAGCAAGGGCGCCTGTTCAGGGCGCCCTTCTTTTTACTCTACATTTCCTTCGTTACACCGGCTGCGGATAATACTCCTCTTCCTCTTCCATACCGTAACGGCGCAGAAGGTTCGGCAGGCTCTGCGAGAACGCCGAGCGCGGCATCACCGTATCGCAACCCGCCTCAATCGCCTTGATCTTCAGGTCGCCCTGCAGATGGTTCAGGAAGCCCACAATCGAAACCGACTTTTTGAACTTGGTCTTGAATTTAGGAATCAGCGTCATCGGCTTCGCGTTGGCATTGTTCAGGTCGAATACCACCAGCGCGGGCTTTTCTTCTTCTGACTTGTCCAGAACCTTCGCCACTCCTTCCTTATCGCCCTTCACAAACTCCACCTTGATGCCCAGCTTGCGCGATGTCTCCTGAATCTTCGCCTGGAAAAACAGGTCGTCGATGAAGCAGAAAATCCGCGTCGGCGCATCCTCGCGCACAGGCGCATTTGGCGTGCCGTGGTAAAGCTCCGGATAGTAGCCGCCATGTCCGTTCCCATTCACCGGAATCGTCGACGGCGGTCCGTCGGCCACATTGCCATTCACCGCGCGATAGCTGTGGTCCATAGGTCCCACAAACATGCGCGGACCCTTCTGCTTGTCCTTGCGCTTGCCTTGCGGTGCATCAATCCGGTTGCCCGGTTCAGGCTGCGAGCCACCGCCCTGCTTGAAGAACTTCTTCTTCTTACGGCCGTGTCCCTGCCCGCGTGGCGCAAAATTCTGCGCCTGCGGCCCCTGGGCCTGCTGACTCTGGCCCTGCTGCGCTTGCGGCGCGCCCTGTTGGCTGGATTTGTTCTTGCGGCGGCGCCGGCGGCGCCGGTGCCCCTGCGACTGTCCCTGACCATTAGTCGGGGCCTGCCCCATTTCTCCCTGGGGCTGCGTCGGTTCTATTGTCATGCGTGCACTTCCTGGCACATTGCGTTGGGATGCCTTGCTAATCTCGGTGCGCGCTCTTTTGATAAGCTGCGCAACTTGGTCTTGCCGTTCTGCCCTTGCTCCACAACCCTAGTGGATCGGCTCCGGTAGTCCGGCGGTGAGTCATTATTCTTGTGCGGGTTGGCTCCAACACGCCCGCAAATCAGCCGAGCCGGACGCAACCACTGTGCCTTTACTCCGCTGTTTCAATTCCATATGCATGTTGCTGTCGCAGATCGACTCAGGCGATCCTTACACTGGGATTCGCACTCTTGCTGGCTGCCAAAGTACCCACAACTGCAATCCGATGCATTCGGCCTCTTCGATTCGGAACGCCTGCAACCCTATACGGTCCCCTGCTTGCCAGGGTTCGCTCTCCGTCTCTACCGGCGCTTTCCTCTTGGTAATGCCTCTCAATTTGCGGAGCTTTGACCGTTCGCTGTCTGAGTAGGAATCAGACCGGCCATTGGTTTCAAGCTTCCTGGATCGACGGCGAGCTCTCACTGCCCTTCTCGGGTGGTTCGCTATCAGCCGCCTCATTAGGCAATCTTGATACTACAGCGTGGGCAATCGGCTGGCAAGTGACCCATGTTTCCCTAGGTACCCAGTGTGCCATATCGGGAATGCCGCACGGTCAAGATTTAGTTGTTAAAAACACGAACGCCACTCCAAAAGGGAGTGGCGTTCGGTATCAGCGCTGGTCACTGGCCTCCCAGCATTTGGGTCGATGGTGTGTCCACCGTACCTGCTACAGGCTCATCCGGCCGGTGATTCCCTCTGGTGGGGCCGCCTCGTGGGCGAATACTCTTGCCGGATACCTGCTGTGCATGTGGGCTCGCCGGATTCTTCCAGCAGCCGGTACATCACTGGCACCCTCTACAAGAGCAATCGGCGTGCCGTTCTAGCGAACGCATATTTTCAATAACTTACAAAATTTATGCCTACTTTTCCTTTTGGAATCACGGATGATATCACTCACCAATATTCAAAAAAATGTAGATTTGCTTCACTTCTGGCATTGTGGACAGTAGTGCGTGCTCCGCCCGGCCACCACAATTCGCTTGATCGGCGTTTGGCATACCAGGCAGGGCTCCCCCGTCCTCTGATACACCCGATGCTCCAGTTGAAAGAATCCGCGAACCCCGTTCGCGTCCACATAATCGGATACCGACGACCCGCCCAGCCGGATCGCAGTCTTCAGAACCGTTGCCAGCGCCATTCTCAGCCGCTCCAGTTCCGCCGCCGTCAACCGGCCCGCGCTGCGCCGCGGCCTCAGTCCAGCGTGGAACAGGCTTTCATCCGCATAGATATTGCCCACACCGGCCAGCAGCGTCTGGTTCAGCAACGCCGCCTTGATCGCCAGCTTGCGTCCGCGAAAAAGCGCGCGAAACGCCTCCGTCTCCACCGCCAGTGGCTCCGCGCCCGGCGCTTCAAATGCCTTTGCTTTGCCCAGCACGCGCAACTCCAGCCGGCCAAACCGCCGCGGATCCACAAACCGCACTTCCTTCCCGCTCTTGAGCGTCAGTCGCGCATGCGTATGTGCCTCCACCGGTGCATCGGGCGTCGTCACCAGCAACCGCCCTGTCATGCCCAGATGCACAATCCATTGCGCCTGCTCCTCGTTGTGCCTCCTGTCGCCGGCTGCGCCCGTTTCTTTTCCGCCCAGTGAACACACAATATGCTTGCCCACGCGCCGCACTTCGAGAAAAATCCGGTCTTCCAGCTCCCTCGCCTGCACACGCGGCGCAGTCTTGAACGGTTCTCGATGCGACCCGAACCACACTTCCACAATCGCATCACCACGCACGCGCTCGTCCACTCCGCGCGCAATCGTCTCCACCTCAGGCAGTTCAGGCATGTGCTGATTGTAGAAGTTGGCAATGCATCACGGCATGCCAGGGAGTACTTCCGTACAGACCTATTTGTGTCCGTGTCCCCGAATCCGGCTGGCCTCGAAGCTCACAATCTTCCACGGGCCTCTGCCCTCGCGCACCCACACATGCGTATAGCGGTAGCTCCCGGAAATGTCCCCTTCGTGCGTGCTCCCGGAAACCTCCGCGCGGCTCGTCACAACCGCAGTGTCACCATAAAAACGCACTTTGCGATCGTTGATTACAAGGGAACGGAAGTGCATCTCTCCGCTGCGCATATGGGCCAGCGTCTGTTCACGCGATTCGAGCATTCCATTCGCCGTGATGGCCATGTAATCGTCGGCCAGCAGACCGCTCATCGCGCTTACATTGCTCCGCAGCAGCGCACTGCGCCAGTTGTCCTCCATCTGGAACAACTCGTTGCGCCAGGTATGATGCTCATCGCGAAACAGCGCCGCGAACGCGCCCGGCGTCAGCAGTAGCGTCAGTGCAATAACTGCAAGAGCAGTCCATCTGCGCGACGTGGTGGAGAACATGCTCATGGGCGTACCGGAGTGTAGACCGCCATCTCCTCGCAGGTCAATTCAATCTGCGTGACCTGCGCAAGATGACTACTGGTTTGGACGTCCGGGTTTAGGGTGGGGCGTATTGCCGTGCCAAAAATTCATCGCATCAACAATTCTCGGAGTTCTTTCCGTCGTGCACTCTCAGCGCAATGTGCGGAAAATCACAAACCTCATGCGAGCGAAAAGCAAGCGTCTGTTCCAGCGCGGGCGGCTAGGCCAGCGCGTCCAGATCGTCCCGCCGGCGATCCAGCATCTTCTGGTAAAGCCCGCCCACAGCGTATTGCTTGAAGTGCTCTGAGTTGCGGTGTGCCGCTTCGGCCGCGGCATCCTTGTACTGTTCGTAAATGATGATCCGATCCGGGTCGCCCTCTACCCGGTGGGGAATATAGCTCACACATCCGGGCTCCTGGCGGGACGCCTCCGTGAGTTTGCGCAGAATATCCGTCACTTCATCCCGGTCATCGGAAGAGAACGTCATATGGATACAAAAACTGATCATGCAGGCTGTCCCTTCATCGGACCCATTCTTCAGCCAACAAACCACAGCCTCATCGAATCAAACTACCGAAGAAGCGAATGATGCCCGGCTCTCTCTCAGGTCTTTCAGTTTACCCATCAATCTCGGCAAGTACGGACTCAAATTCCGGCAGCACCATCGTCTGGTCGCGGTCCGGCCCGGTCGAGACCATCGCAATCTTCGCGCCGCTCTCCCGCTCCTGAAAACGCAAATACTCCTTCGCCGCCTGGGGCAGCTTGTCGAACTCGGTGATGCCTTCGGTCGTCTGCTGCCAGCCCTTCAGCGTGGTGTACACCGGCTTGATCTTCTCCAGGCCGTACACATCCGCCGGAACCTGGTCGCTCACCTTGCCATCAATCTCGTAGCCCACGCAGACCTTGATCTCATTCAGCTCGTCCAGCACATCCAGCTTGGTCACCACCAGCCACTCCGCGCTGTTCACCTCGTTCGAGTAGCGCAGCATGGGAATATCCAGCCAGCCGCAGCGCCGCGGACGACCCGTCACCGCGCCGAACTCGTGCCCGCGCTCCTGCAGCCGCTCGCCCACCGCGTCGTGCATCTCCGTCGGGAACGGCCCGCCGCCCACGCGCGTCACATACGCCTTGGTCACCGCCACCACCGTGCCAATCGCCGTCGGCCCTACGCCTGTGCCGGTCGCCGCGCCGCCCGCCGTCGCGCTCGACGAGGTCACAAACGGATACGTGCCGTGGTCGATGTCCAGCATCGTGCCCTGCGCGCCCTCAAACATCACCGAGCCGCCATCGTGCAGAATCCCATTCAGCAGCCGGCCCGTGTCCGTCACAAACGGGCGCACCTGCTCGGCCGCCGCAGCATACTCCTCATACATGCTTGCCGGGTCCAGCGGATCTGTCCCGAACAGCGCATGCGCAATTGCATTTTTCTCTGCGCAGGCCGCCTCAATATGGGCCTTCAGCAGGTCGGGCCTCAGCAAATCCACCACGCGCAGGCCGCTGCGCGCCATCTTGTCCTCGTAAGCCGGCCCAATACCCCGGCTCGTCGTGCCAATCTTCTTCCGCCCCGGCGCGCTCTCCGCGGCCAGCTCAATCATCCGGTGATACGGCAGGATCACCTGCGCGCGGTTCGATACCTTAAGCTGCCCGTCCACATCGATGCCCAGCTCGCGCAGCTTGGCCACTTCCTTCAGAAAGGCAATCGGATCCAGCACCACTCCGTTGCCGATTACCGCCTTGCAGCCCTTGCGCAGCACGCCGCAGGGAATCAGTTGCAGCACGAACTTCTGATCGCCATGAATTACGGTATGTCCGGCGTTGTGCCCGCCCGCGTAACGCGCCACCGCGTCAAACCGCTCGCTCAGCACATCCACAATCTTGCCCTTACCTTCGTCGCCCCACTGGGCGCCCAGCACAACCGCCGTTTTTGCTCGCATCTTCAGGTCCGTTTCCACACAAAATGGCCCGCCGCAGCTGTCCAAACCGGCTCAACTACGCGAGCATTCCCACGGGCAAGCCCAAGCGCCACGCCCTCAAAGATGATAAACCCCTCCGGCTCAGCTCTCGCGTCTCGCCCATCACACGAAAAAACTTCCGATTTCCATCTCTTCGCTGTTAACCACCCCCACACCTTATTCGTTGTCTGTGCAGAGGCGCCTGAAACCTCTCGATTCAACAAGGAATCCACCATGAACCTTCACCGCATTCCCGCATGCTTTTCGCCGGTAGTCCGGCTGCTTACCTCGCAAACTCTGCTTGCCGCGCTCACAATTTCGTCCACGGCCATCTTTGCGCCAACCGCAGCCGCCCAGCACGCACCCGCTGCCACACAACCTGTTCCCGCGCCACAACTCAGTGACCAGGACGTCTCCGCAACGCAGTCGCAGCTCATCAAGCTCCTGCGTCTCAGTCCCACGCTCACCAGCGTCGTCGCACGCGACCCCTCGCTGCTCTCCAACCAGGAATACGTCGAGCACAACAATCCTCAGCTCGGCGCATTCCTCGTGCAGCACCCCGAAGTCGCCCGCAACCCCGACTTCTACCTCTTCACCCATCTCAGTCACACCGACGGCTCGCCCGACGAGGCACTCGAACGCGCCGTCTGGCCCGATGTCTTCCACTCCTCGCCGCCGCGTTCCGGCTTCGGCGACTTTCTCAGCAACATGCCGCCCGTCCTCGCCTTCGCTGCCTTTCTCCTTGCCGTCGCCTGGATGACTCGCATCTTCCTTGAGAACCGTCGCTGGAATCGCATCTTCAAGTTGCAGAACGAGGTGCACACACGCCTTATCGAAAAATTTGGCAACTCGCAGGATCTCTCCGCCTATATGGAAACCGAAGCCGGACGCCGGTTTCTTGAGGCCTCGCCTATCTCCGTGAACTTTGAGCCCTCCCAGCGCGTACCCAATGCAGTGGCACGTGTGCTCACACCGCTCCAGGTAGGGGTCGTACTCGTCCTTCTTGGCATCGGCTTCATGCTCCTGCGCCACACTGAAGCTGACATGGAAGTCCCAATGCTCGTCCTTGGCACCGTCACCCTGATGCCGGGAATCGGATTTATCCTGTCCGCAGGTCTCACCTGGCTGCTTGCCGCGCGCCTTGGCCTCATGCCCGGCGACGGCCAGTCATCGCACATGCTCACGCGGGAAAGACAGTGATCCAGCGGGAGCAGCCGCACCGTGAAAAGGAAGCGCTCGATGTCCAACAATCCCGCACTCTCGAATGCACTGGCCGGCGAAGGGCTCTCCCTCGCCGCCGGCCATGTGCCGGCCTGCGCGGATATGGACAATGAATCCTTTGCCGGCTTCTATGAGCGCTCCGCGCGTCCGCTTTGGAGCTACATCGCCCGCGTCTCCGGCGACCCGGCTCTTGCCGACGACCTCATGCAGGAGAGCTTCGTGCGCTTCCTCACCGCCGCGTATCCCAACGACGGTGAAGTTGCAGCCCGCCGTTACCTCTTCCGCATCGCCACCAATCTCCTGCGTGACCACTGGCGCAAGCCGCGCACCACGCCACTCGACGAAGTCCCTGAAGAACAGTTTGCCGCAGCGGACCAACCTCCGGTTCATAGCGAGCTGAGCCCGGTTTTGGCTCTGCTGCGGCCGCGCGATCGACAGCTCCTCTGGCTCGCCTACGCCGAGGGCTACTCGCACCGCGAGATCGCTGAAGTTACCGGCCTTGCCTCCGCCAGCATCCGTCTCCTGCTCTTCCGCGCGCGCCGTAAAATGGCTTCCATGCTGCGCGAAGGCGCTGCCGCGCAAAGCCCGGCAGAGACCCCGGCACAAACTGAGGTGCGGCCATGAGTCCTTTCACCTGCAATCGCGAAAAGGAAATCGCCGCTCTGCTTGACCTCGGTCAGTGGCCGCAAGCCTCGCCCGCCGATCTCCGTGCCCACGCCGCCGCCTGCCGCAGTTGCTCTGACCTTATCCTCGTTCGTACCGCGCTCCAGACCGGCCGCGCCCGCACCGTCGCCGCACCTGCGCTGCCCTCCGCCGGTTCGCTCTGGTGGCGCGCGCAATTGCGCAAGCGCAATCAGGCCATTGAGACCATCTCCCGCCCGCTGCTCGGCGCGCAGATCTTTGCCCTCGCCGTTGTTCTCGTCGTCGCGGCCATCGGCATTGTGTGGGATCTCAAGACCGGTGCGCGCATCCTCAACTGGCTTGCCGAAATCCCTGCTGCTCTCAACTTCTCCGCGCTCCTGCCAAGTACGATGCCCAGCTTTACCGGGCTCTGGCTCCTCGTTCCCGTGCTCGGCATCGTAGCGCTTGTCAGTGGCGTCGTGGTCTACTTCGCGCTTGAAAAGCAGTAACCCGGCAAACGGTAATTTGTACGCTCACGTCTAACACTTAAGACGTCGGAAAAATCAGCTTTAAGGAGCAGCGCCCGTTGCCTACTCACATCGCCCTCCTTCGTGCCATCAACGTTGGCGGCTACGGCAAGCTAGCCATGGCCGACTTCCGTTCCCTCCTCGCCGGTCTCGGCTACACCAACGTGGAAACTTACATCCAGAGCGGTAACGCCGTCTTTGATGCGAAGGATACAGCCGCATCCGTGCACAAAGCCGTCACCATCGCGCTCTCCAATCACATGGGCACGCCCGCTGAAGTCGTCCTCCGCAGCCACTCCGATCTCGCCCGCATCATCGATGAGAACCCGTTCGCCAAAGAGGCTGCAGAGAGCGGAGGCCGCGTCCACGTCGGCTTTCTCGCCGGTAAAACCAAACCCAACGCCGCCGCGGAACTCGAACGCCTCGTCGCTTCTTACCCCACCCGCTGCGACAGCTTTCACCTCACCGCCGGCGCGCTCTATCTCCATCTCCCCGACGGTGCAGCCGACACCAAATTCACACCCCGCGCCGTCGAACGCGCCCTCGGCGTCCCTTCCACCGCGCGCAACTGGAACACCGTCCTCAAACTCCACGCCATGTCCGCCCGCTAAATCGCAGCCATGAACTGCGATGCAGGCCAGGAACCAGCCCACACCTGCGGGTCAGGGTTCTCGCGAACACGCCTTCGTTCGTGAGGTTAAGATGCCGCCCACGCACCCCGTAGGGGTGCAACGAAAATAGCCCAGGGTGGAGCGCATAGCGCGCAACCCTGGGAAAGCTGTCCAACGACTCCGCCGCCCCGTAGGGTCGGCGCGAAGCCGGAGGCCACAAATCTCCTGCGAGCGACTAGCGAGCGTCTGCCGCACCGCAGGTGCCCCGCTCCATGCAATGGTCCGCAATCCGCGCCGCTTCCCGTGCCGCCTTCACCTCATGCACCCGCACAATCGACGCTCCGTTCAGAATCGCTGCCACCATCGCCGCCACACCCGCCGTCTCCCGCGCATCGACTGGAACATCGACACCGCCATACAACGGCGCCAGCGCCCGCCCCAGAAACGACTTCCGGCTCACACCTGCCAGCAACGGCCTGCCCAGCGCTAGTAATTGCCGCTGCCTCGCCAGCAGCGCAAAGTTCTCCCCATGCCGTTTCCCGAATCCATACCCCGGATCCAGCACAATCGCTTCACGCGCCACGCCCGCATCCTCGGCCGTCTTCATGCTCGCCGCCAACCCGTCGCGTACCACAGATACCAGCGCATCGCCGCTCAACTGCTCCTGCGTCGCCCACGCTTCCGGCTTCCCGCGCGTGTGCATCAGCACCACACCGCAACGAGCCTCCGCGCACACACCCGCCATCTGCGCGTCCCACAAAAAGCCGCTTACGTCGTTGATGATCTCCGCGCCCGCTTCCAGCGCCGCCCGCGCCGTCGCCGCCTTGTACGTGTCTACCGAAATCACCGCATCCGGCCGCGCCGCGCGTATCCCTTCGATCACCGGCGTCAGCCGTGCCTGCTCCTCGTCCGCGCTCACCGCCGCATCCGCGCTTCCTGCATGCGACCCCGGCCTTGTACTCTCCGCGCCCAGGTCGATCACATCCGCACCGTCGTTCAATAACCGCAGTGCCTGCCCCACCGCCGCGTCGGTCTCCAGATACTTCCCGCCATCGCTGAACGAGTCATACGTCACATTCACCACGCCCATCAGCAGCGTGCGCCCGCCCAGCGCCAGTGACCGTGTCCGCAGCCGCCACAGTGCACTCTCGCGCGCCGCAAATCCACCACCACCGAGCTGTACATCCTCGCTCATCGCCCATCCATCCATTCGCTTCGATTGTAGGTGCACCGCGCAGTGAATTCGCCAAAGCTACGCGTGCATTCTTCCTTCGCAGCGTATCCGGCCACAGATTCTGGCTGCCCCCGGTCCGGGCCCCCACAAACAGGTCCTCGTTTGTGGGGTGGAGATCCCTCGCATTTGGGGACCGGGGCGGCCACGGCTCTCCTGCGAGCGAATAGCGAGCGGCTGCCGCACCGCAGGTGCCGAGCATCCGCGCCATGCATTGGTTGCGTTACACTCCCCGCATGAGAATCGTGCGGCGCTCCCTGACGATCATCCTCCTCGCCTCCCTCTGCACGCCTTCCTGCCTGGTCGCGCAAAAACATCGCACGCGGCGCTCCACGGCTTCGCTCGACGCCCGCATCGGCAAAATCCTCGCCACACCCTCGCTCCAGGGCGCAACCTTCGGCATCAGCGTCACCACGCTCGACGGCAAAACCCTCTACGGCTTCAATGACGGCAAGCTTCTCGTCCCCGCATCGAACGCCAAGCTCGCCACCACCGCCGCGGCCTTCGCTCTCTTGCCTGTCGACACACTCACCTTCACCACCAACGTCGCCGGTGCCGGCCAGCTCGATGCCGGAGGCACACTTCATGGCAACCTCGTCCTCCTCGGCGTCGGCGACCCCACGCTCAGTGCACGCGAATATCCCTACAAGTCTCCCGAGGAGCGCAAAAAGGAGGAGACCGCTGCGGCTGCCAATCCACCCGCACCTTCCGCCCCATCCGGAGCTCCCGCCGCGCCTCCGCGCACTTCCATGACTGTTCTCGACCTGCTCGCGCAGCAGGTCGTCCAGGCGGGCGTCCGCAAAGTCGACGGCAACGTCATCGGTGACGACAGCTTCTTTCTCGACGAGCCTTACGGCACAGCCTGGGCATGGGACGACCTGCAGTGGTCCTACGGCGCGCCTGCCTCTGCGCTCACCTTTAATGACAACGCCATTGAGCTCACTTTCGTTCCTGACAGCGCCACGCCCGGCGGCCTTGACGCCCGCTGGAATCCGCCTGTCGACTACTACACACTCGACGACACCATGGCCCTTGCCCAGCCCGGTCAGCCTTCCTATCCCGGTCTGCAGCGCAAGCCAGGCAGCCTCATGGTGCGTGCCTGGGGCACTTCGCCCGCTTCGGGTCTCACCGCCACCCTCGCCGTCGATGAGCCTGCCCGCTTCACTGCCGAAGCCTTCCTTGAAGCTCTCCGCGGCCGCGGTGTCGATGTCACCGGAACCTCTGCCGTCGCCCATCGCCTCCCCACCGGCACCGGCGACTTTGCCGGCGAGCAGAAAGCCCCTGTCGATCTGCAGCCCGTCACTCTCTCCACCGTCGAGGCGCCCATCCAGGGCGATCGCGTCTTCGCCACGCACATCTCCGTGCCGCTCATTGAAGACCTCACCATGACCAACAAGGTCAGCCAGAACCTCCACGCCGAGCTGCTCCTGCGCCTCCTCGGCAAACTCTGCGGTAATGACGGCAGTCTCGAGCAGGGAACCCGTGTCGTCCGCCAGTTCCTCATCAACGCGGGCATCAGCGGCCAGGACTTTTTCTTCTACGACGGCTCCGGCATGAGCATGGACGACCGCATCGCACCTCGCGCCTACACCAAACTGCTCACCTACGCCGCCCGGCAAAAATGGGGAGCCGCCTTCCGCGCCACCTTGCCCATTGCCGGCGTCGACGGCACTCTCGCCCATCGCTTCACCACCTCGCCCCTCAAAGGCAGGCTCGAGGCCAAAACCGGCACACTGAACGAGGTCAACGCGCTCTCCGGCTACCTCACGGCGGACAGTGGCCAAACCGTCGTCTTCTCCATCCTCATCAATGGCCACCTGCCCGGTAGCGAGGAGCAGTACCGTGCCCTCCAGGAGATTTGCGAGGCCATCGCCGCCGCCGAGTAACCTCGCAGGGTGTGGAGCGGCGAAATACCGTAAACCTGTTCCAAAGGGATAGGTTGACGGATTTTCTCATCTTAAAAACGGGCTTAATTGGGGCAGATTTCATCTGTCCGCCGTCAGCTGTCCATGTATATGGCGAGCTTTTGCTTGCTTTCCGGCTTATGCATCGCCGGATAAATCTGCCGGTTTTGCTCTCGCACCGGTTGTGCCTGCAAAACCGCGCGTTTTCCCTCGCGGTTTTCCTTCGCAATTGCCGGGTATATCCGGCAATTATGTGTGGCCGTGTCCGCCTGTCACTGCGTCCGCGCGGGCTCGTAACGAAGTCCCACTCGTGCCGCTAACGCTGACAACGGCATCGGCAAAGCGGCCAGAGTCCTGTCTTTTTTGACAGGAGCATTGGTTTTTCTATTCCAACCCCATTGGAAGCAGGGTATCTTCGCAGCCTTCCGCCTGCTGCCATGCTCTACTATCGACGGATGACATGGGAGCACTCCCCCTCAAGATGGGAAACAGCTCTTTAGGCCTGACGCCTTGGACAGCTCCTTTTGCGCGCGTAACGCGCGACAGCACAGCCTCCAGCAGTGGCGTAACCTGCGCCAGCCGTCTGCTGCGGATGAGCATGTCCCACAACGGCTCGAATTTCTTCCATCCTGCCGCATATGCCAGATGTTTCACCTGGTGCTTGAGCGTTCCATGCTGCAGGGAACCGCGCACAATCTGGTTCCATCGGTAGAACTCGTGATAGGCCCAGTCGTAGCCGTTCTTTAGTTGTGCCGGCGTGAGCCGGGCGGGCCGATAAACCACATGGCGTGTGTCATAGAGATCCCAATTGCCGGTGGTAATCCGGCCTTCCCGTTGCATGCGCGCATGAAGCGCTGTGCCGGGATACGGCGTTTGAATATGAAAGGTTGCCGTGGTAACGCCATGATCCACGGCCCAGTCCACCGTGCGCCGGAAGACGTCGGGCCCGTCTTCGTCCATACCGAAGACAAAGCTGCCGTTGATCATGATGCCGAGTGCGTGCAGCCGGTCAGTCACCGCTTTGTAATCGCGGCGCAGATTCTGCCGCTTGTTGTTGCTGCGCACCAGGTTTTCCGGGGCCAGTGTTTCGAAACCGACAAAAATGCTGCGCAGACCTGCCTCCGCCGCGCGCTCAATCAGGTCACCACGCAGAATCGAGTCCACGGTTGCCGCGCCCTGAAAGAGCCTGCCCATGCCGCGCATCCCGGTGAAAAGCCCTTCGGCGAAACGGCGGTCGCCGAGCAGATGATCGTCAAGGAAATATAGGTGACGGCCAGGCAGACGCTCAATCTCCGCGAGCGCCTCATCCACCCGCTGTGTGTAAAAGCCGCGTCCTCCACGAAAGAACGCATCCTTGTAGCAGAAGTCGCAATGGTGCGGACATCCGCGCGAAACCACGATGGAGTTCGGAACAAGATAGAGTCTGCGCCGAATTAGGTCGCGCCGGATGGGCGGAATCCTCTCCACAGTCCGCCCATCTGTCGAGGTGTAGACCCGCTTCGGCACGCCGCGCTTGAAATCGCGCAGGAATGCGGGAAATGTCTGGTCTCCAGGACCGAGGAAGATGGCATCCGCATGCGGTGCGGCCTCCTGAGGCAGTGCCGTAACATGCAGCCCTCCCAGGCAAACGAATGCGCCGCGCTTCCTGTAATGATCGGCAATACGGTACGCGCGATAGGCATTGGTGATGTAGACCTGTATGACGACGAGGTCCGGCCAGTCGTCGATGCGCATCGGCTCCACGTGCTCGTCGAGAATCTCAGCCTGGTCGTCCGCGTCCAGATACGCGGCCAGCGTTGCCAGTCCCAGCGGCGGGAAGAGCGAGTACTTAATGGACCGCCATTCCGGACCCGAAGCTTCAGTGAGCGCGGGCAGGATGAATTTGACCCGCAGCGGACGCCAGATTGCCGCACTTGTCTTCATCGTCTGCCTCCATACGCAGGAACGTGCTGACATTCGCTCAAGCAGAGTGAGGATTTGCGTTTACTTTGTATTGCAAAGTTCATACCCGGACCTCTTCACTTTGCATTGCAAAGTGATTACTCAAAAAAATTTCCCTTATGCTCTGGAGTGTGCCAGTTGCCGTGAAGCAGCCTGCTCTTTTGCCGGCATACCTGCGTCGCGCACCACCTGCTCAAGAGTGGAAAGATACCCGAGGTAACGTTTGCGCCCGGACGCTGTAATGCGGCAAACCGTAAGCGGCCGGTTCTTCTCCGTGCCCTTCTCAATCTCAACCATCCCCGCCTCTTCCAGCACGCGCAGATGCCGGTTGAGATTGCCATCCGTGAGACTGCAAAGTTGCTTCAGGTCGCCGAAGCTGACGCCGCGCGGTTGTGTGAGCAGCGAGGTAAGCACGCTAAGCCGTGCGCGCTCGTGAATCACACGGTCAAGGCCTTCATAGGCATAGCGCCCATCAGCCGGGTTGGACTTAGTTGGCATCTTCAGCCTCCTTCCTGTGGATGAGCAGAACCGCGGCCACGAGGAGTTGTCCAACCGCGTAGGGAATACCCATCGCCCAGGGCGTAAAGGCGCGGTCTCCGTTAAGCGAAAGGCAATACAGCCCCGTGAACAAATACCAGATGCCTGCGGCAATCATGGATCTCGGAAGGAACCGGCACGAAGAGAAGACGCCGAGACTGAACGCAACCTGCCATAGGCCCGGAAGCATCCAGAGAACACCCGGTGCATAGAAAGCGATCACGACAGCCATCAGCGCTCCAGCGCCGGCTGCGGGCAGGAACTGCGCCACCGCGGTAAGAATCATTTCGTCGGCCAGGCCGGAATGGATGCGCTGGGTGCGCCGGTACATCTGGATGCCAATCAGGCCCGCGCTGACAATTGCTGTCGCAATCCAAAGCGCGAGATAAGCCAGGTGTTGATGCGCGGGGTCAGGAATCCATCGCTGTTGCAGACCGGCAGCCAGCAGGGCAAACATCGCAGTGGTTGCCAGCGTGGCTGGACCGTAACCACGAAATTCTGTGGCTCGGGCCATCTGCTGCCGGATGCTGGTAATGTCGCTGAGCGCCTTGCCGAGGTCGTCCACGGCGCACCTCACTTTGTATTGCAAAGTAATTCAGACGGCTTCGCCTGTCAACTGTGTTGGCGGATACCGCAGGAAGTGCGCGGGCCGCCGGAGACAAGCCAGCCGGACAGGTAAAATTGACCTCAAATGCACATTCGATCGGTAGTTACGGTATCCGCGAGCGCCTGTCTGCTTGCCTTTGCGTTCGTGGGCTGCCGGCACCTTCCACCCTCCAAACCTGCATCTGAATGGACCCCGCAGGAGGCACGCGGCGCGGCGGTTTATCAGGCCAAGTGTGCGCGGTGCCACTATCCAACGACAACATCCGGTCTGCATGGGCCGGGGCTGCAGGCTTTGACAAAGTTGAAATCGATGCCCTCCGGCGCGCCGCCCACAGATGAACGCATGTCGTACGTGATTCTGCACGGACGCGGGATGATGCCCGCGACCGCATTGACCGATGACCAGCTCGAGGATTTGCTGGCGTATCTGCACACGCTATGACAGAGCCGGAACAGAACACGACAGATGCCCCCGTTGCAAACGGGACAAAGCCGACGGCCGAAGAGCTGGCCGCGCAGATGGCGCGCAAGTGGAGTATGCCGCTGCCGGGACTTGCGGCAATCTCACTCTACCTGCTGATACTGTCGGGCGTGATTATTCTTGGCACGGCAGGCGGCCATTATCCAATCATCTTTCTTGGCTTGGCGGCGGCCTTTATTGCGGCAAGTGCTGGACTCTTTCTGCTGTTCCGCTGGGCATGGGCCCTCGCCGTAGCCGCAGTGCTACTACTCGCCTGCTTCTACTTTTGGAGCTTTTCAAGGATGCATATGGGCTCGGCGATTGTGCAGGGAATGCTGAACCTGGTGTTCTTCCTTTACCTGATTCGGACCGAAGTGCGAAGCAAGCTGCGATAGGGAACAGTCAATCCGGTTGCCTTGAGCAACTCGAAGTCGACTGCATCGGGAATGCAGCAACCCTGGCCATAAAAGAAATTTCTGGATTGGTCTCGAAGCCGCCGGATGTTAGTCTTCTGCCCATGCGGCGCACATCTTTGATTCCCTTGCTCAGCCTTGGGCTGTCGTTTGCTTTTCTTCAGCCAGCCGTTCTCACAGCACAAACCACCAAGCGCGACATTACACTCGACGACTTCTCAAAGTTCGACCGTGTCGGCGGACCGACTGTTTCTCCCGACGGCGAGTGGATTCTCTACTCCGTGACCCAAACCGACATGAAAGAAGACAAGAGCCACTCACACCTGTGGATGGTGAAGTGGGACGGCTCGGCCGACCTGCAACTGACGTTTGGCGATCAGGGTGCGGGGTCGGCGAAGTTCAGCCCGGATGGTAAGTACATCAGCTTCATGTCGTCGCGGCCCGGCCCGGCGAAAGGCGAGCAGATATGGGTAATGGACCGCCGCGGCGGCGAAGCCCAGCAACTGACTGCGATTACCAAGCAAAACATCTCCGGCTACGAATGGTCGCCGGACTCGAAAACTCTGCTGTTGACGCTGAGGCCAAAGAACGAGCCCGACAAGGAAGAAGGCAAACCGGCGAAGGCGCCCGAGCCGATTGTGATTGACCGTTATCACTTCAAAGAAGACCGGCACGGCTATATTCACGACAATGAGTGGAGCGAGCTCTATCTCTACGACATTGCCAGCAAAAAGCTGGAGAAGTTGACCACCGATAAAAATGTGGATGAAGAACACGCCGTTTGGTCCCCGGACGGCAAGCTTATTGCTTTCGTCAGCAATCACGACAAAGACCCGGACCGCAGCAACAACACCGATATTTTTATAGCCGAACCGAAAGCGGGTTCTACGGCGCGCAAGCTGACAACATGGGATGGACCGGACGGCGGTTCACTGGCGTGGTCGCCGGATTCGAAATCGATTGCCTATACGCAGGGTGCGCCGCTCAAACTGCTGGAATATTCGCAGGCAAAGCCGGCAGTGGTGACGATCGATGGTGTGGTGAGTTATCCGGCAACGAAGCTGGATCGTGCTGTACGTTCGCCGATCTTCATGCCGGATGGCAAGCTAAGCTACCTGGTGAACGACGACCGGGATCAGTATCCGGCGGAAGTGGAGTTACACGGCGCATCGGACAAGAAGCTGCTGGACAAAATGGGCACCGTGATGACCTGGGACAGCGAGAAGGGCCACACGGCGGTGCTGTTCTCCGACGATGAGTCGCCGGAAAATATCTATGCGCTGGAGAATGGCTCGCTGCGCAAGCTGACGCACCACAACGATGCCCTGGTGGCCGAGTTGAATCTGGTGCCGACCCAGGGCATTGAATTCAAAAGTAAGGACGGCACGGATGTGCACGGCCTGCTCACTAAACCGGCCAGCTTCAAGGCGGGCTCGCCGGTACCGATGATCCTGTTCATTCACGGTGGTCCGAACGGGCAGGATGAACACAGCTTCAACTTCCTGCGGCAGTGGCTGGCAGCCAAGGGCTTTGCCGAGCTGAATGTGAATTATCGCGGCAGCTCGGGACGCGGACAGGATTATTCGAAAGCCATTGCAGGCGACTGGGGTCACTATGAAGTCGAAGACCTGATGGCCGGAGTCGACAAGGCTGTCAGCATGGGCGTGGCCGATGCGAACAAGCTGTGCGTGACAGGGTGGAGTTACGGCGGCATCCTGACCGACTACTCGGTTGCAAGCACAGATCGCTTCAAGTGCGGCATCAGCGGCGCGGGCGTGGCCAATACGTTGGCCTTCTACGGCGTAGACCAGTACATTCTGCAGTACGACAACGAAATTGGTCCGCCATGGAAGGATCTGCAGACCTATCTCAAGATCAGCTACCCGTTCTTTGAGATTGACAAGCGGGTGCATACACCGATGCTGTTCATGGGCGGCACCTCCGACATGAACGTCCCGCTCATTGGCGGTGAGCAGATGTACCAGGCGCTCAAGTCGCTCGGACGGCCTACGGAGCTTGTTGTCTATCCGAACCAGTTCCACGGATTCACGCGGCCCAGCTACATCAAAGACCGCTACGAGCGCTGGATGGCCTGGTGGAGCAAGTACCTGAAGCCCGAAGACGCGAAGTAAGCCGCATCGGGAAGGCAAAGCAGAGGCGGCCTTCGGGTCGCCTTTCTTCTTGTTGGAGCAAAATGAAGCTAATTTTTATGTTCGGCATGCCGGCCACTGGAAAGCTCACCGTTGGGCAGGAGCTTGCCGCTCTCACTGGCTACAGGCTCTTCCATAATCATCTGGCCGTCGATCTGTTGCTTTCGGTCTTCCAGTTCGGCAGCCCCGGCTTCGTCGAACTGCGCGAAACAATCTGGCTTTCGGTGTTCCGTTCGGCATGTCGAGAAGGTGTGCCAGGACTTATCTTCACCTTTGCGCCGGAAGCAACTGTACGACCGGGATTCATCAACGAAGCAATTGAGACAGTCACGGATGAAGGCGGCAGCGTCGAGTTTGTCGAGCTTGTGTGTCCCATGGACGAGTTGCGCAGCCGTATTGACAGCGACTCGCGGCGCGGATTCAAGAAGCTGACCTCGGTGGAACTCTTCGATCAGCTGCATCGCAAAGGCGCGCTCAGCAATTACCCGATGCCGCAATCGAAGATTTCGATCGACACCAGCAAATACTCTCCAGTGGAAGCGGCGCAACGTATTGCCGAAGCGCTCGGACTACAGGCAACGTAATGAAGTCCTACTGGCAGATCGAGCTCAGGCGCTCTTCGGGGATCGGCTTTACCGGCGGATACTTCAGGTGTTTGGCATCCATGAAGAGGTTGGTCAGTGTGCCATCGTCGGCGAAAGCCGCGTGGGGATCGCGTGTGTAGATCGGATCGCTTTCAACATCGGCAAGACCGTCGAAGACGAATCCCTGACTGCGCAACAGTCTCATGAGATCGGGCAGCATGAGCGTGGTGAAGGCCGTGGCATGCAGCAGCAGCACGTTGGGAATTTCATGGCCGAAGACAAGTAACTGCTCTTCACGGCCTGCGCGGATGTATTCCGCGGCACTTTCCATGTAGCTCTGCCTGAGCCATTGAATTGCGGCTGTATTGTCCTGCGCCACGCAACGAGCATAGGGATCGTTCCACGCATCGTCTTCAAAATCGAGCGTAACGCGCGCCACGCGATAGTGATGAGCTGCAAGGTAACGCAGCACTGCGCGCCGCTTGAAAACAGTCTCGCCTTCGAGCAGAGCGGGATAGCGAAACCAACGCCAGTCGCGCACCTGAGCAAAACTCTCGATCGCCGGCTCGTCCTTCGCAATTTCCTCTTCAAACGCTTTCACTGTCGACTCGGTGAGCAGCACATGCGACCAGGTGTGGTTGCCGATGTTCATACCTGAGTTGAGCCATATATGCAGAGCGTTTTGTGCATCGTCATCGCCGGTCAGGTCGACGGCATTGATGAAGCCGTACGTGCCTTCCAGACGGTTGGCCTTGAGCTCGTCTACAAGTCTGGTCAGGATCTGCGTGCGGTCAGTATTGGGAGGCAGGCTACCCGCGGCAGGCAGGTCATCGAAGGTGAGAGCGACGACCGGATGCGCATTGAGGACGCGCGGCGCGAGTGACTGCGCTGAGCCAGGCAAAGGATAGAAGGCAACCAAAGCAAACAAAAGCAAGTACTTCATGAAATACGTCTCTCAACTACAATAATCCTTGATGGAGCTTGCTTCGACAGAGCTTGTGCAGATTGCCCCCTTGCGCCGCACTCCGGCGCCCAAGCCCGAGTGGCTGAAGGCCCGTGCGCCCATGGGCGAGAATTTTCACGAGCTTAAACGGCTTGCACGGTCACTCAACCTGCACACGGTATGCGAGAGCGCGCAATGCCCTAATATCGGCGAGTGCTGGCATCACAAAACCGCCACGTTCATGATGCTGGGCAACCTGTGCACGCGCCGCTGCGGTTTTTGCGCCGTGCCCAAAGGGCGGCCCGACCCCATCGACTTTGACGAGCCGCGGCGCGTGGCGGAAGCCGTTGCCGCGCTTGGCCTTGAGTTTGCTGTCATCACCAGCGTGAATCGCGACGACAATCTGGTGGGCGGCGCGCGCGCCTTTGCCATGGTCATCGAAGAGATTCGCAAGCAGGCGCCTGGCTGCCGGGTGGAAGTGCTGGTTCCGGATTTTCAGGGTGATCGCGAGGCTATCAAAGTGGTGGTCGATGCCCAGCCCGAGATTCTGAATCACAATACGGAATCGGTGCCGAGGCTGTATCGTGTGGTGCGCAGCGGCGCCCGCTATGAGCGCACGCTTGAGCTGTTGCGTTACTCGAAGGAGCTCAACCCCGCCGGTGTCACAAAGTCCGGCGTGATGGTCGGTCTGGGTGAAGAGACGCACGAACTGCTCGAAGTCTTCCGCGATCTGGCATCCGTGAACTGCGACATCCTGACCATCGGGCAGTATCTGCGGCCCTCGCGCGATCACCTGCCCATGACGCGCCTCTACACACCGCGTGAGTTCGCTGAGCTCAAGAGTGAAGCGCTGAAGATGGGATTCCGTCACGTGGAGTCCGGTCCGCTTGTGCGCTCCAGCTATCATGCGCATGAACAGGCAGCGTCGACGGGTCTCACCGTGCTCACCTGAGACGTCGAAGCCGTATCCGTGCATCAGGCATAATAGAAGCAGGACGTTCGCACCGCGCAGCTTCGGCAGTTTCCGCGTCGGCCACCGGGCAGGTTGGCACAATCGTTCCAACTGTTCAGGAATTGCTTTCGTGGCACTTCCCCGGCCTTCCAGACTCACTTCAAGCCAAGAAGCAGGCCACTGCGGCTTGGAGCCGCGCGCAAACGTGCGTCCCGTTTGGAAAGAAGGACTCAGAGTTTCATGCCCCTCAATTGTGGAATCGTCGGACTGCCCAACGTGGGCAAGAGCACCATCTTCAACGCCCTCACAGCCGCCAAGGCGCAGGCAGCCAACTACCCGTTCTGCACCATTGACCCTAACGTGGGCGTGGTCTCGGTGCCCGACGAACGCCTCGACCGCATCACTTCCTTCGTCAAGCCCAACCGCACCGTTCCCACCACCATGGAGTTCATCGACATTGCCGGCCTCGTGGAGGGCGCAAGCAAGGGTGAAGGTCTGGGCAATCAGTTCCTCGGCCACATCCGGTCGACGGATGCGATTTGCCACGTTGTGCGCTGCTTCGACGATCCCAATGTCATTCACGTTGCCGGCGGCGTCAATCCGCTGCACGACATCGACATCATCAACACGGAACTGCTGCTGGCCGACCTTGAAACCACCGAGAAGCGCTGGGTGAAGGTCGAGAAAGCCGTCAAAAATACTTCCGATCACAAGATCAAATCCGAGGCCGAGGCAATCAAGAAGCTCCTCGAAGCACTCCGCGACGGCAAGCCCGCACGCCTGGTCGAGTTGACCGACGAAGAGAAGGCCGCCTCTTACGACCTGCACCTGATCACGGTGAAGCCCGTTCTCTACGTGGCCAATGTGGATGAAGAGGGCTTGAAGAACGGCAACGAGTGGGTGGCAGCAGTTGAGAAGCGCGCCGCGGAAGAAGGCGCTCAGGTCATCCGCATCTGCGGAGCCATGGAAGCGGAAATCGCTCTGCTTGAACCTGCCGAGCGCACCGAGTTCCTGGCCGACATGGGCCTCACCGAACCCGGCCTCAACCGCCTCATCCACGCCGCCTACAAACTGCTCGGCCTCATCACCTACTTCACCGCCGGAGTGCAGGAAGTCCGCGCCTGGACGATTCCCAACGGTGCCAAGGCTCCACAGGCTGCGGGTGTCATCCATTCCGACTTTGAGCGCGGCTTCATCAAGGCCGACGCCTACCACTGCGAAGACCTCTTCAAGTACGGCAGCGAGCAGGCCGTCAAAGAGAAGGGCCTCTACCGCTCCGAAGGCAAGGAGTACGTCGTGAAGGATGGCGACATCCTCTTCTTCAAGTTCAACGTCTAGCGTGGTTCAATCCAGCGTCGCGGTAACTTATCCTTCGCATGGATTGAGCACGTAGACGCGATCCGAGAACAATCGCATAGAATCCCGTTATGACCGAAGACTTTGATGCTAAACGCCATCCCGCACTGCAGAAAGACGATGACGGTCTGCTGGAAGAAATCTTCGCACTCCTGAAAGTCCGCGCTGTGGGTGATCCTTATGGAGAAGACGGAAGTTTTGCCGCTACACTGGCAACAATCCCCCCAGGGTTAAGAGCAATGGCCGCGACTCATTGGCTAGATATCAGCCTGACGCTCGATAGTATTACTTGGCATTTCGGAAACTTCGGTGAGCCCAACTTGGTAGCGCAGACAGAAGCCGGGCTTCATGAACTCGGATTAATTGAACTCGCGTTGTGTTTTCGTGAGGCGAAGGATCTTATGGTACCTCTACTCGCGAATCGGACGAATGAAGATGGCGATCCTTATGAGTTGCTTGAACGAAAGGGCCTTCGCACAGAAGGTGACGAACTAGACCGCCGCGCATGGGATATCGAAAAGCGTGGGTCAGATAAGTCCTTAATCTATGGCGCTTGGATCAGATACATCCGCAAGTATCCGGAAAAAGTCTTCGTGGAGTAGTGGGCTTCGGTCGAGTAACCGCCAAACCTGAAGTTACTACTTCTTCACAACCAGCCATCTACTGCCCAAGCAGAAATCAAAACCACATGCCCATTGTCGGGAACTTGCACTGAATGCGACGATTGGATGATGTGGAGCTTTGGCCATTCTGTTCGCGAAGTGGAATGCTCGCACAGTCATGTCGTGATCGAGGAGACTGCTACCACCGGCGCAGTCTGGTTCTTCGGCGCTATGGCGCTGCTGGTGCTCGCTCTGTTGCTTACAGCTCCAAAGTCGCCCCGGTGGACAGTTACAAATGAGGCCATCGGCGCGTTTGCCGTATTATTCTTCGCATCTTTTGCGCTTTGGGCGTCCGTGCGCGCTACCTACACTGCAGACCGGCGCAGCGGTCAACTTGTTATCGAACGAAGAATTCTTTTCTGGACGGCACGGACCGCTTACGATGCGCAAACAATTGATCAAGTGTTTGTCCGTAACACCCCGAAGGGCTCTGGCCTCTATGTTCGTTTCAAGTCTGGCCGTAAGAAGCGACTCTCTGTCACAATGGAGTTCATCTCGCTCGAGCCTTTCGCCATTGCCCTGAATACCGCCCTATATACCCATCACAATAACTAAATAAGGTTCCGAAGGGATAACCGCCTACTCGGTTGCTTCTACTTGTTCACAGCCATCCATCTACTGCTCAACCAAAAATCAAAAAACAAACCCACCCGCACGCATGCGCCCCAATCGTTCTCTTAACTCTGAACCTTGAATTGCCTCACAGCCTGAGTTGTACAATACCCCTTGGCGTTTTCGCCCAGTGAGGACAGATTTCCATGGCATCGTTTATGGCCGCCAGTCCGGCAATGAAAGACCTTTACAACGACCTGAAGCACCGCATGGACCAGGCTGTGGCAGGATTCCAGAACAGTCTTAGTTCCGTCCGCACGGGACGCGCCAGCGCGCACATGCTGGATGCGATCAAGGTGGATTTCTACGGCACGCAAATGCCGGTAAACCAGCTTGCACAGGTGTCCACTCCGGAAGCGAGCCTGATTGTGGTTTCGCCGTATGACCCCAGCTCCATCAAGGAGATTGAGAAGGCAATTCAGACCTCCGATATGGGCTTCAATCCGCAGTCGGATGGAAAGATTATTCGCGTGCCTGTGCCGCCGATGACGGAAGAACGCAGGAAAGAAGTGGTGAAGCACCTGCACAAGGTGCTGGAAGAGCACCGCACCGCTGTGCGCAATGTGCGCCGTGATGGCAACGACGCGTTGAAAAAGCTGGCCAAGGACAAGAAAATCAGCGAAGACGACGAGAAGCGTGCGCTGGACGAAGTGCAGAAGATGACGGACGAGGAAATCCGCCGCATGGAAGACCTGAGCAAGAAGAAGGAAGTGGAAGTGATGCAGGTGTGAGCGGTATTCGTGATCGAATATACAAAGGAAAAGGCCGGCTCAACAGCCGGCCTTTTCCTTGCAAGCTACTTGAAAACCGCGCGATACGGTTTCTGGTACCGCTATACCTGCAATGCTTAGAGCGATTGACACATGGGAGCCCTGGCGGAGACCTGCCGCACCAGGATACGGGGCAGCGAGTGTAATCTGGCTTCCGCTTAGTAGGCCGCGAGAAGTGCGCGCACTGCGTCCATGGCACCCAGCCCAACAGCTGCCACCTGGATAAAAACTCCCATGTACTGGAAGAATTTACGCACTTTTTCTGAGGGTTCCGGTCGAAACGCGAAGGCGTAAGCCAATTGCCGGCTTTTGTGGGCCATTTGCCCGCCCAGCTGATACACCACGCAAAACGCAACAACACCAAGCAGATACAGAATAGGGCGCGCCATTTCAGTATGAATCGTCATGGATACCGCCATGGATTGGTATGCACTTACTTCTTGCACTTTGAGGACCAAACCGTGCGGCGACGCCGGCCTTAGCTTTTCTACTTCTTCGGCCGCTTGTAAAACGGCAGCGGCACCTGCTTTGCGCGTACATGATTGGCGCGGCACTCGACGATGACATCCGCGCCGGAGGCGGCGACTTCCGCCGGAACCAGCGCCATGGCAATGTTGGTTTTGAGGAAGGGCGCCGGTGAGCCCGAGGTGACCGTGCCGATCGGAGTGCCGTCGAGTGTCTTGACACAGTATCCGTCGCGGCCGATGCCGCGCTCCACCATTTCAAGGCCCACGATGCGGCGCTTCGGTCCGCCGGATTGCTGTACGGCCAGAAGCGCGTCGCGCCCAATAAAGTCACCCTTGTCGAGCTTGAGCCAGCGGTCGAGGCCGCCTTCAAAAACATTGATCTCTTCCGAGATTTCGTGGCCGTAGAGGCTCATGCCTGCTTCAAGACGGAGCGTATTGCGCGCACCGAGGCCGCAGGGCCGAATACCGAACTCTGCACCCGCATCGAGCAGCGCCTCCCACATTTTCACGGTGGTAGCTTCGTCGCTGGGAATGTAGACCTCGAAGCCGTCTTCGCCGGAGTAGCCGGTGCGTGCGATGAGCACATTGGGCACGCCGGCTACGGTTCCCCAGGTGAACCAATAGTTCTTGATGGCGCCCAGGTCGACCTTCGTCAGTTTCTGCAGCGTCTCAAGCGCGCGCGGCCCTTGCAGTGCGAGCTGCGAATAGTAGCTTGAGTAGTCGTTCAGGTGAATGCCCGGCATGGAGCCCACCTGGCTGCGAATCCAGGCGAAGTCCTTGTCCTTGGTTCCAGCATTGACGACAAGAAGGTAATCGTTGTCGCCGAGACGGTGGACGAGAATGTCGTCGACAAAGGTGCCCTCGGGCGTGAGCAGCGCAGAGTAGTGCGCCTGCCCGTCTTTGAGCTTCGAAGCATCGTTCATAGTGATGCGCTGCACGGCCGCCAGCGATCCCGGACCGCGGAACTGAATCTCGCCCATATGACTCACATCAAAGAGACCTACCCCGGTGCGCACGGCTACATGCTCGGCGATGAGGCCGCCACCATTACCGGGATATTCAACTGGCATGTCCCAGCCGCCGAAATCGACCATTTTGGCCTTGAGAGCGCGATGTGTGGCGTTGAGTGCGGTCTTCTTGAGGGCAGGAGCGGTGGGAGCAGTGCTCATGGAAATCCTTTCGGTCAACGTGCTTTACTCTTTTCACGATAGGCAGTGGACGGCAGAGGGGTCAAACCCGCGCCTGGAACGAACTCGGAGTAAAAAGTATGCCCACACTCTACAACCGCATTCAGGGGCGTAGTCTTGAGCGGCTTGCCGCGTTGAGCGACGGTATCTTTGCCATTGCGATGACACTGCTTGTGCTGGACCTGCACGTTCCCGCGGCGGAGGCAATTCATTCCGAGCACGCGTTGCTGGCGGCATTGTGTGCGCACTGGCCCGCCTACGTGGCCTACGGCATGAGCTTTCTGACGCTGGGCATTTTCTGGGCGGGTCAACAGACGCAGTTGAGTCATTTTGAGAATGGCTCGCGCGATCTGACCTGGATTCATCTCGGCTTTCTGTTCACCATTACGCTGCTGCCCTTCACGACCAATCTGTTGGCCGAGTTCATCACCTACCGTGCCGCGCTGCTCATTTACTGGCTCAACATTCTTGCGCCGGGCGTAATGCTGTTCTGGAGCTGGTCGCACGCACTGCACCACGGCCACGTAAAGGCCGATACATTGGAAGAGATCAAAGGCAGCATCTGCAGGCGCATTGTGATTGCGCAGTCGTGGTACGCAGCCGGAGCAGCACTCTGCTTCGTAAGCACATGGCTCAGCATCGCGGTCATTGTGCTGGTGCAATTGAACTACGCGGTAGCGCCAAGGCTCTGGCGAAAGCAGAACTAACTCAGACAGCGCCGTGTTAGTCTCCAGCCATGGAATTCAGTTACAGAATTTCTGAAGCAGAGTTTTTGCGTGCGGCAAAACTACGACGCAAGGACATGACCGGCCAGTGGAAAATTGTGAAACGCATTGCCTTCTGGCTGATGGTAATAGTTGTCCTGCTGGCGCTTTGGAGCGCTGTAAAAGGGACCGGAAATCAATCCGATGACAAGTCCGCACAAACAACTTCCAATTACGACTCATCGAATCCAAATGGGGATGAAACATCTGCTCCGCAAACTTCAATCGGCAAAGCCTTATCGACAAATCTATTGCCATTTCTGGTCATTGCTGGAGTATGGGTCTGGATTTTCTTCTGGCGAATTCCACAGCGCACACGCGATCTCTATCGAAAGAACCCTGCCATTCACGGTGAGATCACAGTCAACATCACGCCAGAGTCGTTCATTTCAAGCGCCGCCGGATCGAAATCGGAAATTAAATGGGAGATGTTCGATCACTGGTTGGATGGGGGAGATTTTCTGCTGTTAGTGTACAAATCAACCACGAGTTCCATCGTCAACATTTCCGGTCTCACACCTTCGCAATGCGCCCAACTCCGTTCTATCCTCGCCAATGCACTCCCCCAACGTTGATTACCTACCCCATCGGTAACGGGTGCGCCGGCCTGACTGCATGCTAGGCTTGGGGCCATGGAATACACTGCGCCGGTGACCGAGCGCGACTACGTGCGCGCCTATTGGCTCAATTGCAAGTCCGGTTTCCGGACGTTCACCACCGTTTTGATCTACTTTGCGACCGCTGCATTCTGGCTGATCGTCGTTGCTTCGTGGAGCTATGCGGCCATGCATCGCAACACAAATGGCGGTCAGTTTGCAGGCGCATCTGCAAATGTGCTGCTTCCTGTGGCATTACTGCTCTTGCTTTGGATCGTGGTCTTTCGCGTGGTTGTACCCGTGGTGGTGCGCGGCCGCTACCGCAAGTCAGGACTGGCTGGCGCCGATGTGCATTTCAAAGTAGAGCAAGAGGGCCTGTGTATTCAGCCTTCGCAGCTTGCAGAGGAAATGACCCCTTGGTCGAAATTTCGCTATTGGCGCGAGTCAAACGACCTGTTTGTGGTGGGAGCAAGTCTGGACAAATATTGCCTGTTGCCGAAGGGCTCACTCAGTAGTGAGCAGCAAGACGCCTTGAGGGCAGTGCTAATACCGGTTCTGCGCAAGAAGTGAACCGGAGCGCCAGGTTGGCACTCAGCGTTTGCGCGCGCGCCAGAATGAGCTAAGGCTGAGATAAAGAAAGACCACTCCGAGAATCACGCTGACCAAAAAACGGTCGTGATTGGGTCCGGCAGCGTAGTCGGCGTGATAACGCACTGCCGACTGCACAAAGATGAGCACGAAGAGCAGAAACAGCACGCCCATCACTTCAAGAAAAACAATGCCGCCCACACGGCGAAACGGCTTGAAGAAACCACCAATACCTTTGCGAACCGAGCCTGTTGAAGCAGGCGCGTAGGTACGCTGTGCCTGCCCCTGTGCCGGCTGCGTCTGCGGGCGCGAAGCTGCTGCGCCGAGTTGCTGGCCGGCCACACGGCCCGCAACACGCAGTCCAATTCCCAATGCCCGCCCGATGGTTTGCGGTCTCACTTCGATATCATGGTAACAGTGACCTCTTTTTCACCGCTTTATGAGCAGAGTGAAGGGAGCCGTGGTTGCGGCATGGTCTCAACGGCAGTAAGGTAGTAACATTCGTGGCTGCGGAAGGCACTCATCTGTGCCATAGCAGCTCTGGAGGTAGCCTTTGACATCTCGCCTGCGCGAACTGATCCAACAACTCGGGGAAGCCATCCACGAATCAGTCATTGAAAGCGAACAGATCGCCGGTGTGGTGCAGGATATTCGCAGCCAGGGATTCGATGTGCTGCTGATGCTGGAGGCTACCATCGGCCTGAACGAGGTTTCAGACCAGGACGGCGAAGAGGCCGAAGCAACGACCGACAGCGAAGGAAGCACAGGCAAATTTACCAAGAAGGACCGCGATTTTCTGGCCTCTCTGCGCATCTCTGTCGAAGGTGAAGATGCGGACAGCGGGGAATCCGGTACCCCTCCTCTGAGCGAATCCTAGTTCTCATTGCAAACTTATGATCGCCAGTGCAGTTCCACAGGCCCGTCCATCGGGTGCTTGTCTTGCGCGCCATCCAGCCGTGCCTGCTTGAGCGCAAAGTACCATTTTGCCGGTTTGTCCGCATCGTCAATCAGCATCAGGCTGGGGTTGTGCTTCAGCCCCTCGGCCTGCTGAATCATGGTCACCTGATCCTGCCGGACGAACCTTGCACCGAAGAATTTGGCAATCGGCGTGACGAACGGCACGCGGTAGAAGACGTTCCATGCGGCGATGACGTCAATACGGCACGTGGATGCCGTAACCGGCGTGACGGTGGTCAGCGAAGAAAACCACTTGTCGCCGCAGCGAATGATTTCCGTGCGGCGATTGGGCAATACGAAGTCGATGGTTGTCTCCACAGGCTGTCCATAGACACCGAGCAGCTTGTACGGTGCGGAGTTGCCGCTGGGCGCGTGCGCACTCATGCGAAAGCCCTCGGGGATGGGCTCGAATTTCTTTGTCTTCTCACGAATGCTGGCACGGCTGCGCCACCACCATGCCTGATGCACGAAGGGTCCGTGTGCCGGGTCCATCAACCCAATGATGCCGTGATCCACGTTGCACGGCAGGTCCGCCATCAGATGCGCTGTACGAAAGCGCGGTCCGAATTTAGCAAGCTCCGGCACGGCGGGCTGCGCGCCCGGCGAATGTTTCCCACTTCCAGGGCTCGGAATAAACACCCACGCATGCCCGTCGCGCTCCTCGCAGGGAAACGCGGTTGCATAGATCTTCGTTGCATCGAGTTTGTCGTGACTGGTGAGCGAGGGAATCAGCTCGCAGCGGCCGCTGCAGGGCTCAAATTCCCATCCGTGGTAGCGGCATGTGACGCGGTTGCCGTCGTACCAGCCGTCGCTCAGCGGAATGCCACGATGCGGGCAACTGTCGCGCATGGCAAAGATGTGCCCGTCGTTGCGGCGCCCCAGCACCAGCGGGATACCGAGCAACATGGCCTTGACCATGCTGCCTTTGCGCAGTAGATCGGTACGCAGCGCTGGATACCAGTCGTCGTAGATGAGTGTTGCGCTGGGCCCCTGGATAGGGATGCCCGCTTCAGTTGTCGTCACAAACGGCATTTCGCTCTCACCATAGCATTGCCGTTCATGCCCCTGCCAGCCTTGCGCGTTTGCTCAGCAAATTGAGTTCGAGCACTTGCCTTGTGTCGGGGTGCCACGGACGGGGTCCCCGCGGACAGGTCTTCGTCCGTGGGGTGGTCATGCGTAGTCAAATGTCGTCATGAAGCCGAAGTCCATGTGCAGTTGCTGGTGACAATGGAAGAGCGTCTTGCCGGGATTGTCGGCGACGAACTGAATCTCTGCTTCCTGATAGCCATTGAGCATGATTACGTCCTTGATCAGCCCGCTCATGGGACGGCCCGCAATGCTTACCACTTCAAAGCTATGCCGGTGCAGGTGGACGGGGTGAATGTCGTCGCTTTCATTGCGCAGCTTGATGCGATACGTCCGTCCCTCGGTCAGTTTGTGAAATGGTTCGAAGCCCATGCCCATGTTGTCCAGCGGAAAGGAGCGGTCATTGATAGTCCACAGATTGAAGCCTTCGTACGCGGCATTCTTTTTGCGGAAGGTCATCATCAGCGTCTCATCGGGTTGCTTCGCAGGCGCAGTCAACGCAAAGTTTGCGTAATTCCACTTGGCTGCGGGCGGTGCCGTCCACACAGGCTTGCCTGTTGCTCCGGCATACTCCACCACAATGCCCATGCCATGCTCGCGATCGTCGTCTCCGGTATCGCCCAGAATCCACACGCCCGGATGATTCATTTCAACGATGGCCGAGACGCGCTCGGCCGTGCCCAGCCAGAGTACCGGCGTCTCCGCCGG
>DASZRJ010000037.1:0-247238 GCA_035550015.1 Occallatibacter sp. | reverse complement strand
CTCCTTTGTCTGACACAGTTACGTCGAAATCAAATGCTGTCATGGAGGGCCAGTCCTTCTCGACTTGGCTACGGTCTACGTGAAGGATCGGCCACTTGCCTTGAAAATGTTGTGCCAATTCTTCGTCCGACACCTTGATTGCAGACTCCGCGCTGATGCCCTGATTCGTCGATTGATCGGAGCCGTTCTGTTGGCTCGCGTAAGCACGATTATGCCCGGTAAACAGAAGGCAGAAGAAACAGCAAGCTAGCGCATTTAAACGACTCATCTCCGAGCCTCAATATCGCAGCAAGATTGTGCATGTTAGACGTATTGGGGAGGATTCTAGCTCATTGCGGCCGTGCGACCGCCAAATCGGAAATTACTCTTTGGTCTGCAGCTCTGTAGTTTCAGGCGCGACACCTTGGCGAATAATTAAGGACTACGCCCGAAAATCGGCTTGTATTTACGAACGTCCATTGGGGGTTATACTCCACCTCACCCCCGCCCACCCAACGCCTTACTAATCCGCTCTACGTCGTACACGCAGCCGCCCCATACGCCACCGCTCGCCTCCACCAGCGCCGCCCATAGCTTCGTGTCGTCGGGCAGCGCCGGATGCGGCGCAAGATCGGCCCGTGCTTCACGCCCATGCAGCCTCTGTGCGGCCTCATCCGGCCCATATTCGCGGAACGAATCGGCAACCAGGTTCACAGATGCCGTCAGCCGCGCGCGATCCACCACAATCTCAATCACGTCGCCTTCCTGCACCTTGCCAATCGGCCCGCCTGCCAGCGCCTCCGGTGAAATATGCCCGATGCACGCACCCGTCGAAACCCCGCTGAACCGCGCGTCCGTCAGCACCGCCACATGCTTGCAATGGCGCAACGCCTTTAGGGCCGACGTAATCTGATAAATCTCCTGCATCCCCGCGCCGCGCGGTCCGCCGCACACCAGCACCATCACGTCGCCCGCGCCAATCTCACCTGACTTGATCGCCGCAATCGCAGCCTCTTCTGTCACAAACACCTTTGCCGGTCCGCGATGCCGGTACACATTCTCCTCGTCGATCAGGTCCGCCGCAATCGCTGTCGACTTGATCACCGAACCCTCCGGAGCAAGATTCCCCAATGGGAAACATACCGTCGAACCCAGTCCCATCGCCCGCGCCGAGTCCGGCGTGTGAATCACATCCGCCGCATCGATCCCGTCGATCTCCTTCAGCCGCGCGCGCAGCTTCTGCCGCCGCTCGCTCTCCTTCCACCAGTCCAGACATGTGTCCAGCGTCTCGCCGCTCACTGTTCGTACACTCGTATCCAAAAGTCCTGCCGCACGCAGTGCCAGCATCACTTCCGGCACACCACCGGCAAGAAACACCTGCACCGTCGCGAAGCCGCGCGGCCCATTCGGCAGCGCATCCACCAACCGCGGTACTTCGCGATTCACCGCGATCCAGTCCTCCACCTTCGGACGTTTCAATCCCGCGGAGAACGCAATCGCCGGCAAATGCAGCAGCAGATTCGTCGATCCGCCAAATGCCGCGTGCAGCACCATCGCATTGCGCACAGCCGCGTCGGTCAAGATGTTGCGCACGCCCAGCCCCAACTCGTGCAGCCGCTTCAGCGCGCGGGCACTCCGCGTTGCCGCATCCAGCCACACCGGCTGCCCTGAGGGCGCAAGCGCCGTGTGCGGCAGCGACAACCCCAGCGCCTCACCCACCACCTGCGACGTCGCCGCCGTTCCCAAAAACTGGCAGCCGCCGCCCGGCGACGCACATGCGCGGCAGCCCATCTCCGCCGCATACTCCAGCGAGATCTGCTTCTGCGCAAACCGCGCTCCAATCGTCTGCACTTTGCCCGCGTCTTCGCCATCTTCCGGCAACAGCGTTACGCCGCCCGGCACCAGCACCGCCGGCTGCGCACCCGCGCTCGCCAGCGCCATCATCATCGCCGGCAGTCCCTTGTCGCACGTCGCCACGCCCAGCACGCCCTTGCCCGTCGGCAATGACCGCATCAACCGCCGCAGCACCGTCGCCGCATCATTGCGGAAGGGCAGCGAATCCATCATCCCCGTCGTGCCTTGCGTACGCCCATCGCATGGGTCCGTCACCGTGCCGGCAAATGGCACAGCATGCAGCCGCTTCAACTCGCGCGCCGCTTCGGCAACCAACAATCCAACTTCCCAGTGCCCCGTGTGAAAACCCAGCGCAATCGGCGTCCCGTCTTCGGCGCGCAATCCTCCATGCGTACTGAGGATTAGGAATTCAGGATCATTGAGCCGTGCAGCATCCCAGCCCATGCCCGCGTTCTGGCTCAACCCAAACAAATTCCCCGAGGGCTGCGACAGCAGCATCTCCGCTGTAATCGGCAGCGCTCCCGCAGGCCCGCGCGCATGCGTCGCCACGTCCAGCAGCTCCGCACCCGCCGTTTCCAACACCGATTCTGCGCTGATCTCTGAGATGGCCTGCCTCCATACGCGCTTACAAGGCCTCGTGCATGCTCGCCCAGTATAGTGGCCCGCTCAGCGCTCTCTGTATCTCACTTTTTGCCATCCGGCACCCCGCATGCAATACTCCCACCGTTCGCCCAAACGCTTTCCCGCGCACTCCCAAAATGGCGCACTCCAGGAAATCAGCATGCAGCCCCTCTACCGCAAAATCGCGCGCCGCCTCGTCCCTCTGCTCATGCTGCTTTATCTTGTCGCCTTTCTTGACCGCGTCAATATCAGCTTTGCCGCGCTCACCATGAACCGCGACGTCGGCATCAGCCCCAGCCTCTTCGGCATTGCCGCAGGTGTGTTCTTCTTCGGCTACTTCCTCTTTGAAGTCCCTAGCAACCTCATCCTCGTCCGCGTCGGCGCGCGCCGCTGGATCGCCGTCATCATGTGCGCCTGGGGTCTCATCTCCGTCGCCACCATCTTCGTCCACGGTCCAGTCGACTACATCGCGCTCCGTTTCCTTCTCGGCGCAGCCGAAGCCGGCTTCTTCCCCGGCATCATCCTCTATCTCACCTTCTGGCTGCCGCCTGCCGTCCGCTCCAGCGTCATGGCCATCTTCGTCGCCGCCATTCCGCTCTCCAACCTCATCGGCGCGCCCATCTCCGCCCACATTCTTCAGATGGATCAGATCCTCGGCATCCACGGCTGGCAATGGCTCTTCATCCTTGAAGGCTCACCCGCCGTTCTCCTCAGCGCACTCGTCCTCCTCTTTCTTCCCAGCCGCCCGGCAGACGTCTCCTGGCTCAGCGACGACGAGCAAGCCCAGCTCGCGCACGACCTTGCCCTGGCCGAACCGCCTCACGCCGCCCACAAGCACTCCCTGCTTCAGATGTTCTCCGCCGAGCCCGCCATTTACGTCTGGAGCTTCGTTTACTTCTGCCTCACCATCGGCATCTACGGCCTCGGCTTCTGGATACCCACTGTTCTCGCCTCGCATGGCATGACACTCGATCAGCTCAGTTGGGCCGCAGCACTCCCTTATCTTGTCGCCATCATCGGCGCCATCTGGTGGAGCCGCCGTTCCGACCGTCTCAACGAGCGCCGCTTCCACCTCACCGCCTGCTACGCCTCCGCGGCCTTCGGCTTCGTCCTCGCCGCCTTCGCGCCCAACGCCTGGGTCGCCATCGTCGGCTTCTCCTTTGCCGCCACCGGCGTGCTCGCCGCCATGCCCGTCTTCTGGAGCGCCTCCACCCTCGCCCTTGCAGGCCCGCTCATTGCCTCCCACATCGCCGTCATCAACTCGCTCGGCAACCTCGGCGGCTTCGTCGGTCCCGCGCTCATGGGCTGGCTCCGTCAGCGCACCCACCATCATGTCGCCGGACTCGCCTGCCTCGCCGCCTGGCTCCTCATCGGCGCATGCTCCGCCTGGGCCCTCACCAAACGCTCAACTGCAAAGTAGCCGCTCGATAACGAGAGGAAGCAACAACTCCGGCTGTGCCCCATTCATCGCGAAGCACCGGGGTCTCCAAAATGCGATCTTGCATTTTGGGGTGGCGAAGCGATGAGCGGGAAATCACACGCTAACCCAACCAAGCATCTGTGATTCAGAGCGAAGAATCTGCTTTTGCTTTTAAAGCATGATGAGTGGCTTCAACTCTCCTGGCAGGCAAGCGCCGTCTGCCGCACCGCAGGTGCCGATTAGCGAGCGTCTGCTGCATGCAGTGCATCGGCACCGTCAGCAATCGCCACACTCACCAGCGAATCCGCGCACCCGTAGTACAAAAACCACTTCTTCTTGAACCACACCAGTCCTTCAGCAAACGTCGTCCCCGCCGCATACTGGCCCGTCTTCTCATAAGAAAGCTCCGGCCACAGCACCGGCTCATCGGCCTGCGTATAAAAGTTCATCGGGTTGCGCGGATCGAACAATGCTTCTCCTGTCGCATACGCACCCGCCCCCAGCTTCGCGTCCCCATCCTTGTCCGCATTCTTGCCGTTGTACATCAGCACAATTCCCTTTGCCGTCAGCACCGGTGGCGGCCCCACCTCGGGAAACATGCTGTCAAAATGTCCCGGCCGCGGCTTCAGCACCTCCATCGGCTGCCCATTTTGCCCATCCACCGGCGTCCAGTGAATCAGGTCCTTCGACGTCGCCAGATGCACCGCGCCCTCACCCCAATACATCCAGTAGAAGCCGTTGATCTCGGCGGCAATCAGCCGGTGCTTCTTCCGGTCGAGCTCCGTCAATATCCCCGCAGACTTGTATTTCAGCTCCGCATACTTCCCGCCCGCCGCCTCCAGAAATGCCGGCCCATACTTGGTCCAGTGCACCAGATCGCGCGACGTCGCAATCCCCACCGAGTATGTCTTGCGGTTCCACTGCGTATAGGTCAGCACGTAGGTCCCGTCCGGGCTCTCCACAATCCGCGGATCCTCCACGCCGCCCGGCCATTCCCGCGCCTCCTGGCTGTCCTTCGCCGGATAAAACACCGGCGCTGCCATCCTCTTGAAATGAATCCCGTCCTTGCTCTCCGCCAGCCCCAGCCGCGACGTGTGCCCGCCAATCGCCATCGCCCCCGTATCGTCCTCCGCGCGATACAGCACGTATATCTTCCCCTTCCGCACAATCGCCGCCGGGTTAAACGTGTGCAGCGCCTCCCAATGGATCGCTTTCCCCGCAATGGGGTCTCTAAACGTCGACGACGCCTGCGGCTGAATCACCGGATTCCCTGTCTCCGGTCTCACAAACGGCCCTATCTCCCACTTCTCTGGCGTCTGCGCGCAGACACCCGCCACACAACCAGCGGCAAGAACCAACACCCACATCCACTTCAACCGCATCCAGCCAACCCCTCCTGATCTCTTGTTTCCCACAAGCACCGCTAGCTCCGCTTTCTCACTAGCTCCGCTCATAAAAACTCAACGCCGCATCGCCCTGTTCCAGCAGCCGCACACGCCGCAATGCACCGAACTCCTCCGCCAGAGCATCCCGCCGCGCATGCTCGGCAATCACCACCGCACCTCGATTAAGCATTGGGTGCCCCTGGTCCCGATTTTGGGACCAGGGCGAAGCCGCTCCACCTAGAAATCCCAGCGTTCCCTCATACTCCTCCCCCGCCTCATACGGCGGATCCAGAAAGACAATGTCGAACGCGCCCGCACTTTTTCCCGCACGGCGCAAAAATGCCCCCACCGTGCTCTTGTGCACAGCCGCCTGCAACCCAAGGTTTTTCAGATTTCCTCGCAACGCCTTCAGCGCCCCATCGGCCCGCTCCACAAACTCTGCGGCCGCCGCACCCCGGCTCAGCGCCTCAATCCCCACCGTGCCTGAACCTGCGTACAAATCCAGCACCCGCGCGCCCTCAATCCGCGGAGCCAGCACATTAAACAGCGTCTCTCGCAGCCGGTCGCTCGTTGGTCGCGTCCCCATTCCCGCCGGAGCCTCCAGCACCCGCGACCGAAACTGCCCCGCAATCACGCGCATCGTTCCCAAGAATACAACTGCCCCACTGTCAACCCTGACCTTCTACAATTCTCCTATGCGAGGCTGGTCCATTCCGCTTGGGCGCTGGGCAGGCGTGGAGATGCGTGTCCACACCTTCTTCCTCCTGCTCGTCATCGTGTGCCTCATTCTCTCCGGGGGAGACAATCCTCTGCGCGGACTCGGCCTCTTCTTCGCCGTCGTCGCCGCGGTCGCTGTGCGTGAAACCGCCCGCCTCCTCGTTGCCGCCTGGCACAACCTCCGCCTGCGCGCCGTGCTTCTTCTTCCCATCGGTGGCTTCTTCGCTTACGCCAATCCTGAAAGTCAGGAAAAATCCAACGAAGGTTCCACGCAATTCGCGCTTGCTTTCGCCGGTCCCATCGCCAACATCCTCACCGCCGCTGCCTGCGCCGCTGCCTTCCTCGGCTCTGCCGGACCGGACGTCCGCCTCTTCGACCAGCCTTTCATCACGCCCGCGTGGCTCCTGCGCAGCACCGTCTGGATGCAGGCCGGTCTTGGCATCCTTCACTTTTTGCCAGCTTACCCGCTGGATGCAGGCCGCCTTCTCCGCGGCAACTTTGCCCGCAAGCATGGCCTCGCGCCAGCCGGTCGCGCCGCCAGCGGACTCGGCCAGCTCATTGCCGTGGCCATCATGATCGCCGGCCTCGCTCTGCAAAGCCCCTGGGTTGTCCTTGCCGGCTTCTTCATCCTCATCAGTGCGCAGATTGAAGATCAGGGCGCCTTCTTCCAGACCGTCGTGGACACCGTCCGCATGCGCGAAGTCATGCTCACCGACTTCGCCACGCTCTCCCCGTCTGACACCCTCGCCGACGCCCTCGCCCGCTGCGTCCATTCGCTCCAGGAAGACTTCCCCGTCGTCCGCGGCCCGCAACTGGTCGGCATCGTCTCCCGCCAGCGCATCGTCGACGCCCTCCGCAACGACGGCAACGGCTACGTCCAGTCCGTCATGTCGCGCGCCTTCCAGGTCGCCCGCCCCGAGGACACGCTCGGCACCACCATCCGCCGCCTCACCGCGGGCCGAGGCCTCTCGCTCATCCCCATCACCGAGAGCGGCCGCGTCGTCGGCGTCGTCAGCGTGCAGAACCTCATGACCTCCATGGCCCTGCTCAGCGAACAGCGCCGCGTCGAACGCGAAGTCAACGGCAGCTAACAACTGTCAACGAACTTCTGGTTACTTGCTGCCCCGCAGTATCTTGAATTCCAGCACCATGTCTGAAATCGCCCCCCTCACTCCCGGCCTCTACCTCGTCGCCACACCCATCGGCAACCTCGGCGACATCACCCTCCGCGCGCTCGACGTCCTCCGCGCCGCCGACATCATCGCCTGCGAGGACACGCGTCAGACCCAGAAGCTCCTCAACCACTTCGCCATCGACGCGCGCACCGTCAGCTACCACGAGCACAACGAGCGAGAGCGTTCCGCACAACTCATCGAAGCCATCCAATCCGGCAAGGTAGTAGCCCTCGTCTCTGACGCAGGCACACCCGTCGTCAGCGACCCCGGTGGCTGGCTCATTCAGGAGGCCATCGCCGCGGGCATCCCCGTCATTCCCATCCCCGGCGCCAACGCCGCCCTCACCGCGCTCATTGCCAGCGGTCTCCCCGCAACAGAATTCACCTTTCTTGGCTTCCTTCCGGAAAAGGCTGGCGCACGCCGCACCTGCCTTGAAGACCTCGCCGCTGAATTCCGCACCGCGCGCACCGTCATCTTCTACGAGGCCCCCCACCGCATCGCCGATACCCTGGCCGACCTCGAATCCATTTTCGGTCCCACCCTGCGCGTCGTAGCCGCCCGCGAACTCACCAAGCTCCACGAAGAATTCCTCCGTGGCACCGTCGCCGAGGTCCGCACTGCTCTCGCCACCCGTGATCGCATCCGCGGCGAATTCGTCCTGGTCATCGAAATCCCCGCCCGATCCACGGGTGCCCCCGGTCCCGAGCAGTTAGGGACCGGGGTAGGAACTGCTCCAACCCGCGAATCCATCTCCACACGCATCGCCCGCCTCCACACAGAAGAAGGCCTCGACGAAAAAGACGCCCTCAAACGCCTCGCCCGTGAAACCGGCCAGTCGAAGAGTGAGCTTTATCGCGAGTTGCAGCGAGAGAGGGCTCGACGCAAGTGAGTCGTGGGTATGTTCACAGGCTCTTGTACAGTCGAAAACGCCCGGTCGACTTCAATCGTGGGCCGACCTAATCCAATGGGCAGAGATTGACTTCTGACTGAATCTCTCAAGGCTCTTGTGCCGTACGAGCCGCCGCTCCAGTTTCAGGCCCAAAGAAAGCAATGATGTAAAGCATCACCAGATTCACCATGGGCGCAAGAATCAGAATCGAGAGGGCAGGATGTACACCTGCTCTCTTAAAAATGATCCAAAACGGAAGAACAATGAAAGCTGCCGACAGTAGAGCCGCCACCGAACCAACGGATAGCAGAAGAGCGGGTGAGCGTACACCGCTCCCTGGGCCTGCATTGGCAAAGCACCAAAGCGATACAACTGAAAGGAATATGAATCCCCAAATGCCAATGTTAATGATTGTGATCTTCTGAATTAGTTTCACAGTGCTCCCCACTTTTCTTGCATTGAATGTATCGCATATAGAGCAACGCTTGGAGCCTGCTCAAACGCCACCCTCACCCCTCTGCTATCCTCGTTTTTTGGCTGCTTTCCCGTTGTTTAGCCGTGTCGATGCACGTTTAGCTTCAGCTTGCAGGGAGCTCTTTCGTGAAAAAACATCCGCTCCTCGTTCTGGCTCTTACGGCCGCACTCTCCATCTCCGACCGCATCGCCCGCCGCCGCCCTACAAAGTGATGTCGTAGCTAAGCAATCACGCCTTCCTCAAATGCACGGTCACATGCGCCTTGCGGATAAGTCCGTCTGGACCGACCTCAAACTCTTCCGTCCAGTCGTGCTCATGCGCTTCACTCACCGTCTTGCCATCCACAGGCTTCACAAGCCCCAGCCGGTTCAGCACGCGCACCAAAACATGGGTCGGCGTATCATCCAGAAACTCCTTCGGTGACTGATGATTCGACTGAAAGTGCTTCGACCATTCAGTCAGGACGCGAAAATAGCCGTCGATGCCATGCTCCGTCAAAGTTCCGCGGTAATCGGTTGTCACCGCAACCAGATCGGGCGAGAGCAGCTTCGACTGCTCCCGCGCAAAAGCTTCCAATCCATCCGTATTCAGCAAGGAGAAATTACCCAGATACTTCTCCACTACCTTGTTCGTCATTGCGCCACCTCATTGTTTTGCAAGCTCCATCAAAACCATCCGTTCAACCAACTCGGCTTAGCTCAAACCAAAGTCCTTCGCAAATACGGTCGGATTCAGTTGTCCGTTTGAGGCAGTCACGCCGCCGTCCACCGGCAGGTTCACGCCGTTCACAAACGAGGCATCGTCGCTGGCCAGAAACGCAATCACGCTCGCCACTTCCTCCGGCCGGGCTCCGCGCCCCATCGGCATACGGTCGATGATTTTCTCCATCAGCGGCCCATGCTGCACAAACGCGGCCGTCATTTCGGTCAGCGTAAAGCTGGGATTCACGGCATTGATGCGCACTCCCAGTGGTGCCAGCTCCAGCGCCAGAGAGCGCGTCAGGTTCGATACGGCGCCCTTTGAAGCGTTGTAAAAGCTCTGGTACCAATCGCCGCCAAGGCCCGAAACCGACGACACATTCACAATCGAGCCCTTGCTCTCAATCAGGTGCGGCAGCGCCGCGCGAATGCCATAAAACACGCCATCCACGTTCGTCGCCATCACTCTGCGCCATTCTTCTTCCGCCAGGCTCGCAAACAAACCCATCGTTGAGACCGCCGCATTGTTCACAAGAACATCGATCCGCCCAAACCGCTCGATCGTCCGCTGCACTAACCCCGGGAAGTACGTCCTTTCTGAAATATCGCCGTGGTCGGTCATCACCGCCTCGGCGGAGAAGCCCTCGGCAGCCTCTTCGATCTTGTCCTTCCTTCGTCCGTTCAGCACAACAGACGCGCCTTCCTTCAGAAACCGCTGGGCCGTCGCCGCGCCAATTCCAGATCCCGCACCCGTTACAATCGCAACCTTCCCTTCAAACCTCTTCATCCTCTTCACTCCTGTTACATCCGGCAGAAAGGCTTCGTCCGCCCATATGGCTGCTCCAATGCCATCTGCCACAAACGACAATAATCGTTGTCGTTTGTGGCGTCAAGTCATTCTGGCCTCATACGACAACGATGATTGTTGTAGAATGTTGAATCGATAGAGTTGGCGGGAGGAGAAAAAATTTGCGGACCTGGCCCAGCAACGACCCCAAAGCCGCCCTCATGGGCCGCAAAAGGCTTGCCATTGTCCGTGCGGCCCGGCTCGCCTTCCTTGAAGGCGGATATGAAAAAACCTCGATGGACAGCATCGCCCAGGCTGCCGGGGTTGGCATCAAGACCGTCTACCGTCACTTTGAGAACAAGGACGATCTCTTCAGCGCTGTCATGCAGGCCGCCTGCAATCCCGACGCTTTTGACGAGGTGAGCGGAAAGTGGACGGAGCCAGCCGAGGAACCGGAGAGACCGTGGTTTTCCAAACCTCCGCACATCGCGTTCGTTGCCGCGGGAATTGAATATCTCGAGCACGTACTCTCAGACGAGCAGCTTGCCTTGTATCGAGTCGTAACGCGCGACGCGCACAGTTTTCCCGAGCTCGGACGACGCTACAAAGAACAGGTCGTCGAACGGTCGTATGAGGTCTTCATCCACTACCTCAACCGCTGGGTACCCTCCCAAGGCTGGAAAATTCGTAGAAAACAGCATGCCGCCGAAATATTTGTCGCTTTACTGCGCGCGGGAATCTATGACGATGTCTTGCACGGGCTGCGCACATGCTCCGCTGCTGAAATTGCCGCTCAATCCCGCCGTGTCGCAAAAACCATGCTTGCTCTTCTCGAGTCTGGCTGCTGTTAGCTCTCATAAGGTCTGCTGTGCGCATGAGCGGCAAAGCAAGTCCTCATCCTTGTTTCACGCCTTGGGCACAAACCCCTCAAGAAACGCAAGGCTACCCGCACTCGTCGCCTCATGGCGCAAATGCTTCACAGCCGCATACTCCGGCGACGCATACCAGGCCTCGGCTGCCTCGCGTGAAGGAAACTCTAGAATGGTCACAAGCTTTGCCGGCAGCGCGCCTTCCCGTACATCGGCATTATTCGCCCCAACAAGCACCTTGCCGCCATTCGACACAAGCATGGGTACTGCGCTCTGGCGGTAGCGGCCGAACACCTCCGGATCATTCATATCGAATTGAAGCAGCACGTAGGCTTTGGACATGGGCCTTTCTCCTCCCCTGCAAAGTTAAACAGCAGACCGCTTCGCCCTGTCGAGATTTTTCTGCAATCCACAATCGCCTCCCAAACCGCCGCCGAAAACGACCTCTACTGTAAGCTCCAGCGCACATATGCCCCTCCTCCACAAACGACACCCCTTCTCGCCCTCTGCTATCCTCTGGTTCTGGCTGCGTTCTTGCTGATTCGCCTCACCCGCGCCATCAAGTCTCAGCTTCTCCGGAGGATTCTCGTGAAGAAGAACATGCTTCTCGTCCTGGCGATCTCCGCCGCGCTCTCCATCCCCGCCTTCGCCGCCCTCAAACCCGGCGACGCTGCGCCCGTCTTCTCCGCCCCTGCCTCGCTCGCGGGCAAGGAATTCCACTTCTCGCTCAAGGCCGCGCTCAAAAAGGGCCCGGTCGTTGTCTACTTCTACCCCTCGGCTTACACCGGCGGCTGCGACATTGAAGCCCATACCTTCGCCGAAAATAAAGACGCCTTCACCGCCGCAGGAGCCAGCATCATCGGCGTCTCTGAAGACAGCATTGCGCGCCTCAATCAGTTCTCCGCCGACCCCAGCTACTGCGCGGGCCGTTTCCCGGTCGCCTCTGACCCCGACGGCAAAATCGGCACTTCCTATGATCTGTCGACCGCTGCCGGCAAAGCCGGCCAGAAGGATGTGCGCGGCGAGGAAATTGGTCACGGCTTCATCGAGCGCGTCACCTTCGTCATCGGCAAAAACGGCAAGATCGTCGCGGCTCTCTCCTCCAGAGAGGACCATCTCTCACCGGCCGATCACGTAAAAAAGTCGTTGGAGATCGTCCAGCAGCTCGCTCACAAGTAATTGCCCGTCGGCAAAACGAAAATGGAGCGCGCACTGCCGGTGCGCGCTCCATCGCATTTCAATCCTCTAACCCGGCTCAGCACTCTTGGTGGGGCGGCTGTTTCCAGCCCATACCTCCAACCCTTCGCACCCTTAAAATCGGGCTAATTTGACCAGATTTCATTTGCGGCGCATCGCCTGCAAAGGGCTTTGGCTACCTTTTTCTCACTTTTTCGCACCCGCAGCGCCGGATAAACCCGCAATTTTTAGCTTCCACTCGTTGCACTCTCAAAACGGCGCGCAATTCGTAGCCTTTCCATGCCGCTTTGGCTACAAAAGATTCGCTTTTAGCGCGCCACCGAAGCCCCTAATCCCTTCGTCCCTGAATGCTTCTTACTGCCTCCGCCGCATTCGCGGCCACCGACAGCAGCGCCCGGTTGCGCTCCTTCAGGAAACCGGCCCCCACGGCTGTATCCAGAAACGCGAGCAGCCCGTCGAAGTAGCCCAGCGTATTGATCAGCACCAGCGGCTTGGCGTGGATCTTCAACTGCGCCCAGGTCACAATCTCCATTAGCTCGTCCAGAGTCCCGTAGCCGCCCGGCAGAATCAGGAACGAGTCGGCCAGATGCACCATCCGCGCCTTACGCTCGTGCATCCCGCGTACAATCTCCAGTCGCGTCAATCCGTTATGCGCCACTTCGCTCCCGGCCAGAATCTCCGGCAGCACGCCAATCACCTCGGCCCCGCTGGCTATCGCCGCATCGGCTGCGGCGCCCATCAGGCCCACACGCGCACCGCCGTACACCATGCCCAGCCCGGCACGCGCCAGCTCCCTGCCCACAGATTGTGCTTCGCTTAAGAAAGCCGGATCGTTCCCCGGCGCTGAACCGCAATAGACGGCCGCAAAGCAGCCGTTCCGCTCTTCTCCCACTCCGCTCACTGCATCCTCGGTCCAAAAAATTCCCGCAGAGCTTCCGCCACCTTCTCCGGTTCGCCGTTATGCCCCGCCGGGCCCATATGCCCCATCCCCTTCATTTCCATACGTTTGGCGTGAGGAATCACATCCTCCAGCCTGTCCAGCGACCTCTTCAGAATCTCCGGGCTCTTTGACCCGCCCAGCAGCAGGACTTCGGCATGCGCAACCCTGTGGGACTCGAGCATCCCCTTGCTCTCCACGATCAGCTTATAGTCATAGCTCTGTGTCGGGATCAGCGTCTCCAGAGCCGTCTCGCTCGGCGTGAAGTCTTCCTTCTCCTGCTCCATCGCCTGCTTGAAGCTGCGCGCCAGCAGGAACCGCGGCAGCTTGCTCACCATCGTATTCGGCAACATGCCCCAGCCCTTCATCACGGTCGTTAAAGCCTCTGCCATCTGCCCCTTGGCCAGCTCTCGCTCATAGCGCCGCATCACCGGCGCCAGTGTCTCCATCAGACTCCCGTCCATGTCCAGCGGCGGCTCGTAGAGCACTGCTTTGCGCAGGCCCGAATACACCATCAAAGCCTGCAGCACAATCAGTCCACCTGTGCCTGAACCAAAAACAATCCGCGCCTTGCTCTTGAAAAGAAGCGACGTCAGATCCTCCACCTCGCGCTCCAGGCAGTAGCCGCTTCCTATGGGGCCGCTCGTGCCCCTGCCGCGCCGGTCGGGAATGTATACGGTAAATCCATCCGCCAGCGCATGGCCCAGTTCCAACAAGTGCTGCGAGGTCGAAAGACTCCCGTGCAGCAGCACCAGGGAAGGGCCCTCGCCGAACTTGCTGTATCCAATCGCCGTACCGTCATTCGAGGTTACAGCGCCGGTAATGATGGACTGATGGCCGTTGTGCATGAGGTCTGGAACGCCGTCATCTTAGCATCGACATAGTCTTGATTTGTTGAAGAATCGGCCTTCGTCCTCTACCAAAGTCATCAACGATACACTGGTCCCTGAACTTCTTTTTGGGAACTCCGCCGTGCACTCTCTCCTTGCCCATCTCAACCCCGAACAGCGCGCTGCCGTCGAAGCCACGGAAGGCCCCCTGCTTATCCTTGCCGGTGCCGGGTCGGGCAAAACCCGCGTCATCACCAGCCGCATTGCATGGCTCATTGATCAGGCTCACGTCGCCCCTGACGCCATCCTCGCCGTCACCTTTACCAACAAGGCCGCAGCGGAAATGGGCGAGCGCGTCGAGAAGATTCTCGGCCATACCGCTCTTTCCAAACCACTTATATCCACTTTTCACTCGCTCTGCGTGCGCATCCTTCGCCGCGATATCGAGGCTCTTCAACTGAATGGCAAGGGCCTCACCCGCTCCTTCGCCATCTACGACGAGAACGATCAGCAGGGCATCGTCAAACAGATCATGAAGCGCTTCGGTATGGACACCAAGCAGCTCACCCCGCGTACCGTTCTCGGCCGTATCTCCTGGGCCAAGAACCACATGGTCGACCCGCAGGACTACTACCTCGGCTCATCCGATCCCAACGGCGAGCGCATCGCACACATTTACAAGGCCTATCGCGACGAGCTGATGAAGAACAACGCCATGGACTTCGACGATCTGCTCCTCGAAGCCGTCCGTGTGCTCAAGGTCTCGTCCGAAGTCCGCGAGCGCTACCAGCGCCGCTACCGCTACCTGCTCGTCGACGAGTACCAGGACACCAACCGCCCCCAATACGAGCTCATGAAGCTCCTTGCAGGAGAAGCGAAGAACGTCTGCGCCGTCGGCGATGAGGACCAATCCATTTATTCCTGGCGCGGCGCGGATATCCGCAACATCCTCGAGTTCGAGCAGGACTTCCCCAACGCACACATCATCCGCCTCGAACAAAACTACCGGTCAACGCAGGTGATTCTTGAGGCCGCTGGCGCGGTTGTTGCCAACAATTTGCGCCGTAAAGGCAAAAAGCTCTGGACCGATCGCCAGGGCGGCTCCCTCATCGGCTACTACGAAGCTCCCGACGGCGAAAACGAAGCCCTTTTCATCGCCGACAAGATCCAGACATTCTTCCGCACTTCGTCCAACGAGGGCAGCGATGCACATTGTGCGGTTCTTTACCGCACCAACTCGCAGTCACGACTGGTGGAAGAAGCGCTGCGCCGCTACAACATCAGCTACACCATGGTGGGTGGATTCAGCTTCTACGAACGAGCCGAAATCAAAGATCTGTTGAGCTATCTTCGTCTTGTCCGTAACCCCCATGACTCCATGGCGCTGCAGCGCGTCATCAATACGCCGGCCCGCGGCATTGGTGCAACGACTCTGGCAACGCTGGAACGGCTTGCGCTCGAAACCGGAACGTCTACCTGGGATGCAATCGGCGCCGCAATCGCAAACAAGCTCATCCCCACCCGCGCCCTCATGGCTCTGGACTCTTTCCGCAAGCTGATGATTGAAGCGCAGACCATGATGGACCCGGACTTTGCGGGCAAGCTCAACACAGGCGAAGAGGCAGGCGGCTCGACAGAAGGCGCCGGTGATACCGATTTCTCCTTCGGTGCGGAGAGCAGCACAGAAACCAGCAGCACAGACCTCGATTTCTCCTTCGGCGCGAATGACGATCAGATGCCTCTGCTCGACGCGAGCCACTTTTCGCCGTTTGCCGAAGCTCCAAAGAAGCCGTTTCTCAAGCCTCCTGTGAAAACGGAATCGATTGAAGACAATGCACCTGAGACGGGTGCTGCAGATACTCTCGCTTCGCCGGCAGCGAGTTCCGGCCAGCGCAAGGACGTAGCCACCCTGCCGGAGCTGATTCGTTTCCTCATTGACCGCACGGGTTATATCAAGGCGCTCGAGGCCGAAGGATCGCCGGAGTCGTTCAGCCGCATTGAAAACCTGAAGGAACTGGCCAATGCCGCGCACGACGCTGAAGAACGAGGTGAAACGCTGGCAGAATTTCTCGACCACGCGGCGCTGGCTTCCGACACAGACCAGTTCGACCCCAATGCGCGTGTCACGCTGATGACTCTGCATGCAGCCAAGGGTCTGGAGTTTCCGCTGGTCTTTCTTGCAGGCATGGAGGAGGGTCTGTTCCCGCATTCACGCACGCTCATGAATCCGGAGGAGCTTGAAGAGGAGCGCAGGCTTTGCTACGTCGGAATGACACGTGCCATGAACACGCTGGTGCTCACGCGCGCTCGCTATCGCCGGCGCTACGGCAACGATGCGCCGGAAGCATCTGTGCCTTCGCGTTTTCTGGAAGAGGTTCCTCCGCCATTGATCGAAAGCCTGGGCAGTGCGCGGCCTGCTGCATGGGCCACACCGGCTTATAACTTTGGCGCAGGCCGGGCATCGCGCTATGGTGGAAAACGCGGAAGCTCGGATTTCGGCGGCGAGCGGCACTACAATTACGAAGACGAGAGCCAGGAGATTCCGCGCAGCACGGGACAATCGGGCGGCAGTCGAACCTCAACCGCACGCAAACGAACAGACGAAGGTTCCATCGATAACATTGCGCGTTTCTTCGGGGGCAAGCCCGGAGCTTTTACGCGTCCGGTGATAGATGTACCTGAGTCAAAAGGTTCTACAGGTCTGACAAAGGGACAGCGCGTACGGCATGCCAAGTACGGCGACGGAACCATTCTAGTGCGCGAAGGCGACGGTGAAAACGCGAAGCTGACAGTAATGTTTCCGCGCCATGGGCTCAAAAAGTTGATGGAGAAATTCGCAAACCTCGAAAGGATTTAGAGCTTATCTACTCGATGCTCTACTCACACATTCATCCAATCTGGTAAATCCCCCGAAAGCAGGTGGCTTGAATCATGAGCGAACGGAAGGCACTCACTCCGGCTGAAATTGAATCCGCGCTGCAGGAGCTTCCTGGCTGGTCTGTCGTAGAAGGCAGCGGCACACAACTAACGCACGAGCTGCATAAGAGATTTGTGTTCAATGATTTTTCTCATGCGATCGCATTCATGTCGTCGATTGCGGGTCCTATTGATGCCATGAACCATCATCCTCGCTGGGAAAATGTGTGGAACCGGATTGACGTATACCTTTCGACACACGACCTTGGCGGCCAAATTTCAGCCAACGACGTAAGACTGGCGCAGTTGCTCGAGTCTCATTTCGCAACAGCCCAGAAAAAATCGTAGCGCCACAGACCGATCGAGAGCGATTCTGTACATCTGTATGAAAAGTTGCAGCGTCTAAAATAGCTATGGAGGGTTCAACGCAGTTGTGTGCCGACACGCAGGCACGCGAGCAGGAGCCCGTACTGGAGGAGTTTCATGGCACTATTCAAAACATCCAATCCTGCCCTTGGTGAAAAAACGTTCGACGACATTTCGCGTGCGCAGTATGGCGGATCCATCGATGTGACCGAGCGCATGACGATGAATGGCACGGTGAACAAGACCGGCATCCTGCTGGTACTTGCCATGGCATCGGCAATGTGGACGTGGATGCAGTTCATGCAGTCACAGGACATTGGCGCGATTTCCGGTTGGATGCTTCTGGGTTTCTTTGGTGGATTTATTGCCGCGCTGGTCACCATCTTCAAGAAAGAGTGGGCGCCAGTAACGTCTCCCATATACGCCTTGCTGGAAGGACTGGCGCTGGGCGGTATTTCCGCGTTCTACGACGTGCGGACGCACGGCATTGCCGTACAGGCAGTAGGGCTGACCTTCGGCACGCTCTTCGTGATGCTTTTCCTGTATCGCTCAGGCATGATTCGAGTCACGCAGAAGTTCCGTATTGGGGTGATTGCGGCCACCGGCGGCATTGCACTGTTCTACCTGGCGGAGATGCTGCTGGGCTTCTTCGGCGTGCACTTCACAACCATTAATGGGGCGAATCCGATCGGCATCGGCTTCAGCCTGCTGGTGGTGGGTATTGCGGCGCTTAACCTGGTGCTTGATTTTGACTTCATTGAGCACGGTGTGAACGCCGGAGCGCCCAAGTACATGGAGTGGTACGGCGCATTCGGCATTATGGTCACGCTGGTGTGGCTGTACCTGGAGATGCTGCGCCTGCTCGCGAAGATCAATAACCGCAACTAATCTGAAGTTCCTGAATAGGCAGAGCCCCGCGTGCGCGCGGGGTTTTGTTTGGCATGAACTCTGGCTGTGACGGTTTCCGCGCTTTTTTCGCCCTCCAATCCCTGTTACCATAAGACTCGGCCCGGCCCGCGCCGCGGGAGAATTTGAGGCCAGCTGATGGAAAGAGGATTTTCTCTGTGGCAGATACCAAGAAGATTGAAGACAAGCTGGAACGCAAGAAGGTAAAGCGGACCGCCCGCAAGAAGGCCGCACCGAAGGCAAAGCGCACCACGCCGCGCGGCTCCAATAAGAAGAAGGTCAAGAAGTTGGCACGCGGCCAGTCAAAACGCTAAGGCTCGTGCACGCATCTTGTGCAGTTCAGCAAGGCCGGCTCACAGCAGCCGGCCTTCTGCTTTTTGCAGTGAGCACGGATCGGCGGAAGCCCTGCAATCAAACTCAGGCTTCCAAAAACGAAACCTCTCTCGGTACACTGCCACAAAGACCTCCCGCGTCCTTCATGGATCACAACTCCGCACACACAGGAGAACTGCTCTGGCCAGCCAACTGTTTGCCCGCAAGTCCATTGATAAGCTGATCCGCGAGTCGGAAGACCCCGAACACGCGCTTAAAAAGTCGCTGGGGCCATGGTCGCTCACTGCTCTAGGCATTGGCGCGGTCATCGGTTCAGGCATTTTTACTGTGATTGGCACGGCCATGGCGGGACAGAAATTCTCGGCGCCATCGATTGAAAACACGCCGCTCATTCACTACCTGCTGACGCAGACTCCCATGGCAGGGCGCCCAGGCGCGGGGCCCGCGCTGGCGCTTTCTCTGGTAATGGTGGCAATCGTCTGCATTTTTACCGGTCTCTGCTATGCCGAACTGGCTTCGATGATTCCGATTGCCGGTTCAGCCTATACCTATACCTATGCAACGCTCGGCGAGCTGGTGGCGTGGATCATCGGGTGGGACCTGATTCTGGAATATGCCTTCAGCAATATGAGCGTAAGCGTGGGATTCGCCGCGCATATTGAGGCATTGCTGGAGTGGTTTGGCTGGAAGCCACCGCTCGAATGGATTTCTCCTGCCTACCTGCCGACAGGACTGCAGGATTTCGCGGGCAAGGACCTTTATGCGCCGGGCTGGCATTTCGGCTTCAACATTCCCGCGTTTCTCATCGTAATGATTCTCACCGTGGTGCTGGTACGCGGCATTCGCGAGTCGGCGCGGACAAACAACATTCTGGTTCTGGTAAAGATCGTCGCTATTCTGACGTTCATTTTTGCCGCGGCAAATTTTGTACACCCCATCAACTGGCATCCCTTTGCGCCCAATGGCTGGACAGGCATGCTTTCGGGCGGCTCGATTATTTTCTTCACCTATATCGGCTTCGACTCCGTCTCAACCGCGGCCGAAGAGTGCAAGAAACCGCAGCGCGATCTTCCCTTTGGCATTCTTGCCACATTGATTGCCTGCACGCTGCTCTATAGCGGCGTGGCTATTGTGTTGAGCGGCATTGTGCCATGGCAGTCGCTGATGGGTGACGGCGCACCGGTGGTGAACTCGCTCAAGCGGCTGGCCATGATGCAGGGCGGAGGCGTTCTGCACTGGATTGAGCTGGTGGTGCTGATTGGCGCCATGCTGGGCATGATCTCGTCGATTCTTGTGTTTCAGCTTGGCCAGGCACGCGTGTGGTTCGCCATGTCGCGCGACAAGCTGCTGCCGGACGTCTTTGGCAAAATTCACAAACAGTTCCGCACGCCGGCTGTGGCCACATGGGTAGCGGGCTTTGTGGTGGGCATTCCTGCCGGACTGCTCGATATCGGCACGGTGTCAAACCTGTCGAACATCGGCACATTGTTCGCGTTCGTGCTCGTTTCAATTGCGGTTCTGCTTCTGCGCTATCGCGAGCCCGAACGGCCACGAGCATTCCGCGCGCCACTCGGCCCCTTCTTCCCCATCCTCAGCATCATTTTCTGTATTGTGCTGATGATGGGACTGGAAGTGATGACGTGGATGACCTTCTTCATCTGGCTTGCAGTTGGACTGGTGATCTACTTCTTCTACAGCCGTCATCGCAGCGAGTTTGCGCCGGCGCGGTAATTCCGCACTTTATGCGATGGAAGCAGTTGTGCTTGCGCCCATGCGCAGGCACACATGTGTGCGGCGGTATGATGCCTTCATCAGCACTTTCGGGGAGGCATCACCTTGTCCACGCTCAAAAACCTCTCTCTTGCCGCGCTACTTGCGTTGGCTTCCGCAATCACAATCCCCGCATGGGCCGCACCGGCGGAATCGGCGAACGCGCTCTTTGCCCATGCCAAGATAGCAGCCAGAACAGAACACAAACACGTGCTGATGGTTTTCTCGGCATCGTGGTGCGGACCGTGCCACCTGTTCGAGCGCTACCTCCAGGATCCGCAGATGGAACCCATTACAGACAAGGCGTTTGTGGTGCAGCGCATCGATGTGGGCGAGCGCCCGGGCGATAAGAAACACGCCGACACACCTGGCGGCGACCAGTTGCGCGCCGCGCTCGGAGCCAAAGGCGAGCCGGGTTTTCCCTTCATTGTGATGACGGATGAGAACGGCAAACCTATTGTGAATTCCTACATTGACGGGAAGCCGGATGAGAACATTGGCTACCCGGTTTTGCCTCAGGAAATCGACTGGTACATGGAGATGCTGAAGCGCGCCGCACCCACGCTCTCAGCCGCCGATCTGGACACCACGCGTAGCTGGTTGAAAACACACGGTCCGCGCTCCTAGCCGGGAGGACGCTTTTTGTCCGAGGTGGCGACTGCTAAAAATTTCTTTGTGCAGAGTTGCTCCATTTAGCCGAAATGGAGTCAAAATGAGTGAGGAGGATAAGGCCATGCAATCCTTCCTTCAACTCAATCTGCAGACTCCCGAGAAAAAGCCTGAGAACGCAGGTACTACACAACCTGCGAACGAAGAACAGAAGAACCTGGTTGTGGGCAAACGGCTAAACCGGATGGCCAACCGTGCAGCTCACAAAGCGGCAACTGTTTATGGCCGCAAGGGTTCGGGCTTGTTCTCGAAATAGCGGCTAAGGTGGAGACGGCAGGGAGGAGAGTTCTGGCGCGGCCGCGCCGCGGTCCGGTGCCAGTTCTCCTTCAGGCCGCTACTGCACCCGAAGCAGCTTGAAATAACGAGCCATCCAATAAGGGAGCAGGAATGTTGTTCCCTCCGCTTCTTTGTGCCCACCTTCGCCGCCATCCACACAAAACGGGTTTGCATTCCACCGTTCGATGGGTAGCTCATCCAGTCGAAGCAGCACTGAGGTTTGTGGGCAGCCGTGCCGCCCAGCTCCGCCATCCATTGGCACATCGGCACGCCCCGAGTTAGTCACCGTCCATTCAATGCGGTTCAATGGGTACTGCGCCAGCCGCTTTAGCGCCGGAGCAACGTCCAACTTTGGGCCGCGCGCGCAGCGCCTGTAAATCACCGCCCATAACGGATTCTGCTCACGCTGTTCGTTCTGCCACCACGCGTCCAGCGCGCGCTGATACATGTCCAGCAGATTTGCATCTTTCTCATATGTCATCAGCGGATAGATGGCCAGCATGAACAGCTCTTCATCCGAGTAATTGATCTCCTCACGCAACTCCAGATAGCGTGTGCCCAGCTCGGCATAGCCCATCTGGAAGGCTACCTTGCGATACTCCGCCTCATAGCGCGGCTCGTGCGTGATGTGCATAGCCACCTTGAGAAGACTCAGTAGCTCAATCGCATTCAGCGGTCCATCCGGCTTGCCCACGTGTGAACTCAGATACTCCGGCGACCAGCGTCCCCAAGTTGTCGGCTTTCCCGTCTCGCCCACCAGGTAATAACCGTGGTCGAGGATGTTGTCCATGATGCCTTTCACGGCAGTTTCGATCCTGCGATGGAGATCCGCGCCGGGCAGAAGATCGTAGGCCACCGAATAGAGAAAGAAGTGGCCAACAATCTCGTCGGAACTGGTGTCGCCCTTCCAGCGGTAACGTGGATCGGGTGCGTCATGCCAGCGTTCCACGTCGTCATCGAGCGGCTCGCCTTTCCGTACGAACGATCGCGCGGGATAACCGGGAATTCCGGAAACCGTGGTCAGAAACAGGACAGCATCGAGGGATTTCTTCGCGCGCGCCAGCGCCTCCGGAGAGCGGGTTGTTGCGTACCGGAAGCACTCGCCGGCCGCATACATGGACGTCCACAAACCGTCATTGTCCGAGGGGCCTGTGTGCGAATGCCGCAGGTCGCCCGGCGTGTCGAGAATGGCATCGGCCACCAGACCGTAGCGAAAGTGCCGCTCGCCCTGGATACGTTCGAGCTCCATCGCTTTTTCGTCCAGGCGGATGGGCCGGTAGTCGATGTGCGCAATTCCTGTGGTAGTACGTACCCACACGCCGCCGGCACCGTCCGGCGCCAGCGCGCGCACATCGTCGTCGGGCAGATAGCGCTTGCCAGCTAAAAACTGCGCGCTTCCGTCGGACGCCCTGCGCACCAGGCCCTGCGGAGTCCCTATCCAGAGCGCTTCCGGCTGTTGCAGCACTACAATGACTCCCTGCGTGGGCAGCATCTGCGGCGTACGCTTGACCACGGCGGGTGGCACAGACGAGTCCAGCGAATAGAACGTTACGGTCTTGCGCGGAGCGGTAAGCGAGCCAAGCGGCAATTGGGCGCACACAGTTTGTGCCAGTATTCCCAACAGGGCTACAACAAGAACACTTCGAAATCGCAACATGGGTGGCCTCAGTGTAGTGGCTTCAGCTTCAGAGCTGTTGACTGTGGCGGTGCACATGGGCTTTTTATCTGGCTTCTGCACGGTATGGTGAGATATTCCTGCATTTGGCAACATCGTCCGGAACCGGTTTACATCTAATTCATCGTGACTGAAATAGAGCAATTCATTGTCAGGCTGCCCAAAGCCGAACTGCATCTGCATTTGGAAGGCACCATCACGCCGTCCACACTGGTGGAGCTAAGCCAGCGCCACGATAATCCGCCGCTCACCCTGGAAGAAGCAGAGCGATTCTATAAGTTCACAGACTTCACTGGATTCATCAATGCATTCAGGAATGTGACGCAGCGGCTGATCGATCCCGAAGACTACGAACTCGCGGCCTGGCGTATGGCACAGCAACTCGATGCGCAGGGCGTGGTGCATGCCGAGGTATACATCTCGGTGGGCGTGATCTATATGTGGCGCAATCATGACCCGCACGCATTCGACCCCATATTTGCGGGGCTGGAACGGGCCCGAGAGAGGGCTGCGCGCGAACTGGGTATTTCCATCTACTGGATCTTTGACGCTGTGCGCCACTTCACTATCGTTGAGGCCGCCCGTGTTTTCCGCAAAGCAGCCGAAATGCGCGACGAGTATCCGTCAATCATCGGTATCGGGTTGGGGGGCGACGAACGGCGGTGCGGCTCGAAACCGTTTCGCGCCCTCTATGCCGAGGCTAAAGACGCGGGACTGCGGCTGACCAACCATGCGGGTGAGACGACCGGACCGGACGCGATATGGGATGCGTTGCGCATCGGCTCGGAGCGAATAGGACACGCGCTTTCGGCGATCGACGATGGCTCTTTGATGCAGGAGCTGCGTGTCAAACAGATTCCCCTGGAACTGAACCCGACGTCCAATGTGCGGACGGGGGTGTGTCCGTCGTTCTTGTCGCATCCACTACGGCGCTACTTTGACGACGGGCTGCTGGTGACACTGAACTCGGATGACCCGGCGTTCTTTGGAGCCAACCTCGTGGATGAGTTTGTGCAGGCGTATAAGCTGCAGGGCTTCACACGAGAAGATTTGCGGCGGCTGGCGGTAAATTCACTCGAGGCAAGTTTTCTGCCGGAAGAAATGCGCAGGGCCTGGCTAACGCGTGTGGACGCGGCGTCATAGCATTTTGCATGCCCGTCTTGAACTTCCCAACTTCGTCGTGCTCCCGGATTAGCTCAAAAGAGCAATTGCAGAGCTAAGGAATTCCCGAAGTACCAAAGTTGTAGCCAATTCCCCTTAAAGAGGCAGAGAGATTCAGCCAAAATACGCTATCATGCGGATAGGAGGCTGTGCTCCCCCGATGTCAATGGAACTGGAACCCCTCACGCAGGCTGAAGACGAGAACGATAGCCACACATTGCGTGTGATCGGCTGGTTTTCGGTCGGTATGGCTGTGGCGGCAATCAGCCTTTACGTAGGCCGCGAGATGCGGAACCGCTATCAATTCCGCCAGCGCACGCCCTACGATTTCTACTCCAACGCGGGCGAGAACCCAATCAGCGAGTTCGGCGTCGGCGTCTAAATCAGCCTCGTGTTCTCTGCAAGAGTGCCGCCTGTGGGCGGCATTTTTGCGTTTGGCAGATGAGGCAATTCTCACCATGTTTTCAACCAGTGTCCTCATGAGTCCTGCGGTAGGCTAGGGTCTTATGGGTCGCATCCGCATCCTTCCCGACCACGTTGCCAACCAGATTGCTGCCGGTGAGGTTGTCGACCGGCCCGCGTCGGTGGTCAAGGAGCTGCTCGAAAATGCTCTCGACGCGGGCGCGACGCGGATTCGCGTGGAAGTTGAGGCGGGCGGGCGGAAGCTGATTCGAATTTCCGACGATGGGCACGGAATGAATCGCGACGACGCGCTGCTTGCCTTTGAACGGCACGCAACCTCAAAACTGAGGACTTCCGACGATCTGCTTTCGATTGCAACGCTCGGGTTTCGCGGCGAGGCGCTGCCGTCCATTGCATCGGTGGCGCGGGTGACGCTGGAGACTGCAACCGAAGAGGATTCGGCGGGCACCCGTATCGAAATCGCGGGTGGGAAGATCCATCACGTGGACGACGCGGCGCTGCCGCGCGGTACAACGATCGCGGTTGCCGACCTGTTCTTCAATACTCCGGCACGGCGCAAGTTTCTGCGCGCGGAGTCGACGGAGCTTTCGCATGTAACAGCGCTGGTGACGCACTACGCGCTGGTGCATCCAGAGAAGCATTTCGAGCTCATATCGGCTACGCACACGCTGGTCTCCGCGCCGCCTGTGGCGCGCACCGCCGAACGCATCTACCAGATTTTCGGCAAGGACACGCTGGCGCAATTGCTCCCGGTGGCCGCCGAAACCCGATTGGAACGCGTGGGCCTGCCCGAACCGCCGCCATGGAAGAAGGACCCGGATGTGCCCGCGCCGCAACCGGGAATGCTCCGCTTGAATGGGTTTTACTCGAAGCCGGAACTGCAGAAACTCAACCGCAATTCGATCTACATCTTCATCAACAAGCGGCTGATTCGCGACCGGCTGCTGCTGCACGCAATCACGGAGGCCTACCGCAACATCATTCCTCCGACCAGCTTCCCTGTGGTTCTGCTTTTTCTCGAAATGCCTCCGGAAGAAGTGGACGTGAATGTGCACCCGGCGAAGACCGAGGTGCGCTTCCGGCAGCAGACCATGGTGCACGACTTTGTGCGCGACAGCCTGAGGCGCGCTCTGGTGGAGTCGCGGCCTGCGGCGGATTTCCGTGCCGCACTTGACTCGGCGCCACTTGCAAGCCCATCGCTGATGCCTCCCGGAACATCGCCCATTCCAGGGCCTCCGGAGTCGGCGCCGATCACAGGCCAGGATGCGGAGACCTTTGAGCTGACACCGAAGCCGATTCCTGCCATCCCCGGCAGGCTGGACTTCGCGGTGGCTTCCGGCACGCAAACGGCAGCCTGGCAGCAAACGGCTGCAGCGCTTCTTGAAGGAGCAGCAACCCCGGAAGCGGTTCTGGACACACCAGCAACAGCCGCCGCGGGCACGCAGCAAGTGGAAGCAGAACAAAGCAAGGCCACACTTAACCAACTCGGGTTGCTAAAGCCACTCGGGCAGTTGCGCGAATCGTTCATTTTGGCCACGGGAGAGGACGGACTTTGGATTATTGACCAGCATGTGGCACACGAACGGGTTCTTTTCGAAAAAATACTCCGCGAGCGAAAAGTTGAGTCAATCCAACGGCAGCAACTGCTGATGCCCTTGCTTGTGGAACTGCAGCCCTGGCAGATGGTGGTGTTTGCGCGGATTGCCGAAGAGCTGGAACGAAATGGATTTGAGGTGGAACCCTTTGGCCCTCATACACTTGCGGTGAAAGCTGCGCCAGTTGGGCTGGAAGGCGTGGAGCTGGAACGGATGCTCACCGAAGTGATTGAACAGTCTGGCAGCCCGACTGAAGAGGCCCGGCAGAACGAAGATCTGGACGCTCTGAAAACCCGCATTGCGGCATCACTGGCTTGTCATTCGGCCATTAAAGTGAACACACCTCTCGACCCCCAGCGCATGGAGTGGTTATTGGGAGAGCTTGCAAAGACTGAGCATCCAACAAGTTGCCCGCACGGACGGCCGATTGCGCTGCGCTACTCGTGGAAGGAGATCCTGCGGGCCTTCCATCGAATCTAATTCACATTTAGAATGGGTTCCGGTGGCAGCGGTCCGCCCTTCAGTGAGCGAGCTGCCAATCCCCTGCGCCAATTTAGAAGCGAGGTTTTTCTTTGACATCGGAGCAATTGGAAGCAGCGCGCGCCGAAAGGCTGCGCCAGAACGGACTTGGGACACTCACCTTCGAGGATGCTCGTACCTGGATTGAGGAAACGGGTTTGTGTCTATTTCTGCCCAGAAAGCAGTTCGCCTCGGCGATTACGCCTTCTTTTGTTGAGGCAATTTCCGGACATCACGAAGAAACACCCAATCAGAAGCAAATCGCTGCAGCAGAAGAACTTCTGGTCCGCCTGGAGCTGGACGGAGTTGCGGTTCGACTGAACCTTCTGGGCCAGCCCGGCGAGCAGCCGGACTTTGTTGTTGCCTCATGGGTTCTGCCCTACGTGTATGCACTGCGAGGGGATCGCGATTGGCGCCGCAGCCCCCAACTGACAGGCTCGCGGCAGGTCTCCCCGCTGGCAATTCAGGTCTACAAGCTGCTTGAGGCCGGTGACTCCACCGTTTCTCAGTTGAAGCATGCCCTGGGACGTGAAGTGACGGAGTCGGCAGTTGTCCGCGCCATCACTGAGCTCTGGCAGCAGCTTCGCATCATCCCTGTCATTTCAGCTCCCGGCAAGGCCGCCAAGTGGCAGCTTCTGCGGCACCGCTTCCAGAAGGCTATCGCCGAGGGCGCTTCCACTTCGCAGGTGACCGCAATTTCGGTTCTTGCCTCAATCTATCTGCAGGCTGTGATCGCGGCCAGCATGGAAGAGGTTGAAGTTTTCCTTTCACCGCTTACGGCACGCAGCAAAGTGCGTGAAGTGATCCGCGGGCTTGTGGCCACGCGGCAGGTGCACACTATTTCGCTGGGCCACGCACCGCACTTTTACGTGGCCGGCACACTGCCGGAGTTCGCTCCTGCATCGTCCATCTACTCAAGCGCAGCCATGTCTTCGGCGTCCTTCTTCCTGAGCGAAGAAGAAGAGTCACACTCGCTGCATTCACCTGCCCGGTCACTCACGCCGCCGCATCCGGGGCGGTTTGAGCCGCGCAGGCCGATTGAATCGCACGCGCAGCCTGTTGAGCACCGCGCTCCGGCGCCCCCTGCAAACGGGAACGGTCATGCCGCAGCACCGCAAAAGCCTGCCCTCGGCAATGGAAATGGCGCACATGCGCACAGCAATGGGCATAGCGCGCACGTGAATGATCGCAGACCAGGCCAGACGGCAAGCCGGCCCGCACCACGCGTAACCGAGGGCCGTCCGGTCGCCAAGCGCGCCCCTGCGGCACGGCCCACTGCAAGCTCCCGTTGGAGTGCCGCCAAGCCCAAGAGCAGCGGTGCAAGAAAGTCTGCGCATAGTGGAAGTTCGCGCTCGTCGTCCAGCCACTCCAGTGGCGCACACCGCACTGGCAGCTCCAGCAGCAATGGACACCGCCACGGTAAGCCTGCAACCAAGTCTGCCTCCTGGGGCAAGACAAACGGGCATAAAGCTACGGCGAAAACCGCCGCGAAGAAGAATGGCGCGCGTGTCTCTGCTGTTGGCCGCAAGGACTCCCGTGTGGATGCGCGTTCGGCGCGTCCGGCACGCAAGCCAGCACGCAGCACAGCCAGTGTGAGCGCAGGCAGCGCCAAGCGCTACGGCTTTAAGGCTCGTCCTGGCCACGGAAACAAGAAGCGCGGATGAGTACTGCAGTTCCATCCGCGCAATTGCCTGTTTCAAGCATCATCGTCGCCATCGACGGCCCGGCCGGGGCCGGAAAGAGCACAATCGCTCGGCATTTGGCACGGCACTTTGGCCTGCTCAATCTGGAAACGGGAGCGATGTATCGCGCGTTCGCGTTAAAGGCCCTGCGCACCAAAACTCCGCTCGATGACGTGGAGAACCTTGAGCGTCTGGCCGCTGCCACAGACATTCGTCTTGAGGCCGGCGAAGACGAGAATCGCGTTCTGCTTGACGACGAGGATGTAACAGGGCAGATTCGCAATCCAATCGTGACGGATGCGGCTTCACGCGTGAGTGTCTTCCCTCCCATTCGCGCCTGGATGGTGCGCCTGCAGCAGCAGATGGGCAAGATGGGTGGCGTCGTCATGGAGGGCCGCGACATTGGCACGGTTGTGTTTCCTCATGCGCAAGTGAAGATCTTCCTCGATGCGGCGCCGGAAGTGCGTGGCATGCGGCGCTTTGACCAGCTGGGCCCCAAACAGACTACTCAGCCCGAGGATGTGATTCGTGAACTGCGTGCGCGCGATGAACGTGATCGCAACCGGGCAAATTCGCCGCTGAAAGCAGCCCAGGATGCAGTGCTCCTCGACTCGACCGACATGACGCTGGACGAGGTGGTGGCTGCCGCCGAGAAGATCGTGATGGACAAGATCGCAGGCTGAGCCTTTCCCGGCTGCCCGGCTCCTGTACTCCCTTTTCGTATTCGAAACCCTTATCGCCACCCTGTTCGGCCCGATGCGATAGGCTTTTACTGACGATGGAAATCACCTGCCAACGCTGCCACCAGGCAATTCCCGACGCGAGTTGCTTCTGCCCCTCATGCGGATTGCCGCAGCTTGTGTACACGGCGGAAGAAGGCACAAACACTCCGCCCGACGGCACACGCGCGCCGGTGGTGCGCGATGCCAGCTCTGTGGACTGGAAGGTGGCGCTGAAGTATGCGGCAATTTTCGGAATCCCCGCGGGCATTTTGTGCAACGGCTATTCGCCGCTTGGGCTGCTTGGGTTTTTCTGGATGTCCGCAGCGGGAGCTTGGGCTGTGTCTGTTTATGTGCGGCGTGGCCGTCCTGCCTGGGTAACCACAGGAGCGGGTGCGCGCATTGGGCTCGTGACAGGCATACTGGCTGCGTGGCTGGCCTTTGCGGTGAGTGGCGGAGCTCTCTTTACGCAGCGCTATCTGTTACACCATGGTGATGCCGTGGACGCGGAATGGACGCACCGGGTGGACTTGACGCAGGAGATGACGGCACAACTGGTTTCGCAAATGGGCACCGGCGATCAGGCCCAGATGGATACGCAGAAGAAATGGATGCTCTCGCCGTGGGGTCATGCCGGCATTGAAACCTTTGGCTTTGTCTTCAATGGTATGTTTCTGCTGTTATTTGCCACGGTGGGCGGCGCCATCAGCGCCCGGCTCACGGCGCGGAGCCGGCGTCCGGAAGTTTAGTTCCAGCGCAGGAAAATGCACCTGTCGGTAAATTGCAGAATCAACGCTATATTTCAGGAAAGTTCTCCACAAACCAGTCCCAAGGCCGCTTGCTCCACGCAGCCGAGACTCGTATCATCCACGAGAGACTGAGAACAAACGAAGAAGGTGGCGATGAGCGAAGAGCCCAGAAAAACGACCCTGCGCGTAAAGGGTAGGCTCATGTCAGGCTCAGAGATTGAGCGAACCCTGGTGCGGCTGGCGCACCAGATCGTGGAGAAGAGCAATGGCGGCGCGGAACTGGCGCTCGTAGGCATCAAGAGGCGTGGGGTGCCACTGGCTGAGCGGCTGGCCAAACTCATCTCTGAGATTGAGAAACGCCCTGTGGACACAGGCGTTCTCGACATTCAGTTTTACCGCGACGACCTCTCGACGGCGGGACCGCGGCCTGTGGTGACAGAGGGTGCGCTCGGCTTCGATGTGAACGGGCGCGACGTGGTGCTCTGCGATGACGTGCTCTATACGGGCCGCACGATTCGCGCGGCGCTCGACGCGCTTTTCGATCACGGTCGCCCGCGGCGCGTACAGTTGGCCGTGCTTATTGATCGCGGTCATCGTGAACTACCGATCGAAGCGACGTATGTGGGCCGGCATATCCCCACCAGCAGCCGCGAAATCATCGAAGTGAAATTTCAGGAAGTGGATAACGACGAGCAGGTTTTGCTGGTCGAACGCGTCGATTAACAGTTTCTTCCCCGATAACAGGTGCGTGATCGCGCCAGGCACTGCAGAAGGTTGCGAAGGCTCCATATGAATGCAACTGCAACACCCGTCCGCCGAAATCTGAAACATCCAGACACACCATCCACTGCTTTTCCTTACAACCCCGGCTCTCTTCTTTCCATCAACAATCTTTCCCTCGATGCCATCAGCCACTTGCTAAAGCGGGCGACGGCGCTTGAGTCGATGGACCCGGCTGAGCGTGACCGGCTGCTGTTCAAGCGGCGCGTTGCGCTGCTCTTTTATGAGTCCAGCACGCGCACGCGCACGAGCTTTGAGCTTGCGGCCAAGGCTCTGGGCGCAGATACGACGCTGGTATCGAATCTGTCTTCGAGCATCGAGAAGGGTGAGACGCTGAAGGATACCGGCCTGACACTGCGCTCGCTGGGGGCGGAGGCAATTATCCTGCGCCACAACTCGAGCGGCGCTCCGTGGCTGCTGGAAGAGTCAACGCATCTGCCTGTGCTGAATGCAGGCGATGGCATGCACGAGCATCCCACACAGGCACTGCTCGATTTGCGTACGATCCTGCAGCATCTGCGGCCAAAGACGAAGACGGTGGCTGAGAATACGCTGGCAGGCGTCACGGTTTCGATTGTGGGCGACATTCTGCACAGCCGCGTGGCACGCTCGAACATGCTGCTGCTGCCAAGACTGGGAGCACGGGTTGTGCTCTGTGGTCCGGCGCCTCTGTTGCCGGAGATTGCGGGAACGGCAGGACCAGGTATCGAGATTGAACGTGACTTCGAAGCCGCAATTGCAAAGTCGGATGTAGTCATGATGCTGCGCATCCAGGCCGAGCGTCTGGCTGGATTACAACTCGATCTCGATCAATACAAAGCCGAATATCAGCTCACCGTGAAACGGCTTGCCCGGTTTGCGCCGAAGGCTGTGGTGCTGCATCCAGGCCCCATCATTCGCGGGCTTGAGTTGACAGCCGATGTAGCCGACGGGCCGCAGTCGGCGATCCTGGAGCAGGTGAAGAACGGCGTTGCCATTCGCATGGCGGTTGTGGAGCGGGCATTGACGGCAAAGGGAGGCCACGCATGAGTTCACTTCTTATCAAGAATGGCCACCTGATTGACCCCGGCGCGGGTGTAGAAGGCACGAAGGACATTCTGCTGAAGGACGGCCGCGTGGCGGAGATTGCCGGCGCGGGCAAGATCAAGACGAACGGTTCCGAAGTAATCGACGCGAAGGGACTGACTGTTGCGCCAGGTCTGATTGACATTCACGTGCATCTGCGCGAGCCGGGGCAGGGACATAAGGAAACCATTGAATCGGGCACGGCGGCAGCCGCTGCCGGTGGCTTCACCGCGGTAGCCGCAATGCCCAACACGATGCCGGTGAACGACTCGCCGGACGTGACACGGTGGATGCAATCACCTGACCGTGGCGCACATATTCGTGTATTTCCCATCGGGGCGGCGACGCGCGGATCGAAGGGCGAAGCGATCAATGATTTTGCTGCGCTAAAGGCTGCGGGCGTGGTTGCGGTGACGGATGACGGACACCCGATTTTGAAGGACGGAATCATGCGCGAGACTCTGGCCGCCGCTGCACGTGTCGGCTTGAGCGTGATTCAGCATGCGGAAGATACGCGCATGACGCAGGGATGCAGCATGAATGCTGGCCCTGCAGCGTTCAAGCTTGGACTACGCGGAATGCCCCCGGAAGCGGAATCAAGTCTTGTGGAGCGCGACATCCGCCTGGTACAGGAGTTGCGCGATGCGCGCGTGCACCTGCATGTGGCGCACACGTCCACGGCGGCAGCGGTCGCGGCAGTGCGGCAGGCGCGTCGCAATGGACTGCGTGTGACCTGCGAGGTGGCTCCGCACCACTTTCTGCTGACGGAAGAGCATGTGGGCATGTACTCCACGCACGCCAAGATGAATCCGCCTCTGCGTTCGGCTGCGGATCGCGACGCGATGATCGAGGGTATTCTCGACGGTGTCGTCGATGCGATTGCGACCGATCACGCACCGCATGCCGTGCACGAGAAGGAAGTGGAATTCGAACATGCGCCGAATGGCATTACTGGTCTTGAGACGGCGCTTGGCTTGTGCCTTCGCTGGCTCCACAAGGAGTGGAAGCTGCCACTGGGACGCGTACTCAGCCTGCTGAGCGCGCAGCCAGCCGCACTGCTCGGCCTGAAAGGCCGCGGCACATTGGCTGTGGGCAGCTTTGCCGATGCGGTGATCTTCGACCCCAACACAGAGTGGATCTATCGCGCTTCGGAGACAAAGTCCAAATCGCGGAACACTCCATTTGACGGCTGGGCCATGCAGGGCAAAGTACGCTGGACGATCAGCGAAGGAAAAATTGCGTATGCAAGTGAATAAGAGCTGCTAACTTGCTTTGCCCAGCAGTTCCGATTCTGCGCGGAGCCAGTCTTCGGAGTCATATCCGTGCGTGTAACCGCGCTCTTCCCAGTAGCGATGCGCTAGAGCTGCAATTTGCTCATGCGTTACGTTGATGGGCACAACTTTCGCTTTCTTTGTCGCGGTCTTCTTCTTTGGAGCCGCAGCTTTCCTGGGCGTGGCAGCTTTTGTGGCTGCAGCAGGCGTTGCGGCAGAGGCGGTTGCGCGTGGTTTTCTCGCGGTCTTGGGTTTCTTTACCGTTTCAGCCATGGAACTTCCTCCTCTCGACGGCTCGATAAACGAGCCATTGTTTTCAAGCGTACTTAACTGTCACGCGAAAATGAAGACGGAAGCACATGCACGAACCTATCCGGTCAATGCACGCCCGCTTTGAAATCTGGTTTTCCTGAATGCGGTAATGGTAGCGTTTTGCCTTACGGTTGCGGCACACACGCTGCGGCGCATATGCTTAACCCGCACTTCACGCCAGGCGTGCATGCGCTCCATGCCGCGCCGGCCGGCAGCAAGGACAAGCCATGAAGATGACCAAGCGAGAATTCCTGAAGGGCACTGGAGCCGTAGTGGCAGGAAGCATGATGGCCAAACTTTCGCCTGCCGAGCAGCACGCCGCCCCTCGTGAAAACTGGGCCGGCAACATCACTTACAGCACAGACAATCTGCAAATGCCTGCCAAGTTGGATGAAGTGCGCACAATGGTGAAGAAGGCCTCCAAACTGCGTGCGCTGGGCTCACGCCACTCATTCAATACGATTGCCGACAGCACTGTAGAGCAGATTTCGCTCAGAGCTCTGCATGACATAGTCATTGACGAGAAGACGAGCACAGTGACTGTGGATGGTGGAGTCACGTACGGATTTCTTGCTCCGGCCATCGACGCAAAGGGCTTCGCACTGCACAATCTGGCGTCGCTGCCGCATATCTCTGTCGCCGGGGCAATTGCAACGGCGACACACGGCTCGGGTCTGCAGAATGGAAATTTAGCTACGCCTGTCTCCGCGCTTGAAATCGTCACGGCCGATGGCAAGGTGCTCCAGCTCTCGCGCGATAAAGACGGCGACGCATTCTTGGGAGCTGTTGTGGGCCTCGGAGCGATTGGCGTGGTTACACGCGTCACACTCGACATGGTTCCGACGTATGAAGTGGCGCAAAGTGTCTATCAGAATCTTTCATTCGATGAGCTGGAGCATAACTTCGAAGCAATCTTCGGCGCAGGTTACAGTGTGAGCTTGTTTACCGACTGGCAGAAACACCAAGCGACGCAGGTATGGATTAAGCGCAAGCTCGAACCGAATCAGCCCAATGTGTGGGAGCCCGACTTCCACGGCGCTACCATGGCGATGGAGAACCTGCACCCAATCACGGGCCACTCCGCGGAAAGTTGCACGGCTCAGATGGGCATCCCCGGCCCTTGGTATGACCGTCTGCCGCACTTCAGGATAGGCTTTACGCCCTCAAGCGGACGTGAGTTGCAGACCGAATACCTTGTGCCGCGCGAGCATGCGTACGAGGCGATACTGGCGGTCGAGAAACTGCGCGACCAGATCACACCTCTGCTCTTCGTCACCGAGTTGCGCACCATCGCTCCCGATGATTTATGGATGAGCACGGCCTATCAGCGCCCTTCGCTCGCGATTCACTTTACGTGGAAGCCCATGTGGCCCGAAGTAAAAGCGCTTCTGCCGCAGATTGAGGCAGCTCTGGAGCCCTTCGCCTTCCGCCCGCACTGGGGAAAACTCTTCACGCTTGCTTCTGCAACGTTGCAAAGCCGCTACAGAAAATTAGTGGCGTTCAAGGAGTTGGCCGCGAAGTACGACCCGACAGGAAAGTTCCGCAATGAGTTCCTGGAGCAGAATCTGTACTCAGGCTAAATAGTCTTCAGCCCTTGCGGCGGTAGTGGATCTGGAACTCATAGCCAGCATTAGGTGGGAAAAGCGCGGCGACATGGCGCAGACGTTCTGCCAGCGCGGGCGCGGCCAGTAAAGGGTACTCGCGCTCACGCAAGTCGTGATAGTCGAAATCCACAGCAAGCGAGAGCATGTAGATAGCCAGCGCGTCGGAGAATGTGGCCTCAAAGTAAGCATTGCGCGCGCGCTCGTCCACAATGCGCGCACCGTTCTGCGAGTCGTGCACCCGGCGGCGGGTTTCCCACGCGTCCTGGCTGGACTCACCACGCACCTGCGCTTCCGCCTGCGACCAGACCATCTCACTGAAGCTGGCGGGCACACCGGTGGCATCCACAAAATTGTGTGCCACGTTAATAAAAAACTCGAAGGCAAGACCGAAACGGTCCTCAACCAGGCGCGTCGAAAGAAAGACAGCTTCTGTGGAGCCGAACAGAGCGTTCCGGTGGCAGACCGCGCGGTCTCCGAGATCGACCGTATAGCTGGGCGCAATAAGCGTTTCGCCCGTATCGGCAATGGCAAGCGGCACAAAATAGTAGGCCCGGCTGCTGAGCGCGGGAGCCAGCGTCGCGGGAACTGCATCGACCAGACGGCTCAAATCCGCCTCGGGTAGACGTGTTTCTCCCCATGCGCCATAACGCAAACCGTTCTGCGCGCTGGACATGTTGACCTGCGTAGCGACCTTCTCAGCCTGCCAAAGATCAATTTGTGCTGTACCTGCCATCAGTCCTATTCTAGACGAGAGAGGAAGTGGAATCGATGAGCACCGTGGCCGCAAATCAACAGGGCGGAACTATTTTTGGATTTCCCCTTAAGGGGTTCAGCCTGTTCCAGAGCATGTTGCTCGCCCTGGCTTCCGCCTGCTTTACATTCTTTTTCACCACGTGTGTCGCGATTTTCTCTCTCATGGCATGGAACATCTTTGGAGGCCACCATGTGAACTATGCTGACAGCTATCTGTATGTGGGCTTTCCTCTGGGTGTGATTGTGCTGGCCGTGGCGCTCCCTTTTTTCGCCACACTCTGGATTCGCGCCAAAATGATGAAGTAGCAACTGCCTGCTCTAAAGTTCCGGCGCGTAAACAGAAGCTTCAAATGCAAATAGAACGGCCATCCCGAAGGATGGCCGTTTCCGCTTAATTGCGCCTAGAAGCTACCTTACACTGTAAGCGAGTAACGTTGCACAAAGGATAACCGCGCCTGTGAGAGCAAACCAGCGCGGCTGGCCAAGATTCATACGGCGGCGAGACATGAAACCGAATTGTCCCGTGAGAGCATCGGCAAAGATACAGAGACTATCGCCAATTCCCTGGAATAAGCCGGGCACAAGACCAAGACCGATGAGAATAACTCCCATCCAGATTCCGTTGACGCACTGAGCCGTTGTAATCATGCAAATGATGCTACACCTGACCCAACCGGTATGCCGCGCTTACATGCCTGCGGGCTTGGGATCGGCAGGATCGTACTTCGCAACCTGAATCTTCTTGGCAAGGCCGACCTTCGAAAGCAGCCAGATACCCCAGAAGTTGGGGTCGAGCTCATACCACTTGAGGCCGTGGCGCGCGCTCACAGGATGTGCATGATGGTTGTTGTGCCATCCCTCGCCACCGGTCAGCAGAGCCACCCACCAGCTATTGCGTGAATCATCGCGCGTCTCAAAGCGGCGGCTGCCCCACATGTGTGTCGCGGAATTTACGAGCCAGGTGGCATGCAGGCCGAGGGTGACGCGCAGCAACACGCCCCACAGAACCATGCCCACTCCGCTCTCCCATCCGCCGAAATACCAGCCGCCGCCTAGAAGCAGAAGACCGCTGAGAGTGATGGGAAGCCAGTGATACTTGCTGAGCCAGACGTGAAACTTGTCGCGCGTCAGATCGGGCGTATAGCGTGCCAGGATTTCTGTTTGCGCGTGGAGCGCTTCGCCGAAGAAGATCCATCCGGTATGCGCCCACCAGCCGCCTTCGTGCGGGGTATGCGGGTCGCCGTCCTGGTCGCTGAGCTGGTGGTGTACGCGATGTGTGGACACCCAGAAAATGGGTCCGCCCTCAAGCGAGAGCGTGGCGCACACGGTCATGGCATATTCCACCCATTTGGGCGTCTTGTAACCGCGATGCGTGAGCAACCGGTGATAGCACATGCCGATGCCTACGTTGATGGCCAGCACATACAGCACGGACATGACGGCAAGACGTTGCCAGGTAAAGAAAAAGAATGCTGCAACCGCACCGATATGAAAAAGAGCAACAGTAACGACGGTGAGCCAGTTAAGGCCCTCGCCCACCGTGGCGGCGCGGCCCATGCGAAGCAGATTGCGCGCTGCAACCGTGTGCTGATCTTTGTGGAGAGGTGTAGACGTGGAGCCGTCTTGAGCGTGCACGGGCTCATTGGCCCCCTCAAGGGGAGGTGCGGTTACGACAGAAGCCATTCTTCAGATAGATCCTCGAAGAGTGGCTAAAATCCCACTCTTACATATTGAATTGTATAGGACAGAGAGATTTTCTCACGCATGAACGTGTAATCTCACCACAAAAGTCACCATTTGAATGTAAATCGAGTCAAATGTTCCACTTTGAATGTGCGTTACATCACTTTTCCGCGACTACAGCACTCAACCACTGGCCACCTGTCTCGAAGATTTTCGAAACCTGCCCTCGATATACGCGATAAAGCGCGAAATGGCGCTGAGAGCGTCCACGCAGCTCGAAAAGTAACTCGCCACGGTTGTCTGAAAGCGCATCAACCGCATCCACAAGACGCATCCGGGGTGTTACGTCGAGGTGGCGGCCATCGGTCACACTCTTGAAGAGCACGCGTACGTTGCCATAAAGATCGGGCTGCGCAATCAGCGTGACGAACTTCTGGTCAGCCAGATCGCCGGCTGTGTGCGCGGTCAGAACCATGGTGGCACTGGAGCCATAAGCAAGCTGAAAGACACGGAAGTCTTCGTCGGCGAGTTCCGGCGGCTCAGGCTGTGGCGCTATTTGGGCAGATGCGGCCTTTGCCGCCCTGGACTTTGCATGTCCGGTCTTTGGTTTCGGCGCTGGGACCGGCATGGTCAATCCGAGCGTTTCACGTGCGGTCTGTTCCAGCTCTGCTTTCAAGTGCAGCTCATCGTCCGGGTTCGACCAAGAGAAGGTCCAGATGTGCTCGGGTCGATTACGCACATCGGAGACCGCAACCATCTGATGAATCTGCTGCGGCATTCCGACAAGGCTGGGCACTTCGACAGATTCTTCGTTCTCTGGCTTGCCGCGAATGAGGCGCGGACGGTCTGGATCGGAGATTGCAGGAAGATCGTTTGTCGCATTTGCATTCGTGACCGGCTCGGGTTTCGACGAATGATGAAGCACAGGACGATCCGGATCGGGCACCGGAGAAGCCGATCCGGAATTGCTCGAATCGGTACTCGGCGAATTCGAAGAGTCTTTCCGATGCAGCGTTGGCCTGTCGGTGTCGTCATCGGATGTTGATGCGCTGTTGCCGGAGTCCTGTCTGTGCAGCGTTGGCCGGTCAGGGTCGGGCGCCGGTGCATTCGCTCCGTCGTTGTCTTTGGACTTGTCTCCCTTGTGACGCTTGCGGTGCAAGGTGGGGCGGTCGCTGTCCTCGTCGGAATTGTCGTCGATCTTCGCAATGGCAGGCGGTTTCGGGACAGGCATCGGTTTCCACGCACCAAAACCGACCCATGAGCCCTGCTGCTGGCCCGCGCTGTGAATCACGTAAAGGCCGACGTTTTTGCCATTCTGACGCAGCTCGTATTCCACTTCGCTGTCGAGAGCAAGAGGCTGCGGCCGTGCAAGGTAAATGCCGCCATCCTGTAGGGTCTGGCCGTCGAAGACCGCGACAGGAATCATGCGACTGGTCTTGGGCTTGCCGGCTTCTCCAGTCCACTCAAGCACTGAAATTGCGCGCAGGATCTGCTGATCTTTGTCCGGAGCCTTGATCTGGCCGGGATATTGCGCAGATGCAACAACGCTGCCTGAGCCCGCGACAAGTACAAATACTGCCGCCCAACCCACCGGATTCATCCGTGCCAATGACACTGCCAACCCACCTCGGGAATAATGCAAGAGGATGACCTGAAAGGTTCCGCTCACTGCCTGTCAGGTTTGCTCAACAAGACTGCTCAACAAGGATATCGTCATGGAACTCAATAAGAAGGTTGCCGACTTTACGCTGCAGACGGACGAGGACAAGACTGTCAGCCTGTCAGACTATGCGGGCAAGCCCGTAATCCTTTTCTTCTATCCGCGTGCCGATACCCCTGGCTGCACCATTGAAGCCTGCGGATTCCGCGACACCTTTAAAAAGCTGCAGGCCGCAGGTGCCGTGGTGCTGGGTATTTCGCGAGACACGCCGAAAGCCCAGGCCAAGTTCCGCGCCAAATACGACCTCCCCTACACACTCCTTGCAGATGTAGACGAAAAAGTCTGCAATCAGTTTGGCGTCATGAAGCAAAAGAACATGTACGGCAAGATGGTGTGGGGCATTAAGCGGACAACATTTTTGATCGGGCCAGACCAGAAACTGCTGCACATCTTCCCCGATGTAACACCCGAGGGCCATGCCGAAGAGGTTTTGGCCATTTTGAAGGAATGGAAAAAGAAGCAAAAGTAAACCCCAGTGCGGCGGCGCAGGACATCAGGAACCGGCTGCTGCCGCGCAGCTTTTATGAGTCGTCGCCCGAACTGGTGGCGCCGCGCCTGCTCGGGAAGCTCCTCGTCCACCGCCTTCAGCACGCGAACGGTACGAAGTACCTTGCCGGACGCATCGTCGAGGTGGAAGCTTACCTTGGCCCGCATCATGCGACACCTGATCCGGCCGCACATGCGCACCGCGGCCCCACGCCGCGCAATCAGGTACTCTTTGGGCCTGCCGGGCACGCGTATGTCTATGCCATCTATGGCCGGTATTTCTGCATGAACGTGAGCTGTGAAGCGGAAGGACAGGCAGGTTGCGTGCTGATCCGCGCGCTTGAGCCGGTTGCTGGGTTGGCGCATATGGCGCGCAATCGCGGCCTCGGAAAGAATGCTGCGCCGCACCTGCTGACCAGTGGACCGGGCCGTCTTTGTCAGGCCCTCGATCTGACCCGCAGCCAACACAATGGGCTCGATCTCACAGCGCGCAATTCATCGCTCCAGATCGTAGATGACAAGTCTGTCATCCACGAAGCTGCCATCACGGTGCGCATCGGTATTCGCCACGCAAAGGATTTACCGCTCCGATTTGCCATTCACAGACATGCATGTGTTTCTGGGCCGCGAAATCTTGCCGCAAAGCGCATCTTCACACCGTAGAATTTCGTCGGTACATAAGAAGCCCATTTCACTTATGAGGTAACAATCCATTTTGAAGCCGACTGCTCTTCCCCTTGCCCTTGCAGCCGCCGCGCTGCTTTCCTTTGGAACCGCCACAATTGCTCAGGAACCTCCGCCGCCGCCCGGCGGAGCCGGACATCATCGTCCTCCCGCGCCGCCACCAAAGAATCTGCAGGTTCTGCCCAAGACCATGACAGGTGAACAAGTGCATGAACTGATGCACAAATGGGAGGCCGAACTCGGCACCGAATGCTCCACCTGCCACGCGGCAGACCCGAAAAACCTGGCGCCCAACGGCCGGCCGCGTCTCAACTTTGCTGACGATTCCAAGCCGGAAAAAGCTACCGCTCGCCTGATGTACAAGATGGTCCAGGACATCAACTCGAATTACATCGGGAAAATCGACAACTCAGGCATGCCGGTCACCTGCGGCACCTGCCACCGCGGACATCTGAGCCCGGAACCGTTTGTCGCGCCTGAAGAAGAACATCACGAGCATCCAGCGCCACCTGCGGGTCAGGCTCCTCCGCCGCAGCACTAGGGCATTGCGCAGTTACGGTTTCCAGATAAAGGTGGCCACCGATCCCCTCGGGATAAGAGTGGCCGCCGTTTTCTCATGGAAGCGAATCCGAAACCACCGGCTCTTTTGTCCTTCATTCAGTACGTAGAGAACAATGGAGCCGCCTGGATTGCTGAAAGCCACATCCTTGAGAGAAGTGCCATCGGGTTCATTGCTGGCGATGCGTACCGCACCGGACTCAAGAAATTTGCTGGCGTGGCCAAGCACATAGAAATCCAACTCGTGCTTCACGCGCGGATGTTTCGGTGATGTGAGGTCAATAGTGACAAGTCCTCGACAGGTATCACAACCGCCCACATGCGGACCGTGGTTCTGATCTGTCGCCAGCGCCCAGAGCACATAACTCTGCGACCAATTCCTCATCACTGCGATGAGTTCGGCAGCTTCTTCGGCGAGGATATTGCCCTTATCGTGCAGGCCTTTCTGCCACGTGCCGCCGCTTGACTCAGTTACCCATTGCCCCTTGTCGGGAAATTCCTCGTGATTTGTCGTCATCACGGATGGGTCGCCTTCGTAGTGATGCCACGCGGTTCCGGCGGCCATCGCTCCTGCCTTTGGATCCTTTAGGACAGTCTCCGGGTAGTCAGGACGGTTCCAGTTGTGGTCATAGACCATGACCTTCGGAGAAAGCTGCGCGGCCTTCAACGCAGGCCCCAGGTCCTCTCCCAGAAACTTCGCCTGCTCCTCGGCATCCATGTGCATGCCGCTGTAAGTTGGAGGCGCGAAGAGAGGCTCATTCTGCACACTGATTGCCCACACAGGCACTCCCGCTGCCTGATAGCCTTGGATGGTTTTCACTAGGTACTGCGCAAAAGCCGCGTAGAATTCCGGCTTCAAGTGTGACTCCTCTTTCGTCTCCGGATTCGAACCGAGCATCGAGCGGGTTGTCTTCATCCAGCCGGGTGGGCTCCAGGGTGAAAGCATGATGTGCAGATTTGGATTGAGAGCAACTGCCTTTTTCAGGAGCGGCAGAATGTATTCCTCATCATGCGCGAGCGAGAAGTGCTCCAGCTGAGGATCGCTTACACCCGCCGGCGTCGTGCAGGCTGTTGTGCTCTGCTGACAAAGGTCGTCGAAGGAATAGAACGTGACTGCCAGATCGGACGAACCGGCCGGCTGGCGCAGGAAGCTGAGACCGATCCCGTCTTCGGGCGAAAAGAGCTGTTCGAAGGTCTTGTCCGTTTGCTCCGGTGAAAGCTTCTTTGCAAACAACCACGCCGCCGCATCCGTGAGCGAAGCGCCAAATCCGTCAATTTTCTGGAAGCGCTGGCCATCGTCCACTGTAATGACTGGCATCTGCACATCCGGCTTCCTGCCTGTGAAGTGCAGGTCCGCTCGATGGGACAGCGCTTCAAGCAAATCGGGCGTGGTCTGATAGACATCGATCTTTTGTGCCTGTGCGGCAGCGGTGGCCAGAACAAACAGTGCAAGCAGAAACCTCGGACGCGGCATGTTCTTTCTCCTTCACGCGAAAGAAGAATGCTACGCCTTCTGCGCCGTGTTGCAAGTGTGAATCAACACGCTGGCAGACATCGTTGCTCTGTCATAGGGGAAGCAGCCACAGATCTCTCTAATGCGCTTCGCTTTCGCCCGCTAAGTCGTTTGAGGACGAACCAGTGGACTCCATGCCCGATTGAGCGGCCGTATCGCGCTCACGCATGAGCTCGATAAAGATCGCTTCGATTTCAGCGCGGTCTGCATCGCTGATGGCAACTTCAAATTGGGGATAACGTTTCATGTTGCACCTCGCGACTGCTTATGCGAATAGAAACACACTTTTCGTTTTACTGTTGCGTTTCTTTTCGCCACCGCATCAAGATGCCAACCGTCTGAATCCGCAGCTCAGGACGCATTCCTCTTGAAATCTCCGCTTTTCCCGCCCGACTTTTCTTCCAGCCGGACGTTCCGAATGACGATGCCTTTGTCCAGAGCCTTGGTCATATCGTAGACAGTGAGCGCTGCGACAGATGCTGCTGTGAGCGCTTCCATCTCCACGCCGGTCGGACCGGTAGTCGCCACTGTCGCGACGATATGAACGCCGCAATCTTCGATTGTCGCGGTGACGTCGGCATGTGTCAGCGCTAGCGGATGGCACATCGGAATCAAATCCGAAGTGCGTTTGGCCGCCTGGATCCCCGCAAAACGTGCCACCTCGAGTGGATTGCCTTTGGGATTGGAAGGAAGAGCGGCAAGCACTTCTTTGGAGAGTTCGACAAAGGCTGAAGCAGTTGCTGTTCGGCGCGTCGTCTGCTTTCCGCTCACATCGACCATGCGCGCTTCACCGGCCTCATCAAAGTGTGAAAGCTTCCCTGCTTCTGGCTTCGTCATCGGCGGCTCCTTAAAACAAAAGAATGCGTGTGACTGCTCCTGCGTCAAGACTCGGCGTTCCTTCCGGCACAACGACGCAACAATTCGAACGGCCAAATGCGGCCTGATCGCCACTGCCCTGCCACGGAACGGTGGCAACTTTTGGAAGCCGGTCTGTGAACGAATGAAAATCGCAGTACGCGGGGAAGAAACGCGTAAGTCCGGCGTTGCCGCGCCCCTTTGTGCCTTCGCTCAACTCGGCAAGTGCAAAGCGCGGACCTGCGTTGCTATTGCCCGAGAGCGCGCCCACAACACGCGATGCGAATAGCCGGAACGTAACTGCCGAGGAGATGGGGTTGCCCGGTAGTCCAAAAAATGGCATTGGCTCGGTGCCCGCGCGTGGTGCCTCTCCAAAGACAAGCGGCTTACCCGGTTGAATGCGAATGCCGGTGAACTGGAAAGTCGCGCCAAGTTTTTCAAGGCATGGCTCAACCAGATCGAACTTGCCGGCGGATACTCCGCCGGAGATTAGCAACATATCTGCCTTAAGCGATTCCTGCAATGCCGCATCGACACATGGCTCCGTATCCGCCGCCACAGGCAGTATCCACGGCTCGCCGCCGGCTTCCTCCACAAGGGCGGCAAGCATGGGTGCGTTGGAATTGCGAATCTGCGCTGGACCTGGTTCGGACTCGACTGAAACAAGCTCATCGCCCGTGGTAAGAATGGCCACGCGCGGCCGGAGAACTACATCGAGTTCGGCAGCTCCGCACGTTGCTGCCAACGCTATCTGCGGTGCTCCTATTCGCACTCCGGCCTCAAGTACGACATCTCCCTTCCTTGCCTGCGCGGCACGCGGAACTACATTCTCTCCGGATCGAATGGCACGCTCCGGCAGCAGTCGAATGCGGTCTCCATCCCGCTCTACATGCTCAAGCATTACCACGGCATCGGCGCCTGCGGGCACAGGTGCGCCTGTCATGATCTCCCAAACTGCTCTCATTGGCAGCTCGCGCGCTGATGCTTGCCCAGCCTGTGTGGACCCGGCTATGGGAAGCCAATTGAGTTGCGCCAGCTCCGCGGCACGGCACGCGTAGCCATCGCGCGTCGAGCGCGGAAACAGCGGCTGGTCCGCGTCCGCTAACAGCGGTGTAGCGAGCACTCTGTCTGCAGCGTCTGCCAGCCAGACGCGCTCCGTCTTCTTGGGCCTCGTACAGATCTGCGCTGCGTATTGTTGCACTAGGCGAGCGGCGGTTTCATAACCTAGCAGCGGTGAATGCATGCCTCCGATTGTAAGAGGACTGGGATGGCGAGGTGTATTCCCCACCGTTACAAATATGTTCCACCCGTAAGAAAAGGCACATCGCTGAGAGCGATGTGCCTTTTGAAGTGTTTCTGCCTACTGGAAGCTACTTCTTTCTGCCGGCCTTGTAGGTGGAGCTGATCTTCTCTCCCGCCTGCGCCAGAATGCCCTTGGCGTCTGCCGAATACGGGCCATCCGGTGCCAGTTCGAGGTATTTCTGGTAGGCATCGGCACATCCAGGAGGCAGCACAATACGCTGCGTCTTGGGATCGACCGTTGCCTTCTGCACCAGACCCTGGCCAATGAGGTAGTAAAGCACCGCATCATCGGGCGAGGTCTTCACCGCCTCCTGCGCCGCAGCAACCTGCGCATCGGCATTGCCTGCCTGGAAGAAGATCACTGCCTGGTTGCGCAGATACATGGCTGCCTTGGGTGGATTTGCCTTGGCAGCAGCATCGTACGCGGTGTTTGCTTCGGCAACCTTGCCCGTGCGCGCATAGATCTCACCCAGACCCGACTGCGACATTCCCACAATCTCGGGATTCGGCTTCTTCGAAGTAGCGTCCACGTCCAAAGCCTTCTTGAACGCGGCCTCTGCCTCGTCGTACTTCTTAAGGCCGAGCTTTGCCTGACCGAGCTGGGCCCAGAGAATGGATGCGTCCGGCTTGGCGGCCGTATCCTTCGCCATCAGGGTTTCCATATCGGTGTACTTCGCGGTGCGGATCTCAGCTTCCTTCGCGTCAAGGTCCGCCTTGGAGGCGCTTGCGCCCAACTGCTGCGCTGCCAGTTGCCGCGCCTGACCGGCTTCTCTTTGATCCTCGTTTACCTGGTGAAGATCCTCATTAAGATGCTTGATGACTTCATTGGCCTTGAGCGCCTCGGAGTTATGCTTGCGCATTTCCTCCAACTGCTTCCGGGTTTCTTCCGGCAGCTTATCGACGAACTCCTTGCGCGACATGTCGAAGTCCTGCAGGATGTCCTCACCTGCAACAATCTTCACGTTGTTGAACGAGTCCACCATCTTGTCTGGCGGTGTGTCAGGCTGGCGATAGATCACCATGTACGTACCCGCCGCGGCCTCGCCGGAGTACTGGCCTGCCGAGTTCACTGGGAAGCTGTATTTAGATGTGTGGCCACCGTCAGTGGAAAGACTCACGGTACCGGAGGTCTGCGGCGCACCAGTCGGGTTGGTGATCTGGCCGTGAATCTTGCCCATTGCTTGAGCTTGAGTATCAGCCGTCGCCTGCCCGAAAGCGGGTGTCAGCGAAATCGCCAGAACGCCCAGCCAAAGTGCAAGTGTACGTTTCATAATTGTGTTCTCCTTGGGAGCGCGTGCGTACCGAAGTACCCGCGAATTCATTCCAAAAACATGGTGGAGGCCTTCCGGGAGGTACGCTTCACGGGGACGCAGTGAAGACCGGCCCGGCCTGCGCCGTGCAGCAGCCAACAGCCAATACGATACAACGTTGCGCCTGTTTTTCGCACCCAGTCTGCTTACACGACCGCCGCGTATACCAGCCGCATCTTATGCTACGGTCCTGCTCGACGTGCGGCTGTGGCGCAAGTCACACCCTACAATGGTCTCATGGCAATCACCATCCGCCCTGCGACACGCGATGACGTTCCGCAGATTCTGGCATTTATCCGCGCTCTTGCTGAGTACGAGCGCGAGCCTGATGCTGTAAACGCAACGGTAGAGGACTTGTTGCGCGACGGTTTCGGGCCTCAACCTTTCTATCGATGCCTGATGGCTGAGCAGGGCGGACGCCCGGCCGGCTTTGCGCTCTATTTCTTCAATTACTCCACATGGTTAGGGCGGCCCGGGCTATATCTGGAAGATCTCTTTGTCCTGCCCGAGTTGCGGGGATTGGGGGTGGGCAAGGCGCTCTTGCAGCGGGTGGCACAGGAGGCCGTTGAGAACAACTGCCAGCGCCTGCAGTGGGAGGTCCTGGATTGGAATACACCTGCGATCGACTTCTACCGCGCCATGGGGGCTGAGTTTCTGGATGAGTGGCGCAACGTGCGGGTATCCGGCAAGGCCCTGCTCACGCTGGCCGGTCAAAAGGACGATGCCACATCCACAGCAGGCGCGGCGTCATGAAGATTCGGGTCATTGGCGGCGGCCTTGCCGGGCCTGAAGCCGCCCTGACTGCTGCTCGGTTTGGTTGTGACGTTGACCTATACGAAATGCGGGCGATGGTCGACGGACAGCCAAGGCTGACGCCCGCACACCAGACCGTCGAATTTGGCGAACTTGTTTGCTCGAACTCCCTGAAGAGCGAATCGCCTAATACCGCCCCGTGGCTGTTGAAGCAGGAGATGCGCCGTGCTGGATCTGCCTTGCTGCGCATCGCCGATGAAACCGCGGTTCCCGCGGGCCACGCACTCGCCGTCGATCGCGTGGAGTTTTCGCGTCGCATCGCGGAGGTCATTGCAGCAGAACCGCGCATTCAGGTAATCCGCGAAGAGGTCACATCTCTCGTCCAGGACGAAAGCAGCGCGAAATGCACAATTCTTGCCACAGGTCCGTTGACTTCCCCCGCATTGAGTGCGGAAATCCAGCGCATCACCGGCTCACAGCATCTGGCGTTTTACGATTCCATCTCTCCCATCGTCGACGCGGACTCCATCGACATGGAACGCGTTTACTTTGCCGCGCGCTGGGACAAAGGCACGGCCGACTACATCAACTGCCCCATGACGCGTGAGGAGTATGACCGCTTCTTCGATGCGTTGGTTGAAGCGGAAGCGGCCGAAGCAAAGGAGTGGGAGAAGCTCGAATACTTTGAAGGCTGCCTGCCCATTGAGGTGCTTGCAAGGCGAGGCCGGGATACGCTGCGCTACGGTCCCATGAAGCCCGTCGGCTTGCGCGATCCACGCACCGGCAAGACGCCGTGGGCTGTTGTGCAGCTGCGCAAGGAGAACCTCCGCGCGGACAGCTACAACCTCGTCGGCTTTCAGAACCACCTCAAGTGGGGTGAGCAGGCCCGCGTGCTGCGGCTCATTCCTGGCCTTGAAAACGCGCGTTTCCTGCGCTACGGCCAGATTCACCGCAACACCTACATTTGCGCACCGGCGCTGCTCGACAAGCACCTTCGGTTAAAGGCTCACCCGGCAATCCTCTTTGCCGGCCAGCTTTCCGGTGTCGAAGGCTATACAGAGTCCATCGCAACAGGCATGCTGGCTGGAATTTATGCTGCGCGGCTCGCACAAGGCCATCAGACCGCACCCATACCCCGCGACACTGCCATCGGATCGCTGGTGCACTACATCACCGAGGCCGATGCAAAAGACTTCCAACCGGCCAACATCACCTTTGATCTTCTTGTGCCGCTGGAAGAGGAGCTGCGCAGGAAGATCCGCGACAAGAAAGAGCGTCACCGCATCCAGTGCGAGCGCGCGCTGGAACAATTTTCCGGATGGTTTACTAAAATAAATATTTTATAATTAACTATAGTTAATATACTGGAAGTCATGAATTCTCGAGTCCGGAATGTCCCCGGATGAAGGAGCTGCCATGACTTCCCCTATCCGGTATCTAGGTTGTCTCGTGTTGTTGTTCTTCTGGCAGGCATCCTGTCTGTGCCAAACCTCAAAAGAATCGCCTGCCGCCAACCCTGGAAGGCCCACAGTGGCTACCCCGGCTACCCTGACCCCGGTCGGCTACCTGCAATTTGAGAATGGTGGCCTGTATGCCACAAAGAGTCCGGGACTCACCTCGCAGTTCTCTCTCAATCAGGTGGCAAAGCTGACGGTCTCCAAGCGCCTGCAGTTGTTCTCGTCATGGGAGCCATACGCATACTCCAGCGACACGGGCGATGGCTCACCACCCAGCCAGGCAGGAGGTTTCGCCTTCGGCGCACAAGCCGTCGTGTTTGAGGAAGCAAAGGTGCGGCCCACAGTGGCCCTCAGTTATCTGCGCAGCCTCTATGGCGGCAATGCCCCTGGCCTCGATATGGGCGGTGCATTTCAGACTGGAATCCTGCTCGTCAGTTCCGACTTCGGCAGAGTGCATATGGATCTGAATGGTCTTGTCTCCGAACAGACAGGCAACGGCATTCGTCGCGCGCAATATGGACAGGCTTTCTCTCTTGCCCGCACCGTAGGCCGTTATACCGTTTCGGCAGAGCTGTGGCATTTCACACAGCCTTTTCTGCGCGGCAATACAGTCGGAAATCTGTGGGGCCTCTCTTATGCCGTGCAGCCTAATCTGATATTCGACGCCGGATTCAATCGGGGCCTGACCTCGACTTCGACTCAATGGGAGACATTCGCCGGTTTCACATACGTGCTTCCGCGCCGGCTATGGAAGGTTCGCAACAATAAATGCGGACGATGCGGCCTTCGGCTCATATGCAACTCGAAGGCCGTGTTGGACTGCTAGGCCGGTGCCAGAAATTTCTGTCCGTGCTCTCCGGCAATGGTCAGAATACGTTGAAGCTCCTCCGGCGACGGCTGTGCACATGCCTGCTCACCATCGGCAAGAACCGTGCCTGCGGCTTCAAAAAAACGCCCAAGCGCCTCGGTGCCTGTAATAAGCACGCGTACATTGCCGGTTCCTGCGTTGCGGAATCCGTGCATGGCATCGGGAGGAATATTCACCAGTTGTCCCGGTACTGCCGATTGCCATTTCAATTTTCCATTTACCTCGAGCGCGAATTCCGGGTCTCCCTCTAAAACGTAGAACGATTCCTGATAGGGATGCTGATGTGGCGGAACACCGACGCCCGGTGGAATGTGCGTGTCGAGCAGACAGTAGTTGTTACCGGTTGCCTCGAGCGTGAGCAGCCATTTCAGTTCCACACCGAGAATATCGATTCGTTGATTTGTCTTCTGCATGTTTACTTTCCTTTCCTGCTCTGTTTGCGCAGAGCTTGCAGCAGAGTTTCAATGGCCCACACAGCGGCCTCCTGCGCATCGCTGCCATTCAAACCGCCGCGATCACGCAGTAAATTCCAGAACGGTGCGCTGTAGAGCGCCAGGAAGACTGCGACTATGCGAGCTCGTTCTTTGGGCCCCTTCCCCACAAGCAGTGGGGCAAGACTTTGAGTAAATGCCGGTCTGCCCTCGGCGCCGCCACGCTCGCGCACAGCTGTCCCAGCCGGGGAATTCAGCACCGATCGAATAAGCGGCTCATTCGCATCGAATTGCTGAAACGCCACACGAGTCAGCGCGGAAATTTCGTCCTCGCTGCGCGGGAAGCGGGTCTGTGTCTGCTTCCGAAGCCGCTCCCAGAGCGCCTGCAACAGACTGCCCCGGTCAGGAAAATGACGATAGACCGTGCGCGCCCCCATGCCGGCTGCGGCTGCAATCGACTCATGAGAGAAACTCTGATCTTGACCCGACGCCAGCATCGTCATCGCAGTTTCCAGAATGGCTTCTCTGGTAGTGGCCAATTGGCGAGCTCGCAAACTGGAAGGCTTGGTTTCTGCATTCATGACAGTATACTGTCATGAATGCAGATTACTGTCAATATAAATTTCGGAATGACGTTCCTGTCGAGCCACCGGACTCGATAACATGACCGGGAACTAAACCACCAGTGGCAGTGTCCAATCCATCATGGGAATTACCGGCAGAACAAACGCCGGTCTTTATAAACGTGTACCCTGAGAGATGGAGCATCACAGGTGAATCGACGGACACAAGTCGCCAGGCAAATTGCTGGCATGGTCGCGCTTCTGGGCATTGCACTCTGCGCGGGTGCGCAAACCATCTCGCTCAAGCTCAAACCTCCGCCTGAGGCTGAAAAGTCCGCCAAACACGCTTCCGCAAGCACCAGGTCTGCAAAGGCCGCACCTGTTCAACCCGTGGCCGCCAGCAAGTCCGCCCTTCCGGATGTCTTTGACGGTTGGGTCGAATCCGGACAACCTGCAGCGTTTACTGATGCATCGCAAGCCGATCCTTCCAATACCGCAATGCTCAAGGAATACGGATTCGCCGGCGGTGCCGCCGTAACTTACAAACGCGGTAGTGAAACGTTGACCGTACACGAACTCCGCTTCGGAGATTTGAGCGGAGCCTATGGCGCCTACACGTTCTACAGGCAAAATAACTGGCCCAGAGAAGACATCGGAACCGGTGCGGCATCTGACCGCAAGCGAGTGCTGTTCTGGAAAGGAAGCACCGTCATCGATGCGGCCTTCTCGGCGATCACAACTTCGTCCGCATCTGAAATGCGTGAGATCGCAAAGCGTATCGGCGTCCCTCGTGGCAATCGGGGGCTGGCGCCCTCCATCCTGGCCAGTCTGCCGCAGGACTCCCTCGAAAAGCAGACCACGCACTATGCTCTGGGCCCAGCCAGCTACGCTGGTGCGGGTGGCGTGTTGCCTGCGGATCTGGTCGGGTTCGACAAGGGCGCGGAAGAAGCTGTCACCGCGAATTATGAACTGCGCTCAGGACCGGCCACGCTGACGCTCATCAACTATCCCACTCCGCAAATCGCCGCCGCGCAGGAATCCCGCATTCGCAACTATCTGAAGGCAGGCGCGAAAGCACAGCCGGCGTGGACCAAAGCACTGAACGACTCCGACCAGGCCTCGCTTGAAGTGCGCCGGACAGGACCGATCGTCGTTGTCGTCTCTGGCGATGCCATTCCCGACGAGAGCCACAAACTCATCCAGTTGGTTCACTACGAAGAGGAGATGACGGCGATTCCACAGCCAACCGTCTCTGAAGTGGCCAAGACCAGCCAGCTTCTGCTCGGCATCGCCACAATCTGCATGATTGGTGCTGGTGCGGCAATTCTTTTGGGATTCTTCCTCGGTGGTGGCCGGGCTCTCTATCGCATTGCCCGTGGCAAGCCCGCGTCGTCGGTTTACGAGGCAGAGTTCATTCGCCTCAACCTGAAAGACTAGACCGCCTCCAACGAACCAGCATCGTCACCGTTGCAGGCTTGAGTCGTAACCAAAAACGCACGTGAAGACAGGCTTAGGCCTGTGGAAAACAAGGCATAAACACTAGAAAAACCCTAATAAACCGGGAGAAATTCCTGCACCTAAAGGAAAACAAAAGGCGAAGATATACCAGATAGCGGCAATTTGCAATGTCACTATAAATACATGATTATAAACAAGTTATTTCCATTTAGGATTATCCTTGACACCCCGACCCCCTGCACCTACTATGCAGCCAGAAAGTTCTGATGGTTTTGCCTCCGTTGGAACTATTCTCCCTAAGGAACGAGCCGCCCTGTTGCCGGGCGGCTCTTCCGCGTTCAGCCCTTGTTTTTGAATAACTAGCGTCCACCCAGCCAGCAGTCGGCCACCATGGCGCGAATCACGACGAGCGCCGTGACGGTAACGGTCGCCAGCATGCAGGTCCAAAACCCTATCTTGCTGAATGAGACGAAGACCCCGCCCTGTGCCCCAGGCAGTGTCACGCCTGATTGTGATGGAAAGAGCGCACGCACCGAAAGCGCGATGACAAACCCAAGCGCCCAGACAAGCGCAATCTTGAATCCGAGTTGAATGGTCTGATCCATCAAGACTTCACTCATTTCTTCCGTAACAGGCACACTACTGGTCCGTCGAAGGTCGAGCATCCCAGGTTAACAACCATCCCGTTTCGGGGCTGGGCCTCAACCCCTGCAGTCTTCCACCTTCCACAGCTCTCATGCGAGCGAAAAGCGAGCGGCTGCTCCATGCAATGGCAAACTTTACCGGAATCACGCGCAACGATACAATCGTTGAGGAGATTGCCGACGTAGCTCAGTTGGTAGAGCAGCTGATTCGTAATCAGCAGGTCATCGGTTCAAGTCCGATCGTCGGCTCCATGCTTCCGGCCGCATCCCCGCACATTTCTCTTAGACACCGCACAGCCGGTTCGTGGGCAACTCCCTCATCGCAAAATCAGCTCTGTGTTGCAATTTGTGAAGCTGTCCTCAGTTTCCAGTTGCCGCGCGTAAAGTCTGGAAATTGAACCGGCGCACTGCCTGCCGCCAGTGAAGCCCTGCTTAGCGGTCCCGGTGCCGACCACGCCGCGGCGTCGTATACATCCAGATCGGGAACAAGCCCGTTCCGCATGCATTCCAGCAACCGGTAGATCATGATGAAATCCATGCCGCCATGGCCGCCCAGCTTCTGCGCAATCTCGCCTTCGCGCTTCCACAGCGGATGCTGGTGCTCCTTCCACGCGTCGAGCGTACCCCAGTCTTCCCCGCCCGCCTGGCCATCGAAATAGATGCGCGGCGGATAATCCGCAAACGCGCCCTTCGTCCCGGCAATCAGATTGATCCGGTTGTAGGGCCGTGGATTCACCACGTCGTGCTTCACCGTAATGGTGAGTCCCTTCGCCGTCTTGATAATCGACGTCGTCATATCGCCGTCGATATACCGCTCCGCCTGCCGCGGATCGTTCGCCTTCAGATGCTCCTTGCGATACGCATCCAGTCCGCGCTGCGGAGTGCTCACCGCCACCATATAGTCGAAGCGGTCGCCGCGCTGGATCCCCATATAGTTGGCCACCGGACCCAGACCATGCGTCGGATACAGATTGCCACCCTTCTTCGTGTGCCACGCGCGCCGCCACAAACCCTCACCCTCATTCGAGAAGAGAATCTCGCGCAGATCGTGGATATACGCGCCCTCGCCGTAAAGCAGATCGCCAAACAAGCCCTCATGCGCCATGCGCAGAACAATCGTCTCGTTGTAGCCGTAGCAGCAGTTCTCCATCATGATGCAGTGCCGCCGTGTCTGCTCGCTTGTGTTCACCAGCGTCCAGCAGTCTTCAATCGTGGTCGCCGCGGGAACCTCCGTGAACGCGTGCTTGCCGTGCCGCATCGCCGCAACCGCCATGGGTACATGCCATTCCCACGGCGTGGCAATAATCACCACATCCAGATCGTCACGCGCGACCAGCGCTTCGTAGTGGTGGTCTCCATTGGTGTAAAGCTCGGGAGCCTTCTGCCCTGCCTTCACCACCATGCCCTGCGCATGCTCGGCCTTCTCGTGCACCACGTCGCATAGCGCAAGAATCTGTGCATCGGCGGCGAGCAGGTTTTCAAGCAGGCTGGTTCCGCGTCCACCCGTGCCAATCAGACCGATGCGCGGATTCTTCGCCTCAAACGGCACATCAATCATCGTTCCGGCCTTCGGTGTCTCTGCTTCCGCATCGAGTCCCGCAACACTCACGCCCACTGCCGTCAAACTGCTCAGCCGCAGAAACTCACGCCGTGACCACTCTTCCGCCCACCCCGGCTTTGAATCGTTCATTCCGTCCTCGAACAATATTGAATTCGCCGCGCACCATTCGCGAAGAATGCAGATTCCAGCCTGTGCGCGGATACCGCTCAACTATACAGTTCTCTGCGGCGCGCCTGCCCACATTTCCTCCCTCGCAAATTCACCGTGGCCGTACGTTCATCCGCTGTGCTACCGTACGGGCACGTTCTCCTTCGCCGTTCCCCCCGGCACTTGGCTTTGCCGCAATTCTCAATCGAAAGCAAGGACCGCCGTGCACGCTACCGCCACACAAGCTTTGCAGTCTGTCGGATCTGAAAAGACAAAAGCCGCTCCGCCGCCGCGTAACGTTGCCGTCGATGCGTATCGCGGCCTCGTCATGGTGCTCATGATGGGCGAAATTCTGCAGTTCTCGCGCATCGCGCAAGCCTTTCCGCAAAGCACCTTCTGGCACATCCTCGCCTGGAACCAGACCCACGTCGACTGGGCCGGCATGAGCCTGCACGACACCATCCAGCCCGGCTTCACCTTCCTTGCCGGCGTCGCGCTGCCCTACTCCATCGCCAGCCGCAAAGCCAAAAACCAGCCCTTCGCCAAACAACTCCTGCACACCATCTGGCGTAGCCTCGTGCTCATCCTGCTCGGCATCTTCCTGCGTTCCACGCACAGCCCGCAGACCTACTTCACCTTTGAAGACACGCTCACGCAAATCGGCCTTGGCTACACCTTCGCATTTCTGCTCGCGTACTGTCGCCCGCGCTGGCAGTGGACCGCGCTCGGTGTTGTCCTCTTCGGCTACTGGCTCGCGTGGGCGCTCTATCCCGCGCCCGGTCCCGCCTTCGACTACGCCGCCGTGGGCGTCCCCGCCGGTTGGAGCCACAACTTCACCGGCTTCCTTTCGCACTGGAACAAGAACTCGAATTTTGGTCAGGCCTTTGACCTCTGGTTCCTCAATCTCTTTCCTCGCGCTTCGCGCTTCGCCTTCAATGACGGCGGTTATCTCACGCTCAGTTTCATTCCCACGCTCGGCACCATGCTCCTCGGCCTCCGCGCGGGCGAGTGGTTCCGCTCCGCTGCCCCGCGCATTCCCATCCGCAAATTCCTCATCGCCGCCGCGCTGCTCATGGCCGCCGGACTCTTCCTGCATTTCGCCGGCATCTGCCCCATCGTCAAGCGAATCTGGACACCCGCCTGGACCCTCTTCTCCGGCGGCGTCTGCTTCGCCTTTCTCGCCGCCTTCGCCTGGCTCACAGAAGTCCGGCAGTGGCGCAAGTGGGCCTTCCCGCTCGTCGTCGTCGGCATGAACTCCATCGCCGCTTACCTCATCGCTCACCTGTGGGAAGACTTCATCGTCGAGAACCTGCGCATCAACCTCGGCGCCGCGGCCTTCCGCATCTTTGGCCAGGCCTATGCGCCGCTCATGATGGGCATCGCCGTCATGGCCGTCTACTGGATCTTCCTCTACTGGATGTACCGCCGCCGCATCTTCCTCCGCGTCTGATTCCTTTCTGCTGAGGTACTCATTCATGCTTCCGCTATCGCCTAAAATGACCGCACTATGATGCGCATGAAATTTCTGCACCTTGCCACAGCTTTCATACTGATTTCGCCTTGCACTCAATCGCTGGGTCAACACATGAACGCTCCCGTCCCTTGCAATCAGCCAACTACCACACCGGAGGAAACAGCTTGTTTTGCAAACGACTTAGACACTGCTAACAAGGAGCTGAACCGACTCTACGCGCGGGTACGAACCGTTCTAGCCCCTGATGAGCAGAACGATTTGTTGCGCGCTCAGCGTGCATGGCTGAAATATCGTGACCTGACCTGCACTGCCGAGTTCAATCTTTACGGAGGCGGCACCGGCGGGCCAGTAACTAAATATGCATGTTTGGCTGCGTTAACGCGTCAGAGAGTGGCAACGCTCAAAACTACTTATGGGTGGCGCTTAGAGAAATAACACCATGCAAATCGAGTGAGGTAGCAAGTGCCCTTATCCCCCCGAATTCGATAAGACGGAGGGAGTGGTGGCCTTTAGGCCCCGGTTGAGGCGAATGAAAAATCCGAAGGCCTTTAGGCCCGGATCACGCCGCTATACGCTCGACACTTCCGCCCTCGCCCCGCGAAAAAGCGCCCGCAGCGCACGCCACACCCAGCGCACCAGCAGAATCAGCAACACCACCAGCACCGCCGCAATGCTCGCGGCAATATACGGGTGCACCGTTGCCAGCCACGTCAGCGAAACAGCCAGCACATCCTCGCCCAGACTCAGACCGGCATTCGACAGCGGCTCAGGCGAAGGCGTCACCGCCGCACGCGCGGCCGTCTTGCCGCCATGCGCGATGAACGCAATCAGCCCACCCGCCAGCGCGGCAATCATCTGCTCCTGCGGAGACAGCGTCGCCGTCGCGCGCCACGCCAGCAACGCGGCCACCGGCACACGGATAAACGTGTGCAGCGCATTCCACACCAGGTCAAACGCCGGAATCTTGTCGGCAAATAGCTCCACGCCGAACAACGCCGCACTCACTCCAATCACCCACCAGTTTTCCAGCGGATGCAGTGCCGCAGGCAGCGTGAACGCGCCAAACCGCCCCAGCAGCCCCAGCGTCGCCACCGTGGCATACGTGTTCAGCCCCGCGGCAAAGCTCACCGCAATCAGCAGCGCCACCAATTCCTCGGCTGGAATATGCATGGCGCAAGTATAGGCGGAGCACGGCCCGGTCAGCTTCAATTTCCACGAATCTGGGTGCCCCAGGTCTCGCTTCTGAGACCTGGGAAAGCTCAGCACTCAACCCACAACCATGTCATCCCTCACACGAACCCTGCCATGCCAATTTGTCCTTGGTCGCCCATGCAACGCCTCCCGTAGGGAGGCAGCGAAAATAGCCCAGGGTGAAGTCCGCGCAGGCGGACGTAACCCTGGGAACCCAGTCCACGTCACCCCGCCGTCCCGTAGGGCCGGCGCGGCCGATGCATGCAATGCCCGGCGCGAACGCTCAAATCCTAACCCCACACAAACCGTGGGTCGTATTCGATCTGGTGCTTCTTCAAAATCGCCAAAAACTCCGCCTGAAAATCGCGCTTCTGGTGATGCTCTTTCTGTCGCGCGATGTAAGCCATGGTAACGGCAACCTGTGATTGGCCAATGGAAAACGCGCCATACCCTTCCTGCCACGCGAATCCCTGTTTGCCGCCCTCGGCATGCATCCACCGCGACGACCCAGCTTTGATCGTTCGCAGCGCATTGGCAACCGTCTTCGACGATGGCAAAGAAAGCAGGATGTGTACATGATCCTCCGCCCCGCCAACCCCCAACGCCTGCATCTCGTGCTCACGCGCAATCGCGCCAATATATGCCCATAGCCTCTTCTGCAGATTTTCGGGAATCGCCTTGCGGTGTTCCTTGGTGGAGAACACACAATGGTAGAGCGAGGAACAATAGGTATGCGCCATGATGGCCTGCATCCTACCTCGCTCCCATAGCAAACGCTAGGGCGTGCGTCATACCAATTCGAGGAGAAGGCCCCCTTCAAACCTCTCCCACCTGCCGGGTGCCCCAGATCTCGATTCTGAGACCTGGGAATACGTCACCCCGCGGCAAAGCTCACCGCGATCGGCAGCGCCACCAATTTCTCAGCTGAAATATGCAGGAGGGGAAGTATAGGGCCACCACGAACGGAAGATAGAACTCAGCTATCCGGCAAAATCGGACCGCTCTTGTAGCAAGCTCATTGCTTTTCGCTGACCGAAGACTGTTGAGGTTCCACATCAATCAAATAAGACTGATTTCGCCATGCACTAAGAACATATTCAAAGAAGCCTTCGACTGGCGAAGAAGTGCATACTCTGGCTAGTTCTTTTCCAGCTTGTGAAAAGAGGACTTTGCCGAGTCTCATATCATTTTCATTGTCCTTTGGAAGCGTGATTTTCACGCGCCTTCCGAAATAACTAAAGACCAGGTACTTCGGCAAATGGATGCGACTAAACTCTGATACTTGATTCATTTTCACGAGTCCAAGTACTTCGAGATGGGCCAATGATTCGTAGTTGAGTCCACGCTTCTCATAAAAACCCAAATTTAAATCTAGTACCAATGGAAATAGATCTCCGATATTCCAATTGAATCCACACAGATTCGTAAACAGCTCCGCATCTCTCTTCTCCAAATCAGAAATAATGTTCACGGTCTTTCGCGAAAAACTACCAGGCATATTAGCCTCACCGGCGAGTAATCTTGCCCAAAGACTTTGCATGATTTCATCTGAAACTATTCTTGATTTTTCGAAGAAATTGGCAATCCAGTCGTCTTGTAGATCTTGCGGACTAGAATCGTCAGAAAGCAGAGGTAGAGCCTTCGCAGTAATGCCTTCAATGTTGGTTTGCTTCTTTACTTCTTCGGTTAAAAAGCGATGCATTGTGCGTCGTTGCATATCTGTAATTTCAATCTGAGATTGTGCCTGAATCCGTTCGGCTTCCGCTTCTGCCTTTGCGACGCGCACGATTTGCCATGGTTTGCAAATTCCTCCAACAGCATCGGACACCTTCTCAATAAGGACAGTGGCAGGCTTTGAGAGTTCACCGAGACCAGCTAAGGAGTTTTCCATCATCTTTCACCTAATTGCGCGTTGAGAATTAAACTTCGAATCAACGACATGTTAGCGCGGGACCGATGAAACTGTTCAACTTATCAGGCTTCGGCGAAGCTGATACGCAAAGAGCATTCTGACCAGCGATTGTGTTTCAATAGTAAAGATGGCTGTTCCCCGTAGAGAAACCCCGCGCGGCCGCTGGATTGCCGCCACACGCAAGGCGCGCGAGCTGGCCATGGTGGGTCGCGCACTGGCCTCCACCAGCCACCCCGTTTTGGCGCAGATTGTTCCTGCCCGCTTCTGCAACCTTTCGTGCGCCTACTGCAACGAGTACGACAAGGTCTCCAAGCCCGTCCCGCTCGACGAAATGTATCGCCGTATCGACCATCTCGGCCGCCTCGGCACGGCCATGATCGGCATCAGTGGCGGTGAGCCGCTCACCCATCCTGACCTCGACGACGTCATCCGCCGCATGCGCCGCACCGGCGCCATCGCCGGCATGATCACCAATGGCTATCTGCTCAACGTTGAGCGCATTGAGCGCCTGAACCGCGCCGGCCTTGACCACATGCAGATCAGTATCGACAACATTGAGCCCGACGACGTGTCGAAGAAGAGCCTCAAGGTCCTCGACAAAAAGCTCCAAATGCTCGCCGAGCACGCCGAGTTTCACATCAACATCAATTCCGTTGTCGGCGGAGGTATCCGCAATCCGCAGGAAGCGCTCATCATCGGCAAGCGCGCCCTCGCGCTCGGCTTCTCCTCCACCATCGGCATCATTCATGACGGTGACGGCCAGCTCAAGCCGCTCAACCCGGAAGAAGCCGCCGTCTACCGCGAGATGAGCGGATGGAAGAAGACCAATTACGCCCGCTTTGACGACTTTCAGGCCAACATCGTCGAGGGCCACCCCAACACCTGGCGCTGCCGCGCCGGCTCGCGCTACCTCTATATCTGCGAAGACGGCCTCGTGCACTACTGCTCGCAGCAGCGCGGCTATCCCGGCGTGCCTCTCGCCCAGTACACCACCGCCGACGTGAAACGCGAATATCTCACCGCCAAGAGCTGCTCGCCCAACTGCACCATCGGCTGTGTGCACAAGATCAGCTACATTGACCACTGGCGCTCGCCGCAGACCAGCACCATCTCCCCTGGTTCAGGCCATGGCACGCAGGAACCCGTACTGGTCAATATTCAGTCGTAGAAGTGATCGCGGCGCTTTGCGGATTATTTCCTGCATGCGGCGCATAATGGCTCCGGGACACTTTTCCGGAGCCTTTTAGCTTCAGTCTCTTCGCAATTTGCGTGCGGGCATTTGGGAAAACGGCCTGGCCGCCTGGGACGCAGCCCAAGTCAAATGGAATCAAGACTCTGCAGCTAAGTCCTTTGGATTACGGACTTTAGGCGGGATACCCAGCCCGTAACCCCTTTAAATGACGGACTTTAGCTCCAGAGTCCGGACTTTTGATAGTTCCGGACTCCGGTGCTGTCGAGCTACTTGCCCATCTTCTCAGACAGCCCCTGCCTCTTCAGGCTGGCCAGTGCCGCATCGATCGTCTGGTAGAGCTTGCTGTGGTCCGTCACTTCCACATAGTGCTTGCCGCCCTTGTCTTCGGTGACGACAAAGATGGTCGGCGTCTGGTTGATGCCCGTGCGGCGGCTGAGCTGGTTGTCCGCCTCCACCGCATTCGCCAGCTTGCCCTGCGGGTCCATATCGAAGGGCATCTGGATGCCATGCTCCTGCGCGAACTTCTCCGTGAACTGGCGCAGCATCAGCGGATTGTAGATGGATGACTGGTTGGCGAAGACTTGGTTCTCATATTCGTTACCCAACCCCTTCTTCTGCTGCTCAAACCACATCGCATTGATGGCGGCGTTCCGGCTCCAGTTGTGCATCGGGATCAGCAGAAAATGGCGCACCCAGGGAATCTTGTACTGCGCCACGGCCGCCATCAGCAGCGGATTGGTCTGCGAACACGCCGGGCATTGCAGATCGTCGAATTCGACAATCGCGATGCGCCATCCCGGTGGCGGCTTGAGCGCCGAGTCGTCCTTCACGTCGGTCGCCGCGTGCAGTGCCTGCGCGGCAACAAGTAGAACCACCAAAGACATCAAAGCCGCAACCTGGCTCCAGCCTGCCTTGAAGACGGAACGGTCACCCGTGCGGTTCATCGCTTTAGCAAATACCATTTCTCTGTTCATCCCCGTTGTCTGCTGGCCTACTTGCGCGCCACGCGTTTCGATCCTGCCGAACCCTTCGTATCTTCCAGCGCCTGGTCAATCAGCTGGAAAAGCTTGCTGCGGTCCACAACCTCCACAAACGGCGCGCCCTTCGAATGAGCCGTAACCACCCAGATGGTCGGCGTATGCTCGATGCCGATGCGCTGGCCCAGTGCGTAGTCCGCCTTCACCAGCCCAATCAATTTGCCCTGCGGATCGATTGCGAATGGCATGGCTATGCCATGCTCCTTGGCGAAATTCAGCGTGAAGTCACGCAGCCCGTTCAGGTCCACAATGTTCGGCTGATTGGCAAACACCGTGTCGCGATATTCGTCGCCGAGCTTCTTGCTCTTTGTATCGAACCAGCGCGCATTCACCGCCGCCTGCATGCTCCAGTTGTGGAACGGCAACGGAAAATCGTGGCGCACCCAGGGAATCTTGTACTTGGCCGCGGCCTCTCTCAGCAGGGGGTTGGCGCGTGCACAATCGGGGCACTCCATATCGTCGAACTCGATAATCGCCACGCGCGCGCCCGGGGGCGGCTTCAATGCGCTGGGATCGTGCACAGGTGTAGTGGGCGGCGCGCCAAACTGCGCATGCGTTGGCGCAGCGGCAAACAGCAACGCTCCCAGCGCCATGGCAGGCACAAGACCCCGTGTGACAGATGGAGCAAAAAGACGGAATTTTGCAGAAAAGAGCATGGGAATTGGACGGCTCCTCACTGCTTATTGTAACGGCTGGATAACGCAGAAGTTGCGCTGGCCGCGGCATGCGTTACTGCCGGTCGCGCTCCGCCTTGCGTTCGGCCATCCATTTGCGCCACTTATAGTCCGCAACAAACGATGCGCCGAACACCAGAAGGACCACGACAATCAACAGCCACATCATGCCAACATCTTAGCGGCCAACCACGATCACAGTGAAGGACCCGGGAATCATCGGCGGCCGTCCATGTGGATTCTGCGGTGAAGGCGCCGGGCGCGGGCCGAACTTTGCCGTCACAAGATAGATGCGGTCGTTCGTCGCATCGTAGGCCATCGTCCGCGCACCGCGCTCGGTGGGCAGCATCTCAATGGTCTTGTAGGCAGGAGTGGACGCATCCACCACCGCCAGTTCTCCGCTCTCTCCGCAGGAGGCAAAGGCCAACTTGTATTTCGCGCTCCAGCGTGCCGCATCCGGTCCCTCGCCGATGGATGCCGTAGCAATGCTTTTGCCAGTGAGGGAGTCCACAACGCCCATGTGTTTGCCATCGCACACGGGAAAGAGCTTATTTCCATCCGCGTCATAGGCCAGTCCGCTCGGGCTCTCGCAATCCTGCAGCGGCCATGTGGCCGTCACTTTGCCAGCCTTCGCATCGATGCGCACAATTTCGCTCTTGTCCTCGATGTTGTTGAAGATCAGTCCATAGCCATCGGCCACCGCGAACTCAGGCTTGCCCGGCAATGGAATCGTCGCGATTGGCTTGAATGTGGCGGCATCAATCTTCGTCGTGCTGTGCCCGTGCCCGTTCATTGTCCAGATTGTGTTCGTCACTGGCTCATACATAATCGCGTCCGGTCCGGCTCCGGTTGGGATTGTGGTCACCTTTGCCAGAGTTGTGCGATTGAAAACGACGACCTCGTTGGCTCCTCCGTCGGATACATAGCCGTACTTACCCGTCGCGTCGAATGCAATCCCGTGAATGCCCTTCATTCCCGCAATGGTTCCAACAATCTTGCCTGTTTTGGAGCTCACGACATCGAGATGATCTCCGCGCGTGATGTAAATCCGATGCGCCGGCGGATCAACCACCAGATAGTCCCACCAGCCGGCGTCAGGCAGTGTCCAGCGTTCAAGAATACGGTAGGGCTTTTGTGCCATAGCGCTCGCAATCGTAGTGACCCCAAGAACGAACGCAGCTCCGACCCACATCATGACCCGAGTACGACTCATTGTATTCATGTGGCAACAACCTCCTCATTCATCGAAAAACGCTTCAAAGATCAGCAAGGAGGATTGTGCCCGAGGTTCCTTAACGCCAGCTTAAGAGGGGGTTGAGAAGAGGATTCTGAGAGACGGATACTCCATGACTGTCTCATGCATTACTCTGTTTCCAGCAACACGCAAGTCCCACAGGAACGAACGTGCGCATCGTCCTCTCGAACATTGGCACTTTTGGCGACATTAATCCTTTAGTCGCATTGGCTCTCGAGCTCAAACGCCGCGGCCATTCACCGGTGATGGCGATTCCTAACGTCTACCGCCCCAAAATAGAGCCACTTGGCCTCGAATTTCATGCCATCCGGCCGGACATCGATCCGACCAATTCCATACTTGTGGAGATGGTGTACGACGTGAAGCACGGCACGGAGCACGGCCTGCGCAATTTTCTCTTCCCCTCGCTCCGGCAAACATACGACGACCTGATGGATGTTGCGACCAAACCACAGCGCGCAGATCTGTTGCTGCTGGGCGAACTTAACTACGCCGGTCCGCTGGTTGCGGAGAAGACAGGCATTCCCTGGGCCAGCTATGTATTGGCGCCGTTATCCTTCTTTTCAGCCTTCGACCCACCAGTCCTGCCGCCCTATCCAAAACTGGCGAGGGCTGACCGCATTAAAGGATTTGGCCGCCTCATTCGCCGCGTTGCACGACTGACTACCCGCAAATGGCCAGAACCCATCTACGCGTTACGCGAGGAACTTGGTCTTTCCCGCGGAGCCAATCCGCTTTTCGATGCGAAGCACTCGCCGAATCTGGTGCTTGCCATGTTTTCGTCGGTTTTGGGCGTTGCGCAGAAAGACTGGCCCGAAAGCACGCTCATCACAGGCTTCTGTTTCTACGACTCGGACGCTGGCAATGCGGCCCTGCCAACCCACCTTGAAGATTTCGTGGCTGCTGGCGAACCACCCGTTGTGTTTACCCTTGGCTCGGCGGCGGTGCTGGCGGCTGGAGATTTTTACGAGGTATCGGCAAAGGCGGCGATAGAACTAGGCATTCGTGCCGTGCTTTTGATCGGATCTGATCCGCGCAACAGGCCGCAACTGGATCTACCGGAGAGTATCTGTGTGGCTGAGTATGCGCCCTATTCGGCGCTCTTTCCCCGCTCCGCCATGGTCGTGCACCAGGGAGGCGTAGGCACCACCGCCCAATGCCTGCGCGCCGGCAGACCCATGGTGATTATGCCGTATTCCCATGATCAGCCAGATAATGCACGCCGTATGAAACGCCTGGGCGTTTCGCGCACTATTCCTCGAGAGCGATTTTCGCCTGCACGGGTGGCGCAGGTTGTCTCTGCTGTGCTCCAAAGCCAAGAAATGGCAACACTTTCCCGTGAAATTGCACAGAAGGTACAGTCCGAGGACGGAGTTCGCACAGCCTGTGATGCACTTGAGGATCTGCAAACCCGCACCGCGCGCCGGTAAGTTACCGGACCCGCCATACCTCTGTGTTCCTCCAAACCACACACTAGTAACACTTTCGTTGCATTCGGTAACGGGACAATTCAGGAAAAAACTGAGGCGTTCTGCGAGCGGTAAGGGTATATTGATTCAAAGCTGTTACCTGCGGATTTCCAGCAGGAGCAGTGATTTGAGCGCTTCCGTTATTCAATGGGGACTGGAAGCAGGCTTTGCGCATGCGGTGACCACCGATGAGGGTGTTGTTATGCGCGAAATGGATCGGTTTGCGGTGCCGCAATACGCGGCATCAATGATTTAGGGACCAGGGGATGGAAAGCCAGAAATTTTGTGTCTATAACCGGACCCGCGACACTCTGCTTGGGTTGGAAGCGGTGCAGGTGGATACCGCGACCGAGACCCTCAAGCGGCAGGTGGAATATCTGGCTGTCCAGGCGGAAACCGGACTCTGGCTGAATCCTTATCGCGGTATTCCATTAGTCCCTGGCATTGCCCCCTTCGATCTTGTCTGTCTCGATCAGGAATATCGAATTGTTCGCCTCATCCAATCTGTAGTTGCCGCAGAGATGCTTCCATCCACAGGTGAGGCCTACAGTGCGCTTGTTCTGCCGGCCAATTCGCTTTCATCGTCCGGCTCACAAGTGGGCGATGAACTGGTGATCTGCCCTCCGCAGGATTTGAAGCAGCAATTTTCTCATCTCTCGCTACAGAGCCGTAGCAGTGGCCGTTTCCAGACAATTCCTGAATTGAATGGCAGCGAGCCGCATATGTCCCGAATGCCGATGACTGTGATGTTGAGTGACGAGTCCAATCATCGCGCTGCTCGAATCAAGAACATCCGTGAGCAAAACGTCTACGAAGACGAGATCGATTACGACGCTCCGACCAGGGTCACACTGAAGATGCGCCTACTGCGCTGGCTCGTTTCCGACCGGCGCGGCACCAAGCGCACTCCCAAACCACGCTTGATCGCTTATCGCTGGACCGGCGGCAATCCGCAGGCTCACCACATTGGCGACATCAGCGACACGGGCCTCTATCTCGTTACAGACGAGCGCTGGATTCCCGGCACCAAGATTCTGATCACACTGCAGCGCACAGATTCCGACGGTGAAGGTGAGGAAGAGTCGATCGCCATCGAAGCAAAGGTTGTGCGCTGGGGCGCCGACGGAGAAGGCCTTGCTTTTGTAGGCGCACATCCGCAGGAAGGCTTCGGCCAAATCTGGCCGGATATCGGCGCAAATCGCAAAGAATTGAAGCAATTCCTGCGCCGTCTCTTTGCTGATGAGTCGGAATACAAGGTAGCCTGAGCAGTAGCCCGGTTCCGCGCGTAGCTACTCTATTTTCCTGCCGGCCTCCCCTGAATTCTTGTCTGCTCCAATACATGCGTCATCTACGTGTTGAGCGCGCAACTGCGCTTGTTTCCAAGAAATTCTTCCTCAATCCGCACTCAGAGGCATTACCCTGTGTGCGTGCTGCTGGCGCCGTCTGCGCTTCCCTGCGCGGCGTTTTCACAGGCGGAAACAATTAGCCGGCGGACCGTATAAGGAGGGTTCGAATGGCTGTCTACTCCAACATTCTTGAAACCGTCGGCAATACGCCGGTGGTCAAAATTAATCGCCTTGCTCCTGAAGGCATCAACCTCTACGTCAAAGTGGAAGCCTTCAACCCACTCGGCTCTGTCAAAGACAGGCTTGCTCTTGGCGTGATTGAAGAAGCCGAGCGCTCGGGCAAACTCAAGCCGGGACAAACCGTGGTTGAAGCAACAAGCGGGAATACCGGTATCGGCCTTGCCATGGTGTGCGCCGCGAAAGGCTATCCACTTGTAGTCACCATGGCGGAACCATTCAGCATTGAACGCCGCCGCCTGATGCGCTTTCTCGGCGCAAAAGTCGTCATCACGCCTGCTTCAGCGCGTGCGGTGGGGATGGTCAAAAAGACCGAAGAACTCGCCGAGAAACATGGCTGGTTCTATACGCGGCAGTTTGAAAACGAAGCCAATGCCGATATGCACTCGCGCACAACCGCACAGGAGATTTTGCGCGACTTTGAAGGCAAGCCGCTTGACTACTGGGTCACTGGTTTTGGTACAGGTGGAACGCTGAAGGGCGTGGCACGTGTGCTTGCCAAGGAACGGCCGCAAACGAAGATCGTTGTCTGTGAACCGGAGGATGCGCCAATGCTTTCCAGTGGCCTTGAGCAGGAACGTAATCCCGACGGCAGTCCGTCAACGGCCCATCCCTCATGGAAGCCTCATCCCATTCAGGGTTGGAGCCCCGACTTCATCGCCAAGCTTGCCGGCGACGCCGCAGCTTCCAAAGCAATCAGCGAAGTCGTGTGCATCGCCAATCCGGATGCAATTGCACACAGCAAGAACCTGGCAAAGAAGGAAGGGATTTTTGTTGGCATCAGTGCGGGAGCAACTTTTGCGGGCGCTTTGCAAGTGGCCGCAAAAGCCCCAAAGGGCGCAACTATTCTATGCATGTTGCCCGACACGGGCGAGCGCTATCTGAGCACACCGCTGTTCGCTGATATTTCCACCGACATGACAGAGGAAGAGATTGCTATTTCCAAGTCGACCCCGAGTTGCTGGATGCCGGAAACGAAGTGACCGGGGCAAAATCACCCTCCATCCTGAAGCAATCGCTGTTGGCCGATGCCGATTACTCGGCATGGGCCAACGGTGTTTTGCTCTCTGCTTGCGCGGCCCTCACGGAAGAGCAAATCAACCGTGACCTGGGCTCATCGCATGCCAGCATTCTGCGCACATTACGGCATATCTACTATTCCGAGCGAGTATGGCTGCGAAGACTTGTCGCTGACGCACTGCCTCCGATGATCGAAGTCGGAGACCAGAGTCTGTTTTGCGATCCCGATCCCGAACCCGGACTCGAAGACCTGCTGCAACACTGGCCGGTTGTTCATCAAGACCTGCGTACCTGGTTGGAACAAGCCGGCGATACTCTGCTTGATGGCCAGCTTTCTTCTCTCATGCCCGACGGGAACAGCTTTGCGGTCAAGCGCTGGGAAATCATCGTGCATTCGGTCAACCATTCAACGTTGCATCGCGGACAAATTATCAGCATGTTGCGGATGCTTGGCGCGAAGCCGCCTAATCTCGACCAGTTCAGCTTTTATCTGTCCCGTGCATAACAGAAACGCCGCCCGAGCAAGGCGGCGTTCACATTGCGATTACCTGAAGATTTCCTAGACAAACTCACCCATACTGCGGGCTTCTATCTCTTCCATTTGTTCGCGGAATTTCTTCATCTGCTGCTGAAGCTCTTCAGCTTGTTTCGGATCGATCTTAAAGTTCTGCATTTCCACATATAAAGCTTCGCTCATCTGTTCAGCCTGCCGTTGCAGCTCCATTGCAGCCGCAAAATCGTATTCAGATGCCAGAGGCAGCAGAAACGCATTCGGATCCATCGCGGCCAGCGTGACCGCATTGCCATCGGGAATCAATTGCTGCAAATCCAACTCGCTCTTGTGGTGTCTGGAATCCACCTGCAGTGTGATTGTCTGCTGCTTGCGATCGCGCAGAATGGTGACCTGCACGGGCTTTCCCTTGTTGGTGCGCAGCGCGCGCTCCCAGTCGGCAGTGGTTGCAATATTCTCCTGACCTACCTTCAGGATCACGTCAAAGGCCTTCAGCCCGGACAGCGCTGCTTCGCTCTTACGTGCCACCTGTTTCACCATCACGCCATTGGGCACTCCCAGATAGTCGGCCATCTGCGAAGTCAGAGGCTCCACCATTACACCAACGTTCAGGCTGCTGCCGAAAAAGGGCAGATGAAAACCGCTGGAAGACGGTACATCCCCACCGCTACCGGTTCCGCCCGGCAGCATTGCCATGCCCGGCCCAGGAGAAGAGAAGCTGCTGCCTCCCTGGTCGATCCTGTTCCAGACCTCCTGCTCCATTGCCTTGCGGTCCACCAGTTCCACAGTGATGGTCTGCTGCGAACCATCGCGGCTCACCAGCAGCTTTACCTTGCGCCCTGCCGGGATTTCGCGCATCATGCGCCCAAACTGCTCGGCGCCTTCTACTGCCTGCCCATTCACTTCAAGAAGGACATCATTGATGCGAATACCCGCCTGCGCGGCCGGTGCATCGTGATCGATCAGTGTAACTACTGCACCGCGCACATCCTTGAGTTTGAGCTTGGATGCGGAATCGGAATCCACATCGCCCACCAGGACTCCAAGATAACCCTGCGAAGCTGTGCGAAGGATCGGGTTTACATCCTGAAATGCATGTGCGATGTGCGATATCTGTGCTTGAATGTGTCCCGGAGCGAGAACCAGTATTGCTCCGGCAACAACCCCAAGACATTGCAACGTTCTACGGTATGGCCTCAAAAAGTGTTTCACTTTATTCTTCTCCTGCTTGCTCCCCTGCCAGCCTTGCACTCTGCATTTGTTGGCGCAATGTTCCGGCAAAAGTAAGCATCTCTACTGAATCTCCGGCACACGACTCAATACCTGCCGTGACACATTCCGAATCTGTGGGTTCTGATCTGTGTTCGAAACCGAATACAGAACCTGACGCACGCTTGTATCCGCTTCCACGGGTTCCAGAATGCCGATAGCCTGCGAACGAATGCGCGCATCGCCGTCATTGAGCAATGCTTCCAACACCGCATCGCGCACACGCATATCTTCGGCCACGTAAGGCTCCAGACCGCGCAGCGCCTTCTCGCGTACCGCTTCGTTGCGGTCATAACGCAAGGCCACCATCAGAGCGTCACGAATGCCTGTTCCATCGCAACCGTTTCCGGCTCTGCACTCTGCCGCGAGCAATCCAACGGAATTGTTACGCACACCGGACGATGCCGCATTCTCTGAGGCCATCATCAACAACTGGCGAATCGCTGGATCGCTCAGAGAGCCCTGCACCTTGTGCGGAATCACCTGGTTGTAGCTCACTTCCACCAGATCGCTGCCGGGCTGCCGCATCACATTCGAGACACTGGTCACCTGCGATGGAACGAATGACACCGATTGCGTCTGCACAGTTGGAGCGGGAATGGCATTCGCAACCTGCGCGGCGCTCGTGGAAGCTTCGTGCGCACTGCGACTCTGTGCAACCTCGTATCCACCAATCAGCCCTGCGCCGGCGCCGACAATCAAAAGCAGCGCCGCCGCAACGGGCGCCGCCTGCATGCTGGCAAAGTTGTTCATCATGCGCTGGCCCCAGCGCTCATACCACCGGCGCGGCGGCAATGCATCGAGCGCTTCTTCAAGGCGCAAGCGTGAGCGCGCAATCAGATTGGCGTCTGGCTCAACCACCGGCAGAGCCGCGGCTAGTGTGCGCAGCGCAAGAAGTTGTTCGCGTTCTTCACGGCATTCGTTGCAGCCTACAAGATGCCTGTCCAGCTCATGCATATGCTCATCGGACAGCTCCCCATAGGCCGCCAGCACGATCCGTTCGTGGGCAAGTTCACAATTCATGGTCCTACGTCCTTCCAGCCTCAAAAAAACATTCTCTAAAGCGCCTTCAAGTCTCCCGGCTCTCTATGTGGCCGGTGAGCGCCTTATCGTACTTCCGCCAGTTGAGTTCTCAACTTTTTTGTCGCCCTGAAGAGCGTATTCTTGGCGGTTTCTTCCGTGGTATTCAACATCTCTCCGATGGTGCGCAGGCGGAGACCCTGGTAGTGCTTCAGCTCAAAAACCATGCGTTCACGCGGTGTCAGCTTGTCGAGCGCGGCCTGTATCCGGTCACCCAACACCTTGCGGTCCAACTCCCGCGCGGGATTCGAAAACGAGCGATTGTCCGACACCGATGCCAGTATGTCGATTTCGTCACCGGAACTGTCCGTAATCACCGCCTGATCTTCACGGCGCGTCTTGCGCCGGCGCAGTTGATCGAGGCAGAGGTTCGTGACGATGCGATAGATCCAGGTGTAGAAAGAGCACTCGAACCGGAAATTGCCTATGTACCGGAAGGCCTTCAGGAAGGCTTCCTGATAGATATCCTCGGCATCATGCTCAGAGCCCGTGAGGTGCAGCGCCAGCCGCAACACCTGCTGCTCATACTGGCGCACAAGCGCATCGAACGCGGCGCGCGATCCAGCCTGCGCTTCGCGGATCAGTTCCATCTCGGGGGCGCGAGACTGCAGACGCTCCTGGTGCCCGCGGTTCGGCCCGTCCATTGCCCGTGTAGCGGCCATACCTTGGGAGGATTGTACCCTCCGAGTGGTTGGCCACGCGACCGCCCCCGGTAAAGTTGCCGGTGTGGCGGGAATGCTCGCAGCGTCAGTAGCCATCGATTCTCTGCTCCGGAGAGAGAATGAGTCGCACTAGTTCTGACGCTTCCAGGCGGCATTGGTGAGCCGTACGAAGGTGGCCAAAGTACCCCAGGTACCGCCGCCCGGTACACTGGAAAAGCATGCACGCAAGCCTCTTTGACGATCAGCAGCAGGACAGTACAAAACCCACGTGGTACACGGCCCATTGCGATGGCGGCTCCCGCGGAAACCCGGGGCCTGCAGGCTTTGGCGCCGTAATTGAGGCCCCCTCAGGCCAGATCGCTGCCCGCCTCAGTGAGTTCCTTGGCATTCAGACCAACAACTACGCGGAATACCAGGGTTTGCTGGCCGTCCTGCATTGGGCGATTGAGCATAAGGCCGCTCACTTACGGGTTATTTCGGATTCAGAACTGATGGTTAACCAGATGAAAGGCCGTTACAAGGTTGCAAGCCCGATTTTGCGGCCGCTCTGGGAAGAGGCACGCAAGCTTGCCAGGCAACTAGACGGTTTTGAGATGCGCCATACCCTGCGGGGTGGCAATAAAGAAGCCGATAAGCTGGCCAACGAGGCAATGGATCGTGGGATGGGGAAAAAACCAGCGGCAACGGATGCACGCCTGCCGAACACCCCCAAACCCCAAGAAAGGCTAGAGGGCTACGTGAAAAATGGTGTAGTGCATTTGCTCGAAGGTGAGCTTCCCGAGGGTACCTTCGTAATTGTGATCCGCAAGTAGAATCCTCTGCACCCCATTGCCTGTTTACATCCCACCTCTAGAGACTGAATGCAAGTGGAAGTTCAGCTCAGATAGTCCTCTCCCCTGATAGACAACTCTTCACACATCGCCGGAATTCTAATCCCCTGGAATCATTTGCCAAAGGTTCTCTTCTTGCTGCGGGCGATCCCTTCCCGAAGGAGTAGCAATGCACAATAAAAACAAAAATAGCGCCCATTCCATGCGTCTCTATTGGCTTGGCGCACTTACTCTCACGTGTCTTCTTGCAGTCACCCTTACCGTCGTAGCATGCAACAGCGGTTCCTCTGCCACTGCCTCCGGCATGGCTCAGGTCAAGGTCACTCTCAGCGACCCGGCAACATGCGCCGCTCCAGACGGTCCCTTTCAACATGTCTACGTCACCATCTCCGATGTACAGGCGAACATCAGCTCTACTGCCGGCGACAACGACAGCGGCTGGGTTGACCTTACTCCCAGTCTCCCCAGTGCTCCCAAACAGATCGACCTTCTTGGCCAGGCCAACAACCAGTGCTTCCTGGCAACTCTCGGCGACAACCAGGAACTCCAGGCCGGCAACTACGGACAGATTCGCCTGATTCTTTCCGAAACCAGCGCCAATATCTCCGGCGATATGTGCAGCGGCGCAGGAAACTGCGTTGTCCTCACCTCGGACGGAAGCACGCATCCTCTCCAGCTTTCGAGCGAAGCAAAGACCGGCATCAAGATTCCTCCGGGCCAGATTGCGGGCGGCCAATTCTCCATCGCGGCTGGCGAAACCAAAGACCTCAACATCGATTTCAATACGTGTGAATCGATCGTGAAACAGGGTAATGGCCAGTACAGGCTGAAACCCGTTCTCCACGCAGGCGAGATTGCCACCACATCGAGTTCCATCAACGGCAAGATTCTTGATGCTGGAACGGGCAACCCAATAAGCGGCATGGCAACTGTCAATCTCGAACAGCCCGATTCCGGTGGCATCGATCGCGTAGTCATGTCGGCCACTGTGGCTTCCGACGGCACTTTTGTCTTTTGCCCGCTGCCCGCAGGCACCTATGACGTGGTGGTCGTCGGCACCAACACATCCGGAGCTATTTACATTCCGGCTATTATTACCGGCGTTTCGACAGGCAGCACAATCGGTACGGTCAGCCTTAATCCGTCCACCTTTACGCCGACAATCGCACCGACCCTTACCGGACAGGTGACTTCAACCAGTTCGCTCAGCCCGGCCGCGGGCATTGACGTCACACTCTCCACTCTCGAAACAGTTAACTCAAAGACCTACACGATTCCGCTTCCCATGACCTCAACTCAGAGCGCGGCCACACTCACGGTGGAAACTGCGGGCCAGACGGCGCAGAATCCAGCCTGCCCAACAGGAACATTCTGCGCGAACTACTCGTTGCAGGTTCCGGCAGACGCGGCACTGGCCGCTGCCTGGAGTTCCTCCGGCGTCACTTTCACGCCAGGCACTCCAACTCTGGCCACATACACGGTGGATGGCATGGCAACCAGCCTCTCCACCAGCGCGGCAACCTGCAGTACAAGCGAGCTGCAATCCACCCCGGCAACCACTCTGGCCGGAACCGACCCCATCACAGGAGCGGTTCCGAACCTGGACTTCACGTCCTGCCAGTAAGGTCCAACAAAACACAACGGGCCTGAGCTCATATGAGTTCAGGCCCGCTTTCTTATGCCTGTTTATTTCTGAGCGAAGAATGTGCTCTCGCGCTCTTACTTGTTCCCACCCAGGTTGTTCCGCCACTTGTGCCCATCGGCTTCCAGTAGCCTGTCCGAGCAATCCGGTCCCCAGGTTCCAGCAAAGTAATTCGGAAAGACCTCCGGCTGTTTGTTGGCCCACGCCTCAAGAATAGGCGTGTACAGACCCCACGTCACTTCCACGCCATCGCGGTGCGCAAACAGCGTCTGGTCGCCGAGCATTGCGTCGAGCAGCAGCCGCTCATAGCCATTCGCGCTTGATGTACCAAACGCGCCCGCATAATCGAAGTCCATATTCACCGGACACACGGCCATGTTCGGCGTGTTGGGTACCTTGGCGCCAAAGCGCAGTGCAATTCCTTCGTCCGGCTGAATACGTATCGTGAGCAGATTCGGCTGAATTTCGCCGCAGCCACCTGTTGACTGCATCCGGTTGAAGATGAGCAATGGCGGCTGCTTGAACTGAATGCTGATTTCCGTGGCACGCTTTTTGAGCCGCTTGCCTGCACGCAGATAAAAGGGCACGCCAGCCCAGCGCCAGTTCTCAATCTCGAGCTTCAATGCAGCAAACGTCTCCGTGCCGGATTCCGGATTGACGCGTTCCTCGTCGCGATAGCCCACCACTTTCTCGCCCGCCACAACACCGGGGCCATACTGTCCGCGTACGGCATTTGTAATGGGAATCTGCGGAATGGCTCGCCATGCTTTTACTTTTTCGCGGCGTACTGCCTCAGCTTCGAAGCTTGAAGGCGGCTCCATCGCAACAAAGCTCATAAGCTCCATTACGTGGTTCTGAATCACGTCGCGCAGTGCACCGGCCTTCTCGTAAAACGGTCCGCGTCCTTCCACACCGAGTGTTTCGGCAGCGGTAATCTGCACGTGGTCGATGTAATTCCGATTCCATATGGGCTCGAAAATGCCATTTCCAAACCGGAATACCAAAATGTTCTGCACCGTTTCTTTGCCCAGATAGTGGTCGATGCGAAACACCTGACTCTCGTGAAAAACTCCGTTCACGTTGCGATTCAGCGCCTTTGCCGAATCCAGATCGTGTCCGAATGGTTTCTCGATCACGACACCCACGCGGCCTTGCTCCGGCTGAGCCATCCCCTGCGCACCAAGATTATCGATGATGGGCGCAAAGTATTCCGGCGCAGTCGCCAGATAGAACAGCCGGTCGGGGCCAATATTCTTTTCCGCGGAAATACGATCCAACTCGGCCTTCAAGCCTGCGTAGTGCGAGGCATCGTCGAAGCTCAAAGCGTAATAGCTGATCTTCGAAACAAAGTCGTCGAGTTTTGGATCATTGGCATCCACGCCGCCGAACTCAATAATGCCGGCACGCATGTCTGCGGCAAACTCATCGCCGAGCGGCCTGCGCGCCACACCCACAATTGCGAAATTCTTCGGCAGCAGGTTGGACTGTTCCAGATGAAACAATGCAGGCAGTAGCTTGCGCTTGGTCAGGTCTCCGGATGCTCCAAAGATCACCATGATGCCGGGATCGGGAATGCGTTCAGTGCCGGATGGTATCTGCGAGAGGTCCTCGGGACTGACCTTCATTTGTACTGTTGCCATTTCGTTGATCTCCGTGGGGTATGGTCCATCAAAACAAATCAGAGAAACAGTGAATCAGCGAACCGCCGCCTGGCATGGATAAGGATACTTCGACCCTGATTCCTGTTCTTCTCGACTCTCTGTCTCTCTGCCTTTTAGTCCTTCTTTACCGCGTGGCCGCCAAAGGCGTTGCGCATAATGGAAAGCATGCGGTCGGTAAAGTTGTTTTCCTCGCGCGAGCGAATGCGCCGAATCAGCGACTCGGTAATCACCGGTGCGGAGACGTTCAGATCGATAGCTTCAAATACCGTCCAACGTCCTTCACCCGAATCAGAAACGTAGGCTTCCAATCCATCGAGACTGGGGTTTTTCGCGAGCGCATCCGCCGTCAGATCCAACAACCAACTGCGTACCACGCTGCCGTAGCGCCAGATTTCGGCAATCTGTGGAAGCTTCAGGTCCATCTCTTCCTTCTTCTCCATGATGGTGAAGCCTTCGGCATAAGCCTGCATGAGACCGTATTCAATACCGTTGTGCACCATCTTGACGAAATGACCCGCGCCGGCCGGGCCTACGTGACCCCAACCTTTATCCGCCGCAGGAGCAAGCGTCTCGAAAATCGGCCGCAGATATTCGACAGGCTCGTCGTCGCCGCCCACCATCATGCTGTAGCCCTCTTTCAGGCCCCATACACCGCCCGATGTGCCTACGTCGACAAACTGGAAGCCCTTCGCCGTCACTTCCTTGTAACGGCGTTGCGTATCCTTGTAGTTCGAGTTACCGCCATCGATCAAGATGTCGCCAGGGTTCAGCAGCGGCTCGAGCTTGGCAATCGTATCGTCCACAGGCTTGCCCTGCGGCACCATGATCCAGATCGCTTTGCGACGGTCGAGATTCCTGGCCAGGTCTTCAAGCGAGGAGACTCCCACATTGCCTGAAGCAGTGAGCCGTTGAACAGCTTCTGCATTAAAGTCAAAGCCGACCACCTGGTGGCCGCCAAGGCGCAGACGCTCAGCCATATTGCCGCCCATCTTGCCCAAGCCAATCAATCCCAGCTGCATCATGTTTCTCTCCTTCGCTTCTCTAGAGGACTTCCAGTCCTGCAAGCTCTCGCCGCAGCGCGGCTTCATTTTCGAACACAATCGACTTCATGCCCGCATCGGACGCGGCCGTGGCATTTTCCTTACGATCATCGATAAATAGTATGCGTTCCGCAGGCTTTCCCAGAATGTCCAATGCCCTGCGATAGATGGCTGGCTCAGGTTTGCGCAAGCCCAGATAACACGAACTCAATGAAACCTGTATGAACTCCCGCAGCTTATACGTGCTGAATCTGTACTCGTTGGTTTCGCGAGCCTCGTTATTCAAAACACCGAGCATACACTTATCCGATGCAGCCAGATCCGTGAGGATGCTCATTGCTCCATCCTTCAGCAATTCCGACTGCGTATACATTGCCGCCAGAAACTCCTCCTGCGAGAAGTCACGCGGCTTGTAGAACACCGTCGCGTCCAGATAACTCTTCGCCGTAATGGCGTCGCGTTCCCATGCATCGTTGGGCTTCGCGTGGCGAGCCTCGAACGCGTCGCGATCCAGTCCGAACCTATCCAGGACCACCGCACGTTCGCAATGGTCCCAACCATTTGTCAGCAGAACTCCACCCACGTCGAAGAGGATCACGTCAAAGGGGAAAATAGTGGCCTCCGAGGTCATCTGATGAAACATCGGCTGAAAGCTTGGATGCCGCGCTCGACCGCATGGACGCGAACTTCCTACGCAGAACTGTTCGAGCCATCGCCGCACATGTACTTCGCTTCAATGGCCATCACCTTTTTGAAGCGGCGCACAAACCGCTCTTCCTTCGCTATGAACTCCGCCCTGATGAACGCATCCACAACTTCAAACGCCAGGGCAGGACCGATGATGCGTGCGCCCAACACCACCACGTTCATGTCATCGTGCTCCACACCCTGATGAGCCGAATACGTGTCGTGGCACATGCCCGCGCGAATACCCGGCATCTTGTTCGCCGCTACGCAGACACCAACGCCCGAACCGCAGATCAAAATGCCGCGTTTGGACACGCCCTGCCTGATCGCATCTCCCACCTTCTCCGCGAAATCCGGATAATCATCCGGCTGGTCGCCAGTGTAGGCGCCAAGGTCAACAACTTCGTGACCAGCCTTGGCCAGATATGCACGCACCTCTTCCTTCAGCGGAAAACCTGCGTGGTCCGATGCAATGACGAGCTTCACAAGATTCCTTTCCAGAGCGGCGCGTTCGTGCAGGCCGCCTTCACTCTTACTTCTTCAGCAGCGCCTTTGCGCGTGCCGCTACGTTCTCCGCGGTAAAGCCGAACTCGTCAAGCACCTTCGGACCCGGCGCCGACGCGCCAAAGCGATCAAGTCCAATCACGTCGCCGTCCGTGCCCACAAACTTCCACCAACCAAGCGTTGCGCCGGCTTCGACAGCGAGCTTCGGCACACCTGCCGAAAGCACGCTCGCCTTGTACTCAGCAGTCTGCTCGTCAAATATGCGCCAGCTCGGCATACTCACCACGCGCGTCGCAATGCCGTCGGCTTCCAACAGCTTGGCCGCATCAACGGCGGGCCACACTTCCGAACCCGTGGCAATCAGAATTACCTGCGGTTTCGCCGATTCCACCAATGCATAAGCGCCCTTGCTTACGCCGCGGTACACATCGGTTTTTGCGGTATCGATCACCGGCAGATCCTGCCGCGTGAGAGCAAAGAAGCTTGGCCCCGTGCGCTCGAGAGCCAGCCTCCATGCCGCTGCCGTTTCGTTCGCATCCGCGGGACGGAAATCCGTCAGATGCGGCACCGCGCGCAACATCATCAGATGCTCAATCGGCTGATGGGTCGGTCCATCCTCGCCCAGAGCAATGGAGTCATGGGTAAACACAAACAGCGAGTGTGACTGCATCAACGCAGCCAATCGAATTGCCGGCTTGCAGTAATCCGAGAAAGTGAAGAATGTGGAACCGAACGGCACCAAACCGCCGTGTCTTGCCATTCCATTCACTGCCGCGCACATGGCAAACTCACGCACGCCAAAGAACACGTTGCGGCCAGCCGGATCGACATGGAAATTCGCGCCCGGTTTAAAAATTGTTTTGGTCGACGCTGTGAGGTCGGCCGCACCGCCGAATAGTTCAGGCACCTCTCCGGCAATCGCATTCATAATTGCGCCGCCCGCGTTGCGCGTGGCAACCGCCTTGTCCACCGGATAACTCGGAATCGCGTTTTCCCAGCCGGCTTTGCGCGCGCCCTTTTGCGTGCGCTCAAACTCAGCCGCCAGGTCCGGAAACTGCGCACGATAACTTTCGAAGAGCTTCTTCCACTCAGCTTCCTCCGCTGCGCCCTTCTCTCCGGCCTTGCGCCAATTGGCCAACGCGTCGTCGGGAACATAGAAGCTTTTGTCCTCCGGGAACCCGAAGAACTTCTTCGTCGCAGCAGTATCGGCTGCGCCCAATGCCTCACCATGCACCTTATTGGTTCCAGCCTTGGGACTTCCGTAGCCAATCACCGTCCGCACGCATATCAGTGTCGGTTTGGCTGTCTCGGCTTTGGCCTCTTCAATCGCCTCTTCAATCGCTTCCAGGTCGTTGCCGTCCGCAACACGCAGTACCTGCCAGTGGTACGCCTCAAATCGCTTCTGCACGTCTTCCGTAAAACTCAATTCGGTCGGGCCGTCCAGCGAGATCAGGTTGTCGTCATACAGCACGATCAATTTGCCCAGGCCAAGCGTGCCCGCCAGAGATGCCGCTTCATGCGACACGCCTTCCATCAGGTCGCCATCGCCGCATAGCACATAGGTATGGTGGTCCACCACATCGAAACCCGGCTTGTTGTACACCGCTCCGAGATGCTTCTCCGCCATCGCCAGGCCGACGGCCATCGCAAAACCCTGGCCGAGCGGTCCGGTGGTCACTTCCACGCCATCGGTCTCGCCCGCCTCCGGATGACCCGGTGTGATCGAATGCAGCTGGCGAAACGACATTAAATCGTCCAGCGAAATTTTGTAGCCGCACAGGTACAGCACTCCGTAGAGCAGCGCCGACGCATGACCATTCGACAACACAAAGCGATCACGATCCGCCCACTTCGAGTTCGCCGGATTGTGTTTCATCAGCTTATGGAACAGCAGATACGCAATCGGCGAGCAGCCGAGCGGCGCGCCAGGATGTCCGCTATTGGCCTTCTGGACCGTATCCACGGCCAACAGGCGCAGCGTATCGATTGAAAGTTGATCCAGTGAAAGATCGGTCAAAGAAGACGTCATAGCGGGTTGAGTTTCCTTTCGTTGCAATGCGCAAATTTTCTAAGTAAATCCATTTACTCGTGCTCAATTTGCACATCGACATTGTATCCGAGCCAACGGTCCTGACTCGTCCAGTGGAAGGTCCATGATAGCCGACCGGCGTGCCCGTACGCTGTCGAATCGATATCGGCACAGAAACCGGCGCTGCCTATGGGAATGCTCGAAGTCCTCTGCGTGGTTTTCCAATCATCGGCCGTCCAGACAATATCAAACGGCGTTCCGTCGAGCACGCGAAGCGTATGTCCGGCCGGCATTGTATGAATCTGCCGGCGCAGGCTTGTGAATTCTACCGGTGTGCGTTGCCGTGTCCGCTCACGGTCGGCCGCATATCGCTGATAGACCGGCTCAATGCGGTCGAAGACTTTTCCATCTGTTGCAGATCGCAACAACTTCAAATATTCGGCATGCGCCCAAACCAGCGGCACGGCCGAGCCCACCGGCTCGCCCAGCACGAGATGCGAACCAGGGAGGTTGGGCTCGTCCCACACCTGCTCGGGCAGCATTTGACCCATCGTCGCAAGGCCTTCAATTGTTTCGATCAAATTCGAGATATCTTTGCCCGCGGCCAACTCGTAGTGGGCGCGTTCGCCAGTCAGTAGCGGCCACACGCGGCCTTGTCCCCATCCCTGGAAGGGGCCGCCATCCGGACGCTGCCCATAACCGTCCCAGTTGTAACGCAGCCAACCCGGCCCTTGTGGCAGGTCGCGCTTCAGAACAGCGTCAATCACTTTCAATGTGTCCACAATCAGCGGATCGTCAGCGCGGCGCACTCCGTAGCGGACCAGCTCCAGAAAGCCGCCGTCCACAATCTCGCGCGCTTCAAACTCATACCGCGTGCCGGGAGGCCGGTTTGCCAAACGCAACTTCTCCGTGCCACAGCTCTCACACGCATAGGCCTCACCCTGCTCCGGCGGGCGGATACGCATGTAATGCCGCTTCACCTCCGGCAGCAGCACACCGTCATTCGTCACCGTCCAGTGCTCCAGATGGTGTTCCATCCAGTCGGCAAAATCTTCGTAGAAAGAGGCGCGTTCCGTCGCGTCATAGGCTCTGGCAATCTCAGCCGCGCAGATCAGGCTCGAAATCACCGCTGCCAGCGTCGACGGCGAATAGCCTGAATTTTCCTCCCAGCGCTCCTGGTGGGTAATGGGCGCATGCCGCACCAGGAAACCCGCCGCGCGCTCCACAAAGGGGAAAATATCCATCGTCCCCAGGCCGTCGACCTTCCACAATCGCCAGGCCAGAATGATGGGAAATGCTACTTCGTCCAGTTGCACGCCCTGCCAGTAGGGACGGCCGTCCACCCAGAAGTTCTGCGCAAAACCACCGTCGGGTTTTTGTGTACAAGCCAGGTAGACGAGTGCGCGCCGTGCTGTTTCCACGCGCCCGCAGGCCAGCAACGCACTTGCTGTCTGCACCATATCGCGTGTCCACACCAGGTGATAGCCACCCAGATCGTCATCGCCCATCACCTGTCCCCAGGGAATGGATGCCGAAGCCACAAACGCTCCGGTAAATGTCTTGTCCTCGTGCGCAAGCAGTACGTTGTGGCTTGCGCGCATCAGCTTGCCGCCATCACCCGACTTGCCGGCAAGCCACTCGGGGTTTGCCGCCCGCTGCCACTGCTCGATAAATCGGTCATGATGCTGTCCGAAGGGCATTGCGAGCGCACTTACCGTCTTTTGGAGCGCAGGATGCGGCCCCTCGGCAAGGCCAATGGCAACCGTAAATTCCCGCGCGCCATCCGCACCCGCATTCACCATGTTCAGCTCGCCCATCACGGCAATGTTGCCATCGGTCGCCGAACCGAACTCCCACCGCATCCTGTAGTTCTGCATCAGGTCGCGCCAGCCATCACTTTGACCGACAAACCCGCAGCTGACCCGAGCAAAACCACAACTGGCCCCCATGGCCAACGCCCATTCGTTCTTCCAGGCCAGCACCATCTTGTGCCCAGCCACATCCACTGCACGCGCTGTGTTGCCGGCACCGCCACCATCCAGATGCGGAGCCAGGAGTGCGTACACTTTCAACCGGGGAATCAGTTCGTGGTGCCCTTCCAGCCGGATATGCTGCAGCACCACACTGTGGTGCGGGTCGCAAATCACTTCCTTAATCAGCCGGTAACGGCCATCAGGATCGCTGTTCACATAGCGCATGCCCAGAGTCTCTGCGTGGATGTACTCAAAGGTGGTCAGCAGATCCCGCTTCTCTTCATGAACAAACGTAGAGCCGTCGCTCACAAGAAATCCCATGTCACGCACCTGCGCGCGGTCAATGGTCGGGTGGTAAATCTCGTTGAGAATGCCGTGCGAGCAGGTAAACCAGACCCGGCTCGACGCCGAATAGGCGGTTCCAACAGCATCTTTCACGCTCGAAGTCCAGCGCGGCTCAAGACCCGGCGCGCCAAAGGCTTCCCCTTGTTGGTCCAGCCAACGATAAAGATTCAGATTGGGCTCACTCAAGTTCGGTCACTCATTCCTGTCTGCGGCAGGTTCAGCACAAACACACTCTAATGAAAGGGATGTACCCGCGGGCATGAAGGTTTCTCCATTGCTGTGGAAATACCACTTGGCGAAACAGATGTGGCAAGGCCGGAGCCGCTTATTGCCAGGTTCTCTCCGGCTGGCACTTCAGCTTCTTTTACGCCTTCCTGTCATGAATGTGCACCCTTACTCAGCGCACCCGCATCCATCCAAACATAGAGGGCGGAGCCTCGTGTGTGAAGATTGAGTGTACGCGCGAGACGAGCGGGTTCTCAGTCTAAAATCTGAGATTTCCGAGACGCGAACTGCTTCCGCACCCGAACCTGTGCCGATTTATCGACCGGCGCCCCATCGCGACGTACAATCCGAACGGAGGAGATTCCCCGAAATGGCTTACGAACTTGCCCCGCTGCCTTATGACTACGCAGCTCTTGAACCCTTCATTGACTCTGAAACGATGCATCTGCATCACGACAAGCACCACCAGGCATACGTCAACAATGTGAACGCCGCACTGGCCAATCATCCCGATCTCGCCGCAAAGTCCGTCGACGACCTGCTTCGCAGCCTGGCCGATGTGCCCGAAGCCATTCGCGGCGCGGTGCGCAATAACGGTGGCGGCCACTCCAACCACACCATGTTCTGGAACATCATGGCCCCTGCAAATGCCGGTGGCGGCGGGGCACCCACAGGTGCCATCGCCGACCAGATTGCCAAGGACTTTGGCGACTTCGAAGCGTTCAAGAAGACCTTCAATGAAACCACCGCGAAACAATTTGGCTCCGGCTGGGGCTGGCTCGTCTTCGAGGGCGGCAAGCTGAAGGTTATGACCACTGCCAACCAGGACTCGCCGCTTTCACAGGGTTTGTATCCCATCCTCGGCAATGACGTTTGGGAACATGCCTACTACCTGAAGTATCAGAACAAGCGCCCTGACTACCTGGCCGCCTGGTGGAACGTGGTCAACTGGGCCGAAGTGAACAAGCGCTTCGCAACCGCCAAGGGATAACCCCTTAAGCACTGGCAACTGCCTTAGCAGAATCAGAAAGGCATGGGCTCCGGCTCATGCCTTTTGCTTTATACCGCGCGTCCTGCAGCCACACTCGACGACCATGCCCATTGGAAGTTGAATCCACCCAGCCAACCGGTTACATCGACCCCCTCTCCAATAAAGAAGAGACCGGGCATCTTGCGCGCTTCCATCGTCTTTGAATTGAGTTCGCGTGTGTCCACGCCGCCGGCCGTCACCTCGGCTTTTGCAAAACCCTCTGTCGCCGCTGGATGAAATGTCCATGCGTGCAGCCTGCGCTCTGTCTCTTCAAGAACCGCATTCGTCCACTTTTCCGGCATTGCTGTCTCAGCCAGATGCCCCGCCAGCCGCTGCGGCAATGCACTGCGCAAGACCTGTCGAAACGCCGCCGCGTCACGCCGCGCATTCTTCTCGAACAGCGACGCAAGCAACTTCGTGCCCGGTCCGAAATCGACCGCCAGCATTTCACCTTCGCGCCAATAGCTTGACACCTGCAGCACCGCCGGCCCGCTCAGCCCGCGATGCGTGACCAATAGCTTTTCGCGAAACGCAGGTCCATGCTTGGCACGCACTTCCACCATCGCCGATACACCCGTCAATGCGGTCCATGCGCTTTCTTCACTGCTTAACACCAGCGGTACCAGCGCCGGCCTCGGCGCGATGACATTCAACCCAAACTGTTTTGCTGTTTCGTACGCAAACCCCGTCGCCCCCAATTGCGGAATCGACAATCCACCCGTCGCAATCACCAGAGCCGCACATCGAAACTCTCCTGCTGTGCACGCAATCGCAAACTCATCACTCCTGCGCTCCACACGAACGCCGTGCGCATTGCAAATCAGCTCCACGCTACCGCCGCTATCCTTCGCGCGTGTACATTCGGCCAGCAAAAGATCCACAATCTGCCGGGCCGACCCGTCGCAAAACAGTTGCCCAAGCGTTTTCTCATGCCAGGCAACGCTGTATCGTTCCACAAGCCCAAGAAAATGCCTCGGCGTATACAGCGCCAGCGCCGATTTCACAAAATGCGGATTATCGGAGATGTAGTTCTCGGGTTTTGCGTGAATGTTAGTGAAGTTTGCGCGTCCGCCGCCGGATATCAGTACCTTCCGTCCCGGTTGCGCATTGTGCTCCAGCAGTGCTACACGCCTTCCGCGCTGCCCCGCAACCGCCGCGCACATCATTCCAGCGGCACCGGCGCCGATCACCACAACATCGAACTTGCGCGCTTCCGTCGGCATCCGGTTCCGAACAGAATAGCGCGTGACCGCTTTCTATTTCTCCGCTTCTCCGAACTGCGCCCGCACTAATGCCAGCGCCTCTTCCGCGGTGACGACCGTGCCTTCAAGCTGTGCGTCCTCAGCCGCGCGCAGCATCTTTTTGAACGCCGCGCCTGGCTTGTAGCCCGCTGCAATCAACTCGCGCCCGGTCAGCAGCAGCTTTGGCTTCACCACCTCCTCCGTCATGGAGGAAAAATGCTCGCGCACAAAATTCCAGTTATCCAGGTTGCCGCTCGCCGCCATGCAATCCATCTTGTGCAGCGCGAGGTGTTGCTCAAAATGCTCAAGGCGGAAGAAACGTTTCAGTGTCGACGTTTTCATTTTCGGCGCATCGGCAAAGCGCATGTGGTTCTGGATAAGGGCAAGAATCATCTGCGCCTCGTCATTCGAAAAACGAAAACGCCGGCAAATCTCCGCTCCCATTGCCACGCCCACTTCCACATGCCCGTTGAAGCGCACGCGATCGGTCTTCGTATATGTCGGTGGCTTGCCCACATCGTGCAGCAGCGCGCCCCACGCCAGCGTAAGGGGGCACCCCGCTTCCAACTGTTCCAGCAGCATCAATGTATGCGTCCAAACGTCACCTTCCGGATGGAATTGCGGCGGTTGCTCCACACCCTTCATCGCCGCAATCTCCGGCAACACTTCAATCAGCAATCCCGTTCTATCCAGCAGCTCAAACGCCCGCCGCGCATGTCCTTCGGTCAGCATCCGTGTCAATTCGTCACGGATGCGTTCGCGGCTGATCGTCGCAATTTTTGGCGCGGCAGCCTGCATCGCTCCATGTGTCGCCGGCTCAATCTCAAATCCAAACCGCGCCGCGAATCGCACTGCCCGCAACAGGCGAAGCTGGTCCTCTTCAAACCGCTGCGCTGCATTGCCAATAGCGCGCACCACCCCAGCTTCCAGATCGGCCAACCCGCCCACAAAATCGAGCGTGGCCGCACGCACCTTCTCCTGCTTTGTCTTCCGGCCCGCTGCCCCTTGAGTCTCCGTGTCACGCGTACCGAACAACTTGAACGGGTCGAGCATCAGCCCATTGATCGTGAAGTCCCGCCTTTGCACATCCTCTTCGGCAGTGTCCGTGTAGCGGACCACGTCCGGACGCCGCCCATCCGCATACGCCCCATCTGAACGGAATGTCGCGACCTCAGTCACGATCCGATTCTCGTCTTCGCCCTCCACAACCAATACCACGCCGAATTTTGCGCCAACGGCAAATGTCTTTTGAAAGAGCCCCAGCACCGCGTCCGGCCGCGCGGAAGTTGCCACATCGAAGTCCTTCGGCTCACGGCCCAGCAGCAGATCGCGCACACAGCCGCCTGCCAGATATGCCTCATATCCGGCTTCGCGCAGTTGGGCAGCAACCTTCATTGCCGCTACGAATTCACTTCCTTTCGCCATCACTCACTATTGTCGCGCGAGGAGCTTGTCCGCTGCGGCGCTCAGGTCCTTCCCTCTACACTGGAACTATGCGCTCCGGCCTCATTCTCGGCATTGAAAGCTCCTGCGACGAGACCGCCGCGGCGATCATTGAGCGCGGTGCGCATACCCGTTCTTCGGTTGTCGCCTCGCAGATTGCCACGCATGCGCGCTACGGTGGTGTCGTGCCGGAGCTTGCCAGCCGCGAGCACCTCCGGGCCATCGTTCCTGTCGTCCGCGCCGCACTCAGTCAAGCCAACTGCACCCTCGCCGATCTTGACGCCATCGCTGTCACCTCCGGGCCGGGTCTGGCAGGCGCTCTGCTGGTTGGCATCTCCTACGCCAAAGCTCTCGCCTTCTCTCAGGGACTGCCGCTCATCGCCGTCAACCATCTTGAGGGGCACATCCACGCTGTTTTGCTGCACGAACGCGAAACGGGACAATCCGAACCCGATGAACGGGCGCTTGCGCTTGTTGTTTCTGGTGGGCACACACACCTTTATCTCGCCACACCTCATGCCGGGACCTGGTCCTACAAGCTTGTCGGCCGCACACTCGACGATGCAGCAGGCGAGGCCTACGACAAAGTCGCCAAGTTACTGGGCCTTGGCTACCCCGGCGGACCCTGGATTGACCAACTCGCCCTCCACGGTAACCCGCGTGCTGTTCCGTTTTCTTTTGCGCAGATCAAGCACAAAGTTCACCTCGGCGGTAAGGCACCGCGTACCAAGGCCGCGGCAACGGCACCCATTGCCGAGCTTGACCCGCGCTTTCTCTTCTCGTTTTCCGGCATCAAGACCGCCGTATTGCGTTACGTCGATCTGCACAACCTGAGGCCTGAAGCCGAGGCCCGGCGGGATGCGCTCTTCACTGGCCCCGATGCGCCAACAATGCCTACCATCGAACAGGTACTCGCGCATTGCGATCCCACCACGCTCGATCTCATCGCCAGCTTTCAGCACGCTATTATCGGTGATCTTCTCCGCAAAACCTTTGCTGCCGCTGAAGCGCTCGGAGCCTCACGCATTCTCGTCACAGGCGGTGTGGCCGCAAACCGTGAACTGCGCAGCCGCTTTACAACTGAGGCCAGCCGCCGCGGACTCCATATAAGCTATCCCGCATTGCCGCTTTCTACCGACAATGCCGCGATGATTGCCGCCGCTGCCTGGCCGCGCTTCGTCGCGTGCGAATTTGCACCACTCTCTCTGACTGCCGAACCTGCGCTGGCATTAGGTAACTAGGGTCTTGATAAAATTCGGCTCCTTTCACGCCCTTTGCCTACCTTTTTACGCGCCCCGGTGATGAAATCCTTACCAAATAAGGAAAAAACTACACATCCCTCATTGCACTAATTTGGTTGCTCCTTGCGCTAAAACGTTTTCTTTGCGGCACTTGATGCCTTTCGAAATTTTGGCAACCTACGTGCAGTGCAGAGGTTACCGGCTCGATACAATCGTTCACCCGGATGCATGTGAATCTACGCCGCACTCACTTGGAGTGCCTTTGAGGTTTGTAGATGGCAAGTCCCGCTAGAGAAGTCCATGGACTCCCGCAGCAGCCAGTCTTTGTCCGTTCGAATTTCGCAATTTCGGCGGATAAGTGGTCCTCCATCATGGGCCAGAAATCTGCTTTTTCGCTTTCGGGCGGCACTCTCTACATTTCCAGGTGTGAAGGCTTACGCGGCGTCAAGGGTGTGTGCTGGGCCATTGCGCTTGAGGGGTTCGGCGCGCTTTTCATATTTGGGCTTTGGCGCCTGTTGCACTAGATTTTTCCCTGCATACTCGCAAGACGTGCAGACAGTAATTGATTTCTTGCTCCAAAATTCGTTAAGGGGTAATGGGAATGAAGTTCTGATTTAACCATGAAGAGTACAAAATTCTGTCAGGTCAGATCTGCTTTTACTTCAATTCGCATTTATCTTTGATTTCAACTGTCGAACACTCCACTAAGACTTTCGTTCACTGCGATCAAGTCAACGGGGGCAGAGACTCTAAACACATTGCTATCCTCCAGGTCTTAATCCTGAAGTGTGCGTTTCTTGATTGATACGCATACTTCAGGATTAAGTGTGTAGGGCACCTAAGTAGCACTTATAAGTGCCAATAATGCAATTACCTGGGTAACTTAATGTCAATTACCGCGCGACCCAAAAATTGCAGAACTGGTGCAGTCTGAATCAGTACTACACGCTGCAACGCCGAGATACTTGTTCAAACATTGTCGGCACATTTGGGACTGAAACGCCTTGGAGTACTTGAAAGGATTCTGCTGTGAAGCGGCTTGCTATCTTTCCCCTGCTTGTATTGCTCTCCGGATGCGGTGGCGCATCATTGATTTCAACTACACCTGCAGCCATCGAGACGGTTGCCGTATCACCCGCGACCACATCGGCCACAACTGGACAGAAGGTCCAATTCACCGCAACCGGTACCTATAAGGACGGCACAACTGCCGATGTCACGAACGAAGTAACCTGGTCTTCAAGTTCATCCCAGGTAGCAACCGTGACAAATCTTGGTCAGGCGACAGCGGTGTCGGCCGGTACAAGCACAATCAAAGCCCAACTCGATGGCGTGTCAGGCAGTTCGCAGCTTACGGTAACAGACGGTTCTTCTACTCCGACTGCCACTCTTACCTCCATTTCGGTCACGCCTGCTTCAGCATCAATCTCCGTAGGTGCAACCCAGCAGTTCACCGCAACCGGAACGTACAGTGACGGCTCAACCAAGAACCTCACAACGTCGGTGACCTGGTCCTCGAGTACGACGAGCATTGCTACAATTGCCGCTTCCGGCGTTGCCACTGGTGTGGCTGCAGGCTCGACGACTATTAAGGCCACATCCGGATCGATCTCTGCGACGGCGTCTCTTGCCATTACAGCCGCGGGCTCTTCCGGCCCAGTCACCATGCAGTCCATCACCGTCACACCAGGCACTGCCTCTGTCTCCACAGGATCGGCGCAACAATTTGCCGCCCTTGCCACTTACAGTGACGGATCGACGAAGTACATCACATCTTCAGCCACCTGGTCATCGAGCAACACTGCGGTTGCCACAATCGCATCCAACGGCCTGGCTACAGGAGTGACAGAAGGCACGACAACCATCACCGCCAGTTCCGGCTCTCTCAGCGGCTCCGCGCTTCTCACCATCTCAAACGTTGCAACGGTTGGCGGCTGCGATGGATTGGGCAACTGCTACATCTATGCAAGCGCATCAGGTTCGGGCAACGGCTCAAGCTGGGCTAATGCTTATACAGGCTTCGGCACCGGCTCAGGCCAGGTGAACCCGGCCAAGATGCAGCGCGGCGTCACCTACTGGATTGCCAATGGCAACTACGGCGCGCAGAACTTCACCACACCCGTCAGCGGCACCCTGTTGATCACCATTGAAGGCGCCACCGCAGCCAGTCACGGCCCGGCTACCGACTGGAGCGACAGCTATGCCGGCAAAGCCATCTTCGGCGGCGGCACAACAGGCGTCTTCTCCAACTACTGGGCCTTCGAAGGACAGACTCGCGGTTCCGACTGGCAGTCCGGATACACCATCATGTTCGACCTCAACGGCGTGGCCAACAAGGGCGGTGTCATCACCAACCGCGACTCGTCTGGCAACGCCGCCTCCAACCTCTTCTTTGACTACGTTGAGGTACGCGGCTCGAACATGAACTTCACCTTCAACAGCGGTCAGTCGTCCAACTGCTCCACTTACTGCGACGGCGGCTTCTATACCGGAAGCCCCACCAACAATCTCTATGTGGGCCACAGCTGGATCCACGACGTGGGCGATACCCAGTTCCAGTCCAACATCAACTCCGTGGGTAACTCCAACGGTTCGAACTGGATCATCGAATACAACTACATCTCGCGCGACCACACGGGAGATCAGGCCAATGGGGCACACTCGGAGGCCTTCTCGTCCACCGTGCAGAACATGACGGTCCGCTACAACTACTTCCAGGACATCCTCTCCAGCGGTGTCATTACAGACGCTTCCGGTCCTGGAGCCGAGGTTGGTCCATGGTATGTCTATGGCAACATCGTCTTCTGGACAGACAACGCGGTCATGACCTCCAATTCGACGGCCTCTGGTCTGGGTGATGGCTTCGTGAGCTTCTTCGGCGGCACTGTGCTCGGTACCAGTTACATCGTGCATAACACCATCGCTAATCTGGGCGTGCAGCCGCACTGCTCTGAGCAGGGTGTTGCCTGTGCGATGTACTACCTGTACGCGGAAGGCTCGGGCTCGGCCAGCTGGGTGATCGAGAACAATCTGGTCTGGAATGCCCACGGTTCGTGCGTCTATAACGGCGGAGCTTCCTGGACCATTACAGCCGACTACAACTCGCACTACGGCGGACCGGCAGGCACGATGTCCAACTGCGGCTCCAACGCACAGACGGTGTCGAACACCAATCCGTTTGTGAATTGGGATGGCAGCGGCACGCAACTGGTGCCGTACGAGAGTCTGGACTTTTCCATCTCGGCAGACACCAATGCTGGCAACGACATCTTCTCCAGTCTGCCGGCCGGATGCACACCCGGTATCAACTGCATGAATGTCGACATGAACGGAAAGGTCTTCGGTTCCGCGGGCACTTACGACAGAGGTGCTCTGCAGAAATAGGCAACTATTTTCTCCTTCACAGCGCTCTGCGTCGTCTCCTCTGCGCAGAGCGCTTTTTCTTTGCCTGAAAATCCCCTTCCATATCTCAACCTCTACGGACGTCTCCTCGTTCCCGGCATCACAGGGGTAGAATCCTTCCGAACGCCGATTCCAGCCGCGCGCACTCCCAGAACACGTGCCGAAGAGAGGTTTTGTTCTTCATGCGTATTTTCCGCTTCGCCCTTATATTCGCCGCAGTTTGTTCCCTGCCGTTCTCCTCATCCCGTAGTGTTCTCGCACAGTCGCGCCATTCCATCCGCGTTCTCATTGTCGACGGACAAAGCGGCGGCCCATATCATGACTGGAAACTCACCACAGCCATCATGCGCATGGAGCTTGAGGAAGCTGGCATCTTTGACGTGACCGTTGCAACCGCTCCGCTCAACACACAAGATTTTTCCAGCTTCCATCCACACTTCGACCACTATCAGGCCATCTTGTGGAATCTCGATGCACCGGACTGGCCTGAAGATTTGCGCAATCAGCTCGACGCTTATGTCAAAGGGGGAGGCGGTCTGGTTATTGTGCACGCGGCCGACAACGCCTTTCCCGGCTGGACTGACTGGAATCGCATGATTGGCGTCGGTGGCTGGCGCAACCGCGATGAGCACGCAGGCCCGCACTTCTACTTCAAGGACAACGAACTCGTGCGCGACACCTCACCCGGCAAGGCTGGCAACCACGGTATGCGCCTTCCCTTTCAGGTGGTCACGCGCGACGCGGACAACCCCATCATGCGCGGGCTGCCAGCTACCTGGATGCACGCACCGGATGAGCTCTACAACTCCCTGCGTGGGCCCGGCGAAAATATGACCATCCTCGCCACCGCGTATTCCGATCCGAAAAACCACGGGACGGGCTTCGACGAGCCGATGGTCATGGTAATCCACTATGGCAAAGGGCGTGTCTTTCACACCACCATGGGCCATGATGCTGCGGCCTTAAGCGGAGTGGGCCTCATGACGCTCATTCAGCGCGGCACCGAATGGGCCGCCACTGGCAAGGTCACTCTGCCTGTACCATCGAACTTCCCCACCGCAGACAGCACCAGCATGCGCGTCGACATTGAGCAGATGGACCCTGACTTTCTCAAAGACGCAGCATCCGTCGTACGGCATCCAGCACAACCGGCTCCGCGTTAGCCCACACAATCCGCTCCGCTCAATGTGGCTTATCCACACACTCCGTGTCGCAGATTGCATGTGCCATATAGCCTGCTGCTGTCGCAAAGGCGCGGCCCGCCTGGTCCATGCGCGCCGTTGAAGCTGAAACACCTTCCGTGATGATGCCCGCGTCCCAATTGCTCGCGCGCAGAATCTTCTCAGCCTGTGCCCGGCCAGCCTTTAAACGCAGGTGGTCCGCAACCGACCAGGATGTCGTAAACGGCAGACGATAGCTCCCCGGCAGCCCATATGGTTCGTCTGAGTACGACCACTTGTACTCCGGCGAGTGCAGCCACTTGTACGTGCGCTCAAAAACCGAATCATCTTGCGGCACAAAGCCAAGCGCGGGCAGCTTCATCAACGAGCCCGGCGGAATCTCGGTGAACACATGCTTCTTTCCATCCGTTGCCGAAGCAAAAATGGTTCCACCTGCTCCGGAGACATCTCCACTCACGCAATACTTCAGCACTGCCGCATGCAGCTCCGTTGCATCCGTCGTCAATTTAGCCGATTCCGCCGTGTCACCCAACTTGCTGTACAACTCGGCCATATCGCCCAGTGCCTTCCACGTCAGTGCATTGTCATAGGTAATAAACGGAAGCACCTGAAACTCATCCTGCGAGTCCTGTAACGACGAATAAAGCCCCGTAGCCACATCGCGCCGCGCTAATATCCGGTCGCGCAACATTGCCAGCGCATCTTCATGCTGTTTCAGAAAATCCGTATCGCTCGTCCTGCGCACATACGACGCGAGCGCAATCACCGGCGCTACTGCCTCATCCAGTTGGAAGCCATCCTCCAGCACAATTCCATCAATAAAGCGGCTATGTGTGCCTGTGTTCCGCAGTTGCACGGTCAGCGCATATTCAAGCGCATTCTTTGCCATCGCTGTATCCACGTCGAGCAGCGCCGGAAAACTCCACAGCATCGCATCGCGATCCCAGTAGGCTGCCGAAACGTAATAGCGCGGACTACGTGACGTCACACCGACCCACTGTTCGGTGTCGATGGTGCGCCCCCACGCATACATCTCCGTGAAGAGATAATTTCTGTTCATCAGCAGATCGAGATCGGACTTGCCTGTTGTGCGCGTGCGTTTTCTGCACCACTCGGCAGTTTCGGCAATCATCGCGTCCGAACCGTGGCGAATTAGCAGCTCCTTCAGCGCCTTTGCATTGTGCGCAGCGCTGAATTCCTCCACACCCGGCGCCAGAATGTAGAGCGCCTCCACTGCCTGTCCCGGAGCCAGTGTCGTGATCTTGCTTGCCTGCACCGCAGGAACACCGCTCAGCGGCGGCATCGTCACCATTGCCTTTGAGCCCGGATGGACAAGAGACCAGGCGTATTGCGTGTCGTCGGTGATGTAGCTGAAGACCTCACCTTCATCCACCCACGGCGCGGCGCCCACCGTGCGCTCGCCATGCAACTCCACCGGCAGATACGTCACACGACTGAGACTGCCAAATGCCGCGTGCACCCCCATCTCCACATCCGCCGCCTTGGCGCTGTGATTCGTCATTGTCAGCCGCAGAAATGCGGCGCGCGAACCCGGTGGCGCACAGTAAGTCGCAGTCGCCTCGATTCCGTTCTCTGTCTTTTTCGCCGTCGGAACCCAGTACTCGGTCAGCTCCCACTGTGGGTTCTTCCAATCGAATGCAGCTCCATCCACATTGAAATACGGCGCCAATACCGGCCCTCCCTGCTCGCCGTCCACCTGCAGCAATCCGCGCGACCGCATTGAAATCACATTGAATGTCGTGAGCGCCGCGTCCGTTGCGCGTATGTCGGGCAGAGAGATCCATTCATTGCCCGTCGCCAGCATATCTGTCGGCTGCAATGTCAGCGCGTCGTGCCGAATCGACGTTTGGCTCATCACCGCACAGGTCCAGAGACACGCGAGCATCAATCCCGCGGCATGCCGCTTCCAATTCCGTTTCATTTTTATGCCTTCCACTGCTACTGCATCCATCGCGTGTGCGCTCCATCCGCACTTCCGCGTATGAGCATACACGTTTCAAGCTCAGGAGAAGGCCACCCACCGGATTCAATGTGCAGCGTTATTTTTCCTTAGGAGCCACAAATCCCTTGCGCGCGGTCACCTCAGCCCCGGGCCGGTTCACCTTCACGCGCAGCGCATGATAGGCGCCGTTCGCTTTTACGCCATTCAGTGATACCTCAAGCAGATACAAATTCTCCGGAGCCGCCGACAATGTCTTCAGCCCACTCTTCAGATCGTTGCTGTTGTGAAAAAATTTTCCGCCCGTACCGTCGGCAATCTCTGCCAGCGCATCCTCATTCGCCTGCATCGAACCCAGCCGGTCACTCACCTGCGCTCCCGTCATGAGCGCCAGAGTCGATGTCGCTCCGCCCTCACTCGCACCCACGCTGCCCGTATAAAGCCCGCGCGCATCCATCGTGTTCACCACCACTTCATGCTTCGCAGCCAGCTCCATTACCTCTGACTTCTCCGCCATCGCCGACGGCGTCATTGTCAGAAATCCCGGCGACACTAGAATGAGCACGCGCTGTCCCGGCAGCTTTGCCATTGCGCGAACCACATTCTCCACCGCCAGCAGCGACTCCCTCGTATCCTCTTCGCCCTCTGCCAGCGCGCGCGCTGCCGCCGCCATTGCCGCTCGCTGAAACATGTCTGTCGGATTGCTTATGGCCGCATAGATGTTTGCCGACGGCGCCGACGGATCCCCCACCACAGCCATGCACGCCTTCGCCTTCCCCACTGCAATCTGGAACGCCATCGGATCGTGCTGCCGGATGATCTTGTCCGCGGCGTAATAATCCACATCCGGACAATCTTCCTTCGCATGCCGAAAGAGCGGATGCACCGTCATCTTCATCACCGCTGCTTCCAGTGCCGCCCTCTCTTGCGTAATTCCCGAACTCACTCCCATAAAAGACAGCACATCGACGTATTCGCTCTCACCGAGCGGCTGCGCCAGCAGCGCACGTACCGCCTGCTGCACGCGCGGCAGATCATCCACCGTCATGTGCCGATCGTCGAAAAGAAGAACGACGAACCTTCTTCTGGAGCGCAACACATCGTTCGTGCTCGCATTCCCGCTGCGCGCCGGCACTTCAGTGACTGGAGCTTCGCTTGCCGTACTTCGCACCACCGTGAGTCCAGTCACGGCCAGATGTTTGCGGTCCTCCATCACTTCGAAGTCTTCTTTGCGCAACCCTCCAATTGACTTCCCACTCTTGTCCACCACCACTGCCGGAACCAGCAGAGAATTCACACTCACATGCAACGTGAAACCGTTCTGTGTATCTCCTGCCGGTACCGCAACTTCAGGAGGTGGCGAGGACGGCTCGGTTTTGTCCTTCGCATCGGAACTTCCGTGCGCAGTTGCTGTCTCTGGAGCAGGCGTCGCACGCTCCTTTACTTCGAATGGTTCGGCCGTAGGTTGTACAGACTCAGCAGTGGAGGCGATCTCAACCGGCAAGTCCTGTGCCGCCGGCGCAGTACTGCCGGCAATCTGCGGTTGAGCCGTCGGCCGCGCATTGCTCTGTTCCGTTGCACTCGCCTCTGTATCTCCGTCGCCAGTTGCTCCCGCATCCAAAGCCGAACGATTCACAGCCTCTTCCACAATCCGCGCGCTCGAACCAAAGCGGTGATAGTTCGTGAACAGCGTTTCGTTCATCCACTCTGTGGGCACACCGCTCGTATACATCTCTGTTGTGGCAAGCGCCTCAGTGTAAGCCAGGCTGCGCACAGGGCAAATGTACCGATTCCCCGCAATCTCCACCCATCCGTAGTCGACAAGAATCGCCGCATTGCGGAAGGGCATTCCACTGCCGGTATCTGCTTCCAGCGTCACGCGCTCGATTACGCCGCTCCCGGAGTCGATCCAGATGGATCCGTGATACCCGGCACGTGTCTTTTCTACTGCCACGTTATTCGAGCTCACATTTTGCCGTACACCAATGCCGGCAACCCGTCCTCCATTTGACGCGCTGAATCCCTCCACACTCGCTTCACGCTTGAACGAGCTGATCAGTTCAAAGTGCGACGCGCCCGCCGGTACGGAATAGTTGAAGACGCCCGCCAACCCCGCCTGCGACTTCTCCCAGTGGCTCCAGCTCACCTTGCCCTCTGCCACATCGGTCAAAATCATGCCAAGTGTCGTTCCGAATTCTCCGCCGGAGACGAGTCCAACTTTCGACTCGAACACAGCCGATCCCTGCGTGGGTGGCTGATTCTCTCGCTCCCGCCTTACCGTGATCTCCGCCTGCGACGTGCCTACGAGATGCAGCCCGTTGCGCGTCGGCCAGTTCCCTTTCTTCAGCGCATGGGGCGTATCGTCGTACAAATTAATCGTCCGTGTTGCCAGAAAATTCGGCAAACCAGGCAGCGTCTTTGACGCAAACGCATGCGCAGCTCCAAGTAACCGGACCTGTTCAGAACTATCCGGCGGACCAGTGCCTATCCTCTCGCTTGCAGGAGAATCTCGAAACTGCGAACGATCCGCCAGAATTCGCAACGCTGACATCGCCTGTGGATCGGCTCGAAGTGAAACATTCAAGCGTGCAAGTTCTGCAGGAGAGATACGCTCCTTCATCTCCACATCTGCAATATGCTTGGCCAGTTCCACATCGCTCTTGTGCGCACGAACATTTGCGTTCAGCATTTGCTCCAATTGCGCTACAGTCATCTGCTTCGCCTGCGCTAATGGCGGAACCGCCGCAATCAGGATTCCCGTCAATAGGTTGCCGAGGATCAGAAACCGTCTCAACACACCCTCACGGATTCGTATTCGCTCATGTTCGAACGGGTTTGTTTGAGCATCGCCACACTTGCTGCCTCGCGCAGCTTGGCACCTTCCAGAGCCATGCCAAGGTGAAAAAACGCAAGCCCGGTGCTATATTACCCCTCACGAGGGCGACCATGCGGCGGACGATTCTGCTCGGCTTATCTTTGCTCCTTGCCTTGAGCGCGGGAATGGATGTTTACGCCCAGATAAGGACCGCAGCCCGTCATAGCTCCGGCCAGGGACACCACAGCTTAGGCCGTGGCAACATTGTCTTTCACAGCCGCGCCCGGGCCGGCTCACCCCGCGGATTCGGCTATGCATTTTTGCCCTATGCCTACGGTGACGGTTACGATTACGCTCCGCAGATGAACTATGCCACCGCTCCGCCCTACGCTCCACCCTATCTGGACCGACCGTCGCAGTTAATCTATGAGCCGCCTGCACCTTCAGCTCCGCGTGCCGTCGAGCAGCCCGCAAAACCTGAATTCAAAAAGTATGAGTGGCCGGCCAAGGAAATGACCCCGTCCACTTCTTCCGACTCCGAATATCAGAATTTTGCTCTTGTTCTCAAAGATGGCTCCACCCTTCCAGCCTTGTCCGTCTTCGCCTCTCACGACGGCCTCCACTATGTGGACCCCGATCAGAGGCATATGCGCATTTCAATGAGCGCCATCGACCGTGCCGCAACCCTCAAGCTCAACCGCGCAAGAAACCTCCATCTCTATCTTCCTGCCGCAGAGTAAGCCGCGCCGCCTGCGGAGCCCCCAGGGAGTCTTGCGCCGAAAATTTCCCTGCGCCAGCTCCGCCATTTGCCAGCCCATAAACACAAACGGCTCAGAAGTTATCTCTTCTGAGCCATCCTGATTTCGCGGTTACTGTGTAACCCAAACTTTTTGGTTGCGGGGGGCGGATTTGAACCGCCGACCTTTGGGTTATGAGCCCAACGAGCTACCGGGCTGCTCCACCCCGCAAATGTAGTGTAACAAAGGCCATACAGGCGGTCAATCGTTTGCGCATAAGGCCTTGTGCCGACACGGATTGCCCCCATCCAGCCACATCCATCCGGTACACTGCATGCAACCCGTAGCGCCCCCATCGAGGAACTCAGCGGATGTCGCACCTTTATGTAACCGTTCTTGTTGTTATCGTCATTGCGCTTCTGTCGGTGGCCATCTACCGCGCAATCGGCGTCAAAACCAAAGCTGACTACCTCGTCGCTGGACGCTCCCTGCCCGCCGTAGTCCTGGTCCTCACGCTCCTCACCTCGTGGATCGGTGCTGGTTCCCTCTTTGCCGGAGCTGAAAACGCCTATCGCAATGGCTTCGCCTCACTCTGGCAGCCGGCTGGCGGCTGGCTCGGCCTTCTGCTCATCTACTTCATTGCCCCGCGCGCCCGGCGCTTTGCGCAGTTCACCCTTCCGGATCTGCTTGAAACCCGCTACAACCAGGCCGCGCGCGTCCTCGGCACCATCGCCATTCTCTTTGCCTACGTTGGCATCACCAGTTATCAGTTCAGGGGCGGCGGCGACGTTCTCCACCTCATCTTCCCGAACACGGTCTCTGCCAATCTTGGCACCTACATCATCGCCGTCTTCGTCATCGTCTCCACCGCGCTTGCAGGCATGTCGTCGGTGGCTTATATGGACGTCGCTATCGGTTCCATGGTCACCGTCATCTGCATCCTTGCCACACCCATCCTGTTCGCCAAAGCCGGCGGCTGGGCCGGACTCCATGCGGCATTGCCACCCACACACTTTGAGGTCTTCGGCAATATCTCCTTTATCCGCGCCATGGAGTTCCTCGTTCCCACGTTGCTCCTCATGCTCGGCAACCAGGTGATGTACCAGAAATTCTTTTCCGCCAAGTCAGAAAAAGATGCGCGCATCTCGGTCGTCGGCTGGTTCTTCGGCACGCTTGTCCTTGAAACCATCATCGTCTTCATCGCCATCTGCGGCTCGGCGCTCTTTCAGTCCGGCGAAGTCGCCGCGCACCCACGCGAAATCATCCCGTACACTGCGCGCAATGGCCTGCCTGCATTCATGGGAGCACTGCTGCTCGGCGCGGTCTTCGCCAAGGTCATCTCCACGGCGTCCAACTACCTCTTTTCGCCTGCTACCAATCTCGTCAACGATGTCTTTGTGCGTTATATAGCCCCGAAGGCCTCCAACAAGCGCGTGCTCATCGTCTCGCGGCTCGCGGTCGTGCTGCTTGGCATCTGGGCGCTCTATCAGGCGGTCTATGCCGAAAGCATCCTCGAGAAGATGCTCTGGGCTTACACCATTTACTCTGCCGCTATCACGCCTGTGGTGCTTGCCGCGTTCTATTCCAAACGCGTCACGGCTGCCGGAGCTGTCTCCGCCATCGCCAGCGGCACCGTGGTTACCCTCGCGTGGGACTTCCCCGCCGTACGCAACATTTTTCCGTCCATCATCTCCCAGCGCGAAGCTACCTTCCCCGCGCTCTTCGTCGCCATCGTCGCCCTTGTTGTCGTCAGTCTTCTCACCCCGCCACCTGCGCCGGAAAAACTCGCGCAGTTTGCGGATTAGCACATCGCAGCAATGGCCGAAAGGTTGTAGCGAATTCATATTCCCGCCGCATTCTGCTTTTGGGAAAATGGTCTATGTACCTTGTGTCTAGCGGCTTACTCGCTCAATCCACCATCTGCTAGACTCACAGTGCGCAACCCCCGGCGCGTCTTTGGCCGCGTCTGACAATTGAGCGGATCCCTCATGCAAAAAACGAACCCCATTCTCGTCACAGGCGGCGCCGGTTTTATCGGTTCCAACTTTGTCCTTCAGTGGATCAAAGAAGTAGGCTCTCCGGTCATCAATCTTGACCTGCTCACTTACGCCGGCAATCCGGCCAACCTCGCCTCACTCGAAGGTGACGCGCGCCACACACTTGTCCGTGGCGATATCGGCGACGCCGACCTCGTTGGCTCTCTGCTGCGCGAGCATCAGCCGCGTGCTGTCGTGCATTTTGCTGCCGAGAGCCATGTAGACCGCTCCATCACCGATCCCGGCTCCTTCATCCGTACGAATGTGCAGGGTACCTTCAACCTGCTCGATCAGGCCAAGCGCTACTGGTCCTCGCTCGACGATGCCGGCAAGCAGCAATTCCGTTTTCTGCACGTCTCTACTGACGAAGTCTACGGTTCACTTGGCCCCGACGATCCAGCCTTCAGTGAAACCACGCCTTACGCGCCCAACAGCCCCTACGCCGCGTCCAAGGCCGCATCCGACCATCTCGTCCGTGCTTACCACCACACCTTCCACATGCCGGTCGTTACCACCAACTGCTCCAATAATTACGGCCCCTATCAGTTTCCTGAAAAGCTGATCCCGCTCGTCATTCTTAACGCACTCGCCGGCAAGCAGCTTCCCGTCTACGGCGACGGCAGCAACGTGCGTGACTGGCTCTTCGTGGAAGACCATTGCTCGGCCATTCGTGCCGTACTCGAACGTGGCCGTCTTGGCGAAACCTACAACATCGGCGGCAACAGCGAGCGCAAGAATATCGATGTCGTTCAAACCATCTGCGATCTCGTCGATGAATACCGTCCCGACGCCGCTATCGGCTCGCGCCGCAGTCTCATCGCCTTCGTTACAGATCGTCCCGGCCACGATCGCCGCTACGCCATCAACGCGACCAAGCTCAAGACCGAGCTTGGCTGGCAGCCCGCCGCGCGCTTTGAAGAAGGTTTGCGCAAAACTGTCGAGTGGTATCTCGAAAACACAGCATGGGTCGAAAGCGTACGCACCGGCGCATATCTTGACTGGATTCGCCAGAACTACGACGAAAGGGTCGCTCAATGAAAGGAATCATCCTGGCGGGAGGCTCCGGTACGCGCCTCCATCCCGTCACGCATGTCGTCTCCAAGCAGCTTCTCCCCGTATATGACAAGCCGATGATCTATTACCCGCTGAGCACGCTCATGCTCGCGGGCCTGCGCGACATCCTCATCATCTCCACACCGGAAGACACGCCGCGCTTCTCCGGCCTGCTTGGCGACGGCGCGCGCTGGGGCATCAATATTCAATACGCCGTACAGCCCAGCCCAGACGGCCTCGCGCAGGCATTTCTCATTGGCCGCGACTTCATCGGCAATGACACTTCGTCGCTCGTGCTCGGCGACAACATCTTCTACGGCCAATCCTTCTCCGTGCATCTGCAGAAGGCCGCGACGCTGCGTCACGGAGCAAAAGTCTTCGCCTATCCCGTACACGATCCCGAGCGTTACGGCGTCGTCGAATTCGACCCCAGCGGCCGCGCCATCAGTATTGAAGAAAAGCCCAAACAGCCGCGCTCGCGCTACGCTGTCACCGGCCTCTACTTCTACGACAACACCGTCGCCGACCGCGCCGCCGAGCTTAAACCTTCCGCGCGTGGCGAGCTTGAAATCACCGATCTCAATCGTCTCTATCTCAGCGAGGGCACACTGCAGGTACAGCTCATGAGCCGAGGCACAGCCTGGCTCGACACCGGCACACACGACTCGCTCTTTGAGGCCGGCCAATTCATCCAGACCATCCAGCGACGCCAGGGCCTGCTCATCGCCTGCCCTGAAGAAATCGCTTATCGCCTCGGCTACATCAACGTCGAACAGCTTGAAAAACTCGCGCAGCCTCTCGGCAAGAGCGGCTACGGTCAATATCTGCTTGCTCTGCGCAACGAACCGCTCAATCCTGTGGAGACGGAAGAACTGTGAAGATTGTTGGAACCTCGCTGCCCGGCGTCCTCATTCTCGAACCCACCATCTACCGCGACGACCGCGGCGCCTTCTGGGAAACATGGAATCAAAAGCGCATGACTGACGCTGGCCTGCCATCCACCTGGGTACAGGACAACTTCTCCCTCTCGCGCAAGAACGTCATTCGCGGTATTCACTATCAGGTCATCAATCCGCAAGGCAAACTCGTGCGCGTCACACATGGCGCCGCGCTCGATGTGGCGGTCGACCTGCGCAAAAGCTCGCCCACCTTTGGCAAGCACGTCGCTGTCGAGCTGAGCGGCGACAATGGCCGCATGCTTTGGATTCCCGTCGGCTTTGGCCACGCCTTTATGGCGCTTTCTGATGTTGTCGGCTTCGCCTACAAGGTCACTGACGATTACTCACCCGCCGGCGAGCGCACTCTCCTCTGGAATGACCCTGATGTCGGCATCGAATGGCCCATCGATCCCGCCTACGCCATCGTCTCCGACAAAGATCGCAAAGGCGCACCGCTCGCCACTGCCGAGGTCTTTGCGTGAGCGGCACTCCTCGCATTCTGCTGCTTGGCGCAGGCGGGCAACTCGGCCAGGCGCTCACAGAAAGCTTTCAGGACGTGGGCGAATTGCAAGCACATACTCATGCCTCGCTTGACCTCGCGCAGCCTGATGTAATCCGCGCCGCAATGCGCGCCGCAAATCCCACCGTCATTCTCAACGCTGCCGCCTACACCGCCGTGGATCGTGCCGAGTCGGAACCCGAACTCGCCCGCGTCATCAACGCAACTGCGCCCGGCATTCTTGCCGAAGAAGCCGCACGCAGCGCCGCACTACTCATTCACTACTCCACCGACTACGTCTACGACGGCACGAAATCAGGTCCCTGGACCGAAGACGATCCTGTCGCACCGCTGAATACCTACGGCGCAACCAAACTGGCCGGTGAACAGGCCATCGCCGCTGCCGGTGCGGATCATCTGATCTTCCGCACAAGCTGGGTCTTCGGCCCTGTCGGCAGCAATTTTGTCCGCACCATGCTGCGCATCGGCCGCGAGCGCACCGAACTCAATATCGTCGACGACCAGCTCGGTGCACCCACCTCCACACTTGAGCTTGCCCGCGCCACGCGCGCCATCGTCGACGGCATTCTCGCCAACCGCTTCGGTGAACCCTCACACTACTCCGGCGTTTATCACATGAGCTGCGCTGGCTCCGTCTCCTGGTGTGGCTTTGCCCGTGCCATCTTTGAGCGAGCGGCAACCGCGCACGGATTTACCGCGCCTGCTGTTCATCCCATTCCCACCAGTGCCTATCCCACGCCCGCGCGACGCCCGCATAACTCCGTCATGTCGAACGAAAAACTCCGCGCCCGCTTTGGCGTCCAGCTCGCCCCATGGCAGGATGCACTCGATAAGGTTCTTGCACGTCTCGCCTAACGGCGCGCAACGAATACACTTGTCTATAGGACCAGTGTCAACCCATGCGGCCTGAACTCATTCGCGCCTCCAAACTCCTCCAGAACGGCTCCCCAAGGGCGGCCGAGGAGGCTATTGGACTGCTGCAGAACACCGTTTACGGATTCAGCATGAAAGTCTGCGGCCACCCGGAAGATGCCGAAGACACCATGCAGGAAGTGCTTTACCGCTCGCTTCCTTACCTGGCCAAAATCCAGGAACCCCGTGCCCTGGCCGTCTGGCTTTACACGGTCACGCGCAACCGCTGCTGGCGCATGCGCCGTAAGCCTGCCGGTGCCCCTGCGCACACGCTTTCGCTTGACGACCTGATGCCCAACGAGGCGGAACTCGCTCATCTGCTTGAAGATACTTCGCAGACACCCGAGAAGGACCTGCTTAATAGTGAGCGGCAGAGCGAACTGCATCGTGTCGTGCTCAAACTGCCTGTCCCTTTGCGTCTCGTACTCGTCCTGCACGATATGGAGGAGCTGACCACAGACGAAACAGCACAGGTACTCGGTCTTCAGCCCGGTACCGTCCGCGTGCGTCTGCATCGCGCCCGCCTTGCCGTGCGCAAGCTGTTGCAACAGACTGCAACGGAAGCAACGCATCACTTGCGCAAACGCGCTTCGCATCAATCGCTGAAACGTCGTCCTGCCGATTGCCGTGACATCTTTGCCAACCTCTCCGAACTGATCGACGATCATGCGGACCCGGCAACCTGCGAAAGAATGCAGGCGCACATCGACGCTTGCCCTGCCTGCGTCGCCTTCCTGGGTGACCTCCGCCGCGCAATTGACCGCTGCCGTTCTCTGGAGACTCCATGCTCTCCCGCCATTACCAATAAGTTGAATGCTCTCTTTACACGGGAATACCTGGACCTGATTGGCACGAAACCGGAGCCAAAAAGCGGGAACAAAATGTAACGAATGGCTTCCCGCGTGGATTTCTTCCAGTGAAAGGGAGGATCCCCCCATGGAAGTCACGGTTCGTCATCTTAACCAGGTTCAATTCGAAATACAGTCCCGGTCTCATACCATCGTTTGCGATCAACCTGCCGATAACGGCGGCAACGACACTGGCATGACGCCCCCTGAGCTCTTGCTTGCTTCGCTTGGCTCCTGCGCCGCTTTCTATGCAGCGCAATATCTCCATGCACGCAAACTCGATGAGCACTCGGTTACCGTCTCCGTCACAGCGGAAAAGCTTCGCCAGCCGGCGCGCCTCGGCAACTTCAAAATTAATGTCCGCTGTGCGCTTGACCTCACTCCCGAGCAACGGGAAGGCATGATGCGTTCAGTACATCTCTGCCTCATCCACAACACGCTGATCAACCCACCCTCCATCTCCATCGATCTCGCGCTGGAACAGCCTGCGCAAATCTAGCGGAGTTGGAATGCATTACATCCTGAAGCCTCGTAACTGTGGCAATTCAGGATTGGTTACAGTAATGGGCCACGAAACGCTGAGCATTCACCCTGCACGTAGTTGGTTAACCTCCAAACCTGCGTCTCTTCCGCCGCGCAGGTTCATTCTGCACCGGCGGGAGAAAGGAATTTGAATTCAATGTCGGAACAATCCGGAAATAGTGTCCTGGAATCTACTCTTACTTCTGCCCAGGCTGAGATTTCTCATACTCTGCCTCGGCTGGGCTCTCCAGCCCCTTCATTTGAAGCCATCACTACTTATGGAAAGATTCGCCTGGAAGACTTCCGCGGCGGATGGGTCGTACTCTTCTCGCATCCGGCCGATTTCACTCCCGTCTGCACAACCGAGTTCATGGCGTTCGCCGCTCTGGTGCCTGAGCTGCGCAAGAGGAACGTCGAACTGCTCGGCCTCAGCATCGACAGTCCTACTTCGCACATTGCGTGGGTACGCAACATCAAGGAAAAATTCGACGTCGACATCTCATTTCCCATCATTGCCGATTCCAACAAGGAGGTTGCCACTCTCTACGGCATGTTGATGCCCGGTGAAAGCAATACGGAGACCAGCCGCTGCGTCTTCGTTATCGATCCTGCCGGTGTCATTCGCACCATGATCTATTACCCGCTGACTACCGGCCGTAACACCGATGAAATCATTCGCCTGATCGATGCGCTGCAAACCACAGACAAACACGGGGTCGCCACACCGGCAAACTGGAAGCCCGGCGACAAGGTCATTGTTCCGCCTCCCAGCACGGTGGAAGAAGCGGAAGCGCGTGTGAAGGCTGGCTACGAATGCGCAGACTGGTACTTCTGCAAGAAGGCTGTGTAAAGGAGACGATACGATGGCCTGCATCAACGCACACGGTGAGTTGACGGAGTCTGCCCAAAAGATTCTGGAAGCCCTGGAGCAGCCAGGTTCTGCCGAAACAGTAGCGAAGCTCACAAGCTTGCCGCTCTTTCGTATTCGCAGCGGCCTCCGTGAAATGGGTGAAGCCGGAATAGTCGAGATGAATGAAGAAACCTATTCCATGACGGAGCGCGGTCGATCCTTCTTAGCAACAAAAGAATAGTCACGCCGCATTCCATTCAGATTCGAAAACTGTGAAGACCCGGCGCAACTGCCGGGTCTTCATCTGTCTAAGCTGGCTTCAGTGCAAGTACAGCATTCCTCGTTCTCAGTAGCGTCCTGGACCCCACAGATGCGAGGCAGCCATACGATAGCCGCGGCGGAATGCGTCGCGATAGACACGGCGGTCAGGTCCACGGAAATCCGGATGACGATACTCGTCGCGATTGTTTACGTCCGGCGAACGATGGTTCTCGAAGTCTCTGCGCGCGCCTTCAATGCCGTCACTGAAACCGCGCCGCTGAACCACGTTATAGGCCGATGGCGGCGCTTCCCATGCTTCCGGATTGCGGCCATAGCCTGGTCCCTGCGGTGCATAAGCCGGGCCCTGCGGCGCGTACGCAGGCCCGCCGCCCATGTAGTGCCGCATAGACCGGTCATAGCCTTCCCGGAATCCCTGGCGATATGCTTCCCGGAACTGCCCAGGAACATTTGGATGCCGGTATTCATCGCGATTGTTCACATCGGGCCGGCGGTGGTTTTCCACATCCTTGCGTGCGCCTTCCATGCCATCCATGAAACCGGACCTCTGGTACTGGTTGTACGCACGCGGAGGTGCATCCCAGCGATCCTGCCCATACCCAAATCCTGCACTCGGTGCGGGCGCCGCCTGCATGGCCTGCACCCCGCTCAATCCCAGAAACACTGCCAGAGCCGGCGCTGCTGCAAAAGTTAAACGCATAGTGGACCTCTCCTTTCCTACTTTCTGATCCTGCTGTCTTACTGCGTGTATGACTGTGCGGCGCCTCAACATCCTCCCAGCCGCGGGAATCAACCTCTTCGTCCTTAGAAACACGAACATTCTACTTTCGTTGCTTGGCTGCACACATCATTCTGAATTGAAAAAGTTTACAGTTCTGCATCTTGTTCTACGATGGCTGTATGCTGCCGCTGGCCGAGCTCCGCAACCTTTCCGTGCATTTCGGCGTGACACAAGCTGTGCGCGGCGTCAGCCTCTCCATCCACGAAGGCGAAGTCCTCGGCCTTGTCGGCGAATCCGGCTCCGGCAAGAGCGTAACAGCGCTTACCATTCCCGGCCTGCTTGATCCAGCCGCATCGGTCGCCGGAAACATTCTTTGGAAAAGCGACGATGGGGTCATCGACCTGCTTCAGCAACCGCCATCCACACTGCGTAAACTCCGTGGCCGCTCTGTTGGCATGATCTTTCAGGAGCCAATGACTGCGCTCAACCCGGTCATGACTATCGGCCGCCAGATTGCCGAAGCGTACACTGCGCACGCTCCTTCCACCACCAATCGCGATGCCCGCAACAAAGCCATCGCAGCGCTTGAATCCGTGCATATCGCCGATGCCGCGCGCCGTTACGGCGACTACCCGCATCAGTTCTCCGGCGGTCAGCGTCAGCGCATCATGATTGCCATGGCCCTCATTCATCGCCCGCGCCTGCTCATCGCTGACGAGCCCACCACCGCACTCGACGTAACCGTGCAGGCGCAAATTCTCTCTCTGCTTGCCGAACTGCAACATGAAAACTCTCTGGCCATGCTTTTCATCTCGCACGACCTCGCCGTTGTGGGCCAGGTTGCCGGGCGCGTCGCTGTCATGCAAAAGGGTCTCGTCGTTGAAGAAGGCGCCTGCCACCAAATTCTCACTGCTCCCAAACACACCTACACACGCAGCCTGCTTGCAGCCGTCCCCACCATGCGCACCAACCGTGAACAACCGCTCGCTTCTATCTCAAACGGATGAAACTCAGTGATTGGTCATCTTCGGTGCTGTGCTTGGAGGTTTCACAGTTGTCCGCATCGTCTTCATAAACTCGCTCCACCGCACTTGCAGCAACCCTTTCGTCTCCTGTTCAAAGGTCGAAAGTGCTTTCAACCCAGTAGCCAGCCTGACCTTGCAAGTGCGCCATGAGAGGCGCGCCACCGCCCAGTCTAATTCCCTGACACTTTCGAGTTAGCCGATGGATCCGCCATGGCCGTAAAGCTCCGCAAATACATATGAATATTGCATTTACGCCGGCTTTCTGCACGTGCTATCTCCATTCCCTTCGTAAATGATTAACTCCTTTCCTTCATAACCTGCGCTACACTTACCCTCGCATTCAATAAACACTTTGAACAATCTAAGAGGCCTGGTCGTGATCGGCCGGATTGCAGAACTCGGGGGAGAGTGCATGAAACTCCGTTCAGGTTGGTTGTGCCTTACGCTGTGCACATTGGTTTCACTGGCTGGTTGCGGCGGCGGGGGTGGCTCATCGAATAGTGGTGGTTCCAGCGGTGGCGGTTCGAACAGTCCCACGCTTTCGTCCATTGACGTGGCTCCTGCGAACCCCTCCATTTCCGTAGGAACGACGCAGCAGTTCACTGCCACCGGGCATTACAGCGATGGATCGACGAAGGATCTCTCGAGTTCAGCTACCTGGACGTCGAGCAGCACAGCCACAGCCACGATCTCCAATGCCGGTCTGGCAACTGCTGTCGCGGCAGGCACCACCACAATCACTGCCACATCCGGGTCCATCTCCGGCACAACCAGCCTCACGGTAACCGGCACGAGCGGGCCTACTCTGACTTCGATCACCGTCACACCGTCTACGATTCAGATCGTCACCGGAACGACACAGCAGTTCACTGCCACAGGACATTACAGCGACAGCTCGACACAAGATCTCACAAGCTCGGTCACTTGGACATCGAGCAACACGCCTATTGCCACCATCTCCAATACCGGTTTGGCAACCGGTGTTTCCGCTGGCTACACAACCATCGCCGCAACAGACGGCAACGTCACCGGCACGGCTACCCTGATCGTTGCAGACTCGGTCCTGTCATCGATCACGGTTACTCCGGCCACCCCCTCCATCGTCGCCGGTAATACGCAGCAGTTCACCGCCACAGGACATTACAGCGACGGTTCAACCAGCAACATCACCAACTCCTGCACCTGGAACTCGAGCAACACCTCAATCGCCACCATTGTCAGCACAGGTCTGGCAACGGGCGTCGCGGCTGGCTCCACCACAATCACCGCAACGCTGGACTCGATCTCCGGCACTACCAGCCTCACTGTCACTTCGCCCACCTTGAAGTCGATTGCGATCACGCCGGACTCGCCACAAGCCGCAGTCGGTGGCACCGTTCAGTTGACCGCCACCGGCACATACGCCGATAACAGCACGCAGAATATTACCTCCACTGTTACCTGGAGTTCTGACAACACCTCCATCGCCACAGTGAACAGCGCAGGCATCGTGACGGGCGTCGCCGCGGGCACCACCACCGTACATGCCACCTCCAACAGCATCGACGGTACCGCCAACCTGACCGTTACCCCCGCAAATCTCACCGCGTGGTGGCGGTTCAATGAGGCAGGCGGCACAATAGCCGAAGATTCCTCCGGCAACGGCTACAACGCCAATCTCTACGGCGGACTCACCTATACATCCGGCCAAATCGGTGGAGGAATCATCGCCAACGGTTCCAGCCAGCTGATGAAGACGCCCGCAATCAATCTCAGCTCCACCAATGCTCTGACGCTTGCCGGCTGGGTGGCGCGTGTCTGGACAGGCACAAATACCAAAGTTCTGGCGGAACTTGGCTACGACTACTCGGCAGCGACAGATGGATTCGTCTTTTACGTCGACGACACCACCGATTGCGGCGCCTCGCCTGCTATTTACATTGGCTTCAAGGGAGATGTGGGCTCTACGTTCAACTGCTACACTCCGCCGTCTGACGGCAATTGGCACCACATCGCTATGGTCCTCGACAAGTCGAAGTCAGACAGCACGGCCATCCAGTTGTATATCGATGGCTCTCTACAGACCATTCTTTCAAGCAAGAGCGTCTCGGCAAATACCAATAACTTCGGTTCCGAGCAGCTGTACATGTTCTCTCAGAGCGGCAACTCGGAGTTCGCCTCCGGGATTGTCAGCGATCTTCGGCTCTATAGTCGTGCACTCTCAGATAGTGAGATCGGCCAGCTTTACTCGCTGGGATCCACCACTGCCACCGTGCAATCGCTCTCGATTTCCCCGCAAAACGTCGGTATCGCCGCGGGACAGCCGCTGCAATTCGACGCTCTTGGAACATACACAGACAGCTCCGTACGCGACCTCTCGACTGCGGTCACGTGGAGCTCATCCAGTCCCAGCGTCGCCACAATTCTGCCCGGCGGGCTGGCAACCGGAGTCGCCGCAGGCTCCACCAATATCCAGGCGGCCATCAACTCTAAAAACGCCTCCACTGGGCTCTCAGTCGGCACCACTGCGACCATTCCCGGCAAACTCGTTCAATTCTCCACCGGCGATGATGGCTCCACTACTGTTGCAACAGGTGTTCTGGGCGCGCCAATGACAGCAGGCAATATGCTGCTCGTTTTCTCTCACTGGGACGATCAGTCGATTACAGCCACCGTCTCTGATTCGGAAGGCGACACTTTCACGCCGATTTTCAGCAACCCCATTAACCAGGGCACGCAACGCTTCCAGATCTGGTACGCGAAAAATATCATTGGTGGCGCGGCTACCAGCATTACCGTCACCTACTCAGCGAAAACATCCGTCTTCTCGCTGGTTGACGTTGCGGAGTATTCCGGTCTCGACCAGAACTCGCCACTCGGGACATTCACATACGCCACAGGCACTGGGGCTTCACTCGACAGCGGTTCCATCAGTGTTCCCACAGCCAATACCCAGACCATCATCGGCATCTTCGGCGATGATGCCTACGTCAGCCCCTTCACATCCGGTGACGGATTCACACAGGACGGCTTTGACGCATCCACCATGTATGAAAGCAAGGGAGCCACGACAGCCGGAAGCTACAACGCGACGGCCACATCGGAAGGATCGGCCAACTGGATAGCAGTCGTGATGTCCTTCAACAACTACACAAATTAGCCCATCGCCCAGCCTGATGGTTGGCAACAATGGGCTGCTCAGCCAATGCGGATTTCATTCACCAGGGATGAGATCCGCATTGCAAAGTCGGAACCCAACACTTTGTTGGGTTTCAATACGTATGCTTCCAAACACACCACCGCCCCCCAAGCTCAACACACACAGCGTCGGCCCGGGAGGCGGTCGTTTGAATCGAGAACTATGCTGTCTTACTCGGCTGCTGCGGCTTCCGCCACTTCTTCCGCGGGAGCTTCCTCACCAGCCTCACCCAGAACCTTCACCTTCACCCGCGCCGTTACTTCACGGTGCAGCTTCACGGCAACTTCGTACTCGCCCAGGCTCTTCAGCGGCTCGTTCAGTTGAATCTTGCGGCGGTCGATCGTAAAGCCCTGCGTCTCAAGCTCGCCGGCAATATCCGCCGAGGTCACCGAGCCAAACAGGTGGCCCTGCTCGCCGGACTTGCGCGTAAAGCTCAGCACCACTGGAGCCAGCTTCGTCAAAAGCTCTTCTGCCTGCACCTTTTCCGCGGCCGAACGGCGCGCAGCCGATGCCTTCATCTGCTCAATCACGGCCTTATTGGCCAGCGTCGCCTGCAGCGCAAGCTTGCGCGGCAGCAAAAAATTGCGACCGTAGCCATCGGCCACCTTCACCACGTCTCCGCGGTGGCCCAGGTTGGCTACGTCTTCCTTCAAAATGACTTCCATTTCCAATCTCCAATATCTCGTGCGGTCGCATACCGGGCGTCCTTTGTCTTGGACGGTGGCTGAGGCCCTACCGGTTGCACCGCGCTGGATTCTACATCTGCCTTCGGCCCGTTGTCGCCCTTTGCTATGTGATTTCAGTCACTTCAGTCGTTACTTCCGAGTGACGTGTCGCAAAGTGCGCCGCTTCGGCCTAGTAGCGTGTTGCAAACGGCAGCAGAGCGATGTTCCGCGCCTGCTTGATCGCGCGCGTCAACCGGCGCTGATGCGTGGTGCAAACGCCCGTCAGGCGGCGGGGTACAATTTTGCCTCGCTCGGCCACAAACTGTTGCAGCAGACGCACATCCCGGTAAGGAATCGCATCGATCTTCTCGGTGCAGAACTTGCACACCTTCTTGCGGCGGAAAAACTTGCCGCGGCCGCCAGGTCCACCTGAGCGCCCGCCAGAGCGCGGTCCGGAACTCGATCCCTGACTCGGAGCCGAAGGGGTTGATTGCGCGCCGTTCTCAGGCGCCTTGGTCGTTGTTTCTTCTGCCATCGTATTTCCTCATCCATTCTCTGTGCCTGCGCGTCGGTTGCCCGGCTCGCACAGCACCATCCTGCCTTTGCAGACTTACTGCATCAGGGCAAAAAACTTAATCGTGGCTCAGACAGTCGCCTGGGCCGCCTCAGACTCTTCCGCTGCCGGAGCCGCAGGAGCTGCTGCTTCCGCGCTCACCTTGCGGCGTGATGCACGAATCGCCTTCAGCTTGGCCAGGCGCTTCTCTTCCTCGTCGATGCGCACCGTGATGAACTTGATCACAGGCTCGGTGACGCGCATGCGGCGCTCAAGCTCATGAACCACCGGCCCATCGGCCTCGATCGTCATCAGCACGTAAAGGCCATCGTTGAACTTGCGCACCAGGTAGGCCAGCTTCCGGCGTCCCATCTTCTCGGCTGACTTCACCACACCGCCGCCGCTGGTCACCGAAGCGCTGAAGCCTTCGATCAGCTTGTCCACGTCTTCATCAGCCGCATCCGGCCGAACAATAAACATCACTTCATACAAACGAGACATCGTGTTTCCTCACACTCACAGTCGACATTCGACACGGAACAGATCATTACTGCTGCGCTTACTGCTGATCCCTGTTCCCTGATCCCTGTTCCCTGTCGTTGCTGTCCTTTCGGTTAAACTCATTCATCGCTGGTCCCGGTCCCGCTTCGATGATGCGCCGCGTGGCCATCGCCACCCGGTCCAGCACCTCATCCAGTACCGCCAGCTCCTTCTTCCGCATCGGCGAGAGCAGAAAATCCTTGCCCGGCCTCCTGGCTCCTGCCTCTCGCGCTTCCTCCGGAAGATCCTGCCCAACCCCGATGCGCAGCCTGAGCCACTCCTCGGTGCCGAGTGAAGCGTTGATGCTGCGGGCTCCGTTGTGCCCCGCTGCCGATCCGCGCTCCTTGATCTTGAACGTCCCCAGCACCAGGTCCAGCTCGTCATACAGCACCAGCAGGTCCTGCCTGGGATCGACTTCCAACTCTCGAACCAGAGCGGCTACCGATACTCCGCTCAGGTTCATGAACGTCTCTGGCTTGGCCAGCACTACGTCCCGTCCGGCTATCCGGCAGGTTGCGGTGCTTGCCTTCGATCGCCGGTTGCCCACAACCACTCCGGCCTGCTCGGCGATACGATCCACTGCCATGAACCCCGCATTATGCGGCGTCCATTCGTACTCCACGCCAGGGTTGCCCAGCCCCACCACCAGAAAGGGACCGCGCCGGCCTGGTAACTCTGCGGCGTCGCCCAAGGCTTACTTCTTTGCCCCGGCGGCAGGCGTCGCTGCAGCAGCCGGTGTAGCGGCAGCCGCATCGGCGGCCACGGCATCGGCCGCGGGTGCTGCTTCTTCGCGCACTGAGATCACGTGAGCCACAGGCGCGTCTTCCGCAGTCAGATACTTGATCTTGTCCGAGTGCGGCAGGCTGCTCACACGTAGCACTTCGTGCAGACCAAGCTCAGTAATATCCACATCGATGTGACCCGGAATATCGGCAGGCAGACACTCGATTTCCACTTCACGCAGCAGCTGATCCAGAATGCCGCCGAAGGTCTTCACGCCAACCGACGTTCCCACCAGCTTCACAGGCACATGCACGCGCAGTGCCTTGTCCAGCGCAATGCGCTTCAGATCGATGTGAATCAGCGAGTCCCTGATCGGCTCAAACTGCGAGTCCACAATCATGGCTTTGGCTTCGGTCTTACCGCCCAGCTCCAGATCGAAAATCGTATTGTGTCCGCTCTCGGAATAAAGAATCCGCGAAATCTGCTTCGGATCGACTTCAATGGCAACCGGCTCATGGCCCGCGCCGTACAGAACTGCAGGAATCATGCCTGCGGCACGCACACGGCGCGCTGCATTCTTATTGAACTTGCCCTCACGGGTTTTTGCGATTACGACTTCAGGCATTTCGTCTCTCATTTCTTTCGTCGGGCACGTGGTCTTCAGCCGCGCTCCCTTTGTTTTGCCAGTGCTCAGTGTTCAGTGCACAGAGTTCAGATTGCTTTTGCTTCCTCTGCTCGGCGCTTTCCACTTTCGTCTGACTGTTGATGTCCTGATCACTGATCCCTGACCACTGATCCCTGTGTTAATTGAATAGCGTACTGACACTCGTTTCCATGTGAATGTTCTCGATCGTCGCTCCCAGCAGGCCCGCAATCGAAACCACCTTGATCTTGCTCAACTTCTGCGCGGCTTCGCGCAGCGGAATCGTGTCGGTCACGACAAGCTGCTCCAGCCGCGATGCCGCAATGCGCTCGATCGCAGGCCCAGACAGCACCGCGTGGCTCGCGCATGCGTGCACACTCGCTGCACCGTTGGCATATAACGCATCCACCGTCTTCACCAGCGTGCCCGCCGTGTCGATAATGTCGTCGATGATCAGGCAGTTCTGGCCTTCCACATCGCCAATCACGTTCATCACCTCGGTCACGTTCATGTCCGTGCGGCGCTTGTCCACAATCGCCAGCGGAGCGCCCATCTTCTGCGCGAAGAAGCGCGCACGCTCCACGCCGCCCGCATCGGGTGAAACAACGGTCAGGTTGGGAAGATTCAGCTCGCGAAAGTAGCCCACCAAAACAGGGCTCGCGAACATGTGGTCCACCGGAATATCGAAGAAGCCCTGAATCTGCGCCGCATGCAGATCCACAAACAGCGCGCGGTTCGCGCCGGCCGTCGTAATCAAATCGGCAATCAGCTTCGCGCTGATCGCCACACGCGGACGATCCTTGCGATCCTGTCGCGCATAACCGTAGTACGGAACCACCGCCGTAATGCGTGCCGCCGATGCGCGCTTCAGTGCGTCGATCATAATCAGCAGCTCCACAAGATGCTGGTCCACCGGGAAGCATGTCGGCTGAAGCACGAATACATCCGCGCCGCGCACATTCTCGAGCAATTGAAAGTAGACTTCGCCATCGGCGAAACGCTGCAGCTTCACCTGGCCCACGGTCACGCCAATGTGCCGCGCCACATCTTCTGCCAGCTTCGTGTTCGCCGAGCCGGAAAACAGCTTGAATCGCTTGTCCTCGCTCAGGTTGCGTGTGCGCTTGCGCTCCGAGGCCGGTTTTGCCTCGCGCGCCTTGCCCTGCAATTCGGGAGACGGTCCCTTGCCGGGCTCCTTGCTCTGCCCCTGGCCGTCCTGCTGCTTGTCTTCCGCCGCTATCGTTACGCTGTCCACTGTTGCCATTTTTCCGAAGTCCTCCAAGCTGGTTTGCTTTAGCTGCTTCCGGAATACCTTCCCGCACAAAATTTGGCTGGGCGACTAGGATTCGAACCTAGACAAGTGCCTCCAAAGGGCACTGTCCTACCATTAGACGATCGCCCAGCATTTGCTCCCCGCGCACCCTCTTGCACGGTTCGCGTCTTACACACTTCCCGCAGCCGCCCCGGAGTCTCACTCGCAGAACGCCTGCCTGTCAACCCTCAATCTTCCTGCTTCAGCATCTCGTTCCAGTACGATGCACGGGGCATTGTCCGCGTCATCAAACTGGCCACACCCGAAGCCTTTAGACGGGCCTCGGCTGCCTCCGCATCTCCACGGTTCTCATACAAACCGTAAAGTGCTGAACCGGAACCCGAAAGCTCCGCATGCAGTGCTCTCTCCGGCGTGCCGTCGGCCACAAGAATTCGCTTGATCTCAGCTAGGGAAGGATGCTGGCGAAACACGACCTTCTCGAAGTCGTTCTCAATCCAGCTCGTGATCCCGGTCTGGACAAGCGCGAACCCAGGCGGTTCGGCCAGGTCCCCGCCCACGGCAGGAACACCGGAGGAGCCTGCCTGCCCGCCCCCGGAAATCGCTCCCCGAAAGGCGCTCGCATAAGCGCGGCTCAACTCATTTAGTTTAGCTGTACTTGCATCCTGGGTCAAACCCTGCTCGGCGCAAAGCGCGTCCCAGTCTTTAAAGGCCTGCGGTGTCGAAACCCCCACCTCCGGCAACGCCATCACGCACCACAGCGGCTCAAAATCCGGCAGCGCACTCACCACCTGTCCCCGGTCCTCCCCCAAAACCGCTCCACCCACCAGAAACAAAGGCACATCCGAGCCGACTTTAGCCGCTAACTCCAGCCGAATGGATGGCCACTGATCACCAGCCTGGGCACCGTGTGCTTTTGACCACTGACCACTGACCACTGACCACTGGTCTCGAAGCTCCGCTTCTAGACCAATAAGCGCAGCCACCGCATTCGCCGACCCGGCCCCCATTCCGCCCTGCACCGGTAGCCGCTTCTCTATATGGAGGGAAACATCGGCCATGACGCCCATCTCCTCCAAAGCCAGGAAAACAATCTTGTAAGCCGTGTTCCGCGCGTCCGTCGGTACCCGCGCGTCATTCGACGTCAACCGAATCCGCGTTTCAGTCGCAGGCCGTGCCTCAACCGTCACAAAATCATGCACTTCCAGAGTCTGGTAGACGGTCGCCAGCCCATGAAAGCCGTCCGCGCGCGGCGCTCCTATATACAGGCCCAGATTGATCTTCGCGTGTGAGCGAACCACAGTCGGCATACCGGCTTATTGTAGATGGGCGGAATGTGTCGAGCGGGCTTCCAAACCGTGGCACGCGGAGGCGCATTCGTCAAAATCCACCACAGCCCGGCAAGCGAACACTGCTTCCCCGCAATCAGAACGCTTGCAACTCAAAGTGTGGCATCCGCGGGCAACTTCTGCGGCCGGGCATGTTGATAGGCATCTTTCCCGCAAAGAAATGCAAAGGTGCCGCGTAAAGTAGTCCAGGCTTCGCTTAAATCACTTCCGTTCCCACCGGCGACAGCCCTCGAAATATCCAGAACGGATCGCCCGATGGTCTTCAGCAGTCTGCGAACAAGCCCCGGAACCCCATCGCTCCTGAAAGCAAACCGCGCGCGCGACCAGCCCATATGCCACGCCTTGAGGTTGCGCACCGTCGCATCCTCTGACGATGAGTGTCCATAAACATGAACGGCTTGAGCAGAAGGCGCCAAAAGAATCTTGTGCCCCGCGCGGAGAACCCGCACGCACAAGTCCTCATCCTCACAGTAGAGAAAGTATGCTTCGTCGAATCCGCCCATTTGCATGATCGCGCTGCGCCGCAGCAGCATGGCGGCGCCAAGTACATGCTTCACCGGCAAGAACCGATGCTTAAATTGACCGGAAAAAACAGTTGGATCGAACGGCAGAAAGCTTTTTTGAGGTCGACCGTCGTTATAGCGAAGAACTGGGGCAATAATCGCGGCATCCGGGTTCATTGTTGCGATGCAGCCAAGTTCAGCGATACATTCAACCGACACCTGGCAATCTGGATTCAATATCAGAACGTAATCGGTCGAAGCTCTCGCAAGTATTTGATTGGCTGCCTTGCCAAATCCCAAATTCGACTTGCTGGAAATTACATCGACTCGCGGTGCGGCACTGGAAACCTTTGCGACTGTCTCATCGCATGAATCGTTATCAGCCACAATGATGTTGGGCAGAAACTGCAGACTCTCAAGCTGTCCCTCGATAACTCCTGCGCTGTTATAAGTAACGATGCCAACCGTAAGCTGATTCGCAAAGTCCATCGTTTCTCCTGGAGTCGCCCTAATCCCATTCCTCATCAATACTGATTGAATCATCCACGGACGCCTTCCCGGCGTGTGAATGGCTCACACCCGCAAAACGAATCCAGAGCTATGTGCTTGTAGGCCTCGCCTATCCCCTGATAGCCGCATGAATACTTCGGCCTCATTCGGGCACACGAATGAATCCAGGCACCTCGAATATTCCATCATGGAAATAGCATAAACACGATTCTGTACAGGCGGCATTTGTTTCCCTGGTGAATGCCGTCCAACAATTTCCTCCCGCTTCTCTCACTTTCCCCGTAATCTGAACCAACACACCCATGCCCATCACACCGCCAGCTCCCGCTAACGATCCCCAATCCCAAAAACAGCCCTTCGACCCCGACTCCTTCCAGCCCGATGCACTCGATCCCTCGCTCGGTACCGAAACCGGCTCCAATCCCCAGGCGCCCGCCTTCAGCTTCGGTGCCAAGCTCCTCGCCCTCATCCTCTTCGGCGTCTTCTTCGCCATCGGTGAAGCTCTCCATACCGACCCCGGCCCAAAAGGTGCCGGAGGTCCGTTTGACACCCAGCTCATGGTCCTTTACGTCATCGCCCTCATCGTCATCCTCTGGGCCGACGGAGTTTTCGACCGCAAACCGACGTCCTGAACCCATCAAACCCGCTTTCATCCTGCGAAAATTCCAGCCCGAATCACGGAACTGCCACACGAAAACCGCCGTACAATAAATCACGGCCTAGGTCCGGCTCCCCTCTTTTCGCTCAACCCACCTGCACCGCGCGTCGCAAGGAGGGTCACCATGCCCATCCCCATCGGTTTTCCGCGCGCACTCGTGCTGCTAACTCTTTCTGCGTCTGTGCTCGTTCCCGCCAGTCCCGCGCAAAATCCCGAACCGCAGTTGGCGCAGGACACCACGGCCGCCGCTTCAATCGAGCAGCCCATCCACACAGCCCCCATGGACCTCGATTACGGCAAGCCCTACATCCAGGTCATGGTCAACGGCAAGGGCCCCTTCCGCTTTGTTGTCGACACAGGCACCGGCGGCGACGCACTCGTCTCGCCCGCTCTTGCCACACAGCTCCATCTTCCCGTCGTCGGCCAGGCCAATCTCAGTGACCCCAGCGGGCAGGGCAGTCAGCTCGCGCCCATCGTCCTCATTGATTCACTCGAATTCGCCGGCATCAACTTCACCGGCGTCCGCGCAGTTGACCACGGCTTCTTCGCCGAAGCAGGCCAGTGCGACGGCGTGCTGGGCTTCACACTCTTCCGCAGCTTCCTGCTCACCCTCGACTTTCCCAACCGCCAGATTCTTCTCGAACAGGGTTCGCTCAGGCCTGACGGAGGCAAATCCGTCCTCCCCTTCCGCATGCCGCATGGTGTCCCCATCGCCACGCTACGGCTCGACGGCCTTCAGCCCGTTGAAGCGCAACTTGACTCCGGCGGCGGCGGACTCGTCATCCCCTCGCACATCGCCTCTCAGCTCAAGTACGACATCGCTCCTGTCGTCTTCGCCAGGGGCCGCTCCGTATCCACACGCTTCGAATTGAAAGCCGCCAAGCTCGCGTCTGACGTGCGCATCGGCCGCTACACCTTCACGCACCCCGTCGTCGAAATCCATCCCGCTTTTCCGCTCGTCAATTTCGGCTCGCCGCCCATGCAGATCTTCGCCATCACATTTGACCAGCGCAACCTGCTCGTCCGCTTCGCGGCAAATCAAAAACGCTTCAGCCTCGCGGCGCCGCCCAGTCCCATGCGTCTCACCCACGCACCAGACGATGCTCCGCCGCCGCCGGCCCTCGTCCCCGTCGGCTGAACAAACATTCCCAGCTCGTGCATTTAACAATTGCCGTCTGCATTCCGGCACGCTACAGTAACTGCGCCCCTGCCAGTTCCTCACTCCTCTTACTCAGGAGACACACATGAGACGTCGCTCGTTTCTCTCCACCGCAGCCGCTGCGCTGCCCGCAGTCAGCTTGTCTGCCTTCGCCCTTGAGCACGCCACACACGCAAACCCAGCCAGAGAAGGCATCGTCGTCCGCTCCGGCCACGACCGCCTCGACCAGACACACTCCCTCGGCTATAGCCGCATCCTTTTCAAGGTGCTCCCGCGCGAAACCGCCAACGGCCTCTTCCTCATCGAGCACGAAAACCTCGTCAAGGGCGGCCCGCCGCTGCACATGCACTATCACCAGGATGAGTGGTTCTACGTCATGGCCGGTCAGGTCGATTTCCAGGTCGGAGAAAAGCGCTTCCGTCTCAACCCCGGCGACTCAGCCTTTGGTCCGCGTGGCGTTCCGCACACCTTCTCGCATGTCGGCGCCACGCCAGGGCACATGCTCATCGCCTTCACGCCCGCAGGCAAAATGGAGGAGTTCTTCCGCGCCGTCGCCATCCCCAACGGCCCAGGCTTCACGGCTGAAGTCTTCGCCCGCTACGACATGAAGCTCGTCGCCCCTTCACCCTTCGCGTAGACCCTGCTCCTCAAATAGGAAAAGCACACCCAATCTCGGGTGCGCTTTTCTGTCTTCTTTTTCTCTAGCTCTTGATACTTGCCACTTCCGCCTTGGCCTTTCGCAGCGCCTCCACCGCATCCCCGTTCGGAATAAACTCCATCGCGGCTTTGTACTTGTAGTTCTTCGCGGCCAGCGCGCGATACACATTCATATAGTTGATCTCGCCCGTACCCGGCTGGTGACGTCCTGGCACATCCGCCACGTGGACCAGCCCAATCACGTCGCTGTGCTTTTCGATCTTCTCAATCAGGTTGCCCTCGGCAATCTGCTCGTGGAAGAAGTCGTACAGCAGTTGCACCTGCGGATGATTCACCGCGCGCACCACCTCAATCGCCTCGGTGATCGTCTTCATATAAAACTTCGGATTCTCTTCCGGGTCGATCGTCTCCAGCAGCAGCCTTACCGGCTCACCGCCAATCGTCTTGCCTTCCACCACCTTCGCCGCCTGCTTCAGCGTTTCAATCGACGCCTCATGCTGTTCCGCCGGCGTCTGTCCCTCCACAATGTTGCCGCTCAGCACAATCATCGCCGGAATCTCCAGCCGCTCCATCGGCGTCATTGCTTCCTTCAGCTCCGCCAGAAACGCCTCGCGCACCGTCGCGTCGGCAACTCCGTGCCTCAGCCCCGCCGTCGCGTCAAACTTGATGCCCAGCTTCTTCCGCGCCGCATTCGCCTTGTCGAAGTCCTCGTCCTTCCAGTCCTTGTACTCGCCCACCAGCTCCACGTTCGTATAGCCGGCCTCGGCCACCTTCGCTAGCCGCTCTTCAAACGGCAAATCGCGAAACACCGTCCACAGCATCACGCTCAGTGGAAACGGCGTCGCCTCGCCACTCGCTTCCATCGCCGCACTCGCGCGCATCTCACTCGCATTCGCGCCGCGCTCCAGTCCAACACTTCCCACCGCTGCCGCCGCCAACCCCACAAACGTCCGTCGATCCATTCGTGCAACCTCCCCTTCCCAAACGACCCCGCCATCATACCCGCTCGGACTCGTGAAAGACGATGGCTCGCAAAATTCCCCCAGCAACGAATCACTGGATGCTTTTCGTATGCAGGTCCCGCTTCAGTTGAGTTGGTTTGGGCAACAGCCGGTTGTTGTTCGGCATGAGATCTGAAATATCTATCGAAATATGCGAACGGAACCACTCCGCGAGTTTGACTTCGCGCATGACACCGGCGGCTACTGCAAACATTGTCCGAACTACAGCCTCGTCCGGCGCATCCATCGCATACCCGTTCAGATCCAGGAAGGTTTCAGCAACCACGTAGGCGGTTCGTTTGTTGCCATCCAGAAACCCGTGGTTGCCGCATAATCCAATCACATAGGCCGCCGCGAGCGATGCGGCATCGGGTTTTCCATAGACAAGTAGATTGCGAGGCCGTGCAAGCGCCGAATCGATAATGGCAAGGTCGCGAACACCGCGAATGCCGCCATGTTCTGAAATTTGCTCATCGTGAATGGCAAGGACCGCTTCAAGCGGAATCCATATCCATCCGCGCCGTTTCACTTGGCCAATTCTCGCAATGCATTACGCCGCCGCTTCATCACCTTGCGGGCCGATGCCATCGTCGCTTCGAACGCGGGATCGAAGGGAGTAATCCTGAATCCGTCCTTTTCTTCTGTCAGAAAGATCGAGTCGCCCTTGTCTACCTTCAGTCGCGCCAGAGCTTCCTTGGGCAGAATCACACCCACAGAGCTCCCAATCGTCGTCAATTTGAGCTTCAGCATGGCTCCCCCTCCTGCCGGCATTCTAACATTGATTAGAATGGAGAATATCGCGAAGCAGCTGGCATATGTGTATCGCCGGTGCGCCTTCGGCGTCCCCAACCCATGTGCGGACACTGCATTCTCCGCTCACCCCACACAAAGCAACCCACACCACGCTTTCCATCCCTGCCCCGGCGCTCAAGACACGATGAGCGCATAACCTTTCGAAGGCTGACCCCGTGGTAATTTCCGAGCAAACAATGGTGCAACCGCAATACCCAAAGGAATCAATGAATGCATTGGCGATAATGCGTCAATCGAAAGTAGTGACTAGCGATAAGGGCGTTTCCCGTTACTAACCCCGTCATCTCTGCACGAGCAAGTGCTCAATGAGTGCATTGCCCTGTTGGCGACCGGCTAGAAGTGCTGCTCGAATGCGTAGATGACAGAACCGACCGCATTAATCATCTCAGCGAGTCTCTTGTCGAAGGTGTCGGAAGGGTCACAGGGAGCGGGAAGTTCATCGCAGCCGATGTTGGTTCTTAGTTGCGGATTGACGAAAATCTGCTCGCCGCCCTTGAAACCTTTGAGATGAAATTCCACCATTGTGGTGCCTTCTTTTAGGACAGAAGGCGGCAGCACGTGCAGATAGTCCACTATGACCCCGTTGGGCAGTGTGAAGATTGGGTCTAGGTCTATCGGCCACGATCCCATGATGTGCAGTTTCCTGTGCCTATCCTTGCGAGCAAGTTCATGTAAGAACCCAAGCGACCTATTAATGTTCTTCACCATCTCAAAAGGAGGCAAGGACGGCGTATTGAAAGGTTGAACTCTTTCGATAGCATCCTGGATTGCAACAGGTAGAGGGGCAAGACGACGCTTGACGAGATTTGGCCACTCCTTTGGGTCATTTGAAATCGGGAACTCTAGTTTTCCCTCATCTGGCGGAGGATCACTCTTTGTCGCATAAATTGCGGCTTGATAAAGACAAGCGTCCAAGGCAGAACGCAGTTGATAAAGTTGCTCTCCAAGAAGCAATGGCAATTCGTCGGGAATACTTCCAACCTGGGTAGCCCTGAGTACTCCGTTCCCGTCCCGATCAATCAGTTCCGCCTTCGGCGTGCACAAATTTTCTGTCGGGATCTCATTCCACAATCTCGAAAGATATTCGCCGTGAGCAATCGCTCTCTGTAAACGCAAACGTGCGACTGGATATTGGCCCATGCCAACATCCTTCACCTACTCATCCATTTTGCCAAGTGTATTATGGCCTTTAATGATCAAGGCTCTGGTGGAGCGGTCGCCTATATCGAGCGGCCGGATTTCGGTTTACGCATTATCGCCAATGCACTCACCGACACCTGTTTGCTACCGATAAGTCGTCTTGTGTTAAGCGAGGATTTTTCATCTGTCGACAACAGGCCAAAGCACCCATTAGGAGCTATAAGCAATTCACCAGACAACCAACCACTAACTCATCTCCATCCGCCTCCCCCATCCTCCGCTCCACCCCTGCGTTACACTGCAATCTACGTGCCCGGGCCTTCTAAACAACCGCATACAAGCTGATTCCGGGCATTGTCTTTTGGGGGTATTCCGTCCATGCGAGCAACCACTGCTCTTCTGTCTTCCTGCCTGGCTCTTTCCGCCTTCACCGTTGCGCTCCCCGCTCAGCAGCAGCCCATCCCGCTGACCGTCGACAAAATCTACGCGCACGGCTCGCTCTACGGCAACCCTCCCGGCGACGTCACATGGTCGCCCGACGGCAATCACCTCTCCTATATCGACAGTGATCAGCTCATTGACCTCGACCCTGCGGGCACCACACACGTGCTCATCAGCCGCGCCAAAATGAAGGGCTTCTCTGCCGGTCCCGCCACCGAGCAGGAGCGCGACCATCGCTCGCGCTACGATATGCCCGACTACATCTGGGCTCCCGACTCGCAGCACATCCTCTTCGACGCCAACGGGCGCCTCTGGCTCTTCAATCTCAAGAATGGCGTCGGTATCGATCTCGGCTCCTCCGGCATGGCCGCCGGCACCGATCCCAAGTTCTCTCCAGACGGCAAACTCCTCGCCCTCGTCCGCAGACATAACCTCGCCGTCATGCACTTTGACGAAATGGGCCAGCCCACACGCGATGTCGCCGACAACGAGTCTCCCACCATCCTCAACGGTGAGGTCAGCTGGGTCTACGCCGAGGAGCTCGACGTGCGCAGTGACTACTTCTGGTCGCCCGACTCGAAGTACCTCGCTTACCTCGAATCCGATCAGTCACATGTCCCCGTCTATCCGCTCACGGACTGGCTGCCCACACATGCCCGCGTCACCATGCAGTCTTATCCGCAGGCTGGCGATCCCAACCCCGCCGTGCGCGTCGGCATCGTCAAAGCCTCCGGTGGCCACACCAGGTGGATCAAGCTCCCCATCAAGCAGGGAGACGACTACATTCCCCGCTTCGGTTGGATTGATGGAGACAACGTCTGGATTGAAACCCTCACTCGCGATCACCAGCACCGCACGCTTTACTTCGCCAGCATCGGCTCCGGCGACGCCGTCAAGGTCCTCGACATCTCCGACGACAAATTCCTCGCCGAAAACTACGACCTTACCGTTCGCGACGGCATCATCGCCCTCACCAACTGGAGTGACGGTCACAATCACGTCTATCTCTACAGTTACAACCAGGCCCACCCCACATCCGGCGCCGCCACGCTCGTCAAGCAGCTCACCTCCGGTGACTTCGATGTCAGCAAAATCGTTCGCGTCGATCCCAAAGCCAAACTCATTACCTACCTTTCCAATGAAGGCAACCTGCAGGACATTGGCATCTGGCAGGTCGATTTCGATGGTCAGCGCAAGCAGCTCAGCACCGCCGCCGGCACGCATTCGCCCAGCTTCTCGCCCGATGGCTCCCGCTACGTCGACGACTTCTCCACGCGCATGACGCCGCCTGAGTTCTCACTCTGCTCCACCGGCGGCGCCTGCAAGGTCTTCTGGCAGACTCACGCGCTCGACGCCTACGACCTCCACGCGCCCGAGTCCATCACGGTCAAAGCGCATGACGGCACGCCGCTCTTTGCCACATTGCTCCTCCCCGCCGGCAAAACTGACCCTGCCTCCGTCCCGCTCATCGTCAATCCCTACGGCGGCCCCGGCGGAATGAGTGTCGCCAACAAGTGGGGCTCCGGCCTGCTCTTTGACGAACTCCTCGCCCAGCACGGCTTCGCCGTCCTACACGCCGACAACCGCGGAACCGGCATGCGCGGCCGCGCCTTTGCGCAGTTCGCCTACCACAACTTCGGCGCCATTCAATTCGAAGACCAGATGACCGTCATCGACTCGGTCCTCGCCAAATATCCCCAGCTCGATCCCAAACGTCTCGGCTGGTGGGGCTGGAGCTGGGGTGGCACCTTCACGCTCTACGCCATGAGCCACTCCGACCGCTTCCGCGCCGGCGTCTCCGTCGCCCCCGTCACCGACTTCCGCAACTACGACTCCGTCTACACCGAGCGCTACCTCGGCCTGCCCAATGACAACCCCGACGTCTACGACGCCGCAGCCGACGTCCTCACCGCCAAAGACCTCCACGGCCACCTGCTCCTCGTCCACGGCACCGGCGACGACAACGTCCACATGGAGAACTCCATTCAATACATCGAAGCCCTCATCAAGGCCCAGAAGCCCTACGATCTCCAGCTCTATCCGCGCAAAACCCACTCCATCTCAGGCCATGATGTGCGCACCCACCTCTACACCCGCATCCTCACCCACTTCGAGCAATACCTCATGCCGCCCGTGCAATAGCACCCGCTTGCTCATAACACCACCAGTCCGGGTGCCCCATGTCCCTGACGTTCGGACATGGGAACAATCGGTACCCACTCAACCGCAAATGAGCGTCGCAATGCAAAAGGCTCCCATCTCCGGGAGCCTTTCATTTGCAATCGCAAATCTTCTGCGAGCTATCAGCGAACTTTCGCCGTGCTATAAGCGCCGGCTGCTCCATGCAATGGAAAGTTAGATTGAAATCGAATCTCACGGCGCGCAAGCGCCGGCTACTCCATGCAACGGAAAGTTAGATTGGAATCGAACCTCATGGCGCGCAAGCGCCGGCTGCTCCATGCAACGGAAAGTTAGATTGGAATCGAATCTCATGGCGCGCAAGCGCCGGCTGCTCCATGCAATGGCTTACACATGCCGCTTGCGGAACAAATCGTCCTTCTCGCATCCACCGCATTTACTGCAGCCCAGGCAGCAGAACAAAAGCACACCAACACCCACCGTCACCACGATGGCAATCACGGTCGCCGAGTCAGTAAGCCAATGCATCAGGTGCTGCATCCCCAACCTCGCCTATCTATATAGACCGGACCCATGCACGAAAAGTATCATGGCGCGGCTTCTGTCACTGAGAGCCACCAGTGTAGCATCACCTTTTTTCTCCGTCACTAAAGCGTATTAGCAAAATCGCAGCCGGAAGTCACTTCTGAACCGGTACCCTGCTCACGCTCCGATTCCTCTTGCCTTTAGGCAAAGAAAAAGCGAAAATATCCGCATGCCGCACCCTCCGGACCACGACCCCCAAAATCCGGACAATCCCATCCCCGCCGGCTCACCCCTCGACGAGCTCTGGCACGACCCCGACGCAGACCCCGACACCACTCCCGATCCGCCCTCAAATCCCGAGCGAGCCCCCCGCGAGCAGCCGCTGCATGCAATGCCCGCACCGCAGGTGCCCAACCCCGCCAACAACCTCAACTGGCTCTTCGTCGATCTCAATTCCTACTTCGCCTCCGTCGAGCAGCAGGTCCGCCCCCAGCTCCGCAACCGCCCCATCGGCGTCGTCCCCATGCTCGCCGACACCACCGTCTGTATCGCCGCCTCGTATGAAGCCAAGGCTTACGGCGTCAAAACCGGCACCGTCGTCTCCGACGCGCGCCGCATGTGTCCCGGCATCGAGTTCGTCGAGGCACGCCACGAAATCTACGTCGACTATCACCACCGCATCGTCGAAACCGTCGAAACCTGCCTGCCCGTCACCAGCATCCAGTCCATCGACGAGATGGCCTGCCGCCTCATCGGCCGCGAGCGCTCGCTCCTCGCCGCGCTTGAGCTCGGCCGCCTTGTCAAAGCCCGCATCCGCGAGCGCGTCGGCCAATGCCTCCGCTCCTCCGTTGGCCTTGCCACCAACCGCTACCTCGCCAAAGTCGCCTCCGACATGGAGAAGCCCGACGGCCTCGTCGCCCTCCCCCTCGACATCCTCCCCACAGCCCTCCCTCTCCTCGAGCTGCGCGACCTCCCCGGCATCGGCGCGCGCACAGAAAAGCGCCTCAACGCCAAAGGCATCCACACCATGACCCAGCTCCTCGCCCTCTCCAGTGAACAGGCCGGCGAGCTCTGGGGCTCCGTCTGGGGCGAGCGCCTCTTTCACTGGCTCCGCGGAGAAGACTTCGACCTCACCGAGACCGAGCACCTCAAGTCCATCTCCCACTCTCACGTCCTCGCCCCCGAGCTGCGCACCACAGAGAAGGCCTGGGCCGTCGCCCACAAACTCCTCCACAAGGCCGCCATGCGCCTCCGCTCCAATGGACTCTGGGCCTCGTCCATCTCCCTCTCCATCGGCTTCGCCGTGCCGCGGTCGGAAAAGGCGCCCGTCTCCCGCTTCGGCGTCCCCACCAACGGCTGGCACCGCGAGCTCCGCCTCTCCGAGTGCCAGGACAACCCCACACTCATCGCCGCCCTCACCAAGTTGTGGAATCAATCTCCAGCGGGTTCCAGTGGGACAGGGGTGCCCCATCCTTTGCAAAGCAAAGGGTGGGATGAAGAATCTGCTTTTAGGGATGCCAACTCACCAAGGAACCTGGGTGCCCCAGGTCTCGATTCTGAGACCCGCGAAGGATCAAATCCAAACCGGGTGCCCCATCCTAAACGGGAAGGCGAAGCCGAGCGTTTAGGGTGGGTTGAAGAATCTGCTTCCAGGGCTTTTGAAGACAGCCAATACTCTTCTGCGAGCGATGAGCGAGCGTCTGCCGCACCGCAGGTGCCGTCTGCCGCACGCAGTGCGGACTACGCCCACCCCTATTTCATCGGAGTAAGTCTCAACAACCTGGTCCCCGACCGGCTCCACTCGCTCAACCTCTTCGACACGCTCGATAACTCCCAGCGCCGCACCCGCCTCATGCAGGCCATGGACGCCATGAACCAGAAATACGGCACCACCGCCCTCGCCCCCGCCGCCATGCTGGCGGCCTATAAAGCCGCCCCCACCCGCATCGCCTTCCACTCCATCCCGGATCTTTTCTAACTCTCACCGGCGCACGAACGCATCCCAACCACAAACCCGGGTGCCCCAGGTCTCGATTCTGAGACCTGGGATGGATCGGCACTCACCCGACCACCACCGACTGTCATCCCGACCGGAGCGAAGCGGAGCCGAGGGACCTGCGGTTGCTTTTTTCGATGCTTACCTGGTACAGAACATGGGTGCCCCGGGTGCCTCGCATTTGGGCACCCGGGAAAGATCGACACTCACCCCACCACAGACCTGTCATCTCGAGCGCATGTTCGGGCGCGCAAGCGCCGTCTGCTGCACGCAGTGCGGTGGCAAGCGAAGAATCTGCTTTCGGGACGCCAACTCACCCATGAACCCGGGTGCCCCATCTCTCCCAAAGGGAGATGTGGGAAAGGTAGGTACTCACCCAGCCGCGAATCGAAAAACCGTCTCTCCTTGCGCGCAGGCGCCGTCTGCTGCACGCAGTGCGGTGGCAAGCGAAGAATCTGCTGTTCGGGACGCCAACTTACCCATGAACCCGGGTGCCCCATATCTCCCAAAGGGAGATGTGGGAAAGGTAGGTACTCACCCCACCACGAATCGAAAAACCGTCTCTCCTTGCGCGCAAGCGCAACCCGGAAGGAACAGTGGCCTTTAGGCCACTGAATAGGTTCTCTCAAAGATTCTTAAGGCTTCAGCCCCGGACAAGCTCGACAGAAACGCCCCGTAGCCGTGTTCGCCGTCTGCAAGGTAGCTCCCGCATGCGCCGCGTTTTATTTCTATACTGAAGTTGTTCTTAAACTGAGTCTGTGCGTGGCAGTTTCTTGAAAGTTCCAGTTGGAACACATTCCAGAGCACCTAAAGACACTAGATTCGCTGCGCCAATGATTTTCTGCGAGATGGTGTCAGCGACATTGGGCACCAACTTGATCGAGTTTCGACTGTTGGGAAATATGCATATCCTGCTCTAAATTAGCACCTTGCATTCTCATGACTATTTATGAGAGACCGAGCGCATGCAACAGAATCGGTACGAGAACTGAGCTCGGAACTGTGACTGAAACGAATCCAATCCACCATCGCTGCCTTTGAACTTGATCCTTTCCAATCCATATTCCTAAAGCTCCCTTCGGAGGCGACCTAAAGGCGACTAGAACGCAAGCAGCCCAGCCAAACCAAACCAAGAATAGATTGCTGAGATGCTTGTGTACCTTCGGGATTGGTGCGGGTTCGTAGCCCACTTCCATTTCGAGCAACAATTGAATGGCCTTCATTTCATTCGACTGATTCACTCCCCCCTTCGCTAACTCCAGTGCCTGGTGGCGGACGATGCTCGGCCCATCTACTGGCCTCAACACGAAAAATGCAGTTAAAGCGAACAGCCAGACTGCAAGAATCAACAAAAGGGTCGAGAACATGTTGGACTTGAGCCATAACTGAAGCCATCGCTTTGGCTGGATATCCGAAGCCCAATTAAACAGCTTTCCAAACAACTCCTCTGCAAAATCACGGTCATGACTTGATACCGAAATGGAAAGATCGCGGTTATACTCGGACGAACCTAAGCTCACCTTTAAGTCGGCGTCTGCAATCTCCAGACTGAAGTCGAATCCCCTCGGGATTTCAGTTCTCGCGTGAGGATGGTTAGCGACTTCTTCAAACGTCCTACCCTGTGTCGAGCGTCCTTTACTCATGTAGACAACTAGCCGTCGTCTTTGAAAATTCAGCCCGTAGCGTTCTCCAATTCTCTTCCGAAGTGCCGTGGCCCGTTGACTCATCTGCTCATCAGGTATCCCATCTTTGAGCATCTCAATCCACTCTGTGGCGAATTGTGCGTCAATAAGTTCTTCCCGCCTCTCTTGCATACGGCGCTCACAAGAATCAATTAGCTGATCTAAATTTCGGAGGCTATCAAGGTCGAGTATCCATGGACCTGGAATCGACAAACTGGTCGGGTAGGAAATTGATGCCATACTTGCCGCAAATCCTTGGGAAAGATGCTCAAATGATATCCCACTATCACAGTGCGACCGCAAGCCGGTAGTTACTCCGTAGATATTAATGAAGATTCGTGAGTCGAAGGAAAATGTTCGATGACTTCTGGAGCACAACCGCAACCGGCGGGTGGCCCAGATATGGGAATCATTCCACGCACGAAAAGGAGTGCCCATATCTCCTTCTTTTGGAGATGTGAGAGAGCAATGTCCTCACCCCGTCAATAGAGATTGATCCTTTTTATTCAGCAGCGGCCAGATCGAGTTGCAAATTCCGCGCCCGGTTCGCCGTGAGTGTCGCTGTCCGGTCCACCACTCAATTAGAAATGCGCACCGCCCCTCCGGGTCCACGGCTTGCAGGCAGCCGTCCGGCGCAAAAGCCTGTCCCCTTCTGGTCGTCGAGGATGCGCGCACATCGCCTCACTTCACCAGTCCGCTTAACATGCACCCCGATGTAGTACGGCCACAGCACAATCGCCAGCACGCCCTTCCAGAAACTCAAATGCAGATACCCGATCGTAAACAACCATGAGGCGCACCACAGCCCGCCCATGAACGTGTGGTTCACCACCTGGACCTTCCCGCCGCCCTTGCAGCAGTGTTCTTTCTCCATAACGCCCTCCCCGGACTATCAGTCTGGCCGCGGCGTCCTTCCCCTTCTGTGTCCCGTCGCACACTCCCGTGTGTCGTCTCCGCCCGCTCGGTCCCCGGAATGGCGTTCCCCGCCCCTGCACCCCAAACCTGGGGTCAATACGCTCAGCCTGTTCCAAAGGGATAGGTCAGGCATCTTTTGCGCATTTAAATTGGCCTAAAATCGGCCTGATTTCGCTTGTCCGTAAACCCTCGCACACATCTTCGCCCAGCTTTAGCTTGCTTTTCCGCAACTCTGCCGCCGCATAAACCCGTCAAAATAAGGCCCTCACCGTTTGCGCATGCAAAATGGCGACCTTTCTCTTGCCGTTTCTCTCCATATTCGCTGGATATATCTCCCAGCTTTTGCCGTTAGTCTTTTCTAAAACCCAAACCGGATCGAGTTCATCGTAAAACCGGTCACATGCGCCGTTGTGCCGATGATGGGCCCCAGCGCCCACCCCGCCTTGTGCTGGCGCTTGGCAAGATAGCTCATCAGGCCCTCGCCCGTCACCAGCGCAAAACTCATCGAATAGGCGCCGGCACGGCTCGACGGCATCAGCGGATTGCCCTCCGAGCAGGTCTTCGCGCGCAGGCAGTGTTGTGTGCTCTCGATATCCAGCACAGCGGCCGTTGCATGCAACGCCTGCACGGCCACGAACTTTTTGTCGGCAACGCGCTGTGGCCGGAGCGCAGTCGAAGCAACGGCGCCGTTGGCCATGGCAAAGGGCATCCCATCGTTCATGGCAACAAGGGAGCTGCTGATGTTCTGTTTCGGTATAACGGCGTCAGGCAAACTGCCCACTTCCTGGGCAAATGTGGTTCCGGCGCATATAAGTAAGATTGCGAATACTAGCTTCTTCATAACTCTGCCCTCAATCTCTTCCAGCCCCTGGCGATGTCTGTAAAGTGCCCTCTGAGCACGTCACAAGGCAGAGTGTGCGCCTCTATCGAAATCCCATAAATCACTCTTTGGAATCAACTTATGCACTTCGGCGGCATCACCCAAGGTGGGATGCGCATGGCACCGCTGCGTCTGATCGCCTGCCGCTTCCAGCGATGAATATTGAAAAGGAAGACTTTCCGAAAACTAACTTTTTAACTTATATGACTTACTGATTACTAGCTCTCGCTCCTTCTCGCACGGCAGGTCACCGGTGCCGGTTACCAACAGGTACAAGCCTGTCTGTAGCTCCGGCCTCAAAATTTTCAGAAAATCCAAAAATGGGGCCCCGATCTTTGCACGTCACCATAGTGCAAGCGCAGACAAGCAAGATTCCAGCTCTCATGCGGCGGTGCACCAGCCCTGTTCCATGAGAAGGCCTGCTGTTGTCGAGCGAATAGCGTTCTGCGATTCTGTCGGAACGGGAGGAGTCTGCGATGCGAGTTGCTATCGTCTCTGACATTCACGGCAACAAAACGGCTTTTGAAGCCGTCTTAGCTGATTTGAAGCAGACTTCTCCCGATATCGTCTTTCACGGTGGGGACCTCGCAGATGCTGGGTCGGGGCCGGTTGAGATCGTAGATCAGATTCGCGACTTCGGATGGAAAGGCGTCGCCGGGAACACTGACCAAATGCTCGCATCGCCGGAAACATTCGAGACTTTCGCGAATCGAGCTCCTAAACTTGCCTCCCTCTGGGACGCCATCCGAGATATGGCTGCATTCACGCGTGAGCGGTTAGGAGAAGAGCGTCTGTCATGGCTGCGCGGCCTTCCTCTGGTGCAAGTAAATGAGCCGATTGCGCTTGTTCATGCAAGCCCGGGAAATCCTTGGATTGCACCTTCCGCGCAAGACAGCGATGAGCAATTCAACTCTGTATATTCCTCAATCGACCAATCTATCGTCCTGTACGGACATATTCACCAGCCTTTCGTCCGAAGAATTGGAACGCTGACCATAGCCAATTCCGGAAGTGTTGGACAACCGCACGATGGTGATCATCGGGCAAGCTATCTTTTAATCGACGGTTCCCAAGTCAAAGTCCGTCGCGTGGAATATGATCTTGCGCGGGAAGTGCAAGCTGTTCGATACAGTGGAATGCCACATGCTGAGTGGATCGTAAGAACAATCGAGAGCGCTTCTCTTCAAATGCCTTAATATCCTGCCGGCCAACTGTCGCCGCCCTTCCATCCGCACTCTCTGTGAGGGCTTGATGTCTTCCCATCTGGGTGGCGCTCTCTCTGCAGTATCCTTCCCTTGTGGCCTCACCCTCCATCCCAGCCGGCGGCGAGCCTCCTGCGCCCATCGACACTCCGCCGGGTGCGGCTCACCCTGAACCTCGGCTCCGCATCCCACCGCACCTGCGCGCCCTGCTCCTGCCTGCCCCGCCACGTACTTTCGGCAAACTTCTCCGCGCCGTCTTCCTCTGGATCGTTGCGCTTACCGTTGCCCTCTGGCTCTTTTTTGCCTTCCTGCTCGTCCTCTTCCGCTTTGTTGACCCACCCACCACCGCGCTCCACATTGAGCGCCGCATCCAGTCACTCACCGGGTCATTGCCGGGCAGCAAGCCCTACCGCCCCCGCTACGACTTCATACCTCTCTCCCAAATCTCTCCCAATCTGCAACATGCCGTTGTCGCCGCCGAGGACGCCCGTTTCTACCAGCACCACGGTTTTGACTGGCAGCAGATCCAGCTTGCAGTCGATGAAGACAGGGAGGGACACCGCCTCCGCGGAGCCTCCACCATTGACCAGCAACTCATCAAGAATCTGTTCTTTGGCACCAGCCGCTCCTTCCTTCGCAAAGGCGCGGAAGCCTCCCTCGTCCCCGTCGCTGAGGTTGTACTCGGCAAGCGCCGCATCCTCGAGCTCTATCTCAACGTAGTCGAGTGGGGCCCCGGAGGCATCTATGGCGCCGATGCCGCCTGCCGCTACCACTACGGCATCTCTGCCCGCGCCATCGGCCGCGACCAGGCCGCCCGCCTGGCCGCCATCCTTCCAAATCCCATCCGCCGCCGCCCCCAGCGCATGGACCATTACAGCTCCATCATCCTCACCCGCATGAGCCAGATGGGCTGGTAGCTCTCCGTTCTGTCACAAATCTCTGGGAAGTAGTGGGTTAACATGGGGGCACGATTTCTTTGCGGTCTGTTCCCGCGCGAATCGGAGTCCGCGCCATGCCTTCCTCTTCCTTGCCTGGCGCCGAGTGTGTCGGCGTCATCATTGACGAAAAATTCTCGCTCCTCGAATGGCTCGGCGGAACGCCGCACAGTAGTGTCTTCCGCACCCAGCTCCACATGGACCCGCCCCGTGAGGCCATCCTCAAGCTCATCCCCGAGGGTGCCGTCAACGCTGAAGCTCTCACCGCCCAGTGGGAAACCGCGCGCACCCTCACCCATCCCAATCTCGTCCAGCTCTTCCACTCCGGCCGCTGTGAGCTCGACGGCAGGTCCTACTATTTCGCCGTTACCGAATATGCTGACGAACTCCTCTCCGAAACAGTCCCATCCCGCGCCCTCACGCAAAATGAAGTGAAAGATATGCTCGAACCGGTGTTGGATGCGCTCACATATCTCCACATCCGACACCTCGCCCATGCCTCCCTCAAGCCCTCCAACATCATGGTCGTCTCCAACACCCTCAAGCTCTCTATTGATTCGGTGCATCGTGAAGAAGATCCGCCGTCCATGCCGCGCAAGACGCGGTCCGGCGCAAATACTCCGGAAGCATCCATCTATCACGCACCTGAGCTCGGTACTGAAGCGCCTACGCGCGCGGCCGACATGTGGTCGCTCGGAGTTCTTCTTGCGGAGTCGCTTACGCAGAAACTCCCCACTTTTTACAGCTCCAAGGCTACGAATCCCATGGTGCCGGAAGGTGTGCCTGAGCCCTATCTCCGGATCGCGCGCGATTGTCTCCGCGTCGACCCGTCTCTGCGGTACGCGCTCGGCGACATCCACAATGCGCTGCATCCAGCGCCACCCGCATCGGCGCCTGCGCGTCTAACCGCTCCACCCATTTCACCGTCGCAGGCAAAGCGCCGCTATGCCCTCTACGTCATCGTTGCCGTCGCTCTGGCTGCGGTTGCAGGCGGCATCATGGCCATCGTCTCCATGGGCTCGCGTCATCCTGCACCTCAATCGGCCGCACCCACTCCCGCACAGGAACTCGCCACACCTTCACCGCAACCGTCGCAACCGCTCACTGCGCAACAACAGTCCGCTCCGTCTGAATCCGCCGCACCTCAACCACATCCTGCGCAGCAGACGCCATCACAACGGCCGGCACAACCCGAATCACCTCCGGCACAGACCACTGCTTTACCGTCTTCTTCCGTGGCCGTCGTGCACCAGGTTTTGCCCGACGCACCACAAAACGCGCTTCAAACCATCCGCGGGCACATTCACGTCGCCATCCGCGCCGAAGTCGACAACACGGGCAATGTAACCGGTGCTTCCATTGCGGAACCCGGCCCCAGCCATTACTTCGCCAACCTCGCACTTGAGGCTTCGCGCAAGTGGACCTTCCAGCCCTCACCCGGCACATGGCTGCTCCACTACACCTTTGCCCAAACCGGCGTCGAGGCATCGGCCGAGCCCGCCGCCCAATAAGCACGCATCCATCCCTGTGAACACTCCATTGCGGCATCTTGACCGCCACGAAGTATACAGTGTATACATACCCGCATGACAACCTCCGGCAGAATTGCCAGCGCCGCACGCAAGCTGCTTGACAAGGAAGGTGCGGACGCCGTTACCACGCGCCGCGTCGCAAGCGCGGTCGGCATTACACCCATGGCCTTGTATCGTCACTACGCCAATCGCGACGGGCTGCTCAACGCTCTCGCCGACGCGGGTTTCGCCGATCTCACCCAGCGTCTTGCGGCGCTCAAACTCACAGGAAGCATCGACCGCCGGCTCGTCGCCATCCTCGACCTCTATCTCGACTTCGCCTTCGAGTCGCCGCACCTCTATGAGCTCATGTTCCTCACCAGACGCGAAGGCGCACGCCAATATCCGGAGGACTTCCGCCGTGGGACATCGCCCACAGCCAATGTCGCAGCCGGCCTGATTCAACAGGCAATGGACTCCGGCTACTTCCGCAAAGACGACGTATGGGAAATCGTCTTTGAAACCGGCGCGCTGCAGCAGGGGCTCATGATGCTCTATCTTGGCGGCCGCGTCGCCATGTCACCTGTGCAGTTCCGCACATACTGCCATCGAGCTTTCAGGAGATATTTCAATGGACTCCGCAATTCATCCCCGCACGTTCGTTGAAGGCACACTTGCTACCGCTGCCACCGCCGCACTTCTTTACTTTGGCAACGGTATGCAGCCCGTGTGGCCGCTCATGTGGTTTGCCTTCATTCCCGTGCTCTGGTTTGCGCTGCGCAGTCCGTGGGGTTGGGCCGCATGCGCATCGTTCGCCGCATTTCTCCTGGGCAATCTCAATCTCTTCAGCTACTTCACCCGCACACTCGGTCTGCCCGCATCCACATGGATACAACTATTCGCTGCAGCCGGGATCGCCTTCACTCTCGTCACGCTGCTCTTTCGCGCACTTGCTCTGCGCGGCGCATTGTGGTCCGCACTCATTACGCTGCCCGCTGCATGGACAACGCTGGAGTTCATCCGCAACTTCACCACTCCGCACGGCACCGCCGCCAGCCTCGCCTACTCGCAACTCGGCTTTCTCCCCTTCCTGCAACTAGCTTCCATCACCGGCCCCTGGGGCATGACCTTCTTTCTGCTGCTCTTTCCCAGCGCCGTCGTCCTCTGGCTCCATCACCGCGCGCAATTCCCCCAAAATGCGTCACGCATTCTCGCCGTGCCGCTCGCTGCACTCGCCGCCATCCTTGCCTTCGGCGTCGCACGTCTCAGCGCACACACCGCAGACACAGTGCGCGTCGGTCTCATCGCATCGGATCTCAAAGCCAACGACACAGTCGTCAATGCCGGCGCGCCCACCGAACGCCTCTTCCGCGACTACGCCCAAGCCGCGGAGGCCCTCATTGCACAAGGCGCAAAGGCCATCGTCATTCCTGAAAAGCTTGGCGTCACTATGCAGGGCCAGTCCCAGCCCGCGGACACAGCCTTCCAGTCACTCGCCGACAAAACCGGTGCAACCATCGTTGCCGGTGTGGTCGATGTCGACGGCGCCGTGAAATACAACCAGGCACGCATCTACTCGCCAACCGCACCGCTCCAGACGTACAACAAGGAGCACATGCTGCCGCCGTTTGAGTCGAATCTCACGCCCGGCACTCAGCTTGTTCTGCTTCCGCGCGGCAAACAACTCTGGGGCGTGGCCATCTGCAAAGACATGGATTTCCGCGCGCCTGCCAGCCGCTACGGCACGGCGGGCGCAGGTCTGCTGCTCGTTCCCGCGTGGGACTTCGTCGTGGATGCCGCATGGCACGGACACATCGCCGTCATGCGCGGCGTAGAAGACGGCTTCAGCATTGCGCGCGCCGCCAAGAACGGCTACCTCACTGTAAGTGACAGCCGCGGCCGCATCCTCGCCGAGCGCCGCAGCAACGCCGCGCCTTTCGCCACACTCCTCGCTGACGTTCCCGCCCAGCACTACTCGACGCTTTACCAGAAGCTCGGCAACTGGTTCGCATGGGTTGCGGCACTGCTGCTTGTCCTCGCACTTGTTCAATGGGTGCGCCTGCAATTCAAGCGTTCTTAATCATGAGCGCTTCCGAAAAACCCACTCCTGATTCCAGCACGGCCAAGCTGGATCGATCGCATCGCTCAGGGTCCGGTAAACATGAAAAAATCAGTGAGGGATGCAAAGGAATTCCCCTGCATCCGGATGACCGGCGGCGATTGCGATCCGCGTTCATCCTTGTTCATGGGAGCGCGGCCTGCTGGCTTCGCACCCGGAGGTTGAAGAAAATGCGGAAAGGGTTCACAAGATACCCCAAACAAGACGCCGCGCCGCTGGGCAAAAACTACATCACACCCGGCGGATTGCAGCGCCTCAAAGAGGAGCACAAGTTTCTGCTCACCAGGGAGCGCCCGGCCCTGGTGGAGGTCGTGGCGTGGGCTGCCGGCAACGGCGACCGCAGTGAAAACGCCGACTACCAGTACGGCAAGCGTCGGCTGCGCCAGATCGACGGGCGCATCCGCTTTTTGTCCAAGCGCATTGAAGCTGCTGAAGTGGTCGATCCGGAAGCGCCAAGATCGGGGCAGCGATTGGCGAAGGCATTTTTCGGCGCCACCGTGCGCTACGCCAATGCCGAAGGAGTCGAGCGCGAGGTGAGCATCGTCGGCACGGACGAGGTCGATCTCAGCCGTAACCACATCAGTTGGGTATCCCCTCTGGGCCGCGCGTTGATGAAGTCGGAAGAGGGTGACAGCGTGGTTCTCCATGCGCCCGGTGGCGCAGAACACCTGGAGATTCTTGAAGTGCGCTACGAGCGCATCACCGTCGAACCCTTCCGCGAACCCGCCGAATCCGAAGCCGCGACGAAGGCAGGTGCTCGTAACCGCTTATACGACGACGAAGAAGCCAACCGACACAGCGGGTGAATGAGTGGCGAGCCTACTCGGAACTCGTGGGGCCGTTGGCGCATCCTTCGCCGTTAAAACTCTTCCCTAACCCCAAAAGTGGGTGCCCCATCCTTGCGTAGCAAGGGTGGGAACCATAACTCTTGTGGCCGCAGGCGCTGTCTGCCTCTAACAGGTGGCAGCACCCAGCTTGCTGAAAGGGTAGGAATCACCTACACTCAACCTTCCTTATGAAAGGCAAGTTAGTCCGATATCAGAAGGCTGGCGCATTTCACTTCATCACCTTCAGTTGCTATCGACGCCTGCCCCTGCTCAATTCTGCAGGGGCCTATGCTTGCTTCGAACGCGAACTGGAAATCATGCGCCGTCGATACGACTTTGTCGTGCTCGGCTACGTGCTCATGCCTGAGCATGTCCATCTGCTCGTCAGTGAACCGCGCATCGCATCGCTGGCCGTTGCGCTCCAGGTCTTGAAGCAGCAAACATCCAGAAAGCTCAAGCGCAAAGACCAAACGCAGTTCTGGCAACGCCGCTATTACGACTTCAATGTATGGAGCGAAGAAAAGCGCTCAGAGAAGATCGGCTACATGCACCGCAACCCGGTCGTCCGCGACCTTGTGGCCAAGCCTGAGGACTGGCCGTGGTCCAGCGCCCGCCATTACTCAACCGGGCTGCACGGAACCGTGGAGATCGAATCCTTCTGGACCGCATGGGAAAGGGAGGAAAGACAAAGCTCCGCACCCAGGGAAATTGTACTTCCCACCCTTGCTCCGCAAGGATGGGGCACCCACGTTAGTGGTGAAACTAACAAATGAATAGCAAGGGGGCGCCATCCGCCAAGGTAAGCTTTGAATTAGTATCCTGAGCGAATGAATGTCTATGGAGGAGGAAATGAGAAAATATTCTTGTGTGAGTGCAAGAGGTATTAGCGTGTGTCGAATTGCGGCGCTCTTCGTCTTTTTCGTTGTTATCTGTCTTGTGTCTTCGTTGCATGCTAATGGCGCCGCAGCCAAAGATTCTCTTCAGGTCTCGGAGAGTTCGAGCGGTCAGGTAGATGTATCTCACGCCAATATGGAAATGTACTTAGGAGAGGTCAATGAGATTCCCATCGGAATACAAAATGGGAAAGTGAAAGATATAAATGTGTCATTGCAATTCTATTCAGATGACGGCTTCCTGTTAGCGTCAGAGCCGGTCATTACCACTGATATTTTCTATCATTCTGACGGTAGTACCTATATAAAGATTATCCCAGACAGAACTGGTAAGGTAATGGTGTCACTTGTTGTCTTCTTTATGGATGATAGTTTTAAACAGGCAAGCTTTGAGTCACAAGTTCAGATTGGGTCTGAGACGCCAAAGGAATTGCGCATTATGACAGGCCAGATATCAGGGAGGCTTGCACTACATTTGAAGGGGCTCCTCTCGCAAGAGCCTCTCACGACTCAGGCAATGTATCAGTATTTGGACCGTCCTGCGTATTTAACAGCAAAGGAAGTGGATTACGAAGTGATCTCAGGTGGGCACGTTGAACCTGTTATTGACTTAGATAAGGATACCGGGGTTGTGGTAGCGAGGCATCTTGGGCACGTACTCGTGAAAGCGTCCTTTAAGGGACTGACAGCTTGGACCTGTGTGAGTGTTGAGCGATTCGATGGCGGGTGGCACACCCTTCGCCGTTAAAACTCGTCCCTAACCACTAAGCCGGGGTGCCCCATCCTTGCGAAGCAAGGGTGGGAACCACAATCTCCTGTGGCGCCGGACTTCGTCTTAGCTCCCGCTTCCTCGCAGTCCAGAACGATTCAACCTCCACAGTTCCGCGCAATCCGGTTGAGTCATAGCCAACACTCGACCACGGGCAGGTGGCACATTCAAAACTCAGGTGGAGCGCGCGAAAGTTCTACCCATCCCTAAAAACGGCTTAAATTCGACTAAATTCCATCTGTGTGCAGAGCCTGCGCAACCGGTTCGCGCAGGCTTTTATCGCCAAACCCGCCTCGCGTGGCCACATTTTTCACCTCACTTTTGCCTTCGTCGGTTACACGCCCATTTCAGCGTGCTTTTTCTCCTCTCTCCTGCCTGAATATCGCAGGATAGCCTCGCCCATTTCGCCCTCCGTGAACCAACTGCCTCCGTTTCGCGTAACTTTCTGCATCCCATCTCCCGCGTGCGTGCGGATTAGAAAGTAGAAGCGAACCCAATGGCGCGATCCTGGCAACCGGACTTCGAACAACTCGTCGAGGAGCACCAGTCCATGGTCTTTTCCATGGCCTGGCGCATGACCGGTGACCGAGGACTCGCCGAAGAGATCGCTCAGGATGTCTTTCTCGAAATGGACAGGCACATGAGCAGCATCGAATCCCACGAACACGCCCTCAACTGGTTGAGACGCGTGACCATGAACCGCTCGGCCGACGCATTGCGTCGCCGGAAAGTGCGTGGTGTGGACCTTTGGGTCGAAATTAAGGACGAACTTTGCGTTTCGGACGAGGAGTATTCCTCCCCGCTCGGCGCACGTTTGGAACAGTTGCTGGCCACCCTGCCCGAGCAGCAGCGCGCGGCGCTCATCCTTCGCTACCAGGAGGATATGTCGCCGGACGAAATTGCCGCCATGCTTCAATCCCCCCTGGCCACCGTGAAGAGCCACCTGCAGCGCGGACTGAAGTTGTTGCGCGCCAAGGCCTCTAACCACTTGAAGGAGTACATCCGTGGAGCCTGAACAGTTTGAACAGATCGCCGCATTCGACCGCGAGCTGCACCAGGCATTCGAACGCAAGCCCGCGCCGCCCGGCCTCAAGAGCCGCATCCTCGCCGCGCGTACCCAGCGCCGCAATGAACGGCTGCACTACCGCATGGTGGTCTGGCAGCGCCTGGCAGCGGCCGTTGTGCTGGTGGCAGTTCTGGCTGGCGGTGTTGCCTGGCGGCAGGTTCACGAACGCCGCAAGGGCGAGGAGGCCCGCCGGCAAGTCTTTACCGCGCTGCGCATTACCCAGCGCGCGCTCAACCAGATAAATGCACAGCTGAACGCACGCAGCCGTGCCGATCATGCACAGGATCAGGGAGATACGGAATGAAACGCACACTTACACTCATTGCTTTGGCGGCCGCCACGCTTGCCGCGCCGGCCTTCGCTCAGACCACGCCCCTTCAACTGCCGCCCGCGCTCGAGAAATCGCTCGCGGCCAAGGCCAGCGACGTAACCGAAGTGACGCTCGGCAAGAACATGCTCGAGTTTGCCTCGAAGTTCATGGATGGCAAGGACAAGGGCGACCAAACCACGCGCAATCTCGTCCGCAGCCTCGACGGGATCTATGTGCGCTCGTATGAGTTCGACAAGGAAGGCGAGTACTCCATGGACGAAGTCGCGCAGCTTCGCCGCGCCTTCACCCAGCCCGAGTGGACGCCGATTGTGCACACACACGAGCGCAGATCCGGCGAGACCACCGACATTATGGTGAAGCAGGTCAATGGTCAAACCCACGGCATGTTTATCTTCACCGCTGAGCCAAAAGAGTTGACGATTGTGCTCATTCTTGGGCCGATTCGCATGGAAGACCTTGGCGCGCTCTCCGGCTTGAGCGGCCTCTCCGGCCTTAGCGGCATGGAGTCCGTCGTCCACTCCTCTCACTCAAACGGCAACGCCCACAGCAACTCCAACAAGAGCACCAACGGCAAGGACGGTGACGAATGAAGCATCTGCTTTGGATTCCTGTCTGTATGGTCGCGCTGGCGGTTCCCACGGTCGTTCTGGCCGGCGGCGGCGAAGGCGGTTTTGACGACGTTGTTCGCTCCATCGAAAGCCGCTATCACCAGCAGGCGATGCGCATTCCCTTCAGCGGGCTCATCAGCCTGGTGGCTCGCGGAACAACGCATAATGGCGTCGGCAATCTCCACATCGCGGAATTCGAGCATTTTGACGCCGATGTGGATGGAAACGACCTGAATCAACTGGTCGAACAGAAGATTGGCGCAGGCTGGCAGCGCATTATTCGCGATACCTCACGCCACGGCTCAGAGCAAACGCTTATCTTCATGCGTCCTGAGGGGAAACGCATGGGTGTGTTTGTTGTGGATCTGGATGGCAAGGAAATGAACGTCGTTCAGGTGTCAGTTGACCCGGATCATCTGAATGAAACGATCGGCAAATATGACCACCACGATCACGATGTCGATTCGGACACAGATCCAGACTGAACAGTGCGGAACGCTGTAGCGGAATAAAGCAATGAGTTTGGCCCGGCATTTGCCGGGCCAGTTTTATGGATGGAGGAATTTCCGTGCCATCTGTACAGACTCTCAACTCTGTCCCGATAAGCAACGAATCCACTTCCATTATCGCCTTGTTCGTAAAAATTCTTTGACGCAAGGCCGGTTAAAGGGCCGCGCCGCAGCCGGAACAGAACTTGGCACCCGGCACATTCGTCGTCTGGCAGCGGTGGCAGGCCACCAGCGTGCTCTCTTGTGGAGGAGCCTGCGTACCGGCAGGAGGCACATTGACCGTAACATTCATTGGCCAGCCAATCGGAGGCGCGCTCATCCCAAGCGCCGCGGCAATCCCTGCTGCCTGAATCGCATTGAATTCGCGCACACGGCCCGGCATGAAGAAGCACTCCAGGAAGCCAAGCAGGCCGGGAATTCCTGTCCAGAAGAAGCAACAGTAGAGAATGCCCAGCCCCGTACGGCGCAGATAAAAGTGGTGAATGCCGAAGGAGCCCAGGAACAGCGCGAGCAGAATGCCAACGATTTCATCCCGCCGTACCGCCTGGTATTGCTGATAAAAAACTGCCTGTGCATTGGGATAGGGAACCGTGCTCATGGTTGCTCTCCTCGCATTGCTTGCATTAGAGCATACGCATCGGCGATGGAACTGGTTCCCTGCGCTGCGCCGCAACATGGCTTGGGCGCACTCATACGGCTGTATACCCCATGCACTATTTTTCTGAGTCCTTCTTGTCTTTCGTTTCAGGCGTCAAAGCCGGCGCCAGCGGTTCGCCGAAGATGTAGTGGCCGAACCAGTTTTCGTTTTCTTCCATGACGGCGCGCTGTTGTTTGGGCTTGTTTACGGGGTGTCCAAAGCCGTCATAAAGAACCATTTTCACCGGTACGCCGTGATCTTCGAGTGCCTGGCGCAGCTCAAAGCTATCCGGTACAGGAACGCGGTGGTCGACACTGCCCTGCTGGATGAGTGTCGGTGTCTGCGCGTGCGCGATGTAGGTGATGGGCGAGGTCTTCTTGTAGATTTCAGGATCGTCCCAGGGCGTGGCGTGCAGGTACTGGCGAGTGAATTGGGTGATATCTGTGTTCACGTAATAGGTCATCCAGTCAGAGATGCCGGCGCCCACACTGACTGCTTTAAAGCGGTCGCTTGAGGCGGTAATAAAAGCCGAGATATAGCCGCCTTCACTCCAGCCCATGGAACCAACGCGGTCTTTATCGACGAATCCCTGCGCGATGAGGGAATCGACGCCTGAGATTACGTCGGCATAATCGCCCACGCCAAGGTTGCGCACATTCAGGGAACGGAATTTTTCTCCGTACCCTGCGGAGCCGCGATAGTTGGGCCGCAGCACAAGTGCTCCTTTGGCAACGAAACGCTCGATGGGATAGTAACGGTCGGCGCGCAGCATCGGCATGTCAATGCCTGTGGGGCCGCCATGAATCACGACCAGGAGCGGGTACTTCTTCTTTGCGTCGAAATTGGCGGGCTTGTAGAGTACCCCTTCAATTTCTGTCCCGTCGCCGGACTTCCAGTGCACAACTTCGCGATGAGCAAGTTCGAAGCCTTTCAATTGATCTGAGGCGACAGTCAGCTTTTTAGGCGCGGGATCATGCACAGAGGCCGCATAGATTTCAGCGTATTCGTTTGCATCTGCTCCCTGGTAGGCAACCTTGCTGAAGTCTTTTGAAAAAGAGAACTGACCTGCGATGGCGCTGCCGGGCATTCCAATCTGCTGGATGGATTTACTTTCCGGATTGAGGCGATACAGCGCGGCGCTCATACCGTGGAGGGCGCTAAAGTAGATGCCATCCGGCGCCCAGCGAATAAGGCCTGCGTCTTCGTCGAAGGCTTCTGTGAGCACTTTTGGAGTTCCGCCGGTTGCGGGAACGATAGCAATGCGCTGATCTGTGTAGAAGTAGTACTTGCTGCCGTTGGAGGTCTGATAGGCGATTCGTTTGCCATCCGGCGACCACTGCGGATTGCTATCGGGAGAAGGCGTATCGACGATCTTCTTCACATCGCCGCCGGCAGTGGACACGGTGTAGATGTCCTCCGAACCCAAAGAGATCAGGTCGGGATCAGTGGTTGCGCCAAAGGCAATGGTTTTGCTGTCAGGCGAGACGGAGAAGCCGGTGACACTGAAGCTGTCACCGGGCGTGAGGAGCTTTGGCTCTTCAGGAGCAGCCACGCGGCCTGCCGCATCGACCTGCGGGAGTGCAAGCCACCAGAGGTGCACTTTCCGATAGTCAGCGTGAATGACATGGTATTCACCAAAGCTTTCTTCGCGATCCTTCATAGCCTTTGACTTGGGAGATTCAGCGGAGATGGCAATATGGCGCGAGTCGGGCGCCCAGTCAAAACCGTTGACCCCTTCATCCATCTTCGTAATCTGCTGCGCTTCTCCACCGTCAGAGGGCATGACCCACAACTGCTGCTTGTCATCCGGCGATTTCGGGAGTACACCCTTGCGGCTGGAGAGAAAAGCGATCCACTTGCCATCGGGTGACCACGCGACGTCTTCCGCTGAGTGACCTGTAGTAACGAGCAAATGGCGTTCGCCGGTTGCGACGTTGGCAATCCAGAGGTCAGTCTCGAAGGCATTCGCGTCCCAGTTGGTGCGGGACTGCTCGTACACGACCCGGGATCCGTCGGGAGATATCTGCGGCGAACCGACGCTGTACATTTCAAGCGACTGATCGATAGTCGGGGTCCTGGACGAGTCCTTCTCCGCGCGTGCAAAAGACGAAGAAGAAGACAGCGCAATGAGAGAAGATACAACGATGAGACGCGCAACAGAGCGATTCACAATGGTCTCCTGAACGGGGAATTGTGTTCGCAGTATACGCGGAGATGCAGAAGGGCCGCGGCATTTGAGATACCGCGGCCTCTTGTTAACCGGATGAACTGGAATCACTATTCGACCGTGTTCTTCGCGATAACATCCTTGTACCAATACGCACTCTGTTTGGGTGTGCGCTTCTCCGTTTTGAAGTCGACATAATGAATGCCGAAACGTTTGGAGTAGCCATCGGCCCACTCGAAGTTGTCGAGCAGGCTCCAGAGGAAGTAGCCCTCTACCGGATACCCCTCGGCCGCGGCGCGATGCAGATTGGTGAGATGGTTGCGGAGATACATAACACGATCCACATCGTAGACATGGCCATCGGACTCGAGTACATCGTCGGACGACGTTCCGTTTTCGGTGATGTAGATTCCCTTCGGGCTCCACAGATCGCAAACGTTGCGCACGCCCCAGTAAATGCATTCGGGACTAATCTGAATCCAGGGCGAGGCCATATGCGGATACGAGGTGGGCATCTTCTCCACCGTGAAGCCAAGCGGGCTATCGTCGGCACGAACGTACGACGGCGTGTAGATGTTGAGGCCGACAAAATCGAGCGGGCTGCCGATCGCTTCCATGTCGCCCGGTTCGACTTTCGGCGCATTGGCGCCTTCGTGCTGTAGATACTCGTCGATATATTTGCCTTCCATGAGCGCTGTGAGGAAGGGCGCGTTGAACAGGCGAGTCGCCTTTTGCGCGGCCTTGATATCGGCGTCGGATTCCATGATGGGCACCCATACAGATGCGTTTTCAGCAAGGCCAACCTGCGTGCCCGCAGGCGTGCTGGCGCGAAGTGCCTGCACACCAAGACCGTGGGCAAGGATGGCGTGATGGCGTATCTGGTTGACGGGCCCGTCGGCAAGCTTGAGGCCAGGCGCGAAGCGGCCTTCCTTGTAGCCGAGATCGCTGAAGCAGACGAACTCGTTGGTCGTCATCCAGTGCTTGACGCGGTCACTGAGATGTTTACCCATGAAGGCGGCATAGTCGGCGAAGGCTTTCGACGTGTCACGCGATTGCCAGCCTCCCTTGAGCCCGGCGGGCGTATCCCAGTGAAAGAGGGTGATGTAAGGCTGGATACCATTGGCGAGCAGATCGTCGACGACGTTGTTGTAGTAGTCGAGCCCTTTCTGGTTGAGCTTGCCTTTGCCTTCAGGGAAGACGCGCGACCAGGAGATGGAAAACCGATAGGCCTGCACGCCGAGATCCTTCAACAATTGCACATCGGTCTTGTAAAGGTGATAGCTGTCGTCTGCCACATCGCCGGTATCGCCGTTATAGGTTTTGCCGGGTGTGTGGCTGAAGATATCCCAGAGCGACGGGCCGCGGCCATCGGCTTTGGCGCCGCCTTCAATTTGATAGGCGGCGGTGGCGCAGCCCCACTTGAACCCTTCAGGAAAGGTGAGATTGAGCGGCGTGCGCTCCGCCCAGGCACGATGCGGGAACAAAGACGACGCGTAACCGGCGGCGGCAACCGCGGCGACTGACTTGCCAAACTGGCGACGAGTGATGTGTTTCATTCCAACCTCTTTCGCAGCAGGATGCCGGGGTTCGATCCTGCGCCAAAACGTTTTAGCAGAGGGGATGAGCCACTGGCAAGACGTAATAATAGGGCCGGAGAAAAAGGAAAAGCCGCAGCGCGAAGGCCGCGGCTCGAAAGAAGGTTTGAATAAGTGAGCTTAGAGCTCCTTAACACCGTCAACGAAGGCTTTGAGTTTACGGCTGCGGCTGGGATGACGCAGCTTACGCAGCGCCTTGGCTTCGATCTGGCGGATACGCTCGCGCGTGACCTGGAAGCTTTGGCCCACTTCTTCAAGCGTGTGCTCGGAGCCGTCTTCAAGGCCAAAGCGCATCTTAATCACCCGCTCCTCGCGCGGGGTGAGCGTGCGCAGAACCTGCGAGGTGTACTCCTTGAGGTTGACGCTGATAACGGCCTCGCTGGGCGAGACGGCCTGGCGGTCCTCAATGAAATCGCCGAGGTGCGAGTCTTCCTCTTCGCCGATGGGCGTTTCAAGCGAGATGGGTTCCTGCGCGATCTTGAGCACCTTGCGCACCTTGGCGACAGGAATGTCCATACGCCGGGCGATTTCTTCGCTCGACGGCTCGCGGCCCAGCTCCTGCACGAGTTGACGCGACGTGCGAATGAGCTTGTTGATGGTCTCGATCATGTGCACTGGAATACGGATCGTACGAGCCTGGTCCGCAATGGCGCGGGTGATGGCCTGGCGGATCCACCAGGTTGCGTAGGTCGAGAACTTGTAGCCACGGCGGTACTCGAACTTGTCGACCGCCTTCATCAGGCCGATGTTGCCCTCCTGAATCAGGTCGAGGAACTGGAGTCCGCGATTGGTGTACTTCTTGGCGATCGAAACAACGAGTCGCAGGTTGGCCTCGATCAACTCACGCTTGGCCTGCTCTGCGTCCATATCGCCCTGGATCATCTCGCGCTGCGTGCGCTTGAGCTCGGCGATAGAAACACCCGCGTCCGCTTCGATCTTTTCAAGGTCGACGCGGCAGTTTTTCTGCTGACGGCGATATTCCTTCTTGAGTTCCTCGCTCTTCGACGCATCGTACTTCTGGTCAAGCGAACGAATCTGGCGCTCAAGCGTGCGCATGGTATCCACGGTCTTGTTGACCTTGTCGAGCAGGCGCTTACGCTCGAGTGCGGTGTACTTGAGTTCGCGCACGATGCGCGAAACGTAGACCTTCTCGCGCGCAATGAGCCAGCGCGTGTGACGCACTTCCTTCGCGCGTGTCTTGGTGTTGAAGGTTGCCTGCTTTTCTTCAAGCTGGGCGACCTTCTTCTGGTGCTTCACCAGCACATCGATGCGCGTAACAGTGGACTTGACGCGCGACTGCACAACATCTTCGGTGAGTTCTTCCTCGTCGAAAACGACCACTTCCTTGACGTTGCGCACGCCGCGCTTGAGGTCTTCACCAAGGGCAACGATTTCGCGAATGACAATGGGCGAGCGCGAGATGGCCTTCAACACGCGCATCTGGCCGCGCTCAATGCGCTTGGCGATTTCAACTTCGCCCTCGCGCGTAAGCAGCGGTACGGTACCCATTTCGCGCAGATACATGCGAACGGGGTCGTTGGTCTTTTCGAGCGTGCCGGGTGTCAGATCAAGCTCGACGTCTTCACCTTCTTCAAGCTCAAAGTCCTTGTCGCCGAACTTGGGTCCGTCGAGCAGGTCAATGCCCTGCCCGCTGATGGTCGTCATCAGGTCGTCGAGATCGTCAGGCGAAGTGCTCATCTCATCGGGCATCATCTCGTTCACATCGTTGTAGGTGAGATAGCCCTTCTCTTTGCCCTGATCGATCAGGGTGTCAATCTCTTGTTCGAATTTGTTCTCAATGGCCAAAGTGTTCCTGTTCTCCCCGCGTAGATATTTTTTGAGCACCGCATAACGCAACGGTGCGCAGTCTGGTAGGCGGCAGCAAAAAAATCTTCCCCAACGTGTGAAGGAAGGCGCGCTCGCCTACAGACCTACGGACTCCCGCAATTCCAGTGCGGAATATTGTTCGTTTCTCGGAACAGGATGACTGCGCTTCAGTTCTCGCCTGAGTCGCCCGCGAGCCGCAGCTCATATGTGGGGCAAAAGGGCGCGCATCCTCACAGAGGTGAACAGAATACCACGATTTCCGGCATAAACCGCCACGGATTTTGCGGATTGCAGCCATTTGGCTCATATTCCGCCTTATCGGCGCCTGCAACGGATTCGGTATGACTGTCTGCCTCTGCACGTTCTCCCGCATTTATATAGACGCCGGAATGGGCATGAACGGCGCAAGGAAAGGCAGAATGCAGCATCGGGCCAGCACCGTAGTACTAGTTCGATGGGCTGTGGAGCCGGCGAAGAGCGCGGTCGAGCTCGAGTTTGCGCTGAGTGAGGATGGCAACTTCTGCATGATCGCCGCGCCGCTCGGCCTCGGCAATGCGGGCGCGGATATCGCGTAACTCGTTTTCTATCTGTCGTTTTTCAAGGCTGACGATGGCGCCGATAACGGTGGAGTCGGCGGGCGGGTCGGTTTCACCGAGCAGGGCTTCGGCCAGTAACCGGCGCTGCGTCTCATCCTGAACCACTTCCATCGGGTCGCGCGAGCTGCGGTCGGCAAGGGGCTGGAGAGCCGGGAAAGAGGCGAGGCTCTCAAACCACTGGGGCTGGCGGCGGATGGCATCGGCAGCGACGCGGCGGGACTCCTCGAATTCGGGATCGGTGATGCAAAGGGCGCGGAGGAGGACGCGGTCGAGTTCGGTGAGCTCGGAGGTGCGGGCTTCCACATGATCGCGGCGCTTAAGCGCGGCTTGACGAAGCTCTTCACGGAGGACGGCAGAGTCGATGCCGAGTTTCTGAGAAGCGTCGGCGGCGAATTGCTCGCGGACGAGTTTTTCAGGAATGCGGCGAATGTGGGGCAGCAGAAAGTTCATGGCTTTGACTTTCTGCTCGGCACTGGCACCAGGGAACATCGCACGCGCACGTTCAATTAAGTAGTCGGACTGGCGGCGGGCGCTGCGGATGGTGTTGGCGTAGGCCTCGACGCCGCGTTCGCGGACGAAACGATCAGGGTCCAGGCCGCCTTCCAGAGTGACGATTTTGATGGCAAAGCCTTCTTCGGTGAGCAGCGCAATCGACTTCTCCGCCGCGTTCGCCCCCGCTGTGTCGGGATCGAAGTTGACCACGACATTCGACGTGTGGCGCTTCAGAATCGCGACCTGCTGCTCAGTAAAAGCTGTGCCGCTGGTGGCAATGACGTTGCGAATGCCGCGCAGGTACACGCTGATGCAGTCCATCTGACCTTCGACGAGCAGAGCGAACTCGGCCTGGCGGATGGTGGACTTGGCCTTGTCGAGATTAAAGAGGACGAGGCTCTTGGAATAGAGCGGCGTTTCAGGCGAGTTAATGTACTTCGCCCCAGCTTTGTCGCCGGTTTCAAGCGTGCGTGCGGTAAAGGCGATGACCCGGCCGCTCTCATTACAGATGGGGAAGACGATGCGCTTGCGGAAGCGGTCGTAGAGAGGGCCCTGGCTGCCGTCGCCCTGTTCTTTCGAAGAAAAGAGACCTGAGACGCGCAAGGTGGGCTCGTCGGCCATGCCGCTAAGGCGATTACGGAGCGCATGAAAGCTATCAGGCGCATAGCCGACACGGAACTCCTTGATTCCCTTTGGATCGAGGCCTCGACCAGCCAGATACTCGCGCGCAAGCGCACCTTCAGGGGTTTGCAACTGCTCTTCAAACCAGGCGGCGGCGGCCTCATTCAATTCAAGCAGGCGGCCGCGGAGGCGGGCTTCCGCAGCTTCTTCCGGCGAAGAGAATTCACGCTTTGGCAGGGCGATTCCGCATTTTTGCGCAACGATACGCACCGCCTCAGGGAAGGAGACGTTTTCGATCTTGCCAACGAAGGAGAAGACATCGCCGGAGACGCCACAGCCGAAGCAGTGATAGAACTGCCGGACCGCATGGACACTGAAGGAAGGGGATTTCTCCTTGTGAAATGGGCAAAGACCTGAATAGTTTTGCGCGCCCGACTTACGCAGACGAATGTAGCCTTCGATGACCTTGACGATGTCGGCCTGCTGCTTGACGGATTGGGCGAAGTCGGACACGGAGCGATTCATCCCAAGCATACGGCACGCTGCGCCAGGATGCCGGAATGCGCCCTTCGGTCACATCAGACTTTCGTTGCAAGCATGCCAAGGTAAGAATTCTGGCTTCGACGACGCCAACTGCATGCACAAAAGCAAAGATCGATGAGGGATTTTTGTATCAATGCCAAGCTTGCGCCAGCGTATGGACGGCCTGGGAACAATACTCGTAGATCGAATAGACCGTTGCGGGCAGTCCATCTGCCGCTAATACCACCGCTGTCGCCACAACAGCAGCGGCGAGTATGCATTCCACCAGCGAGCCCCCGCTCTCACCCTGCCGGAATGCTTTCAATTTGTCTGGAGTCCACAACGCTGGATTCTTCATAAGCTACCCTGTTTGCCTCTCACGATGTGTAGGGCGGGCATGCGCTGGCGAGTTCTCCAGCCGATTGTTCTACTGAGTGCTTCGACCAAGCGATGCCGCCGCGCAATTACGCGCCATTTCAGACTCGGCGATCACCCAATTGCTCTCAATATCGCTGCGGTCACCGCTCTGTGGGCTTACGCGTGACGTTGGCTGACGATTACCGACTGACTTGCGCACAGCCGCCATCCTTCGGCTCAAATGCGACCTGCGGGCTGACCGGTAATTGCAGCCGCGCACTGGCTGAGTCTGCCGGAAGGAAATTCCTCAGTTCTGGTGCGGTCCAGAGTCAATGCGGAGTTCCCCAATTCCGCTGCAAAGCGGGGTTGCAGGTGATAGGCCGGGATAGTGCACCGGTCAAACCCATTTCGTCACCGCCAAAGTGATTACCCGATTGATCTCTGACAGCCACAACCGAACCAATGCGATTCGTAAATCCGTTCACGCTGCAACGAATGTTGCAGAAGCCGGAGCACTTAACTCGGCACCCCTAACCCGCCATGTGACCCCGAACCGGATGTAGCCTGGAAGCGTAATTGAGTATCGGAAAATATTTGTTGCAACGAATAAATGCTGATGTGCATCGATATGTGCATAAGGAGATTGAAACCATGACCACCGCGACAGAGACCACTACCACCACCTGGAACATTGACCCTGCCCACTCGGCAGCCGAGTTCAAGGTGAAACACATGATGATTTCGAACGTGAAAGGCAAGTTTAGTGGGATCAGCGGAAAGCTGATTTTCGACACAACCAACCCCACAAATTCAACTGTTGAGGCTGAGATTCCCGTTGCCACCATCGCCACCGGCGACGACCAGCGCGACGGCCACCTGAAAAGCGGCGACTTCTTCGATGCCGAGAAATTCCCCGTTTTCACTTTCAAATCCACCAGCGTGAAAGCTGTTGGTCCGGGCGAAAACGAAGTGACAGGCGATCTGACCCTGCACGGCGTGACGAAGCCTGTGACCTTTGCTGTGGAAGGCCCGAGCGCACCCGGCAAGGATCCGTGGGGAAATGAGCGTATTGGCTTGTCTGCCACAACGAAGATCAACCGTAAGGACTTTGGACTGACCTGGAATGCGGCGCTCGAGACAGGTGGAGTGCTGGTGGGCGAAGACGTCACCATCACACTCGACATTCAGTTCATCAAGGGCTAACTTCCCTGCTTCTAAGGAGGAAAGGCGTGGCAGCCATTGCCAGACGCCTTTCCGAGGCGGAACAATTGACTTGAGTTTATTTTATAGACTATAGTCTAAATTATGAACTCAAGTCCACGGAAGCTACGCGACCGGCAGCGGGCGGAAACCCGTGCAGAGATCATCCGCGTTGCCTTCGACCTGTTTGGCCGCCATGGCTACGCGGAGGTTCCGGTGGAGATGATTGCGGCGGAAGCCGGCATCTCACGCGCCACCTTTTTCAACTATTTTCCTCAGAAAGACCTTCTGCTACGCGAAATTGCCAATGCGCGCGTGGCGCGGCTGAAGAGCATCCTTACGGAGGTCCGCTCCACAAGCCCCGCGCCCACATTGGGCGATGTGGTGGAGATGATTCTTAAGCTGACGCGTGAGAACGCCCGCATCAGCCTTCATTCCAAGCAGCTTCTGCTTGCAACTGTTTTCGGCCAGACCTCACGAGGCTTCCTGCTCACTGCTCGCGAACATGCGATTGAAGTGATGACCGAAAGCCTGCGGGCGGCGCCGGATTGCCGCAAAGATCCGCATCTGGTGGCAGAGACTCTGTTTGCTGTTTACATGGCCACCATGCTGGAGTGGCTGATGCGCGAAGGTGTGCCAGAAAACTGGCTTGCCGATGCGATGCACAACCGTTTGAACCTGGTGATGGAGGGCGTGGCATGAAGCGCCGCCGTATTCTTATTGCCGCAGGGATCGCGGCTGTTTGCCTGGTCATTCTGGGTATCGTTCTTTTCCTTTCGCACAGACCCAGCAATGAGTACTACGGAACAATTGAGACACGCGAGATACAGATTGGCTCGAAGGTCGGTGGGCGTGTTATTGCGGTCCCGGTGGAAGAGGGCCAGCGTGTGAAGGCTGGGCAGGTGCTTGTTCGCTTTGAGAGCGACGAACTGACGGCACAGCGCCAGGAGGCGGCAGCAAAGGTGACCGCCGCAGAAGCTGAGCTCGACCGCCTGCTGCGTGGAAACCGGCCAGAAGAAATTGCCGAGGCAGAGGCTGCCGCAGCCGCACAGAAGGCAACACTGGAAGCCGCGGTACACGGTCCGCGCCCGCAAGAGCTTGCGCAAGCGAAGGCCGACTACGATGCAGCAAAAGCAGATGCGGCCAATGCAGAGAGCTATTACAAGCGGATGGCAGAGCTGGCGGCGAAAGACATCATCTCTCGGCAACAATTTGACGATGCGCGCGACAAGCGTGACTCGACTGCGCAGCGCGCGGAGGCGGCGCGGCAGCGGTTGGCGCTGTTGCAGGCAGGCACACGGGCTGAAGATATTCGAGCGGCAAAAGAACGCTACGCGCAACTGGAAGCCAAGGCAACACTTGCGCGGCGCGGCGCCCGGAAGGAAGACATTGAGGCCGCGCGGGCGCGACTGGCACAGGCACAGAGCCTGGTTACCGAACTCGATGCGCGACTCCGCGAGGCCGTATTGACTGTTCCCTCGGACGCGCTGGTTGAGGTGGTGAGCGTTCGGCCGGGCGATCTGGTTTCGCCAGGGCGTATTGTGATGAATCTGCTGGAGCCCTCGCAATTGTGGGTGAAGGTGTATATTCCGGAAACATCCCTAAGCCGCGTGCACATTGGCCAGACAGCAGCGGTGCGTGTGGATAGTTTTCCGGGCCGCACCTTCTCCGGACAGTTGAAGCAGATTGATGCGCAGGCCGAGTTTCTGCCGCGCAATGTGCAGACGAGCAGCGACCGCGAACATCAGGTATTTGGCGCCAAGGTGTATGTCGACAATACGCGGGGTGTTCTGAAGTCGGGCATGACGGCGACGGTGCGCCTCCAATGAACATTGCGATCCATGCCGACCACCTTACGATTCGCTTCGGCACATTCACGGCCGTGAACGACGTGAGCTTTTCTGTCGAGCAGGGGGAAATCTTCGGCTTTCTGGGGCCGAACGGATCTGGCAAAACGACCATCATCAAGGCACTCTGCGGCCTGCTGCAGCCGACTTCAGGCGGTGGCTCCATTCTTGGCATGGATATCCGCAAAGATGCAGCCGAGATCAAACGCAATGTCGGTTACATGTCACAGAAGTTTGGACTTTATGAAGACCTGACCGTCGCGGAGAATATTGATTTCTACTCCAGCATTTATGGGCTTGAAGGACAGCGCGCCGCCACCCGCAAAGAGGAGGTGATCGAGCTGACCGGAATCGAGCCCTACCTTAACCGCCGGGCCGGGCAGCTCTCTGGCGGCTGGAAGCAGCGGCTGGCGTTGGCATGCTCCATTATTCATTCGCCACAGGTAGTTTTCCTGGACGAGCCTACGGCGGGCATTGATCCGGTGGCGCGGCGCGCTCTCTGGGATCTGTTGTTCAGGCTCTCCGGGCAAGGCGTGACGTTCTTTGTAACCACGCACTACATGGATGAAGCAGAACGCTGCGGCCGCGTGGGTTATATCTATCTCTCGCATCTGGTGGCGATCGGTACCGTGGCGGAATTGCAGAAGCTGCCTGAAGCCAATCCGCCGGGTACGGCACGCATTGCGATTGAGACCGAACAGACTTCCGCGCTGCTCGAGTCAGTGCGCGCGATTCCATACGTTCATGAAGCGACGATCTTCGGGCGCTCGATTCATGCGCTGATTGCCAAGGGCAGACTGGACGATTTGCGCGCTCGACTGCCGCAGGCCACGATTGAGCGCATTGAGCCCTCGCTTGAAGACATTTTCGTGACTCTGACGTACCGCATCATGCAGGAGCAGTCATGAAACATCTCTTCTACGGGCTTGTCCCTATCTGCCGCAAAGAGACGATTCATATCCTGCGTGACCGCGGGACGCTTGTTTTTTCTCTGCTGCTGCCGATGCTCCAACTGTTTCTTTTTGGATTCGCCATCGACACGAATATCCGGCAGATTCCTACGGCTGTTTTCGACGAGTCGCGCACGCAGGCAAGCCGCGATCTTCTGCAGCGCTTTGCCGCCAGCGATGTGTTTGCGCTGCGCGACACTGTACGCTCGAATGACGCGCTTTATGAAGCCATTCGCAGCGGAAATGCGCGGGTTGGTATTCACATTCCGCCAGATTATGCGCGGCATTTGCTGGATGGAACCACGGCAAGCGTACTGGTCCTCGTGGATGGCTCAGACTCAACCATTGCGTCGCAGGCCATTAACACCTCGAGCGGAGTTGCTCTTCGGCAATCGCTGGCGCGCGTGGTTCCCTACGGAAATTTGCCCATCGATGTGCGGCCCTCCGTGCTTTATAACCCGGCAACACGTTCGGCAAACTTCTTCGTACCGGGGCTGATCGGAATCCTGCTGCAGGTGATGGTGATTCTGTTGATTGCCCTGAGCCTGGTGCGCGAGCGTGAGCGCGGCACGCTGGAGCAATTGACCATGACACCGGTTGCGCCGTTAGGGCTGATGGTGGGCAAGATGATTCCCTATGGCGTGCTGGCGTTTATGGAGCTCTGCGCAATCCTGTTCGTGATGCGGGTCATCTTTCTGGTGCCGATTCATGGCAATGTGCTGGTATTGCTGGTGCTGTCGCTGCCGTTCCTGCTGACCGTTCTCGGCCTGGGGTTGCTGATCTCGACCAAGGCGCGCACTCAGTCAGAGGCCTTCCAACTGGCGATGGGGACCGTGCTGCCATCGGTATTTCTTTCCGGATACATCTTTCTGATTCACAACATGCCAATTGTCTTTCAGCTCATCAGCCGTATCATCCCTGCCACCTACTACATACGCATCCTGCGGGGCATTATTCTGCGCGGCGCGGGACTGAAGGAACTTTGGCTGGACGCGCTCATCCTGACCCTGATGGGCTGCCTGGCAATTGCGGCTGCGGCATGGCAGTTTGTGCGACAGCGGTCAGTCTAGAACACCCCTCCCGAATTTAGTTGTTGCAACGAATATCGAAGTCGTGCATCTAGTACCTGTACGATCAACTACCGGGCTGCGGCAGAACAGGATGCCGAGAACCCGGTCGAATGGAGGTTCACCATGTCCCTGCGCGCTGTTAAGGAAATTACTTCAACCCGGCCCACGCTGGAGGGCGCCGGCGTCAAGCTTGAGCGCGCTTTCGGCTTCGGCAAGACCAAGGAGTTCGATCCGTTTCTTCTATTGGACGACTTCCGGAACGAGAACCCAGCCGATTACATTGCCGGATTTCCGTGGCATCCCCACCGCGGCATCGAGACGATCACATACGTGCTGGCAGGCGAAGTGGCGCACGGCGACTCGCTGGGCAACAAAGGCCGCATGACAGCGGGCGACATCCAATGGATGACGGCAGGCAGCGGCATTCTGCACCAGGAGATGCCGAAGGGCGATGAGAAGGGCCGCATGCACGGCTTTCAACTGTGGGCGAATTTGCCTTCGCATCTGAAGATGACGGAGCCGCGCTATCAGGACATTCCATCAGCGGCGATTCCAGAGGTGACCGAGGACGACGGAACGAAAGCACGCATTTTGTGTGGCACGTTCTGGGGCAAAACCGGCCCGGTGGAAGGTGTTGCCGCCGACCCGCAGTACATCGACATCAGCGTACCGCCAAACAAGAAGCGGCGCATTGCAGTCGATGTGACGCGGAATGCCTTCGCGTATGTGTTCGCAGGGTCAGGCAGCTTCCGGGATGCGTCGGAACCGCAAGCGGTGCTAACGGAATCGGCGGTGGATCCGAACGCCGCTGCGAAGTACGACGCAAAAAATCACTCGCTGGTGCTGTTTGACCGCGGCGACGAAATCGTGGTGCAGGCCGGGCAGGAAGGAATTCGATTCCTGCTGGTGAGCGGCAAACCGATCGAGGAGCCGGTGGCATGGTACGGGCCGATTGTGATGAATACGCAGGCCGAACTGAATACGGCTATGCGCGAGTTGCAATCGGGTAAGTTCATCAAGCACCAGTAAGCTCGCAAGGCTTCCACATTGGCACAACCGGAATTCCGGTTGTGCCTTTTTGTTTGCGCATAAAGGCCATTGCGCATTCCCTGCACATTTCTAAATGGGTGCGCTACACTGGCGGTCTCTCAAACAGAGCGCCGTGCTGCCCGAGTTTACGCCCGCGAATTGGAGATGGTGCCATGCAGCTACCACCCGTTCTGCCAGATGAAAGCGAGAGAATCGCCGCGCTGCACAGGCTGGCGATTCTGGATACACCGGCCGAGGACAGATTCGACCGGCTGACACGCCTGGCCATGCGCGCGTTCGATGTCCCGATTGCGAGCATCAGCCTGATCGATACCAACCGGCAGTGGTTCAAATCGTGCGGCGGCATTTCCGTGTGCGAGACCTCGCGCGACATTTCGTTCTGCGCGCATGCGATTGCTTTCGACGAGATTCTGTACGTAGAAAATGCGCACAAGGATGAACGTTTTCGCGACAACCCACTGGTGGTGCACGAACCAAAGATCCGCTTTTACGCAGGCTGCCCACTGAGCGTGAACGGCTACAAGATGGGCACGTTCTGCATTATTGACCGGAAACCTCGGTCGTTCAGCGACGAAGATCGGAGACTGCTGCGCGACCTGGCAAATATGGCGAGCGAGCTGATGGCGGCGTCGCAGCCGGAAGGCCTGGAAAATTAGGCGCCCTTCTTCGTCTGTGGCTAAGGCCGCATCCCTTGCGGTTATCGAAGTCTGAAAAAAACAAGTTCCGGACTCTGGAGCTAAAGTCCCATTTCTATTGAAGTTACAGCGCCAGCGTGACGCTAAAGTCCGAAATCGAAAGAACTTAGCTGCAGAGTATCTGGAATGAAGAACCTGGCGAACAACCGGGATGATGTTCGTGACAGAGATCGCGCCTGATCCTGTTTCTATTGTGCGCCCGATGGGAGAAATAATGGGCAAACGTGTGAGAGTCCCGATAAAGCCGTGCAGGCGCCGGGAGTCTTTCGCGTGCATAATTCGCGTGCATAAGTGGTTGACGGGCACCTGCCGGCAATGGCAGGCTTGATGAACTTTCCGAGCTGTTATCTCAACCCAAGGAAGACTCCGATGAAGAAGAAAGTCCTCTTCATGCTGGCGGCGCTGCTTGTCTGCGTCCCCGGCCTCCGCGCGGCCGACGATGAAGTTGCCGCACCCGTTATCCAGTTCATTGAAGCGTTCAACTCAGGCAATGCAGAGGCGGCCTTTGCTACCTGCGCCAAGGGCGACATCGTGATTGTGGATGAGTTTGCGCCGCACGTCTGGGTGGGACCACACGCTGCGCAGGACTGGGCCACAGATTTCGACAAGAACGCAAAAGCCACTGGCGTGACGGATGCAAAGGTGACCTACGGCAAGCCGTTTCGCGAAGAGGTGAATGGCGACGTTGCCTATATCGTGATGCCGACCGGATATGACTACAAGCTGAATGGGAAGCCCATGCACGAAGACGCGCAGATGACGGTGGTGATGGTGAAGCAGGATGGCGCATGGAAGATTCGCAGCTGGACATGGGGCGGGGAGAAGCCGGAAGCAGAGGACTAGACGGGCACAAAGATCAGAAAGAGATTTGATCTGATTGGAGCACCTGTGCGGGCGTGACGCCACGCTCACGCAGTGAACGGATACTGAGCGCGTCATGCCGCTTGGCGAGGCGCTTGCCGTCACTGTCTATCATCAGCGCACAGTGGAACCATGCGGGATTTTCGTATCCAAGAGCACGGTTGAGCAGGATCTGGCGGGCCGTGGATTTGAGCAGGTCTGCACCACGGACGACTTCGCTGATCTGCATGGCTGCGTCATCGGCGACGCAGGCTAATTGATAGCCAGGGACTCCGTCCCGTCTCCAAACGACAAAGTCGCCGAAGTCAACGCCAGCGACAAAGCGCTGCGGGCCGAGATTGCCGTCGTTGAATTCAATGGCTTCGCCATCGGGCACGCGGAAGCGCCAGTTGACCGTAACTGCGGATGCACTTGTCCAAGAGTCTGCTGCACGCAGTGCACGGCAGGTGCCGGGATAGACAGGCTCGTCGTTGGGGTCCTGATTTGCGTCTTCATGCGGAGCGCTGATGGCTGCGGCGAGGTCTTTGCGCGAGCAGCGGCAGGGATAGACGAATCCGCCGGCGACAAGATACTCCATGGCGGCGCGATAAAAGCTGCCGCGCTGGCTCTGTATGTAGGGGCCGAATGGGCCGCCAACGTCGGGGCCTTCGTCCCAATCGAGGCCGAGCCAGTGAAGATCGTCGAGCGCGGCCTGCGCGTAGTCGGCGCGGCTGCGATCAGGGTCTAGATCTTCCATGCGCATGACGAGTGTGCCACCCGCACTGCGAGCACGCTGCCAGGCGGTGTGAAAGGTGCGCGCATGGCCGGCGTGAAGCAGGCCGGTGGGAGACGGCGCGAGACGGCCGCGATATTTTTCTTTGGAGAAAGAAGGAGGAGTCGTGGCCGCCATACCTTTCAGTCTAGCGGCCCAAAAGAAAACTACATGTTGGCGTGGCCGGAGCGCATTTCTTCATTGAACTGCGGCTTGGTAAAGTTGAGCGCTGCATCGCGGGCAGCCTCATACTTCGGCTTGAGATCCATGAGCTGCGGCGTAGGCACAGCAAATTCTCCATCCAGTACGATCCACTCTTTGCCAGATTCACTGCTCGCAACGCGGAGAAGGTCTTCGGCGGTGGTGTTCAGATATTGCGCGTCCTGTGGATCTGCGATCCAGACAGGCTGGCTGTTGCCTAAAACACCAGAGAGCCAGAAGACTTTGCAGAAGAGATAGGCGAGGCGCTCGTTGTCGTTCGTATCTGTGAAGACAAATTTCTTTTGCCAGCGGCTGTAAAAGCGCGTGGTGACGGGGACCGGCTGGCGGTTGCCCGACTTGAGGAATTCAAGCTGGCCAAGATCGACGGTCTTGCGGATGGCGTTGTAGATGAAGCCCTCGGCGTAGGGCTGCTCCATGGCGGGCACAATCTCGGCAAAGGTGACGGTGACGCTGGCCGCCAGTTTGGCGTGAAGGCCATGCGTGCCGCCGTCAGCGAGTTGCATTTCGCCGTGGACGATGTAGGTGTCCGCGCCGGATGTGGAACGATGGAAGGGCCACTGGAATTTGCCGAGCGCGATGGGAAGGCCGGCGAGCGTGACGTAGCACTCGGGGCGCGGGTTGCGCAGGCGCTTGGCCGCGGCGGCAAGATGCGCTTCCATCTGAGGCAACAGCGAGGACTTATCGAAGTCGAAGGCCTCGCTCAGTTCAAGCTTGAGCGTGCGCGTGGAGTCGCTGGGCAAGGTGAGCTCAAAGACGAGGGTGGGGTCGCCGTTGAAGTCTTTACCGCTGGTGGTGGAGAGGATGGAAAGGCCTGCGTGCCCGGCGGCCGACTGCACGGATGCAGCCAAGGATGGTTTGGTGGATGCGGTCATTTCTGTCTATCCTGCCTGGAAATTCTTAGCCTCCTCATTTTAGAGCATGGGCCGAGTCTTATCCGGGTTCGCGGCCCCTGACACAACGTCTGCCATTTACAATGAAAGCTGTGCAGCCTGACGCGAAGAAACCCATTATTTTTGCTGACAAACTGACCAAGGTCTATTCCTCCGGCAAGCTGGAAGTGCCCGCAGTGCGCGGCATCAGCTTTGAGGTGGATGCTGGCGAGTTTGTCGCCATTGTAGGACCGTCGGGTTCGGGCAAATCGACGCTGTTTTACATGCTGGGCGGGTTAACAAGGGCCTCAAGCGGACGCGTGCTGATTGATGGAGTAGATTTTGCCCATTTGAAGGATGCGGAGCGTACACGGCTGCGCAGGCATCGGATCGGCTTTGTTTTCCAGAAATTCAACCTGTTGCCGACGCTTTCCGCCATGGCCAATATCGAGATTGCCTACGACATCAGCGGCCGGAAAGAGCCGATGGACCGGGCTTATCTCGAACACTTGAGCGATCTTCTTTCCATCGGCGGACGACTTAAGCATCGGCCCTCCGAGCTGAGCGGCGGCGAACAGCAGCGGGTGGCCATTGCCCGGGCCCTGATTACGCATCCGGCGATTGTGCTGGCCGATGAACCGACGGGCAATCTGGACACGAAAAACTCGGATGCCGTGCTGCACATGCTGCAGCGCTCCAACCAGGAACTGGGCCAGACGACGCTGATGATTACGCACAATCCAGAGGCTGCTGCCATTGCCGGACGCATCCTCTATATGCGGGATGGAGAGATCGTCCGGGAGGAAAAAGGGACGGGTTCAGGGGCGCTTCAAAACTCCCCCGGAAGTACTCCTGCGGTGGTTTGACCGGACGTAAGCCGCCCGGTATACTCAGGTTTGCAGCAAGCGGGAGTAGCTCAGTGGTAGAGCATCGCCTTGCCAAGGCGAGGGTCGCGAGTTCAAATCTCGTCTCCCGCTCCAATCCGCCCTCCGGCGACCGCCGGGTTGGCTACGGCGGTTTGGCGCAACCCAGTAACGATCTCAGGCTGCCCTGCCAAGGCGCGGTACCCAAGTGGTAAGGGAGAGGTCTGCAAAACCTTTATGCGCCGGTTCGATTCCGGCCCGCGCCTCCAAACCTCAACAACTCCAATTCAACCGGAATCAGGTGAATTTTCTCGAGAGATCACTTGCAGCACTCGCATGTTCTGCAAAGAGACAACACACAGCCTGAGACCGGCGCGGCGCCCTGCCTGCGCGCATGTATCATGGACCTTCGTTCGTAAGCCCCTGTGAGGTCTTCTTCAAATGCGTCTTCGCACTGCTGCTCTGTTGCTTTCCGCCGCCACATTTGCCGTTTCGTCCTTTGCACAGAAGCCCGCGCCGGCACCATGGGTTGGTACGTGGGCCACTTCGCCTTTCGATGGCGACCCCTGGCACAGCATTCCAACGCTCGTGGATTCAACCCTGCGCGAAGTTGTACACACCTCACTGGCAGGCAGTGCTTTGCGTGTACGGCTGACGAATGAATTTGGCAAGGAGCCTCTGCACGTGGATGCGGCCACCGTCGCACGCAGCTCGAGCGGGAGCAGCGTGGATGCGGCGACACTGCACGACCTGAAGTTTGGCGGATCGGCTTCGATCGTCATCCCGCCCGGGGCTGAGGTGCTTTCCGATCCTGTGGCTCTTGCTGTACCTGCAGGCGTGGACCTCACCATCAGCATCTATCTGCCGTTGCAACAGGTCAGCGACGTTTCCGTGCACTCCAGCGCGCAGCAGGATAACTACATTGTGGCCGGCAATCATGTGCGCGACGCCGAACTCACGTCTCCCAAAGTTGTTCCTTCGTGGTTCTTCGTCAAGGGTGTGGACGTTAAGCCGACCGCTTCGAACGCCGCAGCAGTGGTTGCTTTCGGGGACTCCATTACAGATGGCGCTTATGCGACCGAAAACGAAAATCACCGCTGGTCAGACTACCTTGCCACACGGCTGCGCAACAATTCCGCAACGGCGAACCTTTCGGTTTTGAATGAGGGCATCGGCGGCAATTGCGTGCTCATTCACTGCGTCGGTCCCAACGCATTGGCGCGCTTTGACCGCGACGTGCTTGCCCAGGCCGGAGTGAAGTACGTGATCGTGCTCGAAAGCATCAATGACATCGGCGCACTGCACAATCCCAACCAACCCGACTACAAGCTGACGGCCGAAGACCTGGAACAGGGCCTGGCGCAACTGGTGGCACGCGCGCATGAGCATGGCATCAAGGTATTCGGCGCAACGCTCACGCCGTACAAGGGTGCAGGGTACTTTACGGAGAAGGGCGAAGAAATTCGCGAAGCCGTGAACAAGTGGATTCTGACTTCAGGCGTGTTCGATGGCACGGTCGATTTCGACAAGGCCACGCGCGATCCTGCGAATCCGCTGGTATACGCAACGCAGTACGATAGCGGCGATCACCTGCATCCCAAGGATGCAGGCTACTCTGCCATGGCTGATTCAATCGATCTGAGCCTGTTCCGTTAGAGCGCAGGGTACTCCTTCGTTACGCCTGTTCGCGAATTGAGTACTCTGAAGCTACCGTCAGAGTCTGCTACCACCTTGAAGTAGTTGCCGTCTGTCCCGCCCTTGAGATTCGCGACGAATGGCGCCGGACTGTTATGTGCCGCGTCTGACGTTTCGTTAATGTGCAGCATATAGAGAGCCTTTAGGCCAGGGCTCGCATGGACTGTGTCGTAGGCTTCGGGGCTGCCAGCCTTATGCGCGCCGTTGTCCATGATGGCAACACGCGGATGGATGGCAAAGACGAATGCTTTGGTGTTGGAAAGATTCATACCATGGTGATTGACGAGATAGAGATCCACGTGACCGATCAGATTGTCGGGACACACAAGTGGAGTTTCCCTGGCCTTCGTCAGGTCGCCCAGATCGAGGAAACGGAACTTTCCATAGCGAATCAGCACGCCGGCTGAACGTGGATTCTCAGTTGCATCCAGCGTCCACCTGGGCTCACTGGCGCAGTAAGAATTTGGTTCAGCTTTGATGCCCGGCACAGACTTGATGTGCTCGCCGTCGGCCGTCAGCACAATAGTGGCTAGCCCTGGAATATCAATGGTGTCTCCCGGATGCACGATACGCCGCGGCGTTCCCTTGATGGCTTTGAGATAGGCAGCATAGTCATGGCGCGTGATGTCGGAATCTTCGCGATTTTCGCCATGATCGAGAAACTCGCCCACCTTTACGCGAGCAACCAGATTCGGAACACCTCCCACGTGATCGGTGTGGAAGTGTGTAATGAACACGCGATCGAGCTTTGTAATGCCAGCATCTTTCATCGCTGCCTGGATGCGTTTGGCATCACGGCCGTCGTTGCCGCCCCAGCCTGTATCCACAAGCATGGACGCGCCGGTAGGAGAAACAATCAGCGTTGATTGCCCTCCCTCCACATCGATGGTGTAGATGAGCAGGTGTTTTGCCTGAGCGCGAATGGACACTGCAGTTGCCGACAGTACACAGAGTCCGAGAGGCAAAAGCCACGCACTGAAACCAGGTGCGAAACGCGGTCCAGACATGCGGCGCAAAAATTGCAGAAAGACAGAAGCAGCGTTTTTCATTTGTCGCGAATTGTAGTCGAGCGCGCGTATGCAGGGAAAGCGCAAGCACACTCAATTCATGCATGGTTTAAGACCGCAGAGGCCACGCATCGCGCATTCTCGCATCCAACACAATAGAGACTTGAGACAAATTGACAAAAGGAGCGTGAAATGCAGCGTTTAGCGGGAAAAGTCGCCATCGTAACTGGAGCGAGTTCCGGCATTGGCAAAGGCATTGCCGAGCGGCTCGGATGCGAGGGAGCCAAGGTGATTGTCGATTACATTGGCGACCCCGAAGGCGCGGAAAATACGCAGCGCGCGATTGAAAAGGCTGGAAGCGAGGGAGAGATCTTCAAAGCCGATGTGACAAGCCACGCAGACGTACGCAAGCTTGTCGAGGAGGCATGGAACCACTTCGGCTCGGCCGACATTCTGGTAAATAACGCAGGTATGGAGCATAAAGCGGCATTCTGGGATACGGCAGAAGGAGACTACGACAAGGTGATGGACGTGAATCTGCGTGGACCCTTCTTCCTGACCCAGGCATTTGTGCAGTGGCTCCGCGCAGTCAACAAGCCGGGGCGCATTATCAACATCAGTTCGGTCCATGAAGACATGGCCTTCCCGGGATTTTCGACCTATTGCTGCAGTAAAGGTGGCTTGCGCATGCTGATGCGCGATCTGGCAGTGGAGCTTGGTCCGCTGGGAATTACGGTGAACAATATCGCTCCGGGCGCGATTGCAACACCCATCAATACAGCGCTGCTGAACGACAAGGAAAAGTTGAACGCACTACTCAAAAAAATCCCATTGGGGAGGCTGGGAACTCCGGAAGATGTTGCAGGTATGGTGGCCTTTCTGGCATCGGATGAAGCGGCCTATGTAACTGGCGCAACATTTGTTGTAGATGGCGGACTGATGCGCAATTATCACGAACAATAAGGAAGATGATGACTGTTCCGATTGAAGATTACGCACTGATTGGAGACTGTGAAACTGCAGCGCTGGTGAATAGGCGAGGCTCCATCGACTGGCTGTGCTGGCCAAATTTTTCGTCGGAAGCTTGTTTTGCCGCACTGCTGGGTACGGAAGAGAACGGCTATTGGAAGATTGCGCCCGAGAACAACGCATGTTCGGTGACTCGCTATTACCGCGAACACACGCTGATTCTGGAAACCGTGTTTGAAGATGAAAGCGGCGCCGTACGCCTGACCGATTACATGCCCATTCGCGATCAGCACTCCGCGATCGTTCGTGTTGCTGAGGGCATTCGTGGAAACGTGAAGATGCGCATGGAACTTGTTCTGCGCTTTGACTATGGACGAACCATACCCTGGGTGACGCATTTCGATGGCGGCATTCGCGCGGTGGCGGGTCCAAATCTTGCCGTCCTGCAGTCAACGATTCCTGTGCGCGGCGAGAATCTTAAAACCGTGGCCGACTTTACTCTGCGTGAAGGTGAGCAAGCAACGTTTGTATTGCGCTATGGCAATTCGTATCTACCGGAGCCGCGGCCGGTTCACCATGAGACAGCGATAGCTCACACAGAGAATTACTGGCAGAAATGGAATGCACAGCTCAAGTACACCGGCAAATATCAGGAGGCGGTGGAGCGCTCCCTGATGGCACTGAAAGCAATGACCTTTCGGCCGACTGGAGGCATCGTCGCCGCAGTCACGACATCTCTGCCGGAATCGATTGGTGGGCAGCGCAACTGGGACTATCGCTACTGCTGGCTGCGCGATTCAACGTTTACGTTACTCGCACTCACCAATGGAGGCTACTTCAGCGAAGCGGAAGCCTGGCAGTCATGGCTTCTGCGCGCATTGGCAGGCAGCCCAGACCAAGTACAGATCATGTATGGCCTGAAGGGTGAGCGGCAACTGGTGGAGTGGGAGATTGATTGGCTGAATGGCTATGAAAATTCGTGTCCGGTGCGAATAGGAAATGCGGCTTCTCTGCAGGTGCAGCTCGACATCTTCGGAGAGATGTTGGATTCGTTCTTCCACGCACAAAGGAGTATGCGCAGGCACAATGAGCGCGATTTCAGAGTGCTCGTACTACTGCTCAATCATCTGGAACAAATCTGGATGAACCCAGACCAGGGAATATGGGAGACACGTGGGGGGCCGCAGCAGTTCACCTACTCAAAGATGATGGCCTGGGTCGCATTTGATCGCGCTGTATTGCTGGCCGAACAACTGGAATATGAGGCACCTGTGGACAGGTGGAAAGCGGCTCGCGATGCCATTCATCAGGAAATCTGTGAGAAGGCATTCAACAGCGAAAGAAATTGCTTCGTACAGGCTTATGGATCGAGTGAACTGGATGCGGCGCTCCTGTTGATGCCCGTCGTGGGATTTCTGCCGGGCAGCGATCTGCGTGTGCAATCAACCGTGGAGGCCATCGAGCGCGAACTTATGCCGGATGGATTCGTGCTTCGATATGACACGTCGAAGTCTCCAGACGGCCTGCCACCAGGCGAAGGCGTCTTTCTTGCATGCAGCTTCTGGATGGTTAGCAGTCTGAAAGCAATTGGCCGGGTTGACGATGCAAGAAAACTATTCGAAAAGCTGCTCGCACTGCGTAATGATCTCGGCCTGTTGTCAGAGGAGTATGACGTACAGGGTGAGCGGCTGGTGGGAAACTTCCCACAGGCGTTTTCTCACATTGCGCTTGTGAATGCCGCATTCGATCTGGCTGAAACCTTACCGACACACCTGCGGGCGCACCGCCACACAGACCACGAAAGCGCAAAATTGCCCGCCTGATATGATGGAAGCTGGGTATTTGTGCAACCACTGGTCAGCACGAATGCATTGAATTGCGGTGCGCCCTTCTCAAACTTAGGCACCGTTGTCGCGCAACGCCCCAAATTCAGTAAAGGAACTCCGCTCTGTGACCCAGACGATACGCAATATCGCCATCATCGCCCACGTTGACCACGGCAAGACCACACTTGTCGATGCCTTGCTTCGCCAGGCAGGCACATTCCGCGCCAACGAGCAAGTGGCCGAACGCGTAATGGACTCGAACGAACTGGAGCGGGAACGCGGCATTACTATTCTCGCCAAGAACACGGCCATTCACTACGACGGCGGCAAAATCAACATTGTTGATACTCCCGGCCACGCAGATTTTGGCGGCGAAGTGGAACGCGCGCTGAAGATGGTGGACGGCGTAATGCTGCTGGTGGATGCCGCGGAAGGTCCGCTGCCGCAGACGCGTTACGTGTTGGCCAAAGCGCTGGAAGCCAAACTGCCGCCTATCGTCGTAATCAATAAGATTGACCGGCCTGACGCTCGTCCGCAGGAAGTACTTAATGAGGTCTACGATCTTTTCATCGATCTCGATGCCGATGAACATCAGCTCGAATTCCCTGTGCTCTACACAGTTGCGAAGCTAGGCACCGCGACGGCGGATCCGGCAACGCCGGGTACTGACCTGAAACCACTCTTCGATTCCATTGTCTCCACTATTCCACCAGCCACGGGGGATGAGGAAGCGGCTCTTCAAATTCTTGTCACCAATCTTGACTACTCGGATTATTTTGGCCGCATCGCAATCTGCCGCGTCTTTCAAGGCACTCTGCACGCAGGCGATGAAGTAAACATCTCGCGCCGCGATGGCTCATTGATGAAGACAAAAATCACCAAGCTCTTTACATTTACAGGTCTCAAGCGGACTGAAATTACCGAGACCACGATGGGAGATATCGTCGCAGTAGCCGGGGTGGAGGGCATTACGATCGGAGAGACCATCACCTCGCTTGAGAACCCGGAGCCTCTGCCGCTCATCGTCATCGACGAACCGACGATCGCCATTCAGTTCAGCGTAAACAACGGACCGTTTGCCGGACGTGAAGGCCAGTACGTCACCAGCCGCAATCTGCGCGAGCGCCTTGAGAAGGAACTGCTGACCAATGTCTCCATCCGCGTAGAAGAAACAGATTCGCCCGACAGCTTCAAGGTGCTTGGCCGCGGCGAATTGCAACTCGCGATTCTTATCGAAATGATGCGCCGTGAAGGCTTCGAACTCATGGTTGGCCGTCCCGAGATTGTCACCCGCATGGTCGACGGCGTACGTATGGAGCCGGTTGAACACCTGACCATCGACGTTCCTGAAGAGCACACCGGCGTGGTAATTGAAAAGCTGGGTCCGCGCAAGGGTGAAATGACCAAGATGCACAATCACGGTTCGGGCCGCGTGCGCATGGAGTTCCGCGTACCCTCGCGCGGCATCATCGGCCTCCGTAGTGAAATGCTCACCGAAACGCGCGGAACTATCGTGATGAACGCGCTCTTCGATGGCTACATCCCTTACCAGGGTGAGATTCCTCAGCGACCTACCGGTGCGCTCATCGCCGATCGTCAGGGCGTAACGACCACATACTCGCTCAACGGCCTGCAGGAGCGCGGCATTCTCTTCGTCGGCCCCGGCGTTGATGTCTACGAAGGCATGGTCGTCGGTGAGCACTCGCGCGACAACGACCTCGACGTGAACGTTGTCCGCGAAAAGAAACTCACCAACATGCGCGCCTCCTCGGCAGACGAAGCCATCCGTCTCGTCCCCTATAAGGCGCTCAATCTAGAGCAGGCAATCGAATTCATCGCCGATGATGAGTTGGTAGAAGTGACGCCAAAGTCCTTGCGCCTGCGCAAGCGGATTCTGCAAGCCAACAAACGCCCTAAACGCTGGGAAAAGACGCTGGCGTAATCTGGCCGTTCTCGGGAGGCTCAATGCCCTACAGTGCCATCAATCTACGGCAAAAGTTCGGCCTCTTTACCGAGCAATGGCAACCCAAGGTCATCGCCGAGATGAATGACTACCAGTTCAAGGTAGTCAAACTGCAGGGAGACTTTGTTTGGCACGACCACAAGGACACCGACGAAACCTTCATTGTCATCGAAGGCAATCTCCGCATCGATTTTCGTGACGGAGTGGTCCACATCGGACCCGGTGAGATGTTCGTTGTCCCCAAAGGGGTGGAGCATAAACCCTATGCCGAACATGAAGTCAAATTGATGCTGATCGAGCCGCGCGGCGTAAAGAACACCGGCGATGGTGAAGCGAGCACACAGACCGCGCCGAACGATGTGTGGATTTGATTGGATCTCAAATTCGCGACTACAGCCGTCGCTTCGCCTCCAGCACCCGCTCCAACGCTTCTTCCGCTGTTGCACCCACACTCGACAAGTGCCCCATCTTACGTCCATGTCGCGCTTCGCGCTTCTCATAGAGATGCAGCCGTACGCTGGGGACTTCCATTGCTGCCGCAAAATTCGGAGCATTATTCGGCGCATCAAGCCACACCTCGCCCAGTAGGTTCACAATCGCGCAGGGAGAAATCAGGCTAGTGTCGCCAAGAGGTAGGTTACAAGTGGTTCGCACAAGCTGCTCAAATTGGCTCGTCGCGCAACCTCGCTCGCTCTGGTGATAACTATTGTGCGGCCGCGGCGCAAGTTCGTTCACAAGCAGCTCGCCTTGCTTCGTGACAAACATCTCCACGCAGAGCAGTCCTTCGATTCCGAGCCGTGCACTGATAGCCGAAGCGAGTTCTTCCGCGCGTTGCTCCAGCTCTGGAGCAACGCCTGCCGGTAGCACGCTCCATGCCAAAATCTGATTCTCGTGATGATTGCGTGCAGCTGGAAAGCTGCGTACTTCCCCAGCAGGATTGCGCGCGGCCATTACACTGATCTCGCATTCCAGATCGAGTGCCTTTTCAACAACGCAGGGCCTTTCACCCAGATCGCGCCAGACACTTCCAAAATCCACATCATCCGCAGGCTCGATGCGCGCTTGTCCTCTTCCGTCATATCCTCCTCGGCCAATCTTCACAAATACATTGCGGCCTAGAGCGATCACTCCTTCGGACAGTTCGGCCTCGTTCGTTGCCACGCGAAACACTCCGACCGGAAATCCTTGCTCCGCAAGCCACGTTTTCTGCAGCGTCTTGTCCTGGATAACACGAATCGCCTCAGCACCCGGACGCAGCGGTGCAATCTCTGCAACACGCTTCAGAGCGTCTACTCCGATCTGCTCGATCTCAAGAGTCACCGCATCGGCACCAGTTGCCAGCCTTCGCGCCGCGTCTACATCATCCCAGCGTCCCACAACAGTCTCGTCCACAACGTAGCTCGCAGGACACGCGGCTTCGGGGTCCATGACACGCACACGATAGCCCATCGTCCGTGCGGCCATTGCGGTCATACGACCCAACTGACCGCCGCCTAGTATGGCAATCATGCCACCGGGTTGCACTGGCTGCTTTCCTCGGAAAGAGAAAATAGAGGGAATCTCCCGGTTCACGAAACAGGCTCCTCATCGCCAAGGCCCTGCACAAGAACTTCCTCTGTGCGCGCTTTACGCCATGTGGCAAGCCGCTCATATAACACATCGTCTGTCGCCGCCAGCATCTCTGCCGCCAGTAGTGCGGCATTGGCCGCTCCTGGCTTTCCAATGGCAAGTGTGCCCACCGGTACGCCTTTCGGCATTTGCACAATCGAGAGCAACGCGTCGAGTCCGTTAAGTTGCGTAGCCGGTATGGGAACGCCCAGCACCGGAACCAGCGTTTTCGCAGCCAGCATGCCGGGCAGATGCGCTGCGCCACCCGCGCCGGCAATAATTGCCCGCAATCCGCGCCCGCGCGCCGTCGCCGCATACTCAAACAACAGATCGGGGGTGCGATGTGCGCTCACCACCCGAGCTTCATAGGGAATCTGCAGTGCCCGTAGTAGCTCCACCGCGGATTCCATCACCGCGTAGTCACTCTTCGAGCCCATCACCACACCTACCAATGGCTTTTCTTTCATGGGGCGATTATACGAGGCTTCACTTCCTGAACCACGCCTGCAGCGCCACCTCAATGACGGCAAGCAATATACTCATTGCCGCCACAAAGCCTTTAGCCCGTTGCCAGTTCAGTTCGTGTTGCTCCATGCGGTGCTCCAGCTCGGCCAATCGTCCGCTGTTCCCATCGCCCACGAGTCCGCTCATCTGTGACTTGAGAACGCTCAGATCGCTCAACACCTGGGCCTCAAATTCATTCATCATACGCATCTCTAGGGCTCCTTCGCCGGTTGAGTTGCCATGGAAATCAGCTCATGAACCAAGCGGTAAATTGAAGATAAGTGCTGCGGAAAACTCCGAATAGTTCGGCGGTGTCGTACTATCGAAAGTGCGAATATAAAACCGATCCATTGGCGAAGTCCGCGTGAAACTCATTGTGGGTGTGGATGCCCGCAAGACTAGATCCGGCGTCTCCGTTACACCAAATGCGTTGTTTCGTCGGCGTATCTCGAATCCGCCACCTGTCGGCGCGACCACACCCGTATCAATCGTTACCGTGCTGCCACTCATTGAAGTAACGCTCACACCACTCAAATTTGGCAGTGCCGTAATGCCAACCGGTGCAGGAAGTTGAACGTCAGTGGGCAAAGACTCTCCGGCGTCGATTGCCATTGTGTCGGCCCATTCGTTCCCAAAATCAATCTTGTAACGAATCAAATCGGGATAACTCGCCCGATAACTGAGCACAACATTGTGCGCGACCACGAGCGCTCCGTAACCAGGCGATGACGCATTCAGGCGAATTGCATCGCCAGGCTGTATATCCGTGGAGAAGCTGCTGCGCAATACCTGACAGGTTCCCTTCCACAGTGCTCCTGGATCGCTTGCGGAATCGACGAGCGCCTGTGCTGCGTTTCGGCAGTCTTGTGAGCAGCGTGCAGCCGGACTGGTCACGGTCCCCTGCCAGGCCGATATCTTGGGAAATCCTGCTGCGGTCAAATCTGACTGGAACGCGGTGTTCGTCGCCCGCCCTACAGCCCTGCCAGTAGCTCGATATTGCACGGTAATCAGCGTATTTACGGCCGGAGTGAATCCGGGGAAGAATGTGAGCGTTCCGGCGCGGTCTATTTGGCATTCGGCAGCTTGCGCCACTGACCCAATCCGGCGTGACTGTGCACCACCGCCTGAGGGTGTGGTCGTCACCCAGCTCGAACCAAGGCTCTCAAGATGAATGGACCGAATAGATCCCTGCAAATTGATGCTGCTCGCAGCCGCCACCGAACATGTTGGAGGCATGTCTGCCACAGTACCGTCATACAAAACCACGGGCATTCCGGCCACGCCATCCACGTATTCCTGTATTTCAAAAAGAAGCTTTGCGGGGGACTGATTACTCTGTCCCCCATAGCTGTTCAAAGTGGTACCGTCAAAAGCGCGGAAGATGGAAAGAACACGTTGATTCTCAGAGCAGTGAACGCGGATGCGAAGAGCATATTCATACGCAGAGTTCACCGAATAGGTTGACCCAGCAGGAGAACCGTTGACGATTGGCTGCAGTGTCACGGCTCCTGAACCTACATCTGCCATTGCCTTAAATCCGGCAACACATCCAGCCTGATTCGAAAGGCCGCCGAAAAATGCCGCGAGGATTCCCACGCTGCCTGCTTGTAGCGATACACCTTTTGTTTCAAGCAGGAGTGTACCGCCCATCTCGATCAAACCTGTCCATGTAAGCATGGTGGTTCCATCTGTTCCTCTTCCACCCTGCATGGAAAGTCCGCCGCTGCCAAGTGTGAGGTAGCCGGGACTTCCCGTGTTCGACCAGTTGCGCTCATCCAATGTGTTCTCTGTAAACGGCTCGTCGATAATCGTTTCCTGCATTGCTGCGCGGAAATATGGCTTTCCCGTTAGAAAGAACTGTGTGGTAACGCCATCTCCCTGCAAAAACTCTGCTACATAATCGGTAGGTTCAACCTCTCCACAGACCGTAACGTCATTCGCCAACATGCGTCTTGTCGTGCCGTTCCAGGCAATTGCAACGTCCTGCAGGCTCCCCGCGCCTTCATCCAGATCATGTACCGCTCCGGTCGTAGATTCATTCACCAGTGAACCAGTTGAACCGCGATAGACCGCTGGAGCAAGTACCGGAGAAGAAGGGTGTACAACTGCATCCGGCGCCAAATTCGTTAAATGATCTCCGCTCACTGCCTCAATCGAGATCCGGAAGCGGGAGCCTTCCATGCCCAGACCGGAATACTCAGCCATCGGTGTCGCCACAATATATCCCGTGAAGTAACCCGTCCCGTCGTCTCCGTCGACGGAAATGAATTGATTGCGCTTTGGTTGCGCAAGACTTCCGCTCATCGGCAAACTAAGTGACAATGTGCATACAGAAGGCTCAGCCCAGCGCCGCATGATCGTCAGAGGATGTACGGCATCCAAAGCTGCCGTATAATCCTGTCCTTGGATGATGATCTTCATGGTTAATCAGCTCGTATCTTTTTCAGTCGGAAATTCTAGATAGCAGCGTGTGGCGCTGGTAGAAAGCTTCTGTAGCAGAGAACACGCTCCCCATCGAGCGCATCGGTTATGGGCAGTGCTGCGAAACTCGCTTTTAGCGCAATACGTTGTTGACCGCCACTTCGTCTCTCCCCGAGAGGAGTCGCAGTTTCCTCCGCACCCACATTGGGTTGCAAACGCGGATAGTGCAAAAAGATGCGTTCATCTTGGCTGCCCACAATCACAAAAAGAGCAGACCACTCCTGGTAAAAGCTTCCACCTTCGCGGTCTACAAAACCCGTGAGCGCTTGCAGTTTTGCTTCAGGGCCAGGATCTCCTCCAGGTAGCGGTTGCGCGAGCATAAGTGTGCCGCCATTCACCTCGGCAACCAACCCAACGTTGAACGTGATCCGTCGAACATAATCCACGTCACTCAGTGCCTGACGCACATACGCTCCGGCAATCGGAGTTCCCACAAATCCCAACTGCCCCGTATAGTCGGCATCAACTGCGACAAGTGAACCCGCAGAAAATTGCGTCACATCCGTGCTCGACAGGATCAGGGCGGTTGCAGTGGAACCTGCTTGAATGGCAACGGCAGTTGCCGCTTGCGTACCCACCGGCGACGCGGTACCGCCGGCTGTACCGGCCAGCAAATTCATGTGCTGCGATCCGGTCGCAAGCGCCATTGTCAACTTCGTCCAGCGTTGGAACTCGAAGCTGACATCGGCTTCGAGCGTTTCACGTACCTGTCCGAACACGCTCGCGGGAATTCCGGTCAACAATGGTTGTGATTTGCTCTTTGACTTGCGTAAGAAGCTCTCGATCCAGCCAAGATCGATCCAGGGAGTGGGTGGCGCATCTAAATCAAATCGTCCATTTGCCACTGGATCGAAGATCTCAGGTTGCTGGAGTGCGCGTTGAACAGGTGCAAAGTAGGCACGGACACGGCGTGCCACGGGTGCGGGTGCTTCAAACCAGTTTGAGGCCATCTATTCCCCCGGTTCCTGATAGCTGTACACTCTCACCTTCGCTAAGCGGCTCAGAACATCGCGTTGCGTTATCAGTGATGCGAACGTCGGATCATCCCAGAAAACCTGTGTGAGCATCTGTACGGGTGGTTCAGCGCTGAAATTGAACTTGGAAGCTGACTGAGGTTGCAGCATGCTGACAAGTTCCGCATCCATGGCTGTCAGCAGCCTGCCGCGATCGAGACTTCCGAAACTCTGTGAACCGCATGTCTGGTACAGGATTTCGCATTCTTCAGCGGCCAAAGTTGCTGGAAGGCCCGAATCCAAATTCAGCATTTGCCAACGCAACACAAATACATCATTCGGAAATGACGTGAAGGGAGCCTCCGCCTCTTCAACCACAATGCCCGGCCGCAAGGCGCCACGCAGCAGAATCGTTCGTGAAGGATTCAATGCTGCCAGGCGCGTGCGCAGAGCTACATAAAATGAGTCCTTCGCATTTTGCATAGTTTGAAGCTCTCCATAAATATCGAAAATCACGTGAAAAACTATTGCGTCACAATGCCTGTGCACGCACCTCTCGCAGAATCAGCCGATACAGATAGGTTTGGCCGAAAGCTTCATTACCGGCAACAGATTCGATCAAGTAGTCCTGACCCGCAACCGAGACACCGAGCGTCATACTGAACAAGGACTGCGCCGAAGGCAGATCGAGAATGCTCACCTGATCTTCCACGCTCGTTGCCGATACCAGAAGCTCCCATTGAGATGGCTCATCCCGCTTCCATGTGGGACGCAGACGGCGCATGGCAACGGGGCCCAACACGACCTCATAGAGCATGGTCGACACCAACCCGACTTCCGCTTGATTTGAGCTGGTATTTGCACCCGTGACGCGTAACATTGCGGTCGTACCGCCGAGGCTCCGAAGCAGAGCATCAGCCAGCATCTGGGGTATGGCGGTTGAATTACGTGGCGTCGTATCGCTCATCCGTCACCCCACTCTGTTGGCGATGTAAGGTCGCAGCCACGCTTTCACCGTATCGTCCACCAGCGAGCTGGAAAAGTACTGCATCTGCATCGAATCGATCTTTGTCCGGCTCGCATTCAGGGCAGGCGTCGATTGTGCATTACGCACCAGTTGCGCGCAGGCGGATTTCACATCGTCCCCGATTGTCGTAAGTCCAGCCGTATAGGTGACTGAAACTTCGTTGTAGTGCAACCCGAATACATTCGCCGGAAGAGAAAGTCCCCCGGTCGCAGCGTCGTAGTCCACTGCAGAAATATCGATTGCCGACCATTGGCCCGGAAGAGAAAACACTGACACAAAATCAAACAATGTCTCATCGATGATTTCGCCGCGCCTGGGTTGTCCATAGAGCCCTTCAATAGCAACGAGCGGCGACGTGGCTCCGTTCAGCGGTGCCAGTGGAAGGTAGGTCAAGTGCACTGTCTGCGAACCCTTGATCAGTCGCAGTCGCTCGGTATATTGAATCGGGTTTAGATCTGGTCGCCTGCAATAACTGTTGATGAGTGCGGACGCTGCTGTAATCCAGTCTGCCGAAGTCCCTGCAGGCAGTCCGTAATCGATGTACTCCGAAGGCTGAAGATAGACCATTACTCACCATTCCGCGATTTTCAAATTAAAAGCAAATCGGTTACGCGAGCACAGACTCACCCATACCCGCGTAACCGCCTGCAATGTTCGGATTGACTTTCTATCGGTCGACAAGCACCTGATAGTGCGCGTAGTTCGCGCCCTTAACCACCACTCCCCCGAATTTGACCGCGACGTACTGTTGGGCGAGTGATCCGGGTGTGCCGAGCTGGAAGATGCGCGGTGTCGGATCACCCAGCCAGTGATACTCAATCAGGTCCTCAGTCACAATGTAGGCAGGAAGCACCGCCGATCCGGAGCCAGGTGTGCCTGTGTAGCTGAGGCTCCAGTCGGGAATCAGTGGCAGATCGCCGGCCTGAGTGGAAAGCATCTTCACACGCAGACCGCCAGTGATCGATTCTGTATTGAGCACAACGTTGAACTCAGACTTGACCTCGCGGTCGATCAGATCCAGCAGTACCGGATTCGCATAGATTGCCGTTGGACGCACAGCATATCCATTGCTGGCCACCATCTCCGCGACTGCTGACTTGATGCCGTCGACAATGGACGCTGATGTGCCAATCGTGACTGTGTTTCCGCCCGCGGCTATCTGCGCTGCCGCGCCATAGTACTGTGTGGTTGTCGGCGAGCTCAGGCTCGTATCGTTGCCATTCCACAGAGCAACGTCATGTGTCACCATCACGCCGCTCACTGTGTCCACCAGGTCCTTGGCCTGCAGATAAGCGAACTGCTGTTGCTGATTTCCCAGTTCGATATCGAACAGGTTGTAATTGATCTGCGCGACAATCGCTTTCAGCGGCACGCTGCGCTCCACGCGTGTCGGTGTCACAACAGGTGCGGAAATACTGCGTGGATCGACAAAACCCGCCGTGCCGGGATTTGGCAGCGATGTCTCCTCGAAAAAGCGCGATGGATGGCCCGTTGCCGGTACGTGACGAATACGCTGGCCGAAAGGGCTGGATCGCCGGCAGATGTCGAAAACCTCTGTCTGGTACAGGGGAACTTCAACAGCGCCGGGCCCGATGAAATCTGCGGCGGCATGGATATCTGCGAAAGATACGTTCATAGGCTCTATTGCCCCCTCCATGGGGCTTTATGGCAGGCCGCTTGCGAAAGTCGCCCGCACCTGGCCGGGTTGGTTGGCTTTTTCTTTCCAATGGGAGTGGTTCGCTCTATTGCCGCGCGCAACTCCACATACGCTTTCTGGTATTAGCCGGAAGATGAACGGCCGTCCTAAGCGATTGCGCCGGCTCTCAGCAATTGGCTCTTTACTGCAATGCGCTGCTCGAGGCTGAGTCCGGCAAGTGCCGCATCCAGTGTGCGGATATCTACAGGCCCCTCGCCGATTCCGTGCTTCGCAAGCATCTCGGTTGTCGCCGCGGGAACTGTCTTGCGTAATGGATTCAGAGTGGCCGCCGAACTCGCTGCCTTCAGATCGGCAATTTCCTTTTCGGCTGCGGCCAGTTTGCTGGCTAATTCCGCTTCACGCACACTTTGATCCACTGTTGCCGACACACGCTCCAGGTGGCCCGTGAGTATATCCGGCCGGTTCTCCAGTTGCTGCAGAGTCTCTTCCAAACGTGCGGCCATCGCCTCAAGGCGCTCCGCAATGCTCTTCTCTTCGATCTCCATGTCCATCCTTTCCACGGTGTCTATGAATAGAGGAGCGCTGGCGCTCCGATTGATATTGAATGACTCACTTCACATTGGCTGGCTGCGAATGATTCTCAACTTGTCATACGAAAGCTCGTTGCTCGATAGGCGGCCTTCTCACGCAACAGAACGGCGGCCCCCGTAAAAGTCACGCGAGTCAGTCGCCAGATGGGTGCCCGCATGTCTTCTACCCTGGCATCAGCAAGCTCGTAACTCATCCCCAGCTCGTCGGGCGATGCCGACTGCATGGATGTGATTACTTCCGGAAAATCGCGCGCATAAAGATAGCCGCGCACCACCAGCCTGTCGCCTTCGAGATTCGCCTCGGTTAGTACTCCGATCTTGCGCCGCGCATCGTGCCCATCCCAGCCAGGCCGATAATCAATGCCCATACCCAGCAAAGAAGGCAGGGCCCTCTCTGTCGCATCGCGTGTGAGTACCACACGATGGCCTCGCGCCCCCGACGGCGCTTTGTCGCTCGCCGCGTTGACCACAGTCAATACCCCTTCAAAGGCAACCCGGTTGGGATGACCATCTACATGGGGAATCGTTACCGCCATTGCTTCCAATCGCATGCGATCTCCGATTTCATTCGCGATGTTGAATTTGCTTGTGAAGCGCTCCGCGCACTGTCGGGTGATCGCTTCATTGAGATAGTTAGTTCAGGTCCCAGGTGGAAAAATTCGGCAGACCTGATGTGGACCTGCCTTCAGTCAATCTTTATTGAATCTCCGGAACAACAGGCTCTCGCACTAAAGACTCTGCTGAGAGTTGTGCTATGCCTGACGGATGAAGTGGAGCTAGCCCGCGCATGGCGCGCACCTCATCCACCGTCAGCACACCGGCCTGAAGCAACTGAACCTGCACTGCAAGCTCCGTTTCTTCGTCGCGTGCATTCAGATTGTTGAAGACAAATTCAAATTCGCTCCAGCCGATACATTTGGCAAAGAGGTCGCGCGTAATATGACCGGCAAGTAGTTGAGCAAGAGGCTGAATGGCGCCGCGAAATGCTTCGTCCGCTAGTTCTGCTGCGGTCGCGCGGTTCACATCGCCCTCCAGCCCCAGAAGCAGCGGTGGTAGACCAAAGGCATTGGCAACCATGCGAATCAGAAACTGCTGCCAGGCCAGACGTAAGTCCGCATCGGTCCCTTGCGCAAAGCGCAATACCTCGGGCTTTTGCTCGGTTGAAAGCAACGGAACGCGCCCTGTCCCTTCGATTTCGTCCTGCCACCACCGGATCAATCGCTCGTGTTGTGCCGGCGTTGCTTCATTCAGCCACAAGGCATACTGGGCAACGGAGTTTGCCGCCAGCTTACCTGCAAACCGATGAGCCGATAGAAACTGATTCACCGTCTCAAAGGCAACCTCAAGCGGTCCCAGACCAAACGGCGTAAAGCTGCGTGGATTTGTGCGAATATACATCAGCTGATCATCCCGCAGATCGATTCCCTCTCCGGCAGTCTGACCCGCAGTCACTTGCGCATATCGTGGTGATTCAGCTCTCCCGTCCCATTGGGCATTGATCCGTATCGAGGCTCCGTCCACGGGCCAGAGGTAGGCAGGGCGCTCGGGGTCTCCCGTAGGCTCCATCTCAACAGCGCCAAAACCACCTGTGAGCGCATCTTCAATCACCTGCTCAATCAGTGTGCGAAAACTATCGCAGATATTGGGTTCCTCAAGTGTTCGTCTTAATCCCCGCAGCCTTCGGACCACTTCGCCTGCATCGTCGGCCTCGGCGCCGCGGCGTAACCGCACCTGCCAATCCATCGAGGCTACCCGGTCCTTGATCACATTGATCGCACGGCGCACCACGGGTGTTTCCGCGAAACGGCGTAGGTTGGCTGGCGTGGCCTTCGGCATTAAATCCCTCTGAAGGCGCACTGGACTCAAAATGGAGGGAAGCGCGACCGTCCGCCTTTCCCTTTCTGCTGCGGCATGCGCTTCCACCCTGTTGTCACTCTTTACTTGCCGCCAGATGTTTCGCAATTGATCACGAACCTTCACGCGCACCTTCCTCATAGGTTCCCAAAAGAAAAAGCGCGAGCACTCTGGCTCGCGCTTACAACTCTCGATCTTGTCTCGAATATCCGCGAATCGAAGGATTGAAAAATCAGGAACAATCAGTGATTGCAGCGTTATCACTGCACATGAAATCGCTGCATGGTATCGCTTACTTTCGTTGCTTTCAGGATTCTGTTCGAGCTGCTGAATTCATAGGTATGACTTACAAATTTATGTTATCTGAAACTCAGGAAATTACCTGCAAAATACAGCGGCTAAATTGACGTACCCAAGTATTGACAGGACTGCGGTGGATTGCCTGCATCGGTGAAGTGCAAACAGCACTGGTTTCTATTCCAGGTGGAGTTCATGTCGCGCGGTTTGAGCCACCCTGCTCATATCAGACGTCGTCAGCACACGAATCTGGTGCTCCTCCATGGTCTCGACAGCAAAACGATAGAGCGCCAGCTTTTCCGGCTCCTCATCAGCCGCTCCAATCGCATGTGCGGGCTCCACAAACGCAGTCAATTCCAGGGCCGCGTTCTCAACCCGCTCAACGCCCTGACGAATGCCCGCCGCGGAGAAGGCCAGCACTTTCGCCATTTCAAGACCCGGCTCCAGTGAGACTGCATGAAACATACGGATTAATCCATTCGGCCTGTACCCCGCATCGATCTTGAGTGGATCGCCTGGTCTTGTATACATGGATGCTGCGATGCGCTTCCGCATCAGATCCCAGACTCCTGCATGTTCGAATTCCTGACGCATACGTGCATGAATGGCGGCCCTGCCTCTCAGCTGTTCCGTGCGCTCGCGCTTGGCCGGATCGACATAAAGACGCATGAGCTCTTCCACGCCTGCAGGCAAACTCTCCGCCAGATATGCTTTGGGAGCGGTCATCTGTACACCCAACGAAAGCGATTCATCCAGAATCCGCCGCAAACGGCCGTCCGTATCTGTGTTGAGCCGAACACGGAGCTCGCTTTCCATTCCTTCCAGCATCGCCGTATCCGCATTCGGATCCAGGCAGCGTACGCGTCTCCAATCGCGTGTAAACCGTATTTCTGCTGTTCCGCTTCCGGACTCGCGTAGGATCACGCCGATGTACACAAATTCATTGCGCACTGCATTCGGCACGTACCGCAGCAGCTGAAATTCACAAGTCCGTCGATCGTGAGTTGTCGTCATCGCGTAGTCCGCCTGATGATGTCTTTATTCACCACATCGTCATTAGGTCAAATGGAATTCATTCTTCTTTTACTGGTGCCTTGCACTCCCCGAATGCACAATCCACCACACAATCCGCTATTGCACTCTCATTCTCTGCACAATGCTAGTCCCGGCATCTGCGCCATTCCAGCCCATTGAGTGCACATTTTCCACCTTCTGCCCCCAATTGGGAAACGGTCTCCTGTCTGACACTCGAAACAGTTCAATGAGATCGCGAATGCGCGACTGTCTGGCCAGGAGCTTTTCAACAAGAGTCTCCATCTCCGCAAGGTCTCCCCCGTACCACTCGGGCGGAATATCATTGGCAGCGGCCCACACTGTATCGGCAGGCATCGTCTCAAGACGGCTTAGCCATGGCTCAAATGCATCCCAGTTACATACCATTTGATATACATCGTTGCGGTAATAAATTCCACGCAGCGGCACATCCTCAAATCGCCACTCTCCCGCATGGAAGCAGTACCCAAAGTCGATGAACACCGCGCGATAGCGGCGTTCTCGGGCACGCTTTACAAAGACAGCCTGGCGTCCATTTGAATTGGAAGTCCACTTGTCGAGTGCCAGGATGCCGGCAAATTCCGCCAGGTTATGAATCTCGCAAAGCTGCTCGACGGCAAGAAAATCCACCACCTGTCCCGGCATCAGCCCGCCAACAAAACGGGAACCAAACTGCAGCCCTGGTTTGCATCGTTCCTTGCGCCTGCCTAAGTCAATTTCAAGTTCCTGTGTGTTTTCGATAAGCCACGGTGTTACATCCACCAGCTCCGGCGCAGGTACTGTCAGGCCAGCCGCAAGTGCCAGGCGCGTCGCCAGCATCTCATTGGCCAGCACGCGAAGATGCTGCGGATTGTTCTGGAACTTCACAACATATGCATTGCTGTCGGCGCCTAGCATCAGGTGGCCTTGTGCGCCGCCACGCATGCGCCGAATATGCTGCACCGCCAGAACCGCCAATCCATTTCCTCCCGCTGACTCTCGATTCTGATTCTAGCGGCTCATGGTATCTGCGCACAGTTCGACGCTGGAACGCCTAGCGCATCCTTGTAACTGAAGTAGACAATTCTTCGCGCGCCGACAGTGCAATGGCAGTTGCAAGCACCAGGTCATCGTGCATTCCAGGGCGCGCACCGCTTCCCCCATTCGGGAGCCGCACAAAGGTTCTGCACTCTGCCAGAAAACGCCGGCTGGCGAAGCACTCTGGAGTTTCAACCAGTGCCACAGCCAGCCTTCCCAGTGCAACAGGCCGCGAAACCGCAGTCGTCAGCCAGCCCGGCGAGCCTCCCTGGTGGTAGATTCTCGAATACTCGCAAACGGTTTCGGCCAATGCAAGAATCGCGGTGCCGTGATTGTTGCGCTCAATCACAAGCCACGCGTTGTTATACTCTGCCGCCAGCTCGGTCACAATCCTGGCAAGCGCTAATCCTCCTGTGTGACTTGCAAATTCCGCGCATTGCAAGCCAGACTCCAGCTCCAGCACTTCAACGGCTGAGTAGTCGCCTTCGCTTCCTCCGCCTGCCGGATCCACGGCAACCAGATACCGCTTGCCCGGCAGCGGCGGCAACCAGATTTCCATCTCGCCGTTGTAACGGATTTCCAAGGGATCAGGTACGCCCCTTATGCGTTCTTCAATCACGGATAGCTCGAAAATGGCATCGCCACTGCTCAGAAAGCAGGTCTCGCTGTCTTCCGCAAATTCCTGCGCCGCCAATCGGTGAAAGCTTGTCTTAAGCTGCCTGCGAAATCCGATCTGCTCAAGATCGAGTCCAATGTGCGTCACGAGTACAAGTTCTTCTGGGCTCAGCGTGTCAGCTTTTACCTCTTTCTTGCGATAACTGTGCTCCATCCACCAGGGGAAAAAATGCTTCACCACACCCGATTCCCGAGCATGCTGCCATTCTCCATAAAAGCAATCCCCTACGCCGTTCGGAGTCGATTCCAGAATTTGTTCCGCATCCGGTGTCAGCGCAGCGCGCAAACTCGCAAGCGTCTCCGCTGGATCGCCGGGCCAATGAGCCAGCTCAGAACAGTGCAAATTCTGTATAGTTAGTCCCCTCCCTGCGTTGCGATCGCCTGCCGATATAACCATGTACTCGGAATCCAGCTCGGTAAATGAAAGCCTGCTGACGCTTGATCGGGAAGTCTTGAGTGGTCCATTTCGCAACGACGCAGGTAGCTCCTCAAGAAATCTACGCACAATACGGAATATCGCTTCAGCAGCGTGCTGGGTATGTGCAACTTCAAGCGTCAGCGTTCCGGGATGCGTGATGGTTTTTAGAAAAAAACGCGCGGCAATCCATGTAGTTAATCCCAGTTGACGCGCTTTGAGCACGATATTGCGCTGGCCTCTCTGCAATTCAAACGCGGCTTGCGCTGCATTTGCCCTCAGTGGTGCTATTGGACCTTGACGAGTGCGAATCCTCAATAGTCTTGCAACGAGTTCCGTCAGCACGGATCGCCCTGAAAGACCCATGGGATAGCGATCGAGTAATCTTCCAATCTGAATTAGTTGTTCTTGATTAACGAAGGAGATGCGGGGAATTTCCGCCAGGCTGCGGCTCCGGAGTTCAAGCTCGGATGCCAATCATGCCTCCTGTCTTGTAAGCGAACGGAAAAGAAATGGCCGGCTGGGAATTCATCCCAGCTGGCCGTTCTTTTCATTCCGTCATTCCAGTCGCGGCATGTTATTGCTAGTTGCCGCCACACCAGTAGCGAATTGTATAAGCGGTATTCGCTGCCAGTGCGGATTGCGCTGTCAGCGTAAGTGCGCTTGTACTCTCGTTCCAGGTCACTGAAGTGAGCTGTGAAGTGCTTGAAGTAGTTGCTACCACGCAATTGGCTTGATTGCTGTGAGTGCTCGGAAAGCCCAGCGTCGCTAGCGCACCGGCTGTCGGACCCGCCCCTGTCGTAAGCGTTACCGTTCCGCTCACGCCATCGCAGACATGACCCGGCGCACAGCTAATGGAAGGCGAACTGCCTGCCCCACTGCCTGTACTTAGTGTCATCGTGCCGGATCCCATCATGAACTTGCCTGATACAAATCCGCCAGTGATCGTATTACCGGTGAAGTTTACCGTCCCCTCAATTGTGGGTGAAGTCAGAGTAGGCTGCGGAGCAATATGGATCGCGGCGATCTTGTAGGTCTGCCCAGTCGGTCCATTGGTTCCGGTCAGGCTGCCGATTGTCATCGGCAGCCCGCTGCAACCTTGTGCGGCGAGCGCGCCTCTGAACCAGTTCCACTGTGGGCCGAAAACGACAGGAATACTGGAATAGACCGTTCCATTGCACAACGTCTGCATCGTTCCTGTACCGACACTCGTATAACCGGTACCGCTGGCGTGCGCCTGCGCAAGAGTTCCATATTGCCCTCGCGCTACCGTGAATGAAGTGGCTCCCGCAGCCACATTCCCAGTGAAGCACTCAATTTCCTGGTCTACCTGGAAACAACCGGACGCACTCCAACTTGATTGCGCGTTCGCCACATTGATGCTTGTTGCTGCTGCTGTCTGTGCCGTAGCCAGCGTATCGGAAATTACAGCTGGTGCTTGCACCAGATACGCCATCGAACTAGCCACAGGCGGTAATATACTGCTGGATCCATATCCGGCGTAGAAAGTCGTTTGGCCGTTCCACTGGGCCAGACTGTTTGAGCTTGCGATTGTCGTTGAATACCCTACCGGCGAAGTCAAATCCGGACTGCCCGTATTGCTGGTGCTCCCATAGGCCCAGTTGGCTGCATTGATGTTGATCGAGCCGCCCGTTGCCACGCTGGTGAGAGGGCTTGTGACCGTCTCCGCAATAACGTCGTTGTTATAGGGCTGAAAGGCGATGTAGGCAAGATCGAAATACGTCGCCCCTCCATTAAAGAGGTTCGAACCATAAACACCGATTCTGTCGCCCTGAGGAATCGCACTCAAATCTACATTCAGATTTTGGGTTGTCCAGTCCGTTCCGAAAGCGAGTGTCCCTTGCGTAATCAGAGTATTGGTGGTTCCGTTGTAGTCATAAAGCTTCCAGGTCTGCCCCGAACAACTCGCCGCTCCACATCTTCCATGAACAAGCATTTTCATCCGGGTGCGGGGCAGCCGGTCGCCTGCAATCAGATATTTGCCGTATGGTCCCGTACCGTTCGAAGTCGGCTGCGCGGCCATTGATAATCCGCCTGCGTAATTGGTTGAGTCCAGGTGGGCATAGCTCTGTGTAATCTCCGGCCCATTCGGATCCGAAGTGCAACCTGAAGGCGTCGTCGCTGTCTGAAAGGCAAAGTTGAATTCATCGCAGGGAATAATTAGATCGGCGCTGCTCGTGAACGGACTGCCTCCGTTACCGTTCACAAGAAAGCCCGCATCCAGTTTGTTCACTGTTTCATAAGGACGATTGCGATACGCAGGCGTTCCAGGGATGCTACTGTCGGGTGAGTTGCTCCTGTCCTCCGCCTCAATGCGATTTCCCTGACCTGAATTGATAATGCTGCTCGCTGACAATCCCACATGAGTGAATGTGTTTCCGCTTCCCAATACATGAAGTCCAATCCCCATTTGAGCAGCTACCGTCCCTGAGTTACCCAGCCAATTTACATACGACTGTCCACCGCATTGTCCAAGGCTGCCGCCTGAAATACTCACGATTCCGTCAAACCGCGCATGCTCGCCCGAGTTGGAAGTCCAGCATTCGTCGTAATACTGACCAATGGAAGCAGATGCAGTGCCCAGCCCATTTGAGCCGAGTTGGAGTCTAAACCAGTAGAGCCCCTGCGTGAACGGATCGTTCCCTCCATAGATGCTGAGCCCATTCACCGTGCGGTGCTCACCGTTGTACCAGACCAGCGGGATCGTATCGAATTTCAGATTCACGTTGGAAAAGCTGCCGGTGTCGGGCGAGTATGAAAAGTAGCTCGAGTTGTTGGAGGCTGGCGGTGCTTCAATAATGCCTCCCCAGAGGTTCATCACATCCACGTTCTCGAACTTCGGTGCGTAGGCGGGTGCTTGCAGAAATATCCCGCATGAATAGTTCTGCCGGGCGCTGCTGCCGGTCTGCTGTATCTGTAAATTACGAAAGACCCAGCCATTCACATTCGTAGGCATAGCGGCTCCATCCGACACAGGGACCGCAATTCCGCAATTTCCGATATACCAGGGCGCTTGGGGTCCGTTCCCAACAGTCACGGTAGCGGCTGAACTGGTCGTCGTAGCTGGAGCCGCAAGCTGAAGTTGAGTATTACTTACAATGCTTGCCACCGTTGTGGTGAGCGTCCCGCCCGATGCTCCCGCACCGGTTACTGATACGGGTTGGCCAACAATGAGCTGTGTGGGCGATTGCACGAAATATGCACAACTTACCGTCAAAGTCGCGGAGCCTGCTGTCATGCTTCCCGTGCAGTTTCCGCTTGCCGCGGTAAAGACCAGTGGACCTGGCGCGGGTGGAGTACTCAAAGGCGTTGTACCTCCCGCCGTTCCCGTAATGCGATTAGGGAAGCTGTTGTTTCCACCAGTCACGGATGACGCTGCATTCACTGAATTGTCGACTTTGATCGTCAGGTCGCGTATAACTGCGCCAAATTGCAGTGCGCCGGCTGCATCCGGAGTTGCAAATACGTCTTGCCCCGGACGGCCCTGAATGGTAGTTTGCGATACGCCGGCGCCAAAAAACGACTGTCCTTTCCACACAATCGCGCTCGTAAGGCATGTCCCTTTCGGGAATTCCACCATGTACCCATCTTCCAGGGCATCGTTAAACGCGGATTGAATCGCGGTCTGGTCATCGGTCGTACCATCGCACTTGGCGTTATAGGGAGGCGCGGTAACCAATAGCGCATTATTGACGCTTCCCGTAAACGAAGGACCATTGACGGGTCCGGAAAATGTCTGCGCCGAGTTCGTCGTAAGTGATGCACCGCCAAGGGAGGCAAGAGCGGCCGTGGCTGTCGAGGCTCCTGTACCACCTGCGCTGATCGGCACAGCGCTCAAACCGCTCAGTGCGTTCCCACTTGCGCTGTAATAAGCAATTTGCCCGGTCGTGCCACTGTATACGGTTCCCGTGATGCCCCCTCCTGAGCCACACGGGGAACCAGTGTTGGAGATGTATCCGGAATTGTCGATTTGCAGACAGTTTCTTCCGCTCGCTGAGGCAAGCCCGGGAAACTTGATTGCATTCATACCGGCAAAGCTCGCGTAGAGTGTGCTGCTGTTTCCGCCGTACACATTGAATGCCGTTCCCGATCCGTTCTCATAATTGATGCGTACGGTTCCCGTCGCATTCGAAGTGTCGATATAGGTGTCACCGCTATTCGTACTCTGATACGCCTTGAAACTGTCGAGACCGCCCAACGCCGAGTTCAGAGCCCAGTTATTGCTCGTATCCTTAACCAGATACCATTGGCTGGTGCCCGTATTGTCCTTGTAGATCAGCGATTCCTTTTGATTGCTGTTTAATCCAGCCCAGAGGACCTGATCGGCTTCTGTGTCGGCTCCATTGCGTACGGTCGTCGTACCCGTGAAGGTGGACGTTCCACCCACCTGCAGTGTGCCCTTGAAAAGCGCGTCGCCCGCGTTGCTGATCGTGGCAACCGTGGTTTCAGTTGGCCCGCCGGATCCAATCACCACGCCCCCCGTACCGGAGTTGTTCGAACCGTTCAGAACCACTGCTCCCGTTCCGGCGGCGTTCAGTACCGTCTGATTGTTCGTGCTGCCCACGGTGGTGATTTCTGCAACAACATTCGGAGCTTTCGTTTGATTTGCTCCGGAAAAAGTCACGGTTGGCTGCGAGGTGTAGCCTGTACCACCTGCGGTCATGGTCACACTTCCAACCGTGTAGCCACCCAAACAACTCACCGAGGTGCTCTGAATCATCGTTGCCGTGGCGGAAGCCCCGGAACCGCCGCCTCCGGAAAACGCCATCGTGGGTGCCGTCGACGATGAATAGCAGCCGCCGTTGTTCACCACAACGTTCGTTACCGTGTTGGCGGTCGCACTCAAATATTGACCGATGGAGAGTCGATAGACATTATTCAACTCATCCAGAACCTGATAGAACTGTGCGCCTGCTGTCGCATCGCTTAGTCCGGTCGTCCACCTGTATCCATAGTCCGTCTGGTAGCGGTCATAGAGGCCGCGCTCATTTCCGAGACCGGTCCCAAGCCTGTAGTGGTTGGTAATGGTTGCATCCTGCGTACTCGCATACCAGTCGCCATTCATCCCGTTGAAGGTGCGATGAAACGAATCCAGAAAACTGTTGCGGCTGCCATTGTCCGTCAACTGGCCGGTAAACATCGTGCCGCCCGCAATCCAGTTGTTGTAAGAACTCCCTTTGTCGGCTACCACCTGATTGATCGAGTTTTCATTGCGCAGGCCGATGATCGTGTTGTTCGCCGCATTTGCGCCAAGATGCAGTGCTGTTCCGCATCCTTCCACATCGCCGCCCGTGATCGTGTTGCCGTCTCCCTGCGCCAGATTCACTCCGGTCGTTCCACTCACAGGATTCCCATTCGACGTCGGGCAATTGATATGTAGACGGACAAACGTGCTCGCATTCAGCCAGTCAGTCGTCGCCGCATTGGCCACTTGGTGGCCAATGCCATTCACCGCAGTCAGAAAGCCGCTCAGGTGGTTGTCGTAGAACGTCCCACCTGTATAGTTCCCGGTCCCATCCAGCGTCATTCCCACCTGATTTGCATTGCCCAGGAAGTACAGGCTCTCCAGGTCCATCTCCTGCGTGCGATAGGCAGTCAGTCCTTGAGCATTTGCACTCGTCGAAGACGTCGTATTGATCACTGCATTGTCCAGATGAAATCCCGATGTATCCACCGCATACGTCGGATCGCCTACTTGAAAAAGTGAAGCTGTTCCGCTGTACAGGAACACCGTTCCGCCCTGGCTTCCACTGGCACTGCTTGTTCCCCGCAGTGAGCAGCCGCGAAACGACACATTCCGCGTTCCTGCCGTAATGATGATCTGGCTCGCGGTGGAGATCGTCGCGCAGGGCAGCAGCACCGTCGCATTCGCCGTGCTGATTGTCAGATTGGCAGACATCGCCAGCGTACCTGAAAAATTCCTCGCATCGCATGTACCGCCGTAAGTCCCGCTAAGATTCGCAATGCACGCCTGCAGCTTCGCCCCAAAATCGATCCCCGCAAACTGATCCACCTGCCACGCGCCGCCAAGCTTTAGCGCGGTCAACGGTCCCGTCGCCGTCCCGCCCGTCAGCGGAAGCGCTCCTGCGAACGTGATATCGACATAATGCTTGTCCGACGCTTCAAGCGGCTGTATCGGATCGCCCGCCAGATAGAGCGGCCCGCTCAGCGTTCCTCCCACCGGCGAAAGCGTGCCCTGCGCCAGCGACTGAATCGCCTGGTCCACATAGGCTTTGCTGACCGCCTGCACCGCCTGTGCGGCTGGCATCACCTTTGCGCGCACTTGCGCCAGCGTTGCCTGCGCAGCTTCTGGAACAACCCAGTATTCCGTGCTCGTTGTCCCGTCGCTCAGGTGATAGACCGCCGTATAAAACAATCCTGCTGGAGTTGCTCCCAAATTAGGCGCAAGATTGACGCTGAAAAAGCCGTCTGCTCCGATCGTCTCCGTCATGTGCCCAGCCGCGACAGCCCCTCCTCCCGGCGCATTGAATGCAGGCCAGCTCAACTGCAGTGTGCCCGATGCCGGTGCGCCGTTGGCTAGGTAGACTGTCCCCTGCACAGTCGTTGTCGCCACGGTCTGGCCCCGCGCCAGCCATGAGGCTCCCATACCGAGAGCACAAAGCAGCATCCACCTGACTGTGTAAAGCCGCAAAACGGTCGTCAGCTTCATTCTTTCCCCATCCTCGTCTGCATTGTCGCAATGGAAATCGATCGGCGCTCTCCATCGAAAAGCACCCTGTCATTTCGTTGCGGGTTCACCACTCCGTCATGCCAACGGCAGTCACGTTTGTAAAGCGTGGGGCACGGGCGCGGTTTGCATCTATCTAATTCTGGATTTCTAGTTCTGAATTGCAAATTGTGAATCTAGTTATCGAACAGCAAAGCTATTGCAAGCTTAACCCGCCAAACCATAATTCCCTGCAACGCACACCTTCATTGGCTTTCTGCTTGTTTTCAATCCGATAACCAGTTCCAGCCTGCGCTTAGCCTTGACGCATGCCATCCGTGTCGCTGATTCCTGCCCAAACATCCCCAGCGTACCTTTCCCAACTCCGCTACCATTACAAGCATGACCAGGCCTGCCACCCACGATCCAACACTTCTCGTGCACGGAGGTGCTTGGGCCATCCCCGCCGACGCCGCCGAAGCTCATCTGCAAGGCGTCCGGCGCGCGCTCGAAATTGGCCATGAAATCGTCGCGCGTGGCGGCTCGGCTATAGACGCTGTCGAAACAGCCGTCGCCGTCATGGAAGACGATCCGGTTTTTGACGCGGGCCGCGGCAGCTTTCTCACTTCCGACGGTCGTGTGCAGTTGGATGCCCTCCTGATGGATGGCGCGCGTATGAAAGCTGGTGGTGTCGCTTGCGTCGAAAGGCTGCGCAACCCTATCAAAGCGGCGCGTCTTGTTCTTGAGAAGAGTCCGCACGTCTACTTCGTCGGTGCTGGTGCCGAGGCATTCGCCCAGGCCAATGGCATGCCGCTCATTGACAACGCGGAATTGGTGCTCGAGCGCGAGAAGAAGCGCCTGATTGAAGCCCAGGCCCGCGCCGCAAATGGTCTTGCGGACGACACCTTCAGCGGCGTGCAGGATGATAAGGGCCCTGAGACTGCAATTTCGTTTGAAAGCCACGACACAGTTGGTGCGGTCGCACTCGACGCCTACGGCAACCTTGCCGCTGCCACATCGACAGGCGGCACTCTGAATAAAACTCCCGGCCGCGTCGGCGACTCATCGCTCATCGGCTGCGGCTGTTATGCAGACAACCTGGCCGCCGCCGTCTCTCTTACCGGCTGGGGAGAACCCATCATGAAGCTGGTTCTCGGCAAATGGGCCACTGACCGGGTCGCCGCGGGCTCACCGCCTGAAATTGCCGCGCGAGAAGCAATCGCCTATCTCTACAACCGTCTCGGTGGTCACGGTGGAATCATTCTCCTTGGCCCCGATGGCCGCTTCGGCCTGGCTCACAATACACCCGCGATGGCTTGGGGCGTGGCCACTCCCGGCGGCGCGCATGTCGGGCTCAAAGCCTCTTGAAGCTATCGCTTTTCCAGCCCCGAGTGTGGCGCGGGCCTCCACTTGAGCCGCGTATATGCAACTCGGAATCCCTGTCTCTCGGCATTTCTTTGCGAAAGGCTTCCCGCCTCCGCCACCATCATTGCCAGGTCGCAACCGTTCCTGCTCGCATACCGCATTCGCTCGGCAAGCAGCGCCGCCTGCAAACCTCTCCGCCTGTACGCGGGCACGGTCGACGCCCCCGCAAACAGCGCCACTCCCTTATGCAGTGAGAGTGCCCCGGCGGCTCCAGCCACACCGTCGATCTCTGCCAGAAAACACGTACCGCTCCGTCGCGCCGCAATCACTGCCCCCAGCCCGCGCATAAACTCTTCCAGTTCCGGATGCTCATGCGTCCATCCGCGCGTACTCACATCGCTCCATATCTCCGCTTCCTCCGCGCCAATCGATCGAACGCTCACCCCCGCGGGTAGCGCACTTTCGTTAAACTCCGTTGACCGGTAAAGCACATTGCTGATCTCAAATGGGCGATAACCCCGCGCGCAGAGCAAATCCAGAGTCTCTGCTCCTGCCAGCGGACAAACCTCATGCATCGGTTCGGCATTGCGCGTCAGAAAGAACGTTTCAATCTCATTCAGGGCTTCCGGCGTAATCGGTTCAAACATGCCCAGCCCAAAACTCTGCGTCGTCGGAGCGTCCACTCCGTCAAACACCGCTGTGGTTCCTGCAATCACTGTGCTGGTTGAACCGGAATTCGGAAACAGGCGTACGCGCGCGGCCGCGAACTCCGCGCAGGCAAAGGCCTCTGCGGCCTCAAGACGTTCGGCAAGCTGCCGGTCAGCAAAGGGCATGGTGGGCACCATACTACATGGAAATAGGGCATCCCATCTCTCGCTGCCATAATCTCTCTATGCTGGTTCTCGCATCCGCATCGCCGCGCCGTCGCGAACTGCTTTCTCAGGTCGGCTACACGTTTCAGGTCCGCCCGGCACACATCAATGAAGATGTGCGCCACGGCGAAGATCCTCTTACCTATGTCACGCGCCTCGCCCGTGAAAAAGCCGAAGCCATCTTCGCTGCTCTCAAAGACCCCAATGCGGCCGTACTCGGCGCGGATACCACCGTCACCCTTGACGGCCAGATCCTCGGCAAACCCGAATCCTCCGCCGATGCGGCGCGCATTCTCGCTCTCCTCAGCGGCCGCACCCACCAGGTCATCACCGGCGTCGCTGTCGTCACAAATACCGGCACGCAAATCGCCGCGGAGACCACAGGCGTTCGCTTCTGCACATTGAACGGCAAAGAGATTGAAGCCTACATCGCCACCGGTGAACCAATGGACAAGGCAGGCGCATACGGCATCCAGGGACACGCTGCCAAATGGATTCCCCGCATTGACGGCTGCTACTTCAACGTGGTCGGACTTCCACTTTCGCTTGTCTCAACCATGTTATCTGCCGCCGGAATTCACACGTAGCCTCTCTCACGGCTTCACCGCGATTGCGCTCCCGTCGTAGTGCACCGTCTTTTCCGGGTTCCGCGTTGCACGGACGCCGGCTCCATGCTTTGCTCCAACAATCACCACCTGGAACGTACGTTCTTTCAGCATGCCGGGGAAGCTCCCTGTCCGGGCGCCGATGGTCAATGTCTTCGTGGCATCGTCCCAGTGCATCGGTATCGTCGCGTAGGCGCCCTTCGTGTAGTCGTAGTTGTCGTTCTCGTCTTCGTAGAGTGTGAAGTTGCCATCCGCTCCCGGATACACCCTCAACTCGAGTGGGTCTGCCAACTTCTGGGTCGACCACTCCATCTCTGGTCCCATCGGCACAATCGAACCTGCCCGCACATAGAGCGGCAGCTTCGCAAGCGGTGCATCCGCTTGCAAGGTCTGGCTTCCCTGCACCTTCTCTCCTGTCCAGAAGTCGTACCAGGTTGCCTCCGGCAGATACATCGTCCGGCTCGTCGCGCCCTCGTATGTCACCGGACCCACCAGGAATGCCGGCCCAAACATGTACTCATCGCCCGTGTTCTGCGCCTGCACGTCGTTCCGCCAGTCCATCACCAGAGGACGCATCATCGTTCCATGCGCATGCGTCACCTGCCACGCATCGGAGTAGATGTACGGCAGCAGCCTGTAGCGCAGCGTGTCGTACTCAACCAGAATCTTCTGCGCCTCCGGTCCGTACGACCAGAGTTCGTTCTCATCCGGATTCCGTGTCCCATGTACACGGAAGATGGGCGAGAAGGTTCCGAACTGGAACCAGCGCACAAACAGCTCGCGAAACTTCGGATCTTTCAGGTTCCCGCCCGAAATGAATCCCCCGATATCTGTGGTCCAGTAGGGAAGACCGCTCAGCGAAAAATTGAGCCCCGCCGGAATCTGCCTGCGGAAGCTCAGCCAGCTTGAGAGCACATCGCCCGACCAGGCCGTCACCCCATAACGCTGCACGCCTGCATACGCTGATCGCGAAAGAATGAAAACCCGCTTTTTGTTTGAAGCGCTTTGCTGCCCTTCGGACACGCCGCCCGTATGAAAGAGCGGAAAGATATCCGCATAGCGCGCGCCGGATCCGATGTGAAGCTGATGGTCCACCAGGATGTTCTCCTCCCGGCCCTCCGTCTCCGGCTCATCCGTGTCCAGCCACCACGCATCCACACCCTTTGCAAAAAGCGCGGAATTCAAATTCTCCCAGTACTGCTTCCGGGCCGCGGGATTCGTCGCATCGTAGAGCGCCTGCCCCATGGGATGAAAGCTCGGCGTGGTGGTCTTCGCAACAAACCATCCGTTCTTATCGAACTGGTCATAGACCGCCGTTCCCGGCCGGAAGAACGGCCACACGCTCACCATCAGGTGAAAGTGCTCCTTGTGCAGTGTGTCGATCATCCCCTGTGGGTTGGGGTAGTGCGAGTTCCATGTCATCTCGCCCATCGTCTTCCACCAGAACCAGTCCTGCACAATGTTGTCCACCGGTATGTGCAGCGCGCGATATTTCGCGGCAACTCCTTCGATCTCCTTCTGCGACTGATACTTGTTCTTGCACTGCCAGAATCCGTAAGCCCAGCGCCCGAAGAGCGGCACTTCGCCCGTCAGCTCGCGATAGCGCCCGATAATCTGGTCGGCATCCGGCCCATAGATGAAGTAGTAGTCAACCTTGTCGGCTACCTCCGAACTCCAATAGAGCGAGTGCACAAACCGGTTGTTCATGCGGCTCCGCGAAGGATTGTTCCAGAAAATTCCATACCCGTTCGTTGAAATCATCAGCGGTACGGCAATTTCCGTATTCTCCTGTGACAGATTGACTGATTCCCCCCGGTAATTCCACACGCCTGCCTGATGCTGCCCCAGGCCATAAATCCCCTCATGCGATCCGTAAATAGCAAAGAAAACCTCCGAATGATACGTCTTCTCCCCATTCACCTCCGCCGGATGCAGAGACCGGTACGTGTCCGTCGTCAACGTCTTCCCGTCGGCACTCATGTAGTGGATCGCCCCGGTCTCCCGTTCCACGGCTATCCTTACGGCCGAAGTCGTCAGAATTACAGTCTTCTCATCTTCAGAAACCTGGAACTGTGCCTCAGGCCAATCGTTCTTGATCACCACGTCGTCCGGTGCTCGCTTGACCGCAGCCTCACCCTGCGGAGAATACGTCACATGGATGAGGTCGGCGGCATCCACCTCAAGACGCAAATCCCCCAGACTTTGGTGAATTTCGACACCGCGGCTCAGGCGCGTAAAGCTTTCAACCGGGTTTGGCGGATTCCACTGCGCCCGGGCAATCCATGCCGGGCCGGCAAAAGTGGTGGCTATCGTTAAAAATGACCAAATTCGGGCAAATTTCATTTGTCTCAACACCTACAATGCACGTATTGGTTAGGAAAACCATCCAGTCTACGCCTTAAAAGGCCATATGTTTCAAGCCGCTTTCGCGCACTCCGCCTGCCGGCCCGTTTTGGCCTGAAAATTACGCCCGTTTTACCCAACAATGAGCATCATTTGCTGATTACTAATTGATTCCAAAGTTTTCAGATCGAACAACAAACTGTCACTCAAGTTAAATGACTTGCGCTAAACTCTCCTGTGCTTCAACTTACAAAGGAAACTCATGAAGAATCGACTGCTGCAGTTTGCCGTTTTGCTGCTGCTTGGGTTCGCTGCCTCTGTGTCGGCCCATGCGCAGTTTCAGGAGCCCACCAAAGAAGAATTACAAATGACTTCGGACCCTATGGCGCCCGGCGCCGCGGCGGTCTACCTCTATCGTGAAGAGAAAACTGACGACAATCTTCACTACCATAGCTATTACGAACGCATTAAAGTCCTCACCGAAAAGGGAAAGGAACTCGCCACCATACGCATTCCGTATGAGCACGGCTCCTTCAAAATCACAAACATAGAAGGAAGAACGATCCATTCGGACGGGACTGTCATACCGCTTACCACCAAGCCTTCTGATCTCGTGGATTTCAAATCCGGTTCGACACAGATCAATACGATGGTCTTCACTCTGCCGAGCGTGCAAGTCGGAAGCATTCTCGAATACCGTCTGCAACTTCGCTATGACGATTCAGTGGTCTCTTCGCCGACCTGGAGTATCCAGCAACCCTACTTTGTTCACAAGGCCCACTACTTCTTCGCGCCGAACCATAATGGCGGCATCTTTATCACCAACAAACGCGGCGATGCCCTGAACCATCTCATGTATGCCGTCCGTGCCGACGGCAAGACTGAGGTGAAAGAAGATCCAAAAGGAAATTTCTTCTTCGACATCGAGAACGTGCCGGCCATTCCGAAGGAAGACTGGATGCCGCCCCTCAACAGCTTGAATTGGAAGATTGAGTTTTACTACACCCAATACCATTCAGGTCCTGAATTCTGGACAAACGAAGGAAAACGCTGGCTCAAAGAGACTGACAATTTCGCTAAACCCACCAATGAGTTGAAACAGGCTGTTTCAACAATCGTTGCACCCGGAGACACAGACGAGCAGAAGGCACGCAAAATTTATGACGCTGTCATGAAGCTCGATAACACTGACTACACCCGCGAAAAATCCGAAGCAGAGCGTAAGAAAGAAAAGATCAAGGAAATCAAGAATGCCGAGGACGTCTGGGAGCAGAAGAGTGGCTCATCAGACCAAATTGCGCTTCTCTATATCGCTATGGCTCGTGCCGCAGGCCTGAAGGCGTACCCGGCGCAGGTCGTTAATCGCAATCGCGCTATTTTCGACGCCAATTATCTCCGCATCGAACAGCTGGACGACTACATCGCTATTGTCGATTTGGGCGGCAAGGAAGTCTTCCTCGATCCTGGCGAAAAGATGTGCCCCTTCGCCCTTTTGCACTGGAAACACACCATGGCTGGCGGGTTGCGCGACTCCGATAAGGGGCCGCAATTCGTGGTAATTCCCGCCGAAAATTACCGTCAGAATGTTGTTCAGCGCGTCGGCGATCTAACCATCGACGCTTCAGGTAACGTGAGCGGCGTTCTCCGTTTCATCCTTCTTGGCCAGGATGCCCTCCATTGGCGCCAAATTGCGCTCCAAAATGACACGGACGAAGTCAAAAAGCAGTTCAACGAATCAATAAAATCCTATATTCCCGATGGAGTGCAGGCAGACTTCGACCACTTCCTCGGCCTGCAGGATCAAAACAGCACCTTAATGGGATTCGTCAAAATCTCAGGCAATTTAGGCGCTGCCACCGGTAAACACTTCTTCCTTCCGGGACTTTTCTGCGAGTCAAAGGCACGGCATCCCTTTGTCCAGGAAACAGTGCGTTCCGTCCCTGTCGATGTGCACTATCCCAAGCTGGAAGAGGACCAGATTGTGTATCACTTGCCGGAAGGATTTTCTGTTGAAGCTTTGCCGCAACCAGCAAGCATAAGCTGGCCGGATTCCGCGATTTTCTCCATCAAATCCTCCTCGAATGGAGGTTCCGTTACCGTTACGCGCCTGCTGGCTTACAACTACACTTTGCTGGCCGCGAAAGTATATTCCGACCTCCGCGGTTTCTACCAAAAGGTCGCAACAGCTGACCAGGAGCAACTTGTTCTCATGCGGGCTCCGGTCACAAAGGGAAATTAGACCATGCCTTCCAGAGTTTTGATGGCACACGTCGCCACTCTCGGAGCGGCGATTGCTCTGCTTGTGATGAATGCTATTCCATGTAGTGCAAAGTGGTTTTCCAAAGGGGAGCCCGTACCGCAGTGGGGATTGGAGTATGCCAAAGCCCCGACACCCGATTACGCCAATAATGCCGAAGCCGTCGTCCTCTTCAATGAGCACATCGAAATAATCGATCCATCGGGCAGAGCAATCGAACGCCACCGCAAGGTGATTCGCATCCTGAAGCCGCAGGGTCGCGACGATCTGTGCTACGCCTCCTATAGTGAAGAAGAAAAAATAAATTACTTCCACGCATGGTCTATTACGACAGACCAAAAGACATTTGAAGCCGCAAAGGAAGATTTTGCCGAGGTCGGCGACACTTCAGTCCCTATCATGCTCTCCACGGAAAGGCTTCGAATAGCGCGGCCACCAGCGGTCGATGTGGGCACTACGATCGTCTGCGAGTCTGAAACACAATTGGCTCCCTACACACGGGAAATGCTTTGGACCCTTCAGGACGATATTCCGATTGCCGATCAGGCATTCGAGGTGGATCTGCCACCCAATATGGCGCACACCGTATCGTGGCGCAACACCGCTCCTGTTTCCACAGGTGAGCTCATCCCAGGACACTTGCGTTGGGAAATTAAGGATACAAAGGCGCTGGATTTGCGCGACATCCCGTCGCGTCCTTCTCGTGTGGCTTTAACCGCACGGCTCGATGTTCAGTGGGGAGATACAGCAGTCACCGGAGATGACAAGCAATGGAAGGCGCTCGGCCAATTCTGGACAAATCTTGAAGCCAATCGTACGGATCCATCGCCCGAGATTACAGCAGAAACCAATCAACTGCTCGCCGGTGCAACAGATTTTTATGACAAACTGTCTCGCATCACCGAATACATCCAAAAGAACGTCCGCTACTTCATCGTGATTCGAGGAATTGGCGGATGGCAGGCCAATCACGCGGCTGACATCTTCCGCAATAAATACGGAGATTGCAAGGACAAGACCACTCTGCTCATCTCCATGCTCAAGATTGCGGGCATCAATGCCTTCTACGTACCGGTGGATGACCGGCGTGGAATGGTCGACCCCAAACAGCCTTCTCTCTATGGCAATCACATGATCACCGCCATTGAGATTCCTGCAAATGTCGATGACAAGCGCCTGATGGCGATCACCAAAAGTGAGAATGGCACCCGCTATCTCATCTTCGATCCGACCGATGAGCGCACACCGGTTGGCAATCTCCGTTCCGATTTACAAGGCAGCTATGGCATCCTCGCTTCGGGCGTGAGCAGTCAGCTGATTCAGATTCCCGTCTTGCCTCCCAATGCCAACGGCACCACGCGCTCAGGAACATTCACTCTCGCTGCCGACGGTTCGCTCACAGGCTCAGTAACCGCGCAACATACCGGTCCGGAAGGAGCAGACCTGCGCACACTCCTGAAGTCTTCAGACGAGAAGGAGCAGCACGATTTTTGGGAACGCACCATCGCAGCGGACGTTCCGGGCGTGGCATTGAAGTCCATCTCAGTTACCCAGCCGCCTCAGTTGTCCGCACCGTTCGTACTTCACTATCAATTCAATGCCAGTGGCTACTCCCATACAGCCGGCCCGCTTTTGCTTGTCCGGCCAAGAATCGTCGGCTCCGATACCCTGGCCTTCGACAACAAGCCCAGAACTGTGCCCATCGATCTCGACGCAACCGGGCGCTGGAAAGACTCGTTCGATATTACGCTGCCTTCAGGCTACGTAGTCGATGAGCTCCCCGATCCTGTCAAAATCGATTTCGACTTTGCCAGCTACGAGTCTTCCGTCACAGCAAAAGGAAACACACTGCATTACGAGCGCGAATACACCGTGCGCCAGGTACAAATTCCCGCGACTCGCGCGGAGGACTTCCACAAACTCGAATCAACCATTCTGATGGATGAGCGCAGCACTGCAATTCTCAAACAGGCGCCGGCTCAACCTCTCGAAGCGGGCTCCAACATGTAATTTGGTACCCGGCAATCCACACAGCCTGGACTTATTTTGGTTCACAAAGTGGACAAGCTGTGACCTATACTGCGTCTAACGAGTGGGCTGCAGCTACTTTCCCGGCTCGGAGCGTATATGGCGGCACAAGCTTCAAGAAAACGCGCTGAGGAACAACCGGTCATCCCTGACCGGCTCTATTTCAAAATCGGTGATGTTGCGCGTCTCTGCAAGGTGGAAACATACGTCCTTCGATTCTGGGAGACGCAGTTTCCGCAGCTGAAGCCAAACAAGAGCGGTACGGGGCAACGCCTCTATCGCCGCCGCGAAGTTGAACTTGCTCTCGAAATCAAGCGCCTGGTGCATGGCGAAGGTTATACCATCAGCGGAGCGCGCCAGGTGTTGGGGCAGGTTCGCCGGCCCGCTACACCGCAGGCCGGTCCAACTGTCTCCCGGGACCAGGCAGCCTCTTCAAGAAATGACAAGGTTGCCGCTACCATCGGACATGCGCGCGCAGAGCTACGTGAAATCGTAGGTATGTTAACCACTCCTCAGCCCAGCGCACCAAGAAAGCGTGCGCGCATGGCAAGCATGCCTAACCACACAGGCGTGCTCTTTCCCTCTTAATATGTCTCTTGATCTGGTTTCTCACACATCCTGCAGAAACCTTCGCATTTGAATTGAACTTGCGCCGCCTTCCAGGCTGCCCGTGGCATCATTCCCGCTTACTCCGTCGATCATGATGAATTCAATTCCAAGGCCGTTCTCTCCCCAGCGGACGACCTTACTTTGTACGGAAATTGAATCCTCGCTACTTCCTGCATGCCCGGCCTTCTTTAGTGTCAGCATGAAGACCGTTCCGCGTAATGGCCGTTCATCTGTTAACAGGTAAATTCCAGTGCTGCTCACATCTTCTACAGGGTAGGAATGCATCTGATCGCCCGACCAGCGATGGGCGGTCAGGCTGGGTGATGCGCGGCGCTCATCCTTGCGACGATCCGGTACCAGCCACCTCAGGAATCGGACAGTAAGCGAATCCTTCTTTGCAGCCTTCGTCTCATCCGCATCCGATTTTGTTACCGCAGCATTCGATTCCCATTCTCCACGTTCGGTAATTGTTGAAGAGATTGCCGGCGCAGGAACCGGACTTTCCATTTCTCTCGCCTCCGTTGTGGATTCCTCTTTGTACGCGATCTCTGGTTCCACGTCTGGTACCGGCAAAGACTCTGGCACTTTCGCTTCGGGAAGGGTGATGTCCAGCTGATCGCCCACTTCTGTTTTTGAGATGGCCACTGTTCTCATCGGGAAGATTAAGGCACTTGTCGTCCGTGGCTGAAACAAAACAAAACTTCCGGACCGAAAAGACTCGTACTGCTCCACCACGCGGCATTCCTGGTCGATGCATATAAGATCGAACGGCGGCGCACCTTCCGCTACAGGAGCTCCAATGCATGGCCGCAACCACAATCCCGCTCCGGGCCGCATCACAATCGACTGAATCAGTTGTTCAAGCTCTTCGTGCCCCGCGTCTGCTACGGTAATTTCAGCGCATAGCAGGGAATCGCGAGTGGTATTCAATACGCGGAATTTCTGACTCTCAATCATGGTCTAACCTCGCTTGCGATTGTGCAGCTGCCATCGATCCACACGCCGGTCGCGCAGAAACTTCAACATCACTATAACGGCGCGTCGCTAAGGTTTCATCCCGCAAATCGCAGAGTATCTATACAACCACGGTCGCATTCCATTTGAACAACACTCCAACCTGGCGCAAATGGCGTACATTTTCATGCCTCCATCGGCATTGCCTGTCGCGCTCCATCAAGCCTTCCGCACGATTGGTAACACAATGTTTGGTTACCCATGCAACTCAAGTCATCGTTTCTTCGGTGGGAGCACAAACTGCATACGAATCCACATTTGAGGCATTGTTACTCTGCAAGCCCGAGGCTAACTTGAAGTCAGGCTTATTGAACCTGCAGCTCGATCGCGGGAGAGTATTCAACAAAAGATTGGTTGGTCGTCATCATGTCTTCTATACAATCGCAATTTCCGCGCATCTACCCCACTACATCGGCCCGTTTCGACGCCGCAAGCGTGACTCGGCTCCAGTCCAGCACCGCGACTTCGGCGCACTCCAACTCTCAAAACTCGCTCTTCTTGAAAACAGCAAGTACGCGGGCATCCTTTGCTGAAAGATTCCCGCGAACCACAATCTGCCTGGTTGCGCTGACCATTTTTGCAATCACTGTTGCAGTGGAAATTCAGTGCCTTCACGTTGCTGGCTATTTCTGGCGGTAATCCGCTTTCAAGCACGCAGGCAATTGCCCACACGGAATCCTGCCGTCGCCAAGATATACGAATGCAATCGAGGATTGCGGAATCAAGAAGGAATGGTCGGGACGGGCAGATTTGAACTGCCGACCCCTCGCACCCCAAGCGAGTGCTCTACCAGGCTGAGCCACGTCCCGACATAAGTGAGCCGGTCCGCGACCGCGAACCGGCGTTTGGGGTCTTATTCAGTTTACACCAGCCAAGCCTTCAGAACCACGTTCCTGCGCAATCGACCAGTGGTGAAGTTTTCCTAGCTGGAAGGCGGAACATACTCCTGGGGAAGCCCGGAACCCTCTCCAAAGAAGAACTGCTCCATCTGCTCCACTAGAAACTGCTGAGCCTGCGGGGTCCAAGGCTGCAGGCGATACTCGTTGAGGAGCATCTTCTGCCGCTCAACCCACTCGCCCCAGGCCGCCTTCGACACGTTCTTGAAGATCTTCTGGCCAAATTCCGAGTCAAAGGGGGGCTCGTCCAGGCCTTCCATTTCTTTCTTGTTGCGTACGCAAAAAACCATGTGCGCCATTCGTCTAGCTCCTCTTCCATTGTATGGGATGGAGTTCCTTCAGAATGGGCGGCAAAAAATTCAAATGATGGGGTGACCGCCGGAAGCCGCCCCGTCAGAAGAAATCGAAGACTCAGTAAGCAACAATGCCGTTCAAGCCGGCGGACGCTGGAAGCCCCTCGACAACTCCGTTATTCAGGAGCGTTCCATCTGATTGCACCGCGAAAAAACCAATCGTTCCTGTACCACCATTCAACGTGTAGAGAAAACGCCCGTCTGCGCTGAGAGCAATATCCAGGTTTGTGCTCCCTGCCGGGTTTGTGCCAACCACGGTTCCACTCAAAGGCGTTAGAACTCCATTTTGCGCGACCGTAAAGCCTGACAAATTGTTCGTTCCGGCATTTGAGGTATACACAACGGATCCATCCGGCAGAATCACACTCCAGCAAGTCGCCGCTCCTTGCGTAGGAATCTGCGAGCTGATTATTGTCAGACTTCCGTTCCAGTTCAGTTTGTACGAGGAAATATTGTTCGACGCATTGGCAACTGTCAACACACCCTTAGGAGTAAAAAGCGCGGCAAATGGCGCTCCACCGGCACTCGGGTTAACCACAGCATCCGATAAGCGTCCATTTGGGAGCACACGATATACGTCAATTACATTCGTTGTCAGTTCCGTCACCACGAGAAACTGCCCATTCGGGCTGAACGCCAATGAGGTCGGTCCGGTATTATCGCCACTCAGCTTTCTGGTCGAATTCTGAATGGCGAGCAAATGACCATTGCCCAGAATGCGGAACCCGCTCACGTTTCCATTTCCACCGGCATTCAGCACATATACCAACCTTCCCCACTGCGCCACCGCTGTCGGCATGCTCCCGCCTGTCGGCTTCGTATTGAGCAACTCAAGGGAGGTTCCATGCACTGCAAGCGATGCTACTGTTCCGCTTCCAGCATTCACAGCAAAGATCAGGCTGCGGTCCGTGCTCAGGGTAAGTGAACCCTGCGACCGAAGCGGATCAATCGTTCCTCCGCTGCCATTGCCACCGGTCGAGAATGCGCCCGCCGGCTGCAGTGTGCCGTTCTCTGCGCGTGCGTATGACATGATTTCATTTCCACTGGCCGAGTTAGTCATCGCAAACACAGCACCTTGCGCGCTCTGCGCCTTTGCCTGCATCATGCCAAACATCAATCCACCTGCGAGCAGGCACACGAATAGTACGAGCCTGTAGCTCCTTCTCATCTCGGTACTCCTGTCTTCTCAGAATTCCCGGCCCCACATACGGCGGGATTGCCATTCAAAAGGGGCCCGTGTACCGAATGAGAGTTTTACTCTTCGTCAAAGGTTACAGTGCGGTCCATTTCTTTTTTGACTTCAAATGGCTCCGGAAATCATTCATGAGGATGGAGATTTCCCCTTGTTTTTACTTGACATTGATCGGGTTGTGGATTTTTCTTTTTGTGCAACGCACCCACAACGCTATCGGTGTCCTTTGTACTGCAACAACTATTCCGGGTGCATAGTAATTAGGTGCCAGATGGAAAGGCACAAGCAGCACAATTGCTCACACCAGCTAGTTTGGAGTTGACCATGTCTGACCCTGGTTCAAGTTCTCCTGGCGCCTCCGGTCTCTCCGATAATGCCGCTGCGGGACTTTCCTACATCGCCGTTATTCCGGCAATCATTTTTCTTTTTCTTGAGCCGTACAACAGAAAGCCCTATATACGCTTTCATGCATGGCAATGCATCATCCTTGCCGCCGCGTGGGTCGTCATCGATATTGTTCTCGGACTCCTCGCGCTTTTTGGTACACTTTTTCAACTCATCGACCTCGGACTCTATTCGCTCGTTGCGCTGGCCATGCTGATCCTCTGGCTCATGGCCCTGATCAAGGCCTTGAACGGCGAGCGATACAAGCTCCCCATCGTGGGAGACATTGCTGAAAGGCTGGCTGAGCGCTGATTCCTTCCTGCTGCCCTTCGGCGTAACAGCCGACGTTGTCTATGAGTTGTGTCGCGGTTTAGTCATCGACCAATGGTTTGCGGTCCATTGGCGGCATCATTCCATTTTGCAGTTTCCATCACCCCAAAGGAGCTCAACATGTCTGATCCGTCGCAAGTTCCCCCAACTCCAGCACAACCGGCGCAAAGCGGACTGTCGGATACCGCCGCTGGCGCACTCGCCTACGTGACTATCATCCCTTCGATCATCTTTTTGGTGATTGAACCCTACAACAAAAACTCGTTCGTTCGATTCCATTGCTGGCAGAACATCTTCTTCACCATTGCATGGTTCATCGTGGACGTGGTCCTCTCTGTTATCCCCGTTGTCGGTTGGATCATTTTGCCCATCGCAATGATCGGCTTCATTGTGATCTGGATCATCATGTTGCTGAAGGCCCTCAAGGGTGAACGTTACCAGCTTCCTATCATCGGGAAATACGCTGCGCAGCAAGCCGGCTCCTAGCAACCGCAAGCAGCAGCTTCAGCAGGCGTTGAGGTATTGCCTCAGCGCCTTTTTCCTTTTTTGCCCTTTTTCTTCTGCCCCTTCAACCGCTTCATCGCGTGCGTTACGTCTCGTCCCCGCCGCGGCTTCTTCGCCTTTGCAGCCGGCCTGGCTGCTCTCCTGCCCGTCAAGGCAATCCCCTCTTCCACCAGTGAGAATTGCAACCTCCGCTCCTGCGCCAGGATGCGGTCCAGAATCACCTGGACACGATCACCCGCCTTAAATCGTCTTCCCCACCGTTCACCGACAATCTCGTGGCTGCTCTCACGCCATACATAGCGGTCATCGCGCAGCGAATCAATCGGAACCAGGCCCTCGACAAACAGATCTGTCAGTTCCACAAACAGTCCGTACTTCGCAGGATTCAAGATCAGTGCATCAAACTCCTCGCCTACACGGTCCTGCATGAACTTCACTTTCTTCCACTCCACCAGCTCCCGCTCTGCCTCTGCGGCACGCCGCTCCGTCTGGCTTGTCTCCTCCGCAATCTGTGCCAGCTCCTGCTCGGCAATTGGCGGGTCAGTTTCGATATGCTCGCTCGAGCGTTTCTTCCCACGATGCACTTTTATCCCGGCCAGCCCTTCATTGACGTGCGTCCACGGCGAGTCATGCCGCCCTTTTGTAATCTCACCGTGACCCAAAACCCCACGCCGCAGCAATGCTTTCGTGATCCGATGCACGATCAAATCCGGATATCGCCGAATCGGCGACGTAAAGTGCGTGTACGTCGGTGCAGCCAGTGCAAAGTGCCCCTCGTTCACCTCTGAGTAACGCGCCTGCTTCAGTGAGCGCAGCATCAGATAACTAAGAATCCGCTCTTCAGGCTTTCCTTCAATCCGCGCTGCGAGCTTCTGATACATCTTCGGCGTCACTGCAATATTCTCGGCGACTTCATGCGCGCGTGCCTGCCGTCCCGAGCGTTGCGCCTCACGCCGGTCGCCGCGCGTCTGGATCCGCTTGACAGGCAGCGCGCCTAATCCAAGCGAATATCCGAAACTCGCCGCCAGCTCTTCGAACTGCACCACGCGCCGCGCCTCAGGCTTTTCATGTATGCGATAAATCGCCGGCACATGCATATCTTCAAGCCACGTGGCCACACATTCATTTGCCGCCAGCATGAACTCTTCAATCAGCCGATTCGCCCACGTACGCTCCGCCCGCGTCACGCCGCGCATCTGTCCCTGCTCGTCAAACTCAATCACAGGTTCCGGCAAATCAAAATCGATACTGCCGCGCTCCTCGCGGCGCTTATTCATCAGCACCGCCAGCCGTTTCATTCGCTCAAAGTTCGGTACAAGAGACGCATACTCTTCCCGCACCGCCGCATCGCCGTCCAGAATCGCTCTCACTGCCGTGTACGTCATCCGCGCTGCCGAGCGAATCACGCCCTCGACAATCTCGTAGCTCTCGATGCGCCCGTCGGCACTCAGCTGCATCAGGCAGCTCAACACCAGCCGGTCTTCATCTGGCCGCAAACTGCAGATATCCGTTGAAAGCTCTTGCGGAAGCATAGGAATTGCCCGGTCCGGAAAGTACACACTCGTTCCGCGTAACCGCGCCTCCAGATCCAGGTCCGTTCCTTCGCGTACATACTCCGCCACATCGGCAATGTGCACCTGCAGCGCATAGCCGCCATCCGCGCGCTCTTCCACCAGCACCGCGTCGTCAAAGTCCTTCGCCGTTTCGCCATCGATCGTCACGATGGATAAGTGTCGAAAATCTCTACGGCGCTCCACCTCGGAGAGATCAAGCTTCGCGACCGCGCGCGCTTCCGACAGCACATTCTCAGGAAACGTATGCGGAAGCTGATGCTTGCGTATCATCATCTCCACGTCCACACCAAAATCGTCCGGGTGCCCAAGCACTTCAATGACGCGCCCCTGCGGCGGTTTGAATGGCGTCGGCCACGCCGTGATCTCGCAATCGACAATCAATCCCTCAAGGTCGTCATACTCATGAATACTCGCGCTTGCTTCCTTGCCCAGCACGCGATGTTTCGTCCGCGCGGTATCTTCCTTCGGCGTTTCCTGTCCTGTGGGAATCACCACCGGCTGTGTCATGCGCTCATCAAACGGGATCACAACGTTGTGTGGGTATCGCCCCTGCCGCGCGTAATGAAACGTCCCCACCACCGTCGTATTGCGCCGCGTCAGCACGCGCGCTATGCGCCCCGACCTCCGGCCATCCGTACGCGGCGGTTCCAGCTCTACCAGTACCTGGTCGCCCTGCATCGCGCCGTTGATCTCTGTCGGCGGTATGAAGATGTCTTCCTCAAGCCCACGCTTTCCCTGCTGCAAACTTGGCCGCACAAACCCATAACCGTCGCGATGCAGATCGAGCCGTCCGGCAATCAAATTGTCACGTGAACCCGTAACCGGACGCGGAATTCCCCAGTGCTCGCGATCGATCTTGACCAGCTGGCCGCGCGCCGTGAGCCGATCGAGTTGCTCCAGCAGCAATCGCCGCTCACGTCCGCCACCCAGCCCCAACTCCCGCACTAGCTGTTTATAGCCTGCCTTACCGCCGGCAGCACGCGTCACCCGAGTAATGAGATCCCGATCGTTCATGACTCAAGAGTAGGGCACGGGGTCAGGATTTCTATGCAGCCTTCCGGTGCATTTTCATGGGACCATACACAGTCACCGCAATTTGTGCGCCGACCTTCGAAGCGGCGCATACGCTCTTTGGAGAAACTGAACTCCAGAAATGATGACCTTTAGCCGGAGCGGCAATCCCAATGTCGAAGCTCCGAATCTTTGCGGTATCCCAAAGTCTTCTCCCTGCAGGAGAAAGGCCCTCAATTAGTTTGCAGAAATTGCGGATGATTAAATCTGCGTCTGGTTTCGCCCCGAAACAAGCTCAAGGTGTGCTTCAAACGTTCTTTTCACTTGCCCTACGAAAAGATCGACAACCTTTCTTCCAAGCTCATCTACAAGAGGCTGCAAGTCAGATCTCGAATGAATAATCAAGTCGACATTTAAGAAGAGTGACTCATCAAGCTTGCTCATTGGCATGAGCCATTATGGTCACAATGCACTGTCGTGCAAACAACCGATATCGTAATTTCCTGGAATTGACAGAGTTGACACACAACGAAGGGGAGCCGCGTGGGCTCCCCTTCGTTTCTTCCAGCCGGCTTGCAGTTACGCTTCGCCGTTCATCTTCGGCTTGGGCGTAACGCCGTCCGAGTTCAGGTTGTCCTTCAGCAGATTTGCGATCAGCACATCCACCAAAGTGCTTCCCTGTGCTCCGCCGCCTCCACCGCCGGCAACAATCTGCGGTACAAGCTGCACCTTGTTTTCGGCCAGCGCCTGCACCACTTGTACCAGCGCGTAATTGCCAGATTCCATCGACGCAATCTTCATCTGGATCACGTCCGCTTCGGCCGTACCCACGGCGCGCGCCTTCTCCGCGTCGGCGTTACCCACCGTGATCACCACCTTGGCATCCGCATCCGCGTTGATGGTCTTGGCGCGGGCTTCGGCTTCCGCGCTGATGGTTCTCACCCGCGCATCGGCTTCCGCATTGATCGTCTTCGACTGTCCGGCTCCCGTCGCCTGCTTCACCTGCGCCTGCGCCGCAAAGTCCGCAATCGACACCGACCGCTCCGCGTCCACAACTCGTGCCTGTGTATCGGCCATCGCCTTGGCCTGCTGAAGATCTTTGCGTGTCTCTTCTGCAAGCTGCTGCGTTTTGTAGGTCACCTGCTCCTGTTCTGCGATCTTCCTGTCCGTCAACGTCTTCATCAGCGCCTCCGGCGGAGTTATATCGCCAATCAACGTGTCAATCGCGTTCACGTTGTACTCGGTCAACGCCTGGCCAATCGCAACCTTGGCCTCTGATTGCCGCTCGCTCCGCTTCTTCAGAAATTCAATGACGTCTGAAGTCTGCGCGGCATTGCGGAAGTAGTTGCCGATCGTCGGTTCAAGCACCTGCGTCACCAGATTCGCCATGGTGCCAAAGCGGGCGATCACCTTCGGTGCGTCATTCCTCGGCACGTGGATAATCTGACTCACATCCAGGTTGAACGTAAATCCGTCGGACGACCTTACCGTAATCGTCGACAGCTTCTCGTCCAGCTTGTGCGCCTCTGTCTTGCCCGTAGCCCAATTCAGCACAATGTTCGCCGTCGGCACCACTTCCACCTTGTGCGTGAACGGATTGATCGGATACTTACCTGGATCGAGCGGCTCAAACCACACGCCCTTCTCGCCGCGGCTCACCAGGTTGCCGTGTTTGAAGCTATCTCCGGTCAGGTCCTTGCCCTCCTTACCCACAAAGGCAATTACCACACCTACGGTCGCAATCGGCACCTCGGTCATCGGCTTCATCTCCACGGTTGCAAAGCGCGGATTGATAAAGTACCGCCCCGCAAGAATCACCTGCTCCTGCAGGCCTTTACTGCCGCCATTGGCGATAAATGCCTCCGCGTCCTGATACAGGTTGTGTCCGGGCACCTCCTTGCCCGCAATCTCTCCGGTGACAAGCGGACGTCCATCCTTCGTCGTCACCACACCGACCATATTGTCTGGAACTTCCAGCACTTCCGCCGCGGCTACTGAAAACAGCGCCGTGTTAATGCGGTACGTTCCTGGCGGAATGATCGAAATCTGCGGTCCACGTTCGCCACCCTTCTGCAGAAACGAGCGCGCGTCCTGAAACGAATTGCATTCAACCGTCTTTGCCAACACGCGGCCACCGGAAAGGGCCCGTCCATCGCGCGCCTCCACAATGCCAATGTGTCCTTTGTCGATGTTGGTGAAGCCGACACGCGTCACCGCGTACTGCCACACCCACAGTCCAAAGTGGATGCCCGGTGCAAGCGTGTCTGCCTGAATGCCCGCTTCACCGTTCAAGGCAATAATGGCGCCATCGGGCAGCGTCCGATTCCGCCCGAACAGGACCCATTTCTTGTTCACAACGCCAATTTCATCTTTCGCAATAATTACCGTTCCGAAGAAGATCCTCAGAATGGCCTTGTGAAAGACAATGATGGCCAAAATGGCCACAAGCCAACCGTACTTTGCAGCCACAGCAATCAATGTGAAATCCATAACCGCCAGCCTCCTTTTGGCCGGCGGATAAGGATGTTAGCGCACTTTTAATTCGACTTTCTCATGAGCTGGTATCGCCTTCTCATGAGCTGGTATTACCTTCTAACTCCTGATCCACGTAGCACTTTCCCAGGTAACTTTCCGGTCATTTTTCCGTTTGCGATTACCGGAACGCCATTAACCAGAACGTAGTCCATACCTGTCGAAAGCTGATTAGGTCGTTCATAAGTGGCCTTGTCGGTAATCGTCGCTGGGTCAAATACAACCATGTCCGCCCACATACCTTCCTTAAGTACACCGCGGTCGGTAAGTCGCATGCGTTGTGCGGGCAACGCTGAGAACTTTCGAATTGCTTCCGGCAAGGTGAGTACATGCTCCTCGCGCACATACTTTCTAAGTACACGCGGAAACGTTCCGTAAGCACGCGGATGTGGATGTTCCGTACCCAGCAGCCCTTCTGGCGAAGTTCCAGACGAATCGTTGTCGAACGACATCCACGGCTGCTTCACGCCCAGCACTACGTCTGGCTCATCCATTCCAAACACAGCCACCTCGGTAAACGCCTTGTCCTTGATCAACAGGTCCATTAACGTGTCAATTGCATCCTCGTGCCACATCGCAGCAACTTCAGAAAGCCGTTTCCCCTGTAATGGCAGAAGTTCTTTGTTCTGCACCACCGCCACCAGAATTGCCTCTGGGCCGGGTATCTCCTGCCACTCGTTGTCCCAGTCCTCTCCGGCTGAATCCTTTCCTTTGGAGAGCAAATCCTTGCGAATCCGCGCCCGCATTGCTGGATCTTTCAGGCGTTCTATGAGCTTTACATCACCGCCGTCGTGCGCCCACGGTGGAATGAAGGCCGAAAACGAGTTGAACCACGCTGTATAGGCATAGGTATTTGCGCTTACGTCCACGCCAGCCGCACGCGCTGCATCAATGCGCGCCACAATCTGCGGCATCTTGCCCCAGTTGTCCTTACCGGCTGCCTTCAGATGCCAAATCTCCACCGGAATGTGAGCCTCACGTCCAATGCGTGTTGCCTCGTCAATCGATTCCAGTACCTGGTCGCCTTCACTGCGCATGTGCGTGGCGTAAATGCCGCCGTACTTGCTTGCTTCCGAGGCCAGAGCAATCAGCTCATCCGTTTTTGCATACGGCGCCGGCGCATACTGCAGCGATGTTGAAACGCCCACAGCGCCTTCACGCATCGCTTTATCCACCAGCTTCTTCATCTGGTCCAACTGCGCGGGTGTCGGCTGCACATCGGCATCGCCCAGCACCATCCGCCTCACCGAGGTCGCACCAACATACGTCGCCAGATTGATGCCCATCCCCTGTTTTTCCAGCCGCGCAAAGTACTCACTCAGGGTGTGCCAGGTAGGAGTGATGTGGTAGTGCTCGTACGTCGCCTTGTCATCGGCCAACATGGTGTCATTTACCGGCGCAACTGAATCACCTTCGCCGGTGATCTCCGTCGTAATCCCCTGGTAAATCTTCGAAGGCAGCCTGGGATCAACCAGTATCGTCAGCTCGCTCTGGCCCAGCATGTCGATGAAGCCCGGCGCCACCACCTTGCCAGCAGCATCGATCCGTTCCTTCGCTGGCGCGCCTGCTAAATTGCCAATTGCTGCAATTTTTCCGTCACGTATTCCCACATCTCCCGAGTACCAGGGCGAGCCTGTCCCATCAATAATGTGGCCGTTCGTGATCACCACATCGAAAGGCTTTTCCGCAGTGCCTTGTCCTTCGGACATCCCACCCGCAAACAACAATCCACCCACAACAGCCGCTATTGCCAGGTATCTGTTCATCGTTAGCCTCGTTTTCCAGTCTTGTTTCGCGATTGTAAAGTCCCTCGCGTGAATTCGCCCTCTATTTGCCGTTCCCGGAAAGAAACCCGTTACCTCCGCGTGCAACCTTGGGCCATCGCGGCTCCAACAATTCGAACATCCGCGCTGTGCGGGCTTAGAATAGCCGCAGTGACTTGCTTGGGTTCTCCGAGCACCATTCAGAATCCACACTGCGGAAGCTCGCCGAACGTCGCGTGCTCGCATAACTTTTTCCGCTGAACGACAGTTTTGACGATGCCTTGGCACCCCCGGTCCAGGAAGGACAGAAGAGGAATTTACCTTGAGCGCTATGTGGAAACCTAGTCAACCCGCCGCACCAACCCCAAATCCCACACCGGAGCCAACACGCCCTATGCCAACGACCCCTGCTTATGAACCACCCGCGCGCAGCGCAGCCCCTGCCGGAGAGCAGGCCTCCATCGGAAAAGGCCTTGTGATCAAAGGCGAAATCACCGGTACTGAATCCTTGTTTATCGATGGCAAGGTCGAGGGCACCGTCAATCTGGCCGGCAATCGCGTAACCGTAGGCCGCAACGGCCAGGTCGCCGCCAACATCACAGCTCGTGAGATTGTGGTCCTCGGCAAGGTTCGTGGCGACGTCACAGCTTCGGATCGCGTCGATATCCGTGCTGAAGGCGCACTCACTGGCAATGTGACTGCGGCCCGCATCAGCATTGAAGATGGAGCCTTCTTCAAAGGCGGTATCGATATTAAGAAATCGGATGCCAAGCCTGAGACCAAGCCGGCTGCAACGCCCGAAGCGGCAAAACCTGTCACAGCCTAGACCTGTACCCTATAGCAAGCAAAGCCCCTGCCACGGCAGGGGCTTTGCATTGGTCTTCGCGATTTATCGGCTCAACCCCAGCCGCCGTATCGTCACTTTCGGCAGTGCCGATCCGGCACGCTGCAGAATCTGGAAGGCTACCGCCAACCACCCGGCCAGTCCGGCCAGCAGAATCGCAAAGTTCGCGATTCGTCTGTGCATCCATTGGGTTCCGCCCAGATGCGCCGCCCCATATTCAAGCAGATGAAACGCTCCCCATACCACGAGCGCCGCAATAACCCCAGCCATCAGGCATCGGCCCATCTCTCTGTAATCCAGGCTGGCCAGTGACACCATCCGCCGCCTGTGCAATAGCACTCCAATCGTGATCGCCAGCAATGAAATGCCTATGTCCGATGCCAACACCAGGCCCATAGCGCCCATGTGGTGAAAGAGGCCTGCATAGATTGGCAACGCCACAACCGTCACCGCCGTTCCCGCCACCATCGGCACAATCATGTTGCCAGCCGCATAGAACGCGCGCGAATAGATAGCCTGCGCCGACCAGAAGCACATCGAAAGAGAAAACACAGCAAAATATGCGGCGCAGTGCGCAGCATCCGCTTCTGAGAACTTTCCACCCACAAACAACAAATCGATCGCCGGTTTCCCCAGAACCATCATGGCCGAGGCCGCCAGCAGGCCCAGGCACACAACGCGCGAAACCGAATCGGCCACCTTTGTCGCAAATTCAAAATGATTTTCCTTCGCCCAGAGACTCGCAAAAAATGGCATTGACGCGGCACCCGCGGCCTGTGCCAACACGGCCATCGGAGCCACAAACAACCGCTTCGCGTACGAAATCAGTGAAATCGCACCCGCGTAATGCGAAGCGAAGTAGTTCATGATCCAGGTATCGGCTGTCGTCAGCGAGACACCGACAATCAGCGGTAGCGACATCTTGACCCACTCGCGCAACCCTTCGTCTTGCCAGTCCAGAATCGGACGGTAGCGCACGCCCGCGCGCCGCGCAAACACTGCATTCAGCAGGAACGGCCCCACAAACGCACCGGCCACCGTGCCCAGAGCCAGGGACGACACACCCAACTTTTTCACCAGAAACAAGCCACCCAAAATTGTGCCAAGGTTGTAAATGAGCGGAGCCACGGCCTGCACATTGAACTGCTTGCGCACCAGCAGCACCGCGCCAAATACACCCCCGGCAAAGAAGCACAACTGCGCCGGAAGCAGAATGCGCGTGAGCTTCACGCACAGCGCCGCCTTCTCTGCATCGAAACCCGGAAACGCGTGATGTACGTAGACACCGCTGAAGATTTCACCTAATACGATCACGATGCCAAGCACCAGCAGCATCGTTGTCAAAATCACTGACAGTGATCGCTCACCCTCCGCATCCCGGCCCGTCTCCCGGTACTTCGTCAGAATCGTCACGAACGTGATCGACGCCGCCCCACCGACCAGAAAATACGAAATCATATCCGGCAATTGAAACGCGGAGAAAAAGACATCGGCCTCTTTATCTCCCCCAAACAGCCAGGCGATATACATGTTCCGCACGAGCCCGAACACGCTCGACAAAAACGTCGAAGCCATCAGCACCACGGTGGCCGAAAATACCGAGTGCGCATGCGTCGGCCGAAGCACACGCAGCGCACGCTCCCAGCGCGAAAGCGGAGCATCGGATGAGTTGGGCTGTTCGTTACTCACTCTGCTTGATTCTAATGGTCTCCCACTTCCCCGTAACGCATCGTATGCTGATCTCGGGGGTACTCATGCGATTCGCTTCTTCTGCTGTCATCGCCTTTCTTTTTGCCTCGATCGCTTCGGCTCAAACCATCCACGGCCGCGCCGGCATCGTCCTTCCTCCGCCGCCCGCGGTTGCCACCCACCCGGTCACTGACGACTACTTCGGCACCAAAATCGTCGACAACTACCGCTGGCTCGAAGATGCAAAAAGCTCCGAAACCCGCGCCTTCATCAATGCAGAAAATGCTTATACCGATCGCTACTTCAAGCAGGATCGCGGGCGTACCGCCGCCGTCGACTCGCTTGACGCCCTCGAGCACGTTCCCTCCTGGTCTTTTCCCGTGGAGCGCGCCGGCAATTATTACTTCATGAAGCGTCTCGCCGACGAAGACCAGTCCTCCATCTATATGCGCCATGGCTGGGCTGGCAAGGACCAGCGACTCATTGATCCTGCCCAGCTCTCGCGCGACTCGAATACTTCCATCTCCATTGCCGCCATCTCCTCTGATGGCAATCTCATCGCATATCGCGTGCGAAGCGGCGGAGCCGATGAAACAACCGTTCGCGTCTACAACGTGAAAACCGGCAAGACGCTCAACGACGAACTCCCCAGCGCCATCTATTACTCCATCGACTTCACGCCTGACGGCAAAGGCATCTTCTACACGCGCACGAACATGAAAGGTTCCCTTGTCTACCAGCACATCCTGGGTACACGCAACGCCGACGACAAGCTTCTCTTCGGCCATGAGTTTCATGGCGAGCTCCTCGGTCCGCTCGACCTCTGCATGAGCTCTGTCACCGATGACAATCGCTATCTCGTCATCGAAATCGACCGCGGCGTGCCTGCCACGCGCGTGGATATCGTCTACCGCGACCTCACCAAGCCCGATTCGCCCTTCGACATACTCGTATGGGGGCTCGACAACCGCTTCTCCGCTATCGAATACAAAAACTCCTGGTACGTCAAAACTGACTACAAATCGCCTAACGGCCGCATCCTCAAGGCCGATCCAGGCATCATGCCAGACGTCTGGAAAACCGTCGTTCCCGAAGAATCGAACGTCATTGAGGACTTCTCCATCGTCGGCGGCAAACTTTACGTCAACCGCCTCAAAGACGTGAAAACCGAAACCTCTATGTACTCTCTGCTGGGTAAATCGCTCGGCACAGTCGCCTACGACGGCATAGGCACCGCATCCATCCTTGTCGGCCGCACTATCGATCGCTACGGCTATTTCTCCTTTGATTCCTTCATTCAGCCGCCTACGCTCTACCGTCTCGACACCGTCACCGGCAAGCGGGAGATCTTCGCACAACCGAAAATCCCCTTTGATACCAGCCAGTACGAGCTCAAGCAGGTCTTCTACACGTCCAAAGACGGCACGCGCGTCCCCATGTTCGTCGCGGGCAAGAAGGGCCTCAAGATGGATGGCTCCGAGCGCCTTCTCATGACCGGTTACGGCGGCTTCAACATAAGCCTCACGCCACATTGGAATCCCGAGTGGGCCTGGTGGATGGAACAGGGCGGCTGGTTTGCGCAGCCCAACCTGCGCGGCGGCGGCGAGTACGGCGAGAAGTGGCATGAGGCCGGGATGTTCGAACACAAACAGAATGTCTTTGACGACTGGTTCTCCGCAGCGGAATACCTGATCGCGCAAAAATACACATCGCCTGCGCACTTCGCCATTATCGGCCGCTCCAACGGCGGCCTGCTTATGGGTGCGGCCATGACGCAACGCCCTGACCTGTTCGGAGCCATCGTCTGCGGCTATCCGCTCCTCGACATGCTCCGCTACGATCTTTTTGAGCAGGGACCGCATTGGACAACCGAATACGGCTCGGCCAAAAATGAAAAGCAGTTCCCCTACATCCTCAAGTACTCGCCCTACCAGAACGTAAAACCGGGCACAAAGTATCCCGCCATTCTCTTCTTCACCGGAGACAGCGATACACGCGTCGATCCCATGAATGCCCGCAAGATGACCGCTCTCATGCAGGCTTCCTCGTCAAGTGACCGCCCCATCCTTCTGCACTACAGTCTCGATGGCGGCCACTCATCGGGTGTTAGCGTCTCGCAGAAGGTGCAGGATGACGCCGACCAGCTCAGCTTCCTGTGGACGGAAACAGGACACTAAATCATTTCAACAAATCTGATGCACAGACTCTTCCCGCTCTAGGAGGAGTCTGTGCACCCACGCCTCAAGCTTTTTGCCCCTTGCCCGATAAAACCAATTGAGCTGAAAAAGCGAGGTTGACTTTCAAGTACAACTCTTCGGGAATCCCTATGCCTCAGCAACCGGGCTTCTCTTACCGCCAAGTGCGGCACTGAAGGTTGAATAACTCGCCCTGGTCACGATCCGGGCTTTGAGGTCGCAATGGAACAGGTGGAATCGCGAAATGGAAAGAGTCATAAACGTCTTGAGGCAGATCGACTTACCCTCCTGTATTCCATTGAAATTCTCGATACTTCGCCTGAGCCTGAGTACGACACCGTTACGCGCCTTGCGGCTGAGTACTTCGAAACCGGATGCGCATTTATTGGCTTTGTGGACGAAGAGCGCATTTGGCTCAAGTCGTCACTCGGCATTGCAGTGCGGCACCTGCCTCGTGCGCAATGCATCTTCAATGTCGTAGTCAATCGGCAGCAGCCATTCGTCCTTCACGACACGTCTCAAATTCCTGAATTGCACGAACAGCTCCAATGCGTTCCGCAATTGCACTCGGGATTTCTTGCCATCGCGCCTGTCTGTCTCTGCAATGGCGACGTTGTTGGACTTCTCGCAATCGCCGATGAGGAACCCCGTCAGGATTTCGATATCGACGCGGTCGACATGCTCACCCGGCTCGCCGGCATGGTATCCACTCATCTGGAGCTGCGCCGCATTCGAAGAAGGTCCACCTGGCGACACATAACCGGAAACCACAATGCATCATCGCGGCAATCAAAGTGGCCATGCGCGGAAGACTTCCGAAATGCATTGGAAAAGGGCGAGTTCGTCCTTCATTACCAGCCTGAAGTTGATCTCGAAACACGCGAAATCGTCGGCCTGGAAGCCTTGATGCGCTGGCATCACCCCGAGCGTGGAATGGTGCCTCCAGGGCAGTTCATTCCTCAAGCCGAGGCAAATGGCATGATCCTGCCCATTGGCGACTGGGGACTCGCCGAAGCATGCAGGCAGATTCAGTGTTGGAACCATGAAGATTCCAGAAATGGCTCACTGCGTGTCTGCGTCAACCTTTCGGCACGGCAATTCGCGCGGGAAGGCCTCACCAATCATGTGCAATCGCTGCTCACCCAATCGGGAGCCTCATGCGGACAGCTAGGGCTCGAGCTCACCGAGTCCAGCCTCATCCCTAACATGAATACCGCCATTGATGTACTCACAGGACTTCGAAAGCTTGGCGTTACTCTCATGATGGATGACTTCGGCACCGGCTACAGTTCACTCAATCACCTCCACGCGTTTCCGTTTGACGTGCTGAAGATTGACCGCTCCTTCGTCGCCCGCCTCACGGAAGGCGAACAACCTCTCCAAATCGTAAAGACAATCATCGATCTCGCACGCGTGCTGGGCATGGACGTAGTCGCAGAAGGGATCGAAACAAACGAACAGCTCCAACTGCTCCGCCAGTTGGGCTGCCAATTCGGGCAGGGATTTCTCTTCTCGCATCCCCTTACTGCGGACGCAGTCTCCGATCTTCTTCGCAGCCCCGGACGAATACTTGCCGAATCCGAGACCCGCGACTTGGCCACGACCCAGGTTGCCTGAATACTCCAAGCTCTGTTCCAAAATGCAACAGGCTCGCCAGTTTCCTTCTTTGGGAATTGGAGCCATAGCTCGTGCGGAATATACGCTTTCACTGCACGCCCCCTTGCATTACCGTGCCAAGTATGACGCAGGCTGCACTTTCTTCGTCGAACTCCGGGAATACGAACTTTGCCTCTGTTCTGGCTGAACAGACCTTTGGTAAAAGCATCGCATGTGGCATGCCGAAACCGCCGCTGGGCGAAACATTAGCCGGCAGGAAGTTTGACCTGCTGGAAGATGATGTTGTGGCCATCAGCTATGAACAGGCCCTCCGCACACATGCGCGAAGCACATCTCTATGGAGCCGGCAATCAGCCGTTCCCTCCAGCAACCATCGTCCCGCAACAGATGAGCCGGCCGCTTCCGCGCCACCTGGGCACTCGCCGCTCCATATTCATGAGATTGCACACAAAGCGGCGCGCCATGAACGCCGCTCCGCAAGCATTACCATTCGCCTGAGCAGAGCGGAATGCGAACAGATCCACACCCGCGCTGAACAGGCCGGGATCACAGTTTCCGCTTATTTGCGCTCCTGCGTTCTTGAGGCGGAAGACCTCCGCGCACAAGTCAAGAAGATGATTGCGGAAATGCGCGCCGCGCAGGAACCCATGGCAACTCACTCGGAATCCGCGAAACTCTCCTCCAGGCCTTCGCGCTGGCGGCAATTCTTCGTTCGGTTCTTTAGGAGCCGCCGTGCCGTAATCGCATAGCTTGTTCTACTCGATTTCCAGCACCAGGCATTTTAGATACTCGGTCTCCGGAATATTCAGCACCACGGGATGATCGGCCGCTGCTCCGCGGCGTTCGTGCAAACGCACTCGCCTGTGCGCGTCCGCCGCAGCCGCGCTCACAGCACCTTCCAGATCACTCCAGCTCACGTGGTGGCTACAACTGCACGTCACCAGCAATCCACCCGGACGCAGCATCTTCATCGCACGCAGGTTGAGCTCCTTGTAGCCGCGTAACGCGCCTTCCACCGCGCGTTTTGACTTCGCAAATGCAGGCGGGTCGAGCACAATCGTGTCGAACTGCTCACGCGCATCCGACCAGTCGCGCAGGATTTGGAAAGCATCTCCCTCCATCCAGTCCACTTCGGCAGAAAGCTTCGCGCGATTCAATTCTAGATTTCGTTCGGCCACCTCAAGCGAAGAGCGCGAAGCATCGATCCCAGTAATTTGTTTGCAGGATTGCGCAAGATGAAGCGCAAAACCTCCCTGATATGTGCACACATCCAGTGCACGGCCCGTCGTACCCAAGTCCTGTGCCCAGGCATGTGCAGCTGCATAATTCTCGCGCTGATCGAGAAACGCACCAGTCTTCTGCCCTGCATTGACATCAAACTCAAACTGCAAACCATTCAACGTAAATTGCACTTTAGACGTTGCGCCCTTTGCAGCAAACAGAGGCTCCACATTCGCTGCTGGCAGGCCTTCCAGCTCGCGAATCCGCGGATCGGGGCGTTCGAAGATTGCTTTCGGGGTAATTGCCTCACGCAAGACACGCACGCACGTTTCGCGCACAGCAGCCGAGTCGAGCCCCTTTGCCAAAAGCTGCAGAATGATTATGTCCCCATACTTGTCGACGATGATGCCCGGCAGTTGATCGGCCTCGCTGAACACCAGCCTGCACGAATCGCTCTTCGATGTGTCGCCTTTCAAAACCGGAATGCGCTGCTCAATCGCATCGCGAAGCCTTTTCTCCAAAAGCTCCAGCCATTGAGCTTCATCTACCGCCTCGCGCGCAATCAGACGCAATGCAATCTGCGAAGTTGGGCTGTAAAGAGCAGTCCCCAGCAGCACGCCCCGTCCGTCCGCCACAGGCAGAAGCGCGGGAGCTTCGTCTTCACCTCTGTTCACATCCTCGATATCGGATGCGTATACCCACACATGACCGGATCGAATCCGGTCCGCCGCTCTTCTGCTGATGCGCGCGCCAACAGAACCTTCCAGTGACGATTCGCTCGGACGCTTAGGATGGTTGGCCGGCTGCGCTGCGCCTCGTTCAGACTTGCCCCGCTGTTCTGCTTCCGGGCGAACGAAAGGCGCCCGCGGCCGTTTGGGTCGGGGCGCCTTCTTCGCGTCAGCGGATCTGGGTGGGTGGGTCTTGCTCATCTGTATCCTCCGGGGAGTACCTATTGACCGGAGCAAACAGGTATCGAAGACCTACTTAGCCTGGATGCTCTCCAGATAGCGGCAGAGATTGCTGATTCTCAACTGCCTTTCCTGGCTGTTGGCCCTGTTCATCTTACCAAGAATAGGACCCCAGACTGGCATTTCGGCATTTCCATGCGCGGGTGTTTCGATGCCAAATTCCAGGATCGCCGCAATGTGCGTATCTGGAAATTTGCCATCATTCTTTTTGCTCAGGAACGTCAAATTCGTGGGCGCGGTTGTTAATACAGAAGCCACGGGCCCTTGTCCCTTCCCATCCATTCCATGGCACGACGCGCAATAATTTGCGTACATTTGTTTGCCATTTGTTGCGGATGTTGGATGGACTGGAATGATGACCTTGTCCTTGGGTTGTTGTGCGATTCCCAAAATAGCAATAGATGCGATTGCAAGTAGGGAGAGGTACTTGAACATATGGTTCTCCGTTTCCGACCTCCACTCCGCACGGAACTGTACTCCCGCTGGGACCATCTCCGGCAGTGATAGCCGGCACATCATGACCGGCTGGGAATCTCGTTGCTCAGGGACCGTCCGCTGCCGCCAACAGCCCCTGGATCAGCACCTTACAACGCATGCTTTTCCCGCGAAAAAAACAAAACGGCCTATAATGAAGCATGGCGACAGTGCGGCAGCCCATTCCGTCGGCTCCCGGTGAGACTTCAGCGGCTCAGACCCCTGATGCTGTCGCTTCCGATTCCTCTGTTTCCTCCGTCAGCCAGGAAGCTATCAACGAACGCTTCGAGGCTCTACTGCGCCAGGTACAGGCAAACCGCCCCACGGAAGACGTTGACCTGATCCGTAAGGCATGGAAATTCTGCGTTCAGCATCATGAGGGCCAGATGCGCGCCTCGGGTGAGCCGTATATTATTCATCCGCTTGAGGTAGCGGAAGTCCTCGCGGAAATGAAGATGGATTCGACGGCGATCTCCGCCGGTTTGCTGCACGATGCGGTGGAAGATACGCCTGCAACGCGCGAGGAAATCGAGAAGGAGTTCGGCGAGCAGGTCGCCCACATCGTCGAAGGCGTCACCAAGATCGATAAGATCCAGTTCGCCAACCGGGAAGACCGCCAGGCAGAGAACGTCCGGAAGATGCTGCTGGCCATGGTCACCGATATTCGCGTGGTGTTGATCAAGCTTGCGGATCGCATTCACAACATGCGAACGCTCGAGCACCTGAAGCCGGAACGGCGTGAAGCAATAGCCCGCGAAACGCTGGAAATCTACGCGCCACTGGCGCACCGCCTCGGCATGGGCAAAGTGCGTGGAGAGCTTGAAGATCTTGCCTTCCGCTACACCGATCCTGTGAGTTATGAACAAGTTGCCGAAGCCGTTGAAGCGCGGAGGGTAGACGGCGAACAGTTCTTGCGCGGTGTTGAAGATACACTTGTCGAGCAGTTGCGCGAAAACAACATCGAAGCGCGTGTGGAATGGCGCATAAAACGTCTCTATTCGGTCTACCAAAAGCTGCAGCGCACCAAATCCAGCTACGACCAGGTTTACGACCTGCTCGCGGTCCGCGTCATCACCAAGGATGTTGCCTCCTGTTACGCCGTCTTCGGCCTGATCCATACGCTTTGGCGGCCAGTACCTGGAAGGATCAAAGATTTTATCGCCATTCCGCGTGCAAACCGCTATCAATCCCTGCACACAACAGTGATTGGCGAGGGCGGACATCAGTTCGAAGTGCAGATTCGCACCGAGGAGATGCATCGCATTGCCGAGGAAGGCATTGCCGCACACTGGAAGTACAAGGCCGGTGGAGAGACGCTCACGGAACGCGATGAAGAGCGGCTGAACTGGATTCGCCAGCTTGTCGAATGGCAGAAGGAGATGACCGATCCCAACGAGTTCCTCTCCAGCCTGAAGATGGACCTCTATCCCGATGAGGTCTATACCTTTACGCCGAAGGGAAAGGTTGTGGTGGTGCCCTCGGAGGGCACGCCGGTCGACTTTGCTTACACGATTCACACCGAAGTGGGCCACACCTGCGTGGGCGCCAAGATCAACGGCCGCATGGTGCCGCTGCGCACCAAGCTGAAGACCGGCGACATCGTCGAAATCATTACGCAGAAAGACCATAAGCCCAGCCGCGACTGGCTTACCTTCGTCAAAAGCCCACGCGCGCGCAACAAGATCAAGCACTGGCTGAACGAAGACCAACGCCAGCGCGCCGTCGAAATTGGACGCAAACTGCTGGATCGAGAAGCCCGCAAGTTCAAGGTGCCGCTCAACCAGATCAGCGACGATGACCTGGGCCGCATTGCGGGCGAGTACGGCGTGGCGACCGCAGCCGATTTACTGGCCACACTAGGACAGGGCAAGCACTCGGCGCACCAGGTGCTGAATAAACTTGCTCCGGGGTTTGCGAATCCCACGGAAGAAGAAACCGCGGAACAGAAACCTGGCGAGGCCGCCGTTGCCGATGCCATCAAAAAGCTGCAGTTACGCGGCTCGGATTCGCTGCAGGTGGAAGGGCAGAATGACCTGCTGGTCTATCGCGCGCGGTGTTGCAATCCGATTCGCGGCGAGGAAATTGTGGGCTATGTGACGCGCGGCAAAGGCGTTGCCGTACACGCGCGGAGCTGCCCCAATGTGCAGAATCTGCTGTATGAGAGCGACCGCCGCATCAATGTGGAATGGGCGCCTGTAGGTAGCGCGCAAGGCGGCGCTACGCAGCGCTATCCGGTGAAGATTACGGTTTACTGTCACGACCGCACCGGCATGCTCAAAGAGCTCACGGCGACGATTTCGGATGAGAATACGAATATCCGCTCAGTCGATATCCGGCGTGACGATAATGGCGAAGCCATTATCGAGTTCATTGTGGAAGCCGAAGACGTGAGCCACCTGAACCGCATCGTACTGGGCCTGCGGCGCATTCACGGCGTGCGGACCGTAGAGCGGACGCAAAAGCTTTAGAATCTTTCGCAGCGCACGGCGCCTGAGCCATTTCACGCGATAATCCGTGCCTGACTCAAGATATATGGCCACTCTGTTTGTGCTTCTTTTTGTTGCTCTTTTGCTGGCGGCTGCCGCGCTGCAGCTGATGCGGCGGCGCGTGTGGGCCGCTGCACTGGTAACGGTTGGGCCGGTGGGAATTGTGCTGACGCTGATTGCCGACCTGTCACGCGGTGTGCAGCACATTGGCCAGGCCGCATATAACGCCAATGAACGCCAACTGGTGGTGAGTCTTCCGCTTCTGGCGCTATGCGCTCTTGCACTCTGGCGTCCGAACTGGCAGTGGTTGTTCTGGATACTCTGGCTGCTGAACGTACTGATTGCCGCCTGTGCGGTATATCTGACTTTCTTCTGGAAGGTGTTCAGTTAACAGAAATTTGCTGCCGCGCGGCAGTGAGATACAGCGATGACAACCACATCGACAACACGCGCTTCGCTGCTGGACGGAATTCATGTGCTCGATGGCGGATTTGCCACAGAGCTTGAATATCAGGGAGCAAAGATCGACGGGCCTCTGTGGTCAGCGCATGTACTGGAAGATGCGCCGGAGAAGATTCTGGCAGTTCACCGGGCGTATCTGGAGGCGGGCGCAAACTGCATTCTGACAAGTGGATATCAGGTTTCTCGCATGGGTTACCGCGAGGCCGGACTGACGGCAGAACGAGCAAATGCGGCACTGCTGCAGGCTGTGGAGCTGGCACGGCAGGCTGCGGCGGAGTTCCCGGACAGACACGTGGTGATTGCAGCATCGCTTGGGCCGTATGGCGCGATGCTGCACAACGGAGCCGAGTATCACGGGAATTACGAGATCGGTTTTGCGGAACTGGTTGAGTTTCATCGTGAACGGATTGAGGTGTTTGCAGGAGCGCAAGGAGCGCAGAAGCCGGATCTGCTGGCATTTGAAACGCTGCCATCGCTCATGGAAGCAAAGGCGATTGCCGAGGCGCTGAAGCCATGGCCCGAACTCAACGCGTGGTTCACCTTCACCTGCCCGGACGAGGCCAATGTGGCGCATGGGGAGGCCCTGCGCGGCTGTGCGGCCTTCGTGGCCGGGCTGCCGCAGACTGTGGCGGTGGGCGTGAACTGCACACATCCAAGCCTCATTACCTCTTTAATTTCCGAGTTGAAGGCGGCGAGCGATAAGCCCATCGTGGTGTATCCAAACTCGGGCGAGCAATGGGACGCGGCGGGGCGCTGCTGGACGGGCACGAGCGACCCGGCAGAGTATGGCAAGCAAGCGCACAGGTGGTTCCTGGCAGGAGCGCAGATTGTGGGCGGCTGCTGCCGGACACGACCCGCGCACATCAAGTCTGTAGCGGCGGCGCAAATTGCGTGAACAAACTCGCCAATTGTGCAGTACGCGGCGCGCATTGTGTAGCCGAAATGCGCATGCAAGTGGTGACGGCGCGAATGGCGTGAAAAACCAAGCCGCCGGATGCGGATCTGGCGTGGGTATTGAAGTCAAAGCTGTTGCAGGGCTGTGACCTCCAGATGCAATTAGCGCGAATTTGGTCGAAATTAGCGTTTTTGACTATTTGCGGACCTATATCGTTCTTACAGACGATCGCAGTTCGCTCGCGGAAGTTTCATGACTTTTCACTCATCGCTTCGCGATGACCACACCGCGAACATGGACCGGTGCCTTCACCCCAAAATGCAAAGATTGCATTTTGGAGAGCCCGGCCGTGCACTCTGCATGACAGCGTAATGGTTCGATTTGAGAACTCAGAAAACATTTACATTTTGCGCCGCGGGACGTGAGAATGCTTATGAGTCCAGAGGAGGATGGAAACGATGCGGGTAATGCGGATGGCGAGTGCGGTGTGTGTTGCGGGGTTGTTGCTGAGCACTATGGCAGCGGTTGCGGGGGAGAAGCCACCGATTCCCAAACATGGGCATGCAATCAAGCTGTTCGACGGCAAGGATCTGAAGGGATTCGATGTTTTCCTGAAGGAAGACGGATTGAATCACGACCCGCAGCATGTGTTCACCGTGGAGCATGGGGTGATTCACGTTTCAGGTACGGAGATGGGCTACATCATCACGAAGAAAGCGTACTCGAACTACTATCTGCGGGCAGAGTTCAAGTGGGGCGAAGGCACGTTTGGGTCGCGGAAGGGGCAAGCGCGCGACAGCGGGATTCTCTACAACATTCAGGGCGAGAACAAGGTATGGCCGCGGTCGGTGGAGTTCCAGATTAACGAGGGCTGCACGGGCGACTTCTGGATGACGGACGGAGCGGCGCTGACCGGCAAGGACGGCAAGCGCGTGACGGGGCCGGCAGGCGGCGCATTGAAGATCGACCGTTTCAACAAAGGACCTGTGAAGAATGTGGCGGGCTTCCGCGATCCGGTCAACGAGCTCGAAAAGCCGCATGGGGAGTGGAACGTGGTGGAGCTGGTGAACCGAGACGGGCACGTGTGGCAGTACGTGAACGGCAAGCTGGCGAACGAGGGAATGGATGCGTTTCCGCAGAGCGGAAAGATTTTGTTCCAGTCAGAAGGCGCGGAGATTTACTTCAGGAACATGAAGCTATATCCGCTGAAGTGAAGCAATCCTTGTAGGGCGGCAGCGGGCGCGGAACGCGTTGTGTGCCAGAGCAAGAAAAAGTAATGCGGGCGTAGGTGTTCTTATCGCAGAGCTTGCAGGAACGCATCAACATGCTAAATGGGTGCATGCCGGGGAGTACGGTTTCATTGACCGGCATATGGTGGTAAGTTGCGGTTTTGGGGAGGAGACGGGTAGCGGATGCGGTTTTGGCAGTGCGCAGGCCTGCGTCTGGGTCATCCAGATGCGAGTGCGAGTAATGAGTTTGTAGGGTTGACGCGGCCCGGAGCGGGCTGGCTTCTGCTGACACTTGTGGCACTAACATGGTGCGCTCAACCTACGAAGGCCTGGGCGCGAACCAGTATTGTGCACGCGCACATTGTTGTGGATGCGGCAACGGGCCGGGTTCTGGAGGCATATAACGCCAGCCGGCGGGCGCATCCGGCATCGCTGACCAAACTGATGACGCTCTACCTGACCTTTCAGCAACTGGAGAGCGGCAAGCTGACGCTGAACACGCGGATGCGTGTTTCGCGGCACGCGGCGGCGCAGCAGCCGACGAAGCTGTGGCTGCGGCACGGCAGCACGATTACAGTACGCGAAGCGATTCTGGGTATTACGACACGTTCGGCGAACGATGCCGCGGTGGTGCTGGCCGAACACCTGGGCCGCAGCGAGGCGCACTTTGCGCACCTGATGAATCTGGAAGCGCGCAAGCTGGGCATGAAACGCACGGTGTTTTACAACGCGTCTGGCTTGCCAAACCGGCGACAGTGGACAACGGCGCGGGATATGGCTCTGCTGGCCGTGGCGCTGATTCACCGGTATCCCGAGTACTACCACTTTTTTGGCGTGCGGGCGTTCCGCTTCAACGGACACACGGTATACGGGCACAACCATCTGCTGGACGAGTGCGAAGGCGTGGACGGAATGAAGACCGGCTATGTGAGCGCGTCAGGATTCAACATTGTGACCTCAGCCAAACGCGATGGGAGGAGACTGGTGGGTGTGGTGCTGGGCGGACGGACGGCGCGGGCACGCGACGTGCAGATGGCTGCACTGATGGATCGTGGGTTTGGACATGGCTTTGCGCACCACTCGGCCGCAGAGGCGCTGGCCACGCTGACGTTGCCGAATCCTCTGCTGGGAAAGCTTGCAAAGCCGGAGCGGGTTTCAACGAGCGCAGGTGGCGGCTCGTGGGTGATTGAGGTTGGGGGCAATTTCAGTACGCAGAGCTCGGTGCGGCGGGTGCTGAAGAGTGCACGGCTGAGTGCGCCGTCGCTGCGGCACAACGGGCATGGGATTGTTGTGGCTCTGCGCGGACGGCGCTATCGGGCGCGGTTCTCGCACCTGGAAGGCACCGAAGCGATGGCGGCATGCACGGCGCTGAAGCGGAAAAAGTACAGCTGCCGGATTGTACGGGGGGCGGCACCGCCGAGCGCTGATTTGGCTTCAGCTAAGATTGGCGCGCACGACGAGAGCGACTGAGGCACCTGCTGTGCGGGCATTGCACGCAGCCACCTGCGGTGGGGCAGACGGCGCTTGCGCGCCAAGTGAGTTGAGGTAGGGTATTCGGGTATTGCCTGGAGCGGCGGCTAGCTGGCCGTTCGCAGGAAGGTTGCGGATTCCCAGGTCTCAGAATCGAGACCTGGGGCACCCGGCTTTTCGCTCGCAGTAGAGTGTTGAACCCCGGTCCCCAAATGCGAGGGACCGGGAGCACCCGGATTTGAGCCGATCTCAGCAACTGCTATTTGCCGGATTCGGTGGAGCGGATGAAGGCGGCAGTGGTGTCGTGGAGTTGCTGGAGTGCGGTGGTGGTGACGTAGACCATGTGGCCGCTCTGGAAGAAGTGGTAGTGGATGTTGGATTGTAGCGAGGCGGGAATCTGCAGGTGCTTGTCCTCGTAGGTGGCGCCGAAGTAGGTACAACCGAGGTCGTAGTAGCCACCCATGAGGAGAACCTGGAGGCGGGGGTTGGACTTCATGGCCACGGCGAGATCAGGCATAACGTTGGTGCCGACGGCCCATCCCTCAGAGACCGGCGGATGATGGCGCAGATCCCAGTCGTTGCCAGCCTGGCCTGAGCCGGGCTTGTAGGTCATGTTTTCGCCATATTTGAGGGTGCTGCGGGTGTACTGATTGACGGCTGTGTTGTAAGCCGAGTCAAGCGCGTTGCCGAAGGGGTCGTAGTCGGCCTCGCGGCTGAGGCGGTCGAAGTCGGGACCCTGGTAACGGGTGTCGAGACGGCCTACGGTGATGCCCATTTCCGACATCAGTTCCTTGGAGAACTCGCCGCCGCTGACGCGGAGGTTGGCTTTGAGCCAATAGGAAGCAGGGACACCTGTAAAGCTTTCGAGTTTGGCCGCGATGGATTTCTTTTCGTCATCGGTGAGGTCACCTCCTTTGAGCAGAGCCGTGGCATAGGGACCAAGAGAGAACTCCTCGACCTCGTGCAGGAAAGGCTCGAGTTCCTTGGGCTGCGAGGGAACGCGGTGGTGGAACCAGGCTGTTGCGGCCATGGAAGGCAGCGCGAGGAAGTAGCCGTTGTCTGTGCCGGGATTGCCTTCGGGATCGTCGGCGCTGTCGTCGAAGTTGAGAATCTGTGAGAGAAAGATGGAGCCGTTGAGGTCGAGGTGGCGCTGGAGGTAGTAGGTGAGGACGGCGGTGCGGGTGGTGCCGTAGCTTTCGCCGAAGAGATATTTGGGCGCATTCCAGCGGTCGTATTTGGTGAGGAAGCGGCGGATAAAGCGGTCGAAGGCATGCGCGTCCTGGTCAACGCCGAAGAAAGCCTTGGCAGCGTCTTTGCCGAAGATGCGGCTGAAGCCAGTGTCGGGTGCGTCGATGAAGACGAGGTCGGAGACGTCGAGGAGGCTGTACTGGTTAGGAACCAGATCGTAAGGGGCGGCTTCCTTGTGAGTGAGGTCCTGCGGAAGATCGATACGCATAGGACCGAAGGCACCCATGTGGAGGTACATGGTGGAGCTGCCGGGACCTCCGTTGTAGAGGAAGGTGATGGGGCGGTTCTTCCCGGCGTTTTTGGCGAAGTAGGCCACGTAATACATGCGCGCGGTGGCGGGCTGGTCTTCGGGCTTGGCTTTGGTGTCGATGGGGGCGTCGGGCAGATATTTGCCATCAAGGCCGATCCACTGATCCTGATTATCAGAAGAGCCGACGGTGAGGGTGCCCGCGATGGCCTTGTACTCGATGGTTTGGGAGCCGACTTTGACGGAGCCTTCGGTGATGGAGTCAGGCTGAGCCTCGGGGGCAGCTTTGGCTTCAGTCTTCGCGTCGGGTTTGGAATCCGGTTTGGCCGAGCTCTGGGCGAAAGTGATGGGAGCGGCGAGGAAGACGAGAAGCAAGGCAGACAGAAAGACGCGCAGGCGCTGCGGCATAGATGGGCTGGACCTCCGAAGGAATACGTACCGGTGGTTGGAGTATAGCGGAGGAAGCTTTTGGGCAAGAGCGAGATGGGTTGGCTGGAAGCTGTGGTGTGACGAGCGAGGCGGGCGGGGAGCGCAGCAAGCAAGACGCAAAACGAGGGCCGGGAAAATCCCGACCCTCGCTTGTTAAAACTGGATTCTGCCTGAATCCGGGGAGGCGAACTTAGAGAGGCTGCACGTCTGCAGCCTGCCAGCCCTTGGGCCCCTTCACCACATTGAACTGAACGGCCTGGCCTTCCTGGAGGCTCTTAAAACCGCTCGAGTTGATCGCCGAGTAATGCACGAAGACATCCTCGCCGTTCTGGCGCGAAATGAAGCCGAAGCCCTTCGCGTCATTGAACCACTTCACAGTACCTTGTTCCATCTTGATTGTGTTTCCTGGATTGAATTGCGCTGGATGAATCGGAGCGACCACTGGCAGAATCTTGCACTGGTTGGGCGAGTTACTGCTCACGCCCGGTTCGGTTCTAACGCTGGAGCTAGTTTAGCATTGGTCTGGAAAAGTCTGGCATCAATCTTTGAATTAAAGGCATTACGGAGTGTTGATGGGACGGCAGGTAATGCAAGAAAGGTAACCTTCGAGACCTGAAAACGAAGGGAATTGAGGAATCGCAATGGGTCAGGATTGGGTTCCCGCTTTGCTGGCGAGGACGACCGAGACGCTGGAACGTGAGTTCGCGGAGCTGCCGGAATGGGAGCCAGCGGGTGCGAGCCAGACGCTGGAAGCGATGGCGGCGGTACTCGAAGAAACGGTCCGGCGGCTGGGAGATAACTACCCTTACTTTCATCCACTTTATGCGGGACAGATGCTGAAGCCACCGCACCCGGTGGCGCGGGCAGCCTATGCACTGGCGATGAAAATCAATCCGAACAACCATGCACGGGACGGCGGACGGGCCAGCAGTGAGATGGAGATTGAAGCTGTATCTGAGATTGCGCGTATGTTCGGTTGGCGAGAGGGGTATTTGGGCCACCTGACCTCAAGCGGAACTCTGGCGAACCTGGAAGCGCTTTGGGTTGCGGGACAGGAGCGGCCAGGCAAGCGGATTGTGGCCAGCGAGCAGGCGCATTACACGCACAGCCGGATTTCCGGGGTACTCAAGCTGACATTTTCGGCAGTTGCGGCCGATGCCAGAGGACGGATGGACCTAAATGCTCTGGAAGGTGAACTGAAACGGGGCGATGTGGGCACAGTGGTAGCCACCCTGGGAACGACCGCGATTGGGGCAGTCGATCCGTTACCGGAGATTCTTGAACTGGCTGGGCGCTATGGTGCGCGTGTACATGTGGATGGAGCATACGGCGGGTATTTCCGGTTGATTGCGGATGCGCTGGACGAGCCTGCGCGCCAGGCGTTTGCGGCCATGGAGCGCGCGGACTCAATTGTGATCGATCCACACAAGCACGGATTGCAGCCCTACGGGTGCGGGTGCGTGCTCTTCAAGGATGCGGGTGTGGGGCGGCATTACAAACACGACTCTCCCTACACCTACTTCACGTCGAAAGAGCTACACCTGGGAGAGATTAGTTTGGAGTGCTCGCGAGCCGGTGCGGCTGCAGTAGCTTTATGGACAACGCAGAAACTTTTGCCATTGGACTGTGATGGAGAGTTTGCCGCAGGACTGCGGAAAGGCCGTGCTGCAGCAAAAGAACTGGACCGTCGGCTGCGAACTGATGAAACGGACAGGTTTACGGGACTGGCTGTCGGCGGACCGGAGCTGGATATTGTGGTGTGGACGGTACCCGGCAAAGGTACCGAAGACAGCTCACTTAGAGCCCGAGAAACTTTTGCCGCCTGCGCCATGAGAGGTTTACACTTAGCGCTTGTAGAGTTACCGCAGTATTGGTTTGGTCCGGGCGACTCTGTGGAAGCTACCCCCAAGACCGTCACCTGCCTGCGCTCAGTATTGATGAAACCGGAGCATGAGTCGTGGCTACCTGAAATATGGAAGCGGCTCAGCGAAGCGGTGAATCGGTTTTAGGGAGACAAACAGGATGACGGAAGCTGGCACTGCTGAGCGGGAATCCGTAAACGTTGTCATTCGCGCCGGCGACTGTGTAGTTACATTACTTCCACCCTTTGGCGGGAAGATTTCCTCCATCACCATCCGAGACAAAGAGTTGCTGCAGGCTCCATTGCGTGCGGTTGCTGCACGGACCAAAACAATGAGCTTTGACGCAAGCGATGCGAGCGGGTGGGATGAGTGTCTGCCCTCTGTGGCGCCGTGCGAGGTAAAGGGTGCTTTTGGCACTGCTCAAATACCGGACCACGGCGACCTTTGGCGCGTTGCATGGGAGCGCATACAGCAGGACGATCACGGAGATCAGGCGGTAACGCTAAGAGGGAAATGCTTCTCTCTGCCTATTGAATTAGAGCGCACCCTGGAATTGCATGAAACCGAGAATGGCTGGCAATTGAGCACCCAATACACAGTCCTCAATCGCGGAACAACAGAAGTGCCGTGGTCGTGGGCGGCCCATCCTTTGTTTGCCGCAGAAAAGGGCGATCAGATTCTTTTGCCGAGCACGATTGAGAAAATGCTCGTTGAAGGATCGGGAGGGAATCGGCTGGGCCCGCATGGAACCACCGTTCAATGGCCCATTGCATTGCTTTCGAACGGAAGCCACACGGATTTGAGCGCCGCGCAGCCGCCAGAATCGAAGATAGGTGACAAGCTGTTTGCCGGACCTCTCAGCGAAGACGAGAACTGGTGCGCGCTCCTTCGGCCAACCACAGGTGTTCGTATCAAGATGCAGTTCGATGCAGCGGCAACGCCGTATCTGGGGTTGTGGATTTGCCACGGCGGTTGGCCTGACGCACCGGGACCGAAGCAGACGTGCGTAGCGCTGGAACCAGCGACGTCTCCCTGCGACTCACTGGCGACGGAAGGACCGTGGTCGCGGACGCTGCAGCCAGACGAATCCTTTTCCTGGCCCATGCTGATTGACTTTGAACTTTTATAGGATGTGATACCCATGCATGACCCCTCGGCGCTGAGCGCCATTCATCGTAAACGCTTCCAATCTGAGCCCGCAGTGTTTGCAGCACCTGGACGCGTGAATCTAATCGGCGAACACACCGACTATGCCGAGGGTTTTGTGATGCCAGCGGCGATCAATTACGCGACACTGGCGGCGATTTCACCCCGCGACGACGGAAAGATAGTTCTCTACTCAGAGAACTACGGCGAAGAGACGAGTTACGAGGCATCCGAATTACCCAAGAAACCGCGTAACCACTGGTCGGATTATCCGATGGGAGTGTTATCCATCCTTGCCGGAGAAGGACAGACGATTCCGGGTTTCAGCATGAGCCTGTGGGGCGACGTTCCGGTGGCCGCGGGACTATCAAGCTCCGCGGCACTGGAAGTGGCAACGGCATTTGCGGTGACTTCTCTGACGGGAGTGACGTATCCGGGGCCGGTGATGGCGAAGCTGTGCCAGCGCTCGGAGAATGAATTTGTGGGCGCCAGCTCGGGCATCATGGACCAGTTCATTTCAGTGAACGGTGAAGAAGACCATGCGCTGCTGCTGGACTGCCGCGACCTGAGCTTCAAGCTGGCGCCGATTCCGCACGATGTGGCACTGGTGATTGCGAACACGATGGTGAAACATTCAGTGGCCGGCGGCGACTATGCAACGCGGCGCACGGAGGCGGAAGCCGCTTGCGCGATTATCGATGGGCATCGAGGCGGTGTGCCGTTTTTGCGCGATGCAACGCTCGAAGACCTGGAGAAGTGGGGCCGCGAGATGGAACCCAAGTCCCTGATGAGGGCGCGGCACATTATCAGCGAAAACCTGCGCACGGTGGCGGCCTGCGATGCGCTGATGAAGGGCGATATGAAAACTCTTGGCCGGCTGATGGCGGAGGCGCACTGGAGCTATAGCAAGGATTTTGAAGCAAGCTGTGTGGAAGCCGACACCATGGTGGAACTGGCGCAGGATTTGCCGGGACTGATTGGCGCACGGCTTACAGGCGGCGGTTTTGGAGGATGCACGATCAATCTGGTGGAGCAGGCAAAAGCCGAGGAATTTACGCGGATGCTCGGCGAGCGTTACGAAAAGAAAATGGGTATCAAACCGGATATTTTCATCTGCCACGCCAGCGGCGGCGCGCGGAAGCTGGGCTGATCCAATTTGGAATGATGCGGTTAGCTCAGAAATACAGCAACGGTCATGGGATTGTAGTTTTGGGAATATGCATGGCTGCGAAATTCAAGCCAGTTTCCAACGTTACTCTTCAGAGGCCGTACCCGGATTCGAATTCCTCTTACCTTGGTAAAATTGCTTGAGGTTCAGTAGTTTTGAGACCGGGCGAAGGCAGCTCCGTCCGTCTGAATCTCGAGGTTCAACCCTGAGCCGCTATTACGGCATTTTGTCGCCGCAGAGAGATTCCGATGCAACTGAATTCAACTAAAGTCTTTCCCTACGAAACATTTCCAACGAACGGCGTGGTTTCCTACTTCTCCATGGAAATCGCCATTCATCCCTCGATGCCGACCTATTCGGGCGGTCTTGGCATGCTGGCAGGCGACACACTGCGCTCGGCTGCAGACCAGGGACTGCCATTGGTGGCCTTTACACTGGCGCATCGCAAAGGGTATTTCCAGCAACACCTGACGAGCGAAGGCGAGCAGATGGAGGACGTGCAGCCGTGGGAGCCTTTGGATTTCTGCACGGAAGAGCCGGTACGGACTACGGTTGCGATTGAAGACAGAACGGTACATGTGCGCGCGTGGCGCTACGAACTTGTGGGGCGTACAGGACACGTGGTCCCAATCTATTTGCTGGATACGGATCTTGAGGAAAACACCGGGTGGGACCGTGGATTGACCGATCACCTGTATGGCGGAGACTCGAATTACCGGCTGCAGCAGGAAATTGTGCTGGGCATGGGCGGCGTTCGAATGGCGAGCGCGCTTGGGCTGCACGTGAATGTCTACCACATGAACGAAGGACACGCCGCCCTGCTGACACTGGCGTTGCTGGAACGGCAGATGGGCGGCGGCGCGCAAGGAGAGGTAACCGATAGCGATGTGGCGCAGGTGAAGGCACGCTGCGTGTTTACCACGCACACGCCGGTACCGGCAGGACATGACCGCTTTTCCAGTGAACAGACGATGCGCATTCTGGGCGGTGAACGTTCAGCACGGCTGGAGCGGCTGGGCTGCTTTAAAGAGGACATGCTGAACATGACGCTGCTGGCGCTGCGCTTCAGCCGGTATGCGAACGGAGTCGCTCTGCAGCACGGCAAGGTTTCGCGCGCCATGTTTCCGGAGTTTGAGATTCACTCGATTACAAACGGGGTTCACGCGCCGACCTGGGTGAGCGAGCCGGTGCAGCAGTTGCTGGACAAGCATGTGGAAGGATGGCGGCGGGACAATCTGTTCCTGCGCAATGCGATTGACCTGCCGGAAGATGAGATGCTGCGTGCGCACGCGACAGCCAAGGAATCACTACTGGCTGAAGTGGGGACACGGACGGGGTTAGTGCTAAATCCGCACGTGCTGACGCTGGGCTTTGCACGGCGAGTGGCGACCTATAAACGTGCGAGCTTGTTATTTACCGATCCCGAGAAGCTGGTGGAGATTGCGCGGCAGGCGGGCGGGCTACAGATTCTGTTTGCGGGCAAGGCGCATCCGCAGGATCAGCCAGGCAAGGCATTGATTCACTCCGTAATGGAGACGGCGCACAAGCTGGAGAGCGACCAACTGCACATTGTGTATCTGGAAAACTACGACTGGGGGCTTGGCGCACAACTGACTGCAGGTGTGGATGTGTGGGTAAATACACCGCGCCGTCCGTATGAAGCCAGCGGCACCAGCGGCATGAAGGCCGCATTGAACGGTGTGCCGAGCCTGTCGATTCTGGATGGCTGGTGGATTGAGGGCTGCATTGAAGGCGTGACGGGCTGGGCAATTGAAGACGGCGCAAACGATGCCGATGAGGCAGCAGCGCTCTATCGCAAGCTGGAGACGGCGGTGGTGCCACTGTATAAGGAATCGCCCGAACGCTGGGCACGCGTGATGCGACAGACACTGGCCTTTAACGGTTCGTTCTTCAACACGAACCGCATGGTGAATCAGTACACGCGGAACGCGTACTATCCGCATGCGATGGTGCAACAGGCGCGTGTGGAAGAGCCGGAGTACGCGTAGCGGGGATCGCAAAAAAATTCAGAATGAACCGGGCGAGCTTCTGAAGAGGCTCGCCCTCTGTTTTGAAGCTACTTATGCGAGTAAGACTGTTTGATGCAATCGCTAGTCGGCCGGGCTTCCTTCGCCTTCAAGCTCGGAGCCAATCCGGTGCAGCTTCATGACGTGCCACTGGATCCAGTCGAAGATGAGGTAGACGACGGGCGTGGTGAAGAGCGTAAGGGCCTGGGAGACGATGAGTCCGCCGATGATGGTGATGCCAAGCGGCTGGCGAAGCTCAGAACCGGCGCCAAGACCGATGGCCAGCGGCAGACCACCGAAGAGCGCGGCCATGGTGGTCATCATGATGGGACGGAAGCGCAGGAGGCAGGCCTGATAGATGGCTTCTTCGGGCGGCAGGCCACGTTCCCGTTCAGCCTGCAAAGCGAAGTCGATCATCATGATGGCGTTCTTCTTCACAATGCCGATGAGTAAAAGAATGCCTATGAGCGCGATGATGCTGAGGTCCGTGCCAGTAAGCATGAGCGCGAGAATGGCGCCGACACCAGCCGGTGGCAGCGTTGAGAGAATAGTGAGCGGGTGAATGATGCTCTCGTAAAGAATGCCGAGGACGATGTAAACAGCGACAAGCGCAGCAAGGATGAGATAAGGCTCGTTACGGAGTGAGTCCTGGAAGGCCTGTGCGGTGCCCTGGAAGGAGGCATGAATCGCAGAGGGCATTCCCATCTGGGCCTCGACATTTTGCAACGCGGTGACGGCCTGGCCGAGCGCGACGTTAGGAGCGAGGTTGAATGTGAGCGTAATGGACGGGTACTGCCCCTGGTGATTGACGGCCAGCGAAGTACGGCGCGTCTCAAAATGCGCGAAGGCGCTGAGCGGGACCATGCGCGTGCTTGTGGCCGCCGTACTGGCTGTGGATGCCGACGCAGCAGAAGTGGAAGACGTGAGAGATGACAGAAGCGACGTTGACGTTGTGGACGCAGCCGCAGGTGTGGCAACGGAGACGAGTTGTCCGCCGGATGTGGGGAAGATGGCTGTGGCACCCGTGGGAAGCGCGGGAAATGTGACACCGGCTGCTCCCGAGGCCGCGGCAGCAGTGGATGGCGCAGTCATGAAGGACGTGGCAGAGAGAGCACTGGACGCGCCAGTCAGGCCTGTGGTCTTGACGTAAATGTTGTTAAGGGCTTCAGGCGTCATCTGGAATTCCGGCGCAACTTCCATGACAACGAAGTACTGATTGAGGCCGGTATACATGGTGGAGACCTGGCGCTGTCCGAATGCGTCGTAGAGGGTCTGGTCAATAGCCGTCATGGTAACGCCGAGACGGGCGGCAGTGTTGCGATCGATGACGAGGTTAAGTGCGAGGCCCTGGTTCTGCTGATCACTGGAGGCGTCACGCAGCTCCGGCATCGTGCGCATGCGAGCGAGCAGACGCGGAGCCCAGTCATTCAGTTCTTCGAGGTTCGCGTCAGAGAGCGTGAACTGGTACTGCGCGGCAGAGCTGCGGCCGCCTAACCGGAACTCCTGTTCAGCCTGCAGGAAAAGCGTTGCTCCAGGAACGCTGGTAAGTTTGCGGCGAAGGCGGTTGACGACCATGTCGGCTGTAACACCCTTGCGGTCGCCGTAGGGTTTGAGGCCAATGAACATGCGGCCAGTGTTAAAGCCACCGCCGCCGGGACCACCACCGCCGACAAAGGCTGTAACAGATTCAACGGCAGGGTCAGAGAGCACCATGTTGGCGAGTGTGTGCGTCTTGGTACGCATGGCATCAAAGCTGATGTCCTGCGCGCCTCGGATGGATCCGCCGATACGGCCTGTATCCTGCTGCGGGAAGAAGCCTTTGGGAACAATGACGAAGAGGTACACATTGAGCGCAACAGTTGCAAGAACAACAGCAATGATGAGTCCTTTGCGGCGCAGGACCCAGCGCAGAATGATGGCATATTCGCCGAGCAACCAGAGGAATGCGCCTTCGCTTATGCGATAGAGGCGGCCATGACGCACGCCACCGTGCGGCTTGAGGAAGCGTGCACAGAGCATTGGCGTAGTGGTGAGAGAAACCAGCAGAGATACCGCAATGGCAACGGAAAGAACAACCGCGAACTCACGGAAGAGCTTGCCGACAATGCCGCCCATAAGAAGGATGGGAATGAAGACGGCGATGAGCGACAGACTCATGGAAAGCACGGTAAAGCCGATTTCGCGGGAGCCCTTCATGGCGGCATCGAAGGGCTTCATGCCGGCTTCAAGGTAACGCATGATGTTTTCGATCACGACGATGGCGTCGTCCACCACGAAGCCGGTGGAGACGGTAAGCGCCATGAGTGAAAGATTGTCGATGCTATAGCCGAGCAGATACATGACTCCGAAGGTGCCAATGAGCGAGAGAGGCACAGCAACGGAGGGGATGATGGTGGCCCAGACTTCACGCAGGAAGAGGAAGACTACCAGCACGACGAGGAAAACGCTGATGACGAGCGAGATCTCGACATCGCGCACACTGGAGCGAATGCTGGTGGTGCGGTCATGCGAGACGCTGATTTTGACGGCGGGTGAAATTTCCGCCTGCAAGCGCGGCAACTCAGCCAGCACCTTGTCCGCGGTGCGAATGACGTTGGCGCCGGGCATCTTGAAGATGATGACCAGTACGGCGCTCTTGAGTTGCGCGGGAGGTCCCTTGTCAGGGTTGATTGCCACCACGCCGCCGGTGTGTACGTCCGCGATGGAATCGGTGACGGAGGCGACGTCACTCAGGCGAACCGCAGCGCCAGTCCGGGTGTTATAGCCGACGATGAGAGGCGCGTAGTCTCTGGCTTTGAAGATCTGATCGTTGTCACTGATGAGCCAACGGTGCGAAGCGTCCGCAAAGGTTCCCTTGGGGCGATTGGCGTTGGCATTTGAAAGCGCCGTGCGAACCGCATCGAGTCCAAGACCGTTGTTGGCCAACTGCGTAGGGTTGAGCTCGACACGCACGGCAGGCTGCGAAGTGCCACCGACGAAGACCTGACCGACACCCTCAATTTGCGCAATCTTCTGAGCGAGGATGGAGTCGGCCATGTCATAAATCTGGGGCTTTGGAATGACGTCAGAAGTGAGCGCCAGAATGAGAATGGGAGCGTCAGCAGGATTGGCCTTGCGGTAGCGAGGATTCTGCGGGAGATAAGCCGGCAACTGGCTGCGCGCCGCATTGATGGCAGCCTGCACGTCGTTGGCCGCAGCGTCGATGTTGCGATTCAAATCGAATTGGAGCGTAACGCTGGCGGAGCCGAGGCTGCTGGTCGACGTCATTTCATTGACGCCTGCGATGCGGCCAAACTGGCGCTCCAGCGGCGTGGCGACCGCAGAAGCCATGGTCTCAGGGCTCGCGCCGGGCAGGCCCGCGCTGACGCCGATAACGGGCATATCGACATCAGGAAGCGAGGCGACGGGCAGGACCGTGTAAGCGATGGAGCCAGCAAGCAGTAACGCCAGCGAAAGCAGTGTGGTGGCGACCGGGCGGCGGATGAAAACCCCAGACAGATGCATGGCGTCTCCCTAATCCGCGCTAACGGTTTGCGCTTTTTGCAGCGTCTCAAGATGCTTGCGATGCGCGCGCTGTGCAAGCTTGTCAAAGTAGAGGTAGACGACCGGCGTGGTGTAAAGCGTAAGCACCTGCGAGAAGATGAGCCCTCCGACTATGGCAATGCCGAGCGGCTTGCGAAGCTCCGCACCCATACCGCCGCCGAGCGCCAACGGCAAGCCACCAAGAAGCGCGGCCATAGTGGTCATGAGGATGGGCCGGAAGCGCAGGAGGCAGGCCTGGAAGATTGCGTCTTCCGGTGATTTTTCCTCATTGCGCTCGGCGTCGAGGGCAAAGTCAATCATCATGATGGCGTTCTTCTGCACAATGCCAATCAACAGAATGATGCCGATGAGCGCAATAACCGAAAACTCATTGCCCGTGATCATGAGTGCAAGCAGCGCGCCCACACCGGCCGAAGGCAGAGTGGAGATGATGGTGATGGGGTGAATGTAGCTCTCGTAGAGCACGCCGAGCACAATGTACACGGTGAGCAATGCGGCGAGGATAAGCAGCGGCTCGTTGGAGAGTGAAGCATTGAAAGCGGCCGCGGTTCCCTGGAAGCTGGCGTTGACAGCAGCCGGCATTTGAATACGGTCTTCGACGCGCTGCACGGCAGCGACCGCATCACTGAGCGCCTTGCCCGGTGCGAGGTTGAAACTAATGGTGGTGGATGGAAACTGCCCCTGGTGCCCGATGGCCAGCATGGTGTGCGTTTGCTGCCAGTGCGCAATTTGACTGAGCGGCACCTGCGAACCGTTCGCAGTCTTCACGTACAGCGTATTCAGCATGGAAGGATCGGTTTGAAAGTCGGGCGCGACCTCCATGACAACGTGATACTGATTGAGCTGGGTGAAGATGGTTGAAATCTGGCGCTGGCCAAAGGCGTCATAGAGCGTATTGTCAACGTCGGCCATGGCAATGCCGAGACGCGCGGCGGTGTCGCGATCGATGACAAGGTCTGCACCGAGGCCCTGATCCTGCAGATCACTGGCCACATCGGTTACATCTTTTTCCTTGCCAAGTTCTGCGACCATCTCACGTGTAACGCGGGCGAGCTCATTTTGATTCGGATCTTCCAGTGAGTACTGGAACTGCGTGCGGCTGACGCGATCGGCGACGGTGAGGTCCTGCAACGGCTGCAGGTAGAGCTGAATATCAGTGATGTGCTCCAGCTTGGGCTGAATGCGACGGATGACCTCGCTGGCCGATATCTTGCGCTCCTCGAGCGGCTTGAGCGTGATCTGCAGGCGGCCGGAGTTGAGAGTGGTATTGGTGCCATCGACGCCAATGAACGAGGAGACATTTTCGACGGCTGGATCTTTCAGTACAACATCGACAAGCTTTTGCTGCAGGCGAGCCATGCGATCAAAGCTGACGGTTTGTGGCGCTTCGCTGATGCCAAGGATGACGCCGGTATCCTGCACGGGGAAGAAGCCCTTGGGAATGACAATATACAGCGCGACGGTGGCCACAAAGGTGCCGATGGTGACGAGCAGTGTGATGAAGCGATGGCGCAGGACGACCTGCAGCGTGCGGCCATAGAAGGCAATGATGGAATTAAAGGCTCGCTCGGAGGCCTGATAAAAGCGCCCCTGCTCCTGCTCCGATTTGTGGTGCAGAATGCGCGAGCACATCATGGGCGTAAGCGTGAGCGAGACGACAGCCGAAACCAGAATGGTGACGGCGAGGGTAATGGCAAATTCGCGGAAGAGACGGCCGACTACGTCGCCCATAAACAATAGCGGAATAAGCACCGCGATGAGCGAAACCGTAAGCGACAGAATGGTGAAGCCGATTTGCGCGCTGCCTTTGAGCGCGGCGTGCATTGGCGTATCGCCCTGCTCGATAAAGCGGGAGATGTTCTCAATCATGACGATGGCGTCGTCCACCACAAAGCCTGTGGAGATGGTGAGCGCCATCATGGTGAGGTTGTTGAGCGAGTAGCCCAGCAGATACATAACGCCGAAGGTGCCGACAATGGAGAGCGGCACTGCGACGGACGGAATGATGGTGGCAGCAAGGTTACGCAAAAAGAGAAAGATAACCATCACGACCAACGCGACGGTGAGCATGAGCTCGAACTCAACGTCATGCACCGAGGCGCGGATGGTGGTGGTGCGATCCGTAAGGATGGTGAGGTTGATGCTGGCGGGAAGCGCGGTTTTTAGTTGCGGCAGAAGTTTGTGAATGCGATCAACGACAGCGATGATGTTGGCGCCGGGCTGGCGCTGAATGTTCACGATGACCGCCGGCTGTTGATTCATCCACGCGGCCTGCTGGGTATTTTCGGCGGCATCGACAATGGTTGCCACGTCAGAGGCGCGCACCGCGGCGCCGTTGCGATAGGCAATGATGACGGGACCGTAGTCGGAGCTGGAGAGAAGCTGATCGTTGGCGCCGATGGTGTAAGACTGGCGAGGACCGTTGAGTGTACCCTTTGCCTGGTCAACATTGGCAGCAGCAAGAGCTGTGCGCAAATCTTCAAGGCTGAGGTTGTAAGCGGCCAACTGCGTAGGGTTGGCCTGGATGCGGACGGCGGGTTTTTGTCCGCCAGCAATGGAGACCAGACCGACTCCCGAAACCTGAGAGATCTTCTGGGCAAGGTTGGTATCGGCTGCATCTTCAATCTTTTCGAGAGGCAGCGAATTCGATGTGAGAGCGAGAGTCATGACCGGCGCGTCGGCCGGATTGACCTTGCTGTAAACGGGAGGATTGGGAAGGTCGCTGGGCAGAAAGCTGGTGGCTGCGTTAATGGCGGCTTGCACTTCCTGCTCTGCGACGTCGATGTTCTCGTTGAGATTGAACTGGAGAGTAATGATGGAGCCGCCGCCGGAGCTAACAGAGGTCATCTGCTTGAGGCCGGGCATCTGGCCGAACTGCCGCTCCATGGGAGCGGTGACCGAGGAAGCCATGACTTCAGGGCTGGCGCCGGGGTAAAAGGTGAGCACCTCAATGATGGGGTAATCCACCTCAGGCAGCGCGGAGACGGGCAACTGCTGAAAGGCTACAGCGCCTGCCAGCAGGATTGCCGCCATGAGAAGCGACGTGGCGACAGGGCGCAGGATAAAAATGCGCGACGGACTCACTGCTGCTCCTCTTGCCCCTGTTTACTCGCGCCCTGGTGCGCGTGCTGTCCGCTGACCGTAACGATCTGTCCGGGGCGAAGACGCTCGGCACCATCAACAACGACGCTGGCGCCGATTTCCGGTCCACTCTCAAGGATTGTATTTTCGCCTTCAGCCAGATCGATCTTGATCGGCTGCATGCCGGCCGTGGTCTTACCGTCAGCGCCCTTGGCAACTGTCCATACGAAGTTGCCGTTTACGCCAGTCTGGATGGCCGTAGATGGAACGACCAGCGCATCCGGCCGGTTTTCCATGATGAGGTGCACGTTGACGAATTGATTGGGAAAGAGAACTCCATCTGCATTATCAAAGACGGCTTTGAGCTTGGCGGTGCCGGTGGTGGTATCGATCTGGTTGTCTGTGGCAAGCAGGCGGCCAGTGGCAATTTTCTGCGTGTCACTGCGATCATAGGCCTCCACCACGATGCGATTGTCATGGGTTAGCTTGCGCAGCACCTGAGGCAACTGGTTTTCAGGCAAGGTGAAGTAGACCGCGATGGGCTGAAGCTGATTGATGATGACCAGGTCCGTGGTGTTGGCGGAAACAAGATTTCCCGGATCAACGAGGCGCAGACCGATTTTGCCGGTGATGGGAGCCTGAATGGAACACCAGCTCAGTTGCAGTTGCGCGTTTTCAACGGCAGCTTTGTCGGCGGCGATGGCGCCTTCATATTGACCCAAACTGGCTTTGTTGGCGTCGAGAGCCTCCCTGGAAACAACACCAGCATCGTAAAGCGCCTGATAACGCTTGTACTCGGATTGGGCGTTGTTGAGGAGGGCCTGGTCGTGTGCGAGTGTGCCCTTGGCCTGGTCCAGTGCGGCCTTGTAAGGACGTGGGTCAACTTCGAGAATGGTCTCGCCCTGATGGACGGTCTGCCCCTCAGTAAACCTGACAGGAAGAAGCTGGCCGCTCACCCGTGCCCGGACTGTGACCGTCATATTAGGCGTGACGGTGCCAAGAGCAGTGAGATAGATAGGCATGGGTCTACGGGCAGCGGTGATGACCTGAACAGGTACTGGGCGGCCAGCGAGAGCATTGGCGACCTGCTCCTTGGCTGCGGCAGCCTTCTGGTGGTTGCGATACATGATCCAGATCGCGACCCCAAGAGCGGCAAGCAACAAAATGTAAACCAGAATGCGAATAGGGCTCAGCGAGTGAGACTCCGGCGGAGTACCGGAGGCTTTCTTCAACTCCGCTGCACTTTGAATGGACATAAAATGAACTTCCTGGCACCAAAATCAACGTTGCTTCTTTCGCGCCGCAGAGGTGAAGGCAGGAAGAGCCTGCGAGCGAGAAAAACTGCATACGGTTCTAAGGACGTTTGGGTCTCAGTAAAGGTTTCGGCTGACCACTGGGCTGGGGAATAAGGTACAGGCCGGAACGAGCGTCCCCCTATTATGTAAGGCCTGCATGGAGCGAATCAACCTGCACCGCTACTTTACGGAGCGGACGGCCTTCCATTCTGCGCGTAAAAGCTGCCATGCATGGAACGGAGCAGGCAAAGACTTTCACACGGCACTTCCTTACAAAATTCGACGACAAATTTTGTGCGCCGGAGTACAGCTCGCCTTGCTCTGGCAACGCACATCCGAGCAGGCTGGTTCGAGCGCGGTCGAAGAATACGATGCAGACAAGTGGGTCATATGCAAGGCGGGCGGACAGACATGGCAGAGCCATCAGCTCTTCCTTCTTCCTAGCATCCCAGAGGCTTGAATTGGAATCCAATAACATACTCGTGCCATATTGTGCGGCGCGGCGGCCTCTCCATTCGTCTACCATTAGAGATTCGGGAGAACAGTACAGCAAATTGGCGACTGGCTCAGCAGGGGCTTGCCGGGCAAATTGCCAATACCCACAGTTCAACGGCTTATAGCTACCTCAGGGAATTCTCCCGTATCAGGAGCACGTACTCGTCATGTGGATTGTCCGGCTGGCGCTTCGGCGGCCCTATACATTTGTCGTCTTTGCGTTGCTGATTTTACTTTTGGGAGCCTACAGCATCGTCACGATGCCAACGGATATTTTCCCAAATATCGATATTCCGGTTGTCACGATTGTTTGGCACTATAACGGCCTTTCCGCACAGGAGATGGCCAACCGTATCACCTACAACAGCGAACGCTCCATGACCACAACGGTCAACGATATCGAACATATCGAATCTCAATCGCTGAATGGCGTGGCGGTCATCAAGGTCTTCTTCCATCCGCATGTGAACATCGGGAGTGCGGTTGCGCAGATAACCTCCATCAGCCAGGTGATGCTGCGCCAGCTTCCGGCAGGCACTACGCCGCCATTCATCATTCAATACAACGCATCGAGCGTGCCGATCCTGCAGCTTGGACTTTCCGGCGAAGGGTTAAACGAACAACAACTGAATGACCTTGCCACCCAGGCAATTCGCACCCAACTTGCAACGGTTGAAGGCGCCCAGACACCGTATCCCTACGGAGGCAAGCAGCGTCAGATCATGGTGGATCTAGACATTCCCTCGCTGCAGGCGCGCGGCCTTGCGCCGGGCGATGTGGTGAACGCCATTTCCGCGCAAAACCTGATTGCGCCTTCCGGCACGATGAAGATTGGCCACTTCGAGTACACAATCGAGACCAATTCAGCTCCACAGTTGATTGAGCAGTTGAACAATCTGCCCATTCACACGGCGAATGGCGCGATTGTGTTTGTGCGCGATGTGGCGCATGTACGCGACGGAAACCCGCCACAAACCAACATCGTGCGCGTGGATGGCCGGCGCGCAATTTTAATGAGCATCAACAAGACGGGCTCTGCCTCCACGCTGGACATCATCAAACAAATCCGGCAGAAGCTGGCCAGTCCCGCGGTGCGCGGTAATCTTCCGCCGCAGCTTCAAATCAGTCCGCTCTCCGATCAGTCAATCTTTGTGCGCGGCGCAGTGAGCGGCGTAGTGCGCGAAGCGATTGTGGCGGCGTGCCTGACAGCGCTGATGATTCTCGTGTTCCTTGGAAGCTGGCGCTCGACGATCATCATCGCAGTTTCGATTCCGTTGTCGATTTTGTGTTCGCTGGCGGCTCTGGCGGCTCTGGGCGAGACGATCAACATTATGACGCTGGGCGGCCTGGCTCTGGCTGTCGGCATTCTGGTGGACGACGCGACAGTTGCGATTGAAAATATCAACCGCAATCTGGAAGCGGGAAAAGAACTGGAGCAATCTATTCTGGACGGCTCGGCACAGATTGCCATACCCGCGTTTGTATCGACGCTGTCGATTTGTATTGTGTTTGTGCCGATGTTCTTTTTGACCGGCGTGCCGCACTACCTGTTTGTACCCATGGCAGAAGCCGTGGTGTTCGCGATGCTGGCCAGCTACATCCTGTCACGCACTGTTGTACCGACAATGGCCAAGTATCTGCTGCGCGAGCATGACGACGCCGAAATGGCACGCAAGCGGACGAGCCGCAATCCCTTCGTCATATTCCAGACAGCCTTTGAATTCGGTTTCGAGAAGATGCGGAACTTCTACGCTGGATTACTGACCATCTGTCTGGACCATGCGGCAATCTTCCTGATCGGATTTTTCGCGTTCACAGCAGTCTCCGTTGCCGTCATTGTTCCCTGGCTTGGGCAGGACTTCTTCCCCTCTGTAGATGCGGGCCAGTTCAAAATTCATGTGCGCGCGCGCGTGGGCACCCGCATTGAAGAGACGGCAGCACTTTGCGATCGTGTGGATCGGACGATTCGCGAGCAAATTCCAGCCAATGAAGTGGCATCCATTGTCGACAACATCGGCCTTCCCTACTCGAGCCTGAATCTCTCCTACTCGACTTCGGCTCCTGTGGGACCGGCTGATGCAGATATCCAGGTTCAACTTTCGCGCGATCATCACCCGACCGAAAAATATGTAGATCACCTGCGCCTGGTGCTGGCAAAGGAGTATCCGGGCGTAACATTCTATGTCGTCCCTGTCGACATCGTGACGCAGATTCTCGACTTCGGCCTGGCCGCTCCTATCGATATTCAGGTGGTAGGCAACAAACTGACGGCCAACCGCGACCTGGCCGACAAAATGCTCGATGAGGTGAGGCAGGTGCCGGGCGTGGTGGATGCGCGCATTCAGCAGCCCTTTAATCTGCCCAACTGGACAGTGAATGTGGACCGGCTGCGCGCACAGGATGTGGGCATGACGCAGGCGGATGTGACGCAAAGCATTCTGGTCGCGCTAAGCGGCAGCTTCCAGACCACACCAAGCTTCTATCTGGACCCACGTAACGGCGTGACCTATAACGTAGCGGTTGTTGCGCCGGAATACGACATGAATTCGCTTTCGTCGTTGAAGAGTCTGCCGGTGGCCGGTTCATCCGGCAGCGCGGAGACCGGCTCGCCAGCCGCGGCACCGACGTCGGCTCCCGGTGCGGCCAAACCTGTGCAAGTTCTAGGGAACATGGCAACACTTGTGCCGGGCACCGAAATGGCTGAAGTGAGCCACTACGACGTGCAGCCGGTGTTGGACATTTTTGCGAATGTGGAAGGCACAGATCTGGGGACGGTAACACGCGCCGTGCAGAAAATTGTGAATGACCACAAGAAAGACCTGCCGCGCGGCTCGCACTTTTCCATTCGCGGCCAGAGCGAGACGATGGATTCGTCGTACATTGGCCTGCTGGCTGGTCTGGCGTTTTCAATCCTGCTGGTGTACCTGCTGATTGTGGTCAATTTCCAATCGTGGCTCGATCCGTTCCTGATCATCTCCGCGCTACCGGCGGCGCTGGCAGGTATTGCCTGGTTCCTGTTCTTGACCGGAACGCGGTTGAGTGTACCGGCATTGACTGGCGCAATCATGTGCATGGGCGTGGCCACAGCCAACTCGATTCTGGTGGTGAGCTTTGCGCGCGAACAGCTCGAAGTGCTTGTGGGCGATGCACGCAGAGCCGCGCTGAATGCAGGATTTGTCCGCCTGCGGCCAGTGCTGATGACTGCGCTGGCCATGATTATCGGCATGGTGCCGATGGCGCTGGGGCTGGGCGATGGCGGCGAGCAGAATGCGCCTCTGGGACGCGCAGTGATCGGGGGCTTGCTGCTGGCCACATTTGCCACTCTGTTTTTTGTACCCACATTTTTCTCAGTAGTGCATGGATGGCTGGAGCACAAGCGCCGCGCACCACGGCATGTGGAATTCAGCACAGAGTTTGACGAGTTTGAGTAGACAACGATGAAGCACGACCCGGAGCAGTTTGCATGAATGACGCACCGCATAATTCTTCGCAACCGACGCAGGGCCACGGGCACGACGATGTACCCGTGCTGAATGAGACCCGGCTTTCGCCACGGATGACGGCCATTGGAGCCGTGCTGATCCTGCTGATTTTTGGCGTACTTGCCGTGGTGGGAATTCTAAGCCGCATGCACAGTGAACGCGTCCTGGCCGATACGACCGAGGTACTGGCAGCGCCTACCGTGATTGCGCTGCCGCCAAAGCCGGGTGCGCCGGTGGACAAGTTCACCTTGCCCGGCAACGTAACAGCGTATACCGATTCACCCATCTATGCGCGGACGTCAGGCTACCTGACACGGTGGTATTACGACATTGGCGCGCACGTAAAGAAGGGCGCACTGCTGGCGGAGATCGCATCGCCGGAAGTGGACCAGCAACTGGCACAGGCTGAAGCGGATTTGGCAACAGCTGAGGCCAACGCAAGCAATGCGAAGATTCAAGCAAATCGCTATCAGGGTCTGGTTCAATCGAATGCGGTTTCAAAGCAGGATACGGATACGTTTGTAAGCCAGGCGGCAGCCACTGCAGCAGCGGTAAAGGCGGCGCAGGCCAACGTGCAGCGGTTGAAGGAACTGCAGTCGTTCGAAAAAGTGTACGCGCCGTTCGATGGTGTAATCACGGCGCGCACGGTGGATACCGGACAGCTGATCGATGCGGGGGCAGCCAAAGAAATGTTCCACATGCAAGCCGTACACACATTACGCGTGTATGTGAATCTTCCGCAGGTATATGCGCCGCAAGCCAAGATTGGCGCGAAGTTCGATATCGAATTCCCTGAGCATCCGGGAAGGGCATTCACGGGCACTCTGGTGCGGACTTCGGACGCAATCGATCCAGTGAGCCGTACATTGCTGGTGGAACTGGATATCAACAACAGCACGGGAGAACTGCTACCGGGCTCACTGGCACAGGTGCACTTCAAGGTAAATACACCCGCACAGACATTCGTGATTCCGGTGGCCGCATTGATCTTCAGGCATGAAGGACTACGTGTGGGCACAGTGATAGACGGACCGAAGGGGCCGGTGGCGCACCTTGTACCTGTGGTGATTGGGCAGGATGACGGAGCGACTGTACAGATTGTGAATGGGCTGAATGCGAGCGACAAGGTGATACAGGATCCACCAGACTCTCTGATTGAAGGTGAGCGCGTGGCGCCGGAGAAAGCAGGCTCCGGACCATCAACGGAAGAGGAGCAGTGAGGATGAAATCCTCCCGACTGACCAAAGGGCACATTGCACTTGGAGCTGCGCTGTGTGGGGCTCTGGGCATGACTGCATGCAAGCCTGTGGGGCCAAATTATGCGCCTGCGACAGTGACAGCGCCGCCCGCCTACAGAGAAGTGGGCGGCACCGCGGTTGCGCCACCACCGAATCCGAATGGCGGAGCATGGCAACCGGCCTCTCCCTCGGATGGATTACTACGCGGGGCATGGTGGGAAATCTATAAGGATCCGCAGCTCAATGCACTGGAAGAGAAGATTGCTACTTCAAACCAGACATTGCGTACAGCGGTGCAGGCGTATCTTGCGGCACGCGATCAGGTGCGTGTGGCGCGCGCGGATTTTTATCCAACGGCCTCGGCAGGTGCATCTTTTGAGCACGACCGGCTGTCGCACAACAGGCCGCTTGCGACGAACAGTTCGAAGTCCAGCTATAACGATCTGGTCCTGGCGGGACAGGCTTCGTGGGAACCGGACTTCTGGGGACGCGTGCGCCGCAGCGTGGAAGCGGCTACTGCAAATGCACAGGCAAGCGCGGCCGATGCGGCCGTGGTGGATTTGAGCCTGCATGCGGAGCTGGCACAGGATTACTTTGAACTGCGCGGACTGGACTCGCAGAGCAAACTGCTGCAGTCAACCGTAAGCGACTATGAGCATCAACTGAATCTGACTGAGCAGCGTTTGCAAGGTGGCGTGGCCACTGAAGCAGACGTGGCGCAGGCAAACACACTGTTGGAGACGGTACGTGCCCAGTTGATAGATGTACAACAGGGGCGTGCACAGTATGAGCATGCAATTGCGACACTGATCAATGAGCCTGCGGCGAATTTTTCGCTGGCGCCGGCGCCGCTGGGTTTGACTTTGCCCTCGGTACCGATCGGCGTCCCCTCTCAACTTGCGGAGCGTAGACCGGACGTGGCTGCGGCAGAACGGCGCGCGGCTGCAGCAAATGCACAGATTGGAATTGCGATCAGCGCATTTTATCCAACGATTTCACTGGGCGGCACAGGTGGATTTGAAAGCACACATGGCGGCACGTGGATTCAGGGACCGAGCGCATTGTGGAACCTGGGCGCACAGGCGACGGAGTTGCTATTTGATGGCGGGCGCCGCCACGCTTATACCGATGCGGCGCGGCACAACTTCGAGGCCCAGTCAGCGAACTACAAGGCAACGGTGCTGGCAGCGTTTAACGAGGTAGAGGACCGGCTTTCGGATCTACGCAT
>DASZRJ010000036.1:0-29929 GCA_035550015.1 Occallatibacter sp. | reverse complement strand
GCTGCGGGCAACCACCCGCCAGGCGCTCTCAAGTTTGCCGGTGACCATACTGCGAGGGATCACCCGTTCCCATCCCGAACACGGAAGTTAAGCCTCGCTGGGCCGATGGTACTGCACGGGAGACTGTGTGGGAGATTAGGTGATCGCCGGCATAAATATCAATAAAAACGCCCCACTGAAAAGTGGGGCGTTTTGCGTTTACAGCAATTTCGGATCGTTTGCTTTCGGCTGGCGTCGAATCCATATGGCTCTTTCAAAAGCTGCTAAGTGTGGGCGCCGGTTCTTGAACCCGGTGGAAACCACACTCGGTGGGCTCTCCATTTTTCTGACGACCGGGCCTCGGTTTCTTTTCGGTGCCGCGGCGCGTTCGCCGCAAACAGCCCTTGGTCCTTTTCATACGTACCCCACATCGTACAGCGTTACTCCGCAATCCAGGCTCCGCATTACATGGTTTGGCCACTCCTCTTCGCTGGTTGAAATCGATGGCGTGCGGATATTGCTCGACCCGGTATGGGATGAGCGGGCGGCACCCACGACATGGGCAGGGCCGCGGCGTTTCTTTCCACCCACCATTGCAGTTGAGAGCCTGCCAGATATTGATGCAGTAGTCATCTCTCATGACCACTACGACCATCTCGGTGCAGAGACTGTGCGGCGACTTGCGCAGGCGAAGAATGCCCAAAATGCGAAGTGGATTGCGCCGCTCGGCGTAGGTGCGCTGCTTACCCGATTTGGACTTGCCGGCGGGCGCTGTATCGAGTTGGACTGGACCGGATCAGTCGCTGTGGGGCCGGTAACGCTCACAGCTCTGCCCGCTCGTCACTTCTCGGGGCGCGGACTTTTTAATCGGTTTGAAACTCTATGGGCATCCTTCGCGCTTGTCGGACCGTGTCATCGTGTTTTCTATGGTGCCGATTCAGGGGAGTGGCCGGGCTTCAAGGAGATTGGCGCGCAGTTTGGCCCTTTTGATCTTTCCATGCTCGAGATTGGGGCGTTCGATCCTGCCTGGTCCAGTATTCACATGGGGCCGGAAGGAGCGGTAAGGAGCTTTCACGCACTTGGAGGCCATGGACTGTTGATGCCCATTCATTGGGGACTGTTCGACCTTGCACTGCATCCATGGACAGAACCCATCGATCGCCTCTCGCAGGTGCCTGAATTAAAGATCTGGTCCCCGACACCGGGGATACCTTCGGATGTGATTGCGGGCGAAGAAATCCGCTCCGATTGGTGGCACTAATTTGCCTGTGCGGCGATATTCAGTTACGCAAACGGAGGATCGTTGCCATCGCTGGATCTGTAGCTTTCCTTGACAATCTAGGAGAGTGCGAATACTCTCCTAGATATCCAAGGAGAGATATCTTGACCCCACCCACCTCTGACAAATCTGGCGACCTGTTGCAAGGTACGCTCGACATGCTCATCCTCAAAGCCGTCTCGCTGGGCCCGCTGCATGGTTACGGCGTTCTGCTCCGCATCCAACAGATCTCCGGTGAAGAACTTACGATCCAGCAAGGTTCGCTTTACCCGGCGCTCTACCGGCTTGAGCATCAGGGTGCCATTGCCAGCGAGTGGGGTGAGAGCGAGAACAACCGCCGCGCCAAGTACTACACGCTCACCGCGCTGGGCCGCAGGCGCCTCGAATCAGAAACCGAAAAGTGGAATCGCATGTCGGGCATCATCAATGGCATCCTCCGCACTCGTCCGGAGGAAGTCTGATGAGCCTGTCCGCTCGATTTCGTTCGTGGGTTCGCTCCATGTTTCATCGTGACCGGCTTGAGCGCGAGATGGAAGCTGAATTAACTCAGCATCTCGCCGAACGAACCAACCATCTTGTCCGCGAAGGCATGGCTCCGGCTGCTGCTGAGCGCCGTGCGCGCATTGAGCTTGGAACCGTACTGACAGCGAAAGAAGGCATGCGCGCATCGTTGGGTCTTCGTTGGCTTGACGAGTTATTTGCGGATCTGCGCTTTGCAACGCGCCTGCTCCGCAAAAGCCCGGGATTTACGGCAGTCACAGTCATCTCTCTTGCCCTTGCAATTGGAGCCAACACCGCTATCTTCTCGTTGGCAAAGTCGCTGCTTTACGACCGCCTCAACGTGCCTCACCCTCGTGAACTCCGCCTCTTCCGCTGGAGAGGCGACGACAAAGTGGCCGCTCATAGCATGTGGGGCGACTTCGACTCATCTCCCGGTAAAGGAACCACCAGCACATCCTTCCCCTTCCCGATTTATGAACAGATGGCGAAAAAGCCGGTGGGTTTTGACGGTATTGCTGCATTCAAAGAAGACGGCATGAATGCCACCATTCGCGGTGTTGCGCGGCGCGTAGACGCAGCCATGGTTTCGGGCAACTTTTATGACACACTTGAAGTTCGTCCTCAACTGGGGCGCGCCATTCAGTCTTCGGACAATGCAGTCCCTGGTGCGGGCAATGTTGTTGTTATCAGTGACAGTCTCTGGGACAGGGAATTCAATCGTTCTCCTCAGGCCATTGGTCAGACCATCACCCTGAATCAGCAGAAACTCACCATTGTTGGCGTCAATCCGCCGGGATTCACAGGCGCGAAGAACGTGCTCACTACGACGGAGCTGTTCGTCCCCATCAGCCTTGAGCCCGTGCTAACGAGCCAGAGAAACAAGCAATCTGACCTGGTCAATCCCGACTTCTGGTGGGTCAATGTTGTCGGCCGCCTGCAGCCTGGCAAATCGGGATCCCAGGTGCAAGCTGCAATGACTGTGCGATTCCAGGCTGCGGTCAAAGCCCTGGTGCCCATCAAGAGCGGCGATACAATTCCACAACTCGAACTCGAAGATGGCAGCCGCGGTATGCATTGGGCAGACCGCATGTTCCGCAAGCCGGTGTATGTACTTCTTTCGCTCACCGGTTTTGTCTTGTTGTTGGCGTGCGCCAACGTTGCCACTCTGTTGCTTTCACGTGGAGCGCAGCGGCAACGTGAAATGAGTGTTCGTATGGCGCTCGGCGCATGGCGCACACGCGTGGCCCGCCAGCTCCTGACAGAGAGTCTGCTGCTCGCCGTCCTCGGTGGTTGTGGAGGTTTGCTGCTTGGTTATGTCTGTCGCAATGTGCTTCCTCATCTGCTCAGCAATCCCTGGGATCAGCAAAGCATTCGAGTCTCCATCGACTGGGGCGTGTTTGCCTGTACGGCAATCGTCATTCTTGCCACAGGAGTTCTATTCGGTCTTGCCCCGGCGTGGTTTGCTGCACGCACTGAGGTATCCAGCAGCCTCAAGGAGTCCTCACAAACCACCACGCGCCGCCGTCGCGGCCTCAGCGGCAAGTCGCTCGTCGGTCTGCAGATCGCGCTTTCCACACTGCTCGTTGTTGGCGCTGGGCTCTTTCTGCGAACTCTCACTGCCCTCAGTACACAGAATTTCGGCTTTGATACCCGGCATCTGATCCTCTTTGAAATCAATCCTCCATCGACGCGTTATCCGGAAGGCAAAGATATCGCGCTGCATGAGGAACTTGAGCAGCGCATTGCCGCTCTGCCCGGTGTGGACAGTGCTACGGCGGGGATGATGCCTTATCTGGCCGGCTCGTTGAGCAACGCCGACTTCCTGCCTGAAGGTGAAGTGTTTGATGAGCACAAACGGCAAGCTGAGGATTTCAATGTGGTCGGCCGCACGTTCTTCAAGACTCTTGGTATTCCAATCCTCGCGGGTCGCGGATTCGGACCGCAGGACACGGCGACCTCTCCCAGAGTTGCCGTCATTAATGAGGCATTGGCGAAGAAGCGCTTTCCTGGCCAAAATCCCATCGGCAAAAGTTTTCATGCAAACCGTGACGGAAAGGGTCTTCCAATTCAGATCGTAGGCATCTGTGCGGATAGCTTCTACTACTCGTTGCGCGACCAGCCTCCCGCACAGTTCTTTGTGCCTTTCTTCCAGCAGAAGGGAGTGGGCGGCATGACGTATCAGGTGCGCACCAGGTTGCAACCCGATGCACTGGCTCCGCTGCTTTTGCGCACAGTCCAGTCTGTCGATCGCGACCTGCCCGTAACCGATCTCCGCACGCAGCATGAACAGATCAATGCTTCATTGCAAATCGAACGTACACTGGCCGCACTCACAAGTGGCTTTGGGTTGCTTGCGCTGGCCCTGGCCTGTGTCGGCATTTACGGCGTCATGGCGTACTCGGTAGCGCAACGCACCAATGAAATTGGTATCCGTCTTGCACTGGGAGCACAACCTGGCAACGTGCGCCGCATGATTCTGCGTGAAAGCACCTGGATGGCTGCGGTTGGGATTGCAGCAGGCGTTATGGCTGCGGCAGCCCTGGCTCGACTCGTGAAGTCGATGCTCTACGGCGTAAAACCGGACGATCCGTTAACCCTTGCTGCTGGAGTGGCGGCGCTGCTTTTAGTGGCGCTTATTTCGAGCTGGATTCCGGCGCGGCGCGCGGCCCGCGTGCAGCCGATGGAAGCTTTGCGGCACGAGTAACAGCAAGGACAAGCCCACCATCAGTCCGGAGGAGAGTGCATGAGTATCACATCCCATATCCACAGCAGCGTTGCCAGGATTCGCTCTTTCTTGCGTGCGCTTATTCACCGCAATCGGCTTGAGCGTGAAATGGAAACCGAGCTTGGTCAGCATGTTGCTGCGCGGACGGACGATCTCATCGATCAGGGGATGGTACCGCAAGAGGCAGCACGCCGAGCAAAAGTCGAACTTGGACCTGTATTGATGCACAAGGGAAATATGCGCGCGTCGCTTGGGCTTCGTCTCTTCGACGAACTCACCGCGGATGTGCGCCACGGTCTGCGCCTGCTTGCCAAGAGTCCTGGTTTCACATTGATTGCGGCTCTTTCACTTGCGCTGGCTATCGGCGCTAACACCACAATTTTCTCCGTAGCCAAGCAGCTCCTTTATGAGCGGCTGGCGGTGCCGCATGCGGCAAATCTGCGGCTGCTTTCGTGGACGGGAAGCGAAGAGCATGTAGCTGTGCATCACGTATGGGGTGATTGGGACCCGTTGCCCGATGGACGTGTCACGAGCACTTCGTTTTCGTATCTGGCTTACAAGCAACTGCGCGCACAGAATCATGTCCTTCAGGATCTATTCGCATTGAAGGACACGGGCGTGAACCTAACAGTGCGCGATCAGGCACTGCGAGGCCAGATCGAGATGGTTTCCGGTAACTACTATGCGCAGCTTGGCGTGAAGCCGCAGCTTGGACGCGCTATTAGTCCAGCGGACGATACGGAGCCGGGCCAGGGTGCGGTGGCAATCATAAGCGATGGACTATGGGAGCGCCGGTTTGGCCGCTCGTCCAACGTGCTGGGACAGGTCATCAAGGTGAATGACACGCCGTTCACGATCGTGGGTGTGAACCCGCGTGGATTTACCGGGGCGCGCAATGTTCAGCAATCGCCCGAGGTATTTGCGCCGTTGTCGATGCAGCCGCTGGTACATCCTGCGACTGGGCCGGCCTCACCCAACACGCAACATCGTACGGAGGCAATCGAAAATCCGAATTACTGGTGGGTGATGATCATGGGCCGTGCCAGGCCCGGCGTGAGCAATGCCGCGGCGCAGGCGGCACTCAATACGCAACTGAGCGCGATTGTGCGTGCCACAATGCCTGTGCGTAAAGGCGAAGATCTGCCCCGTATGGATCTCCGCGATGGGAGCCGTGGCCTGTTCACGCAGGAACGCATGTTCGCCAAACCCATGGCCGTGCTTATGACGCTGGTTGGTTTTGTACTGCTGCTGGCATGTGCCAATGTGGCCAACCTGATGCTGGCGCGCGGTGCGCAACGGCAACGGGAGATGAGCGTACGTCTGGCGCTTGGTGCGGGCCGTGTGCGCATTCTGCGGCAGATGCTGGTCGAAAGCCTGCTGCTGGCGGGTTTGGGCGGAGCGGGCGGTCTGCTTGTGGGCTACTTTGGGCGCAATGTGTTGCCGCGTATGACAGAGAACGCATGGGAGCGAACCGAATTCCATGTCGCGTTCGACTGGAAGGTATTCGCTTTTACTGCGGCCATCACGATCGCCACTGGAATTGCGTTTGGTCTTGCGCCCGCATTCGCTGCTGCGCGTGCCGAGGTAACTCATGGCTTGAAGGAGACGGCACGGACAGCAACACGGCGGCGAAGCGGCATGGGCGGCAAATCGCTGGTGGGCGTACAGATTGCACTTTCCACACTGCTGGTGATTGGCGCCGGGCTTTTTTTGCGCACGCTGGCAAGCCTGAACGCAATGAGTGTCGGGTTCAAAACAGACCACCTGCTCCTGGTTGGCATCAATCCTCCTGAGAAGCGTTATCCCGCAGGTGCGGACATCGCGCTGCACCAACGTCTGGAGCAGGCATTTGCGGCGATACCGGGTGTCGAGTCTGCAACGGCTGCGCAGGTGGCGTATGTTTCGAACGAACTTTCGGATACCGATTTCCTGCCCGCTGGTGAGTCATTTCAGCCCAATGCGCATCAGGTTGAGGATCTAAATGTTGTGGGCACAGACTTTTTTCAAACAATGGGCATTCCCATTCTTGCGGGGCGCGGCTTTGGCCCGCAAGACACTGCAACTTCAGAAAAAGTGGCCGTAATCAATGAGGCGCTTGTCCGCAAGCGCTTTCCTGGGCAGAACCCGGTCGGCAAGCGCTTCCGCACAGAGACACATGACTCGGATGGTTTTGCGAATACCAATCCAAATGAATGGATTCGCATTGTGGGTGTTTGCGGCAATACCCGTTACACAAACTTGCGCCAGGAGCCGCCGGCGCAGTTCATCCTGCCCTACGTACAGCAGAAGAGCGTAGGCGGCATGACCTATGAGCTGCGCACGCGGCTGGCTCCCGATGCGATTGTGCCGGCGCTGCGCAAGATCGTGCAAAATATCGATCCGGATTTACCGCTGGTGGATGTGCGCACGCAGGACGAGCAGATTGCTGCCGACACCATGCAGGAGCGGCTGTTTGTCACGCTGACATCGGGCTTCGGGCTGCTTGCGCTCGCGTTGGCTGCCGTCGGCATCTATGGTGTGATGTCGTACTCAGTGTCGCAGCGGCGCAGTGAGATTGGCATACGCCTTGCGCTTGGTGCGGTTCCTTCGCAGGTACGTGGAATGGTGCTGCGCGAAAGTACGTGGATTGCTATGGCGGGCATTGCGGCTGGAATGGGTGGCGCAATACTGCTTACAAGACTTGTGAAATCAATGCTGTACGGAATTGCGCCGAATGATCCCCTGACGCTGGCAGCAGGGGGAGCCGTTCTTTTGCTGGTTGCGCTGGTTTCGAGCTGGATTCCAGCGCGGCGCGCGGCGCGTGTGCAGCCAATGGAAGCATTGCGGCATGAGTGATTGAGTTTTCGAATCACGGGGTGTGGTTCGTTTGAAAAGCGCCGGATTTATCCGGCGCTTCTTTTATGGAATCGCCAGTTGGAACGCGCGGTTTTGCATGCGAAAGTCGCAGACTGCGAAAAGCGGTAGATTTATCCAGCGATTGAAATGCGGATATGAAACATACATGTGGCCAATTGCGTGCGCGACGGTTCCGGGCCAATCCAAATTAAGGTCAAAATAAGCGAATTTAAGGGTGCGCAAATGGCCTAACCTATACCGATGGCACAGGTAAGAAGAATTTGCGACGAAATATCGTCATGCACCTGCGGCGCCTCTTTGCGAAACGATGCAAGGCCATTTTGGGTGGGCGCATTGGCCTGAAGGCGTCAAGCGAGGTGGGGATTGGTAAAGGCAAGACGACTTCACGGTACCAATCCGAGTTCGGTGAGTGCATTGGCGATTTGGCATCACGTGAACCATCAACAAGCTTTCGACGTATAGCTTAGAGGCGCTTCCGAAAGCCGATATGGAAGTGCGTGGAGGTTCTGTGCTCACGAGATCTCAAGTGCTGTGGATTCCGCTCTTCTTTTTGGCTACTTTTTCTATTCTGGCTGGAAATGCCTCCGCTCAAAAGACGCCCTCACTATGGGCGGCCTATGAGAATCAATTCCAAACTGAAAAAATTCCGAGAGCCGGATTCGATCTTTACTATCGGTCCTCGGGCACTGGCGAGCCGATTCTTATCCTGAGCGGCGGCCCCGGAGACGACTGTGACTATCTCCTGCCGGTCGCCGCAGAAGCCGCAAAATACGGTCGCGCCATCTTGCTGGAACAGAGAGGCACCGGTCGTTCGCTGCCCCCGAAAATCGATAAAAGCACGATGAATCTAGCGCTTTACCTCGAAGACTTTGAAGCTTTGAGAGCGCATTTGAAAGTGCAGCGGTGGACCGTGATAGGGCATTCTGCTGGTGGGATTCTGGCCATGGATTACGCCGCTGCATTTCCAAACAGAGTGGACAGACTCGTTCTTCTGGACACGGCTCCGGTCGCTTTCCAGTATCTGTTGGCTTTCCAGGACAATGTGCTAGTTCGACTGTCGCCAGAAGACCGGGATCGTCTCGCAAAACTGGAGAAAACAGATTCGCCACAGTCGCGAGCTGGAGTGGCCCAGTTGGAGGCAAAGGGGCTCTTCTTCGATCGAAAGATCGGAGAGCAATTGGCTACAGAGCTGGCTACTGCCTGGCACGCTAATGTAGGCCATCTGCTCGGGCCGGAGATCACTGCACCGGGGTATGATCTGCGACCGCATCTGAGAAATTTCAACGAGCCCGTTCTGGTTCTCAACGGACGCCAAGACCCGATGGACCCGTTCATGGCGTATCAGACAAGCCTCGCGTTCAAACATTCAACCTTGAAGTTCATTGATCGCGCTGGGCATTTCCCATGGTTTGATCAGCCAACAGAGTTCGATAAGGCGCTTGGTGATTTTCTCAAGTTGAAATGACATTTGTTTTGAGTAGGCTTGTAGCGGCGAGAAACCTCAACTAGCGATTTCAGCTCGACGCACTCATCCAGCGTGCGAGCACCTGTTTAGGATTTCAGTTTGCGAGTTGGCGATTTTTCGAATGTTGAACGGAACTTCCAGCATCTCAGCAAGTCCGACTACCTCAAGCTGTGTGGAGTCTAGGGTTCCAGCACAACCCTGCCAAACGGGCGATCATCAATCAGATGGCGCATGGCCTCCGCGGCGTCCTCTAATGGATAAGTTCTTTCGAGCACCGGTTTCACGCGTTGCGAGGCAAACTGCGGAACAATTGCGCTCCACGCGCCTGCAATGGTTGCCGGCGTCTGAGCGGCGAGCGAGAAGCCGCTCATCCGAGCACGTTTCCATATCAGGTCAGTGAGATCGATTGTTGTAGTGCGGCCAGCCGAGTATCCCAAGGTTGTAAGTGCGCCATAAAGAGCAAGAACGGAGAGCGCCTGCGCCGTCAAGGAACCGCCCACACTCTCGATGACGATGTCTACGCCTCGGCCATCCGTGATCCGCCTGACTCCGTCGGCAAGAGATTCACGGGAAAGATCGATGACATGCTCGTACCCAAGAGCATGTGCATGCTCAGCCTTCGATGTACTCGTTGTAGTTGAAATTGCATACTTCGCACCCTGAGCCTTGGCCAGTTGAGTTACTGCATTACCCACTGCGCCGCCAATGGCAGGAGCGAGAACAGTTTTACCGGGTTCAAAGCCGGCTTGCATGAGCGTGATCTGGGCAGTGAGATAGGCGACCGGAGCGCCGCCGGCAGTTGCATCGTCCAGGCTCTCGGGAATCAGGCAGAGATCTTCAGGCCGTGCGGCGACCCATTCGCTATAGGTGCCGTCTTCAAAGACACCATAAGGACCGAAGAACATCACGCGCGCTCCGACAAGAAAAGACGAGCTACCGGGGTCTTCGACGATTCCAGCTCCCTCGTTCCCCAGAATCAAGGGAGCTTTGGCGCGTGGAAAGCCACCGAACAAAATCGTGTGATCCAAAGGGGTAACACCGGCAGCAGTGATGCGAACCAAGACTCTGCCATCGATTTGAATTGGTTTTTCTACTTGAACCAGCTTTAGATCACCGTAGCCGGTGAAGGCCTCGGCGCGTACTGCCCGCATATGTATTGCCCCCGGGGAAATTTGGCTTATAGAACAAAACGTCTGTTGCCAGTCTAGCGGCTCGGGAACCTGGAGAAGCGTTCAGGATTCGGTGTGTGGCAATTTTAATATTTCCAGCAGGCTTGCCCTGGCCACTGCCGAAAGGAGTGGTGTTCGAATATCAGCCGGCGCTAACAAGCCTTATGGCTCATCCAGAGTGTCTTTTTGCCGCGAATGTACAGAAAGATCCTGAAAAACAGGCTGCACAAGCATCTAGATGGAGCAATGAAGCTGAAGACAGAGAATGTGAAATAGGCGACGCGGCTGTTGAGGTGCGTATGGGGCTCTCCCGGTTGGGGAGGGCTCTGCTTGTTTGTGGTGCAGGGAAGTTAGTCTCTGGTGATGTTAAGAGGCAGGTCCGTCGAAGTGTGTTCACGGCAGATTTTAGGGTGGATGAGTGATTTGCCCCCATTTGCGGCGACCGGTTCCATGGTCAATGGATAAGGTGGAAAGTGCGCCTCCAGCGCGTGTTTGGGAAGAAATCCACCAGGACGTGGGCGATCCACGCGAGCTTGTGACCAAATCCTGTTTGTTCGTATTGTGCGTCTGTGGCTTTGAACGACCAATAGTTGAAAAGTGGACGCCCAATGATGTTGGCGCGCGGGACAAAGCCCCAGTAGCGCGAGTCGAGGCTGTTGTGGCGATTGTCACCCATCATGAAGTACTTGCCGGACGGCACCACGAGGTCGCCGTTGACAACGTGCTCTGGTTCTTCCACGTCCCATTTCTCGGTTGCACCCCCGCTTGGAGCCTGGGCTGGCGGAATGGCGGGAAACTCATCGAGGAAGACCTGATCGATGGAGGGTCCAGCGTCTTGAATGCCGTCCTTTGGCTGTGGCTGCGCCACTCCGTTTACGTAAACAATGCCGTCGTGCAGATGAATGTGATCGCCGGGCACGCCGATCAGTCTCTTCACGAGGGGAGTGTAGTGCGGCGTCCCATCGGCGTCCGTCGCATCAATACCTGGTTGATGAACAGGCTTGTAGAAGACGACGATATCGCCGCGTCTGGGCTCGCGATACCTTACGAGCGGCATCCACCGGGCAGGCGGCATGAGCGTGATCTGGTCGACGACTAAGTGATCGCCTACAAGTAACGTGTTCTTCATCGAGCCTGAGGGAATGAGATAGTTCTGAGCTAAGAAGGTGAGAATGAACAAGCCCACCACCAGAACCGAGCACATGCCGGACAGAGCCTCGAAAGGAGTTTCGTCACGATTCATGCTGGAAAGGTCTGCGGGTTTCGTCGAACCAGGAGAATTCTTCGCCGTTGGACTCAACTAAAGGCTCCTCAGGAAAGCTGACGTGGCCCTCGGGGGCAGCGGTCAACTCCAAAAGGGTTGGTTGCACGCATGTGTTTGACTTTGGTCGAGCTCAGGTTCTTTCGGATTCTAACAAATCTCATTGCACTGCTGAGTTTCTCCGAGTGGCTCGGCATCGCGTGCGGCTTTTCGGAATACCGGCAGCGTGGCCGGCAATCCGGAAGTTATATTTCAGTAAACGGTTCTTGGTTTGGTACTGTGAAACGGCTACTGAACCGCGAACACCCACGGCCGCGATGGGTACTAAATCGCCGATGCACTCATTGAGCGCTCAGTTCGAGCAGCATTAGAGGAATTGCTTCATTGCGATTGACTTACACGTCCAGTCGATTGGCAGCGGCGACGCGGCTGTACCAGTAGCCGGAGTCTTTGATGGTGCGCTTCTGGCTGCGGAAGTCGGTGTAGATGAGGCCGTAGCGCTCGGTGTAGCCCTCGGCCCACTGGAAGTTATCGAGCAGCGTCCATGCGTGGTAGGCGCGGACATGTGCGCCGTCCTGGATGGCGCGAGCGAGTTCGGCGAGGACCTGGCGGTACCACTGGATGCGGCGCGTGTCGGGGACGCGGCCGTGCTCATTGGGTGAATCGAGATAACCGCAGCCGCTCTCGGTGATTTCGATGATGGGGTGGTTGTAGTCGTTGGAGATTCTGGTGACGAGGTCGTAGATGCCGCGTGGCCAGATCTCGAGGCCTGACTCGGTGAGCGGGCCTTCGGTTGGCATATAGGCGTTGATCTTTGTGTAGGGATCGCGTGCGCCGCCGGAGTCGGATTCGATTTCGGTTCCGCTGAATGCGCCGCCGAGGGCGTGGGTGTGACTTGCGTCGGAGACGATGCGGCGCGTGTAAAAGTGGAAGCCGACCCAGTCGAGCGGTGCGTAGAGGATTTTTTCGTCGCCGGGTTGGAAGCCCATGACGTCGTATGGCGGCGCGCCGACAAACGCGTTGGGATAGTGGCCGGTCATAGCCGCTTCAAGAAAGAAGACGTTGTTCATTTTGTGATAGCGCTCGGCGGCGGCGCGGTCGGCCTCGGTATCGGTCCTGGGATAGGCGGGCGCCATTTCATAGGCGCTGCCGAAGGTGGCCTTGGACGATGCGGCTTTGACGGCGCGATGCGCCTCACCCTGCGCGAGTCCGAGCGTGTGCGCGGCTTTGAGGAAGTCAGGAAAGCTGGTGCGGCAGGGCGGGAACTGGCCGGCGGCGTATCCCATGAAGGCAATGGCCCAGGGCATGTTGAAGGGCGCCCAGACGGTGATGCGGTCGCCGAGATGTTTGGCAAGGATGCCGGCGTAGTCGGCGAAGTAGCGGGCAAGGTCGCGATTGGGCCAGCCGCCGCGGTCTTCGAGGGCCTGGGGCAAGTCCCAGTGGTAAATGGTGCACCAGGGGCGGATGCCGTTGGCGAGCATGGAGTCGACGAGGCGGCTGTAGTGGTCAATGCCTTTCATGTTGGGCGCGCCGACGCCGGTGGGCTGGATGCGCGGCCATGAGACGGAGAAGCGGTAGCTCTTGAGATTGAGCTGTTTTGCGAGTGCCATGTCTTCGGGGTAGCGATGGTACTGGTCGCAAGCAACGTCTCCGGTGACGGCGCCGCGCACCTTGCCAGGCGTGTGAGTGAAGCGGTCCCAGATGGACTCGCCCTTGCCGTCTTCGCTCCACGCGCCTTCGTTCTGATAGGAAGCAGAGGCTGCGCCCCAGATAAAGCCTTCTGGAAAGCGCGCAGCTTTGATGACGGAGTCGGGGATTTCACCGGGGACTTGCGAAGAATGTTCGTCTGCAATGACGGGAATTGCGGCGTAGGCGTCGTTGCGGACGAGTGCGGTACCTGCGGCGGCGGCGAGGGAGGTGGCGACGAAGTGGCGGCGGTTCATGGCAAATCCTTTCGCCACGCAATGATTGATGGCTGTACCGGGATCTGTCCAGCACCTGCTGTGTGGCAGACGCTCGCTTGTCGCTCGCAGGAGAGTTGTGGTTTGATTCGGTCGCCCCTACGGGGCTTGGGAGATTTTTGGCTTCCCATCTTTTTCGCAAAAGACGCGAAAAAGATGGGGCGTGGGTATGGTTGCGGCAGAGCGACGCGCAGATTTGCGCGAGGAGAGAGGCTAAACGAGGGCGTCGATGCCGACGGGGAGGCGCGGAAGCTCGCCAGCCTGTTTGCCTTCTTCGATGACTGCGTCGAGGTGCGAGAGAACTTCAGGGACGCTCATGGTGTACATTTCGCGGCGCGCGTCGTAACCCTCTTCAATGAGCTGCTTCAGGTAACGTCCAGCGACCTGAATGGCGAGCTGGTCGGTGATGACCTTGCCGGAGCGCTGTTTCTGCTCGACCCAGGCGGTGCAGGGCAGAGCGATCCAGATGGCGCGTCCGTTGACGTCGAAGCGAATGTCGACGGCGTCTGCATGGCGGGTGGCGATAGCCACCTGAGTAGCCTTCCAGCGGCAGTGAAGGTCTTCGCCGCTCCAGCGGTCAGTGACGTGAAAGTCCTCGTACATGATTCAAGGGTAATGCGGGGATGGCGGCAGGGGCAAGTGCGAGGCCCCTATTCGTTCGGTCTGAATGGGTGGCATCCGGGATTGGGAATGGGGAGAATCCGCGCCGACCCTACGGGGCGGCAGATTGCATCCCTTGTTATTCCCAGGATTGCGTCCGCTTGCACGGACTCCATCCTGGGCTAATATCGCTGCGTCCCTACGGGACGCGTTTTTCGATGCCAATGGATCAATTGCAGCGTGAGGGATTAGGTATTTGGCCCCTCATCGGGTCGAAAGAATGGCCCAGCGCAAGCTGGGCCATTCTTTCAATCATGTATTGCTCCGAAACTTATATGCCGGGGCCGGTGGGATAGGCGGGCAGATCGGGTGGGCGCGGGGGCAGGACCTTGGGGTGTGCCTTGATCTGCTGCATCAGGTAGTCGACGGCCTTTTCCAGTTGTGGATCGTGACCGGCGGCGAGCTTGTCCGGAGTGTTTTCGATGACCATGTCGGGTTCGACGCCGTGGTTCTCGATAACCCACTGGCTGTTGAGGCCGTACATGGAGAATTCGGAGCGAGAGATGGAGCCGCCGTCCATGAGCGGATACATGCCGCGGATGCCGCGTACGCCGCCCCAGGTGCGGGTGCCGATGACGGGACCGAGTTTATAGAACTTGAAATAGTAAGTGAAGATGTCGCCGTCGGACGCGGCGTAATGGTTGGTGAGGCAGGCCATGTAGCCGTTGAAGACATTGGCGGGTGTGGTGCTGGAGGCCCAGTTGCGCGCCGACGACATGCCGACAAGGATGCGGCGCAGACGCTCGAGGATGATCTGATCGACGTTGCCGCCGCCGTTGTAGCGGACGTCAAAGATGATGCCTTGCTTGCGTATCTGCGGGAAGTACTGGCGGACGAACTCATTCAGGCCGGAAGCGCCCATGTCGGGCAGGTAGACGTAGCCGATTTTGCCGCCGCTGAGTTTGTCGACCTTCTCACGATTGGTCTCAATCCAGGCGAGCTCGTGGAGGTTGAATTCATTCGAGAGCGGTTGCACGGTGACGTCATGCGAGCCGTCCATCTCCGGTTTGGAGTTGACGGTGAGCGTGACATTTTCATTGGCCGTGTTGACGAAGAGTGCGTAGGGGTTTTCCGGCGCGCGGAGCTGATGACCGTTGACCGCGAGCAGGAAGTCGCCCTCATGCACGTCTACGCCGGGCTGCGTGAGCGGCGAACGCAGCGAGTGGTCCCAATTGTCACCAGGGAGAATGTGCGCGATTTTGTAGCGGCCGCTGGCGGCGTCGAGCGCGAAGTCCGCGCCGAGCATGCCGACGTTAACGGGATGGAGGTCGGGCGAGTCTCCGCCGCCGACGTACATGTGTGAGTTGGAGAGGTCGCCAAACATTTCACCGATGATGTAGGTGAGATCGTAACGATCGGCGACGTAAGGGAGAAGCTGCGCATACTTGGCGCGTTCGGCGTTCCAATCAACGCCGTTCATCGACTTCTCGAAGAAGAAGGTGCGCTCCTGACGCCATGCCTCGTTGAATATCTGCTTCCACTCAGAGTGGGGATCGATTTCGGCACGCAGACCGGAGAGATTGAGCGCGCCATCGCCGACATGTTTGGGGCCGCCTGCAGGCGGCTCAGCGTCAACGATGCCCCACTTGTTGCCAGGGCCGCTGTAAAGCAGTTTTTTGCCGTCCGCGGAGAGTGCGTAATTGGCGGCGCCGGAGACGAGAACGTGGTCTTTGCGCTTATTCATGTCAAAGACATGAATCTCAGGAGTGAGGCCGGGAAGCGGACCGGAATAGCCGTAGGTGGGGACGGATGAATAGTAGACGTGATCTTCTGCCGCGGAGAGCCCCTGGTAATTTCCGGGAGGCGTGGGCAGAGCGACGATGCGGTTCTGAATGCCGTCCAGGTCAATGCGGAATGGCTTCTTTTTAGCGTCGTCTTTCTTGTCTTTGTCTTTATCTTTGTCCGCGGAGCCGGCGGGCTTACTGTCGCTGGTGGCGGCGTCGTCTTTTTTCACGTCGACTTCATCGCTTTGCGGTGCGAAGGGCGAGGGCTCATCGGCGCGCAGTGTGATGGCGTAGATTCTGGTGGCCTGGGGGTTGGCAAAGTCGTCATCGTAAACGCCGAGCACTTCATTAAAGGTGCGGTTGGAGACGAAATAAAGATATTTGCCCGCGGGATCGAAGACGGGATTGAATGATGGATAGAAATCCGTGGTTGCGTCAGAGATTTTTTTCGATTCGAGCGAGTAGAGCTCGACGACCTGATAGGAGTTTTCTTCGGTCTTGTCGTAGGCAAGCCATTTGGAATCGGGCGACCAGGAGTAGTTGGTAATTTCACCATACTTCGCGGTGTCAACGAGGACAGGCTGCTTGTTCTTGATGTCGATGTAATAGAGATGGAGCGAGCTGTCGGCCCAGGCGATCTTTGTGCTGTCTGGCGACCAGACAGGCTGCATGAGGAATTCAGGTCCGCCCTTGGTGATTTCCTCTTCGGGGCCCATGCCATTTTGCGGACGGATGTAAATGGCCTGTTCGCCGCTCTTATCACTGAGGTAGGCGACCCAGCGGCCATCGGGTGACCAGGCGACGGATTGCTCGCGAATGCCGGGAGTTGAGGTGAGATTGCGTGTTGCGCCGTGCTCAGCGGGAACGGTGTAGATATCGCCGCGGGCGGTGAAGGCGGCGCGCTTGCCGTCGGGAGAAATGTCGGCTGAATCGATGAGGTCGGCAGTGGAATCCCAGTGTTTGCGCGCCTGATCCAGGTCGCCGTCAATCTGAATATCGAGTTTGCGTGATTTTTGCGTTTTGATGTCGTAGACGTAAAGCCAGCCGCCGTATTGGTAGACGATCTGATCGCCGTTGAGATTGGGCCACTCAACGTCGTAATCGGTGTAGTGCGTGAGTTGCGTAACAGCACGGGTCTTGAGATCGAGCGAGTAGAGATTGAGGCGGTGGTCCTCTCCGCGATCGGAGACGAAGTAGACAGTTTCGCCGCTCCACATGGGAAAGGTGTCAGTCCACTTATCATCGGTCAGCTTTTCGTAGGCGTGCGTCTTGAAGTTCCAGAGGGAGAGCTTTTGCGCCATGCCGCCGGTGTAGCGCTTCCAGGTGCGGAAGTTGCGAAAGATGCGGTTGTAGACCATCTGGCTACCGTCGGCATTGAAGGCGAGCAGGCCGCCGCGATCGATGGGCAGGCGCTCAGGCAGGCCGCCGTCTATGCTGACTGTCCACAAGTGTCCGAACCAGTGATTGATGGAGTCGCGGCGAGAGAGGAAGACGATCTTTTTGGAATCAGGTGTCCAGGAGATGACTTCGTTGTTGGGGCCCATGCGCTCGGGCATGGGGCCAATGTCGGGAACAAAGGTCAACTGGCGTGGCTGGCCGCCGTTGGAGGGAATGACGTAGACGTTGAAGTTGCCGTCGTATTGTGCAGTGAAGGCGATCCATTTGCCATCAGGCGAAAAATGCGGGAAGAGCTCGAGGCCGGGACTGGTGGTGATGCGGCGCGCGACGCCACCTTCAGTGGTGGTAAGCCAGAGATCGCCGGCGTAGCTGAAGACCACCTGATTGCCGTGAATGTCAGGGAAACGCAGGAGACGGGCATCAGTTTGCGCGTGAGCGCGCGGTCCCGCAATAAACACAAAGGCAAATGCCAAAAGCGCGGCAAAGCCACCTACAAATCTACGGCTCATGTTCAAAGAACCCCCAAGGCAAAGTACAAACTGCAAACTATGAATAATCGTAAAGCGGCAGGGTTTTGAAGCACACTGCGGGTGCGTCTACGAGTAACGCCTTGTCACTGGATTGTGCTGGTTGGTCACATAGCTTCACTTAACTGGATGGTCCGCAGGGCCGTTTCGGTTGCACGGCCTTTAGCGGGACAGGGGACGCCCAAATTCCGCTGTGTCGATGAGGAGGATGGGGCAGTGTATGGTTTCCACTGCGTGGATGGCGACGCTGCCCAATGCGGAGCTGCGGCGGAAGGAGCCGCCACGCCCATACTTTGCGAGGATTACGAGGTCGGCGTGCTCCGATTCGCTGACTTCCGTGATGGTGCGAGCGGCTCCTGAACCCGTGACGAGTGCTGTGGCCTGAATGTGTTCGTTGTCGAAGGCCTTTGCGACGCGCTCCAGGTAGTCAGTGAGCTGTTCTTCTTCGAAATCAGCTTCAGGAACACCGAGGAGAACGATCTCGCTGTTGAAGGACTTCGCAAATTTTCTGGCGAAGCGCAGAGTTTCTTCGGCGTGGTGCGAACCATCAAGCGCAACGAGCAGGCGCTTGAAAGCGGCGGGCGGCTGTGCGTGTATTTCCTCCGGCCGTACAAGAAGGACTGGCGTGCGCGCAATACGGATAGTTTGCTGCGCGATATCGCTGACAAAGAGCCGTTCAAGGCCAGTGTGACCGTATGAGGTCATCACGATAAGGTCGGCGCCCATATCCTGCGCCATGTCCGCGATAACCTGATCGGGCTTGCCTTTTTCAACGACACAATCGGCTTCAATGCCTGTGGATTTGAGCTTGCGGGCTTGCTCGGCGAGATAAGGCTCGCATGGGTTGGAGGAATCACGGTTTGCCGCGGATGGAGTGGTGCGGCCGCCAGGATCGACGGAAAGCAGCGTGAGCCGGCTGCCGAACGTGTGAGCGAGAACATTTGCAGCGATGAGAGCCTGTTCGGCATTTTGTGAACCATCAAGCGGGATGAGCACTTCATCAATTCGTGTGGTTTTGTTGCGCGCGCCTTTTCTTTGGAAGGGCAGAAGGTACTGGTCTGTGTAGAGGCGGCCGAGGTGCTCCGAGAGCGGGACTGGTTCGCCGAGGCGCTTACGGGTGTAAGTGAGTGCGAAATAGATGACAGGAAGAAAAAGCAGATAGGCCCAGGCACCGTGGGTGAATCGCTCAATGAAGATGATGACAGTTGCGGCGGTGGTGAGCAGCGCGGCGCAGCCAGAGCCGGCGAGTCCAACGACTGCGTCGAGTGAAAATTTTCCGGCATGCAGGCGCACAGAGCGTTTGGCCGCGGCCCACCCCGTCATACTGAGCAGGATGAAGACGCCCGCCGCGTAGAGCGAGAGATAGACATCTTCGCGTGTGCCAAAGACGACGAAGCAGAGCGAGGCGATGGCGACTTCAATCCAGACGGGCATGTCAGCCACGTCGAAGTCATTGCGCTGGCCCATGCGCGCGGGTACGTAATGGCGGTAACGCAGACCGAGCGCAAGATTCTGCAGGCCCTGCGCACTGGCGGCCGCAGCCGATGCCAGCACAACGATGCCGATGAAGGTGCCGAAATATGCCACGGGCTGCGGCAAGAGCTTGTCCATCGTCTGCGTGAAGACGGAGACTTTTTCGTCGGTCGGGTCAGACAAATGGAAGATGGCGGGACCGACGATGAGCATGGTGGCGCAGGTGGTTCCCATGGCGATGAGCAGGCTTTCGAATGCTTTGCGGCTGCGCTGTGCGGGCGTGCCTTCATAGGCGGCGACGAGATTGGCGAAGACTTCAATGCCGGTCATGAGCGCCAGCAGGCGAGAGAATCCGCTCAGTGTGAAGCTCAGATATTTGGGCGTGAAGGCTTTCAGGTCGAAGTTGGGCAGGTGAAAGCCGGTTTTCCAGATGGTTGCCAGAATCATGGCCCAGAGCAGGAGAAGTACTCCGAGTGTGGCAGGGCCGAAGGTGCGGGCAGCGGTCTTGGGGCCGCGATTGACAAGCCATCCGATAGAGATGCAGAAGACGATCGCGAGCGGCGTGCGGGGATCGATGCCGTGAAAGTTCTGGTTAAGAAGGGGGACGCGGTCGGCGATGAGTTCGACAAGTGCGGCGATGCTGACAAGAAAGGTGAGCGTGTATTCGACGAAGGTAATGGCGGAGTTGAGCTTGACTGCCCATGCGCCGAATTCCTCCTCGGTCAGGCCGCTTCCACCGGTACCATCCGTGACCCAGCGGATGACCTGGCGGTACATGAGCGAGACGACGATGACGGTGAAGACAACCAGCCAGACACTTGCGCCGAAGGTGACGCCTGCGACGCCCGCGACCACGATGAACTGAAGGAACGGTCCGAAGACATAGAGAGGCGAGCTGGCAGGGTCGCCGCCGCCGGCCAGAGCTCCATCAAATGCGTTTCTGAGTCGCTGCGAGACGTGTGCCACGTCCGATTACCTCGTCTCGTTGGATTCGGCGGCCTTGCACAGCCGCATTCTGCCGATGTTTCGACGGGAGAAAGCGAAGCGTTCCTCTTGTCTTACAGGGACTCGGTTTCCTCTTCGCCGCCGTCCTCCATTTCCTGCGTCCATCGATTGAATCGAAAAAGAGTGGTCAGAATTTTCGCGGCCCAATCGTAAATGTTGTGTTCTTCCACGGAGCGGCGCATGTGGAGCATGCGGTGGTTCTGCTCCGTGGGACTCATGCGGACGGCGGTTGCGATGGCATCCGCGATTTCGCCAATGGCAAAGGGGTTGACGAGCAGCGCATCGGGCAGTTCGCGCGCAGAACCTGTGTAGCGGCTCAGAATAAGCACGCCGCTATTGTCGAGCCGGCTGGCGACGTATTCCTTGGCGACGAGGTTCATGCCGTCGTGCAGAGAGGTAACGACGCAGAAGTGGGCCAGTTTGTGCAGGCCGATCAATTGCCGCAGATTGAAGGACCGCCGATAGAAGACAATTGGCGCCCAGCCATTGGTGGACCAGCGCTTGTTGATGTACTCCACCGTTTCGTCAATTTCCGCGTTCAGTGCCTGGTACTCGCCGATGCCCACACGGCTGGGAACGCCAATCTGCACAAACTGCACTCTGCCGCGATATTCGGGATGCTGCTCAAGGAAGAGATCGAGGCCCAGAAGGCGGTCGGGGATGCCCTTGGTGTAGTCGATACGGTCGATGCCTACGCCGACGAACTCGACGCCGGAATTCTGCAGATGCAGTTGATCGCGCCACCATTCGGTTTCCGCTTCAGCTTCGGCACTGGAGGCAATTGCCTGATGCGCGTTGTAGTCGATGCTGATGGGGAAGGGGCGAACGAGGGTGCTGCCGCCCTTGCGCACGACGTTGTACTGCTCGGGATTGACCAGACACTCGAGGTTGCGGTCGACGGTCTCAAGGAAATTGGTGCAGTGGTAGCGCAGGTGGAAGCCGAGCAAGTCGTTCCCGAGCAGACCGTCGAGCAATTCTTCCTTCCACGGGAAGGCGCGGAAGGCTTCGCGATTGGGCCACGGGATATGCCAGAACTGCGCCACGATCAAGCGCGGATTGCGCTGCTTGAGCATGCGGGGCAGCAAGGCGAAGTGGTAGTCCTGAATGAAGACAAAGGCCGGCTCGGGCCCGTCTCCCGCCTCTTCGAGTACGGCATCGGCAAAGATCTGATTGACGCGCTTGTAACTTTCCCAGTCACGCGGGCGGAAGATGGGGCGCGTGAAGGCGATGTGGCAAAGCGGCCAGAGACCACCGTTAGCAAGTCCGTTGTAGAACTCCTGGTGTAGCTTGTCGTCGATGAGGATGCGCCGCAGGGTATAGGTGGGGTTTTCAGGAGGAACGGCAATGCGGCCGGATGCGTCGGCCGTCTCGGCGTCGGCCGAACCGGAGCCGTGGGCAATCCACACACCACCTGAAGCCCGCATGATCGGATCCATCGCAGAGGTCAAGCCTCCGGCAGGCCGCGAACAGGTAATGGCTCCATCCACGCGGCTGTGGACGTAGGGCTCTCTGTTGGAAACCGCGATAAATTTGGCGCCGCGCAAGTCGGTATCGATAAGTTCGCGCAGCGTAGAGGGTGTAGACATTCCTGTGCCTCTTACTGTGGAGATGGAACCATTCGAACAGGTACGATTCGTCGTCCGCAAGGTAAGGCGAACTTTCTCCAGAGTACGCGCTCGATTTCAGGAGGCAGGTTTTATCCGTGGAGAAAAGGCGGCGTTTTGTCCACAAGCAAAAAAACAATCGCGGCAATCAGGGGCGGCTCATCGATTGACGCGCCGTGCCGATATTGAAGAGGGAAGGGATTGCTGCGATGCAGGTGCCAGTGGAAGTGACGGCGGAGATACGAAGTGAGGCAGAGGCGCGCGGTCTGCCGATTGTGGACTATATCGAATTGTTGGTTGCGCGGGGCCGCCAGGCTTTACAGGGTAACGAGAACGTAAATAGCGCGCTGGAACGGATTCGCGCGCTTCGTATGCCTAAATCGAGCTCGCATCAATGACAGCATGAGGGTGTGTTCCGCCCGGCACATGCGGCGTGGGAGCGCTCGAAGAGGATTGTGCTCGCAGGAGTTTTGCTGTCGATGGACTGGGCAATGGGGCGCTGATAGACTAATAGGGTTGCAGTCGTTGCGCTCCTTCCTGTATTTCGCCCGCCTGCAAGTCTCTCGACGAAGGAAGTTAAGTACCCCGTGGATACACAGACACGCCACGCCCTAAAGGGCGACAAGCTTGCCAAAGCAACGCAATCGAGCATGGACTGGGTGAGTGGTCACCGGTCGAACGTGGTTCGCTGGACCATCGCCGGCGGAGCCGTGCTGGTGGTGGCAGTTGCAGCACTGATTTTTTGGAACGTTTCGAATTCGGGCGCCAATGATGCGCTGGGAGCAGCGATGGACATTTACAGTGCTCCACTGGTGCAGCCAGGCCTCCCCAAGCTGAGCGGCGAATATGAGACCTCCGCTGAACGCGCGAAGGCTGCCAATGAGCAGTTTGTGGCTGTAGCGAAAAAGTATGGATGGCTCCCGCAAGGAGCGCAGGCGCGCTACTTTGCCGGCGTGACCTATGAGGATCTTGGCCAGAATGATAAGGCCGAAGCGGAGCTAAAAGAGGCCTCGGGTGCCTGGAACAAGAATCTGGCGAATTTATCCAAGCTGGCCCTGGCTGGACTGTACCGCCAGATGAATCGCCAGGACGATGCGATCAAGCTTTATAACGAGCTGATTGCGAAGCCTTCCGATACGGTTCCGGCGACAGTGGCGCAACTGAACCTTGCCGACCTCTATTCCGCGACTGGTAAACAGCAGGAAGCACGCACGTTGTGGGCGAAGGTGAAGGACGCGGACAAGGACGGCGCGGCGGGAGCGATCGCAGCGCAGAAGCTGGCGCCGGCGCAGTAGCGCCCTGAAGCGAGCCGGAGGGCACTGGCCAAACAGGCGCAGCTTGAGCGAAAGCGTGGTACGGCGCGTCTGTTAGAAGTATGAGTGCCGGCACGACAGTCTTTCCTATTTGGATGGAGATGGCCCCCAGCGACGCGCAGCAGACAGCCCGTGAGCGCGCGGCCGAGGAAACCCTGGCCGCGCTGGTAGACGAGTACTCGGGCACGTTGTATCGCGTGGCTTACTCCGTCTTACACAACACAACCGATGCGGAGGACGCGGTGCAGGAGGCGTTTCTGCGCGTTCTGCGGCACCGCGACACGCTGCACGAAGTGCGCGACCATCGCGTTTGGCTAATCCGCATTGTGTGGAATATTGTGTTGGATCGCAAACGGCGGGCGAAGACCAGGCCGGAAACCGACGACATTGCCGATATGGCGCGTGTGCTGCCTGCCGAAGGGCTTTCCGCCGAAGAGCGGGCTGCGGCAGCGCAACATCACACACACGTGCTCAAGCAAGTGGATAAGCTGCCGGCAAAAGAGCGTGAAGTGCTGCTGCTTTCAGCGTTTGAAGAACTGTCAAGTGTGGAGATTGCCTCGGTGCTGGGGATTACCGAATCGAGCGTGCGGTCGAGGCTCTTTCGCGCGCGCAATCTGATGGCAGAGATGCTGGATCACGGCAGGAGCCGGAGATGAGTCAGGAATTGAATTGTGTGAATGAAATGGGTGTGACGCCTGCCGAGGAGACATTGCGGTTGGTGGCGCGGATGGCTGCTCCCGAAGGATTGGAAGAGCGGGTAAAGGCGCGGCTGAAGGAAGAGCCACGCAGTGGGCGCGTGCTGGTATGGCCGGGAACGGACAGGCGCTGGAGCCAGTCGGCACTGGCGCGCAGTGCGGCTGCAGCGATGATCGTATGCGTGGTGGGCGGTGGCGCATGGAGCATGTACTCGCATGTGCAGAGCAGAACAAATGCGGCGCGCGCGATGCCAGTTCCAATTCGACAGGTTGCTCCAGGGAGCTTTTCGAATGCGGGTGCGATGCGAAGTCCACAAGGAGCGGTGGTGGTGCATCCGGTGAAGCCACAGAGCAAGAAGAGCAGCGAGGCAAAGCCGAAAGACGAGAAGGCGCCGAACGATGCGGCAAAGGCAAAAGCGGTGACGCCGAAGAGCGGTGCGAAGAATATTCAGGCAATTGGCAACAGACTCGAGCCAAGGAAATCACCGGCACCACGGTAAGCCAAGCCACGCGAAAATATGCGACACCATCTGCTAGAGTGGTCAGCATTCAGACTGGCGGGTTGATCCTGAAGAAGACGAGTCATCTGGCGGAAGAAATTAACCAATGCCTAAACGATGCGAAGAGCTACAACCGCCTGGAATTCGATTCTCCTGAGGGGAAGGGATTCGGGGAACTCCACACACTCACAATCAGATTGAATCGGCCCGGTCTTTCAGTACGCACCAACCGGTTCTACAACGCAAGCTTTTAGGCTTTCTTGAAAGCGATGCGGAAAATCATGCTCAGTGCGGTGAGCACGATGGAACCCCAGATTGCCGGTCCCCAGCCGTAGACATAAAAACCGTCGACCAGACGTGCTGTCATAAGGATCGTCAGAGCATTAATCACGAAGATGAAGAGCCCGAATGTGAGGATTACGACGGGAAAGGTGATGACCTTGAGGACAGTGCCAAGCGTGGCATTCAGCAGTCCAATAACAGCGGCTGCAATCAGGGCGGGGACTAATCCCTGCACCTGGAAACCAGAGACAACGTTGGAGACAATCATCAGGGCGATCGTGCTTAAAAGCCACTGAATGACAAGCTGAAACATAAGAGACTCCGCGGACTTAATGGTTGCGACTGTTGGTCAAAGATCCGCTATGTGCAACAGATATAGCACGATCCTTGACGCGGGTGAACACCGCAAAAGCGTTAGCCTCACGATGGATACCTTTGTTACAAATTGCTGCCTTTACATCTGAATAGGCACCTGATAGTGCCATGCGATCAGGCGAGAGGGATGATGAGACGACATGCTTGGATTTCAGTTCTAGTTGGTACGGCGGCTCTCTCTGCCGGGTTGTGGGCGCGGTCGACTCATGAGGAGAAACCACTGCCGGATGTGCGCAAGCTGGTGCTGGAGGTGGCAGCGCACCAGAAAGAGCTCGACAAGGTGCGCGAATCGTACACCTACACGTCGTTCCAGACGAAGCAGGACATCGACAAAGCGGGACGCGTGAAGAAGAGCGAGACGGAAGAGCATGAGGACTTCTTCGTCAATGGGCACATTATTGAGCGGACCGTGAAGCGGAACGGGCAGACGCTGACGGGCGGCGACCTGGAGAAGGAGACCAAGCGCGTAACCAAGCTGGTGGAGAAAGCTGAGAAGACGCCTCGCGGGCAACCGCTGGAGGGCCCGAGCATTACGATCAGCCGGATTCTGGAGTTGATGGACGTGCGGAACGAGCGGCGTGAGATGTTCCGCGGGCGGCCGACGATTGTGTTCGACTTTGTGGGGCGGAAGGACGCGAAGACGCACGGGGTGGCAGAGAATGCGTCGAAAAAGCTGGCGGGAACGCTGTGGATCGATGAGGCGGACCGGCAGGTGGCGCGGATGGAAGTACGTTTTGATGACGATTTCCGCGTGGCAGGCGGGTTGTTTGCGAAGGTGGAAAAGGGATCGAACTTCAGCTTTGACCAGGCTCCGCAGGAAGATGGCCTATGGTTGCCGACCGGTGGCGAGGGATTAGTGCAGGCGCGTGTGCTACTGCTGAAAGGGATTCGACAGCGGATCATGGAGCGCGACTACAGCTACAAGCGGTTCCGGGTGGAAACGGTTGAACGACAGGGAACAGGAAAAAATGAGTAGGAAACACATCCTACGGATGAGGGTTTGTTTATGAGTGCTCCGGCGGAACAGGAAGAATGCTTCTCAGGGGAGTTATAAAAAAGAACCAGAAATGCAGCCGGAAGCCGTGTATGCGGCTCCCGCGCTTTTTTGAAAGCTGTAAGGCTAGAGGCCTGGAGGTCCACCACCATCCGGAGGACCGGCGCCGTCCGGTGGAGGCGGAGGCGGCATGTCATCGTCACTTTGATTGTTTTGCCGATGGCGGCGCTTTTGCTCCATCAACTCGTACTTTGCTTTTTGGGTATCGTCGAGAACAGCCTCAATTTTGGCGCTTGTTGCCTCATGGAGAGCACGCATTTGTTGACGGAGGGCACTCCGGGTTTCAGGGCTGGGAGGATAGCCGGAGTTGTCCGATTCGCTTGCGCGCGCCTGCTTCATGAGTGCGTCAACCTGCGTGCGCTGGTCAGTGAGGATGACCTTCACCTGCGATTGCTGGTCGGGGGTGAGTGAGAGCGCTTTGGTGAGGTGCTTTAACTGGCGTTCGACGCTGGGGCCCCGGCTGGTGCCGGAAAACTGACCCATCTGGTCAGGCGGTGGGCCGCCGGGTGGCGGCCCCATGGAGCCGTCGGCTTGTGCACGGAGCGCGCTGGCGCCGGCAAAAAATAAGCTGAGAAGCAGCAGCAAACGGCAGTGCTGCGCGACTGAGCGGGCAAAGGTCAACATGATGGATGCTCCTCTCGCAAAAAGGGAATCGAAGCCGCGTACGGCAATCGAAAGCTGAAGCAGCATCGCCGGCGAAGTTGCTCACAGAGCTAGACGGGAATTGCAGGATTGCGTTGACATAGCCGCGCGGAATTAGAGTGGAAGCATGTTTGCCCGGAAGCTGAGAATAGAGCGCGTGGATGCCGCGGGGGAGCGGCACGCGTGTCCGGTGAAGTGGATCGACAACTTTGCCATGCGGAACTTTACCAACGACAAGGTTTTTGACGATACGCTGCCGGTGAGCGACGGGCTGATGGAGGCGGGGCATCGCGTTCCGTTGGATTTGCTGCGGACGGCCATGGAGGACTGGTTCCGGCGGAAGGGCTATTTAAAGGCCGAGGAGCAGTTGGAAATAACCGAGACCGATCCCGGTTCTACTTCGCGGTAGACAAGCAGCGAAGCGTTAATCCTGCGTATGCGGGTGTGCATGTATTGGGCGCGATTGAGCGGAGCGCAACACAAACTGTGCTAGGATGGCCCAAATTTCCAATTGAACGATTCAGAGTTCTGAAGTCTATGTTGTATGCAACGCAGCCACGTGGCCATTCATTGAGAGAACACAGGAACCATGCTCTTCCCCACCGTACAGTACATGCTCTTTTTCCTTGCGGTTCTGGTAATCGCGTGGAGTTTGTACCGGTACCGTGAAACGCACAAAGCGTTTTTGCTGGCAGCAAGCTATCTGTTTTACGGGTTCTGGAACTGGGCGTATGTTCCTTTGCTGTTCGGTATTTCACTCTACAGCGGATTCGTAGCGCAGCGCATTCAGGACAGCGAGGCGTCGTGGACGAAGAAACGCTGGCTGATTGCAGGGGTGATGGTATGCCTGGCAACGCTGGGCTACTACAAATACACGGCCTTTGCATTGACGACGCTGCTGACGATGTGGGGACGGTTTGCACCGCCGCCTGCGATTCCTATTTCGTCGCCGCTTCTGCCTCTGGGCGTTTCATTCTTCGTGTTCCATGCCATCTCTCTGCTGGGCGACAGCTATCGCGGCAAGCTGAAAGAGCGGGTGAAGCTGCTGGATGTGCTGCTCTATGTGTCGTTTTTTCCGCAGTTGATTGCAGGCCCGATTCTGCGAGCCTCGCGGTTCTTGCCGCAGCTGGCCGAGCGGCGTAATCCAAATACACTGCGCGTGAACCGCGCATTTCTGTTGATTGTGGGTGGTCTGTTCAAAAAGGTCATCATCTCGAACATGCTGGCTACGCGGCTGGTGGAGCCGGTCTTTGCTGTTCCGCAGTCATATGGCGGATGGGATACGCTGCTGGCGATCTACGGCTATGCGGCGCAAATCTACTGTGACTTTTCCGGGTATACGGATATCGCCATCGGATGCGCGCTGCTGCTGGGCTATAAATTCCCGCGCAACTTCAACGCGCCGTACACGGCGGTGAGCCCGCAGGATTTCTGGCGGCGGTGGCATATCTCGCTGTCGACATGGTTGCGGGACTATCTCTACATTCCGCTAGGCGGTTCGAGAAAGGGCAAACTGCGTACCTACATCAATCTGATGGTGACAATGCTGCTGGGCGGATTGTGGCATGGCGCGGCGTGGACCTTTGTGGTGTGGGGAGGCCTGCACGGGCTTTATTTAGTGGTCCACAGGTTGTGGGCGCGCGTGCGGTGGCAGCCGCTGGCGCGGATGCGCGCGACTGCCGCGTGGCGTTGGGCGTCGCGTCTACTGCTATTCCATGCTGTGTGTGCTGGATGGATATTCTTCCGGGCGTCGTCGTTCGAGATCGCCTTTACGATGTTCCAGCGGCTGGCTGTGCCGGGAGCGGCGACGTTGGCGACTGGTCCGATTCTGCTGGTGTTGTTTCTTGGCTTGGCGGGGCAGTATATGCCGACGCGCTGGCGGAACGGTCTGGAACTGGAAATGGGAATGTGGCCCGCATTGGTGCGTGGAGCGGCGCTGGCCATGGCCATTTCCGCAATCGAGTTTCTTGGGCCTTCGGGCGTGGCGCCGTTTATTTACTTCCAGTTTTGAGTGAATCATGCGTGACCGTGGACTGATCCAGACAACCCGTCAACTTTTCCTGCTGCTGGCGGGGTTTGCGATTGCAGGCGTGCTGCTGGAGAGCGGCGGGCTGGCAAACTGGGCGCAGGGTCTTGAGATTGGGCCGCTGCGTACAGTGGCGGTTCCCGTAACGCAGGCCGTGCAAAGCGCCGTACAACCGCTGGGACTGGGGGCGATACGCAAAGGCACACTTGAGAATCTGGCGCGCGTTGGCTGGTCAGACGACTCAGCGCTGACGGCGAGGGTGAACAACGAAGAGTCGGCAGGTGCAGGCGAGTCAGCAACGGCATCAAAAGAGACACAGCGTGCAGATACGCACGGACCGACGCCCGTAAAGACGCCTAAGCACTCTGAGCACGCACTGGGGGCTGCCACGCCGCTGGCCGCCGATGTACCCGTGACGATGGAACTGCCGCAACTGCCGGAGGCGGAGCCGGGCAAGCCGCGCGTGGTGGCGCTGGCAGGCGACTCAATGATGGCCGTTGGATTGAGCGCGGAGCTATTGCGGCAGGCGGCAGGCGATAAGAATCTGCACTTTGTGAAGGCTTACCGGTCAGGTACAGGGCTGGCGCGTCCTGAAGTCTTCAACTGGATGGAGCAGTACCCGGCGATGATTGGCTCGGCGAAGCCGGATGTGGTGATTGTGGCGATCGGGGCCAACGATGGGCAGGGCTTTGTGGTGGACGGCAAGGTGCTGAAGTGCGGTTCCGATGAGTGGCGCGCGGTGTATCAGCAGCGGCTGGCCGACTACCTTGCCATGGTGGAGGCGGATGGCGCGCGTGTGGTGTGGATGGCTTTGCCGCCGATGCGGATTCCTGTGTATAACGCGAAGATCGCCATGATTAACCGCATTGCGTATACGGTGGTGAGTCAGAATCCGCAGGCAACATGGTGGAATCCCGTCCGGTATATCGGCGATGCGTCTGGGCGTTTTCGTGAATTCACCACGCTGTCCGATGGCAAAACAATTCGCGTGCGTGCGACAGATGGCATTCACCTTTCAGACGAGGGTGCGGGGCTGGTAACGCCGATGCTGTTGAAATGGCTGGACCCGCCCACTCCGATGCAACAGGCCTCTGCCCCCGCCGCAACGCAGGAGAGCGTGCATGCGACAGAGGCGCCCACGCATGAGGATGGAGGAGGCGCTAGGCAGCCGCAGGGCCGTGGGCATTCCAAAGGTCAACCTCAGCCAGACGGCGGGCTTTAAGCCCTTCAAGTTCATGTCCCGCGGCATGATCCCAGCGGGGGAATTCCGCGGCTGCCTCAGCGTAGCGGCTGGCGTTGAGTTCTTTCAGCAGCGTGGATTGAGCAAGGCGAGAAGCGCCGAGATTGAAGACAAAATCGACGAGTGCATCGAACTGGCCCTGGGTGAGTGAAACCTTGACCAGATGGCGCACAGCTTCCTCGGCTAAAGTGACATCGCCCTCGAGCAGTTCTGCT
>DASZRJ010000035.1:0-40414 GCA_035550015.1 Occallatibacter sp. | reverse complement strand
AAGGGCAGTGAAACCGATACGGTGAGAGGATCGATGCTGAACAGGAATGATCTGTGCCCCGTTCATCGCGTTTTTTGCGATGAGCGGGAGGCGTGAGTTCGTGGTCTCCCACTCAAAACGCAAAGAGCGCGTTTTGAATGGAGCACGGACATACATACGATCATGCCGTGTGAAGGATTTGACCGGGCCGCCTGCCCGTTTTGAGCCTGTTGATGAGTGAGTTGGCGATTTGGCGCTCGTCGTCCGGGTGTCAGGCAAGTCTGGGAGCAGAAATCTGGAATCGCGAGAATACTAATTGACATTCAGCCGAAATCCACTACCATATGGTTGTGGATCGATTGGGTACAACATTTGCGGCTTTGTCTGATCCGACCCGGCGGGCGATGGTCGAACGACTCTCTCGCGGGCCCGCCTCTGTGCATGGTTTGACGGAGCCGTTTGCACTGTCGCAGCAGATGATTTCAAAACATATCGCCTATCTGGTGCGGGCGCGGCTTGTGACCAAGACCAAGCGCGGACGAGAGAGCATTTGCACGCTCAGACCACAGGCCATCAAGGCAGTCAGCGACTGGGCGATCAGCTATCGCCAGTTCTGGGAAGAGAGTTTCGACAAGCTGGAGGTGGTTGTGAATCGAATGAAAAAAAGCGGAGGTCAGAGATGACAAAAAACACGGGGAATGAGACAGAGCGGATGGTTGTGACAAGAGTTTTTGATGCCCCACGCGAACTGGTTTGGAAGGCGTGGACAGACCCGGAGTATGTGATGCAGTGGTGGGGCCCGAAGGGATGGACGTCGCCTTCTTGCGAGATCGATTTTCGCGTGGGAGGAAAGTACCTCTGCTGCATGCGATCTCCGGATGGGTGGGAGGGCTGGAATGCCGGTGAATACCTTGAGATTGTTCCGTACGAGAAGATCGTTTCCACCATGTACTTTGCCGACTCGAAGGGTAACAGGATTAACCCTGCTGACTTAGGGGTCGAACATGAGGTTATCGACGACGCGCCCGACGTGATCCTTTTTGAGGATATTGGAAACGGCCAGACGAAACTGACCTTCATCGGAAGTGAGACCATGCGGAATGCACTCGAGAGCGGCCAACTCGCGGGCTGGAAGGAGCAACTCGATAAGGTTGCTGCAGTGGTTGAAGAACTGGCAAAGGCGAAATAAGTAGCTGAAGGTTCGATTTGCGAAACTCAATCGTGGAGAAAGAAATGAAAAGAATGCCGTTTCTTGCAATCGTCCTGCTGGCATGCGCGTTTCCCGTGCATGCACAGGACGCAACGAAGAAAGATGCAGCCGCCAAACCTGCCGATCCGGAACTGAAAGTCGTGCTTGATTCCTGGAATGAGATTGGCCGCAAGCTGATCGCGATGGCCGAAGATTTTCCCGAAGACAAATACGACTTCAAGCCGACACCCGCGCAGCGCAGCTTCGCCGAGCAGTTGCTGCACGCCGCGGGTTCAACCTACTTCTTCACCGATACCGTCTTGGGGAAGAAGCCCGCGGCAGACGTAGATCCAAAGCGCGACCAATTCAAGTCCAAGGCTGAAATCGTTGCGTTCGTCAAGAAATCCTTTGCCGATGGCGCAGCCGCTATCCAGGCGAAAGGCGAAAAAGGCCTGAAAACGGAGGTTGTTTATTTCCCCGGCCAGAAGGCGCGGGTTATGGATATTGCAAACGGCATCATCGAACATAGCGGCGAGCACTACGGCCAGCTCGTTGTGTACTACCGCCTTGTAGGTCTTGTGCCGCCGGAGTCGCGGCCCAGGAAGTAAAGCTCAAAAGACCAGCTCCCCCGTCCTAAGCGCGCGCCGTTTACGCGAATGGGAAGCCTGGTGAGCCACCTGTACACACTGGCTTCTCAATGCTGGCAGTTACAGTAGCCCGCTTGCTTTTCTGAAGCACGTCCGTCGCAGAACATTCTGACCGCTTCCTCTGCATCGGGAACTCCGGCCAGCACCATCGGCTTGATGCCCAATTGCACAATGGCCGTTGCGGCTCCGCCACCCATGCCCCCGCAAAGGAGTGCCTCGCAGCCTTCAAGCAGCGCGGCGACCCCACCGCCTTGTTGTGCCTGTCCGGAGCAGACGCCTTCGTTGTGAGGCGTATCGGCAGCACTCTTCAACTCGCGGCCGGTAATCCGGCCCTCTTCCACGGTGAATACAATGAATCCACGGCTCTGCCCAAAATGTTGCGAAACGGTAGAACCATCGGCGGTGGCAACTGCAATCTTCATTCAAGGCCTCACAATCAAATGCTTTTTTAGTAGATGCATCTTACATCTAGCATGGGCAATCTTCGGCGTATGTGTCGATCGGCACGCGCCTGCAGAAAATTGTCCCGCATCGGCGCACAATAGACATGTGTTTGCGATGTCCCTGGCGCTGAACCCTGATCCTGACCGCTGCTCTAACTTCTTTGTTTTACGGACTCTGCAGCCAACTCCTTTAAATCGCGGACTTTGCAGTGAATGTTGTTCCGCAACCTGAGCTGAATCAAGACTTTAGGCACAGAGTCCGGACAACTGTTTTTTTTGTGGAAAGAACCCACGCAACTTCATCGATATTGAAAGGACGTGCAGCCGCTACTCGGCGCGTGCTGCGGCCTGCCTCGACCGGTACCGCGGCTTCTTCATCAGGTAGCCGATAGGAATGAGGCACACGGTCAGAATGACAAGCGCATGGATGGTATCGATGTACGCCAGCACGTTTGCCTGCTGCACCAGCAACTGGTAAATGCGGCCCATGGCGCCGCCTGCGGCTCCGGCGTGCGAGAAGCTCTGGTGCTGCAGCATGTGGTCGAGTCCGTGATTGAGCACCCGGTAGTTATAAGCGCCGGGATATACATGCGCGCCGAGATAGGCCTGATGTACCTGCGCGCGGCGCACCAGCATGGTGCTGATGAACGAGATGCCGAGGCTGCCGCCGATATTGCGCGCCAGAGCTGTCAGGCCTGAGACCTCGTTGTTCTTCTCCTGCGGCACGCCTACGTACGACATGACGCTGATAGGCACGAACAGGAACGGCATGCCGATAACCATGATGACGCGCCAGCTTGCCGCATCCCAGAAGCTGATGCTGAGATTCAGGTCGGAGATGCGCCAGATGCCGAAGCTCACCCAGGCAAAGCCGAAACAGATCATGGCGCGTGGATCGAATTTTTGCCCCAGGAAGCCCACAATGGGCAGCAGGAAGATGAGCGCGAGACCGCCGAGCGAAAGCACCATGCCGGCATCCATCGCCGTGTAGCCCATCACCTCCTGCAGAAACTGCGGGATCATGACGGTGGTGGCGTACAGTGAGGCTCCGATGACCAGCATGACCAGTTGCGTCATGCTGAAATTGCGGCTGCGGTAGAGTGAGAGGTCGATGATGGGGTGCTTTGCGGTGAGTTCGCGCCACAGGAACGCAATGAAGCCGATGCCCACCACGAAGGCCAGAGTGACAATGAGATTCGAGCCGAACCAGTCCTTCTCCTGCCCCTTGTCGAGCATGATTTGCAGAGCGCCGATGGTGACGGCGAGCAGGCCCAGCCCTATGGCGTCAATGCTGCCTAGTTTCTCCCGCACCTTTTTCAGATAGGGCGGGTCCTCCACAATGCGGCTGGTAAGCACGATGGAGAGAATACCGACCGGAATATTGAGCAGGAAGATCCAGCGCCAGTTGTAGTTGTCGGTAATCCAGCCGCCGATGGTGGGGCCGATGGCAGGCGCAACCACGACGGCCATCCCATAGAGCGCGAACGCAACACTGCGTTTCTCAGGTGCAAAAGTATCGGCCAGAATGGCGCGCTCGCTGGGTTGCAGGCCGCCGCCGGCCGCGCCCTGCACAATGCGGAAGATCACCAGCATGGCAAGAGAGTCGGCAAGGCCGCAGAGGAACGAGCAGATTGTGAAGGCAACCACGCAGCTCATGTAAAAACGCTTGCGTCCGATGCGATTGGAGATCCAGCCGCTGATAGGCAGAACGATGGCGTTTGAGACCAGGTAGGAAGTCAGGACCCACGTAGCTTCGCTGTAGCTTGCGCCAAGCGATCCGGCGATGTGCGGCAGGGCAACGTTGGCAATGGAAGAATCGAGCGCTTCCATGAACGTGGCCAGTGTGACCGTGAAGGCGATGACCCACGGATTGAACCGCGGCTTCCACGTGTCGTCAAAATGAAACTCGCTGTCGGCATCCCGCGACTTCGCGGAAGAGCCGGCGGTCGACTGCGCCATGCCCACTCCCGGGAGAATGAATTGTCTTGCTGTGCTGTTCCGGTGTGGGAACTGACAGGACGTGCGGCTGTCAGTCCGGAAGTCCTCTGTTGGATGCCGCAGTTAAAGCAAACGGTGCAGAGAATTGCAGGCAGCTCAAGTAACAGGATAAAGTACGCGCCGATGCACATTGCAACGGAAGGGAATCGGCGCGCGATTTAAGGACGCAGACGAGTACTCGGGATTCCAATCAACAGGTTCCGTTTGAAGGAGGCTAGTGCTCACCCTTGCCCGGACGCAACATCAGTTCGCGAATCGCCTCGCGCGGGTCTTTGCCTTCATCGAGAATCAGCTCCATCTGCTCGGTGATGGGCATTTCAATGCCATGTTGCCGCGCCAGACCCAGCGCCGCGCGCGTTGTGCGCACGCCTTCCGCCACTTTGCCGCCCAGGCTTTCAAGTATCTCCGGCAGCTTGCGTCCCTGGCCCAGCGCCTGGCCCACCGTGCGGTTGCGCGAAAGGGAACCGGTGCAGGTCAGCACCAGGTCCCCGACTCCAGAGAGACCAGCGAGCGTTTCGCGCCTGCCTCCGCAGGCAACGGCCAGCCGCGTAATCTCTGCAATGCCGCGCGTGATGAGCCCGGCTGTGGAGTTGTAGCCAAGCCCCACGCCCGCGGCAACACCCGCCGCAATGGCAATCACGTTCTTGAGCGCACCGCCGAGTTCCACACCAATCACATCGGTCGACGAGTAGAGCCGCAGCGTCTCTGAACTGAATTCGCTCTGAATGCGCTCGGAGTACGCCAAATCGCTGAAGGCGACGGTGACGGCTGTGGGCTGGCCCTGCGCCACTTCCAGTGCGAAGCTCGGTCCGCTGAACGCTCCGATGGGCAGAACCAAACCCGCAGGTTCAAGTACAGAGCTGATCACTTCGGTCATGCGCAGATAAGTCTGGTCTTCCACACCCTTGGTGGCGCTTACCAGAATCTGGTTTGCATGCAGCGCAGGCACAAGGCGTTTGATGGTTCCGCGCAGAAACTCCGACGGAATGACAGCGACGACAATTTCGGCTTCCCGAATCGGTACAGTGTCCGCCGTGACAGCAAGCTCATCGGGGAACTTGAATCCGGGCAGAAAGAGGGTGTTCTCGCGCGCGGCGGCAATGGCTGCGGCTTCCTCGGCGCTGTGCGACCACAAAGAAACTTCGTGTCCGCCTCGGCGTACCAGCGAAAACGCAATCGCGGTGCCCCATGCGCCCGCTCCCAATACAGCTATGCGGCTCATGCGGTCCTCCGCTCGGTTGTTTTGCCGCTGCTGCCTATCTTGTTTTCGGTTCCGTTCAGCAGCCGGCGAATGTTCTGGTGGTGTTTCACGATGATGAGCAGTGCGACCACGGACTGCACGACGATGAAAAGGACTGGCTTTTCTCCCTGTACCAGAAACCACGCGAAAACAGGAAAGGACGCCGCTCCGATAATCGACGACAGCGAGACATAACGCGTGAAGGCAAGCAGCACCGCAAAGACCGCGATAGCAGCCAACGCCGCCGCCGGTGCGGCCACAAGAAATACGCCAAAGCCCGTGGCCACGCCCTTGCCGCCCTTGAAGCCAAGCCACACCGGGAACATATGGCCGAGTACAGCCATCAGCGCCGCAATGGCCGCAATACTGCGTGCGGGGGCAAGGTGCGCCAGGTGGGGCGCTAGCAGTATTCCGAGCCCAACCGCAGCACAGCCTTTCAGCATGTCCGCAAAAAATGTGGCCGCGCCCAGGCCCTTTGCGCCCGAGCGCAACACGTTGGTGGCGCCGATGTTGCCGCTCCCGATGGTACGGATATCCTGCTTGCGGAAAATGCGCATCAACAGATAGCCGGTGGGGATGGAGCCCAGCAGATAGGCTCCAACCACAAGTAGAAGGCTCGCAACGACCATGACGGAAGTGAGTTTAACAGGTGGCACCGCCTGTGGTGCGGCAGGCCCTCTTCCGAGGCGCACTATGAAGGCGGTAATGGCGAACGCCTCAGAATTTTTCGTCGGCCGAAGGCCCGAAGAGTGCGGGCACAGAGGACTCAAGAAGACGCAGATAGACCGTCAGCTGTCCTCGGTGATGCGCCAGGTGGCTGAAGACTGAGTCGGAGATCATTTCTTTCCGTGGTTTCTCCGTCATGGTCATGCCGCGCATCTTGAACGCCCACTTCTTTTCAAGATGCTCTTCGCTGGTGGCGCTCAATGCACGGCGCGCCTCGGCCACTCCATCATCCAGCAGCGCGAGCATCTCGGCTTTGGCGGCAACAGCCTTGGTGCGAAACTTCTCCGACTCGGGCGCGTCAAGGTCGAGCGAGTCAAGCTCGACGATCGATGCGATCCAGCCGGGCATTCTGGCGGTAAGCGTTGCCAGCATGCCCAGTTCCATGGAACGCTCGTGGGGTTTGAAGCCGCCTTTGCCTTCAGGTACGCGCTCAATGGCTTTGCGTGTAAGCGCGGCTTCACGGTCAAGTTGCGCAAGGAAGTACTCAGTCAGTTGCATGAAATTTTCTCCTTTTTGTGTAGGGTTGAAATGGGACGTGAAGAGCTCGATTGCATTCACGCTGCAGAGGCGCGCGCCAGGTCGTAGTAGCGCGACGCGTCGCCATGGCGGAAGAGTGCGAACCACGCATCGAGAGCTGTAGGGCTATATACATCGAGCAGGCGCAAAATTTCGCGCGCGAACTCGACAGGCGCAACGCCCGAAGCGGTGACGAGATTCTTATCCGCGACCGCGGGTTCATCGACGTACAGACTCGCGCCAGAATAAGCAGGCGATGCGAGCACTTCACGTGCGTTGCCGGTGTGCCTGCGATCGTTGAGCAAACCGGAGCGTGCGAGTGCGACCGTTGCTCCGCAGATGGCCGCCAGTGGAACACCGACGGCAAGGAAGTTGCGCGCCTTTTCAATTGCCTCTCGATTGCCGCCCTGCAGCCACGTCTCTCCGCCAGGCAGGATGAGCAGACTGCTTGCCACCGGCGAGAGGCCGTTCAAAGTGTCATCGGGCAGGATGCGCACACCGCCCATGGTGGTGATGGGGTCGCGCGAGACAGCGACCGTGACGGTGCGATAGCGGCCCGGCACCTGTTGATGCTGCGGACTGTTGATGGCAGCGATGGCGAAGGCGGCCTCCCAATCGGCCATGCCGTCGAAGACATACAGATGAACGACGCCCTTCTTCATATGACCTCTCCTTGATGAATCCAAGAATCGCGGAATAAATATGACAAAAGATGTCATATTTAAGAGAAAATAATGCTGTCATGAATAAGTTCCACGGGGCCATGCCGCGATGAAGTCCGACCGGCTGCTTTCAGTCCTGCTTCTGTTGCAGGCGCGCGGCCGCGTCTCGGAACGCGAGCTTGCGGAAGAGCTTGAAGTCTCGCAGCGCACCATTCATCGCGACCTGGAGGCACTCAGTGCTTCGCGTGTCCCGGTTGTTGCGTTGCGCGGCTCGCAAGGCGGCTGGGAACTGGCCAAAGGATGGCGTACGCAGGTGCCGGGCCTGGATGAAGCGGAGCTGCGTGCGCTGCTGATGGCGCAGCCACGCGCGCTTGGAAACTCAAGGCTTGCCGCGGCGGCGGAGAGCGCTCTGAACAAGCTGATGGCGGCCATGCCCGGCAATCTGCAGGAGCAGGCGATTGCCATGCGCGAGCGGCTCCACGTGGATGCGCGTGGCTGGCGCGGCACGGGTGAGGATTTGTCGATGCTGGCAACGGTGCAGGATGCGGTGGCGCGCGAACGCAAGCTCACTTTTGAATACACCAAGGCCAATGGCGAGAGCTCTCTGCGCACGGTCGACCCGCTTGGTCTTGTCGCCAAAGGCATGAGCTGGTATCTGGTGGCACGCGATCCCAAAGGGATGCGCACATTCCGCGTGTCGCGCATGCGCGCCGCTGCCGTGCAGGCCGCCGGTTTCAGACGCCCGGCCAGGTTCGATCTTGCCTCTCACTGGAAGAAGTCCGTGGCCGATTTCGAAAACCAGGGCAAGCCGCTTACTGTATTGATCGCAGCTACACCCGGCGCGGCGCGGCAGTTGAAAGAGTGGTGCGCGACGCGTGCCGCATCAGCGGGAAGGCACATGTTGCAACAGCGCTTTACGGAAATCCTTGAAGTGGAATTTGAGTCCGAGCAGGCGGCGCGCTTCTTCGCAATGGGGTTTGCAACCGGAGTTGAAGTACTGGAACCCGCGCCGCTGCGCGATTGGGTGCAATCGGAGGCAAGGAGTGTCGCTGGCCTGGCCACCACAGCCTGAGCAAGAGGGATGTGCTTGGACAGGTGCCGTCCGCGGTTGGAAGTTTGATCAGAATTACGGTGACAACAAAGCACGCCGGGTGTACGTTGTTTGCCTCCCCCGAATGTCGCATGCAAGAAAGGGGTAAAACTCCAATGGCCATGTACTTGTTGCAGGTCAGTTACACACAACCGGCACTGGTTGCGCTCAGCAAGAAGCCGGAAGACCGCTCGGCAATTGTGGGGAAAGCGATTGCGAAACTCGGCGGAACGCTTAAGTCACTTTGGATCTCGTTCGGCGACTATGATGTGGTCGGCATTATGGAGATGCCCGACAATGTGAGTGCAGCGGCATTCTCGGTAGCGTTAGGCGCGGGTGGCGCCTGTAAAGCGGTAAAGACAACACCACTACTGACGATTGCGGAAGGCATTGCCGCCATGAAGATGAGCACGAAATCGGGTTACAAAGCCGTGGGCCGTTAGGCGGCTCAGTCCACCATGAGTTCACCAGGCATAATGGGCCGCGTGCGCGGCAGCATACCGTTGGATGCGGCCAGTCCCATGGCGGTGAGCATGCCCGCATAGACCACCAGCTTGATCAGACTGCCAGTGCGTGTCGCCGGCAGCGTCTTCCACAGGATCAGCAGAACGGTCTGTGCAATCGTGACCGACCATACGGAGCCGTAGAAGTAGCGGCGCTCCGTGCCTTCGCCTTTGGTGGACTTGCCCACGCGCGGCAGCTTGCCGAATGCGCCCAGCGTGAGAATGAGCAGGCAGAGCGGGAAATAGACGTACTGGTAGAGCTGCTTCATATACCAGACGCCGGTAACAACGGCGATGATGAGACCGAGTAGATTGAGCAGGGCAAAGTTGATGACCGCATTCCAGGCGAAGGTGTAGCAGACCTTGCGGTAGAGCGGGTTGGGTTTGTCTTCATCGAAGCGCAGAATGTAGGGTGCCGGCTCACAGCCCGGCATCTGACCGTAAAGTCCGGCAATGCCCGTCCCGATGAGAACCGCGCCAAGCCAAAGAGAATTGCCCAGCCCAAAGCCGTGCGCGAAGAGCGAAAACGTCAGCGGTCCTGGAGTAAGAAAAAAGACCCATATCCAGATGGGCCAATGCAATACGCGATAGTAACGCTTATTGCGGGTGCGCATTTTGCGCGCATCCGCGTATTCAACCCTTCCAGAGTAGGCCATGGCCGGAGTGTTGCAGAGGGGGCGGCGGCGCGTCAATGGAGTGTGCGCCAATGGCTGAAGCTGAATATTTTGAGTTCGCAGGTTTAGAAGGACGGCGTTGGAAACCGCGCGGATGGTTCTTGCAACTTGTCAAACTCTTCCTTTGTCCAGGTTTTTGACCAGTACGGTTCATATCCCGGATGAATAGAGCTCCACTTACCGCGTACAAATGTGTAGGTTTCAGCGAGAGCCTTGTTAACCAAGGGCTCTACCGAGTCGGAGGCACATGGGCATTCAACAGCAGATGTCGTGCGAATGAATCGTGTGAATGTTTCATACTCATCGACCCACCAAGTGCCGGTAATTCGCACAGCATTGTTTAAAGTCTGAGTGATATCGACTGTCGCACATCCGCCATTTGGGTGTGCGAAATGCAGACTCCAACAGGGTGCGTCGTGATAGTACTTCTCAAGATATAGGTTATGCCGCCGAGCAATGCTTTGCAGGAGCGAAGAAATAGGCTCGAAGAATTTGTCGTAATGGTCGATTTCCTCTTGGTGGGCTTTGTGGTCTGGGTTTCCGTTTGCCAATCAAGTTACCCCTCAACGAATACTTACATCAGCTTCCTGCGAATCAGGTCCAGTGCTTGCTGCGCGGCCCACTGGCGCACGCGGTCGCGGTCGCCGCGGAAGGTGCGGTTGTAGGAGTCGGTTGCCTGCGCATCGCTCACCGCGAAGTAGACCAAACCGACGGGCTTCGTCTCTGTACCGCCCGTGGGGCCTGCGATACCGGTAACGCCCAGGCCGAGCGTTGCGCCGGTGCGTTTGCGAATGCCTTCAGCCATGGCAACTGCGACTTCCGCCGAAACAGCGCCGTGCTTTGCGATAAGCTCCGGCGGAACATTGGCAAAGGAGGTTTTGAGCGGATCGCTGTAGACGATTGCGCCGCCGAGAAACGTGCGTGAAGCTCCGGCAACGGACGTGATGCGCTGCGCGACAAGGCCGCCTGTGCAGCTTTCGGCCACGGCCAGCGTAGACTGACGCAGGCCGAGATAGTAGAGAACAATCTGTTCGAGCGAGTCGCCTTCCGAAGAGTACAGCCAGTCGTCGAGAGCTTCTTCGAGCTTGCCGGCCAGTTCTTCCACACGGTCCTCAGCGGCTTCCTTTGACTTCTTGGCGCAGAGCAGAGTGAGCTGAATGTCGCCGGCATGCGCCAGGATGGTTGTTTCCACGTCGGTGTAGGTTGTGTAGATGGGCGCGAGAAGCTTGTCGGCCTGCGACTCGGGAATCATGGCGGCTTTGAGCGTGCGCTTGGCGATGTGGCGTACGGGCAGAATCTCGCGCAGGCGCGGCATGCACTCGTTGTCGATCATCGGCCGGCACTCGTTTGGCGGGCCGGGCACGAGCATCACCAATTTGCGATAACCTTCGTGCGTTACGTCGAGCCACTGGCCGGGAGCGCTGCCATTGGGATTGGGCAGAATGACCGCTCCTGTGATGACATCGGCTTGCTTGAGATTGTTGTCCGGCATGGTGATGCGCCAGGTTGCCGCACGCGCGTGCAATGCGGCCACTTGCTGGGCATCGCGCTTGAGCTTAATGCCAAGCGCCTCGGCCGTGGCTTCGCGCGTCAGGTCGTCTTCTGTGGGGCCAAGTCCGCCCATCAGGATGAGAATATCGGCGCGGCCGAGCGCTGTAAGAATGGCGGAGACAAGATCTTTGCGCCGGTCGCCCACAATGGATTTGAAGGCCACGGTGACGCCGATTTCATTCAAACGCTCGGTTACGAACAGCGAGTTCGTATCCTGGCGGAACGGCGTAAGCATTTCTGAGCCGACTGCAATGATCTCTGATTTCATAGGGACGGATTCAGCACTCGGAAACTGAATGGGAACTTGAAGGCGAGGCCGCTAGTTGAACGACATGCCCTCTACTCCCAAGTCCACATCATATACGGAGTCGTTGGTGGCAAGCACGGTTGTTCCGAGTGGAGAAAAGGCCACACCCACCAGATTGTTGCCGCTGAGAACCAGCTCGGTTTCGCCGGAGGGTGTCACCCGGACCAATCCGCGACGCCCGTGCAGGCAGGCAGCCACGAAGACGTTGCCATCCTTGTCGAGCGCCAGGCCCTGCGCACGGCCTAGACCTCGATACCAGGCACGTACGGATCCGTGCGTGTCAATGGTCCAGATGGTTTCATTGGAACTGAGCGAGGGCCCCGTTACGAACAGGTCACCGGCAGTATTGATGGTCAGATGGTAGGCGGAAACAGAGGGCTCGAGCGTGGCGTGCACGAAAATTTTGCGCTCGGGATCGATTTTGAAGATTGTCCCGCTACGGTCGCCGACAAACAGATTGCCTTCCGCATCGAAGACACAGCCTGTGGCAATGCCCATGCCCTCGGAGTAGAGTGTGGGCTCGCCTGCGCCATCGAGCTTGTAGACATTGCCCTCGGCACGCGAAGTGACGTAGAGTTCGCCATCCGGGCTGAAGGCAAGGCCGGTGGCATTCAACACTCCGGTGGCAAACGGAGTGCCGCGTCCGTCGGCGCTGACGCGCACCACAGATACGGGTGTTTGCTTGCCGCGAGGGCCTGAGATGGTGGCGTAAATCATGCCCGACCGGCTGACAGCAGGGCTTGTCACTGGATGCAGCCCGTCGGAGAGCAGACGTGCCACACGCAGCGGTGTGGCGTTGCTTACGCCATCCTGCGAGCGGACCTCAACAAGACTTGTGGAGGCTTGCTGCGGCACGCGAAAGGCAAGCCGCGTGGAACGGCTCATGAGCACATGCGCGCTATAGTTGCCCACCACCACGCCCGGCGTTGAGTAATCCCTGGGGCCCAGCCATGCGCCGGTCAGTTCCACTTCGCCCATAGGCAGCGCCGCGGCTGGACGCACTTCATCGATGCGCGGTTCGCGCATCTGCGGTTCCGGCTCGGATTGTGCGCGTGTTCGAGGCATATCAGATCCAGCGGTGCAACAGAGTGGCTACCACCAAAGCATACAGCCCGGCGAGCACATCGTCGAAAACGATACCCCAACCTTCCGGCAGCTTTTCAAGCTTGCGGATGGGGAAGGGTTTGAGGACATCGAAAATACGGAAGAGCACAAGCGCCAGCAGCCCGTGCTGCCAGGTTGCCAGGCTGCCGATCAGAGCGATCCACTGGCCTGCAACTTCGTCGATGACGACGAAGCCGGGGTCCTCGCGGCCACTTTCACGGGCGGTGACGGTTGCCGCCGGAACACCGAAGGCAATGGAGGCGGCAATACCGATGAACAACGCGACGAGCAGCGCATGTGCAGACGGATGCACTGCGAGTACGTATGCCGCCCAGACGAGCACTGCCGCCACTGAACCCCAGGTTCCGGGGCCGGGCTTGCCGAGGCCCGCGCCAAAGAAGGTGGAGATTGTCCACGCCCACAGTGTTTTGCGCTCTGATGCCTGGCCGACGATTTTCTCACTCATAATCGTCGCCTTTCGTGTGGCCGCCGGCGAGTTCGCCCAGGTCTTCCAGCACTTCGGGGTCGAGAATGGGCGAGCTGATTTTGTAAGTGCCTGAGGCCCACTTGCCCAGGTCGATCTTGCGGCAGCGGTCCGAGCAGAAAGGGAAGTCCTCGTCCTTCTGCTGTACGAGCATGCCGCAGGTGGGGCAGCGCATGAGTTTTGCGGATTTCTTTTTTGCAGCCATAGCGAAAAACGTGCGCTGCTCAAGGCTGCGCACTTATCAATTCATATGGTAGCGCGCCGCATTGCTACATGCTCTTGAGCAGTCTTTCCAGGCGCTTCAGGCCTTCCTTGCGAGCAGTCACGTTTGCAGGGTTGGTGTTGTCCGGATCTTCGCCCGCGCGCATAAAGCCGTGGCCCGCGCCGTCGTAAATCACGGCATCGTACTTCTTGCCTGCGGCTTTCATCGCTTCCCGTGTGGCTGGAACCGTGGCGCTGATGCGTGCATCGTTGCCCGCATAAAAGCCATACACCGGTGCGGTAATACCGGAGAGTTCGGGCGGCGTGGTTCCGTAGAAGACGAAGGCGGCCGTGAGATCTTTGCGTTGCGTGGCAAAGGCGAACGATTTGCCGCCGCCCCAGCAAAAACCGACCACAGCGAGTTTGCCGTTGGCGGCAGGCTGCTTCATGCCCCAGTCGGCGGCTGCATTCAGGTCGGAGATCACCTGGATGGGATCGAGTTGCGAGACGGCCTTCACGCGCGCATCGCGGTCTGCGAATGTGCTGGAGCCACCGCCATTTGGACCTTCGCCAGAGAGCAGGTCGGGCGCCACGACGATGTAGCCTGCAGCAGCCAGATCGTCGGCCATGCTGCGCGCCCAGTCCGACAGGCCGAAGATCTCATGGATAAGCACGATAACGGGAGCCTTCGCCTTGACCTCGGGATAAACGACGAAAGTGTCGATGGTGCGGTTGCCGTTGTGAATCTTGACCCACTGCTGGTGGCGTGGCGATTTGTCGAGAATTTTCTTGGCCCAGTCCTGCGCCTGCGCGGGGCTGGCCGCCAAAGGGAGCACGCAGCCGAGTGCGAGCAGCGTGCCGAAGACAGAGCGAGGGAGAAGCCGCTTTTTCATGGCGGCAGTCTAGCAGAGGATTGCGAAGATTTCCTCACAATGAAAGCCGGTTGGTGATGTATCTATATAGGCGAAGGTCGCGATGAGTGCGCCGATTCCTCTTTACACGGCACACCATCCATCAAGTTTTCTATCCCCATAGCTTTGTATTTCCAGGAGGTAGAGTTTGCGCTATCCACGTTTGCTTGCATTTGTCTTGCTTACGTTCGCCGTCTCGGTCTCGTCTTTGGCGCAGCAGCCAACTCTTAGCCGGAATCAGCAGCAGATCGTCGATAAAGTGAAAGCGATCTTTGTGGCGGCTCAGACGGACGATTTTGCGAAGTTCAACTCACTGGTTTTGCCGGGCTTTTACATGTATGACGGCGGCAAGCGATTTGACGGGGACGCAATCTTGAAGCTCATTAGTGATTTGCATCGCAAGGGATTTCGCTACGACTGGAATGTGACGGACACCGACGTGCACATTGAAGGCAAGACTGCCTGGGTTGCCTACGTCAATCGAGGGAGCGTGACTGACCCGCAGGGCAAGGTGATGGAGATGCGCTGGTTGGAATCGGCCTTCCTTGAAAAGCACGATGGCGTCTGGAAGATTGCCTTCTTTCACAGTACACGCGCACCGGAGACACAAGCCGGGAAGTGAGCTCAATTCTTGTGAAGGAGTCTCGGTCAGGAGAGTGGACCTTCGATGACTCGTGCGACCAGATCATAGTCGTGTGCTTCAGTGATTTCCGCACGATAGAAGCGGCCGGCTTCCAGTGTCTCCAGATCGCCGAAGTCGTTGATGTAGACCTTGCCGTCGATTTCAGGAGCGTGGAACTCTGTGCGGCCTTCCCACAACAGTTCGGTCTCTTCACTTTCGCCTTCGGCGAGCAGTATGACTTCGCGGCCGATCCATTGCTGCCTGGCTTCACGCGAAATCTTCTGCTGCAGCTTCATCAAGCGCTTGCGGCGTGCTTCAATACTGCGCTTGGCAACCTTCTCGTCGAGCGAGTAGGCACCGGAGCCCTCTTCGTCGGAGTAGTTGAAGACGCCGAGCCAGTCGAACCTGGCCTCGCCGATGAATTGCTCCAAAACTTCTACATCGCGAAGCGACTCGCCGGGGAAGCCGACGATGAAGCTGGTGCGCAGTGCAATGCCGGGCACAGCTTTGCGCACCTTCTCGATGGTTTTGAGGAAGATATCCGCGCCTGCGCCGCGCTTCATCCTCTTCAGCACATCGGGCGAAGCATGCTGCAACGGCACGTCGAGGTACTTGCAGATGTTGTCGTGCTTGGCGATGGTTTCGAGCAATTTACCGGTGATGCGATTGGGATACGCGTAGAGAAAGCGCAGCCAGCGCAGATTCTCGATCTGTGCGAGGCGGTCAAGCAGCGTGGCCAGGCCATCCTTCATGCCAAGGTCTTCGCCGTAGCAGGTAGTGTCCTGGCCGATGAGGGTGATTTCGCGTACGCCGCGGGCAACGAGTTGCTCGGCTTCAGCAACAACCGACTCAAAGCGCCGCGAACGGAACTTGCCGCGCAGGTTGGGAATGACACAGAAACTGCATGGATGATCGCAGCCTTCGGCGATTTTGATGTAGGCCGAAGTCTTTCCCGTCGCCAGAAGCCGCGGAGTGGTTTCGTCGTAAAGGTATGTGGGCAGCATGTGTGCCGCGCCATCCCATGTATCGCGATTGAAGCGGCCCTGCTGTTCGCGCAGGTCGCCTTCCTGGCGGCTGGTTGCGTGCTTGTGTGTCCCTGCGGCGGATTCTTTTCCCGCGCGGGTCAGTGCGTCGCCACTCAGGATGGTGAAGGGCGAAGGCGCGGCAACTGCAGGTTGCGCTACACCTGCGGCTTCAAGAATGGCTTCGAGTTCGCCGGTGCCGACGACGGCATCGACTTCAGGAATGTTCTTGCGAATCTCGTCGCGGTAGCGCTCGACCAGACATCCGGCGACAATGAGCTTGCTGGCGCGGCCTTCGGTCTTGTGGCGCGCCATTTCAAGAATGGTATCGACCGACTCCTGCTTGGCTGTGTCGATAAAGCTGCAGGTGTTGACGACGAGGATTTCGGCCTCTTCGGGCCGTGCGGTGAGGCGCGCACCTGCGCGATCCAGCAGACCCATCATGACCTCGGAGTCGACCAGATTTTTGGGGCAGCCTAACGAAACGAAGCCCACGACAGGCGCCGTGGGTTGGGAAATTTTGCTCACCTGTCTATTGTACCGGGAGCACGATATTCGAGCATCCGAGCGCGGTCATAGGCTACGAAGCTTCGTTGCACCTACTTAAGCGGCAGGCCAGCGGCGGCGAGCACACCTTTGGCGTCCGCTGAGAACTGGCCTTTGGGCTCAAGTGCAAGGTATTTCCGGTAGGCTTCCGCACAGCCTGGCGGCAACTGCATCTTCTGTGTTTTGGGATCAATGGTTGACTTTCCAACCAGCGCCTGGCCTTTGAAGTAATAGAGCATGGCGCGGTTGGGGTCGACAGCGATCGCCTTTTCCGCAGCGAGTAGCTGGCCATCGGCATTTCCCGTCTGGAAGAAATAGATGGTCTCATTTCCACGATAAAGCGGCGCATCCGCCGGATTTGCCTCTACGGCCTCATCAAAAGCCTTTTCTGCTTCGTCGGTCTTGCCGGTCTTGATGTAGATTTCACCAAGACTTGCATAGCTCACACCTTTGATCTGGGGCGTACGCGCCCCCGCATTGGAAACTGTTCCGCCAGCAGTGTTACGGGATGCGCGCGTCGCATTCGGAGCAATAGAATTAGCCCCTTCAGGCGCATAAAAGTCATCGCTATGCAATTTCTTCAAAGATTCAGGATCGATGCCAAGGGCAATCTTGAAACTCTTTTCCGCATCAGCATACTTCTTGAGGCCGATTTGCGCTGTGCCCAGTTCAATCCAGGGAAGGATAAGTTCTGGCTGAGAGGCCGTAATAGGCAGCATCAGAGCTTCAGCACCGGCGAAGCGCTTGTCCTTGTTGTCGGCACGCGCGGCGGTGAGCGCTGCGTTTATGTCACCCGAGACTTTGGCTGGCGACGTGTCTTGAATTGGCATTGCGGAAAGCGGTATGGAAGTAAGTGAGCAGCCGACGATCAAAAGGAAATGGAGAGACGCACGCATCGTTCAACAAACTCCTGAGCAGGAAATTTCGCGCGGGTAGATTATATAGGTAACTCACCAGACTTCCGCACCTTTGCCTGGATGGGATGCAGATTATTTGTTGGATGTGAGTTACCTCACAGAAGCTATACTCACCAAACTCTCTGAGCCGATAAGTCACGGCCTTCGGATAAAGTCACGATCTTGCCTGTCATCGTGTGAAGGCCTGTGCATCAACTCGGCTATTGACACGGATATTCGATGTTTCCATGGAAATTAATAGGAGACTGGAACGCAATCCTCCGATCGATGCAACCTGACCGCTTGTCTGAGATGGCGCGGGCTGTACGATGCTAAAATCAGTCAGTGCCGGGTCCTACGCGACGTAATCCCGCCAACCCCGCCAGGTCCGGAAGGAAGCAACGGTAACGGGCCAGTACGGGCGCAGTAGGCAACCCGGTACTTTATTGGGCGCCACGGGGCGCCTTTGTTCTGTTCTTTGCGGGCGTATTGCCCGCGGGCAAGCCGAGCGCACACGGTGAGAAGCCGGTGTGGCGCCGCAAGGAGATAAGCCTTGAGCCTCGCCGTTCGCCCCATTGTGGGCCGCCGCGCCAAGATTACGGCGCTTGGAACGTACGTCCCTCCGCAAGTGATAACCAACCAGGACCTGGAGAAGCTCGTGGATACGAGCGATGAGTGGATCCTGAGCCGCACGGGTATTCGCGAGCGGCACAAACTCGCCGAAGGCCAGGGCGTGAGCGACATGTGCGCCGCAGCGGCGCGGCAGGCTCTGGAACGGCGAGGCATTCAGGCCAGCGAAATCGAGGCCATCCTTGTGGGCACGGTGACGCCGGACATGATGTTTCCTTCGACGGCGTGCCTGGTGCAGAACAAGATTGGAGCCGCGGGCGCATGGGGCTTTGACGTTTCGGCCGGCTGCTCGGGCTTTGTGTTTGCGCTGCAGGCGGGCGTAAAGCTGGTGGAGAGCGGCGCGCACTCGAAGGTGCTGGTGTGCGGCGCGGACGCCAATACGCGCATGACCGACTACACGGACCGCACGACCTGCGTGCTGTTTGGCGACGGCGGCGGCGCGGTGCTGATTGAGCCCTGCGAAGAGGGCGAAGTGGGCTTCATCGACTTTGTGCACGAGATTGACGGCTCGGGCGGCCCTGCGCTGAATTTGAAGGGCGGCGGCAGCCTGAATCCCACGACACACGAGACGGTCGACAAGAAAATGCACTACATCTACCAGGACGGCCCGGCGGTGTTTAAGTTCGCCGTGCGCAAGATGGCCGAAACCACTGTGAAGGTGCTGGAGCGCAATGGCGTGACGGGCTCCGACCTGGGCTGCTTTATTCCGCACCAGGCCAACAAGCGCATCATTATGGCCACGGCCGAACGGCTGGACATGCCGGAGGACCGCGTCATTATTAATATCGAAAAGTACGGCAATACCTCTTCGGGCACCATTCCGCTGGCCATGCAGACCGCCCTTGACCAGGGCAAGCTGAAGAAGGGCGACCTGGTGCTGCTGGGCGCCATGGGCGCGGGCTTCACGGTGGGCGCGGCGCTGCTGCGATGGGAAATCTAAAGAGCAGTGGTCAGGAATCAGTAATCAGGGATCGGTGTGCCGCAGGCACAGAGGATCTTCGGACGATGCCGGGGTGATACAAACTTTTTTGTGTCACCCCTAAAGTCCTTTATTTAAAGAGGTTAGCCAGGAGCTATCCGGGCCCGTATTTGATTCCAAACAGATTCGCCCTTCGTATTTGAAAACAAAGAATATAGCGGTGAAAGCGGAGCTGGCTGAGCTGGCAGAACTGACCGTATCCGCAAGGCGGCAAATCAGGTTGCCTCAGGACAATTGTGCGCCTTACGACCGTAATTCTTTGCGAGGCGGGCGAGGGCTGCAAAGGAAGGCCCATTGCAAAGCAGTTTGCGGGTAGAATCGCTGCGGAGTGAGGAGCGCTCCAGTGCGATGACGACCAAAGGCAAGAGCAAGGCGCGGGCCGCCGAGCGGAAAATTATTGCGCACCTGGCGGTGAGCGCGGATGGGTATATCTGCCGGCCGGATGGGGGCATTGAATGGCTGGAGCGGCCGATGCCGAAGCACGGATACAACATGGCTGCCTTCATGAAGTCAGTGGATACGATTCTATGGGGGCGGAAGACCTACGACTTCGCGGTGGAGATGGGCGGAGTGGGCGTCTACGGCAAGGTGAAGCATTACGCGTTTTCAAGCAAGCCGCCGAAGGACGTGCTGCCGGGCGTGGAGTTTGTGCGCGAGGCGATTCCGGATTTTGTGAAGCGGCTGAAGGCCGCACCGGGCAAGAACATCTGGATGATGGGCGGGGCGGGACTGATTGCGTCGTTTCTGGATGCGGGCGCGATCGATGAGTTCTCACTGCACGTGATTCCGGTGATGATTGGCGAAGGGATTCCACTGGTTGCCCCACGGCACCGGCATATTGAGCTGGAACTGATGGAGACGCATGCGTTCGAGGATGGGGTGGTGCATGTGGGGTGGAGGGTGAAGCATTAACAGTGGTCAGTGGTCAGTGGTCAGGGACCAGAGACCAGGGATAGTGTCGATGACGACGATCAACCGTTCGACCGTACTTTGCTGCGGCGCGGTTTTTCAGCGCGCACCTGCCTGATGAGCCGGGGCACATCGGCCTCGGTGTAGCCCTTCGGATTGCGTGTGGCCGCATACTCGCCCAATTCATCCAGGGTGAGCCGTGCCTGCTGCGCGGAGTAGGTGCGAAAGGCTTCGCGGAACAATTCGCTCATGGTGCGGCTGTCTCTCTTGGCGAGCGCCTCGGCCTTTTGTGCGAGTTCGGGCGGCAGGCTGATGGTGTAGACCTTCGATTTTCTTGCGGTGGCAGTTGCCATGCTTAAATATTACATTGTAATGGATCCCATTACAATGTAGTGCGGCATTGTATGCAGCAGCCGCTCGGTACCTGTGTCAGGAGTTAGGGGAGAGTTTTTCAAAAAAGAGAAGGGTGGTGCCGGGCGCCAAGTAGTCAGTAATCGGCCGGGTAAGATTCTGTGGTTCCACCCTTGCTCCGCAAGGATGGGGCACCCGCTTTTTTGGGGGGAACAGACATGTGAATCTAAAGGGTGTGCCACCCGCCCGATCACTGATTGCTCGAGGAGAATTGCGCTTTCCCACCCTTCACTGTGCGAAGGATGGGGCGCCTACTTTTTGAGTTAGAGGAAGGTTATCACTGGGAAGGTGTGCCGACCGCCGCTTACTCTAAGAAATGATGCACCATTCAAATGACAAACGACATGGTACTCTCGTGCTTACCCACTATCTCGATGATAGTGGAATCAATCATGGTTCCCAGCATGCGATCGTTGGTGGGCCAGTATTTCTGCGCGACGACTTCTTTAGCTTCCATTACGAGTGGAGTAGATTGTTGGCTCGACACCGCGTTGCGCCGCCGCTCCATATGCGCGAATTTGTCCGACCTTACGGCCGACTTGCATACCTCTCGGACGAGCAACGCCGTGACTTGTTTCAAGATTTGGTTTATTTGATAAACAAGCGAAAAGCCTGGAGTATGACAGTCGAGATTGACCATCTTGAGTTTCAGCAATTTTTCCCGCAAGGAAAATTTCGCAAATTGTTTGGGGTTGCACCGCTCGCATTTATCTGGTGCATGGTTCTTAATAATGGAATCATAAATTTGCACCTGCTGGATCAAGTTGCTAAGGTAGCGTACGTTGTAGCGAAATCGGATTTCAACGCAGCAATGTTTGAATGCCACGCATTTATAAAGTCTTATGAGAGAAATGCAGATCGGGAATTTACCGGAGCCATTCAATTCGACGATCCGGCTGCCGCTAACCAATTACAAGCGGCTGACATGGTCGCGTGGGCCAATCGAAGGAAGGTTGCGGGAGACTTATTCGGGGGCGGTTTTGAGCCTCTTGAGCTACTGACAAGGACCGTCGAATCGGAAACGAAAACAGCGATTCATTCGCACTACAAGGTTAACGGCGAAAGCACACGTAAGCTTGCAGAAATCGTGGGCAACCCATCTAGGGGGTCTGTACGCATTCCACTGCTCCAACCCCTTCCCTTTGAGCTTCCAGTTGCACCCCCACCGATGGAAGAGGAGTGATTTTGGATGTGCTCATGGCTGGCTTTGTTTTTGATAGATTTGAGATTTTAACCAGCTATTTTCCGAGTCAACAGTCGACGCAAGCTTTCTTCTATAGGTTTGTTCGTAAACAACTTCTTAGAGTAAAGCTATTCCCGATCCCCAACTGCGCGGGACCGGGGGCACCCTCTGGGTTTTACTACTTCAGAGATTTGTATTGAGTTCGTATGCGGGCAACACGCCGTATTCGGCGGCTTTGCGGAAGAAGCAGCGCATGCCTTCGATGCAGTCCTCATCTAATATGTAGTGGATGTTTTCGGTGAGGTAGGTCTGGATGGTTTGGGCCGAGAGGGGCAGGCGGGCGGACCACTCCTTGACCAGGGCGGGGATGTTGGCCAGGCCGTTGTCGCGGGAGGCGATGAGGTCTTGTGCGATCTGCTCTAAACGCTCGTCTGACGCAACCAATCGTGATGGAGCTGTGCTGGATGCGGCTGCCCCGGAGGCGGGGCTGCTGCATGCAATGCCCCAGATGGCGGAGACGAAGGGCAGACCGGTTAAGGTGCCCCATTCCTCGGCGAGGTCGTGGAAGACGAGCTCTTCACCGGAGCGCTCGAAGCGGTTGGCGCGCTCCTGAAGGGCCATGAGGGCGGGGTCGCCGATGAGGATGGCGGCGTCGGCGCGGTCGAGCATGTGGTCGAGGTCGGCGCGCATGGGGATGAACTCGGCGGCGGGGTTGCCCCACTCGTAAAAGAGGATGCGGGTGTGCGCGATGGTGGTGCGGCTGGCGGTGTCTGCCGCGACGGTGCGGATTTGGCTGAGCGGCTGGCGGGCGCGGCGGACGAGCAGGAGCGAGCGGACATGGCCTTTGGAGGCGATGGTGCAGCCTGGGAGCACACGCAGGCAGGGTGTGGTGGCGAGCGAGGCGATGGGGACAAGGCCGATGTCGGCCTGGCCGGTGGCGAGCCGGTCGGCGCACTCGGAGGGAAGCATGTAGTCGACCTGATAGCGCTTGGCGAGCTGGTCTGCGAGTGGCGGGTGCTCGAAGTCCCACATGAGAGGCGCGGGATTGAGAAAGCGGATGGCGGCGATGCGCAGCTTGGAAGGCAACAAAGGACTCACGCAGTTCTAGGATACCAACCATTGCATGGAGCAGCCGCTCGCTGATCGCTCGCAGGAGGGTTGTGACAGCCCCGGTCCCCAAAAGCGAGGAACCGGGGCAGCCGCGCAGTACCTGCGGTGCGGCAGCCGCTTGCTGATCGCTCGCAGGGCATTGCATGCAGCGGGTGGCGCTTGCGCTCTGGGAGGGTTGTGGTCGCCCAGGTCACAAAATCGAGACCTGGGGCACCCGGCATTGTATGCAGCGGGTGCTCGCTTTTCGCTCGCAGGAGGAGTTGTGGTTTGGATGAAGTATTAAATACAAAAGCAGATCCTTCGCTCACCACCCCCAAGCTGGAGAAAACGCTTGGGGCCCGTTCACTCAGGATGACAGGCCAGTGTTTTGTGGAGATTGCCGGCTTGATCGAGTACCGCCAGTGTGCCTGCGGCGTGACGGGTTTGCTTGACTTGGCACCCGCTTCCGGGTAGTGTTGGCTCGATTCCCCAGATCATGCAGTGAACGTGTGCCTTGACGCCGGAGGACGTGTGCGCGCCGAGGAAAAAGGGGAGTTGTATGCCGATGTTGACGGAGCGGAGCGCGGAGCAGAAGGACGCAGAACCGAGTGAAGATCAGCTTGCATGGCTGGCGTTGGCGCTGACGCCGGGGCTTGGGCCCAAGCGGATTCTGGAGGCAGTTGAGGCGGTGACAGCGCCGAGCCGGGTGCTGGAGATGCCGCTGACGGATCTGGAGGGTTTGCGGTTTCCGGCTCATGCGGCGCAGTTCATTTTTGACGGCAAAGCGCGCAAGGCTGCCGAAGACGAGTGGGCGCGTGTTGCGGAGCAGCAGGCAAGAATTGTGACGTTTGGTTGCGCGGCGTATCCGGAGCGGCTGAAGGAGATTTACGATCCGCCACCTGTGCTGTGGGTAAGAGGCGGCGTGGGCCTGCTGGCGCGGCCCTCGATTGCGGTGGTGGGGACACGTCATCCTTCTCCGTATGGAACAGGCATTGCGGAGATGCTGTCGCGCGACCTGGCGGCGCGGCGGCTCATCATATTAAGTGGCATGGCGCGTGGGATCGATACGTGTGCACACAAGGGTGCGCTGGCTGCACGGATGCCCACGGTGGCTGTGTGGGGTACGGGTATCGATGTTGTTTATCCGAAGGAGAACCGCAAGCTGGCCGATGAGATTCTTGCTCTGGGCGGGGCGATTGTGAGCGAAGTGCCGATGGGGACGTTTCCCGCGCCGCAGAATTTTCCCCGGCGGAATCGCATCATCAGTGGATTGAGCATTGGTGTGCTTGTGGTGGAAGCCGGCGAGCACTCGGGCACGCGCGTGACGGCGCGCTGCGCGACGGAGCAGAACCGGGATGTATTTGCCGTGCCGGGCAATGTGACGAACAAGAATTCATGGACGCCCAACACGCTGATTAAGCAGGGCGCAAAGCTGGTGGCGACGTGGGAAGACGTGTGGGAGGATCTGCCTTCGCAGGTGCGTCTGGGACTGGAGCAGCAGGGCGGCGTTGCAACCAATGACGAGCCGGCCGCATCTCTTTTGCCTGACCCGGTTTTACGGCCTGAAGAGTCAATGGTGCTGGAGATTCTGCGCGCCGACGATTCGATGCAACTGGACGAAATTCTGGAAAAGCTGGAGACAGAACTGACTTCGTCCGAGGTGTTTACGGCGTTGTTTGAACTGGAAATGGCGGGCCGCATCCGACAGTTGCCGGGGAAGAATTTTGTCCGGACGCTGTGAAAGATGCGTGGAGCGGAGTGCAGCATTGAGGAAAAAATGAACCGCGACCAAGGCTAAGGAAAACAGAGTGTTGCAGGTATTTCAGAAGGGGCGCGGGGCAGGAAAAGAATGCTCACGGAGTGGAAATCCAACGGAAACCGTGTTAGGTTCCAATGTTCGTAGGTCATTTTTCGCCAGGCCCGGAATGGTACGGGCAGTCCCACCAACTGCGATGATGAAACGGATTGAGTGCATTCGGCGTCCAACAGGCCGGATGTAAGGGAGTAACAGAGAACAACGATGGCAACAAGCAAATCATTAGTGATCGTCGAGTCGCCGGCAAAAGCGAAGACGATTGAGAAATATCTGGGCAAGGGATTCGAGGTGCTGGCTTCGGTCGGGCACATTATGGATCTGCCCAAGAACGATATCGGCGTGGAGCTGAAGGAGCGGACGTTTGAGCCGACGCTGATTGTGTCTCCGGGTAAAGAGAAGGTAGTTGCGCAGTTGAAGAAGGCCGCCGCGAAGGCGGACGAAATTTATCTGGCGCCTGACCCTGACCGCGAAGGCGAGGCCATTGCGTATCACCTGGCAATGCAACTGGGCACGAGCGCCAAAGAGAAGAAGAAGATTCATCGCGTGACCTTCAACGAAATTACGAAGAAGGCCGTGCAGGATGCCTTTCAGCATGCTCGCGATGTGGACCAGAACCTGGTGTATGCGCAGCAGACGCGGCGCGTGCTGGACCGGCTGGTGGGGTATCAGATTTCGCCACTGTTGTGGGACAAGGTGCGCCGCGGGCTTTCCGCAGGACGCGTGCAGACGGTGGCAGTTCGCCTGATTGTGGAACGCGAGCGCGAGATTGGCGCATTCAAACCGCTGGAGTATTGGACGCTGGACGCTCTGCTGCACGCGGAGAAGAAGCCAGAGACGAAGCTGCGTGCGAAGTTCATCGGTATCGACGGCGAGCCGGCGCGCGTGGCCAACGGCAAGGATAAAGACGGCAAGGACCAGTTCATTGCCAACGCGCTGCCGAACGAGAAGGCAATGCGCGAGGTGGAAGCCGCGCTGGCCAAGGCGAAGTGGACGATTGCTTCTGTGCAGAGCCGCGAACAGCAGCGCAAGCCGCTGGCGCCGTTTATTACAAGCCAACTGCAGCGCGATGCGGCCAGCAAACTGGGCTTCAATGTGCGGCGCACGATGGGCGTGGCGCAGCGGTTGTATGAAGGCATCGATATTGGCGGCGAAACGACAGGCTTGATCACCTACATGCGTACCGATTCGCCGCGTGTTGCGCCGGAAGCGAAGGTGGGCGCGCGCGCATGGATCACGAAGGAACTGGGCGAGAAATATTTGCCCAAGGAGCCACTGTTGTACCAGGGCAAAAAGGCCGCACAGGATGCGCACGAAGCGATTCGTCCGACGGACGTGGCGCGTACGCCGGACTTGATTGCGCGCTACCTGACCGATGAGCAGTTGAAACTCTACCGGCTGATCTGGCAGCGCTTTGTCGCGTCGCAGATGACGCCGGCGATCTTCGACGTAACGACGGCGAAGATCGAGGCCGTGTCAGAGACGACGAAGAAGACGTATGACTTCCGCGTAAGCGGATCGGTGGTGCGCTTCGACGGCTATCTGCGCGTGTACCAGGTAGCGGAAGAGAAGAAGGCCGACGATGACGAGTCGGCAAACAAACTGCCGAACCTGGACGGCATCAAGGAACTGGCGCTCGACAACCTGGAGAGCAAGCAGAGCTTCACGCAACCGCCGCCGCGGTTCAATGAAGCATCGCTGGTAAAGGTACTGGAAGAGAAGGGCATCGGGCGGCCGTCGACGTATGCGTCGATCATCAACACGATTCAGGATCGCGAGTACGTGACGAAGATTGCCGGACGGTTCTATCCGACGGAGATCGGCATGGTGGTGTGCGACCTGCTGGTAAAGAATTTTCCGTACATCTTCGATGTGGCCTACACGGCACGGCTTGAAGAGGAACTGGACGACATTGAAGACGGCAAGGAACAGTGGACCGAGTTGCTGAAAGGCTTCTACGGCTACTTTGAAGACGAGCTGGAAGACGCCGGCAAGAACATGGAAAACATCAAGCGGATGGAGAAGCTGACCGACGAGAAGTGCGAGGTTTGCGGATCGCCGCTGGTATTGAAGTGGGGTAAATTCGGCAGCTTTTACTCCTGCTCGAACTTCAGCAGGAATAAGCCGGTTGCTGTGGCCGCGGGGCCCTGGAAAAAGGACCCCGAATCGGTGATGAAAAAAATCACGAGCACCCTGAATTTTCCAATGACGGTGCGGGCTACTGTGGACGACACGAGCGTGTTTGCCAAGGAAGTGAAGAATGCGCAGGAGCTTTTCTCGGCCATTGAAGATGCGGCGGAAGATGCCACGGCCAAGGGCAAGAAAGTAAGCGTGGAACAGTGGAGCTGTGACTTCACGAAAGAAAATGTTGCGGCCAAGCCCGATCTGAACACGCCGGAAGGGCAGGAGGCGGGCGAGCAGGAAGAGTATTGCGACAACTGCGGGCGCGTGATGGTGCTGAAGCGCGGCATCTTCGGTCCGTACATGGCATGCCCTGGATACAACGACGATCCGCCGTGCAAGACGATTCGCAAGCTGAGCTCGAAGCAACAGCAGAAGCAGAATGCTCCGCAGCCGACGGGCGAGGACTGCCCGGTGTGCGGCAAGCCGCTGGTGCTGCGGCAGGGCGCATACGGCGAGTTTGTATCGTGTTCGGGTTATCCGAAGTGCAAGTACATCAAGCAGAACCTGATTGAAGGCTTGAAGTGTCCCAAGTGCGGCGTGGGCGACATTGCCGAGCGCAAGGCACGGCGCGGCAACATCTTCTGGGGCTGCACCAACTATCCCAAGTGCGACTTCACGTCGAACTACAAGCCGGTGGCGCAGAAGTGCCCCGAGTGCGGCAGCCCGTATCTTGTCGAGAAGGTGCTCAAGTCCGGTATTTATCTTGAGTGTCCGAACAAGAAGAAGAGCGTCGAGGAAGAGGCAGCCGCGCCAAAGAAACGTGCAAAGAAGACCGCACCCGTTGAGGAAGAGAAGGCCGTGGTGTGCAGCTACTCCAAGCGGATTGGCGATGCGCCTCCGCCGCCGACGGCTGAAACGCACGGACCTGTGGTGGAGAAGGACGAGCTACAGCCGGTATAAGCAAACTTCTTGAAAGAGATAGTCATCCTCGGTGGGCCTAACGGAGCAGGTAAAACAACCGCTGCACGTAAACTCCTGTCGAGGATTACGCCAGTTCAGGAATTCCTGAATGCGGACGAGTTTGCACGCGAAATTTGCCCCGAGGATGTAGACTCTGTCGTACTTGCGGCGGGACGCATGATGCGGGCATGTATGCGTGAGCTGGTTGCGCAAGAAGTGAGCTTTGGTTTTGAAAGTACGCTGGCGGGCAAATCTTATGCGCGCTTTTTGCAACAGTGCAAAGAGTCAGGTTGGCGCATTACCCTGCTTTATCTCTGGCTTCCCACAGCCGAGGACGCGATTGAGCGAGTAGCTCAACGAGTGAGGGAAGGCGGCCATGGCATACCTCCGGAGACTATCCGCAGACGGTATCGCCTTGGGATTGCGAATTTCTTGAATCTCTATCTAGATTTGGCTAACGAAGTTGAGGTATACGATAATTCACAAGAGGGTGTCCGAATCGCTCAAAAAGCAGAGGGTGGCAAGATTCGCGTCCTGGATATGGAACGTTGGGCCAAACTTATGGAGTCTGTCAGATGAGAACAATGACTTCTCACGAAATCCATAGCGCCATTCAGATGGCGATCAAAGAGGTATCGAGAGACCTGCGCTCGGGAAAGCTGGATCGTTCCGGTCGCTTTTATTCGCAGTCGGAGTGGAAGGAAATTCTGGCTCAATCAAAATTGGCACACTCCAGCCGATCCATCCGTTCATCCACAACTCGAATTCGGTCCAGATCCTCCCGCTAGCCACTTCCATCCTTTACCATGAGCAACGGAGACACTCATGGAACGCATGCTCGCAACTCCGGCTGATGCCGATATTATTCTCCGTCTTTACGAACTGCGGCGCGAAGCCGTGATGCGCCAGGCGCGCGCCTGGATGCTAATGGAGTTCTGGCCGGATACGGTCGAGGACTTTTTTGTAGTTGCCGGCAATTTTCGCGATCCGCACAATGCGTGGTTCCGCCAGGTGACCACGTACTGGGAGATGGCCGCGGCGATGGTGCTGCATGGTTCGGTTTCCGCGGAGCTCTTTGTCGACTGCAATGCGGAGGGATTTTTTATCCTGGCGAAGTTCGCACATATTCTCGATACGATTCGCGAACGCAATCCCATGTTCATGACGAAGACATCGGAGCTGGTCGAACGTTTTCCGGCGGCAGAGACTCGCTATGCGACTGTTCTCAAGAATGTGAGCGCGCGCCGTGAAGCATTGAAACAAAAGTGAAAATGCGGCAATTCTTTCTTCACGATGTGAAGGGGATTGCATACTCTTCTTGTGCCGAGGCGGTGTCAGGGGGCATGATAGGAGCCAAGCGCACACTTGCGCTCTGGGGGTCGAAATGAAGCGTATTGCAGCGATAACACTCCTGATCGCGTCGGCAGCCATGACGGCTAGTGCGGCAGATTCTGCGAAACTGACCGGTTACATTTCCGATTCGATGTGCGGCGCGAAGCACATGGGAACCGGTGCGGCCTGCGTGAAAGAGTGCATTAAGAATGGTATGAAGCCGGTCTTTGTGGACGAGGCCAACAAGCAGGTCTGGGCGATTGAAAATCCCGATGCGGTGAAGAGCTTTTACGGTGACCATGTTGCGGTGACAGCCACTGAAGATGCGAGCAAAAAATCAGTCGTCATTGAGTCCATCAGCATCAAAAAGTAAGAGGTTTGATTCCAGTTGTATGAAGGAACTCGTTCTCAGACTGGATTTCTGCTAGTGTCGTATTGATTTTTCCTCTGCCGGGCCGACTGGCGCCGGCAGAGGAAGAATCTGTGAAGTTAGACGGGACGAGCCGATGGCTAAAGCGATCTGGAATGGCAAAGTGGTTGCCGAGAGTGACGCGACAGAGGTGGTAGAGGGGAATGTCTATTTCCCTGAGTCGAGTCTAAAGCGGGAGTATTTTCGTCCCAGCAGTACTACCTCCACGTGTCCATGGAAAGGACAGGCGCGCTACATGAGCCTGCTGATCGATGGACAGGATAATCCTGACGCGGCCTGGTACTATCCCGATCCCAAACCCGCCGCGCGCAAGATCAAAGGCTATGTCGCTTTCTGGCGTGGCGTGGAAATCGAGAAGTAATTTCATCCGACATTTCTTGGAGCCTGTATGCGCCTGACGGTTTTTGCGCTGGTGGCTACGCTGGCAGTGTCTCTGTCTGCCTGTGCGCATCCGCATGCGGCATCTGTGAGCGCGCAGGCTCCCCCCACACTGAGCGGTGATGCGGCGCATCCCGGTTCCGCGCATAGATGGGTGGATACGCGGCTCTATTTTGGACTTGGCCCGGCGGACGACGCGACCAAAGGCGTGAGCGAGGCACAGTGGCGCGCGTTTCTCGACAGGGAAGTGACGCCTCGTTTTCCCGCAGGCTTGAGTGTTGTGGATGTCTACGGACAGTGGCAGGGGACGAATCAAACCAGCCCGGAGCGATTGCGCTCGAAGATGTTGATTATCGACTACGAAGACAGCGCCGACAATCGCGCAAAGATCGATGCAATTCGCTCGGCATGGAAGAAGATGACGGGCGACCAGTCCGTGATGCGGGTGACGGAACCTGCAGACGTGTCGTTCTGATCAGGGTGCCTGTACTCAGGCCGCCAACTTCCAATGCATCTTCGTAACGGGCGATCCGCTTATTTGAGCGGCTTGCCAATCTCCCAATGATGCCCGAATGGATCAACGAGCCGGCCTACGCGCCAGTGATAGGGCTCGTCCGTTACAGGGCGAATCACTCTGGCTCCGGCAGCAACGGCCTTGTCGAAAACCGAATCGGGGTCAGGAACCGTGAGGATCATGCGCACGGTTCCACCGCCCAAGGTGTCTGGGCTGAAGTTGCTGTGCTCCGGAGATTCATCGGCAATCCAGAACTCCGATGCCCCAACCTTGAGTTGCGCCACCACGTCACCGTCTTCACCGTCGAGACGGAACAAGACTTCAGCGCCAAAAGCTGTCTGATAAAAATCCACGGCTTTGGCGCCATTGCGAACCGAAAGCATGGGTGCAAGAGTTGTTGCAATCATTGCCGGATCTGTCACGCGCACCCTCCGTGTATTCGAAGTGAAATGAATGGCAGTTCACTTGCGCCTGTGGATTTTCGCAGTGCGCGGACTCGTCAGTATGCCTGCAACTGATCGATGGGAAGACGCACGCGGAAGCAGGTTGAGCCAGGCTCGGAGCGCACGCTCATATGTCCACGATGCTTGCGCACGATGCGCATGGCATTGTCGAGTCCGAGTCCGAGACCCTGCCCCGGAGGCTTGGTGGTGAAAAAGGGCTCGAAGATGCGGTCCTGCAACTCGGTGGGAATGCCCGGCCCGGTATCCCAAATTTCGATGAGCAGCATTTCCGCTTCGCGTTTGCAGGTGAGGCGCAGCGTACCTTCGTTGCCGAGTGCATCGAGGGCGTTTTCAATGAGCGCCGTCCACACCTGATTCAGCTCACTGCCATAGGCGCTGATGCGCGGCAGATCCCGCTGATAATCACGTACCACTGTTACCTTGTCGAGGCGCGATTGCAGCATTTGTACAGTGGCATCGAGTCCGGTGGGCACATCGATTTCGAGAATCGGCGCGCGATCCATGAATGCATACGACTTGACGGCGCTGATGAGGTCAAAAATACGCGATGTGGAGTGAAGCAGCGTATCGACCGAGCGTGTGGTGCGCAGGAAGCGCGCGAAATACTCCAGCGCCACCGCAGACGCCTGAGAGCCGATATCGGCTTTGAGCTTTTCAAGGTCGTCAATGCCGACATTCTGCTCCGCAATTTGCGAGGCGACCTCCCATGCGTTTTCACAGGGAAGATTCGCAAGCCAACGATGCAACGTCTCCTCACAGCCAATCAGCGCGCTGGCGTCGGGCGGATCAGTGATGCGCGGGCGGCTGAGGACACGCTGTTCCCAATCGGTAAGAGCTCGAATCTGCGTGTCGTTGAGACAGAGATGCAGAAATTTGAAACGATTGCTGCGATTTGCGCGTAGTTCCGTCATCAGGCTGGAAGCGGCCCGCTGCGCGGCCGATGCAGGATTGTTGAGTTCATGCGCCAGATTGCCGGCCAGCTTACCGAGCGCACTCAGCTTTTCGGTCTGCTGCTCAATGCGGGTGACTTCGCGCACGCGGTCAAGCAATGTGGAGACCACGCGCTGCGTCATCGCCGGAATTGCCTGCAGCATCTCGTCAAACATGGAGCGATGAATAAGCAGCGCCCACACAGGAGACACCGCAAAGCCCTGCCCGCCGGAGACCTTCATGCGCGAGAAGGGAAGCAGGCCGGTCATCTGCCCAGCGCGTCCAAAGAACAGCATGGATCCGCCGGGGCGATCGCGGCGTACATGAATCTCTCCTTTAAGGATAAGAATCATGTGGTCGGCCGGCTGGCCGTCCTCAAAAAGAACGTCACCTGGCTGAGCTACGATTTCAACGCCATTGCGCGCCAGCCACAGACGGTCTTCCAGCGGGAGACCCTGCAGGGGGCCAATACGCTCGAGGGCCTCCGCAATCTTTTCATGCGGTGTGGGACAGGCAGGAGAAGTCAAAGTGGGGGCAAGCATCCGAGACCTCCAGGGACGCATCTTCAGCATAGCTGATTCTGCTGTGGGATTGGCGGAGTTGTGGAGGCAGCTTGAATTGAAGGGAACAGCGAATGATATGATGAGGCGTTTTGAGAATCGATAGGAGATGGGATTGATGTTGAAAACATTTTCAATCTTGGTAATGGTTCTCTCTTTTTTGTTGCCGACCGGCGCGCAAACCCCTTCCATTTGCCACTACGATGCCAAGACCAAGGTCTTTCGACTGGATGGAGGCAATACGTCTTATGTCTTTGGCGTGAACTCGCGCGGCGAGTTGCAGCAGCTTTATTGGGGCGGCCGTCTGGGTGCGACAGACAATTTTCCCGAAGCGACTCCTATGTCCGAATGGGCTTCGTTTGATTCTTCATACACAACGACACCGCAGGAATACGCAGGCTGGGGCGCCGGGCTTTTTGTCGAGCCCGCGCTGAAGGTGACTTTCGCCGACGGCACGCGCGACCTGGTGTTGCACTATGACAGCCACAAGCTCACGTCGCACGGTGTCGATGTGATTCTGAAAGACATCAAGCGCTATGTTTTTGTGATTCTCCATTACGAGATGGATCCAACCAGCGGCATTCTTGCACGCTCGGCGACTATTGTGAACCGCGAGCCGCAACCCATTACCGTGGAGCAGGCCGCGGCTGCGGCATGGGCTCTGCCCGCAGGCCACTACTCACTCGATTACCTGACGGGCCGTTGGGCCGGAGAGTGGAATCTGACGCAGGAAACGCTCAGCCCCGGCGAACGCGTAATTGAGAGCCGCCGCGGAACAACAGGACATCAGGCGAATCCATGGTTCGCTATTCAATCCGGAGGACCCGATGAGGAACATGGCCCGGTGTGGTTCGGAGCGCTGGCGTGGAGCGGTTCATGGCGTATCACGGTGGAGCAGGATCAGCTCGATGCGATTCGTGTGACGGGCGGCTTCAACCCCTTCGACTTTGGTTACGTGTTACATCCGAGCCAGAGGCTGGAGACGCCAATCTTCTATGGCGGCTATTCGGCGCACGGACTTGGCGGAGCATCGCGTCTGCTGCATCATTTCGAGCTTGCGCACATTCTTCCGCATCGTGTGGGCGAGGGTGACAGTGCCGCACCCAAGCCGCGCCCGGTGATTTACAACTCGTGGGAAGCCACGGGCATGAATGTAAGCGAGACCAACCAGATGGCTCTGGCGGAAAAGGCCGCCGCACTGGGTGTGGATCGCTTTGTCATGGACGATGGGTGGTTCGGTGAGCGCAAGACGGATCATGCCGGCCTCGGTGACTGGTATGTGAATCCACAGAAATTCCCGCACGGACTCAAACCGCTCATCGACAAGGTGCATTCTCTTGGAATGGATTTTGGCCTTTGGGTTGAGCCGGAGATGGTGAATCCGGATTCGGATCTCTATCGCAAGCATCCTGACTGGGTGCTGAACTTTCCCGGACGCCCGCGCAGCGAGCAGCGCAATCAGCTGGTGCTCAATCTTGCACGGCCCGATGTGCGCGCGTATGTGTTCGGGTTCCTGGACAAGCTGCTCACAGAGAATGACATTGCATTTCTGAAGTGGGACTACAACCGTAACTGGAGCGAGCCAGGATGGGACCAGTTGCCCGCCAACGAACAGAAGAAGGTGTATGTTGCCTTCATTCAGAATCTCTACGGCATCCTTGCCGAGCTAAAGCAGAAGCATCCGAAAGTTGAAATCGAAAGCTGCTCAGGCGGCGGCGGGCGCGTGGATCTGGGCATTCTGAAGTATGCCGATGAGGTGTGGCCCTCGGATAACACCGATCCCTTCGATCGGCTCACACAACAGGACGGCTTTACGTATGCCTACACGCCGCAGGTGATGATGGCGTGGGTGACCGATTCGCCGCACTGGCTGAACAAGCGGTCAACTTCACTCGAATACCGTATGCTCAGCTCGATGCAAGGCTCACTGGGCATCGGCGCCGATATCACCAAATGGAACGACCAGGAGATGGCGACGGCCAAGCGCCTGATTGCCGCGTATCACCAGGTGCAGAAGACGATTGTGCAAGGCGATCTGTACCGGCTTATCTCGCCGCGTGACGGCAGCGAGTTTTCAGCCACTGAGACGGTGAATCATGACAAGTCACAGGCTGTGTTTTTCACCTTCATTCACTCCACGCAGGAAGGCCGTGGATTTCCGCTGCTGAAGCTGCTGGGACTAGACCCGAAGGCCGAATACACATTGACTTCCATTGAAGGCAAGGCCGCACCGGACACGCCGGCGACAGCCAGCGGCGCATGGTGGATGAATCACGGCATCGATATGGACAAGGAATTCCGCGGAGACTTTCAGGCCGCGGCATTCCGGCTGGACAGGAAGTGATTGAGGCTTCAACTTTGCGAAGTAAGTATTGAGGATTGCAATGAGGGCGGTAAAAAGCGTGCCCCGATCATTTGTGCCCACTGACGAAGACTGAAAAAGCCCGGCAGAAGCCGGGCTTTTTCAGCAAGTGATGCATTAGCGGGTCTTTGCGACTTCTTCTACCGTGACCGGATCGAGGAAGGGCATGGAAGCGCGCAGCTTTTTGCCAACGATCTCGATAGGGTGCCTGGCTTCCGCTTCGCGGAAGGCGAGGAATTCCTTGCGGCCTGAGTTCTGATCGGCAAGGAAGCGCTTGGCAAAGGTGCCGTCCTGGATTTCTGTGAGGACCGCCTTCATGGCCTTCTTGCTTTCCTCATTGATGACGCGCGGACCGCTCACGTAATCGCCCCACTCGGCGGTGTCGCTGATGGAGTAACGCATGTAAGCCAGGCCGCCGCGATAGATGAGATCGACGATGAGCTTGAGCTCGTGCAGCACTTCAAAGTACGCGCTCTCAGGCTGGTAGCCGGCTTCGACAAGCGTTTCATAGCCCGCCTTGATGAGCGCACTGACGCCACCGCAGAGCACGGCCTGTTCGCCGAAGAGGTCGGTTTCAGTCTCTTCCTTGAAGGTGGTTTCAAGCACGCCTGCACGGGTGCAGCCGATACCTTTGAGGTAGCTGAGGACGAGCGCATGGGAGTCACCGCTCGGGTCCTGATGGATGGCGATGAGTCCGGGAACGCCGCCGCCCTCGGTGAAGACCTCGCGTACGCGGTGGCCGGGCGCCTTGGGCGCGGCCATGCCCACGTTGATGCCGGCATCGGGCGTGATGGTCTTGAAGTGAATATTGAAGCCGTGTGCGAAGAGCAGCAGTTTACCTGCGCTCAGGTTGGGCGCGATTTCTTCGGCGTAAAGTTTGGCGGCGGTCTGGTCGGGGACAAGGACCATCACCACATCGGCCCACTTGGTGGCGTTGGCGACGGTGTCGACTTCGAGGCCGGCCTTCTTCGCCTTCTCAATGGACTTGGAATTGGGGGCAAGGCCCACCTTTACCTGTACGCCCGAGTCCTTGAGGTTGAGCGAGTGCGCGTGGCCCTGCGAGCCGTAGCCGATAATGGCGACCTTTTTGGCCTGGATAAGAGAAAGGTCGGCGTCGTGATCGTAGTAAGTCGTAGCCATGATGTATTCAGTCTTTTCCTTTTCTGGTGTGCGTGAATCGTTGTGGTGCGGAAAATTGAACCGGGGTGCGTTGTGCGGCTCGAAGGGGAAGCACCCTGCGCGATTCCGGTTCCTGCGCGACCCTTCTATTGTCGAGCTTTGCGCCTTGTGGCTGCAATGGCTGCGCGGATTAGTCGGATTCTCCTCCGGCCATTGCACCGGCCCCGACGTGTTCTTCGCTCTTGGCACCCATGGCACGCAACACTCCGCTCGTGTGATGGCCGCGGCGCATGGTCATTTTGCCGCTGCGGCAGAGCTCGAGGATGCGGCAGTCGCTTGCCTTCAAAATCTCGATGAGGCCCTCAATCTTGCTTTCGACGCCGGTCATTTCGATCATCAGCGACTCGGAAGTGAGATCGACAATCCGCGCGCGGAAGACTTCAACGAGCTCGAAGACCTGCGAGCGTGTCTGCGCCGTAACAGCTACCTTAATGAGCGCGAGTTCACGCGTTACGTTTGGAGCCTGCGCAATATCGTCCACGTCAACGACGTTCTCAAGCTTGAACAGACTGGCACGTATGCGATGGCTTGCCTCGCCGGAGGACTCGCAGACCAGTGTGAGACGCGAGAGGCCGGGGCGCTCACTACGGCCGACCGTGAGCGATTGGATATTGATGTTCAACCGGCGGAACAGAGACGCAACACGCGTGAGCACGCCGGGAATGTCTTCAACATACGCAACAAATGTGTGCACCATAACTGCCTTTCGATAAATGCGACCGAACGTGCGGCGCTATTCGTCTTCCGCCGTTTCAATCAGCGGGTTCTTTTTGGGTCTCAGAATCATTTCGTGCAGCGCGCTTCCAGCGGGAATCATGGGATACACCGAATCGGCTTTCTCCACCAGGATGTTCAGCAGAAACGGACCGTCGGCCGTACGCGCCTTCTGCACCGCCTCGTCGAGCTCCGCGCGTGTGCGTACCGTTGCGCCTGCGATGCCATGCGCATCGGCAAGCTTCACGAAGTCGGGGCTGATCAGCGGCGTGGACTGATAGTTGCTCTCGTAAAAGAATTCCTGCCACTGGCGCACCATGCCCAGGTAGCCGTTGTTGATGACGGCAATGTTGACCTTGATCTTTTCCTGCACGATGGTGGCAAGTTCCGACGCAGTCATCTGGAAGCCGCCGTCACCGGCGATGACCCAGACTTCCTTGTCCGGGCAGCCGAACTTTGCGCCAATGGCCGCAGGCAGAGCGAAGCCCATGGTGCCGAGGCCGCCCGATGTAACGAGCGTGCGCGGATTTTCGTGGTGGAAGTACTGCGCCTCCCACATCTGGTGCTGGCCCACGTCGGTGGCGACAATCGCATCGCCACTGGTGAGCTTCCACAGGTCGTGCATGACGTGCGCGGCATAGAGATGGCCGGAGTCGGGGATGTTCTTGATGTCGCGGACGGCAGACTCGCCCTTGCTCGCTTCAATGGTTTTGAGCCAGGCTGAGCCGTCGCGGGTGCTGATGCGCGGCAGTAGCTCTTCGAGCACCTGGCGCAAATCACCGATGAGGCCTACGTCGATTTTGACATTTTTGTTGACTTCGGACGGATCGATCTCGATGTGAATCTTCTTCGCATTGACGGCATAGCTGGAGAGCGTTCCGGTGACGCGGTCATCGAAACGCATGCCGCAAGCGATGAGCAGATCCGCATTCTGAATCGAATCATTCACCCACGCTTCGCCGTGCATGCCCATCATACCCAGGTTAAGCGGATGCGAAGCAGGGAAACAGCCGATGCCAAGCAGTGTGAGCGCCACGGGAATCTCCGCGCGTTCGGCGAGCGTGCGTACCTGCTCCATCGCACCGGACTCCATCACACCGTGACCGGCAAGAATGACGGGACGCTTCGCATTGCGGATGAGCTCGGCTGCCTGGTTCAGAGCGGTCTCATTGAAGCCCAGCATGGGGTGCGGACGATACGGCTTGGGTTTGGCCGCTTCAAAGTCGAAGAGAGCCGTGGCCTGTTGCGCGTCCTTCGTGATATCGACGAGCACGGGGCCGGGGCGACCCGACTGCGCAATTTGAAATGCCTGACGCAGAGCGGGAGCAATGTCTTCCGCGCGATTGACGAGGAAGTTGTGCTTGGTCACGGGCAGCGTGATGCCAGTGATATCGACTTCCTGAAAGGCGTCAGTGCCGAGAACCTTGCTCGACACGTTGCCGGTGATGCAAACCATCGGGATGGAGTCGAGCATGGCGGTTGCGATGCCGGTGACAAGATTGGTGGCGCCGGGACCGCTGGTGGCGATGGCTACGCCCACCTTGCCTGAGGCGCGCGCGAAGCCGTCGGCCATGTGCGCGGCACCCTGCTCGTGACGCACCAGTACGTGATGAATGGGAAACTTGCGCAGCGCATCGTAGACAGGAAGGATGGCGCCGCCTGGGTAGCCAAAGACCGTGGTGACACTTTCACCTACCAGCGTGGCCCAGACGATCTCAGCGCCGGTGAGCTGTGTTGGAGTGGTCAAGTGCGCGTTGTCCTGTGTGGTCTGCTTCGCCATGTTGATCTCCCTGCGGGCCGATTGCCCGCGCATTGTTTCCCCGTTCGGTAAATGCGTTATGAAACTACGTTGTTATGTTGTCGCGCCCTTTGAGGCGGACGTTACGCGGTCGACATACTTTCTGAAGACACCCTGCGGCCAGCGCAGCGCGGGCGGCGTGAAGCCCTTGAGGCGCGAGGCCATCTCTTCTGCGCTGATCTCGACGTCAAGCGTGCGGTTGGGAATATCGAAGCGAATCATATCGCCCTCACGCACGGCGGCAATGGGGCCGCCAACGAACGCTTCCGGCGCGACGTGGCCCGCAGTCATTCCTCGTGTGGCTCCGGAGAAGCGGCCGTCTGTAAGCAATGCGACGGTAGAGCTCAGCTCCGGCATACCACTGATGGCCGCGGTGACCTGCAGCATTTCACGCATGCCGGGGCCGCCCCTGGGGCCTTCATAGCGAATGACAATTACGTCGTTCGGCTTGATCTTGCCGGACTGTACGGCGGCGAAGCAGTCTTCTTCGCAGTCGAAGACGCGCGCGGGGCCGCGATGCTCGTAGCGACCCGCGGCGGCGATCTTCATCACGCAGCCTTCGGGCGCAAGATTGCCCTTGAGGATGACGAGACCGCCGTTGGGCTTGATGGGCTGCTCGAAGGTGTGAATGACAACCTGGCCGGGCGTCTCAACAGCAAGCGCGGCTTCTTCCGCAAGCGTCTTGCCGCTGATGGTCATGGTGGAGCCGTCTGCGTGGCCAGCGTCAATGAGGCGCCTGGCGAGAAGCCGCGAGCCACCTGCGGCCTGAAAGTCCGAAGCGACGAACTTGCCTGCAGGCGTGAGGTCGCAGATGAACGGTGTACGCTTTGAAATCGCGTCGAAGTCGTCGATGGAGAGCTCAATACCCATCTCATGCGCAATGGCGAGCAGATGAAGCACGGCATTGGTGGAGCCGCCGCTGGCCGCAACTGACGCGATGGCGTTTTCGATCGACTTGCGCGTGAGTATGTCGGATGGGCGGCGATTGGCGCGCACTGCATCCATCAGCATGTGACCAGCCTCGCGTGTCGCTGCGTACTTGTCTTTCGCGGTGGCGGGAACGCCGGAGATCTGAATGGGCGAGATGCCAAGGATCTCACCGCTCATGGCCATGGTGTTGGCCGTGAACTGGCCGCCACATGCGCCAGCTCCGGGGCATGCGTTTGCCTCAAGCGCTTCGAGGCCGGCATCGTCGATTTTGCCTGCGGCATGCGAGCCAATGCCTTCGAATACATTCTGGATGGTGATGTCGATACCGTTTAGCTTGCCGGGGGCGATGGAGCCGCCATAGAGCATCATGCCGGGAATATTGAGGCGGCAGAGCGCCATGATGATGCCGGGCATGTTCTTGTCGCAGCCGCCGATGCCGACAAGGCCGTCAAAGAGATTGCCGCGTGCAACGAGTTCAATGCTGTCGGCGATGACTTCACGCGAGACGAGCGAGGCCTTCATGCCCTGCGTGCCCATGGTGATGCCATCGGAGATGGTGATGGTGTTGAACTCCATCGGAGTGCCGCCTGCTTCGCGAATGCCTTCCTTCAGTGCTTCGGCCACTTCGCGCAAGTGCACATTGCAGGTGCCGATTTCGGTCCAGGTGTTGGCGATACCGATGATGGGCTTATGCAGATCGTCTTTCTTGAATCCAGCGCCGCGCAGATAAGAGCGGGCAGCGGCCCTGCTGGGGCCTTCAGTCAACGGGATACTTTGGCGCTTTCCTTCGATGGTCATGCGGTAAATTCCTCTTGATAGCTGTTTCCTGCCACCGGCAGGTCGTCGATGATTTTTGTCATTGCGTTATGAAAGCGGGTCCAGTTACCGAATGCGGGATGCGGTATGCAGAAGGGTTCGCGCATCAGGCCTGCGTTGCGCATTGCTTCCCGGACCATTGGCATAATGGCTTTCATAACAACTACAACCGCTCTCGGTTTATATTCCACCAGCCGCTCTGTGAGTCCTGCCACAGAAGTCCACCGGAGGCGGGTGCGCTCGCTCCTCTCAAGCTTATTGACTGGTACGAGGACCAGATCATCCAGATAAAAACCCTTCCTTTTGAAGTCCTCAAGAAAGATTGTCCCTTCTCCGAACGCCCGTTTCATGGCGTGGAAGAGGCTGCTGTTGCTGCTATAGAAGAAGCGCCCGCTCTGCGGAGCCGATTCACCCACAAACAGCGTGGTAATGCGGTCAGGCCGGAAGCATATGCGAAGTTCTTCTAAAGCGTTCATATTGATCAGGCAAGCTTTGCCTTCAGCCATGCGGCTGTGTCGTGTTGCGTTTCGTATGCGTCGAGCGCCGCCACATGCCGCAGCGTGAGGCCAATGTCGTCGAGACCTTCCATGAGGCAGAA
>DASZRJ010000034.1:0-116276 GCA_035550015.1 Occallatibacter sp. | reverse complement strand
TCACGTCCTGCTCTTTGTGGCCATGGCACAACCGGAGGTAGAGCGCATCGCAACTTCGCGACCCAAATCTGTCGAAGAAATGTTTCGCGCCGCAGCCGCACAGGAAATGGCCGGCCGCCGCGAACTGCTCCTTGCGCGTTTACACGAGCAGGGAGCGCTCACACTGGACCTGAATCCAGAGCAGGTGTCATCCGCTGTGCTGAATCAATACCTGACGGTGAAAGAGCGGGCGATGGTGTGAGGCACCTGCGGTGCGGCAGACGCGGCTTCGCCGCCATGCGGATGGCTATTCTTCTCCGCCGTCTTTCAGCTTCGGCATGCTTGCGCCTGTGCTCAGCGTCAGGAGCCCCGACTTGGCATAGGTGACAAGCTTTTCGCGCGTGTCGGTGATATCGAGGTTGCGCATGTGGAGCTGGCCGATGCGGTCGCGCGGCGAGAAGGCTGATTCGGTCTTCTCCATAGACAACCGCTCGGGCTTGAAGGTCAGGTTGGGCGACTCGGTGTTGAGGATCGAGTAGTCGTTGCCGCGCCGCAGCTCGAGTGTCACCTCACCGGTGACTGGCCGCGCCACCCAGCGCTGCGCGCTCTCACGCAGCATAATGGCCTGCGAGTCGAACCAGCGGCCCTGATAGAGCAGACGGCCCAGCTTGCGGCCATTCTCACGATACTGCTCAATCGTGTCTTCGTTGTGAATACCTGTGACCAGACGTTCGTATGCGATGTAGAGCAGCGCGAGACCTGGTGCTTCATAGATGCCGCGACTCTTGGCCTCGATGATACGGTTCTCGATCTGATCGCTCATGCCCAGGCCGTGCCGTCCGCCGATGCGGTTGGCCTCAAGCAGCAGTTCCACCTGGTCGGCAAACTCTTTGCCGTTGAGCGCAACAGGATGCCCCTCGTGAAAGCGCACTGTCACTTCTTCGGCCTTTACCGGCACATCGTCGCGCCAGAAGGCCACGCCCATAATCGGGTCCACAATGCGCACATTGCTCGAGAGAAGCTCAAGCTCCTTTGCCTCATGCGTCGCTCCCAGCAGATTCGAGTCGGTGGAGTAGGCTTTTTCGGCCGACATCTTGTACTCGAAGCCCGACTTCTGCATGAAGGCCGACATCTCCGCGCGTCCGCCCAGCTCGTCGATAAACGCCGCATCGAGCCAAGGTTTATAGACACGCAGCTCCGGGTTCACCAGCAGTCCGTAGCGATAGAAGCGCTCAATATCGTTGCCTTTGAAGGTCGAACCGTCGCCCCAGATCGAGACATCGTCCTCCTTCATGGCAGCCACCAGCATGGTGCCTGTTACGGCGCGGCCAATCGGCGTGGTGTTGAAGTAGGCAATGCCCGCGGTGGTGATGTGGAACGCGCCCGATTGCAGGGCCGCCAGGCCTTCGCGCACAAGCTGGGCACGGCAGTCGATCAGTCGTGCGTTTTCCGCACCATACTCCAGCGCTTTGCGTGGAATTTCGTCGTAGTCTTTTTCGTCAGGCTGTCCCAGGTTCGCCGTGTAGGCATACGGGCGCGCGCCCTTCAGCTTCATCCAGTGGAGAGCCGCGCTGGTGTCCAGACCTCCGGAAAAAGCGATGCCGACCTTTTCGCCGACAGGGAGGTTTTCAAGAATGTTCGACATGAAAGTGTTGCCCTTGAGTGGGAAAATTCACCACGACTTGTTTAAAGAAGTGGAAGCTTTATTGTACGGTGCCCGCTCACTCTTCTTCCGGCCGCACCCGCCCGGCAAGCGCCCACTTAAGTTGTTCAATGCCTTCGCCGGTTACGGCGGAGATTGCGTGAAATTCGAGCTTTCTGCGTTTGGCGTGCGCCTGTAGCTTCCTGAGCTTCTCTGGATTCGCCGAATCGATCTTGGTTGCCACGACAATCATGGGCTTCTCGGCCAGAGTTCCACCGTTTTCGCCCACAGCAAAGCTGCCGAGTTCCTTGTTGATGACCTTGAAGTCTTCCACCGCATCCGGTCTTCCGGAGGCGTCTGACACGTCCACCAAATGCGCCAGAACGCGCGTGCGCTCAATGTGCCGTAAGAACTGAGTACCCAGTCCATGGCCTTCGTGGGCACCTTCAATCAGCCCCGGCACATCGGCCACGACGAACGACTGCTGTGTCGGCTCCTCGCCCACAGTCACAACACCCAAATTTGGTTCGAGTGTCGTAAAGGGATAATCTGCAATCTTCGGCTTGGCTGCGGAGATGCGCGAGATCAGTGTGGATTTACCCGCATTCGGATAGCCAACGAGCCCTACATCAGCCAGTAGCTTCAACTCCAGCCGGAAGGCGCGCTCCTCACCCGGCCGTCCCAGTTCGTGCTCGCGAGGTGCCTGGTGCGTGCTCGTCGCAAAGTGCTGGTTGCCGCGCCCGCCACGTCCGCCCTTTGCCACAATGATGCGCTCGTCCGGATATTTGAAATCGTGCACCAGCTCGCCGGTTTCCATATCATAGAGCGAGGTCCCCACCGGCACCTGCAGCACAATGTCCGTGCCGTCCTGGCCGGTGCAGTTTGAGCCCATGCCGTGCTCGCCGCGCTTGGCCTTGTGCTCGGGGTTGTAGCGGAAATGAATCAGAGTATTGTGCCGCTGGGAGGCCTCCATGACTACATCGCCTCCCCGTCCACCGTCTCCCCCTGAGGGGCCTCCGCGCGGAACAAACTTCTCACGTCGAAAGGCCATGCAGCCGTTTCCGCCGTCTCCTGCCTTTACCCGAATTTTGGCTTCATCAATAAACATGTTTTCAATGGCCAAAGGCCCAACCTCCAGTCTACAGAAAAACAGGCTGCAGTTACCTATATGGCTCGCCTGTAACGCCATTAAGTGCGCTAAATCACTTTTTTCGTATGTGGTTCCGGTTACAATTTTCCAATCTTTGCTGACTGCTTTTTCCTGTGCAGCAGCGTGTTCCTCCGGGACCGTTGCCCATCGCGGAAATTTCTCAGCGGACCTGCCACTAGAGCAGGCCGCGCAGTAAAGTCATTTCCTTCCCAGAGTCTGCCGCGAGGGGGTTGCCTCGATGGCGGATTACATCGGGGTCAAACGCTTCGGACTCGTCGCCCTGCTCCTTGCTATGCAGGCCTGTGCTCTACTGTGCGCGCAAACCGGAGTTGCCGGTGCTCTTGAAGGGCGGCTTACCGATGGGCTGTCACATCCACTTGCCGGCGCTACAGTCATTGTTCGCAACCAGTCCACAGGAGACGAAACTCGGACCATAGTCTCACGTAATGGTTCTTACTTATTCAAGAACCTCCCTCCGGGCGTCTATTTGCTTCGCGCTATCAGCCCAGTCCTCGGCCAGGGGCAAATCGAAGGTATTCTCATCAGCCCGCATCACAGGGCGCACGTGCAGGTTGCCCTCAACCTCAAGCCCAATGCTTCATCGCAGCCTGAAATTTCCTCCGCGCCTGCGATTCTGCATCTTTCCCCTCCGCCGCACCTCGAGGCGCAATCACCACAGCACATTACCCGTATAGCTGCAGAGCCGACTGAACAGCTGACCATGCCACAATGCGCATTGCCCGCAGCATTTGCTCCAGTGCCTTTTATTCCTCCTGCCAGGCCGCATATGGAAGCGCAACAATCAGCCCAGATGCTCACTGCACTTATAGAGCCTGTGAACGGTGCATCGACTTTGCGGCTTACTGCAACCGGCATTCCCGTATTCGCGGCGAGGCCCTCCGCCACACTCATTCGTCTTCCGCACCCAGATATTGCCCTTGATAGGCAAGTCGCATCGGAAATACCAACCATGCCGCGTGATGCGATCGCGAAGCTGGAACTGCCAGCATTCAGTATTTCCGCCGAACCGGCCGCTGGCACAATGCGTTCCATTGCGCGGCCTTCCATTGCTGCCGGAGCCAATCGGCTTGTGCTCGCCGGTCCCTTCATGATTCAAGTTGCTATCAGCGCGGCACGTTCCGCGTTACGACTCACGTTCGTGCCCCCCGGTTCACTTCTTGCGGCGGCACAGGCTGGTCTTTCAATGGATGGCGCCTCGGATGTTCTTGCTTACAGGCAATGGCAGTCGCTTCCTCTTCGCAACGGGGATTGGCAGTCCATCGTTGCGCTTGGTGAGGACCCTCCAGAAGGCGCATATGACCAGACGCGCGATGGGCTATCTGAGTCTGGCCCGGATGCACCCATGATGAACGGCATGGTTTCCCGGTCCACATTTCGCGGCAACAGCCTAACCTCGCCGGGCCGCGGCAGAGCATACTACGACGGACCCATCGCAGCCCAGTCCGCAATTCGCGCCGTGCGCATTCTTTCACCGAGCCGCGTGAGCGGGGATTCGCAGCTTCTTGGTGGAAACATCGCCATTGAATCGCGCCAGGGCGGTGCGGGACTCCATGGAAATTTGTCCATCTTTTCCCGCCAGAACCTCTTCGATGCGCGCAATCCATCTTCCGAGTGGATTCGCGAGACGGCTCCCGCATCTGACACCGATGTTCCTGTTTTCAGCGCTCAACCATTCACACCCGCATCTCACGACCAGCGTAGCGGCGCTGCACTTGGTGGCCAATTCCTCTATGGCCGCCTGGGCTGGTTTGTCTCGGTCGATGCCTCTCACCGCAATGATCCAGCGCTCTCCACTGTCCGTCATCCGGAGAATTTTTTTGCTAGGCCATCGAATGATCAGATGCAGGTGCTCGCAGCGCGGCTTGGTCTTAGCAGTGTCAATCCTGTTACGGATGGTCTTGCCGCGTACTCCACCATGCTCGAGCAGATTGCCGGTCTGTTGGGTCCCACACCGCGGACCTCAACCAGAATCACAGGATTTGGACGCGGAGACTGGCGCATATCCAGCAGGCAAAATCTCATGCTGTCGTTTTCACAGAGCTCCTGGGATTCTCCCGGTGGAGGCTTTAGCCGAACGACAGAGTTCTACGGTACGAATAGCTTCGGATCGTATCGCGGCAATGAACAGTGGATCACGGGACAATGGCGTGATTTTATTGCTCCCAATCTTATGTTGGTTACTCAAGGCGCATTTGGCCGCTACCGCCACTTTGCGCCGTCGTCCTCACCTTCTCCATTCGAGCAAACGCTCAATATCAATAGTTGGGGACGGCTTCCGCAAATCATCGTCGATTCGCGTTATGGATTTACGATCGGCAATCCGTCACAATTCGGTCCTGGCCATAACCCAGACGAATCCAATATCGATTTTCGACAGCAAATTGACTGGGCACGAGGGCAATTTCTGCTGCGAGTTGGATTAGACTTCCGCCACAGCACAGACACTAATTCCCTGCTCAGCAATCAGACCGGAACCTATCATTACTCAAGCATCGAAAATTTCGTCTCCGACGCGCTTGCCTTTTCTCGTTTTGGTTTGAGCGGTCAACTGAATTCCTACGATCAGCACAATTGCGATCGAACCGGCACAGTCTGGCGCGATGCTGACAGACAATTAAGCGGTCTTGGTTATCTGCCTTGTTACTCCAGCTATACACAGACCATCGGTCCATCTGCCTGGTGGTTATCAACCAATGATTGGGCTGGATATGTGACAGCCCAGTGGCAGCCACGGCATCGCATCACGGCTGTGGCCTCGTTGCGCTGGCAACATGAGCAATTACCTCCTCCCATTGCGGCTCTCGATAACCCCAATCTTCCGCTGACGGAGAAAACACCCGAGTTGGGCAATGACTTAGCGCCACGCTTCAGTTTTGCCTGGGGTACAAGTGAAAGCAGGATTCCCGTATTGCGCGTTGGATATGGCATGTTTTTTGGGAGAACTCCAAATCTAACGCTGTTGAATGCTCTGACGCAGACAGGATCTCCCCGCGGTGACATGGAATTCTTTTTGCGTCCGACGGACAATCTGAATAACGGTGGCGCGCCGCCGTTTCCTTATGTGCTGGCAGGCGATCCGGGCACAACCGTCAAGCAGGGAGCGGTAGAATTCGCACCGCGCTTTCGCAATGCAGAGGTGCATCAGGCCGCGCTCTCGGCTGAGGAGACTCTGCCCGCAAATCTGAAAATCGAGGCTGGAGTCTCAGTCAACCTTGCCCGGCGGCTTCCAACGACAATCGATGCCAACTACGATCCAGGCGTCAATCCAAAGACGATTACGTATGCTGTTGTCGACGGCAACGGATCAGGCCCAATCAAGTCATCTTTGCTTACCGTTCCGTTCTATGCCAATTGGCCTACGACCTATGGCGTAGCAGGCCGTCTTGATTCCGGTTATCAGCGTGTTCTTGAAATTGCCAGCCGCGCCAACTCATCCTGGCAGGCAGGCTCCCTGCAAATCAGCCGCAATGGACGATTGTTCACGCTCCACGCTCGATATACCTACTCGCATACCTGGGACTGGAATCCGGATGGAACGCCGACGCAGGGCAATCCTAGTGTCTTGGATCCAGAGGATCTTCAACTTGAGTATGGCCCCAGCGATCTTGACGTGCGCCATCTTGCCAGCGGTTTTGTTCTTTGGCAAAGCCACTTTCATCTCACGGGCCTGACCAATCATCTATTCAACGGATGGTTGATATCGGGTAAGGGAGTGTTTCGGAGCGGACAGCCGTATTCCATGCGCACAGCCGGCACACTTCCAAAGGAATACCTGAGCAGCGGTGCGCAGGTACTCGGCCTGTCCTACGGTATGAATGGCTACGGCGGCGAGCGGCGCATCTATGGTGTAGGGCGCAACACCTATCGATATCCTTCCACATGGAAGGCCGATCTCCGGCTTGCGAAGAGATTTGATATAGGCGCCATGCGCGAACTCGAGTTACTTGCAGAGAGCTTCAACCTTTTCAATCACTCCAACGTTACAAGCCTTGAAACAGTCGGCTACATCATTGGCGCGGGAACACCATCGGGCGGCTTGCCGACATTGACCTTCCTGACCGGTCTCAAGGATGGCCAGATCGAGTTCGGGAAGCCACTGACTGTGAATGCGACCAATTCCTACTATCCTCGTGAACTGCAGTTTGGGATTCTCTTCCGCTTCTAAATCGAACGCTCAGGATGCAACAGCGTGTCTAGTTGTTCTCATTTCCAGCACCGCACAGTGCATCAGCCTCAATTGTTTTCCCGTCCAGTCGAAAGCACACAGCGCCATTGATGTCAGTGCTCATGGTTCTCACCCGACTTTCCTGAAGTGCACGCAATACCTCTTCGCGGGGATGTCCATATCGGTTATGAAGCCCACAGGAGATTACCGCCCACTGCGGATGTACAGCCGCGAGAAACTCAGGTGTTGTCGAGGTAATGCTTCCGTGATGGCCCACTTTCAGCAATGTGCTTGCCAGGCCGCCCTCTTCAAGCATCTCTCTCTCCTCAGGAGCCTCCGCATCGCCCGCCAGCAGGACTGAGGTTTTTCCGTATGCAACCCGCAACACAAGTGAGTCGTCATTCGCAGGCTCAGGCCCAGGCCGATAACCAACTGCCGGCGAAAGCACGCGAATGCTCGTGTCACCCAATCCAGATTCATCGCCGGCATGCATTGAACGAATACGTGTGCCCAAATTCATTGCTTCGTTCAGAAGCGCTTCATAATCCTTCACTGGGGGATTATTGCCCACCCAAAGTTCTTCAGGTTTGAAATTCGCTAGTACTGCAGGAAGACCACCCATATGGTCGCCGTGCGCATGGGTTAGCACCACCACATTCAGATGCCGAATGCCACGCGCCCACAGTGCCTCGGAAACTACTTCTTCTCCCACATCGAACCACTGCTTTGCCTGCGTAAAGCCTCCGCCGAATCCGCCGCCGTCCACAAGCATTGTCTTGCCATCAGGTGTGACGAGCAAAAGCGAGTCACCCTGGCCTACATCCAGTGCTTCAACAAGCAAAGCATGCCGGGGATGTTCAATTGCGCGGGGGAGCACGGCCACGCCTCCAGCCATCAGAAGCGCGATAACTGCGGTGTATTTGCACCAGCGGCCTCTGTGTGCCAGCATCAATGCCACTGCCAACGCAGCACAAAACAATGCGCATTGCCAGGCCAGCGGAGTCGCAATACGCATGTCGCTCCACGCGATGGATCCGAAGAACCGCACAATCCCGACACCCATATGTAAAAGGGCTGCGGTTGCCATAGCAGGAAAGACTGCGGCAGCCGGCCACATCGTCAGTACGGACAAGGTCAGCAGCGCCGATGGAAGAAGTACGGACAGCAGCGGAAGAATGAGGATATTGACCGGCAAAGAGAATACCGTTACGCGGTGAAAGTACAGAGCCATCGGTAGACTCATGGCAACTTCCACAACGCATGCAATGACAATTACTTCGACTAACCGGAGCACAAAGCGGACGCACCGGGGGAAGAGCCTCCACCCGACCCAGGTGGCATACTGGCCAGCAATACGATGCGCAAGAAAGCGCATATCCACGCGGAATGCTGCTATTCGTGGTTCGAGCTTTACATCAATTGCGACTAATTCCAGATCCTTTGTGGCTCGCAGATAGGGCTGGATGCTTTTCTCGAGTAGCGGAACGCCTATTCCCGCGATGGAAATCACCGCGAGCAGAGTCATCTGGAAGCCCGGCTCAAGCAATACGCGTGGACTTATAGCCAGCATGCACAACGCCGCAAAACCGATCGTGTTCAACGCATGCCGTTCGCGGTAGATAAGCCGTCCCAGCAGAAAAAGAGTCACCATCCACAAGGACCGTTGCACCGGTGTGGCGAATCCAGTGAAGAGCGCGTACGCAAACGAGCCGGCAATTGTAAGCAGTGTTGCGGGTATGCGCCTCACGCGCAGTTTGCGCAGCAGCCATAGCAGGCATCCAGCCATGATGCCCATGTGCAGTCCTGAAACAACCAGCATATGGAACGATCCGGTTCTCTCAAATCCCAGGCGGAGAGGCTGAGTGAGAAATGTGCGGTCGCCGGTAGTCATCGCTGCCAGGAGTGCCGCATCTTCGTGGTTGATGCGCAGAAATGCCGGGTAGATGTGCATTGCAGCGGGCAGAGCCTGGAGCCGCGCGCTTATCGATTGCTGAGCCGCATGGATTCGGCATGATAGAAGCTCTTTCTCATGCGCTATTTTTTGCCAGAGCGGGGCATTTTCTTGACTCGCATCTTCCGAGTGGGTCAGATGGGTAATCTTTACGTTCCCCGTGGCCGTAATGCCTTGATCCAAGAGATACTCAGAGCGGCTCCACACTCCGGCATCACGATAATCGACGGGTTGCCGCAATTGAACATCCGCATGCACAAGCTCGCCACAGTGCAGTGCTTCCGCAGTTGCATGCGTTGCAGCATCTTTGGGCCACTGTACCGTCAGCCGTACGGTCCCGGTCAATGGCTCCATCCGGTCGACTGTATCGTTGACGAACTCTGCCCTGCTTAACTGCACGTCAATGCGCTGTGAAGGAGTATCTTTATCGCTGTTCAAATCATCATCGTCGCTGGCCGTACCGTTGCGAACAGCCTGTGCACTGACTACAGTTCCTTCCACCTCGCGTATCAGGCCGTCTGAAAGGGCCGCAAGCTGAGGCGCAGGTGCAGGCTGAGGCTCCATCTCCGCGCACCACGCCCCCAACAAAAGCCACGCTGCAGCCATCGGAACCCATGCAATTCGCTCAGCCCGATACGTGGCCAGTATCCAGAGAGCAACTACCGGCATAAGACCGCACAAGAGCCAGCTTGGGCGCAGCCAGAGTAAGTGCGCGACAACGGCCCCAGATGCAAACAACCATGCCGCATGAAACAACGGCATTGTCCCCGCACGCAGGCTTAGTGGATTTGTTCCAATATGCGAAGCCGAAGGCCAAGGATTGTCCTGTGGTTTGTTCATGACAAGGGCCGCACGCTATCGTGCACGGCCATTGTCCACGGAATGCAAACTGTGCGCTATGCGCTACAGCACTTCAGTACGTCACTTCAGTGTTATACATATGAGTCCCGCTTCAGAGGTGACGCATACGAACAATTGTTTCGATGTGAAAGGTCTGGGGAAACAGGTCCGCCAGCGTAACAGAATCTAGTCGATACCCAAATGCCGATAATGCTTTCAGATCGCGTGCCAGTGTAGCTGGATCGCAGGAAACGTAGGTGAGAGAAGACGCGCCAATCCTGCCGAGCAAAGCGGTGATCTCAGGCCCCAGCCCTGTCCTGGGCGGATCCACCACAATGGCGTCTGGAGTCTGGGTTGCATTCTGTTGCAAAAAGTGGAGCGTATCGGCAGCAATTGCCTCGCCACCGGTCCCCTCCAGATTGTGTACGAGTGATGCGGTGGCTCCAGGTGCAGATTCCACGGCATGTACATGTCCAAAGCTCTGCACCAAACGCTGCGCAAATAAACCCACTCCGGCATACAGATCCCACGCGGTTTCGCCCGCAAGACCTGCTGTTACGTGCGCCACAAGTTCGTCCACCAACCAGCGATTGATCTGGAAGAAAGCCCCCTGATTGACGTGATAATTCATGCCGGCTGCGACGTAGGTAAGAGAATGCTTACCCCACTGCGCAATAATTTGCGGCGATCGGCCGCTCAATGTCTGCTGCTCAAACAGCACACCGGTCAACTCAGAAACCTGTTCTACCCACTCCGCAGTCAGCTTGAGCAATTGCTTTTCAGCGCTGCCGTGTACCGTGACAGAACCCAACAACTCTGTTTCATCTGCATTGCAGAAGAGTGCGATTTCGTCGCAGGCCAAATTTGCTTTTTTTGCCAGCGCGGCAAAGGTCAATGCGCCGTGTACCAGCAGTGGGGCGGCAATCGGACATTCAGCAATGGGAACAATTGCATGCGACCGACGGCTGCGATAACCAAGATTTCCCGCTGCATCTGCTGCAAGCCGGATTCGGTTGCGATATGCCCACGGGGCCGCGGCGAGCACATCGATCTCGCCAGCAAACGCCGACCCGCCGCGCTCCAGAGTCTCGCGCAGGATGGCCTTCTTGAATTCGATCTGCTGTTCGTAGCCTGTGTGCTGGTAGTGGCAGCCGCCGCACACCCCAAAATGCCGACAGACTGGTTCAATGCGCTCCGGCGAGCATTCCACAATTTCTTCTGCTTCAGCTTGAACATAACTGCGCTTATCCGCGACGACTCGAGCACGGACAAGCTCGCCCGGCAGCGTTAACGGCGTGAAGATAGCTTTTCCCTCAACGCGTCCGAGAAATGCACCGCCATAAACCGGCTTTTCTATTCGTACCAATTGTGGTTCCGCAGCCAGTGCATACTGCGCGCCAACTTTTCCGCGCCGCTCTGATCCATGCTGGTGCACTTTTTTCATTGTTGGCTCATGTAGAACAGACTCAATCGCGGCAACTCGTAGTGTACGAGTAGCTGTTTTCGCTCGAACTGTTCCTTTACTTGTCGTAACTGCACAGCGCCCATACGGCTGCGATACGGCGCCAGCTCGCTGTCAGCATGTTTGCTCAAATTTGTAAGTAGCTCTTCTGGCGCAGCAACTTTGAGCGCGCTGAAGAGCTTATCTTCGAGCACGGTCAACGTTCGCTCCAGCGATTCCAAGTCTTGCTTATCGGAGTTCTCGCGTACCTGTGCCGCAAGTTCGCGCAGACGCGCAGCCGTCGCGGTGCATGCCTCATGCTCCACTTTGGCAGCTTCCAGCGCAGTAGCGGCAGCATCCAGGTGCGCAGCCACACGCTCATGTTCAAAGCCTTCAGGTACTTCCTTTTCGGTTTTGACAGCGGTGCCTGTGGCGGCCTCGCGCATTTCTTCCACCGCTTCCATCACGGCCTGCGCGCACCATGCTAGTCCGTTCACGCGCTGCATACGGCCCTTCTTTTGCCGCGCCTCATATTTATCGAAGGCCGCATCGATTCCGCGCAGCACGGCTTCAAGCGGTACTCCTGCTTCGCGCCAAGTCTCAATCAGCGCCCAGTCGAGCGTGGAAAGCAGCAATAGCGCACCACGCCGCTGTTGAAAGCGCTCTTCGATCTCGGTGAAGTAGTTGAAGTAGTTGCGCATGTCTGCGCCTTCAGTGCACACGGGCGCGCGAGCGCGCTGCGCGATTACGTTCGAACAGAATCAGCAGCCCGTTCAGCGTGAGCATGTCGTCAATTTCGCTGATATAGCGAGACTCGGCCGCAATCAACTTTGCCAGTCCACCTGTAGCGATCACCATTGCTTGCGCGCCCAGTTCACCCAGGATGCGGTCCAAAATTCCATCCACCAGACCGGCATACCCGTAATACAAGCCGCTCTGAATGTGCGTCACCGTGTTGGTACCAATCACCTTCGCGGGTTTCTTTACGTCCACACGGCCCAGCCGAGCCGCGCGCGCAAATAATGCATCCGCGCTAATGCCAAGTCCTGGCGCAATTGCGCCCCCCAGATACTCGCCCTTGGCTGAAACCACGTCGAACGTTGTCGCAGTGCCAAAGTCCACAATCACGCATGGTCCACCGTAACGCTCAAACGCGGCAATCGCATTCACAAGCCGGTCAGCTCCCAGCTCTGCCGGGTTGTCCACAAGCACCGGCATGCCTGTTTTGATGCCGGGTTCCACAAACATGGGCTGCACTTTGAAGTACTTTTCGCATACTTGCCGCAGTGTCGACTCCACTGGCGGCACCACTGACGAGATAATGATGTGCTTCACTTCGCCTGGAGAAATGCCCTGTAGCTCGAACAGATTGACGAGGATAATGCCGTACTCGTCGGCGGTCTGTGTGCGGTGTGTGGTGATACGCCAGTGCGCCACCAGTTCCGGCTTTTCGCCGCTGATCCGGTAGAGTCCGAGAACTGTATTCGTATTACCCACATCGACTGCCAGCAACATCGTTTCTCAGCCTGCCTGTTCTCTCGTCTGCGCCGCCCGAATTCCACCGGTCTGCACCGTCACAAGTCTGCCGTCAGTGCGCACACGCAGAAATCCGTGCTCGTCCAGTCCTTCTGTCACTCCCACACACGTCTGCGGACCATGAACTTCCACCCACCGGCCTTGCACCCAAGTGGATGCCTGTGCCACACGTGCAGGAACAGTCTTCACCACCTCTGCATCGAGCAGCAGATTGGCTTCACGCTCCAGAGATTTTAGCAGGGTAACAAGCAGGGTTTGCCGGTTTACGGTGCGGTCCGCTTCCAGATCAAGAGAGGTTGCCGGTGTCGCAAGATCGGAGGCAAATGCTCTCTGGTGCACATTGATGCCTATCCCCACTACAGCAAATGCAATGGTGGCCTCCGTCGTTTTCGACTCCACCAGAATCCCGCCTGTCTTGCGTGGGCCAATCAGCAAATCGTTAGGCCAGCGAAGGTCCGCAGATACTCCGCTCGCCGCTTTAATCGCGTCCGCAGCGGCAAGTCCCGCCACGAGCGCCAGCAACGGCAACCGCGCAACCGGCATCTGCGGACGCAGAAGCACGCTCACATACAATCCTTGTCCTGCGGTCGAAATCCATGTGTGATCGCCGCGGCCGCGGCCCGCCGTCTGTTCATTGGCAAACCACACGGATCCGTGCGGCGCCCCTGCAAGCCCCGCGGCCTGCGCATCTGCGTTGGTCGATCCAGTTACCTCAGAGAAATGCAGCTTGTCCGCGAAAATGCTGCCTTTGAGTTCGGCTTCGAGTGCACCGGGTGAATACACGCTTAACTCGGCTCCGCCGCAATGCGCATAGAAATGTCCGCGGCCTTGGCTGAGTGCGTCAACGCACCGACGCTGATGAACTCAACACCTGTTTCAGCGTATGCGCGGATGTTCTCAAGGACAATCCCGCCTGAAGCCTCAGTGGGAATCCAGCGCTTCTCCTCGCGAATGCGATCAATGGCTGACTTTACTTGCTGGGGCGCCATGTTATCGAGCAGGATTGCTTCCGCTCCGCCATCGAGTGCGTCATTCAATTCCTGCATGGTGCGCACTTCCACTTCCACGCGCTGGCCCTTTTGCCTACGCTCCAGTGCGTGTGCCAGAGCCGTGCGTACACCTCCGCCCAGCGCAATGTGGTTGTTTTTGATAAGAATGCCGCTGGCCAGGTCGAGCCTGTGATTTGTTCCCCCGCCGCACAGCACCGCATACTTCTCAAGCGCACGCATTCCCGGAACGGTTTTGCGTGTATCCAGCACGCGTGCTTTGGTTCCGCGAATCGCATCCACATAGGTGCGTGTCAGCGTGGCAATGCCGCTCAGGTGCTGCATCAAGTTCAGAATCACCCGCTCGCAGCTCAGCAGCACGCGCGCGTTATGGCGAATTACGGCCAGCACCTGGCCGCCCTCCACCTTCACGCCATCAAAAATCTCCGGGTGGCTCACAACTTCATACCGCGTATGCGCCTGCGGGCTTGGATCCAGACGGGCAAAAATCTCAAGCAAACGGGGAACTGCGCCCAGTCCGGCGACAACCATTTGCTGTCGCGCAATGATCGATGCCGATGCGCGCAGATTTGGATCGATGGTCACATGGGTCGTCGCATCGCGCACCGCCTGGTCTTCGATCAGCGCCTGCTCCAGCAATGCTTCAATGCGATGACTTTTCCAATCCATTACGGCCGCTTTCGACTGCACTCAAAGATGGGGTTAAACATTCACCTGCCGAAGAAAGTTATAAATAACTTTCTTCACGCTGTCATCTACGCTTTCCTTGAACGCATAAAACAGAGAGCCTTCGCGGCGGTAAATTTCAAGCGAGTATTGCTCGGTAATGCCTTTTATCTCGCCGATCCAGCGCCGCCACCAACTCACCTTTCCTGTTTTGAACGTATCTTCCAGCCGGACTGGGCCAAGGTCGGTGTACCAGAGCATTGAAACAGTTCGAAGCGCATCCCGCACCACGATGCGGTAGCTGGTGAAGAGCATGAATTCCGATGGTGGCCCACTCAATGTGCTGCGACGCGACAGCTCCACAAAGCCCAAAGCCTGCTCCTGCTCGTGTAGCAGCCCCAGCAGAAGTCCGGAGACGAAGCGCGGAAAGTTTGGCGCCGTATAACAGCCAGGCAGCCCGCCGAAGAAGATGTGCGGCGTGTGCTGCTTAGGCTTCTCGCGCGGCGCGGGCCGAACGGGCTCCGCCTCGAGCTCGATAATGACCGGCGCTTCCAGATGTTCCCACAACTCGCGATAGGCCGTGTGCATTTGCTTGAAGACTTCTTCGGCGTTGTGTTGCTGTGCGGAGTTGTTCTCAAACCGGTCTGGATGCCACTGGCGTGCCGCTGCGCGAAAGGCCTTGCGTAGCACGGCCTGTGAGAGAGCCTTGTCCGCCACACCCAGTGTGTTGGCATTCCGCAGGCAGCGGTCGCAGACGCAGGCCATAGACGGACTTACTCCGGTGGCAATGCGGCCAGCGCGGCGCGTGCTTTTTCAAGAAGCAGCGTGGTTTCGGCGTGCTGCTTTTTCAGCCCCTCGACCACCTGCGCGGGAGCCTTGGCCAAAAAGCCCTCGTTGCCCAACTGGCGTTCAGCCGCAGCCTGGCCTTTTTCCAGCTTGGCGATTTCCTTGGTCAGGCGTTCGCGTTCGGCGGGGATGTCGATTTTGCGCTCATAGACCACTGCGACATCGAACTGCGCCGTCGAGTGCTTGGCGAGACCGGCGGAGATGGATGGCACAAAGCGTACCTCGCTCACGCGTGCCAGACGCTCGACAATTTCTCGGTTCTCCTCTGCAAGCTGCTTGAGGCGATCATTCGTGCGGACTTCAACGGGCACGGCGGCTTTTTCTTCTACACCAGCCTCCTTGCGCAGCGCACGAACTTCAACGATGAGGCTCTGCAGCAGCTCCATCTCCTCGATAACTGGCGCTGGAGTTACAGATGTGGTGCGCGGTCTCGGGTACCTTGCAAGAGCGATCGACTTCCGGGGAGGATTTCCATCGAAAACAGCACGCCAAAGCTCTTCCGTCAGGAAGGGCATGAAGGGCGACAGCAAACGCAGGGATGACTCAAACGCCAGAACAAGCGTACCCAGTGCTTCCACTGCTTTGGCGTTTTGCGCAAATGCCTTCTCTTCGTCTTCCGTAGGCTGTCGACTACTCAGTTCTTCTCTGGAAGGAGTCTTTGAAAAGTCCAGACGCAGCTTGACAATTTCGAGATACCAGTCGCAGAAGCTGCCCCAGAAAAACTGATAGATGGACGCTGCGGCTTCGTCGAATCGGTAATTCTCCAATGCCTCATTGACCACGACAGAGGTTCTGTAGAGTTCAGCCAATATCCATCGATCGGCAAGAGGGTTGTTCTCACCGACAATTGGCAGATGGAACAGACCGTCGATAACTCTCTCACTGGGGTCGGTTGTTCCACGGAGTAACTCGAACGGAGTCTTGAACCCCGCCTCCGCCGCCTTGTCCACATTCATGAAGATGAAGCGGGCGGCGTTCCAGATTTTGTTGGCGAAGGCGCGGTAGCCCTCGGTGCGCGCCACGTTGAAGGCAATGTCGGTACCGGGCGAGGCCATCGAGGCCAGCGTGAAGCGTACCGCATCGGTGCCGTACTGCTTCACAATTTCGATGGGATCGACGACGTTGCCCTTGGTCTTCGACATCTTCTCGCGGTTGGCGTCGCGCACCAGCGCGTGAATGTACACCTCACGGAAGGGAACCGAGTCCGCGAGCGAGCGCGGGCTGCCGTCCTTCATCGGCACGTCCTGCGCGAACCAGCAGCCCATCATCACCATGCGCGCCACCCAGAAGAAGAGGATGTCGAAGCCGGTGACCAGAACGCTGGTGGGATAGAACGCGTCAAAATCCGCACGGTTTTCCGGCGTAATGTTGGGCCAACCGAAGACCGACACCGGCAGCAGGCCGCTCGAAAACCACGTGTCCAGCACGTCGGTGGATTGCGTGATGGTTGCCGCGCCGCAGTGCGCGCAGGCGGTTGGGTCCACGCGCGCCACCGTTACTTTGTGGCAGGTGGAGCACTCCCACGCGGGAATGCGATGGCCCCACCACAGTTGCCGCGAGATGCACCAGTCGTGGATGTTCTCCATCCAGTTCAGGTAGGTCTTCTCGTACATCTCCGGCGTGAACTTAATTTTTTTCTCGTTGACTGCCGCTCTGGCCGTTCCGGCCATCGAGCCGCGTCCCTCGACCTCTTTGTTCACGGCCACGAACCACTGCAGCGAGAGGCGCGGCTCCACCACGGTTTTGCAGCGGTCGCAGTGGCCCACGTTGTGCACGTGGTCCTTTACCGCAACCAGCAGGCCCTGCTCTTCGAGGTCGGCGACAATCTTTTTACGCGCCACGTTGCGGTCAAGGCCGGTGTATGCGCCGCCCTCGGCGTTGATGTGCGCGGTGTCGTCCATGATGTTGATGGACGGCAGATGATGGCGCTGGCCGAGCGCAAAATCGTTGGGGTCGTGCGCCGGCGTCACCTTCACCGCGCCGGTGCCGAAGTCGCGGCTGACCCAATCGTCCAGGATGATGGGAATCTCGCGATTCACCAGCGGCAGGCGCAGCTTTTTGCCGTGCAGGTGCGTGTAGCGCTCGTCTTCGGGATGAATGGCCACGGCCACGTCGCCCAGCATGGTTTCGGGGCGCGTGGTCGCAATGGTCAAGAACTCGCCGGAGTCCTTGCCGCCCGGGCCGAGGACGGGATACTTAATCTCCCACAGGTGGCCCTTGTGCTCGTCGTAGACGACTTCGAGATCGCTGATGGCGGTCTGGCAGCGCGGGCACCAGTTCACGATGTAGGCGCCGCGATAAATCAAATCCTGTTCGTAGAGCTTGACGAAGGCCTCGCGCACAGCGACCGAGAGGTTCTCGTCCATGGTGAAGTACTCGCGGCTCCAGTCGACCGAGGCGCCTAGGCGCTTCATCTGGTCGAGAATTGCGCCGCCGTAGTGGCGCTTCCACGCCCACACGCGGTCAATGAATGCCTCGCGGCCCAGCTCCTGGCGCTTTTTGCCCTCTTCGGCCAGTTGGCGCTCCACCATCATCTGCGTGGCAATGCCGGCGTGGTCTGTGCCGGGCAGCCACAGCGCGCGGCGGCCACTCATGCGCTGCCAGCGGGTCAGGATGTCCATCTCCGTCTGGTTGAGCATGTGGCCCATGTGCAGGCGGCCAGTAACGTTGGGCGGCGGCAGCAGAATGACGTAGGAGTCCCCGGCCTTGTCGCCCTCTTTGGGCGTGGGCTGGGCAAACAGGTTTTCGCGTACCCAGTACTCGGCCCAGTGATCTTCAATGGCCGTCGGGTCGTAGGCTTTCGGCAGGTCGTGAGGCATGGATTTCGCTTGGCGGCCCGTATGAGTGTGTGTGTTCAAGCCGCTTCAGAAGAGAGCTTTGCACAAGGGGACCACATCCCACTCTAGCAGATGTCCCGCTGCATGAAAGGATGCGTTAAGCCTGCTCAAATGTGACTTATGAGAAGTCATGCAGACATTAAGACTGCGCTCTATACATAAACCAGCTCAGGCAGACGGATTCTTTGTCACGGTCCCATTCTCGCGAATCAGGTCGGCCACATCCTCCACCTTGTCGGTCAGCAGATTCAGCCGGTGGCTGAGGGCCTGAATCTCAGCCTCGGCACGCCGGTTCACATCAAAGTCCAATTCGCTGCGCAGCCGGTCTTTTGTGTCCTGGCGGTTCTGGCTCATCATGATTACCGGCGCCTGGATGGCCGCCAGCATAGACAAGAACAGGTTTAACAGAATGAACGGATAAGGGTCCCACGCGCGCTGACCCATAAAGATATTTATGCTCGTGTAGACCACTAGGACAACCGTAAAGAGAATGATGAAATTCCACGAACCACCAAACTGCGCCACTGAATCCGCAATCCGCTCGCCCACGGTGGCCTTCTTTTCAATCAATACATTCGGGTTACGGCTCGCACGCAGTTGAATCAGCCTTTGCGTCGCATGCATCTGGCGTCCGATCATCGTCAGCATATCCAGTCCTGCCAGCGGCTTGCGCTCCAGCAGAGTGGAAATGTCGCGCCTGTCGAGTTCAACGCATGTAGCCGCCTCTACCGCCATTGCGCTGGCTCGGTGCGGCGTCTGGTCCAGCATGGACGCAAATCCAAATAGGCCGCCGTGTTCAGGTTCGTCCAGCACAACCTCCTGCTGGTCCTCATCCACCGTTGTCACACGAACGCGGCCTGTCAGCAGGACATAGGCCGAACTTGCAGGGTCGCCCATCTTGAAGATGCGTTGCCGCGCGGCAAATTGTTTCATTTCCACCTGGCTTGCAAGAACAGCCAGTTCATCATCGTCCAGCAGCTCAAATAAGGGAATGTGTTTCAGCTCATCGGGATCGCAGGCCATGGCAGCACTCACTTTCAGTGAAAGTCGGAACGGAGCAGGACATATATTTTTGCCAGCTCTTAATCAGGGAACCTGTTTGGGCTAACAAACTGCAAGTAATTTTTCGGTTACGCAGGTTTTTGGCAGATTATCCATGCTCTTTGGCACAATGCTGCGCGGCAAAAAACAAGAGCCGCAAACCCAACTGGTCTGCGGCTCCTGAATTTCTGTTTTCTTCAACCGATCTTAGAAGGGATTCAATCTCTTCAGTCCCTTCTTCTTCTTGGTTTTGCTGGAAGACTCCTCACTCAAATCAGCCTTCGCAGCCTTTTTCTTCTTACCATTCGCCGTTTCCGGCTGAACTGGAATCGATCCCGCCTTCACATCGTTGATCTGCTCTGGAGCTGCTGCCGGGGCCTCGGCTGCTGGAAGGGTCGTATTGGTGGGACCCACCGATTTCACAAGCGGATCTGCCTTTGAGTCTCCCGAAGGGGCACTCACAACTGAAACCCCCACACCAGTTCCACCAGCTGGTGCCGCAAGCTCTACAGGAGCTTCGGAGGGTTGATCGCTGCGGGGTGGCTCGTTTACGCCTGTTGGTTTTGGAGCCGCCGCTGGTTGGACCGGCTTGCCTTCCTCAAGCGCTGCTTTGAAGAGAGCGACATTTTCTCTGGTAACATCCGGCGCAATCGTGCGATTGGGGTCGGTGAGGGTGGGTTCACCCACATGCACGGCTTCCACAACGCTGGGTCCGTGTTTGATCAGCCCAAGGATGCTGTCCGTAAAGCGAAGCGGCTGCCGGCTTTTTTCCTCGGCATCATTTTCCGCAATCGCCGCTTGTGTCGGCTCGGGAATGGGCCGGTTCATCGCCACCAGGCGGTCGCGGGCATCTTCCACGTGCGGCGCCATCGGGTAGCGCGTAATTACCTTGTTATAGGCGGCAGCTGCGCGGTCCATATAGTCGGCCGTAAGCCGTTCGCGCACAGCTCCTGGCAAACCCGTGGCAAGCTGAACCTGATGCGCTTCGCCTTCATATGAGTCGCCAATAGCAATCAGCGCCTGGTCACTCTTCGAGTACAGCGGATACGTATCCACCACAGTCTGAAGGCGGGCGATCGACGCTGAGTAATTTTCTTTGCTCAGGTAGTAGAACCCGATCTGCGCTTCACGCTCGGCCAGCACTTCCTGTACATCGCGCAGCTTCTGTTTTGCCTTTGGAATCAGCGAGGAATCCGGGAACATGTTGATCATTGCCCGATATTCCTTTTCCGCGTTCAATGCATTTGTATAGTCGCGGTCGGGCTTTTCCATCTGCTGGTAGTAGATATCGCCCACCTTCATCTGTGCTTCAGCCGCTTCCGGAGCATTCGGGAAGAAGGTGATGAAGTCTTTGTATTCGTTCTCGGCCTGCGCCAAAGCTGCCGCGCCGCCTTCCTTGAACCAGGTATCGCCCACGGCCAGCTTGGCGCGCATGCGGTACTCGGAATCAGGATAGGTGTTCAGCAGTGTCTGCAGCGTGAGCCGGGCCACGTCGTACCGGCCCTTCTTCAGCGAGAGCATCGCCTTGTCGAACAAAATCTTGTCCGGCTGCTTGGAGTTCAGGCCTGCCAGCGGATTCGCGCTCAGGTCCTGTTTCTTCTGCTTCTTCACGCGGGCCTGGGCCGTAAGCCCCCCCAACAGCAGGGCCGCAACCGCTGCGGCCACAATCTTGTTTGACAACCGGTTCATACCACCTCATTGCAACGGCGCATATCCCTCTGGGAACAGTGCCGCCTTGCTGAACGTTATTTCCTGTCTTTACTCGCCTGCGGCCTTGCGCGCTGCCGCCAGCAGAGCACGTGCGTCCTCTTCGGGCCGGCCTGCGCCAAACACAGCATTCCCGGCCACCAACAGCTCCGCACCTGCTTGGACTACGCGCTCCACTGTATCGTGAGCCACGCCGCCGTCCACCTCAATTTTAAACTTCAGGCCCAGTTCGCGCCTTAAATCCGCCAGATGGCGAATTTTATCCAGCGAAAACTCGATAAATTTCTGCCCGCCAAAGCCCGGATTCACGCTCATGATCAGCACATGGTGCACCATGGGCAGAATATCCACGATCAGATTCACGCGCGTTGCGGGATTCAGCACTACGCCCGGTTTCATACCGTGGTCGGCAATGTGCGTCAGGGTGCGGTGCAGGTGCCGGCAGGTCTCGTAGTGTACGCTCACCCAGTTGGCCCCGGCCTCGGCGAAGGCGGGAATATATTCGTCCGGGTTCTCAATCATCAGGTGACAGTCGAGCGGCAGTTTGGTCGCCTTGCGCAGGCTTTTAACCACCGGCGGTCCGAGCGTAATGTTGGGCACGAAATGCCCGTCCATCACGTCCACGTGGATGACCGTACCGCCGCCGCGCTCGGCCGCGGCCACCTGGTCGGCCAGGTGCGCAAAATCAGCGGAAAGGATGGAAGGCAGCAGCTCAACCATGGGCATTTTGCGCGCAAAACCACGCCCGGTCAGTGTATCAGGCAAGCGTCTTTTGCCGCTCTGATGCCTGCTCTACGGTAAAAGGCTCATTCCCATCGCAGCGCGCTGCTCCCCCGTGTTTGCGCCGGCAAATTTCTCCAGCCGTGTCGCTACCTCTGCCGCCTCGTTCATGCGCCCCATTTGCTTTAAGAAATGCTCATACTGTCTGAGCGCTGCCACATACGTCGGATGTCCCCAACCCAGCTGCGTGCCTAATTCTTCCGTACCGCGCCGCATAGGTTCGGCGGCCCGCCGTGGGTCTCCATTCTTCCACTCGGCATATCCTGTCAAAAAGTCCAAAAAACCCACCGGAATGCTATCCGCGCTGTAGCTCGATTGTGCAATTGACAGAGCCCGATACAGTACGGGCAGCGCCTCTGCACACTCTCTCTTGGCGCAGCGCACCAGAGCCAGATTGATCAGTGCGCTCATCTGTTCTTCCGGGGTGGCGTTGTTGGCCGAAGCGTTGCTCGTGTGCTCCGGAGCCAGCAGGCTCACCGCCATCGCAGCATTGGTTTCCGCCAGTCCAAGATCCCGCTTCCCGAATTCCAGAACAGCGAGATGCGCGTAACTGGTGCCAATCGCGCGTTTGTCGCCGGCTTGCAGCCGCAGTGCCAGCGCCTTCCGCTCCAGTGGTTCAGCCTTGGAAAACCGGCCCTGCTCCACATACGTAGTCCCCAGGCGATCGAGCGCAACAGCCAGCAAAGTCTGGTCGCCTTTCTTCAGCAGCCTTGCTGCTTTCTCATACGCGTGTTCCGCATCGTCATAGCGCGCTGCATCCTGCTCCAGCACAGCCAGCTTCAGCCACGCACTCCCGTCGCCGCTGCCCGGCGCCTGTGCCACCACAGCTTCCTGTGAGCGAATCTGCGCCGTAAGTTCCGCGCCTGTACTATGCGCATTCGTTTGCGCCATTGCGCCAAAAAATGTCAAAGCAACCACACTCAACAAAACGCAATTTGCAGTCCGCATCTTCGTCTGCCTCCCATGCACAGGCCGACGATACCCATCAATGCGCTATCCTGCCGAGGTCAAAATGCCCAATCGATATTTGTCGGGATGAATCGTTTCCCGGCAGTGTCGAATCGTAATCGGCTTCGGTACGGCATCATTTCCGCGTAGCCCTGCACCCGCAAAGGCTCTATAAACAAGTGGAAGGGGCAGCCATGTCATTCGAGGTGCCGGCCACACCGCAATCGCCGTTCGAGTCCATACGGCCTGTCTATCTGCGCTACCTCGCCATTTCGCTGCTTTGCTGGTCCTGCATCACGCTGCTTGAAATCTTCCAGGTCTACATGTCCGACGCGGGGCGCGGCTACACGCTAGGCCCGCTTCACTACTTCGCCTGGGCAATCTTCAACTGGTACGCGCTCGCCTTCTTCTCGCCACTCGTCTACATGCTGGGCCGTCGCTTTCCCATTGCAGGCCCGGGCTGGCAGGCAAGGCTGATCTTTCCGCACCTTGCGATGTGCGCAGGCTGGCTCGCGGCACAGGCCATTGCGCGCGGTTTCGCCGGTCTGATCTACACGCACCATCACGACACGCCCAGCCCCCTCATCAATCTGATCATCGGCTGGGTTGGAGATCGCGGCGTCATCGCTTTCTTTGCCTACTGGATCATCGTCATCATCGCCGGCTTCGCGCAGTTGCGCGAAGAAGTCCGTCAGCGCGAACTCCATCAGGCGCAGCTTGAAACCCGTCTCGCGTCTGCTGAGCTCGAGTCGCTGCGCATGCAGATTCAGCCGCACTTTCTCTTCAACACGCTGCAGGCCGCCATCACCCTGGTGCGCGAAAACCCTGACGCAGCCGAAGACGTCCTCCTCCGCCTGGGCCAGTTGCTCCGCATCGCGCTTGACCAGATGGACTCCAACGAAATTCCGCTCGCCCGCGAGCTTGAATTCCTCGATCTCTACACCGGCATTCAGCGCCGGCGCTTCGGCGACCGCCTCTCTGTCGAAATCCACGCCGATGACGACACGCTTGATCTTCAGGTGCCGCCTCTCATCCTGCAGCCGCTCGTTGAAAACGCCATCCACCACGGCATCGGCAAACGCAAGGGCAACGATGTTGTCGAAGTCTTCGCGCGCCGTGAAGGTCCCGGCCTGCAAATCGAAGTCTGGAACATGAACTCGCGCGTTGAAGAAAGCACCAGCCGCCAGCAGTCCAGCGGCCTCGGTCTGCGCAATACTCGTGCCCGCCTTGAACACCTCTATGGGCCGGATGCTTCGCTCATTTTCCGCGCGCTCGCCAAAGGAGGCGCAGCCGCGCTTATCTACATCCCGCACCCGCGCCCCACTCCGGCGCCCAATCAGCCCGCGGCGCAGGCCACATGATGACTCTCCGCGCTCTCATCATTGACGACGAGCCGCTTGCGCGCACCGCGCTCGTCCGTCTGCTCAAGCGCGAGCGCGATGTCTCTCTCATCGGCCAATGTGGTGACGGCGAAACCGCCGTTGCTACCATTCAGGCTGAAAAGCCCGACCTCGTCTTTCTCGACATCCAGATGCCCGAAATGGACGGCTTTGAAGTCGTCGAAGCCATCGGTATCGAGTGCATGCCCGTCACCGTCTTTGTCACCGCATACGACCGCTACGCCATCCGTGCCTTTGACGCCAATGCCGTCGACTATCTTTTGAAGCCAATCGAGCCCGAGCGTTTCACTCGTGCTCTTGCCCGCGCGCGCGACCGCTGCCTTGGCCGTCAGGATAAAGATTCCGCCCAGCGGCTCTTCGCTCTGCTCAACAGCCGCCTGCAATCGGATTACGCGCAGCGTATCGCCGTTGCCAGCGGCGGCCGTATCGTTTTCGTCCCTGTGGCCGACATTGACTGGATTGAAGCGGAGGGCAACTACGCACGCCTCCACGTCGCGCGTCACGTCTATGACGTGCGCGACACTCTGCAATCACTCATGGAAAAACTCGATCCGCGCGAGTTCATCCGCATTCACCGCTCCACCATCGTCAACGCGCAGCGCATCCGCGAAGTGCAGCCCTGGTTTCATGGCAGCCACATCGTCCTGCTCCACTCCGGCGAGCAGCTCCGTATGTCGCGTTACCAGCGCGATGCCGTCGAGCGCCTTCTCGGCAAACGCGCCTAAATCAAGCGCGTCTTACCGGGCTTCTCCAGTTTCTTCAGCAGAATGCGTCCCCGCGCCCGCATCGCCGGCGTTCCACTGCGGCTCAGCACGCGCAACATATCCAGTACTTCGGGTAACAGCGCTGCATTCCATTGCGTCAGTCCCGCGAGTCCGTGCATCGACGCCGTCTTCACAATCGAGCTCCTGTCATCGAGCCAACTCCGCAGCACCGCAGCAACACGCTCAGTCTCCGCAACGGTCAGCCTCGTCCGCGGAATCGTCAGCGCCAGGTTCCATCGCAGCTTGTTCGCTTCGGCATCGACGAGACGGCCAAGCAGCGCATCTTTCCAGGCCGCGAGAATTTCGGGCTTGTAGTACGACACGCGCTCCAGCGCATCGGCCGCGCGGTTCGCCACACCCACATCCGCGCTCCACAGGCATTCCACCACCTGCCTCGCAAGGCGTGGCCGCGCAAGCAACAGCTCCGCTACCTCCTTCGCACGGCCCACATCCAATGGCCGTCCGGGCGCAAGCATGGCAGCAATCGTCTCTTTCTTCTTCGCGCGCGACTGTGTGCTCACTCGTTGCTTCATCGCGAACCAGCCTGGCTCAAACGCTCCGCCTACTTGCGCACGCCCATATGCCGCACTGTCATCTGCGGAATACGCACATTCGCAGGCTGCATGCATGCAAACACAATTGCGTCGGCCACCTCATCCGCCTGCATCATCGCCGACCGCTCCACGTCTTCGGCCTTGCGCCCGCGTCCCACGGCAAACTCCGTCTTCATGCCACCGGGACACAGCGTACACACCTTTATGCCATGCGGCCGCAGCTCCTCATCGAGGGCCTGCGCAAAACCCACCTGCGCAAACTTGCTGGCGCAATACACTGTTTCCTTTGCCGCGCCTGCCAGCCCCGCCACAGAGGAGACAAATACAACTACGCCGCTCTTCTGCGCAATCAAGTGCGGTGCCACTGCTCGCGTAAATACAAACGAGCTGCGCATATTGCTATTCATCAGCTCGTCGTACTCAGCCTCGCTCGTATCTGTCAGCAGCTTGTAGCTGCCCTGACCTGCATTGTTCACCAGAAAATCGATCCGCCCGAACCGCTCCATCGCAAGGGCAACCGCGGCCTCTGCCGTCTTCATCTCCGCCGCATCGCCTGCAACCGTCACGCACATCTCGGACTGCGCATTCAGATCCGCCGCCAATGTAGCCAGCCGCTCCGCACGCCGTGCTGTCGCAACAACCCGCACGCCATAGCCGGCGAGCGCCAGTGCCGTGGCAGAGCCCAGTCCCGAGCTCGCTCCGGTCACAATGGCCACTTTACCCTTCAGTTGCGCAGCGTTCCTCTCCAGACTCATTCCGCGCTCTTCTCCTGTCTGTTCTGCTCCGCGGGAGCCGTGGGCAAACCATCTGCCATCGCTTTCGCTGCCACACGTCCCACTCCACGCAAAATCGCCTTCACCGGCCACTGGCCCTCTTCATCGGCAAAGAAAATCTCTCCCTCACGCTTCACCTCGGGCCGGTAGTACCAGCGTTTCAGCAGCGCCAGGTGCCCCTGCCGCACCACTGCATCCGGGGTGTCGGTCTCGCCCGCCAGATCTTCCAGCACTGCCTCCAGGCGAGCCTCTAGCAGCCCGCGTTGGGCTTTTGTATCGCTGTTGCCCGCAGGGCCTTCAGGAACAGCCTCCACCGCTACCGGCTGCGCAAACAGCGACGAGGAGCCCGATCGTTCATTCTGAATGCGCATGCCCAGCGTCGAGAACCCAACCGGCCCGCGCAACTGCCCGTGTTCAAAGAGAAAAACCGGCACCTCGATGGCTGCGTCTTCAGCTGACGCCACCGCAGGCGGCGCTTGTAGAATCACTGCGCGCAGTTGGCTCATGGGCTGCACCAGCTCCGGCGCCAGCGCACGCACCGCCTCCACCTTCTGCACCTGTGCATGCAGCGCCGCGGCATTCTCGAATTCCAGCGTTTCCGAAGCTCTGTCGCGTTCAGCCCGCAACGTCACCAGCTTGCTTTCGCCGCGCGTCGCAATGAACTGCTCCACCGCCGCCGACTCTTCCGCGTAGCGCTCATCTGTGCAGCCCTTGTAGCAGGGCGCAAGACACATCTTCATCTCCGAATACACACACCCCGGATGACTCGGGTCAGGCTTGAGATCGTCTGTGCACCGCCGCAGCAAAAAAAGCTTCAGCGCTTCGTCGGCAAAACGCTCCGCCGCCGCGCGGCTGGCAAACGGTCCGTAGGCCCACTCCGCCTCACGCTGGCTCGGTCTGCTCGTTACCGTAATGCGCGGATACGCATTGCTGCCGAGATAGCGAATGAATGCCGGAGCACGCAGATGCATGCGCTCCAACGCTTTCGCCCCGTAAATCTTCTCCAAAAGAAAAAACTGCGCCAGCAGCGACTCAAAATCCGAGCCCGTCAGCCGGTACTCGATGCGTCGCACATGTGCTGCAAGCTGCAGGCGGCGCGGATGTTTTGCCGAGGGCTGCAGCAGCCTCTCCAGACGCCCGCGGAGATTCGGCGTCCGCCCCACATACGGCTCGGCATGCGCATCCACGCCATAGAGCGCAAACACTGCCGGATGCCGCGGCAACTGGCTCAGCGCCGCTTTAGGCTCTGCCGGATCGAATCCGATCTGCTCCATTCTGCATTCCTGAGTCATGGCGGCTTACACCGTATGTTAGCCGCAGGCTTGCTGATTTGCCGGCCAGCCAGCTGTGCTAGCTGCCCGCAATCGTCATCCCGTCAATCCGCAGCGTCGGCGACGCAACCGACGTCCGGAACACCAGGTCATTCCCAATCGCCGATATATTTTTGAACATCGCGCGCAGATTCCCGGCCACCGTCACCTCTTCCACCGCGTGCGTCAGCTCACCCTTCTCAATCCACAAGCCCGTCGCTCCGCGCGAGTAGTCACCGGTCACAAGATTGGTTCCAAAGCCCATCAGGCTTGTCACGTAAAGCCCCCGCTTCACGCCGCCGACAATTTCTTCGGGGCTCAATGTGCCCGGCTCGAGATACAGATTGCCGCAGCCAATTCCCGGCGTTCCCGCAAGTCCGCGCGAGGCGTTGTGCGTCGACTTCATGCCCAGTTTGCGCGCCGCGTACGTGTTCATCAGGTACGTGCGCAACACTCCGCTTTCCACCACCACAGTCCGCCGAGAAGGCAATCCCTCGCCGTCAAACGGAGACGTGCCGAATCCGCCCGCGCCATTCTCTAGCAGCATCATGTTGTCGTCAATGATCGTGATATTGGGCGCGGCGATCTCCGTCTCCAGCGCGCCTGCCAGAAACGACGCATGTCGCCAGATGGCGTCGCCACTCGCCGCCTCGAAGATCGATCCAATCAGAGTCCGTGCTACTTCAGGCGCAAACACAATCGGCGCCTGCTGCGTCGGCACGCGTCGCGCGCCCAGTTTGCGCAGAGTCCTGCGGGCGGCCTCTTTCCCTACCGCCTCAGGCGATTCCAGAAGCGCGAAGCTCCGTGCGCTCGACCACCAGCCGTCGCGCTGCATGGCGCCATTTTCGTCCGCCGCAATCGGCGCTGCAGACACGCCCGCATAGCTCGTCCGGTAGCTGCCCACAAAGCCGCGCGAGTTGGCCAGCACCTTGCGCCCCGTAGCCGCGTCAAAGCTGCCGCCGTCGGAGTTCGTAATGCGCGGGGCGGCGCTCAGCGCCGCCGCCTCGCAGCGCTTGGCCCATTCAATCCGCTCCGACCCCGGCAGCGAGTACACATCGTCGTAGTAAAGGTGCAGGTCGTCGGTCAGCGCGCCAAATTCGCCCGTCTTCGGCAATCCCGCAAACGCGTCCTCTTCCGTCACGCGCGCCAGCGCCACCGCGCCTTCCACCAGTTGCCGAATCCCGTCCGGCGTCAAATCACTGGTTGAGGCCGAGGCCGACCGTTTGCCGAAAAATACCCGCAGTCCCAGCCCTCGCGCGCCCGACTCCTTCAGAGTCTCCACTTCGCCCATGCGCACACTTACGCTGAACTCGTCGCCTTCGCGCGCCACGGCTTCGGCGTCGCTCGCGCCGGCTTTCACGGCCTGCGCCACCACATCGGCGGCAAGGGTTTCAAGATCAATTGAATTCTGTGCTGAAACTTCGCTCGCTTCCGTCATCCGCGTCCCGTCCCGCCCACTGTCATCCGGTCCAACTTAATGGTCGGCATACCCACGCCCACCGGCACGCTCTGCCCATCCTTGCCGCAGGTGCCAATGCCTTCGTCGAGCTTCAGGTCGTTGCCCACCATCGACACGTACTTCAGCGCCTCCGGTCCGTTGCCGATCAGCGTCGCGTCGCGCACCGGCGCGGTAATCTTGCCGTCCTCAATCAGGTAGGCCTCGCTCGCTGAAAACACAAACTTGCCGTTCGTGATGTCCACCTGCCCGCCGCCAAAGTTCACTGCGTAAAGTCCGCGCTTTACGCTGCGCAAAATATCCTCCGGCGCATCGTCGCCCGAAAGCATGTACGTATTTGTCATGCGTGGCATGGGAATCGCCTGATAGCTCTCACGCCGTCCCGATCCTGTGTTGCCAATACCCATCAGCCGCGCCGAAAGCTTGTCGGAGAGATAGCCCTTCAGCACGCCGTTCTCAATCAGCACGGTCTCCTGCGTCGGCGAGCCCTCATCGTCCACGTTCAGGCTTCCACGCCGTCCCGCAATGGTGCCGTTGTCCACCACAGTCACTTTTGGGCTTGCCACAGGTTGCCCCACAAGTCCCGCAAACGCCGAGGTCTTCTTGCGATTGAAATCCGCTTCCAGTCCATGGCCCACTGCCTCATGCAGCAGAATGCCCGGCCAACCCGGCCCCAGCACTACCTGCATCTCGCCCGCCGGAGCAGCCACGGCGCCCAGTTGCAGAATTGCTCCGCGCGCAGCTTCTTGTGCCAGGTGTTCCGGACTCTTCGATTCAACAAACTGGTCCAAACCCGCTCTGCCTCCGCCGCCTGCTGCGCCCTTCGTTGTGCCGTTCTCGTCCTTCGCAATCACGAACACATTCAACCGGCATAGCGGCTGTGTGTCGCTGGCAAAAGCTCCGTCACTGGCCGCAATCAAAATCCGCCGCAGCTCTTCGCTATAGCTGGCCCGCACCTGCACAATGCGGTTGTCATAGGCGCGCGCTGCGCGGTCCGCACGCAGAATCAACTCCAGCCGCGCTGCCAGGTCCAGATCGAATCCACCCAGCGGCACCGGATATAAATCCGCATTCGGCGCTTCGGTAAATCCCTGCACCGGCTGCTGCGCCGGTCCCGATGCAATCAACGCCGCTGTCTTGGCCGCGTGCAGCAGCCGCTCGGGGCTTAGATTGTCTGTATAGGCATACCCTGTGCGCTCGCCGCTCAGCACGCGCACGCCGCACCCAGCGCTCGTGCCCTGGCTGGCCGATTTCACAATCTGCTCGTCCACTCCCAGTGCTGTCGCCGTCACCGACTCAAAGTACAAATCGGCGTAATCGCCTCCGGCCGAAAGTGCTTCGCCCAGGCAGCGTTCCAGCAGCCGTTCCGTAATGCCGAACTTCTCAAAAAAGTAGCGTTTATGGCTGATTTTCGGGGTAGAGGAAGCAGAATTCATCGTACTTCCAGTGTACGCTCACGCGCTGCGCTCGCCGTCCGGCGCTGTCGCTGAAGCAACTCCCATGCCCACTCTGGTTCCGTGTTCAGGCGCATGTTACCAGCGTTGCTACCGCATTGTGTGCGCTCGTGCTACAGTCTCGCCATGAAGAAGCTGCTTGTTCCCATTCTGGTGTGCGGCTCGTTGGCTGCTCCGGCCTTTGCGTCCAATCACCCAAAGGTTGAGCACCCCAAAGCGATTCATCCCAAGTCGGAGCACTCCAAAGCCGTGCATCCGCAGAGCATTCATCCCAAGGCCTACCATCCCAAGGCGGAACACCCGAAGGCTGTCCATCCCAAGAACACGCAAGTCAAACCGCAGCATCGCCGCCACTTCTAGTTCAGTGGTGTGACGCCCTACCTTGCCCACCCAAAGCAGAGCCGGTATCCTGCCGATGCTTCCTTTATGACTGCACTCGACGATCTCCGCTACCCCATAGGCCGCTTTACTGCGCCAGCCAGTTCCACGTCCGGCATACGCGCGGCACACATCCAGACGCTGCGCCTGCTGCCTGAGCGGCTTAAGGCCGTGGTAGACGATCTGAACGATGCGCAGCTTGATACCTCCTACCGCGACGGCGGATGGACGGTGCGCCAGCTCGTGCATCACATAGCCGATAGCCATGCCAACTCCTACGTGCGCTTCAAGCTCGCGCTCACTGAGGACTGGCCCACTATCAAGCCTTACGACGAAGCCGCCTGGGCCGAGCTTGCCGACAGCAAGCTTCCCATCGACGTCTCGCTTGCATTCCTCACCGCCATGCATCAGCGCTGGGTCGTACTACTCGAGTCGCTTTCTGAAGAAGACTTCCGCAAGGGATACAACCATCCTGAAGCAGGCCGCCAGAATCTGGCACAGGTGCTGGCTCTCTATGACTGGCATTCACGCCACCACACTGCGCACATCGCCAATCTTCGTGTGCGCATGGGTTGGTAGAGAAGCTCCATGACAGCGGGTGCAGCTCCGGCCAGTCAGCTTGTTGAGGCAATCGAAGAGTATCTTGAGGCGCATCCCAACGCTGCTTTGCTGGAGGAGGGGCGTGTCGCTTTCGATATGCGCTTTGCACGCTACTCGGTCAGCGAGTCGCATGGCCGCTGCCTCCTCCAGTTCTGGAACGATGAGCGCAACCTGATACGCACTGTTGTAGAGGTCAGGCCCCGGGCACAGGCACTGCGTATCCTCACACGCAGGATGGGCCAGAGCAAACCGCAGACCCTTGAGCTTGTTTCTACCAGTGACCGCCGCACACCCACAGCGCGCGATGCAGCGCGGCGTAATTACGTGCGCTTGCTGGAGCGCGTGCTTACGCGAACCTGCATCGGCGCCAAGTTGGATGGATTTCGATCCGCGATGGATCTGGAACATAGCTTCGGTCCCGCATACGCGCGTGGCCGTATTTTGCGAGGAAGCGCAGCCGAAGCCGTCATTGGTATCGGAGCTGCGGAGTCTTCCACTGCCGTTGACGGCGTACTTACCCTCGGTCTTCTTTGGCTCGACTATTGCCGCCAACATTCCGACGGCCGCCGCCACTTTGGAAAGCTGCGTATTGTGGTGCCCGAAGGTGCATGGCGTACCACCGCCGAACGTCTCGCATGGTTGAACCATGCTGCGGCGAATTTTGAACTCTGGACGCTCGATGAAAAGAGTGAGGAGATTGCTCAAGTCGATTTCCGCAACATCGGCAACTTTGAGTCGCGTCTGATACAGGCCTTTTCTTCCGCCAGGGCAATCGACCGTTGTAAAGATGCCATTGACCGCATTCTTGCGCTCGTTCCTGAATCCCGGCGCGTAAATGTCGAAATCCGTCCGCGCACCACTACAGAGATTGCTCTGCTTCTGCACGGGCTTGAATTCGCACGCGTACACCATGGCGTTTCTGCGCACTCGTTTGCGCGTGAAAATGAGATTACCTTCGGCGCTGGAGCCAACGAGACTCTGCTGACCGAAGAGAATGAAACGCTTTGCCGCGAGCTATTTTTGCGCCTGTTTCAGAGCCGTCGGCCCGATGGCCAGCCCACCGATCCGCTCTATCGCATGCAGCCGGAGCGCTGGCTTGAGTCACGCCTTCGTATGGGGCTTTCCGAGCTCATGCCAAACCTGCGCGGCGACCTGCTCGTCTCTCAGGTTCCCGCACTCTCCTCCGGTGAGCGTGGCATGCTCGACCTGCTCACACTTGATTGCAATAACAGGCTTACTGTGCTTGAGCTCAAGGCAAATGAAGATCTGCATCTACCGCTGCAAGCGCTCGATTATTGGATTAGAGTCCGCGCGCTCAATCAGGATCGTCAACCAGCACCTGTTTCATCTCAGCCCATTTCCGCCTTTGAGCGTGCTGGGTATTTCCCTGGCGTCGAAGTCTCAACGCTTCCTCCTCGGCTTATTCTTGCTGCTCCAGTTCTGCATATTCATCCGGCCAACGAGCAGGTGCTTCGCTATTTTTCGCCCGAAATTGAATGGGAGTATGTCGCCCTCAGCGAGAACTGGCGCAGCGAATTGAAGGTTATCCATCGAAAGCGCAGCTCCGATGTTCGCCTTGATCGTATATTTCCATAAAGTCGGAGCAAACCATCTCTATCGTGGGCGCCGCATTCACCGAAAACTTGAGTGACTTGTATCACTCCACAAAACCAACTGCGGGCAGAAAATAAAAACTGGTCGCCCTTTGACGAGCAATCATATTGCAATTGGTACAGACCAGGCGTCAGTGGGTGCTGTGTAGCTCGATGAATAAGAATTAGCCCGGGAAGAATAAGAAAGATTTAATCTGGGCGCCTCAATTTTTTGTGCCCTTTTGCAGGACATTTCTCCAGATCTCAAATCAAAACGCCGATATGGAGATTAGGAGGAAAACTGTGTCCGTCTTCACTACTTCTACCTTTTCGCATGAAAATTCTGCAATGGAACCCGCTCTCACAGAGAATTTCTCTGTGAGAGGAGAAGTGCCTAACCCTCTTTTGCTTCATTTAGATGCTTCCACGGCTGAATCCATTGATCAGCGTGTGGTGCCAAAAGTATGCATGCGCGGACTCCGGAATGCTCTAATGATCGAGCTTGCCGCTCTCGTCGCAATCATCGGCGGATGGTGGATCCTCCGGCTTTTCTGAGCCCAGAGAATACCGGTAGCAGGCCGTGCCTGCTACTTCTTAAGAGGCTTTCGCGCGAAATAGTAGAGCGAATAGGCCAGAGCCGCAAAGGCCAACACCGACACAAAATTGTTGTCGAGGAAAGTGTGCGGCACATTCAGAAGATCACGATTGTCGTAGTACGTCGCTTCCAGCGCTTTTAGCGCCACGCCAATCAATCCGGCAATACCGCCGGCAGCAATGAGACCTGAAGCAAAGAGCGAACCAGACGAAATATCGCTGTCGGCTTCCGACTCTCCCGCTTTGCGTGCTGCCTGATCCACAAACCATCGCACCACACCGCCTATGAAGATCGGCAGTGTTGTGCCAATCGGCAGGTACGCACCCACCGCGAACGTCAGCGAACGGATGCCGAGTAGCTCGACAGCTACCACAAGTGCAACGCCCAGCAGGACAAGTCCCCAGGGAAGTTTCCGGCTCAGAATGCCATTAATTACCGTCGCCATCAGTCGCGCCTGCGGGGCAGGTGCGCTGGGGCTGCCAATGCCCTGTATCCAGGCCACCGTAATTTCACCTTTTGCGGGTGAGTACAGATACTTGCCGTCCTGCAGTTCTGTCGACCCGATTGAATTCAGAAGTACGTACTCTGACTTGGCGTGGTCGGCCGCCTGGCCATTCGCATCCACCACGCGAATCTCATTCGGCAGATGATGCATATCTGACTGTACGGACACTCCAGGATGCGATGCCTGCAGATTCCACGGCTTGTCCATCGCATGGAACTCTTGCAGGCCCGTGTTCATCAGGTTCAACGTAGATCCGATGACCACGGTTGAAACCACCACACCAATAATCAGCGCAATCTGTTGCAGGCGCGGTGTCGAGCCCACAATGTAGCCCGTCTTCAAGTCCTGCGAAGTGTCGCCCGAGTTGGATGCGGCAATGCAGACCACGCCGCCAATGGTGATCGCCAGCGCTCCGAATGCCGGCGCTGTCCAGCCCCTTACCAGAAAGATCGCGGCCGTCGCCATCAGTGTTGCAATGGTCATGCCGCTCACGGGGCTTGCCGAAGAACCAACCAAACCTACGATACGCGAGCTCACAGTCACAAACAAAAATCCAAAGACCACCACAAGGAGCGACGCGGCGAGGTTTGCTTCCCAGCCGACAAACGCTCCCGGCACAGGCTTGAACTCGAGAAAGATGAACATGCAGACCACAATCAGCAGCGAGCCGATCAGCACAACTTTCATCGAAAGGTCGTCTTCAGTACGGATCGGCTTGGTTGCTGCTGTCTTTGCGCCGCCCTTCATGGACTTCACGCCCTCAGTCAGTGCACTCCAGATTGTCGGCACCGTCTTGAGCAGGGTGATGAGTCCCGCGGCGGCAACGGCGCCTGCACCCATCGGCTTGATGTACGCGGCCCAAAGATCGCTTGGTCCCATTGCAGCAATCGGCGTCTGTCCCGGATAGACGGGATTCGGCAGATCCTTGCCGAAGAAGTAAATCAACGGCATCACAACAAGCCATGAGAAAACACCGCCAGCAAAAATGACGCCTGCCACGCGCGATCCGATAATGTAGCCCACGCCGAGATATTCCGATGTCGCGTCGGCATTGATAGCTGCGCCTTTCATCACGTGCTGCGGCCCAAAATCCGGCTGATACCCTGGCGATCCGGGCCACACCGCCAGCAGATTGCTGTTCTGCAGGAATGTGTACAGTCCGCCGAGCCCAAGACCGAGGAAGACGCGACTCGCCAGTGATCCGCCTTTCTCGCCCGCAATCAGCACGTCGGCGCATGCCGTGCCTTCGGGGTAGGGAAGTGAGCCATGTTCCTGCACAATCAGTTGCCGGCGCAGCGGAATCATGAACAGCACGCCGAGCCAGCCGCCGATGAGTGCCAGCATGAAGATGCGCGAATACTCCAGATCAAAACCGAGAAATACCAGAGCGGGAAGTGTGAAAATGACGCCGGAGGCAATCGACTGTCCGGCATTGCCGGTCGTCTGCACAATATTGTTTTCCAGAATGGATGAGCGTCCCAGTGCCCGCAAAACGCTGATGGATAACACCGCAATCGGAATCGATGCAGCCACAGTGAGGCCAGCGCGTAAACCTACATAAACGGTGACTGCGCCAAAGATGATTCCAAAAATCGAACCCAGCAGAATCGCTCGAACAGTAAATTCGGAGCGCTTTTCCTCGGGCGCAACAAACGGCTTAAAATCCGCCATGCGGACCTCCAGCAAAATTGAACGGAAATCTGTGCTTCCCTTGAAGGCCGAGTGTAGCAGCGCAGGGCGTGAAACACACAGTGTTGTACTTCACACTTGGCGAAACGGCGCCTGTCCGCGTAGCTTTATTGGAAACGTTACCCTGCCTGACTGTTTGGAGCCCGCACAACATGACAAGTACTGATTCTCCTTCGCCCGTCAAGCGATTGCTCTCGCTCGACGTGGTTCGCGGCATCACCATCGCGTTCATGATCATGGTCAATAACAATGGTGGACCTGGTTCGTGGCATTTCATGAACCATACTGTTTGGAACGGTCTTACGCCCACGGATGTGGTCTTTCCGACATTCGTTTTCGTCGTGGGGGTCTCGGTTGTATTTGCCTTTGAAGCACGGCTGGCCAAAGGAGCTACCTCCGGACAGCTTGCCCGTCACACCATTCAACGAGCCGTTCTGCTGGTTATCTTCGGCATCATCGTCAACAGTTTTCCCTATTTTCACCTTGAGCACATGCGCTTCTACGGGGTGCTGCAGCGCATCGCCGTCTGTTATCTGGTGGTTGGGATCTTTTATTTGTACGACCAGCGTGTCTGGACCAAGGTCGCTGCACTGATTGCCGCCCTGGCTGGCTACTATGTACTGCTTCGTTGGGTGCCCATTCCGGGAGTAGGCATGCCTGGCCGCGACATCCCATTCATGGATATGAGCCAGAATCTTGTTTCTTGGATCGACCGCCACCTATTCCCCTACCATCTGTATCTCGAGCCGCCGTTGCATAATCTTCGCGATCCGGAAGGTCTGCTGAGCGATCTGCCTGCAATTGGAACTGCGCTTCTCGGCGTTCTTACCGGCATGTGGCTGCGCACCGGCAGATCGCTCGGTGCAAAGGCGACGGGGCTCGTGGCAGGAGCGGCCACCTGTCTTGCACTTGGTTATGCTTTGTCGCCGGTCTTCCCCATCAACAAGAACTTGTGGACGAGTTCCTTTGTGCTGGTTTGTGCGGGATATTCGCTTACTCTGCTTGCATTCTGCTTTTGGGCTATCGAAATGCAGGGTTGGCGCAAAGGCTGGACATGGCCCTGGATCATCTTCGGATCAAATGCAATCACGGCTTATATGTTCAGCGAGCTTTTGCCGGGAGTTCTTTACAACATCCCTGTCCAGTTAGCCTCTGGACATCGCACTGAACTGCAGGGCTATATCTTCATGAACACATTTGCGCATATTCCCAATGCACATTGGGCAGCGTTTGCCTATTCAATTTCTTTCGCGGCCTTCTGCTTTATTCCTGTTTGGATCCTCTACAAGAAGAGAATCTTCCTGAAGGTCTGAGAAATCCTGCCGCGGCGTGGCTTAATGGGGCTGCGCCGCCGGCCTGGCTGGTTTGAATAACCACAGATTCAGCAGCGTGAACAGCATGGCTCCCACAGTGAACTTGAGCCATACGGGAGCGTGCGACGGCGAGAAAAACCCTTCCAATGTGCCTGCGATGACAAGCAGCGGTATGATGCCTGCGACAAGTCTGGTCGCCTCCATTCCGCCACGGGCAACCGATTCCTTCCAGCGCAATGAGCCGGGAAATAGCATGGCGTATCCCAGCCGCAAGCCCGCGCCGCCGGCAATCAAAATTGACGGCAGCTCCAGTGACCCATGTGCGGCTACAAAGCTCCAGAGCTTCAGAGACATTCCGTATTGATGGCAGGCCGCGCCAATTACCCCCAGCATCATGCCATTGACGAACAGATAAAAGATGGTTCCCACACCGAACACAATGCCGCTGGCGAAGGTGACGAAACTTACCGCAAGGTTATTGGTCATAATGCGGCTGGACTCTTTTGGAGCCACACTCACAATTGACTCGGTCCACATCTGATGGCGTTCCATTGTCGCAACCATCTGCGGGCCTACAAAGTGCCGCATAAATTCCGGCCGGGCCGTGGTGATAGCTGCTCCAAGCAGGCCGAATGCAATTGAGATGAGTGTCGATGCAATCACAAATCGAAGCTGTTTGCGGAAGACGATAGGATATTCATCACGCAGGAAGAGGAACAAGGAACGCCAACTCGTCTTGCGGCCGGAATAGATGATATGGTGGGCCCGAGCCAGCAATTGATTGACGTGAGTTGCGTAGGTGCGTGCCGTCGCATCTTGCCGCAGTACGCTCAAGTCGGCCGCAATTTGACGATACAGCAGCGCCATCTCCTGCAGTTCGGCGCGGGAAAGCTGCCCAAGTCTGCTTTGATCCGATTGCTGCAACAGGGTTCCGAGCCGGTCCCAGTGGGGCCGGCGGCGCGCTAACCATTGCGTGGAGACGATGTTCGCCATGAGTCAGAATTCAGACCAGCTTAGCATTGACACACCCGAACTCGTCGCCATCGAGATGCCGCTTGCGGGCATAGGCAGCCGATTCGTGGCCGTCCTGATCGACAACGTGATCTGGATTGCCTGCATGATCGTCGTCTCGATTCTTATCTTTCGCTTTCTGCCTGCCATCAGCGCATTTAGCAAGATAACGGCACAGTGGGCAATTGCAATCTATTTATTTCTGGTCTTTTTGTTTAACTGGGGATATTTCACTCTCTTCGAAGCGCTGTGGAATGGTCAGACTCCGGGCAAAAAGATCGCCAGGATCCGTGTGATTCAAAACTCAGGCCGTGGTATCAGCCTCTTCGAATCCATGGCGCGCAACTTCATTCGCTACGTCGATCAGCTTCCCGGTTTTTATGCAGTCGCGGTCATCTCGGTATTTGCCACGCGTCAGCATCAGCGTCTGGGCGATCTTGCAGCAGGCACTCTTGTCGTACGTGAAAGGCGGGAAGAGGCTCCACTCTGGGGTGATACGGGCGCGCGTACATTTACCGCAGCTAGTTTCTTGCCTGCAACCCCCGCCACTCAAATGACGGCGAGTCCGGCCTTTTCAGCAGCAGATATCGCGAAGCTGTCGGCTGCTGATCTCGAAGTAATGGAAGGGTTCTTCTCGCGCCGTCTCGATCTGTCAACGGAAACACGAGCTTCATTGGCACAGCGTATTGCGCTCGCAATCGCGACCAAGAGCGGCATTCAGGTTCCTGATCGCATGAATGTCGAAACATATCTGGAAACGATTGCGCAGCAACTCCGCGATCAGGCCAGACTTCTTTAGACTTGCCTCCGGGCGCACCTGAATGCCACATAGACCCGAAAGCTTCGCAGCGTTGCATAAGTAGGGAAACGATTGCTCGGTAACGTTCCCATCTCACGCCTTCGCAATCATGGTTGGCTTTGCACCAGAGTCAATGTCAGGAAGGTTCTTTTCCGTGCCCAATTGCGTCCATGCTCAAAGGTTTTAGTGCGAGGGTTCTCGTTCATGCTGTAAAAGCTGCGCAATTGGGAAAGAGAACCCAGTCGAATATCAATGATTAATCAATTTAGGATGAATAAGTTACAAGAGCGCAAATCCGCGCAGCGGTAAATCGATTTTTTGATAACGTTTTCTTACTTTTGTTTGCTTGACAAACGTGCGTTTTTGGGCCTCTAATGGCGTCCGTCTATTGGCAAGGGGTGCTTCGGCTTTTGCGGCTCAAACGTTTAAGTCAAGGGATTCCAAAAACAGAATTGTGCGGAATCCTGGTTCCCGTTTGCCGTAGATTTTGCCCATTTGGAAGAGTGGAAGGTTCCAAATTGATGTGTTGATTGATTGATGTTTTTGGAGTCTTCAGCAGTTATTGATTGCGACAAGACACGATGGGTTTTAGCGGGCGCTTGATGTTGAATTTGTACTCCCACAACTGGATTTAGAAATTCCGGTAGAAGAGCAGGAAGTAGGACAAAGATGGGAGGCAAGCGAATGCGGATTGTCTTAGTAAAGGGATTTTCTACTTGACAATTTGCACTTCGTGGACTTTCAATTCATCGGTCGCGGAATTTGGCCAGTTCGGACGAAAGAGATAAATGGTTCAGTTCTCACTAAAAAGAGACTTTGATTGCGACGCCCAGGTTCTCCCGTATTGCGGAGCCGCCTCGGTGCCGCGTCTGTTTGCAGTGAAAACACTCGTCCTTATTGCGCCTTCTTCTACTAAGCGATAAGCAGAACTACCAAAGAGTCCGTAAGCAGTCCGAACTTATCGGGGCGGGCATGCGACGGGGGCAGAAAACAAAGGATAAGAAAGAAACTTGAAAAAGGAAGGTCACATGAGTCAAACGAGATATAGGTTCCTTCTGTTGCCGATTCTCCTGCTGTTGGCGTCTGTGTTTGCACACGCACAGGCCAACTCGCAGTTGACCGGCATCGTCACGGACCAGTCAGGAGCAGTGATTCCCGGTGCGGCAATTACACTTACCGATCCGAATACAGGCTCCGCAAAGGAGACGGTCAGTGGGCCCACAGGCCTGTATACAGTTCCCGGCCTCAATCCGGCGAGTTACAACCTCAAGGTCTCTGCGGCGGGCTTTCAAACGTACGAGCAGAATGGCATTACCGTCAACGTGTCGTCCACAACACGCGTTGATGTAAAGCTCACCGTCGGTGCTCAGACGCAAACAGTCACAGTTGCTGCCGATGCACTGACTGTGCAGGCAGATTCAAACGTGGTTAGCACACTGATCAGCAGTCAGCAAATCAGCCAGATCGCTACCCAGAACCGCAACTTCGCGGCGCTCGCGGCGCTCGGTCTCGGTGTCAGCTCCGCGCTGCCCGACTCCAATACACCAACTTCTGTAGCTTCAAACTTCACCATCAGCGTGAACGGCTTGCGTCAAAGCCACAATATCTGGCTTATCGATGGCGGCGAAGCAGATGACCGCGGCGGTGCCGGCGGCATGAGCATCATGCCTTCCCAGGATGCTATCGCCGAGTTCAACATGCTGAGCTCCAACTATCCGCCGGATTACGGTATTTCCTCTGGCGCCACTATTAGCTTGTCGCTCAAGAGCGGTACCAATAAGTTCCACGGTACTCTCTGGGAGTTCAACCGTAACAAGGCATATGATGCGAAGGACCCAATCACGGGAACTGCTGCCGATCTGCACTACAACATCTTCGGTGGCAACGTGGGTGGTCCGTTGTTTATTCCTGGCGTCTACAACACGGATCGCCGCAAAACCTTCTTCTTCGTGAATGAAGAGTGGCGCAAGTTGCTGAATCCTGCGGGAACCACCAACGTGGCCACACTGTCTGCGGAAGATCGTCCCGTCTCTGGCCAGGACTTGGTTTACACGCCGCCTGCCTTCGCAACCGATACACAACTCATCGTTCCCGTAGTCAGCGACCCTGCTTACAACACGCAATTGGCCGGTCTCGGATTAACCCCAGGTCAGCCGTTCCCGGGCAATAAGATTCCGCATCAGCTCTTTGATCCCAATGCGGTTTTGTATTTGAATTCGGGAATCATTCCGTTGCCGACCACTTCCGACGGCTATGCCCAGGCAAACACGGTAAACCCGATTGATGTGCGCGACGACATTGTTCGTATCGACCACAGGTTTAACGACAAGTGGACCATCCTTGGCCACTACATGCACGACTCGGTAAGCCAGGGTTATGGCCTTCCGTTTCTCGGCTGGTTGTGGGCCAGCTACAACACTGTAACGAGCACGTTGCAGAACCCATCCAATTCGGCTGCCATCAAGCTTAGCGGCACCATTAATCCAAATCTGCTCGTGGAAGCCAGCATCAACTACGATGGCAACACCATTGACATCACCAACAGCGATTTGGCGAACAAACCCTCGGGATGGAGCGTGCAGCCATTCTTCCCGACGGATAATCCCTATGTGCCAGGTGTAGGCGGCGGCTGGGGAAATCCCTACAACGTGGCCGAAGACTTAGGTTCTGCTCCGTGGCATAACGCCGCGCAGGACTACATGCCCAGGGTGGATATTTCTTACACCATGGGTAAGCACGCCATGAAGTTCGGCTTCAGCTACAACCGCTATACCAAGAACCAGCAGCTTTTCGGCGATAACGAAGGAAACTATGGTTTCGGCACTCTGACGAACGATAGCTTCATGGATATGTTGCTCGGTCTGACCAGTTCATATCAGCAATTCTCCGCTTCGCCCATTCGTCATTACGTCAATCAGACTCCCTCGGTGTACGCGATGGATAACTGGCACGTAACCCCACGTCTCAGCTTGCAGCTCGGTCTTCGTTATGATGCTCTGCCGCACGCATGGGAACGTGGCAACTATGTGTCGAACTTCGACTCAAGCTTGTACCTGAGCAGCCAGGAGCCTATCTGGAATTCAGATGGTTCACTTGACACCTCTGGGCCAGGCTTCCAGGTGTACGGCGGCACCTCCTACTACCTCAATGGCATGGGCCTTGCGGGGCAGAATGGATTCCCGCGCGGCTTGGTCACCAACGACTACGGAACTCTGCAGCCCCGTATTGGTTTCTCTGAAGATCTCTTCGGAAATGGTAAGACCGTTCTCCGCGGGGGCTTTGGTACCTTCTTCGAGCGCATGCAGGGCAACGATATTTACAACGCCGCCACCGCGCCGCCGTTTGCTTTTAATCCAAAGGCAACCAACGTCTACATGACGACGCCAACCAAGAGTTGGGTATCTGGACAGTCGGCGTCGACGCCTTATTTTGCGGCGGACATCATGAATTTGGCGAAGAACTATCCTGCTCCTGCCGTTGCTCAGTTCAGTCTGGGTGTGCAGCATGAGCTGGCTCCGTCCATGATCTGGGTTGTTCAGTATGTGGGTAACCTCGCGTGGCACCAAAACGTCGAGCGCCACATCAATAACTTCCCACTTGACACTCCGTTGTCAGTTCGTTGCGACGCCGGTGACGGGTCGAACAAGTATGCGGGAGACAACTGCTCAACCCTCGCGAATTCCAACATCTATCGCACCTATCAAGGTTGGGGCGATATCAACCAGCAGGAAAACACCACCAATGGAAACTACAACGGTTTCCAGACAGGTCTCCGCATTCAGAATAAGTGGGGTCTTAGCGGCGAGGTTGATTACACGTGGTCGCACGAAATCGACATCACCAGTTACGATCTGAACGGCGTTTCAAACCCCTTCAACCTGAAGTACGACAAGGGTTCGGGTGCGTTGGATCGCCGCCAAATTCTCAGTGCGAACTACGTCTACAATTTGCCTTTCTTTACCAGGAGTGCCGGCATTACCAAATCGGTCCTTGGCGGATGGCAGATTGCAGGTACGGTGACCTCGGAAACAGGTACGATCCCAGCTAACCAGGGTCCCGGCCTCTCGATCGACTATGATCCGATTGGCTTGGGTGGTGGCTATACAAACCGTCCCGATCAGAACTCGAAGACGAAGTATCTGAAGAAGAGGGGTGAGTGGTTCGACACCTCGGCCTTCTCGGCACCGATTCCGGTTTGGGCCGGTGGCGCGAATCAGGGTTTCGGCAATGCCCGTAAGGACACTATCGTTGGACCCAGTCGCGTTAACTTCACGACGTCGCTCTACAAGTCGTTCGCCATTACCGAGCGGGCGCACTTCGAGCTGCGTTTTGAATCCTTCAATACCTTCAACCATACGCAGTACAACGGTCTGAACGTCAGCTACGGAAACAGCCAGTTCGGCCAGATTACGAGCGCATGGGATCCTCGTACTCTCGAGTTGGGCGGCAAGTTCGTCTTCTAAATCAACTCGCAACCTGGGCGTGGTGGGTGCAACTCACCACGCCCTTTTTCTTTCTCTTGATGTTTTGCCTTCACTGAGTGAGGCGAGCGAAAATGAATTGAATCGGGTTTCCTCTAAATAAAGGATTCCTGTTTGTAGTTCATCTACCTCTCATTGCGTTTTGGGTTTTCATGCGTCTTAATTGCATGCTTCGCCGATGTCTAGCCCTCGTTTTTCTTGGGGTGGCGATGGTGTCTCTTGCACAATCGCGCATGGCGCAGAATCCGCATCGGCAAGCGGCGCTTGAGCTCGAACGTCAGGGGAAGCTGGCGGATGCAGAGAAGGAGTGGAGCGCGCTCCAGAAGGCCTATCCGCGCGATCCCGAGCCATACGCTCATTTAGGTCTGATCGCCTCTCGCCAGGGGCACTATAAGGAAGCGGTCCCGCTGTACAGGAAGGCTCTTGCCATCTATCCCAACGTGCCTGGTCTTCGTCTCGACCTGGGGTTGGCGCTTTTCAAGTCAGGCCAGCTCAAGGAGTCTATTCCTGAATTTGAAGTTCTTCTAAAACAGGCCCCTGCTGAATCTCCGCAAGCGCAACGGCTGCACACGCTCATAGGAATGGCTTACTATGGGATTGCTGAGTATGCTAAGGCGGCGCCTCATCTGAAGTATGCAGCTGACCACGACAAGACCAATCTTCCATTGAGGCTTGCGTTGGCCCACAGCTATCTCTGGTCCAAGCAGTTCAAGTACGTGCTCGACGTATACCACGAGATCCTCGAAATCAATCCAGACTCGGCCGAGGCCGATATGCTTGCCGGAGAAGCGCTCGACGAGATGAAGGACAATGCGGGTGCCACCAAAATGTTCCGCGCCGCGGTGGCTGCAAATCCGAAGGAGCCCAATGTGCACTTCGGTCTTGGATACCTGCTCTGGACGCAGAAAATCTATCCCGAAGCTGCCACCGAATTTGAGGCGGAACTTGCCAATGATCCTGGCCATGTGCAGTCAATGCTGTATCTGGCGGACACAAAAATTCAGACGAACAAGATGGAGGCTGCACGGCCTTTATTGGAGCGTGTGATCAAGCTCGATCCCACCCAGCCCTTGGCTCACCTTGATCTTGGGATTGTTCTCACCGAGACAGATGAGAAGACCGAAGCACTGCGTGAACTGCAGATTGCTGAAAAGCTCATGCCCGATGACGTGAACGTACATTGGCGGCTTGGGCGTCTCTATCGCACTCTTGGACGGAAAGAAGAAGCCCGGATCGAGTTTGACAAAGCAAGCAAGCTAAATAAGAAGGCTGATGAGGACCTCTACAAGAAGATAGCGAATGGCGCTGCCAGAAATGCTCCGCCGGGAGCAAGCGAAACTCCCCCTGCTCCTGTGCCCGAACCTCCCGCATCGCCTCATCCTTGATTGCAGGTAGCCTCGCAGTACATTCCTGCCATTACGCTATAGCTTTTCATACTGCACTGCACTGCGCTTGAGCAGCCAGCAGGCTGGCATGCCTCCTTGCGGAAAGAGTGTGCTCGAACACTGCACCTGAATCGTGCCTTGCGGATCATATTCATTCTTGTTGCCTTTGAGAGGAACCACAAGCAGTCGCTCAACAGCGATAACCTGAGTTGGCTGCCCGCGCAAATAGAAGGTGCAAACATCGCCCAGGTAAGTCGCCAACATCAGCACAACAGCAACCAAGGCACTGCGAAATATCCAGCGCGTGATCAGTTTCAGCATGTCTTTGAATCCTCCGCAAGCTGATGTGACTGCTCTTTCAGTCCCACCCCCGTCAATTCCTGATGCCGTGCCTCGCGCAGAAGAAATGCAATCTGATGTGCGGCCGCCTCATAACTCAATCCGCCATTGCGGATATTCGAAATACAATTTCTCTCCGCATCGGTTCGTCCTGGCCGCGGATGCCATGTGATGTAGGCTCCCAATGAATCCGGTGAGCTCAAACCGGGGCGCTCCCCAATCAACATCACACTCAGTTGTGCGCCGAATTTTTCGCCGATCGGATCGCTAATCGCCACGCGTCCCTGTTCCACCACGCACACCGGAGCGAGTTTCCATCCATCCAGCATGGGTAGCAACATGCGCAAAAGAGGCGCCGTATGACGCTCCACCGCGAGCGCAGAAAGACCATCCGCTACAACAATGATCAGATCGAAGTCTTTTGCATCGTTTGCAGCCAGCAAGGACGAGCTTTCCGTTGACAACACTCGACCAAGATCGGGCCGCTGCAGGTACATCGCCCTGTCCAGCGCAGCCGAATGTAACCGCAACACTGCCGCATCGGTCGTTGCGCGTAATTCCGCCGCAAGGCCTGCAGTATTTAGCCGTGCATGAACCGCATCACGGGCCAGCGCATGACATTTCTGAAAATCGAGCAGGTCGCTCGTCTGCTGGCTCACGCCTGTACGTCCCAATCCCACGCGCGCCGGAGTCAATGCACGCAACCGTGCGGCCAGCTCAGTACGCATCAAAGCGCTCATGCCCGCAGCAGCCTCTCCGGCGTTCCTGCTTCCAGGTCGAGCCGCGCAAAGCCATCGCTCTCCAGCCACGCGGCAAACTCTGGCGCCGGCTTCAGGCCGAGCACTCTCCGCACGTAGAGCGCATCATGATAGCTCGTGCTCTGGTAATTCAGCATCACATCGTCCGCTCCCGGAACGCCCATGATGTAATTGACGCCTGCCGCACCCAATAAGGTGAGCAGCGTATCCATATCGTCCTGGTCGGCTTCTGCGTGGTTTGTGTAGCACACATCGCAACCCATCGGAACACCTAACAGTTTCCCGCAAAAGTGATCTTCCAAACCGGCGCGCGCAATCTGCTTCCCATCGTACAGATACTCGGGTCCAATAAAACCAACCACTGTATTCACAAGCATCGGCCTGAAGTGCCGCGCCACCGCATAGGCCCGTGCTTCCAGCGTCTGCTGGTCTACTCCGTGGTGCGCATTGGCGGAGAGAGCGGAGCCCTGACCTGTCTCGAAGTACATCACATTGGTCCCAACTGTCCCATCCGCACATGCCGCTCCGCGCTTCAGTTCTTGGCCCGTTTCGTAAGCCTCCTTCAATAGAGCAAGATTCACGCCAAAGCTCTGGTTCGCTGTTTCCGTTCCTGCAATTGACTGGAAAATCAAATCCACCGGTGCTCCCGCACGCAGCGCCTCTAACTGTGTGGTCACATGTGCAAGGACACAGCTTTGCGTAGGAATCTGAAACCGTTCCCGCAACGCATCCACTAGTTGCAGCAGCCGCACCGTCTGTCCCACATTGTCTCCGGCCGGATTAATACCGATTACCGCGTCTCCGGACCCGAGCAGTAGCCCATCCAGTATGGAAGCAGCAATTCCCAGCGCATCGTCCGTTGGATGATTCGGCTGCAGCCGCGCGCTCAGTCGTCCACGCAGTCCCACCGTTGTGCGAAAACGAGTCACCACGCGCATCTTTGCAGCGGCGGCAATCAGGTCCTGCACCCGCATCAGCTTGCTCACTGCCGCGGCCATCTCCGGTGTCAGTCCTGGCGCAAGCGCGGTCAGCCGCTCCTCGGTGGCTTCGTCACTCAGCAGCCAATCGCGCATCTCGCCAACCGTAAACGAACGCACAGGCGCAAACGCTTCCGTATCGTGTGTGTCCATGATCAGGCGCGTGACTTCATCTGCTTCATACGGCACCACAGTCTCTGAAAGAAAATGCGTCAGTGGCACATCCGCCAGGGCGAACTGCGCCGCCACGCGTTCCTCCGCCGAGAGCGCCGCCACACCAGCAAGCACATCGCCCGACCGTAGCGGAGTGGCCTTGGCCAGCAATGCGCGCAAATCCGTAAACGTATAGCGTGTATTGCCGATAGTCGAATGGAATTCCATGCGGTTGCAACTAGCCTAATTGAATTGACGGTGTTCAGCGAGTCCCACCAGATATGCGCAATGCAAAGGCCAGCCCATGGGCCGGCCTTTGCGCATTACTCGTTGCATCGTATCTTAAGCTTTGACGGAAGCCGCTCTCCGCGACACGCCGCTGATCTCCGCGGCGCGCGCCTCAGCATAGGCAGCCGCTCCCATCAATGCGGCACGGCTTTCAAGAATCACGCGCACCGGCATGTTGATGAGTAGCTGACTCAGCCGTCCTTTGTCGGTGAAGGCCCTCATGAATGTTCCGTCCTTCATCTTTTCAAGAATCCGCGGTGCTATGCCGCCGCCAATGTACACACCACCTACGGAAAGCACCTTCAGCGCCAGATTGCCTGCTTCCGCGCCATACACCGAAACAAACATATCCAGTGCCTTCTCGCAGATTTCGCTCTTCGCCGCCAGGGCCATCTCGGTGATTACAGCATTTGGATCAACCACGGCTGCAATTTTCTCAGCAAGCCAGGCAGGTTCGTCCAGGCCGCGTACTTCGCGGAGGAACTCGTACACATTGGTCAGCCCCATCCCGCTCACCACGCGCTCGTAGCTGATGCGGCCGCTGTACTTCTGCTTCAGGTATCGAAGCAGATCAATCTCATCTTCATTGCGCGGCGCAAAATCCGTGTGACCGCCTTCTGAGGGGTACGGAATATGTTGCTTGCCATTCCAGATAAGCAATCCTTCGCCAAGGCCGGTTCCTGCAGCTACCAATGCGCGATTTCCAACCTGGCTCGAATCGCCTTCGGCCAGCGTATAAATCTGGTCCGCATTCAACTCTGCAATGCCATATCCGTTTGCTTCCAGGTCATTGATCAGAAACACGTGCTCGATGCTCAGATGCATGGCCAGTTCGCGGCTATCCAGCGTCCAGGGCAGGTTTGTCAGCCGCAGGCGTCCATTGCGAACCGGGCCCGGTACACCAAAGCACGCGGAGCTCACTTTATCTCCGCCCAGAAATTCTTTAACGATCTCTTCCAGTCCTGAATACTCTTTGGCCGGAAAGCGTTCGTCACGTCTGTGTTCCAGTTGTCCGTTGGTAAAGTCGTAAAGTGCGAGGTGGACTTTGGTGCCGCCCACATCTCCAGCCAGAATCATCGTTGCTTCTCCAATACCCCGCAGCCATCCTGATTGGGCGCGGGTAAAAACGCGGCAGCGGCCCTGTCTAAAACCAATGAAAGTATACCGCTTGAGGGCCATATCAGTTGGCTCGGAAGCCGGTCCGGATCGCGTGGTCCCAGAACCACCTCTTTCAGCACCTCTGCTTTATCTGCTCCGCCAATCAGGAAGAACACTTCTGCGGCGTGGTTGATCACAGGCCAGGTCAACGTAATGCGCCACATGTCCAGCTTCGGCACAAAATTGGCAGTCACCAGTCGGCCCATTTCGTTGATTGCATCTGTGTGCGGAAACAGAGACGCTGTGTGTCCATCCGGTCCCATGCCCAGTTGCAGAAGGTCGAAGCGCGGGCTCTCGGCGCCTTCCAGACGGAATGTGTTGCGCAGCGTGGATTCATAGCGCGCAGCCGCTGCTTCGGGCTCCAATTCGCCTTCCATCCGGTGCACCTGCTCGGGCGCCAGCGGCACCAGATCCAGCAAGGCTTCGCGTGTCATCCGGTAATTGGAGTCTTTATCGTCTGGCGGAACGCAACGCTCGTCGACCCAGTAAAGATCGAGCTTGTCCCATGGCATGCGTGCCCGCCAGGGTCTTGTCTCGTCTGCAAGCAGATGAAAGGCCGCCTTCGGCGTGGAGCCGCCACTGATGGCAATGCGTACGCGCCCGCGTGTAGCCGCAGCCTTTTCGGCTGTGCTGGTGAAGCGTTCCGCGGCCTCTGCAGCCAGCGATGCGGAATCAGGAACTACTTTGTAGTGAATCGTGAGCTTGCCTGCCATGCGTTGCGACCTCCGCTTTCTACCTTACAGACAGGATGCGGAAAGTTGCACGGCAGTGTCGTCAATTTACGGCAGCAAAGCTAATTTCCTAAATACTGCCTGTATTCAAGCTCGATCACACCGGCAGCACGCGCCAGGTTTAGCTTGGCCAGATTGTATTGATACAGGCTATCCACAAGGTTGCTCTCAGCCGAGGCCAGAGACGCCTGTGCTGTCACCAGCGGCAGATTATTGTCCACTCCAGCCTGCACACGTTCGGTTTCGTCGCTCAGTGCCTGCCGGGCAAGGTCGGCATTCGATCGCGCTACCGTCACAAGCTTGGCCGCTGCATGCGCATCCAGTAATGCAGAACGTACCTGCTGGTTCATGTGCTCGCGCAGATCCGCGAGCTGGCTGCGAACAGCATCCAGTTGCGCCTGCGAGGCATCCTCGTCTCCACGAATACTCGCTTCACGAAAAATTGGAAAACTCAGCGTGCCCACAGCGGCAAATGTCCCATGCGTTCCCGCGCCGTTCACCGTATCCGTGCCCCAGTAACCATGAAACTTCAACGTTGGCAGTCGTTGCGCGCGATACGCTGTGTGGACCGCCTTCAACTCTTCCACCTGGTTGATCAGGTTCTGATAATCCTGGCGATTCTTATAGGCGATCGCCAGTACTTCTTCCGGTGCCTGCTCGGCAAGATCGCTATAAGGCGTCGGGTCGGTCAGTTGAATCTTCTGCCCCGGAGCAATTCCAATTTCGCGCTTGAGCAGGATGAGCGTCTTCTCGCGTTCATTTTCAGCCGCAATTCGCGCCTGCTGTTGTGCCTGCAATTCCACGCGCGCTCTCAGTTCATCCAGACCTGCTACCGTACCGGCTTCATGCGCCGCCTGTGCATGCTCCAGGGCAACCTGATCGGCGCGCTCCTGGGCAATCCGGTTATCCACTTCGCTCTGCGCGGCCAGCACATGAAGGTAGGCCGTTGCCACCTGCTGCACCACCTCGCCGCGTGCGGACATCTTCGTGTAGTAGGCCACGCGCTCGGCCGCCTTCGCGCCCTTCCAGGCCGCGATCACCGGTCCTGAAAATAATGTCTGGCTGAAGTTGATTTGTCCCTGCGTTACATCCGCTTTTGTAATCAACGAAAGATTGGAGGGGAAGCCACCCGGAAACAGAGCGCTGAACTTGCTGATGGTGGAGGGGCCGAAGCCCAAGGCGGCCAGGTTGTACTCGTGGATGCCGGTGCCGCCGCTTAAGGAAATGCTGGGCAAAAAGGCCTGTAAGGCTTCATTTTTCTCACCTTTCAGGGCGAGTTCGCCTGCTTCAGCTTCTTTCAGGCCAAGATTGGTGTCGAATCCGCGCCGAATGGCGTCGTCCAGGCTCAGACGGATCACATCATCCGTGGCCGGATGCACCGTCACACTGCCATAGAACGGATTATTGGCCGAGCTGGGATTCTGCGACTGGGCACCGGTCGCCGCCAACACAAGGCCAGCCATCAACACGGCCGCGCCGCGCACACTTGGTCTTCCTGGTCTCACAAACATCATTCTTTCAGATGCTGGAGCCCCGCCAAGGATTCCCGGAAAACTTGTTTGGTTTTTCGTTCAGACGACCCGAGACGGCCTGGGTGCGGCCATTCCACCTCTCCCGGAGCCTTCCCTGCAGTTTCTGGCCGGAGATGCCGGCTGGCTTCCCCCGGTCAAAAAAACTGCAAAAAGGCCCGGACGGGGACAGCCGTCCAGGCCTTTCAACTGCTGCGTACCGAGGACTGACCTACTCCTCTTCCTCCACCGGAGCCTTCGCATTGGCCAGAATCTTCTCGGCCACCTGCTGCGGGACGATGTCGTAGTGATCCATCTCCATGTGGTAGCTGCCCTTGCCCTGCGTCATTGAGGTCAGCTGCGTGGCGTAGGAAAGCATTTCAGCCATGGGCACTTCGGCGTGGATCAGGGTGGTCCGCCCCCGGGTTTCCATGCCCTGCACACGGCCACGCCGCGAGTTCAGATCGCCCATCAGCGTTCCGGCAAAGTCGTCCGGAGCCTCAATATCCACCTTCATGATGGGCTCCAGCAGACAGGGCTTGGCCTGCTCCATGCACTTGCGGAAAGCCAGTCTCCCGGCCATCTTGAACGACATTTCGTTTGAGTCGACGTCGTGGTAGCTGCCGTCGTAAACCGTTACCTTGAAGTCCACAACGGGATAACCAGCCAAATAGCCGCGCATGGCCGACTCTGTTATGCCCTTTTCGACTGCTGGTACAAACTGACGCGGAATGGCGCCGCCGAAAATCTCATTGGCGAACTCAAATCCACCACCGCGCGCCAGAGGCTCCATGCGAATCTTGCAGTCGCCGAACTGTCCATGCCCACCAGTCTGCTTCTTATGCCGTCCCTGCGCGTCGGCGTGGCCGCGAATCGTTTCGCGGTAGGGAACCTTCGGCGATTTAAGCGTTACTTCGGCGTGATAACGCTTCTTCAAACGGTTCACAACGGTTTCAATATGCTGTTGACCCGCGCCGGCAATCAGAAACTCATTTGTTTGCGGATCGCGGAAGAAGCGGATCAATAGGTCCTCTTCCATCAGCTTGTGCAGAGCCGGAGCTAGCTTGTCTTCGTCCGCGCGCGATTTTGGCTCAATGGCATAGGTCATTGCCGGCTCAGGCATAGGAGCAGATTCGACCAGAATTTCAGCACCTTTGGTTCCAAGCGTGTCGCCAGTGAAGGTATCGCGGAGCTTGGCGACAGCGCCCAGGTCGCCCGCGTGCAGTTCGGCTACATCAATGGCCTTGCGCCCCTGCATCACGCTCAGGTGGCTGAATTTCTCCTGCGAATGCCGGTTATAGTTCTCGAGCGCCGCATCATTCTTCACCACACCGCTGACAACCTTGAAGAAGCTGATACGTCCTGCAAATGGATCGGTCATGGTCTTGTAGACGTATACCGCGGCGGGTTCTTCATCGCTCACATTGCGCGTGGCCGCCGCCGCCGCCCCCGCACCTTCGCTGCCCTCGGCCTGTGCAGCTACTTCCTGCAACACGGGAGTTTTGACCCGGATGGGCTCACGCTCAGTCGGAGCGGGGGCATACACCTTAATGAAATCAAGCAGGTGGTCACAGGCAACGTTTTTATCGCCGCTCACGTAGAGAACGGGGAAGATGCGGTCTTCGCGAATGGCTTCATGCAGCGCAGTAATCAGATGCTGTTCGGGGATGGTTCCCTCGGCGAAGAACTCCTCCATCAACTCGTCTTTGCCCTCAGCCACCAGCTCCACCAAGGCCTCGTGCGCTTCTTTGGCAGCGCCTGCGAGCCCCGCTGGAACTTCGCCAATCTTGCCCCGGCCATCGCCGCCGGGCGTATAGAAGAAGGCCTCCATGGTGACCAGGTCCACCACGCCGTGAAAGCCGTTGGCATCGCTAATGGGCAACTGCACAGGCACACAGAGCCGACCCCAGCGGTCGTGCAAGTCCTCAATCAATGCACTCAGTCCGCCTTCACCGCCCGCCTTCGGGTGGTCCATCTGGTTAATCACTACAAAATGCGGCACATTGGCCTCTTCGGCCCATTTCCACACGCGCTCCGTTACAGGCTCCACGCCGTTCTGCGCGTTGACCACCACCGCGGCTGCTTCAACGGGCAGCAGGGCGGCCTTCGCCTCATGGCTAAACATATGAAAACCGGGCGTATCGACGAGATTGATCTTGGTTCCCTGCCACTCGGCAAAGGCCACGGCATTCTGCATGGTTATGCCGCGAGCCACTTCCTCTTCGTCATACGCGGTGACGGCGGAGCCGTCCGCCACTCTTCCCTGGGCAGGCGTTGTCTTCGCGGCATGCAGCAGAGCGGCAATCAGTGTGGTCTTACCGCTTTGTGCATGCCCCACTACAGCTACGTTGCGGATCTCACTTCCCTGGTACGTTTTCATCGTGCTTCTCCTTCTGTATGCGGTCGAGATGCGTTTTTCGGGCGTACAGCGGCGCTCTGACGCCGCGCACCTATGTCAGTTGGAAATGTCCGGGAATCAATGCGGAAAGAGAATCGAGGAGGCTGGCACAGGGACATCGCAAAGGCGCCGCTCAGGACGTCATGGTGCCCGGATTGTGGGGCCTGAGGGCCCAGTCTGCCGTCTTCCTCGTCCATCGGAAGGTACTCCGGCAGGCGCCCGGCTCGGTAAAAATTCGGTGAATCCACCGGGCGTCTTGCTCTAAGAAACCGGATGCTATCACAGACGTGGGAGAGCCGTCCTGTGAGCTGGCGCACAATTCCAATTCCATGCCGGGGCGCAGGGGCCGTATGAAGGGCAAGCCGTTTCTCGCCGAAGCCGATCTGAATGAGGAGGGATTACGCGCCAAAACGACGTTCAAAGCGGTTGCGGTACAAACGGCAACAAAGAAGCAGCCGGCCGTGCCGGGAAAAACAAGCAGTTTATGGTCAAACACTCGATACGGGCCGTGCACGCAAGAGAGAAATAAGCCCAATTAAGCCGAATTTAAGGAAGAGGTGAATTTTCACGCATTTTGGAAAGGGTGTTGGGACAGTCGCAAAAGTGTCCGCATCGATTCCCCCTGGCGGTTGAGGATGGCTACTCTCTGGCCATTGCGGTTTGATGCCGCTCGGGGAGGTTGATCCATTTCAATGAACTCATCTCAAAAGAGAGGCTTGAGCGCCCTGGCTGCCCTGGCCGCTGTGTTTGGTCTGCTTTGCTGTGTGATTCCGAGGATTCCACAGCCGACGAGTTATGAAGCCTTTGCCGACCAGAGAAGCCTGTGGGGGATTGCCCATTTTGGCGACGTCGTATCCAATCTGCCGTTTGCCGTGATCGGCGTCTGGGGAATCGTGCTTCTACTGCAGTCGCGTAATGGCAAGGGCACGGTATTCTTTCTCGATGACCGGGAGATGTGGCCTTACCTTGCGGCGTTTTGCGGATTGCTGCTGACTGCGTTCGGCTCGACCTATTTTCATCTGGTTCCGGATAACGCGCGGCTGGTGTGGGACCGGCTGCCGTTGATTGTGACGATGATGGCGCTGGTGGCGGCGGTGATTGCGGAGCGCATCGACGTGCGGTTGGGACTGAGTTTGCTTCCCGTGCTGCTGACGATTGGGATTGCGAGCGTATTGCAGTGGTACTGGAGCGAGAGTATCGGCGCGAGCGATTTGCGATTTTATGGGGCGGTGCAGGCCTATGCGGTGCTTGTAATTCTGGCGGCGCTGTTTTTGCCGAGGCGTTATACGCGCGGTTCCGATTTTGGGGTGGTCTTCGGTTTGTACGCGGTAGCGAAGGTGTTTGAGTTTCTGGACAGGCCGATTTTTGAGGCACTGCATTGTGTGAGCGGGCATACGTTGAAACATCTGGCGGCTGCCGCGGCGGGGTATTGGATTGTGCGGATGCTGCAGAAGCGCAAGCCGGTTGGTAATGTTGGTAATTCAGTTACCGCGGACGAGCTGAGTTTGGAAGCGGCTGGGAAATAAAAGCCGCTGCCGAAGTGCGCGCGCATTCCTGCAGGCAGAGCATCGTGGTCGAATAGTCTTGATTCATTCGATGAAGGCCGATTCGAAGATAAGTCAGGAGCCTCAATGGAACCCCGCATCAAGGTAACGGACGAGAACAATCAGGAATTCATTGCGGAGCTTTCAAGATTTCTGATGCAGTTCAACGAGGCTCAATCGGGAACGAAATACGATGGTCAAGCGCTTGCAATTCAACTGACCCATCCTGAGAGCGGAGAAGTGCTGGGTGGACTTCTTGGAAGCACATCGTATGCGCATCTACACGTGGACGCAGTTTTTATTCCCGAGTCGCTTCGCGGCCTTGGATTTGGGAAAAAGCTGATGTGCTGGGCCGAAGAAGAAGCACGAAAGCGCGGATGTGTTGGCGCATGGCTTGATACATTCAGCTTCCAGGCACGTGGGTTCTACGAAAAGCTGGGCTATGAAGTCTTCGGCGAACTTGCGGACAATCCGCCGGGGCACACGCGCTACATTCTCAAGAAATCGCTCAGCGAATCACAAGCCACAGCCTGAATTACTACTCGATTGCCATTCACGCGATTGATGCGTTCCTATTTCTGTGCCTGGTTACTCGCGGTCGAAGACCTGGATCTGCGGCTTGTCGCGATTTGGAATGGAAACGGTGATGGTCAATGTCCTGCCGTCTCCGGAAACTTCCATCCGCTGCATGTCGATGTGCTTTTCCTTGATCCTGTCTTCGACTTCGATTGTTCGTTCATCTAATTGCCGCGCAGAGCTGACGTATCCATCCGGCACATTGGCTCCTGTGGCTGGATAGGCCTTGCCATCGAACCGCAGCTCTTTTTTCACTCCAAAGGTGGTGAAGTCCAGCAGGAGTCCGTTTTCACCGCTGGGAGAAATTTCCATTTCGAATGCCGAGTTGAGATCTTTCGTTGTACTTTCCCATGTGCCGTCAAACCCGGGTCCGCCCGCAGTTCGCTTGTAGACATAGTCGAGATGAAAGGTAGATCCATCGGGATGGTAGCTGGTGAAATTGTCAGTGAGAGTATTGCCGTCAGCAGAAAGCGTCCAGATGCCCACAATGGTGGTTTGCCCATTCTTCTTCCGAACCACGCGCCAATGATTCGGCCCATCGGGCGTGACGGCCAGCGTTGTTCCATAGGAGCCCTGTTGGTCAGTTCCGTCCACGGCGATTGTCTCGACCGTATCGCCACCCAGATTGAAGTCGTATTTGTTTCCGCCGAGAGACTTCACCTTCATCACATCAGGCATCTGGCTCTTTGCCGGATTCAGCTTCCACTTACCTGCGAACGGGCTGCCGGCAGCCCAGAGCACGCCGCTCGCCAGGAAAATACACAGCGCAAGACTCATTGAACGCTTCTTCATCGATGCCCTCCCGTACGCAGAGATTCCCTTGCGGTGAGACATGCACGAAAGTGGCCACTCGGGCATTTGCACTGGCTACTCGAAAAATTGCGCGCGGTTGGTTGAATGAGCATGTCCGCATTGCATTTAGCGATGGTTTTGTGCACGAACGATGCCGCACCGGTGTCCGCGCAGACAGGCAGGCCGGTTGCGAAATGTTCATTCGCGAACAACAGTGCTCTGAAAGCGGACAGTCAGGCGGTCAGGGCATTACCAGTGGAGGACGGGCAGAAGGCTGGAGTAGTCGTCGGTCCAGACGCGCAGGCCAGAGACCAGGGTGGCGGGATGGGAATGAACCGCAACATCCGGCAGGGTGAGGAATGCGTTGTTATCTGTGACCAGAAGCCAGGACGAGCCAAAGAGGTCCAGCTTGTCATCGGGGAGCGAGTTGACGCGGCGGGCCTTCATTCCGGAAGACTGTGCAAGAAGGGCGATGGGGCCTTCGAGTTCGACGTGCTGGTTGGAGATGTGAAAGGCGAGCACGCCGCCCGGCGCAAGATGTTTGCGGTAGAGCGCCATGGCTTCTGTGGTGAGCAGGTGCAGAGGGATTGCATCGCCGGTAAATGCGTCGATGACGATGACATCGAAACGCTGCGGCGGCTCGGAGACGAGTTCGAGACGCGCATCGCCTTCGACGATGTCGACGTGGGCCGGGCTCTCACGAATGTACGTGAAGACATTGCGGGCGATGGGTTCGACTGCGGGGTTGATTTCGTAGAAGCGAATCACGTCTCCGGGGCGGCCGTAAGCGGCAAGAGTGCCGGTGCCGAGTCCGATGACGCCGATGCGGCGAGGCTGTTGTGCGCAGCAGTTGCGCAGCGCAATGCCGATGCCGGAGTCGGGGCCATAGTACGTTGTGGGCGTCTTGCGCTCTTCGTCCGTGCCGAAGATCTGTGTTCCGTGCTGGATGTTGCCGTTGCTGAGCGTGCGCAGAGTTGCGCCGGGAAAGTTGTAGAGGTCCTGCTTGACGCGCAGGCTTCCGTAGAAGTTGCGCACGGCGACCACGGTGTCGCGCTGGCTGGCGATGTGGAGCCAGCCGACGAGCACTCCCATCATGATGCTGCAGGCAACCCAGATGAGACGGTTGTTCCAACCATCGCGCCAGGTGGCGGCGAGCGCGAGCAGTGCAGTAACGAGGAAGGTGATGGCGATGTCGAAGTTGAAGCGGAAGATGAGCGGCGCGGCGATGCCGATGAGCATGGAGCCAAGCGCGCCACCGGCGGCGAAGACGAGATAGTAGAGCGTTGCCTGGCTCTTGCGTTGCGGGCGGAGCGCGTATGCCGCCGCGTGAAGAAAGTAGCAGGCAAAGAAGAGCTCGGCCAGATAAAAGGCGATGGCCATGCGCATGGGCAGGCTCTCATTGGATTGCGTGAGCATGTACGCGAGGCCGGCGAGAAGGACCAGCAGGAAGCGGCTGACGAGCGCACGCTGCGCGAGGCGGGGAAACTCAAAGGCGAGAATGAGGGTGATGAGATAGACGCCGAGAGGCAAGACCCAGAGCAGAGGAATGGGCGCGATGTTTTCTGTGAGGTGGCTGGTGACGGCGCATAGCTGCATGGAAGCGCCCATGGGCAGCAAAAGCCAGAGCAGCTTGTGACCGAGTGGCGCGGCAGGTGCGTTGTCTTCGGTGTCGTATATGGTTTGCCTGGGTGGTGCGACGGTGCGCATACGCCAGGCGAGCACGCCGGAGAGCGCCGCAAAGAGCACGAAGCCCGCGGCCCAGAGCCATCGCTGCGCGCGCAGGGTGAGTGCGGGTTCGATGAGCGCGGGGTAACAGGCGAGCGCGAGAAGCGAGGCAAGATTGGAGAGCGCATAGAGCTTCCACGGAATGGGCGAAGCCTCGGCACGCGCCCACCAGGCTTGCATGAGAGGGCCGGTGGCTCCGAGGATGAGAAAAGGAAGGCCTATCCAGAGGGTGAGGGCGACGAAGACCGCGGTGACGGGATGTGAAGCGCCGACGGGCGGTGCGCCGGTGGTAAGGGCCCAGTAGAGAGCAGCGGCGAGGCTCAGTGCGAGGAGGCAAATTTGCGGCAATGTCGATTCGCTGCGGGCGAGACCATGCGCGTAGAGATAGGCGGCGAGGAGCGCGGTTTGGAAGAAGACCAGGCAGGTGATCCAGACGGCAGCGGAACCGCCGAGCCATGGGAGCAATTGTTTGGCCGCCATGGGCTCTACGAGGAATAAAAGGAAGGCTCCGAGAAAGACAGTGAGTGAAAAGAGCAACCGCGATGCGCGCATGCCGGTCCCAGCTTTTGTGGCTTGCCGCAGACGCCGCCGGCAGCCGCTTATTCTGCACGGCGGGATGCTAGCACATGGGTGGTGATGCATGCAGCCACCTGCGGTGGGGCAGACGCTCGCTGTTCGCTCGCAGGAGATTTTTGGTGGGTTTGAGGGTGGCTGGGTGAGTGTCGATCTTTCCCAGGTGCCCAAGTGCGAGGCACCCGGGGCACCCAATTTCAGTGAGGAGGATGCGTTGTAAAAGCAAGAGCAGATTCTTCGCTTACCACCCCCGAACTGAAAAACGTTCGGGGCTCCTTGTCACCCCAAAATGCAAGGGCCGCATTTTGGGGACCCCGGCCTTGCGCTCTGGATGACAGTTCTATGTTTATGTTGAGCGGTGGGCTAGACGCTGGCGGTGGCGGGGAGGATTTCGTCGGCATCGACCCACTGGGTTGGGTACTGGCCGGTGTAGCAGGCGGTGCAGTAGCCAGTATGGGGCGTGGTTTCGCAGCACTTGAGCAGGCCGTCAAGTGAAAGGTAAGCGAGCGAGTCGGCTTCGATGAAACGGCGGATCTCGTCGATGGATTGGTTGGCGGCGATGAGGTCGTGTTTCCGCGGCGTGTCGACCCCGTAAAAGCAGGGCGAGATGGTGGGCGGGCAACTGATGCGGAGATGGACTTCCTTTGCGCCAGCACCGCGGACCATGCGGACGATTTTGCGGCTGGTGGTGCCGCGGATGATGGAGTCGTCGATAAGGATGACGCGCTTGCCCTCAAGCAGATTGCGTACGGGGTTGAGCTTGAGGCGGACGCCGAAGTCGCGCACGCGCTGTTCGGGCTCAATGAATGTGCGGCCCACATAATGGTTGCGGATGAGGCCAAGCCGGAAGGGGAGACCTGCCTCTTCTGCGTAACCGAGCGCGGCGGTGACGCCGGAGTCGGGCACGGGGACGATGACGTCGGCGGGGACGTGGGACTCGCGCGCGAGCTGGCGGCCCATCTGGTCGCGGCTCTCCTGCACCCAGCGGCCGTAGATTTTGCTGTCAGGGCGGGCGAAGTAAACGTGCTCGAAGATGCAACTGGACTGCTCGATGCCACTGGCGTACTGGCGGCTGGTGACGCCGTCTTCAGTGACCATGACGAGCTCGCCGGGCAATACGTCGCGCTCGAACTGCGCATGGAGAAGATCGAAGGCGCAGGTTTCGGAGGCGAAGACAATGGTGTCCGGGCCGTCAGGATTTTTGATGCGGCCCATGGAGAGCGGGCGGAAGCCGCGCGGATCGCGGGCGGCGAAGATGCGGTCGCGCGTCATCATGACGATGGAGAAGGCGCCTTCGACCTGCGAGAGCGAGTCTGCGATGGCATCGACGAGCGAACCGGCTTTGGAGTGCGCAATGAGCTGCACGATGATTTCGGAGTCGGACGTGGTCTGGAAGTAGGCGCCGGCACGTTCAAGCCGAGTGCGCAGATTGCCGAGGTTGACGAGGTTGCCATTGTGGGCGATGGCGATGAGGCCCTTGGTGGAGTCAACGCGAATGGGCTGCGCGTTGAGGAGGGCGGAGTCGCCTGTGGTGGAGTAGCGCGTGTGGCCGATGGCCATGGAGCCAGGCAGCTTTTCGAGGACATCGTCGGTGAAGATTTCAGAGACGAGGCCCATGCCCTTGATGTTGGCCAGGTGCTGGCCGTCAGCGGTGGCGATACCCGCCGATTCCTGCCCACGATGTTGAAGAGCATAGAGCGAGAGGTAGGCCTGACGCGCCGCGTCCGGGTGGCCATGAATCGCAGTGACGCCGCACTCTTCGTGGAGCGTGTCGCCGTCGGCGACGCGCTCAGTGGTCAGTTGAGCCGCTGAGCGGCCTTCGGACTTCAACTGTCCGGAGCGGTCTTCTATGCCGGGGATGCCTTGATATAAGAGGTGATTCATGCGTGCACCTCGCCGGTGCTGTGCGCACGGCGGGCGGCTGCGCAGCGGGAACTGTGGCGCGTCATGCGATCACCTCATGCAGAGTCGATTCGAGTGCTTCTGCCCAGAGCGGGCGGAGTTCAGCGAGGGGAGCAGAGATGAACGGCTCGCGGTCAACAGTGATTTCAAGCTTTGAACCGCCGGTGGAGCCGATGCGCACGGCGAGAAGCTGATACTGATTAGCGATGTCGGCGATCTCGTCGAGCTGATCGGGGGCGCAGGTGAGAATGACGGTGGATGCCGGCTCGGCAAAGAGGCCGAAGAGCGGGTGGACCATCAACGAGCGGTCCTGCTCTACGGTTGCGCCGATGCCGCTTGAAAGTGCGGACTGAGCCAATGCAACGGAGATGCCGCCATCAGAAATGTCGCGCGCGGAGTGAACGAGTTTGCGGTCGGCGAGAATGCCGAGGACCTGTTGCAGACGCGCTTCGGCATCGAGATCGAGCGCGGGCGGCGTGCCCCAGAGGTTCTTGAGAATGGCGCGAGCATATTCCGAGGAGCCGAAGGCGAGCCATTCATTTTCGAGTGTGCCATCAGGCGCTTCAGGATCGACATCAGTCTTGATTGCTGGTGCGGCCTCGACGGGATAGTAGCGGTTGGGCTCCGGGGTAAAGGGAACCTTGAGATTCGGGTCGGGGGCAGCGCCCTGCAGCATGGGCCAGAGCAGGACGATGGCGTCGCCGGACTTCTGGAAGTGTGCGGGAACGGCACGGGTTACATCGTCGAGGATGCCGACAATGCCGAGAACCGGAGTGGGGAAGATGCCTTCACCCTTCGTCTCGTTGTAAAGCGAAACATTGCCGCCGGTGATGGGTGTTCCGAGCTTTGTGCAGGCTTCGGCGATGCCGTCGATGGCGGTGGAAAGCTGCGCCATAATTTCAGGCTTTTCCGGATTGCCGAAGTTGAGGCAGTTGGTGGCGGCGACGGGCAACGCACCGGAGCAGGCAACTTTACGCGCGGCTTCCGCGACGGCGTGCTTTGCGCCTAGATTCGGGTCGAGATAGCACCAGCGGCCGTTGCCGTCGAGCGCCATGGCAAGGCCGCGCTCGTGGCCGGGAGTGCCGGTGCCCTTGATGCGCATGACGCCGGCTTCGCCGCCGGGGCCCTGGGCAGTGTTGGTCTGCACCATGGTGTCGTACTGCTCGTGGACCCAGCGCTTGGAGCAGACGTTGGAAGAGGCCAGAAGCGCTTTCAAGTCCGCGGTGTAATCGCGCGGCTGGTTCAGTGCTTCGAGCGCTTCGGCGGGCGGCTCCTGCGGGACAGGGGGCTGCCATGTGCCGACGGGACGGTGGTAGAGCGGTGCATCGTCTGTGAGCGATTCGTTAGGAATGTCAGCCATGAGCACGCCGTGGTGGCGAATGCGCAGGCGCGGCTCAGGCTTGACGGTGCCGCAAATAACGGCGTCGAGTCCCCACTTGGCAAAGACCTTGAGCACTTCGTCTTCGCGGCCTTTTTCGGCAACGAGCAACATGCGCTCCTGACTTTCAGAGAGCATGATTTCGTAGGCACTCATGCCGGTTTCGCGCTGGGGAATGAAGTCAAGCTCGACATCAAGGCCAACACCGCCGCGCGCTCCCATTTCGCAGGTGGAACAGGTGAGGCCGGCTGCTCCCATGTCCTGAATGCCGACGATGGCGCCGGTCTTCATGGCTTCAAGGCAGGCTTCCAGGAGGAGTTTCTCCATGAAGGGATCGCCGACCTGTACGTTGGGGCGCTTCTGCTCCGAGCCTTCCTTGAACTCTTCACTGGCCATGGTGGCCCCGTGAATGCCATCGCGGCCGGTTTTGGCGCCTACATAAATGACGGGGTTGCCTGCTCCAGTTGCCTTGCCATAAAAGATCTCATCTTTGCGAACGAGGCCGAGTGCGAATGCGTTGACCAGCGGGTTGCCCGAATAGCAGGGTTCGAATTTGGTCTCGCCGCCCAGGTTGGGTACGCCAAAGCAGTTGCCGTAACTGGCGATGCCATCGACCACGCCTTCAACGATGGAGTGGTTCTTTTTGATCAAGGCCGCGCATTCGGGATCATGCTTTCCCGGGTCTCCAAATGCGAGGGACCCGGGGCACCCATCATCCGTGATGGGGCCGAAGCGGAGAGAGTCCATGACAGCCAGCGGACGCGCGCCCATGGTGAAGATGTCACGCAAGATGCCGCCCACGCCGGTTGCGGCGCCCTGATGTGGCTCAATATAGCTGGGGTGGTTGTGGCTCTCGATCTTGAAGGCGCAGGCCCAGCCGTCGCCTACGTCGATGATGCCGGCGTTCTCGCCAGGCCCCTGTACGACGCGGTCGCTTTTGGTGGGCAGACGCTTGAGGTGGACACGACTGGACTTGTAGGAGCAGTGTTCGCTCCACATAACGCTATAGATGCCAAGTTCAGTAAGAGAGGGGATGCGGCCCAGGGCTTTGAGGATGCGGTCATATTCCTCCGGAGTGATGCTGTGCTGCGCGAGCAGCTCCGGGGTGACTTGTATCGGTTCGGGCACGGCCGCGGAAGAGGCAGGTGTCATCGCGATGCCTTCATTGTCGCATGGGAGCCGTCCTTCAGAGCGATGTGTCTGTGTGGAAAGCGCGGTCTTGCGGGCAAACTTTGGTCTCCTGTGACGCCGGTCCGCGGATTGGTGAAGTGGACACCGTATGATCGAGGTGGTGGGAAGGCCGGACGATGACCGGCGAACCCTTTAAGGTGAATGAGATGTCCGAGTTTCCTCATGCCATGCTGCGCGAGATGTTTGAGCAGCCCGATGCCCTGCGCAGAACCATCGATCTCTATTTGAATGAGGGCGGGTTGAAACCCGAGGTGGCGGCTGCACTGGCCGGCTGGGCCAACGCGGAAGGCGAAGTTTTGATTGCGGCGAGTGGGTCGAGCCGCCATAGTGGCCTGGCAGCAGAAATTACGCTTGAAGATCTGTGCGGCCTTGCCGTGGACGTGGAGTATGCGAGCGAATACAGCTGCCGCGGAGGCAGCGAGCGCCGCAAGCCCAGTGTGATTGTGCTTTCGCAGTCGGGAGAGACATCCGACACTCTTGCCGCGTTGCGCGAGGCACGCAGGCGGGGGCATCGCACGCTGGCAATTACGAATGCGGCGAACTCCACGATGGCGAGAGAGGCAGACGTTTCCATGCCTCTTGCCGCAGGCGTGGAGAAGGCCGTGCCTGCGACAAAGAGCTTCACCTGCCAGCTTGCTGTGCTGTATTTACTGGCTCTGTATGAGGCCGCGCGGCTGGATGCGCTGGACTCGGCTACGATTACCCAATCTATTGCGCAACTACGGGCACTGCCGCAGGCGATTGCAGGCCAGCTGGAAAGCTGGCGCGCGACAATGGCCGCGCTGGCGCACAAGTATCGCGAGGCAGCCAGCTTCCTCTATCTGGGGCGCGGCGTGCACTACGCGATCGCGCGCGAGGGGGCGCTGAAGCTGAAAGAGGCGTCGTACATTCATGCCGAGGGGTATCCAACCGGCGAGTTGAAGCACGGACCCAATGCGCTGGTGAGCGAGCGTGTGCCGCTTGTGGTGCTGGCCACGGTGGACCGCACGCTGGAAGCATCAGTGATTCGCTACGAGAAGACGCTGCAGTTGCTGGAAGACATGAAAAGGCAAGGTGCGACGGTGATTGCGTTGGCCAACACGGGCGACGAGCAGGTTCACGGATTGGTGAGCAATTGCGTCTACGTGGAGCCGGCTGCGGAGCACCTGCTGCCAATCGCAGAGGTGATTCCGCTGCAATTCTTCTCATACTTCATGGCGCTGGAACACGGCGTGGACGTGGACCGCCCACGGAATCTTTCGAAGGCGGTTGTGGAGTCGTCACTGGCCTGAGCGAAATTACAGAAGAGTATCCGCTCAGGCTTTGGCTGTGTGCCCTTCGAAGTGGGCTTCGATCTCCTCGAGTGTCTTGCCTTTTGTCTCTGGCAGGAAGAGCGCCGCGATAAACAGGTACACCACGGTGATTCCGGCAAACAGATAAAACATGGATGAGTAGCCGTGCTTGCCGACGAAGGGAAGGAAGATGGCGGCGAGGATGGTGGAAACCAACTGATTGAGCACGAGGGCGATGCTCATGCCATTGGAGCGGATGCGCGTGGGCATGAGCTCAGAGAGCGCCAGCCAGACGCAGACGCCGGGCCCCATCGCATAAAACGCCATAAAAGCATACATGCCGAGCGCGATGAGCCAGCCGTGGCTTGCATTGGGAACACTGCCGACCAGAGCTTTTTGGATGCGCAGCGGAGCCGAGCGCGCAGCAGCATAGTTGGCAAAGGGATTTTTGAAGAAGGCTTCGACTTTGTTGGCCGGAATGGATGCGGCTCGCGTGATTTCTATGGGTGCAGCAGCAGCGTCGTCAGAACGGACGAAATTGGTTGTCGAAGTGAAATCGCCATAGGAGTAAATGATGGCGAGCGAGGCACGATGCGGATCGATGCCCGGCTGCGCACCGAGCAGCTTTTGCGCTTCCGTGTTGTCAAAGCGGAGTTGCAGTCCTTGATCTGCCGTGACCATCTGCTGCACATCGGCGGCGCGATCCACGTTCAGCCCTTCCGTGCGGTGGAACAGCGTGGCGACAAAGATGTGCGAGACGATGATGCCGCTTGTTCCCATGATGAGCAGAAAGCGGCGTCCTTTGCGGTCGACGAGCAGAGTGCCGACCATGGTCATGAGGAAATTGACGGCTGTGAGGATGACGTAGCCCCAGTGCGCGCTCAGATCGGAGAGACCGCTCTGCAGCAGGATGCCGGTGTTGTAACCAATGACGGAGTTGACGCCTGTGGCCGTGTTGCAGGAGAGGATGGCGCAAGCGAGGACGAAGGGAACAATGTATTTGCGCTTAAGCAGCGACTCGCGAATCTTTGGGCCAGCGCTTTTCGTGGCCGTGGCCCTGGCGTTTTCCTCCATTTCACGCAGTTCGAACTCTGCCTGTTGAGGCGAGCGGGAACGCAGTAAGGCGGTGAGTGCTTTTTCACGTTCACCGCGGCGGAAAAGCCAGCGAGGCGATTCAGAGACGAAGAGGCTACCCAGAACGAAAAGCAGTCCAGGCGGCAGAGAGACCCAGAAGATACTGCGCCATGCGTGGTCCTTGAAGGCAAAGAGCGCGGCGGCATCCGCGGTGCGCGTGGCCTCGTCGACACGATAGCTGAAGTACATGCCCATGAGCGCAGCGGCGACGATGCCGAGCGTGAGCATGAGCTGAAAGATGCCGGTACCCTTGCCGCGCCGTGAGGCGGCGAGGCATTCGGCGAGATAGAGCGGGACGACAATGCCGACGAGGCCGGCACTGATGCCCTGCAGCAGACGGCCGAAGAAGAGAAATTCGTAGCCGTGTGAGAGCGCGATGACGGGAATGGAGATGGCGAAGGAGGTTCCGCTGACCACCATGAGCCACTTGCGGCCCATCCAGTCTGCCAGTACGCCGGCGAAGAGCGTGGAAATGACGCTACCGAGAAGGACGGCCGCCACGATGACGGAGAGCTGCGAAGGGCTGAGATGGGAGGTGGCTTCGAGATAGGGGTATGCACCGCCGATGATGCCCACATCGATGCCGTAGAGCAGACCGCCAAGGCCGGCGACAAAGAGCAGAAAGAGATTGTAGCCGCGTTTTTCCGCGGGATCGGCTATGGGAGTTGCGCCATCGGCTGAAGCGATGAATCCTGGCATGCGGTGGTTTCCTTGAGGTGCATGTTGAGATGGAACGGAGAGTTTGCAGGCATGCACTGGTGGCGATGAAGCGCCCATGACTGCATGCTCAACTCCCGGCCACCTCATTCTACGGTGCGCGCGCGGCTGGTGACTGTAAGGCTGCCGAAGCGGATTTGCCGGCGCGGCGATAAGCCGGAAGACTGATACAATCGAGAGGTGCCGCAGCCCGGCACCCACGCCTCCAAGCCGGGATGGCGGAACTGGCAGACGCAGCGGACTCAAAATCCGCCGACCCTTGCGGTCATGGGGGTTCGACCCCCCCTCCCGGCACCAATCCTTCCAATTCAGAATCAATCATTTGCAGTGAGCGCAAAAGCTGCGTGTGTACTGCGTGTGCCACTCATGCGATGCTCCGCACATGCTCACGATTTTCAGGCGTCACTTGAAGACCTGTAAGTTCGCCGCGAAGGGGCGCAGACATCGCCATTGCAATTGCCCGCTCGCGGTCGAAGGGAGATTGCATGGCGCGATCGTGCGTCAATCGCTCGATCTGCGGAGTTGGGAGGCTGCGCAGAAACTCGTTCGCGATTGGGAAATTCAGGGGAAGAAACCGGTGACGGTGGATGAAGCAGCCGACCGCTTTCTCACCGATCGTGAATCCTCAGGCCTCGGGGCGGCGCAGCTCGGGAAATACAAGAACGTCGTGAGCGAATTAAAGGCGGCGGTTGGCTCGATGCCGCTTCGAAATGTGTCGGTAGACGACATCCGCAGAATTAAGGAATCTTGGAAGCTGTCACCGATAACGGTTCAAAAGCGCCTGGAACGCGTCCAGAAATTCTTCACATTTTGCGTCGATTCGGAATGGCTGGAGCGGAATCCGGCGAAGCGGGTGAAGCTGCCGCCGGCGAAATACGATCCGACGATGCCGTTCACGGACGAGGAGATGGAGAAGATCCTGTGGGCCGCGGAATATATCCGCGAGGCGCATCCGAAGGTTCCGGAAAGAACTCCGGCGAAATTGGTGGCGCTCATTTTGCTTATGCGTTATGCGGGCCTTCGAATTTCGGACGCGTGCATGTTCCGGTCCGCGCAAATATCGGATGGGAAGATCTTCCTCAGACAGGAAAAGACGAAACAGCCGGTCTGGGTCCCCGTCCCGGACAGAGTGACGATCGCGATCGAGGCTGTCGATGAAGGAAGGGAATTCCTGTTCTACGATCGTGCCGGGAAGCCGAAGAGCTGCATCACGGAATGGCAGCAACGGCTGAAATTGGTCTACGAATTTGCCGGGATTCCGGACGGACATTCGCACCGGCTCCGGGACACTTTCAGCGTGGTTCTTCTCTCGAAGGGCGTTCCGATCGATGTCGTTTCGGTGCTCCTTGGTCACACGTCGATCAAAACCACTGAAAAGCATTACGCACCTTGGGTAAAGAGCCGACAGATGAAACTCGAGGAAGCAGTGCGGTCTGCATGGTGACGGTTCCTTTTTAATCAATACAGGATTCATGAGAGCTAGTTCATAATCATCTGTTCGGCTCTCAGAGAATGAATATCGGCCAGAAACAGCGCGTGCAAGAACGCATAGCCCTCGGCGCACGCCGGATAGTGAATATTCTCCAGAAGCATGGCATCGCTACAATGCGAATGCTTGAACAGAAGATCGCAGACGCAGGGCCGACGCCACAGCGTATTGATCCTCACATCCTGACAAAATCTCGCATCGAGCTCGTTAACCATGGTTATCTACAAGCGCGCGCCGCTGGAAATACGCAGTGGTATTCGCTCACAAAAGCTAAACCTGAAGTCGTTGAGACACGCTTCCAAGAGTTAAGCGCTATTCAAAAACAAACCGAGAGGCGTAACTTTACCGATCGGATGGGCGATACAGCCGAAATTGCCGTGATGATGGCAATGCAAGCTAATAAGCTGCCATTCGTCGGTCACTTTTCTGACCTTGATAAGCACGGTGACGACCTTCGATATATCAAGCATGATCCTGATTTCTTTTCCGGGATACCAATTATCGGTGGCAAATTGGACTTCATTCTCTTTGACCGGGAGGTTGGGGGTCTCGGGATTGAAATCAAAAATATCCGCGAATGGATTTACCCGGAAAAGCAGCTCGTCAAAGACTTACTCTCCAAATGCCTGGACATCGATGTGATACCCGTGCTGATCGCCCGGCGAATTCACTACACAACCTTCAGTATTTTGAATGCGTGTGGTGCGATCGTGCATCAGTTCTATAACCAGCGATACCCAAACTCGGAGGCAGAACTCGCCGCGCTTGTAAGCCATAAGGAGTGTCTTGGGTACTTCGATATTCGAGTGGGGAATGATCCTGATGAGCGGATGCTCAGGTTTTTTGGGAATAGTATTCCCCTCGCGGCACCGAGAATGCGGGAGATCTTCGATCAGCAAAAAGATTTGATCTCAGATTATGTGAATAATCGAATGGCATACGTCGAATTTGAGCGACGGCTGCGGGGAGAATGGAAAGAAAAAGAGGAATAGGGTATTCGCCTTTATTTCGCCCCTGCTTTCGCTAAAGCAATCAACCCAAACCTATTCCTAAATACATATAAGAGAGGCCGCGTCGGGGGCCCGTAGAAACATTTCGCGGAGAACAAAAGCCCTAGTAGGGCCACTCGTGGTAAACGATCCGCTTCTTGGCAACATACGCTGGCCGATTAGTGAGGTTCAGGATTAAAGAGATTGCGGCTGTTGAGAATTGGCTCCGAGGTTCTACTTTCTTATCCGGTTCATCCCTAATTGAGAATTCTAGCGTCGCACAAATATCTCTTACGCATTGGTCACTAAATTTCTGATGAACGCTATGCGCGAATTCATTTCGTACCTTGCGAAGCCGTGTGCATTCTCGGAACTCCTTTTCCGATATGAGGCCAAGCGAAAATGCCGCAGAGGCGCGAGTTGACAAATTGCCGAGCGGTGCATTGAACCCTTCGAGGAGTCGCTTTGATTCTTTGTCGTCGATTAGAAATGCGAGGATGGTTTTTTCAAGGAGGCCGTCGATCATGGCAAGCGAGATCAGTGCTGCGCCGCGTTCCGACTCTTTGTTGAGCACATCCAGGAACTCGATAAAATCCTTGAGGTGTGGCCGCTTTTCAATAAATGAACGTTGATCCATGAAATCTCCTCAATCTCTCAGCATCTCTCTATTCTTATCCCTTATGTCCCGGTTGGTATGCGACTTCCCCGCCGATTGTTTTTTCGGTCGGGCGAAGTCGCACAATCCCATGTGTCCCGTATAGGCGATTTGCGATGAAACGGCGTAAAAATGATTCGTTGAGAGCTGATAGCCGCTGATCTTCTTCGGGAGCCACCCGAAGAGCTGGCGATTTGTCCTCCATTACTGGTAGGACTGCCTCAGCCCATCGGCTATGGTCGCTATCAGCTTTCAAAGAACCACTCCGGCGCACGGGGAAGTCGTTGAAGCCGTGCCACTCTTTTACATCGCCCGTTTCAGTTTCCCTTCCAGCGATGAACTGAAAAGCCCGTCTGGGTGGACAGGCGGGCTTCACAGGAAACCATCTCGTCCACCCGAGATGCTATTCAATTGCTTTTATGAAAGCAGAGTGAGGAAATTGTGCAAGTCCGGTCTGGGGATAAGTTGTGATGCCACCCTACAATTCTGGTATGGATCTTAACGACTTTGAAAATCAGGCGATCCCACACGAAGCGGGCCATATTACCGTCGGCATGTCCGCTGGTTTCCCAATACATGGCATGTCCGTGATTATCTTCCGAGAGACGAAGGGTACTTTGCCTGGGAACTTTATTACGGATTCAAAAGAGCCAAATAGTGAAGCCGTGGTACGTTTGACGCCACCCCATATCATCGCCGCCTACAAAATGATGATTGGTGGTGGCCTCGCCGGAAACATCGTTGCGGATGTACCTGCGGCGAACGAATGCCTTCAGGATGACAGACGAAAATTGGAACTCGTAGGAAACGAAAGCCTTGAAGAAATGGCAGCACGCGGAGAACCGATTATTCGCGAGCATCTAGAAGGATTCTTAAAGCTGGTCGAGGCGATCGGCGATCGATACTTGATGCTCAAGAATAATCTCGCGTTGGGAACGGGAAAGTATCAGTTGCTTACGGAGCAAGAACTAAGGGATCTTGCCGGCATCGATGTGCCACCGCTGATGTGAGGTCACCGTAAAATCTTGTCGAAGATCATACGCGCCAGACTCACGCTGTCTTCAACAACGGTAGCGAGACGCGGAGAGGGGCGGCTGATGTTTTCATCCCTAGCGAGCCGCACTGCCGCAGTGATCGAGGCGCAAATTGCTAGTGTCGAGGCGAATCGATCGCGGAGGTGTGCTTCTTCTTCCCGAGCGTTCGCTCTTTTCATTCCGCCCATGCTGATTATAGGCGAATAAAAGGCGAACATATCATTTTTTAATCTCCACGAGGAACACACGGCAGAGAAGATAGAAGAAGCTTAATGTCAATACGATTCGAAAGGCAGCAAATTCGACCTTGTGAAGAAACCTATTCAGATCAAAGCGTTTGGGTCGTCTGACGAGTTGGCGAGTTTGAGTTTTGGAATCATTCGTTTTTCGCACAGAGCTCTCCTCTTTACTGCACAGAGGCGAAGACTCTGAAAAACGGGGAAAGAGCCTGTTCCTTTGCAGCCAGCTAAGATTCATGCTCTGGCGAGCTACTCCCTGACTATTCAGGAAGTAGATTCACTGTACTTCCGCCTCATCAAAGGGCGGCGATTGATTTGACGACCATTTAAGGGTGGCACGCTCCACGAGAATTGCAAGAGTCTTAAAAGCTCAAACAAATGCGATTACCGATGAGATAACCGAGCGAATGAGTTATTTAAATCGTTCTATTGGAGGCTCGATAATGAGGGGTACTTATTCTCTGAGCTGGAGTCACGATGACCGCGTCCGCGGCAGATCTTGCCACTTGCATTCCTGAAATACCTGATCCAAATGGATTCAATACAGAGGCTGAGATTCCGTATGGTGTGAATGCTGAACACATCCGGCTGGCGATGACGGAGTTTACTGAATTCCTTGCATTCATCGATACGCAACTCGTGACGAAACCTGAGCCAATGAAGATGGATTCTCAGATAGCACTCCGGTCTGCAAAGAATAACCGGAGGTCTTATTTGGAGCTTGGGAGAGGCCCTATAAATCGGATGTATGATCTGGTATTGCCGAGCCGGATCCAGTCCGGCGAGCGCTTTGTATCAGGGACGGCATCCGTCACAATTGCTATGGCGCCAGCTTTAGCGACCGCGTCGTATACCTCGCTCTGCTGTTTGGAATCCGCCAGCCAAAATTCGTTGGCGTCTGTAGGGCTTATCTGGGCGATGATTTGCAACCTGTCCCGACGTGCCCAGATCATGTCATCGGAACCATAGCCGATGATTGCGACCTTGTCGCCACTATGAATTCCCATTTGAGTCAGTGATTGAGCAGTGCGATCAAATTGCTTCTTTGCCCATACGACAGGCAGAGTCGCTGCTCGATGAACGATAAAGACGATGCTCATTGCCATGACGATGGCGGAGAGCAGAGCAGGTATCAGAATTCTGTTTCTGTGCGCATCTTCAGGCTTTTGTGACAGCGCCGCCGGAAGAAGACCGAGAAAAACCAGAAGAATGAAGGGACCCAGATAACGCGATTCGACATGGACCGCCATATATAGGCCCCAAGCTGTTACCCCAGGGATAAGCAAGGGCCAAGTCTGCAAAATTTTCTTTGTTTTGAAGGTGAGGCTCTGCTTGTTCAATGCCAAGAGAAAAACAACGCCCGCAATCCAAATCCAGATGGACGCCAAAGGCATCGAGAAAAACCCCATCACGTTTCTTCTGATTTCCTTCCACTGCTTTTTCAGGTCAAACTTTGCGGTAACGCCAGAGTTCCAATACGCGGAATAGAGGTAGGGCGTATAGGTTGAGGGCGCGGGACCATCGAAAGCAAAAACAGCGGGTGAGCCGTGAAGCAGTTTCATGGGGTGTTTCAAATAGGCAGGCCTATTCGTGGAATAGAAAGGTGTCGGAGGAAACCCGTCTACATGCCAAGCATAGTTGAGGCTTCCGGCCTCGCTGAAGCTTGGCTTGCCGGCCATCCGGGAGATGCACACGGATAAGGGAGCGGACACCGCGATAAAGACCAGAAAAGCGGTCAAAATGCGTGGCACGGTTCTTTGTTTTTTGGGGGCCGCGAACCACGCAACTCCCAAAAATATGAATGCCATGGGGAACAAAATGGCTTTAGCGTAATATCCCAACCCAAGCGTTACGCCGAGTAACGCGAAGGTGCGCATTGTCGCTTTTCCCGAGTAGACATCCAGTAGCAATGCTGCGTCGAGAAAAACGAACATCGCAACACACTGATCGGGACACACCATGCGCAGGCCGCTGATCAAAACAAATGTGCTCCAAAAGAAAAGACTGTACCCGAGCAATTGGTATTTCCATGCATACCTTGAAGGCTCGTGAGCGCGGCCTATTCCATCCTGAGCCGGAGAGAAAATAACGATGGCCTTCTGCAGAAGAAGATCAAACGCTGCGACCAATCCAACGAATATGACGAAATTGACTGCGTGTACGATCGGCAGTTCCAGGTTGGATGAGGGACGAATTAACCATGTTGCAATTCCGATTAGGAATGGATAGAGAGGGCTCCATAGCGAGTTGATGAGCAAATGCCAATCATGACGTAAGAACGCATCACTCATGTCGAGGTAGGCAATTCCATCGGGATTCGTGAAATGAGCCCCGGACCATGCCTCGAATAGTGCGAACGAAAGACACGAGATCCAAAAGATGAGCCTTGTTGTGCGATACGCGGACTCTTCGCCGCAGGTACGGGCAAGACTTGCTTGTTGATCGTGAATCTCAGTCATTCGCATCTCCACGTGTTGACGTAATTGCGGTCCCGCATTGGAATCGCGATTTCAATAAATAGACCTAATTCTGTGTAACACACGGTTTGTGAATGGCTGAAATTCAATGAACCATCATTGCTAATTTTTCCAGTGGAGAAATGCAATTCATATGCTCAGCCGCAAGCTTGTCACTGCGCATTTTCTGTATTTGATCGAACCAAATCGCATACAAGTATTCCTCGCATGCAGCACTATTTTCGATACGGCTAAAAATCGATCTACCCCTGCGGTCATGAGGACACCTCCTCCGGTACCAAAACATGGCTTTCAAGATGTAGAATTTCGATTCATTCGATTACTGAAAGCATAGTGTTCCAAAGTGTGCCTTCCTGATTGGTCGCGCTTCTTTGTCAACGCGACGATAGGCTGCTCCTACAGGTCGACACTTCGGCCTGAGGTTTATATCTCTCGAGCCTGCGGACATTGGTATCGAAGCAGACTTGCGTATTTAAGGTTGTCTTTTCGTCGCGAATGGTTTAATTTCGCCAACCGGAAAGGACATCCCCTTTAATTCCACTTTGAACGTGCCAGATGTGAGTCTAGGCACTTTGTCCGTATTTCTTTTCGCATGAGCAGCAGGAGCGAGTCGTGTAGCACCAAATCCAAACCAGTTGGGGAGAATGGAAAATTGAATGAGATGGCGTTAAGGAAAATTATTTTGGGAGGCGTAGCTTTAGTTCTCGGTCTGGCTTTTTCCGGTTGTGGCGGTGGATCTGCTGGAACGAACAACAACACAACAGAGTTAACAGATGCGCTATCCAGCAACATTACAATTGCGGACACACAGGCAGGGGTAACGCCATTTATATCCATTCTTAAACTTGTCGGGAGCGACGTTAGTCTAGTGGATTCGGTAACTTTTACTATTGCGCCGAAACCAGCTTCAGTCTCATCGCCGGTCAAAGTGACCTGGAGCAAGACAGCACTCTCCAATCGCGGCGATGTAAGAAACACTTCGCTCGAGGTTCCGGTCTTTGGCCTATATGCAGGTTATTCGAATGACGTGAAGATCCAGGTCGAATTCAACGACCAGTCAGTTCAGTCGTTTGATGAAACAATCACAACTCAAGCTTGGGCAGACCCGACGGGAATCTACACGGAGCCAACGATTGTTCAGGCGCGCGCACCGGGCAGCAGTCTGGGCTTCAATTACTTCATTATGAAGTCGCTATTGCTTTCACCCATCATCGTGGATACGGATGGGGAAGTACGATGGGTAGCTCCAGCTACGCCGAGCCAAGCAGCCTATTATGCCGATGGGCAATTTATACTTGGTAGTACTAGTTCAACGCAGATTACTGCGATCGACCTTGACGGCACGAGTAGTGATCTGCCACTCCAACTTCCGCAGTCATCCCTAACTGGATTCACCCACAACATCGATCCCGGTCCGCACGGTCTTCTGATGGAATTCGACGGGAAAGACGATCTTGGCACTAGTCTCGAAGACATTGTTGTGGAAGCATCGCCGAATCCCAATGTGCCGCCCTTTCAAGTATTCGATTTGGCGGATATCCTTACGGATTACATGAAAGAAAATGGTGATGATCCCACTCAATTTGTCCGTCCCGGAGCTGACTGGTTCCATGTGAACGCCACAGCCTACGATCCGGCGGACAACTCAGTGATTGTCTCCAGTCGCGAGAACTTTCTAATCAAACTGGATTATCTGACCCACAAAATTATCTGGATTTTGGGTGACCCAACAAAGTACTGGTACACGTTTCCGTCTCTCAGGGCCAAAGCACTTACTCTAGACGCTGGAGGCCTTTATCCGATCGGCCAACACGCAGTTTCCGTCACATCAGACGGTAACGTAATGGTCTTTAATGATGGGCAGGGAAGTTATAACGAACCGACAGGAGAACCTTCAGGTCTTACTCGAACTTATAGCGAGGTTTCTGTCTACTCCATCGATACATCGAATATGACTGCGCACGAGGTATGGGGTTTTGACTATGGGAAGACAGTTTTTTCGCCAATCTGTGGAAGCGTCTACGAGTCGCCGAGACAGTCCTATCTGGTTGATTTCGCCACCGCCGCACAATTCACACAGGCTCGGCTGGTCGGGCTCGACTCGAATCACAACGTTGTCTTCGATTTTCAATACAATTCACCCTCATACTGCTCAGCAGCGTGGAATGCGATTCCTATTCCTTTGGAAGACTTGAAAATCGACAACTAATAGAATTCGCCTGCACAAGAGGCGCGGCCTTACTTCAGATTGCAACAGCAGACAGCAGTTTTGTCCTGTGGCCGTACCGTGCAGGCGATGATCGGATATCCATTTTTGTTTCGATATCATCGAAGGGCTACAACTGTGACTGAATTAGAATGAATTTCCATTGCCTCCGACCGGCAACTGTCTTTTCGATGCGGAGGTAAACACCGCAAATCGCAGGGCGCTGCCCTCGTGCAAAGCGATGCACGCAGGCAGCGCCGTAGTTTATTTGGCGTAAGGGAAGGACTTGTCCGGGTAAGGGGGATGCTGCGGCACCGGACGCGGGTCGGCTTTGATTTCCTGCTGCAGGAGCTTGATGGCTGCGTCGAGCTGGGCATCCTTTCCTGCGAAGGTGGCGTGGGGCAGATCGTCGACGACGATGTCGGGATCGACGCCGTGCCCTTCAATGAGCCACTTGCCTTCCGGGCCGTAGACGCCCGTTTCCGCGGCGGAGGCGAGTCCGTGATCGATCTGGACGTTGTCGGCTGAAAGCCAGATTTCTCCGCCCCAGGTGCGCATGCCGATGACCTTGCCCATTTTGAAGCGCTCGAAACCGAGGGTGAAGGCTTCGCCGTCAGATGCGGTCCACTGGTCACAGAGAACGACGATGTGTCCACGGAAGGCGTAGTTCATGTTCCACATGGGATGGCCCACACGCGGCTGCCAATAGAACCAGGCCTTGCGCAGCAGCTTGCCGAGCAGCCATGAATCGATATTGCCGCCGCGATTGTGACGCACGTCGATGATGAGGCCCAGGCGGTTGAAGATGGGGTAGTAGTCGCGAGCCCACTGGTCGATGTCGTTGGGGCCCATAGCCTGGAGGTGAACATAGCCAATCGCATTATCCGAGGCCTTGTCCACATCGAGGCGGCGCGTGTACTCCCACTCGGCGTAGCGCATGCGGGCGTCGTCGCGCGCGGAGACAGGTGTGACCAGCACGTCGCGCGTGTCTCCCTTTTGGGATTTGACCTGCAACAAGACTTGTGTGCCAGCTTTGCCGCTCAGCAGTTCGCGTGCATCGGGAACACTGAGCGTGCTTTGTCCGTCGATAGAGGTAATGACTTCACCTTCATGTACAAGCGACTGAGGCCGAGCCAGCGGGGGCGCCTGATCGGGCAGGTCGGGGTCGTGCGCATAGATGTGTTCGACGACGAAACCGCCGGCCTGCGCGTCGCGCTTGAGATGCGCACCGAGTGAGGCGAGGTCCACGTCATCAGCTGGCTTGCGTTCGTCGCCGCCACGCACGAAGGTATGCAGAGCGGAAAGCTCGCTGACCATCTGCGCGATGACATCGTTCAGTTCGTCACGATCGGCAACGCGGTCGACGAGGGGCAGGTAGCGCTCGCGCATGGCAACCCAGTTGACGCCCTGCATGTGCTGGTCGTAGAAGTAGTCGCGCTCCATGCGCCAGGCGTCGAGGAAGATGCCGCGGTACTCATCGCGCGGGGTGGTGGAGTAGGTCCAGTGAGCAAGATCGAGCTTTGCCTTGTCGAGGGCTTTGGGATCCTTGAGAGCAGAGCCTTTGGCGGAAGCGTCGATGATGAAGAAGTCGTTCTTACGCCGGACAAGCATTTTTTTGCGGTCGAGAGCGATTTCAAAACTGCGCAAGCCTGAGAGTAAGGTGTCCGGTTTTTCGTCCTGCTTGTTGCCGACCGCGATGCATTGGAGAGAGCGCTCGCGGCCGGTGTCGTCACTGGCGTTGAGCCAGCAGAGGCGCTTGTCCGCGGCTTGCAGGCTGCTGTAATTGCCGGCGGGAACGGGAACCTCCTGCAGGCGGTCGGCAAGTCCGGCGAAGTCTATTTTTACTTCGACGGTTTTCTTGTCGTCCTTCTTTGCGCCGGCGGATTTGTCTGTCGCATCGTCTTTGTCTTTTGGTGTGTTGTGGTCGTCGGATTTTGAAGGTGCGTCCGGGTGCAGTTCATCCGCAGATAGAAAAGGCGAGCGCTCGCCGGGCTGCAAGGCAAGCTCATAGATCTTCATGCGGTGGTCGAAGTGCGGATCAGGCTGACGCGGACCCCACGGAGACTGGATCGTGGTCTTGAGCATGCGGTCGGAGAGGAAATAGATCCACTTGCCGTCGCTGCTCCATGCGGGGTTTTCGCTGTTGTAGCGGTCGGAGGTGATGGTCTCACTTTTGCCGGAGGAGATGTTGAGAATCTTTACCTGATCGAATTGATTATTTGCTCCTTCGACGTAGGCGAGCCATTGGCTGTCGGGCGACCAGGTGAGGTCTTCATAGTCGCCGTTCATCGATTGGCCGATGCGCTTATTCGCTTTGGTTTTGAAGTTGTAAAGCCAGAGCTGCTGGTCCTTGTCTGTGTAAGCGAGCCACTGGCCGTCGGGTGAGGGGGAGGCTCCGCCGCGCTGTACATGCGCGTCGTTGGTGAGCTGAGCGGGTGTGCCGATACCGTTGGCGGGGAAATTCCAGAATTCGGTTTCGCCGGTTTTGGTTGAAAGGGCAATAATCGTTTTGCCGTCAGGCAGGAAACGCGCGTCACGATAACGCACGCCGGATTCGGCTGCTATCTGGACGATGCGGCCTGGATCAGCAGGAATGGAGAATACGGCGCCACGGGCGGTGAAGACGACGTGGCCGCCATCGGGCGAGATATGCACTGCGGTGAGATAGTCGAGAGGCTTCTTCACCCAATGTGGACGCATCTGGTCGAAATCCGACTGGAGGGTGACAGGAATAACCGCTTCATGACCGGTGCTCAGATCGAGGAGCCAGAGATCGCCGGCGGAAGTGTAAACGATGCGACCGTTGTCGAGGGCGGCGGATTCGACATCGAAGATTTTCTGATGGCTCTCCTGCTTCACGCCGTGACCCTGCGTGTCCATGGAATAGACGTTCATGACACCATCACGATCGGAGATGAAGTAAATGCGGCCCTTCCAGAACATGGGATCTTTCGAAGTGCCGGGATAATCAGCCGTGAGAGGCTCGGCTTCACCAGCGCCGTTGTAACGCCAGATGCTCTCGGCTGTGCCGCCTTTGTAGCGCTTGGTGTGACTGGGCTGTGAGTACCAACGCGTGAAGAAGAGCGTGCGGCCATCGGCTGAATAGGATGCCTGCGCGGCCTGTGCGAGCGGAAGGAGCTTCTGGCCGCCCTTATTGTCAAGCTCGACGATTTCTGTTCCGGGCAAGGTGGAGTAGCGCGAAGTGGAGAGCATCAACCCGCCATCCGGCGACCAGCCTACAGGCTGTGCGTCTCCGTCCCATGTGCGGCGCTGGGGCATGCCGCCTTCGAGAGGTATGGTGTAAACGTCGGTAGGGCCTTCAGAGTCGCCGCTATAGGCAACAGTTTTGCCATCGGGAGAAATACGTGCGAAGGATTCGCGGCCGGGATCGGAGGTTAGCCGGTGGGCTGCTCCTCCTGAGGTACTGACGGTCCAGAGGTCACCTTCCGATGTGAAGACAATGGTGTCTCCATGCAGGTCGGGTGTGGAGTAGTAGCCGCGGTGAAGAGCAGGCGCCTGGGCGGATGAGGTAAAGGGCGACGAGAGGGTCAGGCTAAGCAAAGCGGCGAACGAAAACACCGCCGTGCAGCAAGATTTCCTGCTGAAGGCCATAGTAAAGTCTCCAAAATGTGATCGTGCATGGCTCCCGCAACCGGGGCAGCGGGGTTCGTCTTGCGATGTGAGGGATTCCCTGACTGTGGAGCCAGAATACTACGCGCGTACTCTTTGAAACCCCAGTTAAACGTGCTTCCGCTATACTTCTGCTGATTTCCTATCAGTGTGACGGAGGGGGCGAATGGATTTGCTGATACTCATTCCCGTGGCAATTGTGGGCATTTTTGCGCTCAGTCTTATCCTGGGCAGCTTTTTTACGGTGCGTACGGCAGAGGTTGCGATCATCACTCGTTTTGGCAAATTTCTGAGCGTGGCCGAGGCCGGGCTGAACTGGAAAATGCCCTACATTGATGCGGTTGCGGGCCTGGTGAGTCTGCGCGTCAACCAGATCACGCTAACGATGGAAACGAAGACGAAAGACAACGTCTTCGTAACGATTCCCATCTCGGTGCAGAATCGAGTGCGGCCGGAGAAGGTGTTTGACGCGTTCTACAAACTGAGCGATCCGGTGGCGCAGATCAAATCCTATGTGGAGCAGGTAATTCTGGGGCATGTGCCCGGCATGACGCTGGACGAAGTGTTCGCCTCGCAGTCAAGCATTGCGGCCGCGGTGAAGAAGGAGCTGGATGTGGATATGGCGGCCTTCGGCTACGAGATCGTGAATGTGCTGGTGACCGACATCATTCCCGACTCGAAGGTGAAGTCGGCGATGAACGACATCAACGCCGCGCAGCGTGAGCAGGTGGCAGCGACAGCACGCGGCGAAGCGGACAAGATTCTGGTGGTGAAGAAGGCCGAGGCGGAAGCGGAGAGCAAGGCGCTGCAGGGGCAAGGCATTGCCAACCAGCGCAAGGCGATTATCGAGGGGCTGCAAACTTCAATTGAGCAATTTCAGAAGGTTGTCGATGGCGCTTCCGCAAAGGAAGTGATGCAACTGGTACTGGTGACGCAGTACTTCGATACGCTGAAATCGATTGGCGAGAGCGATAAGACGAACACGCTGTTTTTGAGTCACTCGCCGGGCTCTGTGGGCGACATCTCAGACCAGCTAATGAAATCAATGTTGGCCGCAGACAGGGCAACGGCTAGCTAAAGCCTACTTAGTGCGTGGGCTTCTGCCACGTGCCAGATTCTGCCGAGCGGAAAATTGCTTCGATTACGGCCATGTTGGCGAGGGCGTCTTCGATGGGTACGGGTACCTCTGTCCTGTCGAGAATTGCGCGCGAGAAGGCATCGCCCTGCAGGGTGTACTGATCACAGACGGGGATTTCCTCGGTGCGGATGCCACTGCCGAACAATTCGCCAGTTTCGTCCACGACAATGCGCGTGGGTCTGTCAGGCGGCGCGTTGAATGGAATCTCAATCTCGATGCGACCCGTTGTGCCGAAGAATTGCAGGCGCTGGTAGGGTACCATCTGCGTGCTGCAGGTGAAAATGCATTGGCAGCTGCCGAAGTCGAGCATAGCTGAGGTGAGCCGGTCAATCTTCATCGTTGGGTCGCGGTCTACGAGGCCGGAGACACGCTCCGGCTGGCGGCCAAAGTAAAATCTAGCTGCCTGAATGCAGTAGCAGCCAATGTCGAGCAAAGCACCGCCGCCGCACTCCATTTGATTGCGAATGTTGGCCGGATTGTTGTTGAAGTAGCTGAAGGCGCCGATGATCGCGCTGAGTTTACCGATGACGCCGGCAGAGATGAGTTCATGCACGCGCAGCCACTGCGGATGCGTACGCACCATGAAGGCTTCGCCGATTTTGACGCCGGTGCGTGCACGGACGGGAAGAAGAGTTTCGGCTTCAGCAACGGTCAGGCTAATGGGCTTTTCGCAGAGCACGTGCTTGCCAGCCTCGGCGGCCTTGATAGTCCACGGCACATGAAGCTGATTGGGCAGCGGATTATAGATTGCATCTATTTCCGGATCGGCCAGGAGCTCCTCGTAAGAGCCGTAGGCTTTGGCAATGCCAAGCTGATCGGCAGCCTTCTTTGCGGTTTCAAGCGAGCGTGATGCGATGGCCGTGACAGCGGTGTATTGCCCACGCTGCATGCCGGGAATAACTTTCTTCAATCCGATATTGGCGGTGCTCAGAACACCCCAGCGCACTCTGGTTATCATGTGAGCTATCTTAGTCTGCCGATCCGCTGACTCTGTATTTAGTGCGCGAGTTCAGGTCCCCAAATGCGAAACTCCCCGCCCAAGTGCATGAAGCTCATCAAGTAGAGCATGCCGTCGTAGTAGCGATTGTTTCCGCTGGGAACAGGTGTATTCCAGAGTGCGCGGACAAATCGGAGGGCACGAGCATGATCGGTTGCGGCGAGCCCGGCAACGGCGTTGGTGCCGGCGAGACCCGCGGGATGGTCTTCATGTGTGAGCCCCGGTGTGGTGCCGAGATCCTTGCCGTCGAGCGTGAAGACGGGACCGTACTTGTCGATGCCCTGTGACTCAAAGAATTTCTGGATGCGATCGCTGAGTTGCCGTTCGGACGGAGCTTTGTGCCACCATGACCAGTCGACGGACCAGTTGCTGGCAGTACGCCATGCGTCGTAGCCAAATTCACCCGATTGCGGGAATCGATTCTTGTGCGGCGTACCGTCGAAGTTTGCGTAGCTCGGGGTGAGGCCTGTTTTTGAATCTGCGGCTTTCGGGAAGAATGCACGGCTTGCTTCAGCGGCGCTTTCCCAGAATGAGCGGTCTTCGGACGGTCCCCAGCGAGCCCACAACTCGTAGAACGCGGGCAGGTGATAAGAGGGATCGGTGAAGGGATCGGGCATGATCTCGGGCACGAAGAGAATCATGGGTGGATCTTTATGCATCATCGGTCCGACGGTATGTGGTCCAGATTTGCCCGGCGCGGAGATGATTTGCCGATGCACCATGGCATGCAGGAGCTTGTCGGCTTCTGCCTGATAGTTGTAGATGCCGGAGCCGCCGGGCCAGCGATGAGCGGCGAACAGGAGCGCCATGGCAAAGTAGGATTCGCCATCGGGCGCGGCACCTTCGGAGTTGTGCGTGCCATCTGTCTTGCAGGACCAGGCGAAGAATTGATAGCTGGGCGCTTTTGGATCTGAAATGTACATGTAGGTCTTTGCCCAGTTCCAGATGGCGTCGAATTCAGCCTTCTTCCCCAACTGCACGGCAATCATCATGCCGTAGGACATACCTTCCGTACGCACATCGTGATTGGCCCAGTCGGTGATGTACATCAGAGGGCCATGCTCGTTCTTGCCCGCGTCAAAAGCAATGGCCTGGTTTTTGGGGTCGCCGTGGAAGAGCTGCTGGAAAGCGGCTTCAATACGTGCGTGCACTTCAGCCGGTTTGTATCCGGCTTCGACAAACAGATTGCGGTAAACACCGGTCTTGAATGCGCCGTTGCCGTCGTCGAATTTTTGAGGAGCGGCAGTTGCGGTTACCGCCGATAGTGAAATCCATGCGGCAATGGCTGCCAGAAAGAGTGAGCGCATCAAAATCCTCCGGGCTGAAGCGATTTACTTGGCGCTCAGAAGTATTGCGCAGGATGCGCGCATTGGGCAATGTCTGCGGCAAATTTCTGAAAAACGGAGTCGCCACTCCGGCTAACTGCCTGAGTGGCGATGGAAGAGGTGCGCGGAAATATCAGGCCAGAACTCGCGGAAGGTATTGGTTGCGGCATCACGCATGAGCGCATATCCGTACTTTTCCGCAATAGCACCTGCGGAAGAGTCTGCGCTCGGGTAGTAAGTGATTGAGATGCCTTGAGCAACACCACGACCGAGTAGTTCGGAGGCGTTCATTGTGTCGTGGCCTCGATAGTTCGGGGTGATGAACACGCGACTGGAAGAGTAAACCGCCCGTTTGAAGATGCCGCCTTCACCCTTTGCAAAGTAGCGCTCGTCCTCATGGAAGACCGTGGGCAGAATGAAGACCACCCAGTAGTTTCCATCCGCCTTGTCGACAAGTCCCCGCCAGGAGTAGCCCCAGAAACCATGAATGCCTTTGCCGAGCGAAGGATGCGTATCTTCACCTTCGGCAATGAGAGAGGTGAGACCGACAAAGAGATACGACGAGTAATCGAAGCTGTTTTGGGTGGCAATTTTGAAGGCTTCCTTTGGCGCAGGCGGTGGAGGAACGGCGCCTGCGCTAACTGCTCTGTAATTCGGCATGATGCCGAGAATGCGTTTGGGCTGCTGGCGTGGCCTGGATTTTGTCTGGGAACTATCTGCCGTTTGTACAGGTGTTGGAGCGTCCGGCAGCACTGCGGGGTTAGCCAATGCGGTATGCAGGACGGCTGATACGGGTACCGCATGGACAACATTCGACTGTGCGATGACAGCGCAGGGAATTGCAACGACTGCCAGAGAGAGGAAGTAGCGATAAAAAGGCTGCATGCGTGATGAGAAGAGAGTACGGAATTCCTTTTGTATTTACTTGCGACGATATGGGGACGTACCAGGGCGCACGACGTGCGTGTCTCTTCAGGTTAAATCATCACGCGGTATACATCTTTTACTGGTCATGCCTCTTTGCGCTGGGCGTGAGCTTACGCAAGATGAACTCCTGCACCAGAGTGCTCACAACGCGTTCCCCAGTATCGATGGCGAATGTGGTGAAGACAAGTGAGGGACCGCGGTTGGATGGTGGGTAGTAGACGTTGGAGAGTGCGCTGGAGAATAAATCGCCCCCGATGCTGGAAAAATTGAACTGACTCTTTCCGTTGTCGCCTTTACAGATGAAAGGTGCGGAGACGGCATGCAGAACGCGCGAACGTGTTGTGCCGGTGCCCTGGTAGTAGTAACGCGGATCCTGGTGGAGAAGTGAGGGCAGGATTGCACCTCCGATGAAGAGGTCAGTGATGCCGTCTCCGTATGCGGCACCGTAGCGCTCGGCATAGCCAATTGCTCCCTGCGGATAGTTCGGCGTATCGCCGGCCTGATTGATTCCGGCAAGTGCACCGGCCCCGATAAAGCTGACTGGATCGACGGCAACCTTGAGGGCGAGCTGGAATTTGAGCTTGGTGCTCAGCGGCGCGGGATTCTTGTCATACACCACATAGAAGTTGGGAATGAACCCCATGACGCGTTGTTGCTCTGCAATGTGCACCTGTTCCACGGCGATTTCCGCAGGCGTGGCGGAGGTGACGGTCACCGAGGTCTCGCCTCCGGAGATGGCAAGCTCGGATTCTTTGAGGATGTAAAACTGGCCGGGGTTGAGCACGATGGGTGAGGAATTCCAGGGAACAAAACCGTTGGAGCTAATCGAGATGCGGTAGGCGACTCCAGGCTTGAGAGACGAAAACGAATAGCCGCCGTTGTCGTCGGCATTGATCGTCCGGCGTGTGCCGTAAAGGTCGGTGAGGACCACGGTTGCATTGGGTATCAGGTCGCCGTTTGTGTCTGTCACGGTGCCGCTGATGGTTCCGTCCTGTGCGTTATCGGAAGCGGGCGATTGGGAAGCGGTGTTCTGGGCAGACGGAGCATCAGGTAAGACTGCATTAGGCGATACGCCAACGGGCATATCTGAGTTTTGCGCGGCAACCAACAAGGGAAGTGCCAGAAGAACAGATAATAACGCCATGACGCGGGGGAAATTACGGTGATTCAACTGCATTCAATCTCCGGTTGTCTAAAGTCAAAACGTACAAACCAGGCAATCGGATAAACGCAGCTGCGGTAAGAGTGTTGCGCATGAGAGCGTTTTTCCGTGCGCGCGGAAAATCAATAGGGGAAATTCTGCACGCACACATTGGACGCTCCAAAGGGGCCCGAGGAACCATGAATTCTTCGCATCAGTAACCAGAAAATGGGACGGGCAGCCCAGGGCAGTGCGGCGGTCCAAAAGAGAACGGCTCCCCGGTTGTAACCGGGGAGCCGCTTATACCTGAACCTCAACAACCTCAGGCGGTTATCGTCCTGGATGGTTTGTGACCGACGAAGCCGTAATAGGTGATGAAGATGTAACAGATTGCCGGGATCACGAACGCGTGTTGGATGCTGGTATAGTCTGCCAGTTTGCCGATCATGTAAGGCACAATCGCACCGCCAACGACCGCTGTCATCATGAGTCCGGAACCCTTGCTGGTCATTGGACCCAATCCAGCAATGCCCAACGCGAAAATGTTGGGGAACATGATGGAGTTGAAGAATCCGCAGAGCACGATGGACCAGATGGCAACCGTGCCGCTTGTGAACATGGAAAGCAGAACAAAGAATGTTGCCGCGACGCCAAACAGGCCCAACAGCTTGCCCGCCTTTACCTTGGTCAACATCCACGAGCCGAGCAGACGACCAATGAGCGCACCGCCCCAATAGAACGAGACGAGATAGGAAGCCGTCCTCAGGCTGTCCGTGCCCTGGCTCTTGAAGTAGTTCACTGCGATGGAAGCAAGCCCGACTTCAACGCCCACATAGAGGAAGATGCCAACTGCGCCAAGGACCGTGTGCCGGTAGCTCCAGATGCTACGGCTAAGCACCGAGTCACCCTCCTTTGCAGGACGGAACGACTGGGTCTGCGCGATGTGCGGCAAATGCAGAAACGCTACGGTCACGCCGAGAATTAACAGCCCACCTGCGATTGCCATATAAGGTAGACGCACGGTGTTGGCAATCTGAGCCTTGGTCTCAGTGGTCGCCGAGTCGGTGAGGATATAGGCCCCGGCAATGAGAGGAGCAATGGTGCCGCCGAGTGAATTAAGCGCCTGAGCCAGAGTGAGGCGCACCGGTGCACTGTGCTCAGGACCAAGAATCGCCACATAGGGATTCGCAGCCGTTTGCAGAGCCGTTACGCCTGCACCGACGATGAATACAGCGGTGAGAAAGAGCGGGAAGCTGACCATTTTGGCAGCGGGAACAAAAAGCAAGCAACCAATGACCTGGATAAAGAGTGAAACAACCATGGTCTGCTTGTAGCCAATGGTTTCAATGAGCTTGGATGTCGGCGAGGAGAAGACAAAGTAGGCAAGGAAGAATGCCGACTCGGCCAGCATGGCCCAGGCGTAAGGCAGGTCGAAGATGGACCGCAAGTGCGGTACCAGCGCCATGTTCAGGTTGGTGATGAATCCAAAGATGAAAAACAGGATCGCAACGGTAATGAAGGGTCCAAGGTAGCTCGGCGCGGATTGTTCGGCCGGCGGTGTCGATCGAGTGGACATGTGAGGTACTCTCCGTACTGCTCTAAAAGCTGCGGCCCGGTTATGGCCGGTTCTGCGCGCTTATCCATAAGACGCGCAATTGTCCCGCTGCGTTTCCATACGCGTTCAGCGAGCGCCGATTCCCGGCAAACCGGGTGATGGCTGCACACAACACTATACGGAAAGCAGCGTGTATGGGAAGTGGCAGAGCTCACGTTGAGGAGTGCCAAAACGATTGAGCACGGCAATTTCAATGCGAGTATGCGGGTAATCTCCGGGCCGGATGAGGCTGCACGGATATCCGACGAGGTTGAGCAAGTGAGGAGATTGGGTTGGCTACGGTTTTACGCTATTCTGCTTTCAACCAACAGGAGACAAATGTGCCGACAACCGTGGTGAACGGCGCCAAGCTGAAGAAGATTCTGGCCGCACTTGAACACAACTGGCAGGCGGAGATGGAGGGGTACCACACCTACCAGACACTCGCCGATCGCGATACAGATCCGGTGCGCGCGCAGGTGCTGCGCCATCTGGCACAGGCGGAGCTTGAACATGCGGCGCTGTGGGCCAGCCGCATCCAGGAGCTTGGCGGTCCTGAGCCGGTATATAAGGGGTCACCGGGCGGCGAGGCCGATTCACTCTCGCACAGGGTGGGCGGCGTGCGCATGGCATTGCGTCGGCTTGAAATCGAAGAGAGCCGCGACATTGCACGTTATGGAACGCAACTTAAGGAATTGGGAGATGAGGGCTCGATTGCCATCCTCGAGCACGTGATTGAGGATGAGCGGGAACATCATCGCGAATTGGGGTCGCTTCTGCGTGGACACTATCAGGCTCCTGCAGGCGCACCCAAAGTAGACCCGAAGGCAGTGCTGGAAGAGCTGCTAGCCAAGCGCGACAGGGGGCGGCCGCAGACTGGAACCTGGATTGGCGATGCAATCTATGGCGTGAACGATGGACTGGGCGCAATCTTCGGCATAGTCTCCGGCGTTTCCGGTGCGACGGCAGGTGATTCTAAATATGTGTTGCTGGCTGGAATCACCGGAATGATTGCTTCGGCGTTGTCGATGGGTTCAGGTGCATATCTGGCGGCCAAGAGCGAACGCGAAATTTACGATGCGGAAGTAGCGCGCGAGAAGGAAGCCATTGAGCTGAACCAGCCCGAGGCGCGCGAATTGCTTTCGCTTTATTACCAGGTGAAAGGACTTCCGGAAGAAGATGCCGAGCGCGTGGTGGATCATATTGCACGCGATCCGCAACAGTTGTTGAAAGCTTTGGCCTCAGAGCGCCTGGGGTCGAGTGAAGAAGCGCTGGCCAAGCCGATTGTGTCGGCTGTCTCCGGTGCGCTTTCAACGGCGGTTGGCGCCATTATTCCGGTAATTCCGTTCTTCTTTCTGGAGGGCGTACCGGCCGTGGTTGCCGCGGCGATCGTTTCGCTGATTGCACATTTTGCGGTAGGAGCGGCCAAGTCGCTTATTACGGTGCGCTCCTGGTGGTCGTCTGGCATGGAAATGACGGTTGTGGGTGCGGTGGAAGGCGTTGTGACTTACGGACTCGGTATGTTGCTGGGCAAGGGCGGCATGTAGTCCGGCGAACGGCTCGGGCCTGGAGTTCGAAGAGATTCAGTAATGAATAGCGCCAGCACGGTGACCACGTTACCGAAGGCTGCGCGCTGGGAGCGGAGCACCTGTGGGTGGATTTATTCCCCTTGGCGATGTATCACGGCGGCATCGGCGCTCTTCGTTTGTCACCATCCTGCTGATTATTGCCAATGTCCTCGTTTTCTTTCAGGAGCTGACAGGCGGCGATCGTTTCCTTATTCACTGGTCGGCGATTCCGATGCTTATTACGCATGGCCGCCATACCATTACATTGCTGACCGCCATGTTTCTGCATGGAGGATGGCTGCATATTATCGGCAACATGGTCTACCTTTGGGCATTCGGGCCGGAGATGGAGGACACCATGGGTTCGCCTGCATTTCTGCTCTTCTATCTTGCGGGCGGCCTGGTGGCGATGATGGCGCAGGTGGTGGCGACTCCGTTTTCCACTGTTCCCGTCATCGGTGCAAGTGGAGCCATTGCGGCAGTGATGGGCGCGTTTATCGTGACCTTTCCTCGCGATCGAATCCGTACGGTTCTCTTCTTTCTCATTTTCGTTCGAATCACCTACATTCCTGCTGCTCTGGTCATCGGTTTCTGGTTCCTGCTTCAATTGTTCAACCTGGGCTCGGTGACTTCTGCTCACACGGGTGGAGTTGCCTATCTGGCGCACGTTGCGGGTTTCGTCTTCGGTCTATTGATGGCGCGGCTTTTTATCAAACGCGATCGCCCCATGAGGCCGGGCTGGAATTGAAAGCAGGAGCGCGCACTGGCGCTTCGGTATGGTGCAAAACCGCATAAGTGACTGTTAGGATGCGCTTATGGGGCGTCTTCGGGAGACTTTCGGGAAGCGAAACGGGCTGGTGTTTTCGGCGTTTGGAGTGTTGCTTGTCTGTGGTGCAATGTGGTGCCAGGCACAGGCAACGGATGCAGGTACGGCGAGCAAGGTCGATGCCGCAAAAATTGAGCAGGTTCTGCGGGGACTGAATCGTGGACATGGCGTAGGCCAGGTTGCAGTCTCTCCGGACGGCAAGCACCTCGCCTGGGTGCAGGGCGGCCGCCGCGGAGGCGAGATTGAAGTGGCTTCGATTGGCGATCTGTCCAAAGCCACCCATGTGACCGCCGGTGCCCAGGGCGCTGAAGCATGTGTGGAAGGCGATCTGGCCTGGGCGCCTGATTCAAAGAAACTGGCCTTTCTTTCCAACTGCGGCAGCGAAGTCGATCAGGATAATGTGTATCTCTCCTCACTCGATGGAAGCGCACCCAAGCAACTTACGGAGCTGAAGGGCTACGTGCACGAACTTGCGTTTTCACCCGACGGCAGCAAAGTTGCCTTTCTTTACGTAAAAGGGGCAACACGGCCTGCAGGAGCGCTTGCCGCAATGAAGCCGTGGGCCGGTGTGATTGGCGAAGACGGTGTCGAGATTCAGCGGGTCGCCGTGGTGGCTGCGAATGCGGAATCGCCAGCTGCTCCGGAGCAGGTTACTCCTGCCGATCTCCATGTCTACGAATTTGACTGGTCTCCCAACTCAAGGGGCCTGACCTACATTGCCGCGGAGCCTCCGGGAGAAAACAACTGGTGGGTAGCCAAGCTCTACACCGAAGAACTGGGTGGTGCAGCGAAGGCCATTTTGGCCCCAGCCGATGTGGCCGGTCCGCTGCATGGCTTGCAGATTGCGCTGCCGCGCTGGTCGCCGGACGGCAAATATATCGCTTTCATCGGCGGGCTGATGAGCGACCAGGGTTCGACGGGCGGCGATGTCTGGATTATTTCTGCGAGCGGCGGTGTACCGCGCAACCTAACTGAAGGCCGCACGGCAACCTCGTCGTGGCTGGTGTGGGATGGAGAGCACAAGCTCTATGTGGACGGACTGTCTGGCGGCGACAGCCAGCTTGTGCCGGTGACTGTGAATAGCGACCCCGCGGGCAGCGGCAAAGTGAGCTTTGCTGCTCCTGTATTTTCGATTCCGGGATCAGTGGGCGATGGACGGTTCCACATGAGCCTTTCTTCGGCAGCAGACCACAAGTTGTTTGTTTTTTCGGTCAGTACCTTTGCCAATCCGCCGGAGATTTACGCGGCGCACACGGGAAGAGCACTCGTCACTGGACTGGAGGGCGTGGACCAGTTGACGCACTGGAACGACGGGCTGCAACCGGAGTGGGGTAAAGCGGAATCCCTTACCTGGACCAGCGGGCCATTCCATGTGCAGGGCTGGCTGCTATTCCCGAAGGATTACCGGGAAGGCAAGAAGTATCCGCTCATTGTGGAAGTGCATGGCGGACCTGCAGCGGCTGTGATGGCGCGCTGGGGCGGTGGAGGGGGCTTATCGGCTACGGCATTCTCCGCGCTTGGATACTTTGTGCTGATGGCAAATCCGCGGGGAAGCTATGGCCAGGGCGAGGCCTTTACGCAGGCCAATAGGAAGGATTTTGGCTACGGCGATCTGAAGGACATTCTTGCCGGTCTGGACCTGGTTGAGTCGAAGTATCCGGTGGATCCGCATCGCGTTGGGCTTACCGGGTGGAGCTACGGCGGATTCATGTCAATGTTTGCCGTGACACAGACACATCGTTTCCGGGCAGCAGTGGCAGGAGCCGGAATCTCCGACTGGTTGAGCTATTACGGCGAGAACTCCATTGACCAATGGATGATCCCCTTCTTTGGGGCAAGCGTCTATGACGATCCCGCTGTGTATGCGAAGAGCTCGGCTATCCACTTCATTAAGCAGGTAAAGACCCCAACGCTGGTGGTTGTGGGAGACCGCGACGGAGAGTGTCCAGCTCCGCAATCCTTCGAGTTCTGGCATGCGCTGCGCGATCTTGGCGTACCCACCCGGCTGGTTGTGTATCCCAACGAAGGGCACGGGTTTGTGAACCCTGCTCATCGCACGGATGTGATGGTCAGGGCCCTGGAGTGGTTTGCACAGTACATGCCGCCGGAAGAGTGAGTTTAAGCTGCTGGAATTGCTCGCGAAAGACGGTCTGAGGAGTCTATTGGTAGCAGGGTGTGGCGGCGCGAGGTACTTGGAGCCTGCGAGGGCCTTGCCCTGTTACACTTTTTACTGGAAACAACAACAAGGTTTCGCTGACCAGCCGGAAGGCGGGAAGGTGCGCCTGAGGCTGACTACCCGTGTTTGCGAACTGCCAAAAGCAGCGCGGCGGGGCGTTCACAAGCCATTACAGATTAAGTGGAGAAGAAGAACCGTTCCGCGGGAGCGAAGGCGGGGCGGGGAGGATGCATGCGGCGGTATTTGACGCTTGTTTTACTGGTTTGCACTGCGGTTCCAGCCGGGATTTCCATTTCCGGTTGTGTTCGCAATCCGTCAGCGAACTATTGCAACGGATCCGGATATGGAGCCAAGATCACGGATGTCTACACCATCGATCTTGAGCCCCAAACAACGGGTATCTCGATCGCATTTGGGCAGACCAAGCAGATTTCAGCTCCAGTTGCGAAGACCTGCAAGGGTGCGACCGCCAGCGTGCGTTCTTATACCTACGGCACTACGAATAACCAACTTGTGGACATTTCACCTTCCGGCAACATTTGCGCGGGAACCTGGAACCGGAATTCCGGTGGTGGCATCGCCGATTACACCATCTGCAATCCGCCGGATCCAACACCGTCCACAGGGGGACTTCCGTATTCGACCGCGTTTATTTCCGCCGCGGCAGGGTCTGTCGTATCGAACCCGGTAGAAGTCTACGTTCATGCGCAGGTCAGCTCAGTGGCATTAGCCTTAACCAGCACCACTACGAATGGTTGCTATTCCCAGGGAACCATTGCGCAACTCGATGCGGAAGCCTGCTATGTAAGCGGGGGCAAGCAGTATGAGATGTGCGCTCCCTCGTCCGTGACCAATTATTCATGTTCTGCGGGTCTGGCTCCCGGAGTCACCTCAGTGCCAAGCTGTACGGACGCAATTGGTGTGCTGACCTATAACGTGGGTACAGGCTCGGTGGCCACCATCAACAGCGAGACCAATCAGATCACTGCGCAGCTTCCCGGTACTACTGCGATTACGGCGTCTGTAGCTGGCTCAGGTTCGTCGGCGGGATACTTCTCCACCTGTCCGCCCAAGGCGATTTCGGTGACACTCAATGGCGCAACCCAGGGAACTGTAACGAAGGGTGTCCAGCAAAACCTGACCACGACCGTTACCGATACGAACGGCAATACGATTACGGGCCTTAGCCTCGAATATCAGTCCACCAATCCGCAGGAAATCACCGCCGGTTCCTCAGGCGCGATTACCGCATCGTATCCGGGGGCGGCGTCAGTGTATGCAATCTGCCAGCCGGGTGCGTGCAATCCAGCTCCCATTAACCAGGTGGGATTGAACGGGACCGGACTTTCCATCTCAAGCAATGCAGTGCAGGTGACCACTCCAGGGACCGCCAGCTCCTATATCTGGTATGCGGCGCCGGGTAAGTCGCGCTACTTTGTCCCAGTGCAATTGCTTACCGGGACCGTGGGTTCGACGGTGCGGTTGCCCTACGTACCCAACTCCATGGTGATGGATCTGACGGGGAGCAGTCTGTTCTTTGGCTCATCCCATGAGCTGATGATTTATTCGACTTCCTCGAACACGCTTTCAAAGGAAGATACATCTGTGCCAGGTGTTGTGCTGGCCGCTTCTCCAGATGGCAAGCAGATTCTTATCAACGACCAAACCCGCAATCTGTTCTATATCTACAACTCATCCGGATCGCTCGCAGGAACTTTTGGCGGACTTGGAACAGCAGCCGAGTGGACTCCCGATTCCGAGACGTTATACGTGGTCGACAGCGCGTCAGCGGGTGGAGACCATACCAACACGCTTTACGTCTACAACGCCAACACAGGCTGGTCGCAGTACAGTCTGGACTCTTCTGGCGGCGCAACCAACCTGGCGGTGATGGTTCCCGGCGTGGGTGCATATCTGAGCGGATATCCCACAGTGGCTCATACATGGTGCCCTGCAGGGACGGCGGGAGACTACGCATCGCTGCAGTTCTATCCGCAAGGCGACTCGGTTCCGGTACAGACGGACGCACTTGCTGCCACGACAGATGGACAGCACATTCTGGGTGCGGCTCTTGCGGGGGGAGGAATCACGCTAAGCGATATTGGCGTGACGATTCCAACAACAACAAGCAATGGCATTGACGTGCCGGCAGCATGCCCGGCAACCGGTAATACACTGCAGCCGCTTACGGTGAGCCATACCATTAACCAGTTGCCGCTTACGGGTGTGAATGCCACAGCAGTCGATCAGGTGGTTGCTTCTCCGGCGTCGAATCTGGCGTTCATTACGTATACGGGGAATACTGCCGGAGCAACGCTGCCGTATTATGTTCCGGGCTCGAACGGCTCGGCGGGAACTTTGAACTACATCACACTGAACGGCAGTTCGGAGGTCACTGCTCCCATTGCAGGAGCCTTCAGCCCGGATGATTCTATCTTCTTCGTGTCCACCTCCGGCGATAACAAGATTCACTACATCGACGTGAAGACGCTGACCGACACACAGCAGATCAGTCCGGACCTCCCGGCCTGTACTCCGGGTACGGATCTAGGGTGCACACTGACGACTCCGCAGAGCGCGCCCGTGCCAGCCACGGTAATTGTCGTGAAGCCGCGGTCAACAACCTAGCGCAAACTGGATAAATTGAACCAAAGGGCCGGTATATCCCGGCCCTTTGTGCTGCCGGGGCGAATGAATCGGTTCACGATAAAATCAAAGAGATGATCAAGGGAATTTCCATCCTTCGCCCAGCGGGCAACCCAGAGGCGTATGCGCGTTTGTCGAGCTTCTTCACTGCTCTTGGTTTTGCCGCGGGTAAAGGTTGGAATGAACCCCAAAGTCGTGGTGCGGCATTCACAGCGCCATTGGCGCAAATCGAGTTTGTCGACGGCGAATTTCCCGATACGGCGGATGTAATGATCGAAGTCACCGCGCTGGATGCAACGCATCAGGCCGCAGTGCGATGGCTGGAATCAAATGCCGGTGATGATGCGGCCGCTCGTTTGACGGAAATCAGCGATACACATTGGAAGTCGCGAATCTTTACTGTGGAGCCCGAGCCTGGTTTCCGCTTTAGCTTCTGGGCCTGGACGAATCCTCTCAAAGGTAAGCCTTATGCGGTGGAAGGCGATCTCTCGGCGGAGGGTATGAAGTTTGCGATCGTAGTGGCGCGTTGGAATGCGGTTATCACCGATCGCCTGCTTGAGGGCGCGCTCGATGCACTGCTGCGAAGCGGAGCCACCCGTGAAGCAATTGAAGTTGTGCGTGTTCCGGGAGCATGGGAAATTCCTGCCGCGGCAAGAACCATTGCCGATGCGGGCGAGGTGGACGCGATTATTACACTTGGTTGTCTGCTGCGTGGCGAGACCGCACATTATGAGGCGATCTATAACGAAGTAGCCCGCGGAATCGGCCAGTGCCAGCAGGAGACCGGCATTCCGCATGCCTTTGGCGTGCTTACGTGCGAAACGCTTGAGCAGGCATTGAACCGCGCGGGAATTAAAGCAGGAAATAAGGGATTTGAAGCCGCCGTGGCGGCTGTGGAGATGGTGAGCCTGAAGCAAAAGCTCGTGAAGGGCGGAGCAGCTTGACCGCGGGAACGCGGCGGAAGGGCCGCGAACTTGCCATGCAGATGCTTTTCCAGATGGAGATGGGAAAGCAAACGCCGGACGAAGTGCAGAAAACATTTTGGCGCGCGGCGGACAAGACGGAAGCCGAAACACGCGGCTTTGCGGACGATTTGTTTCGCGTCGCGGTCACCAATCAGGAAAGAATCGACAAGCTCATTGCAGCACATTCAAAGCACTGGCGGCTTGAGCGTATGGCGGCCGTCGATCGCAATCTGTTGCGCATGGCGGTTGGCGAAATGATTGGTTATCGCGGCACACCCTTTCCTGTGGTGATCAATGAAGCGCTCGAAATTGCGCGCCGCTACTCCGCACCGGAGTCCACTCAATTCCTGAATGGCCTTCTCGACGCTGTTGCGAGGGAGATTCTCGACAGCAGAGGCTAAAGAGACCGGCCGAATCTGCAACCTGTTTTTCATCGAAGAGCCGAGCGCTCGCGTGCATACTGAAGAGAATCATGCGCGCATCTGTGGCTTCCTTTGCAATCAATTCCGCCGACAGCATTCTCCCTGTTGTTTCTTTTCGCGGCAAAAATACAATCCTGACTGCATTGATTTTTGTGGCGCTCTGCCTGCCCCATTCCATTGGGGCGCAAACCGGCGTGACTGCTGTGCTGCCGAATGGGCGCGCGATTCATCCGGCCGGCAACTGGATTCCGCTTGCTCCGTATCCTTTTGCGTTGGCAGTACGGCCGGACGGGGCACAGATTGCCGTACCCTCCATCGGATTTCCCTTCGCGCTGAACGTGGTCGACGGGCCAGCAGATGCGCATCCTGTGGTGCACAAGATGCCTGAAGGCGAGAACAACGATCCAGCTATTGAAGTGCATGCGGGACTTTGTTATTCGCCTGACGGGAAGCTGCTCTATGTTGCAACTGGAAATTCCGGTAAGGTGCGTGTCTATCAGACAAGCGACTGGAAGGAAGTGAATGAGACATCGCTCGACGGTACATTGCACGGAAGGCCTTACAGTGGAAGCTTTGCCGCAAATGTGATTTTATCCACCGACGGCAGAACGGCATACGCGCTGGACCAGGGAAACTGGCGCGTGGTCACGCTGGATGCAAAAACACTGCAGATTCTGGGTTCGGCACCGACGGGAGCTTATCCATTCGGAATGGCTCTCTCGCCAGACGGCACGCGGCTGTACGTCACGAATACAGGCCTCTTCGACTACACAACAGTCCCCGGCGCGGACTCGAACCATCCACTCGAAACTGGCCTGCATTTTCCGCCTTTCGGTTATCCCTCGAAGGAGGCGCGTGAAGGAACCATTGCCGAGGGGAAGAAGATTCCCGGCTTGGGCGATGAGAATTCCGTTCGCGGTTCCTCTCTATGGACATATAACGTGAGCGATCGTAATAACCTCACGGTCTCGGCAAAGCTGCGCCTGGGAGCACGGATTGAAGAAGCCGAAGGTGGAACGGTTGGGGGCGCCGCGCCCACCGGTGTGGCTGCGAACGCCGATGCAGTCTATGTAGCTCTGGCACACGATGATGCTCTGGAAAAAGTGAGTGCGGATGGCAGCCAGTCGCTGGCGACGGTTGCGCTCACGCCCTTTCGTGGGGCAGCTTTCAAGGATTCCCATGGACGGCCTTTGCGCGGTGTCATGCCCAGCGGCGTCGCAGTGCATGAGGACAAGGTGTATGTTGCCGAATCCGGAATCGATGCTGTTGGAGTGGTGAATGGAGCATCGATGCAGGTGGAAGAGCACATTCCCGTGGGTTGGAATCCATCGGCTTTGGCGTTTTCTCCTGATGGCAAGTACTTGTATGTCGTGAACACAAAGGGCAAGGGCGCAGGGCCAAACGCGGGCAAAGGACACGATCCCAAGATGCCAACCTATGTTGGATCGCTGGAACTTGGGAGCATAAGCGCCATTCGGTTGCCGGATTTGCCAGCGGCATCCGTGCTGACACAGACGGTCATTGCCGGCAACACAGCGGCCATCGCAGACAAGCCCGCCTTACCCAAGCTGAGGCACTGCTTCCTGGTGATTCGAGAAAACCGCACCTACGATGAAGTATTGGGAGATGTGGCTGGCGCAAACGGTGACCCGTCACTGGCACGCTATGGAATGGATGGTTGGGCAGCGGAGTCGAAGGCGGCCAATCACTTAGAGGTGACACCCAATCTGCATGCGCTGGTGGCGCAATACGCCATGAGCGACAATTTCTACGTCGACTCGGATGTTTCGGCAGATGGACACCGCTGGGTTGTGGGTATCAATCCGACACCGTTTTTCAATACGGCGTGGAGCTCCGGTTATGGAGGCCGCCGCAGCGAGTTCGCAGGGGCAGCTCAGCCAGGCCGCCGCGCTCTCTTTGGCGGCGCGGACGCTCCCATGCCTGAGGATGAGCCGCAGTTCGGCTCGCTTTGGGAGCACATTGCCGCCAGCGGAAAAGGGCTATTCAATTACGGAGAAGGTCTGGAACTAGAAGGCAATGCAGAATTACCGGGTTCTCAGCCAGAAGGGCAAAGGCTCTTTCTGAATTCGCCTCTGCCGAAGCCGGTATTCGAAGCGACCGACAGGAAATACCCAACTTTCAATATGGGAATTCCCGACCAGTACCGGGTGGATGAGTTTGAACGGGATTTCAGGAAGAAGGTTGCAGCAGGTAATGTTCCTGCACTGATCGTAATTCGCCTGCCCAATGACCACACTTCCGATCCGCGCCCTGCCGATGGTTATCCCTATCGCGCTTCCTATGTGGCCGATAACGATCTGGCGCTCGGGCGAATCGTAGATTTTCTTTCAAAGACCTCTATCTGGAAGGACTCCGCGCTCTTTGTGACTGAAGATGACGCTCAGGGAGGCGTCGATCATGTCGACGCTCATCGCAGCATTTTTCTGGTGGCGAGCCCGTGGGTAAAGCCCGGCTCAGTCAGCCATGAACATACAAGCATGGGATCCATTACCCGCACTATTGACGAGCTTCTTGGGCTCGGCCCGCTGAATCTGGAGGATGCATTGGCTGGGCAAATTCTAGGGGTTTTTGATACGGAGCCTCACCTCGAGCCATATCGCGTAAGACAGGCGGATGCGCGCATTTTTGTTGCCGCCAAGGCTCGGCTTGCCAAGCCGAAGACAAAGAAGGAAGCTGCTGCTTTGCGCGATGTGGACGACCCGGATGAGATTCGCGAAGAGATGGAGAAGGATAAAAAGAGTCTGCGCCGGCCCCGGAAAGACGACTGATGCGAAGATTTATTGGTGGGCGTTGTCTGAATTTTGTTGACGGAGAATCAGGGGCATCGCAATCTATATGAACTGCAAGTCTTCGCAAGCCTGCTGCCGTTATTCAAATTGCTTTAACACGATTCATCCAATGCTGTAACAGAGCCACTGTAGTTTTGAATGTGTAGCCACCTTTAACCGAGACGGGTGCTTAGGCGCTTTACGTAGAGGTGTATTCAAAACCTGCCAGTCTTCACCATTCGCTTTGGTAAACGGCATTGGCTCTTCCGTTGCGCCTGTTCAACCACCACACAAACAAATGCAATACCCCTTTTTCTTGAGGAGAAAGTGACGATGGAGACAACATCGACAAGTACGTGTAGACTTCTGGTCCGCACGGCAAGCCTGCTTTTCGCTTTGGTTTTGCTGTTGACGGCAGTGCCGGGCTTTGCGCAAACAACGCAGGGCGCCATCCTTGGCCTGGTCAAGGATTCCTCCGGTGCGGTGATCCCAGGGGCAACAATCACACTCACCAATACCGATGAAGGCACGGTGCGTACAGCCACATCGAGTGCAACAGGTCTTTATCGCTTTGTCGATGTGAAGGCTGGTCATTATTCGCTATCGGTGACTGCGCCGAATTTCCAGGCGTTTTCGGTCACGAGCGTAACGCTTGCTGTGCGTCAGGAGCTTCGCCTCGATGCGACGCTAACAATCGGCCAAGTGCAACAAGTGGTCAAGGTGACCGGTGAAGACGTCAGTTCTATTCAGACGGATACACCGACGATTAGCGGTACCTTCACCACGGACGATGCAACGAACCTTCCAGTAAACACGCGAGCCAGCTTTAAAGGCACCAGCGCCGCGGCAATTCTTGGCGCTCTGCCCGGTGTGCAAGACGATTCTTCGGGTATCTCACTCCAGGGTGCACTGCCGTACCAGACGGAAGTAACGGTCGACGGTGTGACGCTGAAGGACCCCGGCGGCAGCAGCTACATCAAGGATGCGTTTCCGTCCACTGAATCCATTTCAGAAATCCGCGCCGATGGCGTGCTCGTCAACGCAGAATACGGCGATCCCGGTCAGGTGGTTGTGACCACCAAAGGTGGAACCAACAGCATTCACGGAAATGCGTACTGGTACTATCAAAGCTCCGCATTTAATGCGATTCCATACACCTACCCGACCACAACCACGAAGGCCAGCCAGCACGGTAATACTTTTGGCGCCAGTTTTTCGGGGCCTGTGGTTCTGCCCCACTACAACGGACACAACAAGACCTTCTTCTTTGGTGACTATGAAGGCTGGCGTCACCCCGCACAGACTACATTGTTTGAGAAGGTTCCCAGCACGCTGATGAAGCAGGGGGATTTCTCGAAGTACGTTGTGCCTGACGGCAGCGGCGGAAATGCATTTACAGGGCTTACCAACCCCTATGACGGCACAAGCTGGGGCACGTCAATTCCGCAAGGCCAGATAAGCCAGATTGCGCTCAATACGCTGTCACAGTTTTATCCCGACCCGAATATTGGCGATCCCACGCTTTATACGGACGACAATGTGGCCAACTGGGAGCAAAATGTAGACAACAGCGGCCATTCTGACCAGTTTGACGTGCGTGGCGATCAATACTTCGGCGCGAACCAGAAGTTTCTCATCTGGGGGCGCTTTACGTGGAAGAACTTTCCCACATCGTCCCCGCAGAGCCTGCTGGTGCCCACTAGCACGAACAACAGTAAGAGCCGTGTCCTCAAGGTCGATACCAACTGGTCCATCACGCCCAACCTGATCAACGAAGGTGGCTTTGGCTTTACCCGCTACACCTCCGGCAGTACGAACAGTTTCGACGGCAAATCGTGGACTGAGGCGCAGGGCTGGCAGGGGCTGCAGAACCTCTTCTTCAATGGCATTCCTGAGATGGACTTCAACAATCTCCAGAGCCTGGACGCCGATCGTTTGAATGGACTCAACAAGTCCTTTACCTACGATTACAGCGATACGCTTATCTGGACAAAGGGCAACCACACCATCAAGGTGGGTGGCACCATCCAACAGATCGAAGCGATCTCGCCGCTTGGCTTCAATGGCGCTGACAATTATGGCTCCTATTACTTCAATTCGAGCGGCAGCGAAGGCATGTTCACCGGTGTGGACTTTGGCGACTTTCTGCTGGGTCTGCCCAATCGAACCTTTTACGACGTTGTCCAGCAGGACAATGATGGTCTTGTAGCGCACTACCAGTTCTTTGCGCAGGATGAGTGGCATGTCAGCCCCTACCTCACTCTGTCCTACGGTGTTCGTTACGAGCTCCATCCGGGTTACCACGACCGCTATGGCAACATCGGCAACTTTGACCCCACGGTTGCGCTCTCGGGCCGCGCTCTCTATCCCCAGGGTAAAAACAGCCTGCTTGCGCAGGGATACCTGGCCAGCGCCAATGCCTGCGATCCAGATGGTGTGACCGTCACCAACTCGGCGACGGTGAACGGAGCGCCCTGTATGCCGGTTTCGGGCAATTCGACGGCGGGCTATCCTTCTGGACTGAAGAACTACCCGCATCTGCGCTTCATGCCGCGCTTCGGTTTCGCCTATCGTCCCTTCGGAGACGACAGATGGGCCATTCGTGGTGGTTTTGGTCTGTACAACATCAACATCCTCGGATCCACCTTCTATTCACTGACGGGTACCCTGCAGGCCTACACACAGGAGTTCCAGAACAGCTATGACCCAACAACGCACGCGATCGGCTATCAGTGGCCGCAAATCGACCCGGGATCGGGAGGAGCAGGCTGCACAGACTGCTACGGTTCGGACTATTTCGGAACCGCAAACAGCGTGAACTGGAAGGACCCTTACACCGAGCAGTGGTCTCTTAGCATTGATCATGACTTCGGGCGGGGGTACGCGGCGCGCGCTACGTACATCGGATCGGAAACGCACCAACTGGAATGGGCACCCGATGAGAACTCATTGCCCTTCTCCGATTCGGTGTCGGCCTTCAACGCTCCCATCAGCTCGCGCCTGTTCCCCAACTGGGGCCGTATTAACACACGTGCCACTGGTGCGAATGCGAGCTACCACTCATTGCAGTTGGAAGGTAGCCACCGCCTGCAGAGCGGCCTGGAATTCCACTCAGTCTTCACATGGGCTAAAAACCTTGCGGATAATCAGGGCCCCTCAGGCAGTGGTTTTGCGGGCGAGACTGGCGGTGGTCGTGCCACGTCGATTCTTGACCGCCATGCTGACTTCGGCAATGCCTATGGAACGCGCAGGCTGCGCTGGAACACGACCGCGCTTTATGATCTGCCCTTCGGCCGTGGGAAGATGTTTGGCGGCGGTATGGGACGTCTAGCCGATCTGGCTGTAGGTGGTTGGAGGCTTTCGGGCATCCTCACACTGCAAACTGGTCCTTATGAGACACCTTACTTCCCGAGTGGCCAGGGTGATCCCTCCGGTACTGGTTCAGGTCTGAACGGTGCGTATGGTGACGGTACGGGCAGTTTCGATACCGGACATCGTAACCAACATCCGGATCTGGTTCCCGGCGTAAGCAAGAACCCCACGAACAAGAACCGCTTTAACTGGACCAATGCAGGAGCCTTTACTTGCCCGGGCGATTCGAGCTGGGTTCCGGGGACTGCCTGCGGAACGGGCGCTGGCTTCACACCGCAATCTGATGGTTCACTCAAGCCGAACAGCTCACACCCATTGCCAATCGGCCGTTTCGGTAACCAGGGTGTAGGCACGGTTGAAGGGCCTGGATTGTTTAACTTGTCAGCCGGTCTCAGCAAGAGGTTCGCAATCACCGAACGCCTCAACCTGAAAGTGGAAGGTACGTTTACCAACGTCCTGAACCACACGAACCTGAGTGACCCCAACATGAACCTCAGCTCATCCAGCTTTGGTTTGATCACGAGCGCGATCAGTTCCGACTTTGGCGGCGCCCGTACCGGTCAGGTATCGGCACGGCTCGAGTTCTAACACGCAATTCAGTACCAACACGACGCGGCGCGAACTTGTAAGGAGTTCGCGCCGCAGTCATTTTTATGAGGAAAAGGAACTTGTGGAATCGGGGCACGTTGGATTCGGGGAAACATTTCCTGTGCTAGGCGCGTATCCTATTGAGGTGGCATATGAAAGCGCCAGCGCCGTGGCAACGGTTTCGGTGTAGCGGGCGTCCAACGCTATAGAGAAGAGTTGCCAGAGTTGCACCGATACGGCGTTTTCGTCTTCGAAAGGCCGCGGTTTTTCCTCCGTTTGCTATTTGCGGCCTCTGGGTGAATCTGGTAGGCTCAGGCTTTCTCAGGACTCATGGAAAGGAGAATGAACGTCATGGCGGATGAGAGCAAAGTTCAAGGTTTGGCGTGGTTTCTTGCAGGATTAGGTGTAGGCGCATTGGTTGGAATTCTGTACGCGCCTAAGAGCGGCCGCGAAACCCGCGAAGATATTGCGCATGGCGCTCGTGAAGGAACCGAGTATCTGCGCGCCAAGTCGCGTCAAGCTGCCGAGCGCGTAGGGCAGTATGTAGACAAGGGCAAGGAGCAGTTCGGCGAATACGTAGATCGTGGCCGGGACGCAATGGACCGTGGGCGCGCACAGTGGGAAGAGTTCGTGGAGCGTGGCAAGAGTTTGGTGGGCGACCAGTCGACCCGTGTTTCTGCTGCTGTTGAAGCAGGTCGCGAGGCTTATCGCTCAACCGTGGCCACTGAAGAAGCGCCGGCAGAGTAGAGTCTTCTCCAAGCTGAATTGTTGCGCGGGCTTTTCCGGGATTACAGCCGGGAGCCTGCGCTGGTGCATGGCGCTCACAAGCAAGTACTCTTCCTGACTGAAGAACCTACTCTGTGCCCGTGTGCTGCAATGCGGAGTGAACGGCTTTCTTTCTTGAGGTGAACGGATCTCGCACGTGAATAGTGAAACTCTTCTGACGGTATTTGTTGCATTGACAGGCTTTGCGGTCCTGCTGCAATCGGCGGTTCTTTTTGCGCTTTTCCTCACCATCCGCAAAACCACCAAATCCGTGCGCGATGAAATGGAGGAGTTGCGCACCGTTGTTGTGCCCGTCATGAACGAGTCACGCGCATTCCTTAAGAATGTGGCGCCAAAAATAGAGGCGGCGGCCACCGATCTGGCGGAGCTGACAGATAGCTTGTATGCACAGACGGAAGATTTGGAGAAGACCACAACGGATTTACTGGAACGCCTGCGGCGCCACTCCGCGCGAATCGATGTGATTCTTGGCAGAGTGCTTGATGGAGTGGATCAGGCAGGAGCCATGGTGGTACAAACTGTCGGCAAGCCAGTGCGCCAGGCACAGGGTTTGCTGGCCTCAGCGAAGGCATTCTTGAGTGTGATGCGCTCCGGCGTTCCCGCTCCGGCAGAAACCCACGTAGCCACTGACAAGGATATGTTCGTCTAAATTCACTTTCTCAATGGAGCAGCTCCATGCGAATCACAGTAGCAGTGGCAGCGGCATTTCTTGTGGCAACCTCCCTGGCGAGCGGTCAGGAACGCAGCACTCCTAAGCAGACAGTGCTGGCTCTTTCCAAGCAGGACCATACAGTCTCCATTATCGATCCATCCATAATGAAAATCGTTGCCACAGTTCCAGTCGGTGACGATCCCCATGAAATTGTGGCGTCCTCAGATGGCCGTACTGCGTATGTGTCGAATTACGGCTTTGGTAGGTTTCACTCGCTGGCCGTGATTGATCTCATTGCACAGAAGCAGCTTCCGTTCATCGAACTAGGAGCGTTGAAGGGACCGCACGGACTCGATTTTGTCGACGGCAAGGTTTGGTTCACAGCCGAAGCAGCGAAAGCCATAGGCAGCTACGATCCTGCAGCGAAGAAGATCGACTGGATTATGGGAACCGGGCAGAATCGGACACACATGATCTATGTGTTTTCTGGAGCCAAGCGCATTCTAACGACCAATGTGAATTCGGCCACCGTAACTATCCTCGACAAGACCAATCATCCCGCTGGCATGCCATCTGGACCATCGCCAAGCATGCAACCTGGTACAAATGGTACTCCGCCTCCGGGCAGGAGGATGGGGCCGCCTCCCGGCCCTCCTGGAGGAGACTGGGAAGAGACCGTGATTCCTGTAGGCCATGGATCGGAAGGCTTCGATGTCTCTCCCGATGGCAAACAGGCCTGGGTTGCCAATGCACAGGATGGCACCATTTCGGTGATCGATCTGGCGGCAAAGAAGGTAGTGGCAACACTTCATGTGAACGTTCCAGGCGCCAATCGCCTCAAGTTCACGCCTGATGGAAAATACGTGTTGGTCTCACCGGGTTCGGCGCTGGTGGTGCTCGATACGGCAACGCGCAAGGTCGTTCATCGTCTCAGCGATATTCATGCATCCGGTGGCATTCTCATGCAGCCTGACGGTACGCGCGCATACGTAGCATGTGGTCGAGATGGCTATGTAGCCGCAGTTGACTTAAAGACCTGGAAGATTGTGGGCAAGGCCGATGTGGCAGGTCCAGATGGGTTGGCTTGGGCCGACCGCAAGTAACTGGCCGATGAATGCCGGATTTCCGCTCTTTTTGAAGGTCCTTTCTTTGTTTTATTCGTAATGAATTCTCATGCAATGGGTTTGCAATGAGTTTCCCGGCAGAATGCACTTGCGACAGCATAATTTCTTCGCTATTGTTGAAATAATGACGAGCCGCAACTATCTTGGCGAACTCGAAATACTCCTGCTTCTCGCGGTGATCCAGCTTGGGGACGAGGCATACGGTGTGCCCATTGCGCGGGAACTGGAGAAGCAGAGAGGGAGCGATGTCTCATTAGGCAGCGTTTACGCTTCGCTGGAAAGGCTGGAGGCAAAGGGGCTGGTTACATCCAGTCTCGGCGACCCCACTCCGGAACGTGGCGGCAAGGCCCGGCGTTATTTCCGGATCACAAAACAGGGACTTCGACAGGTGCAGGAGATGCGCCGCGTTTTGACGAAGCTTTGGAAGGCAGTGCCCGAACCCGGCAGAAGCTGAACAGGAGCAATGATGAGACGGCGGGAGCCACCACAGCTCGCTACCTGGATGATGGAACACCTGATGCCAGTGGACTGCCGCGAAGCAGTCAGCGGTGACCTGCTGGAGGTGTACCGCAGTGGGCGGTCGGACGACTGGTATTGGCGACAGGCGCTGACCGCGTGTGCGCTCTCCTGGTTGCACAGCCTGCGCATGCGGCTCAATCTCTTGGTCTTCGTGCTGTGCTGGTCCATGTTGGCGCCGGCATGGAAAGTGCTGTATGAGAACCCTTATGGGGCTGATCCATTGCAAGATCTTCTACATAAGGCCGGGTTTGGCTGGCCAATCTATGTCGGAGTCTGGCTTCTGTTGAGCTTCTTCTTTCTTTGGGCTGGAGTCCTTCTTTTTACTTTTTCGCAAACGAGCGTGCCCCGCGTCTTGCGCGACAACGCAGCACGTCGTGCATTCTTTTTGGTCCCGATGGTCTTTGCGCCTGCTTACGGGATCACATTTCTGCTGTCAGTGATCTTCCTGTCCCCGTACCTAGCACATGCGCGGTATGCGGCTACACCTCTCGGCCAAATTGCTGACCTCAGCCTTCTCGCAGATCTGACGCGAATTCCCTACTTCGTTGCGCTTCTTGTTGCATTGTGGGGAACTGTGCCATCCACTCGCAAGACTCTTGATGTATTGGCAAGTGAATCGGACGACGGCAAGATGGTCTTGAAGAGAGCACCCGGCAGTTTCGCTCCGACGGACTCATTCACGCAGGTGCAGACACTCGGTTTGGTCATTGCGGCTGGTTTGGTGAATGCAATGATTGCCGTCTTTATCTTTTGCCCTCTACCGGACAAGCCGCTCATAAATATTGGTGCGCTTTTGACGAGAGCCGCGTTCTACGTCTGTATCGGTACTTGCGCAGGCATCGCGGGGTCATGGGCATATTGGATGAGTCCGTGGAGTTCGTTGCGCGAGAGTTCACCTGTTCCATTTGCGCCGATTGGGTTGGCCTGTGCGGCAAGCTGGGTTTGGGTGCCGGCGATCATGCTTTATCTGGAGCAGCTCTCCTGGGTTGCTGCCGTCCTGTCTGCCATCGGGGCAAGCGCTCTTGCCGTCACCATCTACGATCTGACGCAGGCACTTGGCCGGAGGAACATAACCGATTCAGGGGTGTCTAAGCCGGGAGAAGACGAACTGTTCGCTGAGTCACTCTACCATCCGCCATTCGAATTTCATGGATACTTGATTGCAATTACTCTTACCGCGGCAGGATTTGCGCTCGCAACCCGCTCCTACTATTCCGCTGCACTGATGCTGGCGTTGAGCGCATTTGTCTTCCGATGGAAGAAAATCTCTCCGAATCGAGGCGATGTTCTGGACCGGCGAGCTCTTCGCCGATCAGGCATGCGTTTGCTGTGGATGGCCATTCCAGCCATGGTTTTTACGATGTGGGCGCTGCTCACGGGCGTCTCAGCGCGCGGTCGATTCGGAGGGGGATCCCCCGGTGCCCATACGGCGGCAAGCGACGACGCAAATACTGACGCACAGAAGAAGCAAGCAACATCGAAGGGGGCAATTACAAGTGGAAGCGGCTATGTGAGCATTATCCTGCGCGCGCCGCAAGAGAAGGAGAAAATCAAGTCACCCGTTGCGGCGCCCTCAAGTCCACTGTTTTCAGGCCTGAAGAAGCCGCTCATGTTGCAGTTCACCGGCGACTACTGGTATTTGCAGCCGCCGAATGACGCTCCCGGATCGAATGCCCACCGAGCCATAGGATCGCCGCTTTGGTTGAACATTCGTTCCGAGAACGCAATCTCCGTAGTGATGGAAGCTCGCCAGTATCTGGGAAAACCAATTCGAATCGATCAGTGCGGCGAAATCGATATCACACTGGAAAACCACGATGAACACAAGGGCGCAATCTCGATCGCTCTTGTGCTGACCGACGGTCCTATCAGCGATCAATCGGCGTATTGGGTGGCGGAGCAGCCCGTTGTCTCAACTCTTGAACCAGGAACCTACAGTCCGAAGACAGAGACGATTCGATTCTTCATTCCACGTGATGCAACAATCCGAGAGTTCGATGGAATTACGCTAAAGTTCGATCCCGATATGCAGCATGCAATGATTGCACCAAAGATTGCGGTGAGCCAGCTACAGTTTTTCCCACGTTGAGTTATGCGGAATAGGCGGGTGTCAGCGGATCCAGCCGCCGCCTACGACTTCATCACCGTCATAAAAAACAGCCGATTGTCCTGGTGTGACCGCACGCTGTGGCTCGTCGAAGGTGGCGACAACAAAGTCGTTCGGTGAGGCAGGGTCCGGCTCGAGCATGGCCCATGCGGGCTCGTGACGATGGCGAATCTTGATCTGCACACGCATTGGTCCGGTGAGCGCGGGAATGCTGATCCAGTTCAGCCGCGAGGCGCGGAGATGGCGCGTGGCGAGCTCATCGTCGGCGCCCACTGTGACACGGTTGCTCGCTGGGTCAATTTGAAGGACATAAAGCGGTGAGGGAGACGAGACGCGCAACCCCTTTCGTTGGCCTACGGTAAATCCGGTGATGCCTTCGTGTCTGCCCATCACGCTGCCATCGGAAGCCACAAGCTCTCCCGAGGAATCGGGCATCTGCTCGCCCTGCTCTTCCAAGTAGGCGGTCAAGAACTGTTTGTAGTCGCCGCCGGGAATGAAACATATCTCCTGCGAGTCTGGCTTTTCTGCGAGCGCAAGCCCGCGCTCACGGGCAGCATCGCGCACCTCGGGTTTGGTCAGGTTGCCGAGCGGAAACAACGTGTGCGCAAGCTGCTCCTGCGTGAGGCCGAAGAGAAAGTATGTCTGATCCTTCGCGCGATCTGCGGGGCGCTTCAAAATCCAGCGGCCGCGCTCCGGGTCGTACTCGTTGATGGCGTAGTGGCCGGTGGCAATGCGCGAAGCTCCAATCGAACGAGCCGTCTTGAGCAGTTGATCAAACTTCAGGTGGTTGTTGCAGAGCGAGCAGGGAATCGGCGTGCGGCCGGCGAGATATTCGCTCACAAAGGGGCGCACCACATCCTGTTCAAAGCGCTCTTCCTGATTGACCACGTAATAGGGAATGCCAAGATGATTGGCAACCTTGCGCGCGTCATACACGTCATCAAGAGAGCAGCAGCGCCCGGCCTTGGGCGCATCTGGAATACCGTGCTTGCCTGCGAGACGCGTCTGATCCCAAAGCTGAAGCGTGAGTCCCACTACCGAATTGCCCTCGTGGGCAAGCAACGCCGCTACGGTGGATGAATCCACTCCTCCGGACATGGCGACGGCAATGGTATCGGCTTGAGACATGGGGAAACTGCTCTTCCTTATTGTCTCATCGATGCGGATTCTGCTGAGAGAAGAGGGCTTAACCTAACGTTCCGGCAATGGCGGGCGACATTGCGCGCAGTTTGGCGACAGCTTCCGGTACGATCTGCAGCACACTCTCAATTTCTTGTTTTGTGACAGTTTTGAGCATACTGAAGCGGATGCTCGCGCGTGCCCGCGTTTTGTTCACGCCCATCGCCATTAGCACGTGGCTTGGTTCGGTAGCTCCTGAATGGCATGCCGAACCGCCAGACACAGCCACACCTTTCAAATCGAGCGCGATTACCAGCGCTTCGCCTTCCAGGTTGTCGAACCAGATATTTGTCGTATTGGCCGCCCGCAAAGCTGGTGTGCCATTAGGCAATTGTCCATTCAGTCCGGTGTCTGGAAGTGCGAGAATGCCGCGTTCGAGCTGGTCGCGAAGAGCTGCGACACGTTCCATGGTGCCATCGGCTAATGACTTCATCGCGAGTTCGGCCGCTTTGCCCAGTCCCACAATACCGGGAACATTCTCAGTGCCGGCGCGCCGACGGCGTTCGTGGCTACCGCCCACCAGCAAAGACTCTACCGGAGTTCCACGTCGAACATAGAGTGCGCCGATACCCTTGGGTCCGTGCATCTTATGCGCACTGATCGAAAGCAGGTGACAGCCTATCTGGCGTACATCGATGGGAACCTTGCCCGCACCCTGCACCGCGTCCACATGGAAGAAGATTCCGCGGTCCACGGCAAGCTTACCAACAGTCTCTACGGGTTGCAGAACGCCTGTTTCGTTATTCGCCAGCATCATGCTAATCAGGCGTGTCTCCGGACGAATCGCAGCCTCAATTGCCTCAGGTGAGATGAGGCTGCTCGATTCCGGCGCAATGTAGGAAACCGTGACTCCGCGCTGGGACAACTTCTCTGCCGCCTGCAAAACAGCCGAGTGTTCAATAGCGGTTGTGATCAGGTGATCGCCGGGGCGGAGCAAACCGAAAAGTGCGGTGTTGTCTCCTTCTGTTCCGCCGGAATTGAAAACCACTTCCGACTCACTGCAGTTGAAGAATGCGGCCAGAGTCTGGCGGGCGATATCGACGGCCTGGCGGCACTTCTGGCCGTCCTGATGAATAGAGGAGGCGTTGCCAAAGTTCTCCATCCAAAACGGATGCATGGCCTCTACAACCTCTGGCAAAAGTGGAGTGGTTGCATTGGCGTCCATATAAATACGTGTCGGCATTGAGACGGCTCTCAGGCGCAGTCGCACCTCATGCTCGGAGACTACCATAGCAATTGAGCACTCTTTTTCTTGCCTGAATCGATATCGGCCCGGTTTCAGCGAATTCTTGACTGCAATGTGGACTAGAATAAAATAGCAAGCAGTCGCTTGCAATAAGTTGTTTACCATTCAAACAACCACAATTTTGGTTCCTTGAGGAAAAGTATTTGAAACCAAAGGGTAAGTTGTTATATTCATCCCCAACTCAGTCTCACAGGGAAATAGTTGAGGGGCGAGATGGATGGAAGTGCTTGCTTTCATTTGAGTAACTCCCCTGTACGTTTTTCCTTGCTCGCTATGGTTTTTGCCGATTGTGGAAAATCCTTTACCCAAGTGAGGATGGCGAAGCCTCGCTCAAAATCAGAATGGAGCATTGCCTGAGCTTGGGGACCATAAGCAGCCCGATACCAGAACCCGAATCCGGGACCCTGCAATGGTTCGCGGTATATACCACGTGTCGCCATGAAAAGCGGGTGGCGGACCATCTCGAAAAGCGCGACATTGAGCATTTTCTTCCCCTTTATCGGGCAAGCAGGAAATGGAGCGATGGATCGAAAGTCACTTTGGACCTGCCGCTCTTTCCCTGTTATCTCTTTGTTCGCATCGAGCGACCACATCGGCGCCGGGTTTTGGAAGTGCCGGGGGCGTTAGCTGTGGTCGGAGGGACTGGCCGTGATCCGGCTCCCGTGGATGCAACCACAATTGAGGCATTACGGGCTGGCGTGAAGAATAACTTAATCGAGCCGCACCCGTTAATTGCGGTGGGACAGAAGGCACGCATTCAGTCAGGTGCATTTTCCGGTATGGAAGGTGTATTGGTCCGTAGAAAAGGCGGAGTCCGTGTTGTTCTTGCGGTGGATTGCGTCATGCAGGGTATTGCAGTCGAGGTTGACGAGGGAGAGATTGAGGCTGTTGCCGATACCTCTTCTGGATACGCGTTCCGCTCGTAATCCGGTGCACGAGAAACTGTAATGAAGCGGACTCTGGATTTTCCTTTGCACGGCTTTCTGTGTTCTGTGTTGTCAAGCTCGCAGTGAGACGGGTCCAACGCATTCCTTTTTAAATCCGTTTAGAGAATCCATTCACTTCTGTGAGTACACTCCCCACAAGAAATATGATGCCTGCGCATAGAGGGGTTGTGCGTGCGAGTGCACATGAGCGCATTCTGGCAACTGCGGCATCATTGTTTGCGCAGTTCGGCTATGGCGGAGTGAGTACACGCGAGATTGCGGCTGAAGCGGGTGTGAATGAAGTCACCATATATCGTCACTATCCGCGCAAACGCAACCTGTATCTTGCCGTGATCGGAACCGAGCTCTCGCATATTCAGCTGCGTGGTGAGTTGCTGGCCAAGCTGGCAGAGGCATCTACCGGTCATGAGGCGCTCATATGCACCCTCGAGGTGATTGTTTCCGCCCTGCAGCAGAGTCCGCATCTCATGCGGCTGTTGCACTTTAGTACTCTCGAGCTAAGTCAGGACCTCGACCCTCTTTTTCGGAAGCATCTCGTTGAATTAGTTGAAGTTGTTGCACGATATCTTGAGCCGTGGATTGAGAAGGGCGAGCTGCAATCATCCGATTCGAAGACGCTGGTGCTCACCTTGGTTGCTATCGTATTAAGTTGTGACCCACTGAAGCGTCTGTTTCGGGTCGATGTTGCGCAATCTGCCGGCTTGCTTGCCGCTTTCACGGACATGCATGCTGCTCGACAAATTGCGCAGGGTTAATGTCCACGGCAGAGAGCCGAGTTGTTATCCCCAGCCTGCCGGCTTTCGAAGGCAGCCTCGAATATGAGGAGATCTCTGAGTCATGAACTTGAAGGGTGAAAAGGTAGTTGTATGCGGAGCGGGTGGATTTATTGGCGGGCATCTCGTCAAGAAGCTGCTTGAAGATGGCGTAGATGTGGTTCGAGCGGTCGACATCAAGCCGCTTGACGAGTGGTACCAGGTTTCTGACCAGGTTGAAAATCTTATCCTCGATCTGAAAGATAAGGACAGTTGTTACAAGGCCGCGAAGGATACGAAGGTTGTCTTCCAGTTGGCGGCCGATATGGGCGGAATGGGCTTTATCGAAAATAATAAGGCACTCTGCATGCTGAGTGTCCTCACAACAACGCATATGTTGCTCGCTGCCCGCGACAGCGGTGTGGAGCGGTTCTTTTATTCGTCTTCCGCGTGTGTCTACAACGGCGAAAAGCAGAAGGACGCGGAAGTTGTGCCCCTGAAAGAAGAAGATGCATATCCGGCACTTCCTGAAGATGGATACGGCTGGGAGAAGCTCTTCAGTGAAAGAATGTGCCGGCATTTTGAGGAGGACTTCGGTCTCCAGTGCAGAGTCGCGCGTTATCACAATGTCTATGGCCCTTATGGAACCTGGAATGGCGGTCGTGAAAAGGCGCCTGCCGCAATCTGCCGTAAAGTGCTTGAGGCAAAACATTCTGGAAAGCATGAAATCGAGATCTGGGGAACCGGTAAGCAGACACGCAGCTTCATGTATATCGATGACTGCACAAAAGGGACACGTGCGATTCTGGAGAGTGATATTCATGAACCAATCAATCTGGGTTCGAATGAACTTGTTACCATCAATCAGCTTGTCGACATCGTGGAAGATATCGCGGGAATCAAGCTCGAGCGGCGTTACAACCTGGGCGCTCCCAAGGGTGTGAATGGCCGTAATAGCGATAACACGAAGATTAAGCAATATCTGGACTGGGAACCGTCTATTCGTCTGCGCGAAGGCATGAAGAAGACGTATGACTGGATCGAACAGGAAATGCTGGCATCGGTTCGTGTCTAAAGGAGCCAAGGCCAGTAATCCACGTGCATAAAGATTTCTTCGAAGAAATATGCCGCATCGAGACTCCAAGCGTCGCAGAATCCTGGGTGTAAATTTTTACGTGGGTGATGCGAATGGTGCGATTGATCGCATCGCAAGGGGCGGCCTGCTCGTTGTCCCGGCTGCACCTGCACTCAAAGAGATTGCTCACAACGCTGCATATCGCGCGGCCCTGTTGGAGGCAGACCTCGCGATAACGGATTCCGCATTCATGGTTCTCGCCTGGAATATCATGGAGCGCGATTCGATTCGAAGGTTGTCCGGCCTTGAGTATCTACGCGAACTGCTCAAGAGAGAAGACGTTCGCAAGCCTGGAAATACGCTGTGGATTATGGCTGCACAAGCCAGTGCGGAAAAGAATCTTGCATGGCTGCGGGAACAGGGGATTGAAGTTCCGCAGGAGTGCGTTTATCTCGCTCCCATGTATGGTGAAATCATTGAAGATCGGGTATTGCTCGAGAAAATTGATGTACTGCGCGTCAAGCATGTTGTCGTCACCATCGGTGGAGGCACGCAGGAACGACTGGGGCATTACCTTAAGTTGAATCTGAGCTACCTGCCCGCGATCCATTGCATTGGAGCGGCGATTGCCTTTCTGAGTGGTGATCAGGTTAGGATTCCAATGTGGGCTGATCGTTTTTATCTGGGCTGGCTCTTGCGGTGTCTCGCATCGCCTCGCCGATTTGTGCCGCGATACTTGTCAGCCCGCAACCTTTTGCCGTTGCTGTGGCGCTTCAGAAGCAGGCTGCCCGTTGAAGGATGAGGCGCAAGGAACGAGTACACTTCGGCATGAAAAGAAAGAATTTGCGAGAAGCTTGTTACAGGCCAATGAGAGTGGAAACGAATGAGTGAATCGCAAAAGCACTCAGTATCAATTGCCGTCGTTGGATCGGGCTATGTCGGTCTGGTCGCTGCCGCCTGCTTTGCGGAGATTGGACATGATGTCATTTGTGTCGATAACGATGAATCCAAGGTCCAGAGTTTGCAGCAGGGCGAAATCCCCATTCACGAAGATTTCCTCCCAGAATTGCTTGCGCGTCATCGCAACAGCCGCATTCGATTTACGACGGATTTGCGCGCAGCCACACAGCAAGCTGAAGCAATTTTTATCGCAGTTGGTACGCCGCAGAGCCAGACAGGCAGTGCCGATCTTTCCTATGTAGATGCTGTGGCGAGCGAGATCGCACGCTCCATTGATGGGTATAAGGTAATCGTGGAGAAGAGCACGGTTCCTGTCTACACCAACGAGTGGATTTGCCGTGTTATCGAAAGAAATGGAATCTCCACAGACCTATTCGACATAGCATCCAATCCGGAGTTTCTGCGCGAAGGAACAGCAGTGGTAGATTTTCTTCATCCCGACAGAATTGTGATTGGCGCGCAAACGGCGCGCGCGACGGAACTCCTGCAGCGGATCTATGCACCTTTGACTTCCGGCGTGTATTACGACGAAGCCAACGCTGTTCCGGGCCCCTGCAGCCGTCAACAGACTCCGCCTCTTCTTCAAACCTCTACGAAGGCCGCGGAAATTATCAAGCATGCCTCGAATGCATTTCTTGCCACGAAGATATCGTTTATTAACGCAGTGGCCAATATTTGTGAGGCAGTTGGTGCGGATGTGGAAGATGTTGCTCGCGGTATGGGGATGGATGCGCGTATCGGTCCCAAGTTCCTGCGTGCCGGCGTGGGATACGGCGGTTCATGTTTCCCAAAAGATGTGGCGGCATTCCGGAATGTAGCGGAACTTGTAGGTGTCGATTTTGCACTGCTGCGTGCGGTGGAAACAATCAATGAAGAGCAGAAGCAGCGCTTCTTTCAGAAGATTCGTGCAGCGCTCTGGACCTTCCGCGGGAAGTCCCTCTGCGTGCTTGGTCTCGCTTTCAAAGGCGGTACGGACGATATACGTGAGTCTCCCGCGCTCGACATCGTTAAACAGTTGCTCAAAGAAGGGGCGAAGGTCAATGCATTCGATCCTGCAGCGTCTGAAAGAGCAAAGGAAATGATCCCGCCAGATGAGCAGATGCGCTATTGTTCCGATCCCTATGAAGCAGCGGTAGATGCCGATGCACTGCTCATACTGAATGACTGGCAGGAATTTGTCGAACTTGATCTGGAGAGACTCCGTTCCACACTGCGTTATCCGATTGTGATCGATGGGCGTAATCTCTACGATCCAGCAAAGATGGCGCAACTGGGTTTTACCTACCTCAGCGTCGGTCGTCCGGCGAATATTCATCATTCCGACATGACAAGCCATGTACCGCATGGAGGGCTCTACAAGCCAAGAAATCCGCGCGGCTTGTAGCATAGCTGCGATCTTGTGGAGAGTAAAGTCTTGGAGTGGTCAGCTAAAAATCGCTTCTTTATCAAGCCAGACAGAGGTGAATTTCCAGCTAGCGATAAATTGCAATTCCGATCAATAGTAGAGGAGACAATACCTCAAGCATGCGTGTATTAGTGGCCGGTGCGGCCGGGTTCCTGGGTTCACACTTGACAGACTATTTTCTGCAGGAAGGTAATCAAGTTGTCGGCGTGGACAATCTCTGCACTGGCTCGCTTGCGAACATCGATCATCTGAGCAATGAGCCGCGGTTCACATATATCGAGCATGACATTTGCGAGCCGCTGGAAGCCGGCAAGGTCGATTATGTATTCAATTTTGCGTCCCCAGCGAGCCCCGTGGACTATCAGCGGCTTGGTATTGAAACGCTCATGACTGGAGCGCTTGGAACAAGAAATATGCTCGACATTGCACATAAGTACAATGCAAAGTTCCTGCATGCCTCCACGTCGGAGTGTTATGGCGATCCATCTGTGCATCCTCAAACCGAAGATTACTGGGGCAATGTCAATCCCGTGGGGCCTCGTTCGGTTTACGACGAGGCAAAACGGTTTGCCGAAGCACTCGTGATGGCACATTACCGCTATCACAATGTGGATACGCGGCTGGTTCGCATTTTTAATACCTACGGGCCCAGGTTGCAAAAGACGGATGGAAGAGTGATCTCCAATTTCATGATGCAGGCACTCAAAGGAGAAGATCTCACTATCTATGGGGATGGTAGTCAAACACGTAGCTTTTGCTACGTTTCGGATGAAATCGAAGGAATCATTTGTCTCTCCCGTTCTGACGAACACCTTCCCGTTAATATTGGCAATCCTTCGGAGTGGACCATATTAGAGTGCGCGCGGACGGTTCTCAAGGTAACTGGATCTTCGAGCAAGATTGTGAACTTGCCTCTTCCGGAGGATGATCCAACTCAACGGAAGCCGGATATTGCCAAGGCTCAGCGCCTTTTTCAGTGGGAACCTAAAATTGATCTGGAGACTGGGCTAAAGCTGAGCCTCCAGTATTTCCAATCATGTCTCTAGCTCAAGGAAACGCGCAGCAGATTGGTTTCTCTAATTCGTGTTTCTGCCAGTTAAGGCGTGTTCGGCAGCGCAAGGCTTAATACACCAGGAGTGTCGTAGCGTGAAGCGGGCATTAATTACAGGCGTTACTGGTCAGGATGGCGCGTATCTCGCGGAGTTGCTGCTCGCTAAGGGGTATGAAGTTCATGGGATCAAGCGGCGCTCTTCACTTTTTAATACAAATCGCATCGACCACATTTACGAAGACCCGCATAAACGTGGACGCCACTTCATGCTTCACTACGGCGACCTTACAGACTCGAGCAGTCTCACGCAGATTGTTCAACAGGTAAAGCCTGACGAAATCTACAATCTTGCTGCGCAAAGCCATGTGAAGGTCTCTTTCGAGGAGCCGGAATATACCGCGAATTGCGATGCACTTGGCGCATTGCGCATTCTGGAGGCCATCCGCATCGCAAGGTTAGAATCAAAGACGCGGTTTTATCAGGCATCCACCTCTGAGCTTTATGGAAAGGTTCAGGAGATTCCGCAGCGAGAGTCGACTCCCTTTTATCCGAGGTCCCCGTATGCAGTTGCTAAGCTTTACGCCTACTGGATCACTGTGAACTATCGCGAAGCTTACGGTATGTATGCCTGCAATGGAATACTCTTCAACCACGAGTCGCCACAGCGCGGCGAGACGTTTGTGACACGCAAGATTACACGGGCGTTAGCCCGAATCAAAGTGGGATTGCAGGATTGTCTTTATCTCGGAAATCTGAATGCTCGGCGTGATTGGGGACATGCACGCGACTACGTCGAAATGCAATGGCTGATGCTCCAGCAGGAAAGCCCGAAGGACTACGTTATTGCAACTGGAGAGCAGCATAGTGTCCGGGAATTTGTAGAATTAGCCGCGGCAAAACTGGGCATGAATTTGCGGTGGGAAGGCGAAGGGGCCGAAGAGAAAGGCCTCGATGCGAACGGGAATGTGATTCTGGCCATTGATCCTCGCTACTACCGTCCAGCAGAAGTTGAGACGCTGCTTGGCGACGCAATGCTTGCTCGCAAAGAGCTCGGATGGAAACCGAAGACAGATTTCCCTACGCTGGTTGCAGAGATGGTGGAAGAAGATTTGAAAATCGCCGAGAAGGATGCACTTAGCAAGAAGCACGGATTCTCGGTTTTCAACTATCACGAACGCTAAAGAACACCTGACGTGCTGATGAAAAAGAACAGTCGCATTTATGTTGCGGGTCACCGGGGCTTGGTCGGATCGGCCATTCGGCGATTGTTGCAGCAACGCGGGTATAGTGATCTCCTCCTGCGGACCCACGCGGAACTCGATCTAACTGACCGTGATGCTGTTCGTTCTTTTTTTCAGCAGGAACGCCCTGAATATGTCTTTCTTGCCGCTGCCAAGGTCGGTGGAATTTTGGCGAACGATCAGTATCCTGCGGATTTCATTCGTGAAAATCTTCAGATACAGACGAACGTAATTGACGAGAGCTATCGCAACGATGTGAAGAGGCTGCTTTTCCTCGGTTCCAGTTGCATTTATCCCAAGCTGGCACCGC
>DASZRJ010000033.1:0-2030 GCA_035550015.1 Occallatibacter sp. | reverse complement strand
ATTGGATACCCGACGAAGTCGGCCGCGGTGGATCAGGTAATTCTCTTAGCAAGGATTCTTGATGCACCCGCCAACACTGGCGTTCCATTGGCTGTCGCACGCTTGTTGCACAAGCCTGTTTGGCAAGCAAGCACTCGTCGCACTGCCAGCAGCAATAGCATAGTGGTAGGGATCGTTTGGCTGGGGCGTTTGATACGCCGACGCTGTTAGGGTGTACGCCACACGGCAATTCACCGCATTAGAGAACCCAAAGACCTCGAGGGGAGGGCTACTATTATGGTACTGATTGCACCACCCATGACCTAAAGAGCTGACGTAACCATTCGCAGTGCTCATCTGAATGTAACAGGTGTACGGATCCACTGGACTCTGATTGGGAGTACAGATAAACGTGTTAATGTAATACGGTGTCAGTTGTCCTACAAGATCGTTCCAAGAGCATGCAACAAGTAGAACCATACTGAGCCGCAGATATGTGCGTAGTGATTTCGTGATCATGATGATGCTCCATTCGTGGGACGCTGTTGCAATAGCTTCCTGAGAATTCGTTCTGCATCGGTAGATAACTCACCGACCCAGAAGTTTTCGAGTTGGTGTAACATCCTTTCTGTAAATTCCTTTTTGGCAGGGAACGTCATAAGTCGAGTTGAGGCCGGAATCGCCGGATGAGTTGAGTCTTTGTTCTGGGCCGGAGCGAAGGGGCGCGCTGTTCAGCGCCCCGCAGCGGAGGCCCAGAACAAAGACTGCCGGCCTTGTTTCGGAGGGCCAAATCTGTTTTCCTTTCTTTGAACTGCGAATTCTTGGAAAGGAGAAATCGACGTGGCCCACCAACCCGACTCTAGCGTAATTGAAACGGTGGTTCAACTGCTTTGTGAATCCGGCCTGTCGCAGATGGCGGAGGCCGTGCGCATCATGCTGAATGAGGCGATGAAGATCGAGCGCTCTAAGGTGATCGGAGCTGATCCCTATGAGCGTAGCGAACGCCGGCAAGGATACGCTAATGGCTTCAAGGCCAAGACGGTCGAGACCCGCCTCGGGCCGCTGACCCTCCAGGTGCCGCAAGCCCGTGGCGTGGAGTTCTACCCATCGGCTCTGGAGAAAGGCGTGCGCAGCGAGCGGGCGCTGAAACTGGCCATCGCCGAAATGTATGTTCAAGGCGTATCCACCAGGCGGGTGACGGAAGTGATGGAGCAGCTCTGCGGCTTAGAGGTGTCGAGCACGCAGGTAAGCCGCGCCGCCCAGTTGCTGGACGAAGAGCTGACCGCCTGGCGACAACGGTCGATTGGCGAGATCCCGTATCTGGTGCTGGATGCCCGCTACGAGAAAGTGCGGCACGGCGGCTCGGTGGTGTCCTGTGCCGTGCTGATTGCCATAGGGGTCGGCCCGGATGGTCATCGAGTGTTGCTGGGCGTGAGTGTCTCTCTCAGCGAAGCTGAGGTGCATTGGCGCGAGTTTCTGGGCAGCCTCCAGGACCGCGGCCTGCACGGCGTGAAGCTAATCGTCAGCGACGACCACGTTGGGTTGAAGGCAGCGCGAGAAGCGCGGTTTGCCGGCGTGCCCTGGCAGCGTTGTCAGTTCCACCTGCAACAGAACGCCGGCCACTACGTGCCCCGGATCTCGATGCGCGGCGAGGTGGCGGCCGACATGCGGGCCATTTTCGATGCGCCGGATCGGGAAGAAGCCGATCGCCGTTTGAAGCTGGCCGTGCAGAAATACGAGAAGACCGCGCCGAAACTGGCAGCGTGGATGGCGGCCAATGTATCCGAAGGCATGACTGTTTTTGCGCTGCCGCCGCAGCACCGGCGCCGCCTGCGGACGTCGAATCTGCTCGAGCGGCTGAACAAGGAAATTAAGCGCCGCACCAGGGTGGCCACATTGTTCCCGAACGAGGCTGCGCTGCTTCGCCTGGTCAGCGCCGTGTTGGTGGAAATTAGCGAGGAGTGGGAAACCGAAAAGATTTATTTACGAATGGAAAACAGTGGCCCGATTAGGCAGGAAGAATGAATTTACAGAAAGGGGCTTGCTTTATC
>DASZRJ010000032.1:0-82618 GCA_035550015.1 Occallatibacter sp. | reverse complement strand
ACCCTCACCTGGTGAATCTCCCGTGCCAACCTTTTGCATCGCGAAGGGTTGGCAAGCCCAATCCTCCAGAAACATTTAGCGAGCGGTTGCCGCACCGCAGGTGCCGAGCGTATGTTGCATGCAATGCCTGCCCCTCGCCCTTTTTCATTTCGCGTGAAAAAGCACACAATTCGTAAATAGAGGCTTAATTCGGCTTAATTCCCCTTATCTGCGCACGTCTCCAACGCGCTTTTTGCGCCAATTTCCGTCTTATTCCCACCGCAAACCGCGCGGATTTTCTCGCCATTGTGCGCATCACCACTCGGACCTTCAAAACGGCGTGCATTTCCGCACCGTTTGGGGCCGTTTTGGCTACAAGTTTGTCATTTTTTAATCAATGACTCGTCCGGAATTGGAAGCGGTCAACGAGAATATGGATCAGCTTTGTGCTTCACTGTTCCCAGTGCGCTTCTTCAGGACCATTCGAATAGCCACGATTGCATAGTAGGTCTGTAGTAAGACTACGGCACTGAACCCCGCACCCATCCAGTACTGTCCAACTTGCAGGAATGCGATGGCCATAATGGCGAAACACAGCATGAAGGAAAATAATGCGAGGTTGGCAAAAACGGTCTTGCGGTTAAATTGATACAAAATCAGGAACAGCGCCCCTAGAACGCCAAACAAATAAATTAGAAACAGCATGATAAAACTCCGACAATATTTAGGTTATCCCCGCGCACTCCACTGCAAACACACACTGTACCCGTCAGGGTCCTTCATGTAAATCTGCTTTGCGCCGTAGTGCGTCACCGTCGGTCCGTGGAGATCCACGCCTCGCTCGTGCAGATACTTGTGTGCTGCTTCCAGATCTTTGCAGCCAATATAGAAGCACGTGTCGTGATGCGCCTCCACCCGTGCCGGGTCCGCGCGGTGCGGACGCTGCTCGCGCTCAAACATCGTGTTCAACATCAGGTCCGCATTGCCCGGCCCCTTCAGCCAGCACCAGTCGAAATGCCCGTCCTCGGCCGGCGTCGCTGTCATGTAGACTTCAAACCCGAGCAGATCACGATAGAAGGCAAGGGACGTCTTCATGTCAAACACCTGAATCAACGTGCACAAACCATCAAAAGGAATCCCCACACGCGCCCCCATAGCGGAAGATAGCCAGCACCCCCGGTCCACTGAAAACGAAGTGGTTTTCGAGGGGTGGGAAACAGCATAGCGCAAATCCTTGGCTCTCACAGCCAGAATCGCCGCGCATGCTGTACAGTCTTTGTTGATGAAAACCAGATACATCGCCCGCGCCGCTGCATTCCTCGCATCACTCTCACTCGCCTGTACCTGCGCATCCGCGCAGACTCCTGTCACGCCCAGAGTGCCCGACTGGGCCCAGCCCGGCTCGGCCACGCATAAACAGGTTGCGCCGCCTGCCGACTTCCACCGCGATACCACTACCTATGACAAGCCCATTGGCATCTTCGACGGCCAATCCGACGTGGGCACCGCGGTTGTTCCTGGTTCCGGCGCCTATGACGAGGCCAACGATTCCTATACCGTGCGCTCGGCTGGCTACAACATCTGGTACTCGCGCGATGAGTTCCGCTTTCTCTGGAAGAAGATGAGCGGCGACGTTTCCCTTGCCGCCGACGTTACCTTCCAGAACAAAGATGGCTACGGCGACCGCAAGGGCGTCCTCGTTATTCGCCAGTCGCTCGACGACAACTCCGCCGAAGCCATGATCGGCGAGCACGGGACAGGCATGATTCATCTGGCCGAGCGCACCGCCACCGCCGCCCAGATGCAGGACCTCGAATACCGCTTCGATGGCTTGCTGCATGGCGTCATGGCCAAGCGTATCGGCATCGAGAAAAACGGTGACAAAATCAGCATCTTTGTGAGCATAACCGGCGAGCCTATGCACCAGTTAGGACCGCCAATCACGCTGCATTTCGACGGACCATTCTACGTCGGCATCGGCTTCTGCTCGCATCAGCCGGCGACGGTGGGTGGTGCGGTCTTCACGAATGTGAAACTTGAGAACGCTGCAGGCAAAGTTGAGTAGGTTGCCAGCGTGCGCACAAAATGAAAGGACCCAGCATTGCGCCGGGCCCTTTCATAGTTTAGTTGAGAATCGCTCAATTAGCAGCGCACGATCTTGTCAGACACGATGCCCTTGGTCGCGTTGCGTGTATCGACCACCAGCTTCGACTGCTCCACAATCGCCTTGTAGTCGTAGTTGGTGTGGTCGGTCACAATCATCACCGCGTCAAACTCGTCCAGCTTCTCCAACGGCGTGTTGGTCATGTTCAACGCATAGTGGCGTCCATGGCCCACGGAAGGGAAGTACGGATCGTTGTACGACACAAGCGCGCCCTTTTCGCGGAGCAGCTCAATGATGGTCAGTGAAGGCGACTCGCGCAGGTCGTCGATATCGCGCTTGTATGCCAGACCAAGCACCAGCACTTTTGATCCCTTGATGGACTTCGAGTGCTCGTTCAGCGCATCAGCCAGCTTGTCGATCACGAAGTACGGCATGTTGATATTGACTTCGCCGGCCAGCTCAATGAACTTGGTGCGGAAGTCGTACTGCTTGGCTTTCCACGAGAGATAGAACGGATCGATGGGAATGCAGTGACCGCCCAGTCCCGGCCCCGGATAAAACGCCTGGAAGCCGAAGGGCTTGGTTTTGGCCGCGTCAATCACCTCATGAATGTCGATGCCCATGCGCATGCACAACTGCTTCAACTCGTTCACCAGGGCAATGTTGACGCAGCGGTAGATGTTCTCAAGCAGCTTGGTCATCTCTGCAGCCGACGGAGAGCTGACCGGCACCACGCGGCGGAAGATTGTTCCATACAGCGCTGCCGCTAGCTCTGAGGCCACTGGGCTGCAACCACCCACTACCTTGGGAATATCGTGCCGTGCAACGGTCTCGTTGCCGGGATCTTCGCGCTCTGGAGAGAATGCGACGTGGAATCCCTTCTCACCCGCGTTGCGTACAACCTTCAAGCCGTGCTTGTTTCCGGCTTCAAGCCGTGGCACCACGATCTCTTCGGTCGTGCCGGGATAGGTTGTGCTTTCGAGAATGATGACCTGTCCCTCGTGCACGTGCGGCGCAATCGCCTCCACCGTGCCTGTTACGTAGCTCAGGTCGGGCTCGTGATACTCATTCAGCGGCGTGGGAACGCAGATGATGATTGCGTCCATCTCGGCAATCTCGCTGTAGTCGACGGTTGCGCGGAAGCCAGACTTCTGCGCCTGCTGAATCATCTCGGGCAGAATGCGCACAATGTACGATCCGCCCTTGTTCAGCGTCGCAACCTTGTCCTGAGCAATATCGAAGCCCGTTACGCGGAAGCGCTGGTCGCTGAACAGGAGCGCCAGCGGCAGACCGACATAGCCCATGCCCACAATGCCCACGCGGGCCTGGCGGGAGGCAACTTTCTCGTTAAAGTCGGTAAGGGAGCCTGCTTGCAAAGTTTCCATAGCCTTAGATTGTACGGTGCATTGGCCCTTCCGGGAACTACAACACAAGCGTCACGTCACACGCTCGTACCCAGTGCATATCGTTCACCCGTAAGCGGTATTCTGGTCATGAAACGTTTGCCGGTCTTGCGTCACAGAACCCGGCTGGAGGAGCCAGAAATTGCCTCGTTATCTTGTTACAGGAGCCGCCGGATTCATTGGCCGTTCCATTGCCGCCGAACTCCTCCGCCGTGGATGCTCCGTACGTGGTGTCGATAGTTTCATCACCGGCAAGCGCCATAACCTGGTCGGGCTTGAGGAGATGGAGTTCGTGGAAGGCGATCTCTCCGACCCTGCCGTCTGCGCCCGCGTCTGCGAGGGCGTCGAAATCATCTTTCACGAGGCTGCGCTGGCATCCGTTCCGCGCTCCGTGGCCGACCCAGCCAGCACCAATCTCCACTGCGTTACAGCCACGCTCAATCTGCTGGTCGCTGCGCGCGATGCGGGTGTCCGCCGCGTAATTTATGCCGGGTCATCTTCTGCTTATGGCGATACGCCCACTCTGCCCAAGCACGAAGGCATGCTTCCCAATCCCATCTCTCCCTACGCTGTGGCCAAGCTGGCCGGTGAACACTACATGCGCACTTTTGCCCGCGTATACGGCCTTGAAACCGTTGTCCTGCGCTACTTCAACGTCTTCGGTCCATACCAGGACCCCACCTCGCACTATTCCGGCGTGCTGGCCATCTTCTGCCGGAAAATGCTGGCAGGTGAGCAGCCCACCATCTACGGCGATGGAGAACAGAGCCGCGACTTTACCTATATTGAGAACGTGGTGAACGCCAATTTGCTGGCTTCAGAGGCACCCTCTGTCGAGGTTTCCGGCCAGGTAATGAACTGTGCCGCCGGCGCCCGCATTACCCTCAATAAAACATTTAAGATTCTCTGCGAACTGACTGGATATAATGGGGTTCCTAATCATGTAGATCCACGTTCCGGGGACATCCGCGATTCGCTTGCGGACATTTCGCTGGCGGAGAAACTGATTGGCTACAAACCGACCGTGGACTTCCGCGAGGGCCTGAGCCGGACGGTGGATTGGTATCGGTATTCAGGACAGTAACAACTTGGTTTCCGCAGTTACTTTTATGGGTCGAGTGACGTAGCTCACAACCAACTGTGCTTCTCTTCTGGCACACTCAACCAATCTCCGCATTGTCCTGTGTTTGGGGGCCAATCCAAGCTTGTGCGGAGAATCAGCCGAACGTGGTTAGCTGAGCGTGAAGTGTGCTTGTTATTTCTGGGGGTCTGAGGGCCCCTAGAAATAACCAGCACCTCAGCGAGTGTTTTGGCCGGTCCGGCTGACAACTTGCCAGAGGTACTGGGTCTTTGGATCACGCACCTGCGAATTCTGCCATGCCGCATGGTATGGCTGCGCAATACGCGTCGTTTCACGGTTTGTTGGAGACCGTGCGCCTGCGCCGCCGCGGCTTCTTCTCTGTCTTAGGCCTCTGTCTGCTCGTCTGCCTCGTCTACTGTGTCTTTTATCCCCGTCAATATGAGGCAGAGGCGCGCGTCGCTCTTCGCGCCACGACTGAAATTCCACTCAGCATCAACGGCGCATCAGACGGCCACGCCATCTCCGGAACCATGAGCCAGGTGGAACTGGAAACCCTGGCCAGCGTGCTGCGCAGCGAGCGCCTCGCCTGGCGCGTGATCCGGGAACAGAAGCTCTACGCACAGCCTGCTTTTGCCGGCTCCTTTAGCGCGCGCTATCGCAGCTTCAACCCTGAAAAACCAGACCGAACCGCGCAGGCCTGGCTCATCAAGCGCTTCTGCCGCCATCTCCATGTGGGTACTGTGCCGCGCACGCTCGTTGTGGAGATTCGCTTTCGTACGGCCAGCGCCGCGCTCTCAGCTGACGTCGTCAACACGCTCATTCAGGCTTATAACGAGCAGGACGCGGAAAACCGCCAGAAGGCCACGGCCAGCGCGACGCAATGGCTTTACGAGCAGCTTGCCTCGCTCAAAGCCGCGGTCGATCACGACGACAAGCAGCTCGCACAGTTTCAACGTGAGCACGAGCTCATTTACGCACCTGTCAACGGTGCCAATGGCATGACCGATCAGGTGCAGCACTCGGCTATCGTGCAGAGCATTGACACACTTGGCCAGCAGTTAGTCGACGCCACTGCCGAGCGCATCCGCCGCGACGCGGAGTACCGCACCGCGGTGGATGGCGATCCTGAAATGGTTGTTGCGGCGGACTCAGAACTAGACAACAACAGCGCAGGCTCCGGAGCAGCTCTCCTCCATCAGCTTCACGCACAGCGCAGCACGCTCCAGCAGGAACTGGCCCAACTCAATCTGGACCACGGGCCCAACTTCCCGCGAACACTGGAGATTGAATCGCAAATTGCAGATATTGACCGCCAGATTGAAACGGAGAAAGGCCGTATCATCGCACGTCTGCGCACCGCCATGATTGCGGCGCAGAAACGTGAAGGACTTCTTCGTGCCAGCCTGCAAAGCAGCACCTCCGCAGGGCTCGACCAGAACCAGGCCGCCGCGCAGTTCGCCGTCATGCGGCAGGAGGCAGAGAGCCGCCGCGCCGTTTACCTGCAGACCCTGCAGAAGGCCAGGGAAGCCGGCATGCAGGCTGGCATTGAGCAGTCCAACCTGACCGTCGTCGATCCAGCGTATCCGCCCATAGACCCGGTCACACCCAATCCGGCCGTGGACTTTTCCATCACACTCTTCGCCGGTTTCTGGCTTGCGCTTGGTTTCGTTCTTTTCATGGAAGCATTTCGCCCCTCTCCCAAATTCGCTTCATGCCTGCTTGCCATTGCCGTTGTCGCGCCGCTCGTGCCATCCGCGCAGCCGGGACATGCGCAGGCACCCACACCCAGCACCTCCGGTCTGCCCACGGGCGTCGCCCGCATGCCGCAATCCACTGAACGCCGCGTTACACCTAATCCAAAAGAATCACCGCCGGTCTGGTCCACGTCAGGAGCGGCGGAGCGCGCTGGGATTCCGTCCAGTGCCGCCGCGCTTGGCGCAGTCCTGCCCGCGCCGCTCTCGCCGGGTGACATGATTGCCGTCAACGAGGCGAACGAGCCCATGGTGCACACGGTCGCGCGCGTTTCTGAGCAGGGAACCGCCGCCATCCCGCTTGCGGGCAATGTGAAGGTGGCCGGTCTGGATGAAACCGGCGCGGCGCGTGCGATTGAAGCCGCGCTCATCGCTAAAGGAATGCTGAAGCATCCACAAATCACCGTGCTCGTCACGTCGTATGTAGGGCAGGACGTCAGCATACTCGGGGAAGTGCAACGGCCCGGTGTTTATCCCTACACCGCGCATCATCGTCTGCTTGATTTCATCGCTGCCGCACAGGGCCTCACGCCTGCCGCGGGCAGCCTTGTTACCGTTACACCGCGAGACCCGAGCGCAAAGCCCATCGCTGTCATGTTGCATACGACCGATGCAGGCGGCGACCACAATCCCGAGCTGCTGCCCGGCGACACCGTGCAGGTCAACAAAGCCGGACTTGTTTATGTAGTCGGTGATGTGATGCGCCCCGGCGGTTTCGCTGTCGATCCTACGCAAAGCGTCACTGTGGTGCAGGCGCTCACGCTGGCCTGGGGGCCTACGCAAAACGCCGCGCTAGGCAAGGCCCTGCTCATCCGCGAGGAGAAGGGCGGCCGCATGATCACGCAGCTAGATTTGAAGCGAATGCTCCATGGACAGTATCCGGATTTGCCCATTCATGATCGAGACATTCTCTTTGTTCCCGATTCCGCTGCGAAAAACCTGCTTCACCGTACCATGGAGTCCATCGTTCAATCCGCCGCAGGAGTCAGCATTTACGCAGGTCTCGTCTACTCGCAGAGGTTTTAGCATATGCGCCGCATCACCTGGTTTTTCCTGCTCGCCTTCGTCTCCGTTATGCCGTGGGAGTACTCGCTCGACCTCGGCAACGGCATCGGCGATATTGCGCGTCTGCTTGGCCTTGCTGTGCTTGTCTTTGCCATCCCAGCCATCCTGCAGAACCGTGGCATGCGCACTCCCGGTCCCGTGCAGTGGATCACGCTGGCTCTCTTCGTCTGGTTCTGCCTTACTGTTTTCTGGTCGGTCAATCCTGACGTTACGCTCATGAAGCTGCGTGGCTATTTTCAGGAACTCATGATTGTCTGGCTGCTGTGGGAGTTCGTCTCCAATGCGCAGGAACTCCGCACAATCCTCCGCGCATGGCTTGCAGGTTCGTGGGTTCTCGCCGTGCTCACAGCATTCAGCTTCATGACCGCCACCGCCGCCAATCAGATTCGCTTTATGCCCGCCGGACAGGATCCGAATGACGTTGCGCGTTATTTGGATCTAGCGCTGCCTATAGCCGCTTATCTCCTCATCGCGGAAGAACGCTGGTACTGGCGGCTTCATGCGTTCGGCTACTTTCCTGTAGCACTTGCTGCGGTCGTCCTCACCGCATCGCGTGCCGGCGTGCTTGCCGCCGTCGTTGCGCTCATGGGTTCGTGCCTGCTGCTCGTGATGCGTTACCCGCGAGGATTTGCCGCAGCATTTCTGGTTCTGGCCGCACTCAGCACTGCCTTCTGGTTTGCCATTCCCGCTGGAACAACAGGTCGTCTTGCCACTACCTTCGCGCAGCTTTCCAGCGGAAATCTGAATCAGCGCGCCAATATCTGGCAGGCGGGCTTGGCTGCATTTACAGAGGCGCCGCTGGCCGGCACCGGTGCAGGAACATTTGTGGAAGCCGCCGGCCTTTCGCCTATCGACACCGCGCACAATACCGCACTCTCGGTTGCGGTTGAAGGCGGACTGGTTGCGCTCATGCTTGGCAGCGCAGTTGTTGTCTGTGCCACTCTCTCCGCATGGAATACACGCCAGCCCTTGCGCGGAGCACTGCTTACCGCGCTCGTGGTGTGGCTCTGCCTCTCCATGGTGGGCACTACGGGGGAGAACCGTAAGACCTGGTTACTTTTCGGTGTCATGGCACTTGCAGGCAGGGTTTGTGCACGCGGCTACGAACCGACTTCCATATCTGCCGCTGTACCCATGCGCGGCCTTCTCCGCAAACCGGCACAGGCTTTGTAAGCAGAAGGGAAGTCATGCATGGAACGCGCGGCACGATGGGAGCGCTTCTGGAGCGATGCAGTCAATCGGCAGGTCGCGCGTGCCGCTGCATCTGTCGCCGCTGCCGGAGTTCTGGTCAAGCTTATCGCCACAGTGAAAGAATTCACCGTCGCGGGTATTTACGGCCGCACAGACGCGATGGATGCATTCCTTGCTGCCGCGCTTCTGCCTGCGCTGCTCGTCAATCTCATCTCCGAGTCGATGAATCAGGCGCTCATCCCCACCTTCATTCGTGTTCGAGAACATCAAGGCGAGAGACACGCACAGCAACTGCTCTCGTCCGCGATGCTTGCCGTCTGCGTGCTGCTTGCTGTTGCCGCGGGAGTTCTCGCACTCGCTGCGCCGGCCATCTTTCCGCTCATCGCATCCCGCTTCGGCCCTGAGAAAACGGCCCTCGCTCGTAACCTCTTTTACGCGCTGCTGCCCACGGTGCTGCTTTCCGGCATCGCGTCTAATTGCACGTCCGTCCTCAACGCAACGGGCCGCTTCGCTCTGCCCGCGCTTGCGCCGGCGGTTATTCCTCTCTTTATCCTCGTGGGCGCGCCTGCGCTCGCACCAGCATGCGGTATCTGGGCCATGGTCATCGCCACATTGGCCGGAACGCTGCTCTACGCCATGCTCACTTCGTCTATGCTCACCGCACGGGGCTTTCACTTCAGCCTGCGTTGGCATGGCTTCAACGAGCCCACGCGTGAAGTCGCACACCAATACGGTCCTGTACTGCTCAGCGGTGTCGTTGCATCTTCGGGTTTGCTTGTCGATCAGTCTATGGCCGCGATGCTTCCACCTGGCTCTGTTTCAGCATTGGTCTACGCCAATCGTTTCGTCAGTGTTCTCGTAGCGCTGCTTGCTGGAGCTGTGGCCGCTGCCGTCACTCCACACTTCTCTGAGCTTGTTGCATATCGCAACTGGCTAGCCTGCCGCAGATCGGCAGCCAACTGGCTGCGTATCATGGCCGCTGTCTCTATTCCGCTTACCGCCGCGCTCATCTTCGGCTCCGGGCCGCTCATCCGCCTCGCGTTTCAGCACGGCGCCTTCACCGCGGACGATACGGCTGTCGTCACGCCTGTTCTCGCCATGTATGCACTGCAGATTCCGTTCTTCGTCTGCAGCCGTGTGTACTATCGTGTCATTGTCGCGCTGCGCCGCACCGATCTCATCTTCTACTGCGGTCTCATCAACCTCGCCCTCGACATTGTCCTCAATATCGTTCTCATGCACTGGTTCGGTATCGCCGGCATTGCGCTCGCCACATCTCTCTGGACCGTAGCCACCTTCCTCTTTCTCGCCTACTGGTCGAGAAAACTTCTCCGCCAACATATCCATCGAGGATGTTCCGTATGAACCACGACTCCGCGCGCTATTTACTGCGTTTCGACGACTTCTGCCCAACCATGTCATGGACCCGCTGGCTGCCATTCCAGAATCTGCTGGAGCATTACAGGATTCGCCCCATACTGGCAGTTGTACCGGACAACGAAGACCCGGCTCTCATTGTCGACAAGCCTGTCAGTGGTTACTGGGCGCAACTGCGCCAGCTTGAAGCACGCGGCGCGACCATTGCACTACACGGTTTCCGGCACGTCTGCGCTGCGCGGGGCCGCGCACTCATCCCGCTTCACGCAGATACAGAATTCGCCGGCATTGGCGAGGAGCAGCAAACGGAATGGCTCCGCGCCGGTCTTGCCATTCTGCGAAGCCATAGTCTTCATCCAAGGCTCTTCGTGGCGCCGCGCCACGGATTTGACGATGCAACTCTGCGTGCGCTACGCGCCGTCGATCTCCCTTTTCTCAGTGACGGACTCGCCCGAGAACCCTTCCAGCGCGGAGGTGTCACCTGGATTCCTCAGCAGCTCTGGGAGCCGGTGGAGCATAGCTCTGGCCTCTGGACCATTTGCCTGCATTCAAACACAGCTACAGCTGCACAGTTTTTGCGTCTCGAACGCTTTCTCAAGCTCCACGCTGCCAGCTTTACCAGCTTCGACGAGATATGCACGCAACAGGATTTCGCTGCTTCATCGATCACAGAGAATCTGTATGCCTCTGCATTTCTCACGCGCTTCCGCACGCGGCGCCTCGTGCAACAGATTCGCCGGGTGCCGTACAACCTCATCGGCTCGAATTGAGCGCGTGAAAATTGACACAGACTTATTGCATTGTTGGCGCAGCCTTTTCCGCACTCTGCGGCATGCGGCATGCCGCGCTTCCCCAACGGCGCGGCACCGTGTTCTGTTCCAGCAGTTTGCCAAACAGCTTCTCCCACCGGTCAAGAACAGGATCCATCGCATAGCGCTCCAGCACCAGCATGCGTGCACACTCTCCCATCGCCGCGCGCTCTGCTGTATTCATATTCATCATCCGCTGCATGGCGGCGGCAATCGCTCGCACGTTGCCTGCTTCAACAAGCAGACCGGTCTGTCCCGGCACAATCAATTCCCGCGTTCCAGCTACGTTGGTAGCCACCGTCGGCAGCGCACATGCGCCTGCTTCCAGCACACTCATCGGCAACCCTTCCCAACGTGACGTCTGTACAAAACCATCCGCAGACTGCATCCAGAGCATGGGGTTCTCGATGAATCCGAGAAATTTGACGCGCATGTGGATTCCCAACTGTCCGGCCAGTCTCTCAAGTCCGTCACGCAGCACTCCATCGCCCGCGATAATCAGTATCGATTGCGGATCCACCATTGAAAATGCGTGTAAGAGAGTCGAATAATCCTTCACCGCTTCGAGACGCCCGGAGGCAAACCAAAGAAATTTGTTTTCAATTCCGTGTTCACGCCGCATTCCGGCCCGAACAATCGGATTCGCGTTCCACTCCGCGACGTCTACCGCGTTGGGAACGACGGTTAGCTTCTTCTCCCACACTATTCCAGCTGTACTGTATGCTGAGGCCGCGTCGCGGCTTACTGCGGTGGTCTGATCCGTGAGCCAGTTGCTACAGCGGTAGCCGCGCCTTCGCGATTGCGGCCCGATTGCCGAGGTGTGAATCGTATCCACCACCACGCGCACTGGCGCAAGCAATCGCACCCACCGCGCCATCCACACAGCATGCGGCAGATGAGCGTGCAGCACATCCGGCATCTCTGCACGAATCCACTTCCGCAACATAACCCATCCGCGCGGATCTGCCCATCCTTTCCGCATTGCGAGGCTGAAAAAAAACACGCCGGCTTTCTGCAGTTGTGCGGCGTGCTCGGCGCCTTTTCCTGAAAGGGCAATCACAGTCACGCGCCATCCACGCCGTGCCAGCCCCTGCGCCAGTAGAATCACCTGGCGTTCAGCGCCGCCCAGTTGGTCCAGCGCCGGAATCAGAAATGCCACATGCTTCATTGCGCTGCTCCCAGCGCCTCATGCAGTAACTGTTCGTATGCCGCAGCCACGCGTTCCATCCTGAACTCTTCAATCCATGGGTGAGGAAAGCGCTGCTCCTGTTTCAGCTCAAGCAGCGCATGCTTCAAAGCCTTCGCCAAAGCCTCAGCCGTCGTGTCTTCCGCCAGCCAAACGCCCTCTCTTCCGCGCAGCAACTCCACCATGCCGCCTGCTGCCGGCGTTGCCACGATCGGCAATCCGGCAGCCGCGGCTTCAAGCATCGCATTCGGCATTCCCTCATGCCGTGAGGGAACAACAAACACCGTTGCGCCGCGAAAATGCTCTGCCGGAGCTGGAACCGCGCCAAGAAAGCGCACCTGCCCATTCAGATCCAGGCTTCGGCACAGCCTTTCCAGAGAGTCCTTTTGGGGGCCTGCTCCGGCAATTGCCACGTCGGCCAGCGGAAACTCTCTTTTCACATCTGCCATCGCTTGCAGCAATAAATCGAATCCCTTTTCATGGGAAAGCCGGCCCACTGCAAGCACATGCGGCCCCATGCCAGTCCACTGCGTCTCGGAGCACCGTACCTTGTCGCGTACCTCGTTTATGTCCACTGGATTCGCCAGCACTGCGGTCTTTCCTGCGATGCCAGGTACTACCTCTGCCAGGTCTTCGGCCATCGCCTGCGTCTGACAAATCACACGCTCCGCCCTTCCATAGAGCGCACAATAGAGCCATCGTGTTCTCCAGCGGATACGGTCCTCACGCAGCATTGCCGAGACTGTGCCGTTTTGACGCACAATCACACGCGTACCTTTTGGAAACAGCGGCCGCAACAGCAGAACAAGGAAGTTCAGATGTGCCATGTTACTTGTAATCACGTCAGGCCTGATCTGCCACACCAGCCGCAGCAGTCTGAGCGCGCTTCTGCGTACACGCTTTGCACCCAAAACATGGGTGTGCACCGTGAAGGGAACCGCAGAAGCCTGGGACGTCCGGCTTTCTGTGATCGCTCCAAGATGCACTTCATAACGATCCGCAGGTAGTTTCCGTGCCAGCAACAAAGTTACCCGTCCTGCGCCGCCGCCACTCAGATGCGGCACAAGAAACAGCACTCGAGGAAGCTTCTTGGTGGTCACCTTAAGAAACACAATAGTAACTTAAATTTAGGTACACTCTAGTGACGTAACTCACAGACCCATTACTAAGTTGCTTGTTAGTTTTCTCTCACATTGCAAAAAACACGAGGTCAGTTTGACGAGGTGAAGCTGACTGGCCTCTGTGTTGAAGTTTCAAACAGATTGTTAACTGTCGACAGCTCATCCAACCCATGCAGAATTTTGTTCATTTGCCTAGCCAGAGATTATGAGTATCCAGGGCCAACACGCAGGTTCAACGATTGAACAAGGGGGGCGAGTCCTTTTATGGCCACTTCCACTTTCGCCGGGGCGGCGATTCATAGACAAAGAGCAACACATAATTTACCGCACTTACTCATAGGTATAACGAATCCGCAAACCTGTATGGTTCTGACCGGACGGTTGAGGGCCATGCGGGAGGCGGGTTTTAGAGTTACATTACTCTCCGCCCCCGGCGAACTTGCCGAAAACCTCGCCAGAGACGAGGGTGCGGAACTGCTTCGTGTCCCCATGGAGCGAGCTATCGCTCCATGGGCTGACCTTGTATCGTGGTTCCGCATATGGCGTGCGCTGCGCCGTCTTCGTCCCGATGTGGTGGAGTTCAGCACCCCGAAAGCCGGGTTGCTGGGTCTCACGGCGGCATTCTTTGCCCGCGTTCCGCATCGTATCTATCTATTACGTGGACTCAAACTCGAGCGCAGCCGCGGCTTCAAACGCTGGCTGTTGCTTACCGCAGAGAAATGTACTGCGGCCTGTGCGCAATGCGTGCTTTGCAACAGTATCAGCCTTCGCATGGAGACCGAAGACCTGCGCATCGCACCGGAAAGAAAACTGCGCGTGTTGGGCGCCGGCAGCAGCCGCGGTGTCGACATAGAGCACTTCAGTCCCGGGCCAACGGAAATTCGCCGACAATTCGACATTGCGCCGGAAGTGCCAGTGCTCGGGTTTGTGGGCCGTCTTACGCGCGACAAGGGCCTGCCCGAACTGCTTGTTGCCTTTGACGCCATCCTGCGCAAGCATCCTGAAGCAATGCTGCTTCTGGTCGGCTGGTTCGACGCTTCGGAAGATGCCCTCGACAGCGTCGTCCGCGATCGTATCGAGTCGCATCCGCGCATCCTTTGCACCGGCTACGTAGTCGATCCCGCGCCGTACTACCGAGCGATGGACATCTTCATTTTGCCCACATGGCGCGAAGGGTTTCCCAACGCGGTGCTTGAAGCTGCAGCTACGGGGGTTCCGGTCATCACGACGCTATCGACCGGTGCGCGCGACGCCGTTGTTCCGGAAGTCACCGGTCTGCTTGTTCCCCCCGGCTACCCAGAGGCCATCTGCGAAGCTGTTTCGCGCCTGCTTAAGAACGAAGAAACGTGCCGCCGGATGGGCAGTGCAGCCCGCGCATGGGTCACCGAGCACTTCGTCGATCACCACATTATTAATCTGACAATCGCGTTCTATAAGGGGTTGATTGGTGGTCACGCGCCGGTAGTTTCAAATGCCAGCCGTGAAGCCGCTATGGATTCTGCATCGGCATCACAGTAATCAGCGGAACCTCAGTGGTGGGTGCCTGCAGCGTATGGGCACCTTCCTGCGCATCGTGCAACACTTCATTGGGCACAATGCCCAGCACCAGAGTGGCTCCTGCCGCAAACATGATGGCCGCCATTGCCAGAATCCCAACACGCGGAACCTGTGATTCCACCACATCGTTTTCAGGCTTTTGCACTACCACAAACGCGAGTCGCAGATAATATGCCGCGGCAATTCCTGAATTCAACAGACCAATTACTGCAAGCCATACGGCATGTCCGCTCACGGCCGCGGTGAAGGAGTAGAACTTTCCGAAAAATCCGCCGGTGAAGGGAATTCCGATCAATGAAATCAGGAAGAAGATCATTGCGGCGCCCAGCAGGGGTGAACTGTATATCAGTCCGCGATAATCGCTTATGAGAGAGCGCTCTTCGTCGTACCCGCCTGCAATCGCAATCACTGCAAAGATGCCGACGTTCATTGCCGCATAAGCCGCCGTGTAGAAGCTTGCCGCCGCAATCGATAGGTGGCCCGGACCGGCAAATGCAGCCAGCAGGTATCCCGCATGCGCAATGGACGAATATGCCAGCAGACGCTTCACATTCTGCTGCCGCAGCGCCGCCAGGTTGCCCACAGTCATGGAGAGCACGGCCACAATCCACAGCGCCGGAGCCCAATAGCTCTGTAGCACAGGGAACATCTCCCAGGTCACGCGCAGCAGCAGAGCAAACGCTGCGGCCTTCGGCGCAGTGGACATTAATGCCACCACGGGCGAGGGCGCACCCTGGTACACATCCGGTGTCCACACGTGGAACGGCGCCGCCGACACCTTGAACAAAATGCCTACCAGCATCAAGCCAAGCGCGGCCACCAGCAGCGGAGTATCCTTCAGCGCGGCAACCGAATGCGCAATCTCATAAATCTGCGTGGTCCCCGTCGCACCATAGGTCAACGCAACGCCGTAGAGCAGAAACGCCGTCGCAAACGATCCCAACAGGAAATACTTGATCGCCGCTTCCGGTCCCTGTCCCGTCTGCTTGCGATACCCAGCAAGTACATACGTTGCGATGGACGAAATTTCCAGAGCCACAAAGACAACAAGCAATTCCACGGCCGCCGTCATCAGGCACATGCCTACCGCGCCAAACACCATCAGCGCGTAATATTCGCCCTGATGATGACTTTCCGCAGGCAGGGAATCCATGGCCAGCAAAATCGAAACCAGCACAATGCCGCAGATCAATACGTGGAAAAACACCGTGAACGGACTCGTCTCAACCGTGCCCGAGTATGCGGTGCCCATAGGCAATGAAAGCTGCCACAAGCTCGTGTACAGCGCGGCAATCGTGCCGAACACCGCCACGTAGCCAAGCGCGCGCCGTCCAGTCTTCTCCGGTAGCGATGCATCGATCAGCATCACCAGCACGCCGGTTATCGTCAGTACTATTTCCGGCAGAATGCGCAGATAGTCGGGAACGTGCATCATCGCTGCACCTCCGACGGCATCCTCGTTTGCATATCCATCAGAATCAACCTGCCGGGTCCGCTCTTCACTGCGGCTGCCGGCGGATGCACGCCCGACTGAATCGTGTTGATGAATAATCCCGGCTGCAATCCCATCACCAGCATCAGAACGGCCAGAGGCCAAAGCACTGCGTGTTCTCCAAAACTCAAATCGCTTGTCACCTTTGCGGCTGCGGTTGGGTTCTCCTCGCCGTAGAAGACGCGCTGCACCAGCCACAACATGTATGCGGCACCCAGCACCACGCTCACCGTGCCTGCAATGCCCCAGCCCTTGCTCACTCCGGCAAACGTGCTTGAGAGAATCAGGAACTCGCCCACAAATCCGCTCAACATCGGCAGTCCAATCATGGCCAGAGTCGCAATCACAAACAGAGTTGCCGTCTGAGGCAGCTTCTTGGCCAGTCCGCCGAACCCGGAAATCTGCGTTGTCGCGCACTTCAGTTCCAGTACGCCCAGCAGCAGGAACAACGCCGCGTCCACAACGCCGTGGCTCAGAATTTGATAGACCGCGCCACTCCAACCCGTGAAAGTGAAGCCGTAAATGCCCAGCACAATCAAGCTCAGGTGGCTCAGCGCCGCGTAGGCCATCATCCGCCAGAAGTCGCGCTGCACCAGCGCAAGGCACGCACCATACAGCATTCCAATGACTGCCAATCCAATAAGCAGCGGAGCCATCTGCCGTGCCTCGACAGGGAAGAGACCTACATGGAAGCGCAGCATGGAATATAAACCGAGCTTGCCGGCGACAACCATTGCCAGAGCGACGGGAGCTTCGGAGTATGTGTCCGCAACCCAGCCATGCAGCGGGAAGAGCGGTACCTTCACCGCAAAGGCAAACAGAAACGCCAGAGCAACCCAGCACAGCGGTCCAACTGGCAGCGCGCCAGACGCGATGAAATACTGCAGTTCCGTATAGCTGAACGTTCCAGTCTTCGCATAGAGCCAAAGGATCGCAACCAGTAGCGGAGCTGAAGGGATGAAAGTAAACAGGAAGAACTTCATCGCCGCCTTCGCGCCATTCTTGCGTCCAAACATCGCAATCAGAATGGCCATTGGCACCAGCGAGAGTTCCCAGAAGCCGTAGTAGAGCATCAGGTCCAGCGCCACAAACACGCCGAACATCGCCGTCTGCTGCACCAGGAAGAGCGAGTAGAAGACCTTGGTCCGCGTCTTGATCGCCTTCCAGCTTGTAACCACCCCTACAGGCGCCAGCAAACCAACCAGCACCACCAGCCACATGCTCAGCGCATCCACACCCACGTGGTAGAAGATGGCCGGGCTGCCAATCCACGGCTTATCGATCTCGAACTGGAATCCCGGCTGCCCCTGCACGAAGTGCGCAGGCAAATGCAGCGTGAGCAAAAACGTAAAGAGCGTCGTTACGAGTGCGATGCTCTGCGGCATCTTGCCGCGCTCAGGCACCAGAAGCACCAGCAGCGCACCAGCCAACGGCACCAGAAGAATAAGAGTGAGGATAGACTGATCGATTCCGTTCATCGTCTCAATACCTCACCGCAATTGCGAAATTTTGTCCCATCGCATGACCGAAAATCAGGAACAGCAGCAGTGCCGCTGCGCCCAAAGCGAGCCACGCCGCATACGAGCGCAAATTACCCGACTGCCACCGTTGCAGAATCGCGCCACCCAGCGTCGCTGTTCCACCCAGCAGCCATGCCAGGCCGCCCAGAATCGCGAAGTCCACTACCCACTCCAGCACAAACCGCGAGAGCATCAGCAGCGGCTTCACAAGCAGCACCGCATAGATCTCGTCCACGTAATACTTGCGTAACAGAATCTTGTATGTTGCCGGCATCGCCTCGGCCAGCGCCTGCGCGCTCCCCGGCTTCTGGTGGTAAAGCCGATGTGCGATGTACCAGCCTAGCGCCGCCAGCGCCACGGCAATTCCCATCAGGCCGTACTCCATGCTGCCCGCTTCTTCAGGCCGTGGTCCCAGCACCGGAGCAAGGAAGCGGTAGAATCCGCCGCCAATCGCAACCCAGCCGCCGCACACGCTCAGCACACCCAGAATTGCCAGCGGCACAGTCATCGAGAGTGGGCTCTCATGCGGATGCGCATGTTCGTCGCGCGTGCTTCCGAAGAACGTCATATACCAGAGGCGGAACATGTAGAACGCGGTCAGCAGCGCCGTTACCGCACCCACAAACCACAGCACCTTGCCCAGGCTGCCGTCGGCAAAGGCTGAAGCCAGAATCGCGTCTTTGGAGAAGAAGCCCGAGAAGCCTGGAATGCCGGAGATGGCGAACACCGCCGCCGTCATCGTCCAGAACGTAATCGGCATCTTCTTGCGCAACCCGCCCATCTTGCGCATGTCCTGCTCGCCGGCCATCGCGTGAATCACCGAGCCCGCGCCGAGGAAGAGCAGAGCCTTGAAGAACGCATGCGTCATCAGGTGGAAGATCGCGGCCGAGTACGCTGCCACGCCACAGCCCAGGAACATGTAGCCAAGCTGCGATACGGTCGAGTACGCCAGTACGCGTTTGATATCCGTCTGCACCAGCGCCATCGTCGCGGCAAACAGCGCCGTCAGCGTGCCTACAATCGCCACTACAGACAGTGCATATGGCGAGCGGTCGAAGAGGAAATGCGTGCGCGCGATCATGTACACGCCCGCCGTCACCATCGTCGCCGCGTGAATTAATGCGGAGACCGGCGTCGGGCCTTCCATCGCGTCCGGCAGCCACACATACAACGGCAACTGCGCGCTCTTGCCCGTCGCGCCCACCAGCAGGCAGAGGCAGATTGTGGTGATTACGCCGCCGGCAAGAGCCGGATTCGCCGATACCTGCACAGCCATATCGCTGAAGGTCAACGTGCCGAAATTTGCAATCAGCAGAAAGATGCCGATCAGGAAACCGAAGTCGCCGATGCGGTTGACGATGAACGCCTTCTTGCCCGCGTCCGCGGCCGACTGCTTCTGATACCAGAAGCCGATCAACAGGTACGATGCAAGACCCACACCCTCCCATCCCACAAACATCAGCAGCACGTTGCTTGAAAGCACCAGCACCGTCATGAAGAAGAGGAAGAGGTTGAGGTAGGAGAAGTAGCGCCAGTACGCCCCGTCATGCTCCATGTAGCCCACAGAGTAGAGATGAATCAGGAAGCCCACGCCGGTGACGACCAGCAGCATCAGCAACGAAAGATGATCGAGCGTAAAGCTGAAGGGCACATGCAGGGAGCCGACGTTGAGCCAGGTGCCGACGTTCTCAACAACGCGAAAATCTGATGAGAGAAAGATCGGCCAAGGCATGTCTCCGAACATGCCAAACATGTTTCCAAGTACAACAACAAACGAGCCAAGGGGGGCAAGAATTGCGATACCGGTAACAAGCCATTTAGGCAGTCTTCTGCCCAGAATCCCATTCAATAAAAAGCCCGCGAATGGAAGAGCCGGGATTAGCCAAAGAGGAAAGATAGCCGTCATAGTTTCATCAGGTCGATTCTGTCTACGGCCAGCGTGGCGCGAGCGCGAAAGACGGCAATGATAATAGCAAGGCCCACGGCGGCTTCGGCCGCGGCCACCATCATCACAAAGAAGACAAAGATCTGGCCCTTTGCCTGGTGCCACTGGTGGGCAAAGGCCACAAACGAGAGATTCACGCCGTTCAGCATCAACTCAATCGACATGAATACCGTAATCAGATTCCGCTTGATCAGAAATCCCACCACACCCAGCGAAAACAGAAGCGCCGAAAGAATCAGATACCAGGCGATGGGCACCGCACCATGCAATGCGTTCACTTGCCGGCCCCCTCTCCTGAGCCGTGCCGCGCCAGCGCCACTGCACCAAGCACAGCAATCAGCACCAGTACTGACGTGACTTCAAACGGCAGCAGCAATTTCGTGAACAGCTCCGTGCTCAGTTCCGTGGTCGAGGTCACGCCGCTTCCCATCGACGAAACGCCCAGCCCCTGCGTCCGGATGATCACCGTCGCCAGTACAGCCATCAGAGCGGCCACAGCAGGGAAGCCCACAATCCTCGCGGCTTTGCTGCCCAGCGTGCGCTCCTCGCGCCCGGCGTTCAGCAACATCACCACAAAGGTGAACAGCACCATGATGGCGCCAGCGTACACAATGATCTGCGCCGCGGCCAGAAACTCCGCGCCCAGCAGCAGGTACAGCACCGCCAGCGACGTCATCACCACAATCAGCGAAAGCGCGCTGTTGATCGGATGCGTCTGCAAGAGCAGGTTCACTGCGCCGGCCACGCATATCGCGGCAAAAATGAGAAAGAGAATCAGCTCCATCGTTCTTCAGTCAAACTCAGGCTGCTTCGGTTGCGTATTGCATCAACCGCGTTGTGGAAGGTCCCCAGGTCCCTCCCGATTGTACTTGAGCATGCGCGTAGTTTCGTTGTGTCGCGCCGCACGCTCCTTCTTTTAGATCGCGAAAAATTCACGATCTAAAATCCTCTGGCTTAACCGCGCCAGCTTATCCACAAACTCGTGGCGATAATGTTCAGAATGGCCAGCGGCATCAAATAGCGCCAGCCGAAATTCATCAGTTGGTCATAGCGGAAACGCGGCAACGTTCCGCGTACCCACACATAGAGAAACAGGAAGGAAAACACCTTCAGTACAAACCAGAAGATTGGCAGCACAGCATCCAGCACCACATTGTGCGGCAGTGGAATCAGATCGCCGAACGGGCTAGTCCATCCGCCCAGAAACAACAGCGTGGCCACGCAGCCCACCATGATCATGTTGCCGTACTCGGCCATGAAGAACATGGCGAACTTCATGGAGCTGTACTCGGTGTGATAGCCCGCCGCGAGTTCGCTTTCCGCTTCTGGTAAATCGAAAGGCGAGCGATTGGTTTCCGCGTATGCGGCCATCAAATAGATGAAGAACGCAACAAACTGCATGCCGCCGAACAGGTTCCACGAGAACAGTCCATGATTCGCCTGGCTCTCCACAATCACACGCAGATTCAGCGAACTGGCACGCATCACTACGCCCACCAGCGACAAACCAAGCGCCAGCTCATAGCTGATCAACTGCGCCGAAGAGCGCAGCGAACCAAGCAACGAATACTTGTTGTTCGATGCCCACCCGGCAAGCGCAATTCCGTACACGCCAATCGACGTGATACCCAGAACCACCAGCAAGCCGATGTTTACGTCTGAAATCTGGAAGATGTGAAAGCCGTTGACTTCAGAGGCCGGTGAGCCGAACGGCACCACCGCAATCGAAATCAGCGCACAGCCCAATGCGATCACCGGCGCCAGCAAATAAAGCGGCTTGTACACCGACGAGGGAATGATGTCTTCTTTGAGGAAGGACTTCGCGCCGTCTACCAGCGGCTGCAGCAGCCCGAACGGGCCCACGCGGTTGGGTCCCCAGCGGTTCTGGATGCGGCCCACCAGCTTCCGCTCCAGGAGCACAGTGTAGGCGATGCCCATCAACAGCACCACCGTCACCACCACCACTTTTAGAATGCTCCACAGCACAAACTGCAAAATCGTCACGACAATCAGCCTCTCTCGGGCAGTTTTCCTCTTGCGTTAATCGGCCGCGGTCTCTGCCAGCGCGCCTTCCTGGTATTCCTTCAATTCGGTCAAAGCTTTGCTATAACGGCCAAACACCGATGAGGTAAACAACGTGTCATGTGTTGGCACAATCGTCGCCGGCACCTCCGGTGCTGCCAGCACTTCCAGCGGAACAAAATTCTCCGGCAGGGATGCATGCACCGGCGCGTCGTTGCCGCCCAGCAGATTCAGCCTGTCCAGCTCATAGCCAGGCACCAGCCGCTCAATTTCGTCCAGCACCGCCAACGGATCGAACGGGCTCAGCTTCGGTTCAAGGTTATGAGCCGCCAGCCAAACCGCGTGACGGTCCGCTTCGCCCGCCTGCGCACCGCGCGACTGGCCCAGATCCGCCGTCAGCGCACTCGTTCCGAACGGCACCAGCGTCTTCACATCCACACCCATCGCGCCAGCCAGGCGAACGAGAATCTCAAAGTCGCCCTTCACGCCTGCATGATCTGCGGCCTTTTGCGCCAGCTGCAAATCGCCAAACGTGTTCGTCACTGTGCCGGTCTTTTCATAGAGGCTCGCAGCAGGGAAGACCACATCCGCCAGCGCCGCCGTCTCCGTCATAAACAGATCCTGTACGATCACGAACGTGTTCTTCAGCGCATCGGGCTTGAAGTCTTTCTGCCCCGCTGGATTGGCGCCCACCGCATACAGCACATCCAGCTCACCCTTGTCTGCAGCAGCCAGCATGCCCGCCTGCGTCAGTCCAGGCTTCGTCGGCAATCCGGCATACTCCGCGGCAAACGCGCCCGGCTCATGAACCGGAATGTATCCCGGCAGCCGGTCCGGCAACAGGCCCATATCCGCCGCGCCGCGCGAGTTTGCATGATCGCCCAGATACGCAAACCGCACATTGCCGCGCTTCAGCGCCCATGCAACGAAGTCCGTCAGCGCCTTGCCGTTCAGTTCCTGCCCAATTACGGCCAGCAACTGCTCTTCTTCGGCAATGCCTTTCGCCAGTTCGTTCGTGTCAGAACAGAGAATGGCCACCAGATCCTTGTATCCATTCGGCGGCACGCCCTGTACGGCCTTTGCCTGCCGCTCCAGCTTGATGCCGCGGTGATTCACGATATAGATGCGTGCCTTATGGTGCCGCACATTCGTGCGCAGGTTCCACGCCAGCAGCGGATGCTCGTTCGTCGGATCGCCGCCGATCAGCAGCACCGCCGGAGCAGTCTCGGTCTCGCGCAAACTTGCCAGCTTGTCCTTGTGCCCGGCCAGCGCATCGGCAAACGCCGCATAGTCCGCAGTCCGGTCGTGGTCGATGTTGTTCGTTCCCAGCACCGTGCGCGCAAACTTCTGCAGCAGATAGTTCTCTTCGTTCGTCGTCTGGCTTGAGCCCAGAACGCCAATTGCCGTACCGCCCTTTGCCGCATGCACTTCCTTCAGCTTCTTCGCAGCCGCGTTCAGCGCTTCGGTCCACGTTGCAGGCTTCAGCTCGCCGGCTGCATTGCGCACCATCGGAGTCGCCAGCCGGTCCTTGCTCTCCACAAAGTCGAAGCCGAAGCGTCCCTTCGCGCAGAGAAAGTCGTTGTTCATGCCGCTCTTGTCGCGGTTGTCCGCGCGGATAATCTCCGCGCCATCGTTCGCCGAGCGCGCACCCAGCGTTACCTTGCAGCCGTCGGCGCAATGCGTGCACACGGTCGAGACATGCTTCATCTCCCATGGCCGTGTCTTGTAGCGATACGTCCCGCTCGTCAGCGCGCCCACCGGACACACGTCAATGCACATGCCGCACTGCTCGCAGTTCAGGCTGTCGCCCTGGTTCGGCGCAATCACCGAGCGCGCGCCACGATTCTCCACCGCAAGCGCCCACACGTCCATGCCTTCGCCGCATATGCGAACACATCTATAACAAAGAATGCACCGCGGCCTGTCATAGAACACTGCCGGCGACCACTGCTGCTCTTCACGATGCTGTTTGGCCTCGGCATACAGGCTCTCGCCCGCGCCGTACCGGAACACCATGTCCTGCAATTCGCATTCGCCGCCCGCATCGCAAACCGGGCAGTCCAGTGGATGGTTCCCGAGAAGCAATTCAAGTGTTGCCTTACGCGCCTGCGCAATCTCCGGCGTGTCGGTGTAAAACACTTGTCCCTCGGCCACTGCCGTGGTACACGCCGTCTGCAGCTTGCCAACCTTCTCCTGCCGCACCACGCACATGCGGCACGCCGCCTGCAGGCTCAAACCGGGGTAGTAGCAGAACGCGGGAACCTCAATGCCCGCCTTGCGGCACGCTTCAATCAGCAGCGTTCCCGCCGGCGCGGTCAATTGCTTGCCATCAACTGTGAACGTTACGTCTGCCATCGCCTATACCACCGCCAAATCCGCGTGCTTCGCATACGGGCACGGCTTGCCGTTCAGATGATCCTCAAACTCCTTGCGGAACTTCTTCACAAACCCCAGAGTGGGCATTGCTGCCGCGTCGCCCAGCGGACAGAACGTCCGTCCCATCATGTTCTGTGCAAGGTACTGAATATTGTCGATGTCCTTCATCTCGCCAAAGCCCGCATGGAAGCGCGTCAACGACTTCTTCAGCCAGTCCGTTCCTTCGCGGCAGGGGATGCACCATCCGCAGCTCTCATGCTGATAGAAGCTGATCGTCCGCAGAGCAAACTCCACAATGCACGTCTGGTCGTCGATCACCACCACGCCGCCCGAGCCCAGCATCGAACCGGCCTTGCCCACCTGGTCGAAATCCATCCCCAGGTTCTCAATCTCTTCCGGCAGCAGCACCGGTGTTGACGATCCGCCTGGAACCACAGCCTTCAACTTGCGTCCGCCGCGTACGCCGCCGCCAACCTCATAAATCATCTTCTTCAGGTTGTAGCCCATCGGCAGTTCATACACACCCGGCCGCTCCACGTGTCCGCTCAGGCCAAACAGCCGCGTGCCGCCATTGCGCTCCGAACCCACAGCTGCATACGCTGCGCCGCCCATCGTAATCACATGCGGAACACTCGCAATTGTCTCGGCGTTATTGATCACCGTCGGTCCGCCATACAAACCAACCACGGCAGGGAAGGGAGGCTTGATGCGCGGCACACCACGCTTGCCTTCCAGCGACTCCATCAGCGCCGACTCTTCGCCCACTTCATAAGCGCCCGCGCCGCTCTGCGTAATCACGTTGAACTCAACGTCGCTGCCAAAGATGCCCTTGCCCAGAAATCCCTTTTCGTAGGCATCGGCAACGGCCTTCTCCATGATCTCCAGCAGGTAGCGGTACTCGCCGCGCAGATAGATAAAGCCCAGCTTCGCGCCAATCGCCAGCCCCGCAATAATCGTGCCTTCAATCACCGAATGCGGATCGTGCAGAAAGATCAGGTGGTCCTTGCACGTGCCTGGTTCGCTCTCGTCGCCGTTCACCAGCACGTACTTCGGCTTCGGGCTCTGCTTCGGCACAAAACTCCACTTCATACCGGTAGGGAAGCCCGCGCCGCCGCGGCCTCTCAGGCCGCTTGCCTTCATCTCGTTGATAATCCAGTCGGGCCCTTCGGCAAGGCACTTCTTCGCCGCTTCATACCCGCCCAGCTCAACATACTTGTCGATCGCCGCCGCGCCCATGCCAAAGCGCTTCGTCACAATCTTCACTTCATCGGGATGTGAAACCAGCTTAGGCATTCTTTTCCTTGTCTTGGACTTGCTTCCGATATTGGGCGAGGATACCCGGCACATCGTCCGCGGTCAGATCGTCATGAAAGTCGTAGTTCACCTGGATAGCCGGCGCCCAGCAGCATGCGCCAATGCACTCCACCTCTTCCAGTGAGAACACGCCGTCGGCTGTCACGCCCTTGTGTCCCACGCCCAGCTCTTCGCTGAACTTGTCGAACACATCGTAGCCTCCACGCAGCATGCAACTGATGTTCGTGCACACCTGCACGTTGAACCTGCCCGCCGGCTTGAACCGCAGCATCGAGTAGTAGCTCGCCACGCTGCGCACATCGTTCTCCGTAATGCCAATGCGGTCTGCCACCTCGGCAATCACCGCGTCGGAGAGATAGCCAACCTCATCCTGCGCATACAGCAGCATCGGCACCAGCGCCGAACGGCGCACCGGATACTTCTCCACCAGTGCATCGAAGCGCGCGGCCAGCTTCGGAGAAAACACACTCATCGTCTCGGGACTCATCGCATCAGCTCCCGTGCCCAGGCTTCGGCAACCAGGTCCATGGCCTCGTCGCTCGCGTTCGTCTTCAGAGTTCCTGCCTCGGTCAACTCAAGCTCCCCTTTGCTTCCATCCTCGCGGCTCCAGCGCACCGTACTTCCGTCACGCTTCAGATCCAGCCAACTGTCTCCGTGCCGCACCGTAATCCGTTCTTCACCCAACTCCACCGTCGCCTGCCGGTCCTTGTTCAACCCGTGCGCCGCAGTGTAACTGCGCAGCAGCGAAGCCAGTGAAACCCACAACTCGACGTAAATTTGCTCTCTCAAATCATCAGCCAGCGAACCCGGCACTTCATACAACGCCTGCACCGTGCTCAATAAAAATACCCTCGAACAAGACCTTCCGTAATCATTCCTGCAACCGCATTTTCATCGAACCCGCTCCAGGACTCCGGAGATTCAACATCGAGTTTTTGCGCAATCGCTCGTTGTCCAACTGTTACCAGTTCAAATGCGATCAACTGCCCATTCACACCAACCAGTGAATCCTGAGAGTCCGTCATCAGCACCTCTATATGGCCTGACTGCAACCACGTTACTCTGCACTTGCGACTCTCACCGAACTCCAGATCAACAATTCGATTCCATTGCGAAGTCGGAATTGCGATTTGATTCGGATTTTCCTGCCCATCTCCTTTGCTTCTTATCAGCTCCTCGTTCTTTTCAACTGTCTGCCGTTCCAATGCATTTTGCAGTCCTTTGAAAAAACGGATTGCAAATGAATTCTCTTTGATGCGCTCATCAATCTCGCGCCGTACGCGCCGAAGTTCAGAATCGTCGAAACCCCAATTCTCTGAATCTCCCATCAGGCCGCGCCTTTCAAATCACCGGTCAATCTCTCCCAGCACAATGTCAATCGAGCCCACAACAGCCACCACATCGGCCAGCATGCGCCCCTGGCACATCGTCTCCAAAGCCTGCAACGTGGCAAACCCCGGATACCGCATATGTACGCGCCACGGCTTCGCCGTTCCGTCACTCACCACGTAATAGCCCATCTGCCCGTGGCCCGACTCGATCTGCTGATACACCTCGCCGGCCGGAACATTGAAGCCTTCCGTCACAATCTTGAAGTGATGAATCAACGCTTCCATCTGCGTCTTCATCTTTTCGCGATCCGGCAGCACAATCTTCGGCGCGTCTGCCTTGATCGGTCCCTCCGGCACGCCGTCCAGCGCCTGATTGATAATTTTCACGCTCTCGCGCATCTCTTCCAGACGCACCATGTACCGTGCCCAGCAGTCGCCGTCAGTCGAGATCGGCACCTTGAACTGGAACTTCTCATACCCCGAGTACGGCATATCGCGCCGTGTGTCGAAGTCGATGCCCGATGCGCGCATCACTGGCCCGGTTACCGCCAGAGCCACCGCGTCTTCGCCTGAAATGTAGCCAACACCCTTCAGCCGGTTAAAGAAGATCGGGTTGCCCGTCAGCAGGTTCGAGTACTCGTCGATCTTCTCCGGGAAACTCTTGATGAACTTCCGGATGCGGTCGAACATGTCCAGCGGCGGCTCCATCGCCAACCCGCCAATGCGGAAATAGCTGGTCATCATCCGCTGCCCGGCTACCGCCTCGAAGATGCGCAAAATCTCTTCGCGCTCGCGGAAGGTATAGAGAAATACAGTCAGCGCGCCAATATCCATGGCGTGCGTGCCCAGCCAGATCAGGTGCGAGTTGATGCGCGTCAGCTCCGTCAGCAGTACACGTATCCACTGCGCCCGCGCCGGAATTTCGAGCTCGAGCAGCTTCTCCACCGCCAGGCAGTAGCACAGGTTGTTGGCCATCGGCCCCAGATAGTCCACGCGATCGGTCAAGGGAACTACCTGCTGGTAGAACTTCGCTTCGCAGGTCTTTTCAATGCCCGTGTGCAGATATCCAATCTCCGGATACAGCCGCACCACAATCTCGCCGTCAATCTCCAGCACCAGCCGCAATACGCCGTGTGTCGAAGGATGCTGCGGGCCCATGTTCAGCACCATGTGCTGATCTTTTGCGCCCTCGGCCGTTGGAACCGTCAGAATCGGGCTTCCCGTATCGATCATGAGCGGTAGCCCTCCACCGGATAGTCCTTGCGCAGAGGATGGCCGTTCCAGTCCTCCGGCATCATAATGCGCCGCAAGTTGGGATGGTTCTCAAAGCGAATACCAAACAGGTCAAAAACTTCGCGCTCGTAGTAGTTCGCGCCTTCCCACACGCTCGTCATCGACTCGATCGATGCGTCAGTATCTTCCACCATGGTGCGCAGCCGGATGATCTCTTTCTGCGCGTGCGAAAGAATGTGGTAGCTCAACTGAAAGCGCGGCGAGGAAGGGAACCAGTCCACCGCCGTCATATCCTGGAATGCGACGTAGCTGGCGGCCTTCACAGCCTTCGCTGCCGCCACAATCGCTTCCGGCTTCACCGTCAGCGTTAGTTCGCCACGGTCGAATTTTGCATCTGTAAATTGCTCGGGAATCGCTTCGTTCAGCGCCTTCACCGCTGGGTGGTCCGCCAGGCCTTCCATCACCGCGGCCTTGCCCAAAAGCGTGTTGCTCAGCGTCTCGCTCATCCTTATAGGTCCGCCTTGTCCCGGCTCCAGTTCAAAATACCCTTGCGCACAATGTAGTAAAGCCCCACTGCCACAAATCCCAGGTACACCAGCATCTCCCAGAACCCGAACAGTCTCGATCCGGTAATCGCTGGCAGCTTCCTGTACACCACCGCCCACGGCATCATGAATACGGCTTCCACATCGAACAGGATGAACAGCATCGCCACCATATAAAAGCGCACACTGAACCGCCCGCGCGCATCGCCCACCGTCTCAATGCCGCACTCATACGCCGCAAGTTTTATCTTTGAATTTCTATGCCGCCCGATGAACCACGAGGCGACTACCATAACGACTGCCATTCCAATCGCGAACGCGATTTGAATCAGCAGCGGAATATATTGCCAGTGATAGGGAATCATGCGCGCCTTAGCGGAATTCTGTTGCTCAGCGGTTCTGTGGTTAAGATGTCGGGCTACCTGCGTTGCGCGGCCCCTGTTCCTTGCCGCAAGCCGCTGCTTTGAGCTTAGGTTCCCAGTCTGCTTCAGTCAAGCCAACTCCTGAAGGCTCCTCTACTTCCAGCAAAAATCACACTTTTGCGTCTTGCGCGTTTCACATCACGGTCCACTGGATGCACTCCACCCGCTTCCATGCGCACTCCGCCACCCATCAACCTAAGCCCACACACCTTCGCCTGGGAGTGCTAAGCGTCACAGCACATCCCATTTTGAATATGAATAAGTTTGACTGTTTCATTAGGGGAGGACTAAATTCAGGCATCCCCTGAATTTTGTTGCACTACCCCCGTGTGCCTTGAGGATTGTTGCCATGGCTACTACAACCACTGCGTCTCCAACCCAGCTCCGTCTCGTCCCCTCCAGAACCACAAACACGCGTGACACGCTCTATGCCACCCGCCGCATCACACCGGAAGCCGGCCACGCACTCGAACTGCTCTCCCACGCCATCGAATATCTGAGCGATGAGTATGTCTGGAGTTTGCACACCTTCTCCGCCACCAACCCCGACATACAGGCCATTCAAATCCTCATGGCTTGCAACCGCCAGGTCTACTTCGACTGCCCGGTAATCCCCACCGTTGCCGAACGCCTCCGCGCCTTCTTCGGTCAGCGCACCGCCTGAGCCGCAATCCGCCGCTGCGGAGAACTCTTCTCTAGCTTGGCAGAGTGAGTGCGATGCACATTTCTTGGCACCGCTGGCTTCTCTTACTCGGAGGGCTTTATCTTCAGTGGAATCTCATTTCAGGCTTGACCACTGGCAGCACTAGGCTTGTCTATGGCCTTGTCAAACGCTCCGATAACGCCTTGCTTTATTGGTGTGGCATCGGATTTTCCGCCGTCTTCGGTGCTGGCGCATTGCTCGCGTTCCTCTTTGCAACCTGAATTTAGCCGTATCATTTCCACTTCCCCCTCGCTCCATGTCTCCCGCCACCGCATTTCGCTTGGCCAACAAATACTCACCGCGACTTCTGCTCTGTATACTCGCTGGGTCAAGGAACCCGATGAAAAACTCACTATCCCGCCGCAGCTTTGTCCTCCGCTCAGGCGCTCTGCTCGCCGGAGCGCAGTTCGCCGCCCTCACACCTTCCTGGAGCGCCGACTTCCGCTCCAAACCCGGCATGCAAATGTACATGGTCGCCGCCGAATTCAAGAAAGATCCCGCGAGCACACTCTCTAAACTGGCCGCCATCGGCTACGGCTACGTCGAAGCCTACACGGAGATCATTCCCAACATCGGCGAGTTCAAAAAGATGCTTGCCCACGCCGGGCTCGGCTGCCCTTCCGGGCACTTCGCATTTGGCTTTGAAGACACGGAGAAAGCTCTCGACCAGGCATCCACAATGGGCGTGAAGTATGCCATCAGTTCCATCCTGCCGCCGGAGCGGCCCAAGGGTGGCATGGCCGGCCTCATGCCCATGCTGAATCACATGACCGCCGATGATTTCCGGCGTCAGGCCGCCCTGGCCAACAAAATTGGAGAGAGCGCACATAAGCGCGGCATTCAGTTTACCTATCACAATCACAACTTCGAGTTCCGCAAGGTCGAGGGCAACACCACCGGATACGACATCCTTCTCAAAGAAACCGACCCCGCGCTCGTCAAGCTTGAAGTGGACGCTGGCTGGATGGCCGCTGGCGGAGCCAATCCGGTCGCCGTCATTAGTCAGCATCCGGGTCGCGTCCGCCTGCTGCACTTCAAAGACTTCAGCACCATCACCCCGCCCATCAACCAGCTCGGCCCCAAAGCAGGCGCGCACATCGTGGATCTCGGCAAAGGCGTCGCGCCACTCAAAGCCGCCTACTACGCCGCCCGCAAAGACGGCGTCGAGTACTTCATCGTCGACCACGACCCGCCCTTCCACGGCCAGACAACCATGCAGGCCGCCAAGTCCGATTACGAGTTCGTCGCAAAGCTGCTGGCCTCCTGAGCGGGAAGGAACTGTGCTTAAGTACGTCAGCGTCTTTCTTCTGTTTGCATGTTGCGGAGCAGGGTCGGATCTGCTTTTTCTACAACCGTGTTCCGGTTTATGACTTCTCATTTCTGTTTCCCTTGCCGTTTGCTCTTCTCTGCGCCGTACTCTTTCTTCGCGGCGCTCCAGAAGGACACCGCGTCATCTTTGTAGTGCCCTTAATCATGGCAACTTGGTACATAGCCCAATTCTTAGCGAGTGCAATTTTGGGCCTGTATCCGGTTGGTGGGCTCATTGGAGGCATCGCACTGGTGTTATCAACGAGCCTGTGCTGTCCCAAGCTGTACTCGGAAGAGTTCATATTGTCCGGAGCCATCATAGGGACAGTTAGTTCTTTCACCTTTTTTCCTTACTTCGACAGGTACGAAAGGATCTTTGATCAAGGGTATGGAAGCAGGCCGGTTTTCGCATTCGCTCTTTGGCAGGCACTCATGGGCACATACCTGTTTGCTGTTTGCACGCACTTCTCCGCCAGGGAACTCGATGAATCTGGCGCGCTTGAGGAAACCAGCGTTCACCGCATCACGCCATAGCGCGTCTCCCGGCATTTACCCTAAGACTCGTGAGCCTTCTCCGTCCCCGATCACTCCATCGCCAGGCTTTCCCGGCATTTGCATTTCTTGCCCTCGCAGCGGCACTGCTCATCGCTGCGTCGCGCCTCGCCGCCGCACAGCAAGACGATCCCGTAACGGTTCCGTCGCCTGACGCCACCACACCTACGCTCACATTCCCGCAGTTCAAGCCCGGCCAGTCGCTCCACATGGTCGCCTACGGAGACATGCGTTTCACCAATCCCGCGCGCACCACCGGCACCAACCCCCGCATCCGTAAGTGGCTTGCCGCGCGCGTCGCGGAAGAGAAGCCATCCGCCATCCTCCTCACCGGCGACATGCCCTACTTCGGCTCCCGCACAGCCGACTGGGATGTTTACCGCGCGGAAACCGCACCCTGGCGTAGTATCCATGCGCTCGTGCTGCCCACCGTCGGCAACCACGAAACCTACGGCGGCGTTGCAAAAGGCCTGGCCAATTACATGCAGGCCTACCCACAACTCCAGGGCAACCGCTACTACTCGGCTATCCTTGGCAACGTCGAAGTCCTCTCGCTCGACGGCTCATCCACGATTAGCCCAAAGAGCGATCAGGTCGCCTGGTTTACTCATCAACTCGAACACGTCCCAAGCGAGATCGATTTTCTCTTTATCCTCTTCCACTACCCGCTCGTCGCCGACTGGCAGTCGCAGGTCTTCGCCCGCATCCCCGACAACGCAGGCATTCTCATCCGCGACATCCTCGAAGCCCACGCCCCCCACATGCGCGCCAGGGTCGTTGTCTTCAATGGACACATCCACAATTACGAGCGCTTCGAGCGCAACGGCGTCGAATACGTCGTCACAGGAGGAGGCGGCGCCGAGCCTTACCCCATCCTCTTTCGCGGCAGCCAGGATCTTTACACTGACAAGGCTTTTCCCGTTTACCACTACCTCACCGTCGACGTCTCCAACCACACCCTCCACGCCGTGATGTGGAAGGTCACCGACCCCGACGCCGCCAATCTCTCCGTAGAAGCCAAAGACCAGTTCACCCTTACTGCACCCCCACCGGCTGGCGCGCAAAAATCCCGCTAGCTGCCCCAGCCAGGATTCTGCTTCCATCTTTTAGTTGGAATAACCGGCAAATCAACTGCGAGCGAGATGCGAGCGTCTGCCGCACCGCAGGTGCCGAGCTCTGCTGCATCGCAGATGCCGAGCATTTGCTGCGTGCAATGCTTACTGTCCCGCCACCAGTACTGCGAACAGCAATATCCATGCCAGGCCCATCACATGCCAGTACCAGGCCGTCATATCCACAATCACTTGCCGCAACTCAACGCGCTTCAGAAAGCTCAGCCCGCACAGGCAAAACGCCAGCAGCAAAATGCCCACCACCAGGTGCGCGGCATGGAAGCCTGAAATCAAATAGAAGAAGTAGCTGGCTGGCGTCGATCCGCTGTCAAAAGCAAACCCCTGCGCCGTCAACTGTACCCATGCCACCCACTGCCCGGCCAGAAACAACATGCCCAGAGCCAGCGTCGCGCCCACCCAGGGCAGTGTCCGTGCCAGTGCAGGCCGCCCAAGTCCCAGCCATTCCTCCAGCACGTCAAACTCGCGAAAGATATGGTGTCGCGCCACTTCCATCGTCAAACTGCTCAGCAGCAGGGCAGCTGTATTCAGAAAGAGGATCGGCGGCAAACTCACCGGGTGCCAGTCGCCAATCGGCTGTTGCGTCCGCGGATCAAGGTGCATGCCCGCCTGCCGCGCGAAAAACACCACCACCAGCACCGCGAACATCACCATGTCGCACGACAGGAACAGGAACTCGAACATCCTTATTTTTCTAAGCAGTGCGCGCGGCCCATGATGGTCCCGCTGCCAGTCGTCATCTCCGCCGCCGCCTCCTCCGCCCGTCGGGCGCAAATCCAGCGGAGGCTTCCCGCCAATGCCGGGTTCCTTCCGTTCAATCTCTGGCGGCGCGTGGGTGAAGTCGACAGGCATTCGAGGCCCCTATAGAGGATGAGCTTACTCCCACTCAGGTTTCGACGCACGCACAAATCGGACGTTTACTTTCATATCGCGGGAAACCAGGGCGCCAAAGTCCCAGAAGGCTTCCACCGCGTCGTCATCGCCGAGCCGGCCACCGGCCGCATCCTCCATACCGAGCGCACCATCTCCGCCGGCGCAGCCGAAATGAACGGCGACGCCTACTTCGGCGCCATTGACTACGCCCCCAGCAGCTCGGCGACAAAACCTTCCTCCTGCCCTCCCGCTTCACCGCACACAACCCCGACAACACCCACCGCATGACCGCCACTTACTCCCACTACCACCGCTACATCGGCGAAATGAAAGTCCTGCCCGACGCCTCCACACCCACAAGCACCGGAGCTTCCATGGAACGGTAGAACCGTTCCGCCTCTCCGTCGCCGTTCATCAGCTTATGCTCCGTTATCTCGCCGGTCTCCGCATCGAAAACCGCAATCTGCTGCCACTTGGGATGGAAATCACATCCTACAATCGTCATCGAAGGCTTCTCCTGATCTTCGAGCTCGTGGTCCTCTACCCACTCGCACCTCGATCTTCGCCGAAGCCTTCTTCCTTATCACATCAATTCATCGCGGAGCGATAAGCGAGCATATGCTGAAAATGGAACACCCTTCGTCTGCAACGCTCCCTTAGCCAAAACTCTCGGGTGCCAGTGCTTCAGTTCTTTCATCCGCGGCGGATATGTCTGAAAGCATTTCCCATCAAGCGAGCGCCTGCTATCCCTGCAAGTAGACCCATGGCGATTCCGAATATCCGTCCCGGCCAGTTGTCTTGAGTAAACAGCAGAACGATACCAAGTACTGCCAAGCCCGAAAAGAGCATGCCGAAAAGAGCAAGCCCCACTCGCTGAACTGGCTTCGGGTGGGGATCTCCATTCCAAAGGAATTCGTCAACCGAACGTCCTGAACGGAGCGTATCCGGATAGAGAATTGCTCTTTGCTTCTCTTCAGCTTCCTCACGGATTCGATCAAGCTCAGGATCATGTTGCATGTTGAGATCTCACCATTCATATCAATTAAGAGCGTGGGCGTCGCGGCGAACGGCCTATCCTCTCCAGTGATAGCTCGAACCCAACCACAACTCTCCCGTAGTCAATAAAGGTCCGCCTCACCACAGTTGGCGGGTGGCACACCCTTCGCCTTTACGCTCTTAAGACTCTAACCCAACCTGAAAAGTGGGTGCCCCATCCTTCGCGAAGCGAAGGGTGGGAAGTACAACTCTCGCCCAAGCAATGAGAGCCCTCCGCACCTCAGGTGCCTGATCACTGTTTTTTTCACTACCTTGACAAACGTCGCATGCACCTGTCCGCCACTTCGAGATTGACGCTCACAATTGTTACGGATGTCGCAGATATCCGGCACGGTAGGCAAGGAAGGCAACGGCTCCCAGAAAGACCATCAACAACGACTTTCCGGCTCCCTTAACAACTTCTGATCTTGTTAGATAGCCTGACCATAGAACAGAGTAGATGGTACATACGCCGAATGCCTCGAACCCGAGCGGAAAGCCGGATATGACCAATGACTGCTTCGAAAGAGAGGGACCCTCAGGGAATAAAACCTGCAAGCATAGAACGACGAGGCCATACAGACTCAGCATGAATGCAGTTCTCCACATCCATTTTGGACACGTTCTTAGTTGATCTCTCCATTGGAGGCTGTCTTTTATGAATGCGGTCACCGCTATTCCAACAACGACCATCGCACTAAATAGTGATGTACCGAATTCCGCATAAAGCTCCCTTGTTCCGAATAGTACGCTCAGGTGCAATAACAGCGACGAGACGAAAAGCAGGCTTTCTACTAACAAGAGTAGCGAGACGTACGCGTATGCAAAGCGAGCAATCACCGATTCTTCGATTCCTCTTCTTATTACTGGCGAGTGGCACACCATTTCCCGATCGGACTCTTTTCTAACCACTACTCTCCTGGCGCGCAAGCGCCGTCTGCTGCATGCAATGCTTTTTTCACCATTTCCACAAACGCCGCGTGCACTCGCCCGTCCTCGCTCAGTTCCGGGTGGAACGTTGCGGCCAGCATCTGGCCCTGCCGCACCAGGGTAGGGAAGCCGTCGCGCTCGGCCAACACTTCCACGCCCTCGCCCCGCTCCACAATCCGCGGCGCTCGAATGAACACCATCTCCAGCGGCCCGCCTGCAAGCTTGGTCTCCACCGTCAGAATGGCCGACTCGTTCTGTCTTCCGTACGCATTCCGCTCCACCGCCACATCGAGAACCCCCAGGCTCTTCTGTGCCGGGTGACGTACCTCGCGTGCCAGCAGAATCACCCCCGCGCACGTGCCGAAGACAGGCTTGCTCGCACAGAACTTCTCCAAAGCGGCAAAGAAACCGTGGTTCTCAAGGAACTTGAGCATCGTGGTCGACTCGCCCCCCGGCAGAATCAGCCCGGCAAGCCCTTCCAGTTGCTCAGGCTTGCGCACCTCCACCGGCTCGGCTCCAGCCGCGGCCAGCGCCGCCGCATGCGCCGCATAGTCTCCCTGTATCGCCAGCACACCAATGCGCGGCACACTCTGCTCGCTCAAGTCTCGTTCCTGTCCGTCGAATTCGGCCTCGGGTGCAGGCCTGATTCGATTCTATCCAATCTCCCGCGAATTCTGCTTTCGCGGAGAGCCGGAAAGTGGAGCCTGCCTGAACGATATAGGTCTGCCGTTTTTAGCTTCTTAAAAACAGGGCTAATTGGATCAAATTTGGCTTACTTTTCCTCGGGAAGCAGACTTCTGCATATGGCTTAACCGCAAAATGCTCGCTTTTCCTGCATCGAATCACCGGATAAATATACGTAGTTTTGCCCTTCACCACTCTTGCCTGCAAACGGCTACGATTTCCTTGCCATTTGCGTGCGTTTTGGCGGCCTTCTTCGCCTCATTTCATGCGCAGAGGGGGCATGGTGCCCGCAGGAAATGGGCACCCTGGGTGCCTCGCATTTGGACACCCGGAAAAGAAAAATAACTTACCCAGCTGATTTCTCCTTCATGCAGTATCCTTATCCCGGTCAAAACCATGCGCCCACAACCCCTCATCGCCGTCTCCGACGTGGAAGCCAGCAGCCGCTGGTACCAGCAACTCCTTGGCCTTCAAAGCAATCACGGAGGCAAGGTCTATGAGCAGTTGGTGCACGACGGCCAGATCATCCTTCAGCTTCATGCCTTCGACTCCGACCATCACCACGGTCCCATTGGCGACCCGGCACAGAAACCCTACGGCAACGGTCTGCTCCTCTGGCTTGAGGTCGAGGACTTCGATGCGGTGCTCGCGCGTTCGCAGCAGATGGGGGCGGAAGTGATTCTGCCCAAACACCGCAACCCTCCCGACGGCAATGGCGGCCCCAACCATTGGGAGCTCTGGCTGCGCGATCCGGATGGCTATATGGTCGTTGTTGCCAGCCCCTACGGCACCGCTGACGGCAACTGGAAACCCGGCAACGAGTAGTCATACTCGAGAAAAGATTGTGTAATCAGAGCGGTACGAATCGTATTGGCAACTATTGCCAATCGGGGCTATGCTGAAATCATGCCGACCCGGAATATCAATCTGACTCCGCAAATGGACCGATTTGTCGCCGACCGCATTCGCGACGGACGTTACGCCAACGCCAGTGAAGTGCTGCGCGCGGGCCTGCGCGCTCTCGAACAGGATGAGCAGGAAGACGCTCTGAAGCTAAAGGCTTTGCGGTCCGCGCTCCAGGCAGGAGAAACTAGCGGTGCAGCCAAAGGAAATGTGCTGGGCGAAGTGCGTGGGCGCATTCAACTCCGCGCCAGTAAAGGAGCCTGACCTTTGCCCGCCTGCGTGCTCTCCGAATTGGCTCGGACCGATCTGTTCGAAATTGCGGATTACACGGTAGACACTTGGGGCGAAGCACAAGCTCTTCGTTATCTGTCAAAAATCGAAGAAGCCCTTGACCTATTAGCAAAGAATCCGAGCACCGGGCGGCGCTGCGATTCGATCCGGCGCGCATACCGCCGCCATGAAGTTGGCGAGCACGTTCTCTTCTATCTTGTTCGCAAAGAAGAAGTTTTCATCAGCCGCATCCTCCACGGACGCATGCTGCCCACGCAAGACAGACTGATCGACAGTTGATGCAATGCTGGACCTTCGTATTTACCTCAAATGAGTAAGGCCGAGGCAATTGCCTCGGCCTTACTCATTCTTAGTGGCGCGCGAGCGCCGTCTGCTGCATGCAATGCTCTACTGCGAGCGAAAAGCGAGCGTCTGCCGCACCGCAGGTGCCTCACCAGCCGCGGGTTTGGAGGAGTTCCTTCTCTTCGATCGCGGCGGCGGCCAGGCCCTTCATTGTGCCCGTAACCTGTTCGGAAACCTCGGCCAGCACCTTGGGATCGTTGTAGTGCGTGGTGGCGATGACAATGGCCTTGGCGCGGCTCACGGCCTCGGCGCGTTCCTTTTCATCGTGTTCCACATCGAGCGGCGTAGCGCGCTCCTTCATGAAGATGCCCGAACCTACGAAGATGGCTTCAGCGCCCAGTTGCATCATCAGAGCGGCATCGGCCGGTGTGGCAATGCCGCCGGCGGAGAAATTGGGAACGGGCAGTTTGCCACTCTTGGCCACCATGCGAACCAGTTCATACGGAGCCTGATGCTCCTTGGCGGCGGAGTAGAGTTCCTGCTCGCTCAACACGGTGAGCGCCTTCATCTCCTTCACAATCTGCCGCATATGCTGCACGGCGTGAACCACATCGCCGGTGCCGGCCTCGCCCTTGGTACGAATCATGGCCGCGCCCTCGGCAATGCGCCGCAGCGCCTCGCCCAGGTTGCGCGCGCCGCAGACAAATGGAGTGGTAAAAGCATGCTTGTCGATGTGGTGCACTTCATCGGCCGGTGTCAGCACCTCCGACTCATCGATGTAGTCCACACCGATCTCTTGAAGTATCTGGGCTTCCGCAAAATGCCCAATCCGCGCTTTCGCCATAACCGGAATGGAAACGGCCTGCATAATCTCCTTAATCAGGCCCGGTTTCGCCATACGCGCCACGCCACCCTCCGCGCGAATCATGGCCGGCACGCGCTCCAGAGCCATCACCGACGCCGCCCCCGCCTCTTCTGCAATGCGGGCCTGTTCGACGTTCATTACGTCCATGATTACGCCGCCTTTGAGCATCTCGGCCAGGCCGATTTTCAGGCGCAGGCTGGTGCCGGTAACGGTCTTATTTCCATTCTGTTCTGACATGTTCTTCAACCTCTCTCTGAAACCCATTCCAGGTCTTTCGCACTGCTTGTTTTCAGCCGTGCGAGGCCAAACGGGTGGTGCAGCTTCAGTGTAGCAGTGAAGCGGTTCGTGCAACAGGTCTCGAAGTTCGTTTGCTTGCACCATTTGCGCTACTTCGGTGCGCATGCCTTAAACCCTTCTAATCCCGCTGTCTGCAATCTGGTCATTCGTCTGCACTCACTCAAGTCGATGGCCACTTCTCCACCCATTTCGGCGGCACAGACGGCTCCGCCAAATTCACATCAGGCGGCGCTACCTGCGAATGCGCAATCTACAACTGTGAGCGCGCAGGAGCAGCAGGCGCTGGTACATGCGCCTGCCGGACAGAGCGAGTTGCCGACCGAGGAGAAAGCGGCAAAGAACAAGTTCGACAGCGAGGCCCTGGACCCGATTGTGGCGCGGATTCCAGTGGAGATGGATGTGGCGATCCCGCTCCGTGACTTTCGCGTACGTAATCTGCTGGCGCTTACGCCGGGGCAATTGATTGAGAGCGATTGGGACAACGGGAGCGATCTTCCACTCCTGGCCGGTCGCATGACGCTGGCGTGGACCGAATTTGAAGTGGTGGATACAAAGCTGGCGGTGCGCATCACGCGCCTGGCTTAGAGGCGAACGGACGAGATTGAGCAGCGCACAAAGGAGAATTTCATGACCGCGCAGAAAACTATCTCCGCGACGTTGTCCGGGAAGTCGAACGAAGGCCTGGGGGCGTGGCTGGCCGCCTGGCTTCGTACGAGTGGCTGGCGTATGGAGCGCAAAGCAGCTCAACAGGCGTCACGGCTGGCCATTGTCGAGCGGATTCCACTGGCTCCGCGCCATCAACTGGCTCTGATTGAAGCCGACGGGCAGCGGCTCCTGGTGGCGCTGAACCAGGAAGGCGCGCCTGCCTTTTATCCGCTTGCTGCCATAAAGCAGAAGACAGCCGCTTGCGTAGCGGGACGCCGGGTTACCCAATGCTGAATTTTGTTGTCCTGGGAGTTGCGGCGCGGACCACTGCCGCGCCGCTGATGCCCGACCTGAATGCGCGCTTCCACCCCTCGGACTCGACTCCGTGGACCATCGTCTTTGTCCTGACTCTGCTGACGGTTATCCCTGCCATTGCGATGTGTATGACGCCAATGGTGCGGCTGCTGGTGGTCTTTCACTTTCTGCGCCAGGCTCTGGGCACGCAGACGGCGCCTTCGAATCCTACGCTGATGGGCCTGGCGCTAATGATGACGTGGTTTCTGATTACTCCTGTCCTCACTCAAGTAGACCAGCAGGCGGTTGAGCCTTATCGCGCCGGGCAGATCTCCGGCTGGCAGGCCATTGACAAGGGAGCGCAACCGGTGAAGCTTTACATGCTGCGCTACGCGCGGGAGAAGGACCTGGCGCTGTTCACCTCCGCCGCCCAGCTTCCGCGTCCCAATGCGTCGGCCGATCTGCCGATGCGCGTCGTGATTCCGGCCTACATCCTCTCCGAGCTCAAGGCGGGCTTTGCGATCGGGGCTGTACTGTTTCTGCCCTTCCTGCTCATCGACATGGTGACAGCTTCAATCACGACGGCGATCGGCATGTTTCAACTGCCGCCCGTCGTCGTGTCCACACCGCTCAAGATTCTGCTTTTTGTGATGGTGGACGGCTGGCATCTGCTGGCCGGGTCGCTGTTGAAAAGCTTTTAGTGCAATCACGCTCAACCAAGGCCAAGAGAAACATGACGCCCGATATGGTTTCCGAGCTTTTGCGGCAGTTGATGAAGGAGTCGCTGATTCTGGCGGCGCCGATTCTGGTCGCCGCCTCGCTGTTGAGCTTTGTGCTCAGTCTGCTGCAGACCCTGACCAGCCTGCAGGAGCAGTCGCTGACGACGGTGCCGCGGTTGGCGATCGTGGCGGCGATTCTTCTGGCCGGGATGCCCTGGTTTCTGGCACGTATGGCCGATTACACGATTGGGCTGATGGCAGACCTGCACCGGTATCTCGGTTGAGGGAAGCGGGGAAGCAAAGAACAGAAAGACGGAGAAGCATGCGGGACTGGCCGACATTTTTAAGCGCGATGGTACTGGCTCTGGTGCGCGTGAGCGGCGTGGTGACCTTTGCGCCATTCTTCTCATCGGACACATTTCCCATGCGGGTGAAGGCGGGCTTTGCCCTGGCCGTTGCTTTTCTTCTTGCACCGCTGGTGGCTTCATTACCTGGCACGCAGGTGAACCTTGGGCTTCCCGCGCTGATGGGAGAACTGGCGGTGGGACTGATCTATGGGCTTTCACTGGCATTGCTGAACGAGATGCTGCTTTTTGCCGGGCAGATTGCGGGTATGCAGTTCAGTTTTTCGCTGGTCAATCTTCTTGACCCCAACTCGCCCGTGCAGACGCCGCTGCTGGGCACGCTGTTCACGCTGATGGGAACACTGGTGTTGATCGCCGCAGGCCTCGACCGCGTTCTGCTGGCTTCACTCATTCGCAGCTTTCACGCCGTGCCGCTGGGCTCGTTCGTGCTTTTGCGCGAGTCCGGCTATGCACTGGTTACTGCGGCGAGCGGCGTTTTTCTGGCCGCGCTGGAACTGGCCGCACCGGTGCTGGCCGCGACGATGCTCGTCGAACTGTCTATCGGCCTGATGGGCAAGCTCTCGCCGCAGCTGCCGGTGATGTCGTTGACTGTGCCACTGAAGACGCTGACCGGTTTCGTGATTCTGCTGGGCTCACTGGCACTGTGGCCGCGGTTTATTCAGGCACGCTTTGACGGACTGCTTGACCTGGCACAGCAGCTTCTTGTGGCGCACGCGAGAGGAGGCTAAGGGATGCCGGACGATCGCACCGAACAGGCAACGCCGCACCGCAGGGAACAGGCGCGCAAGGAAGGCGACATTCTGCACAGTCGCGAATTGACTGCTGCAGCAGGAACGCTGGCAGGTGCGCTGATGCTGGGCGCGGTGGGCATGCGGTCGGTGGAGGTGTGGCGCGCAAGTTTACCCACTCTGCTTGAACTGGGCCGGCCCGCACACTGGGAGCCGGCGACGCTCGGGCCCACGCTTAACGCCATTCGCTCGCAGCTGGCTGCCGATCTTGAACCAATTGCGCTGGTGATGACCGCAGTGGTTGTGGCGGTGCTGGCGGTGGGCATGGTGCAGACGGGCGGCATACAGATTACGCCCTCGGCACTGAACTTTCAGATGGAGCGCATCAATCCTGCGGCAAACATGAAGAACGTATTTTCGCTGCGCGGGCTGGCACGACTGGGCAAGTCACTCATTCCTGTAGCGGTCCTGGGCATCTTTGCAGTGCAGCGCATTGGGCGCGAACTGACGATTCCTCCGTTTTCGACGCACCGGCTGGCACAACTGGGACACGACATCTACGGATTGTTGATGGCGGCGGCATGGCTGCTGTTTGCGTGGGCGGCCATCGATTACATCGTCGAATGGCGCAGCCGCGAGTCGCGCCTGAAGATGAGCCGCGAAGATCTGCGGCAGGAGTTCAAGCAGACCGAGGGCAACCCAGAGATGCGCGGGAGAATTCGCAACCTGCAGCGGCAGATGCGCAGACGGCGCGTGCGCGAGGACGTGTCAAAGGCAGCTGTTGTCTTGACCAATCCAACGCATTACGCCGTGGCTTTGGCCTTCGACTTTTCGACGATGGAAACACCGCGGGTTATGGCGAAGGGGCGCAACCTGCTGGCCGAGGAGATCAAGGTTGAGGCGCGCTGGGCAGGTGTGCCGATTGTGGAGAATCCACCACTGGCGCGGTCCCTGTACCGGTCGGTGGAAGTGGGGCAGCCAATCCCGGTGGATCTATATGCAGCTGTCGCGTCGATTCTGGCCTACTTCTACCGGCAGCGCGTGGAGGAGCAACTGCGCGAACAGCGGGCTCGTGAGGCCGCGCGGCGCACACAACCGCGTACACCGCCCACGCCGCCGCGTCACTGGCCGCATCCGGGAGCAGAGCCCAATGGAGGTCCGCGATGAGTTCGCAAAGCATGACCATGCCTGCAATGGGAATGGCCGGATGGCTGACGCGCCTACGCGAGTACATGCTGCCGTTGGCGGCTATCAGTGTGGTCTTTGTGATGCTGGTGCCGTTACCGGCCGCAGGTCTTGACTTTCTGCTGGCGCTGTCGATGGCTGCCTCGATCATTGTGTTTCTTTCGGCAGTGCAAATCCGCCGCGCCGTTGAGCTGAGTGTCTTTCCCACGCTGCTCCTGCTGCTGACGCTATTCCGTCTGTCGCTCAACATTGCGTCGAGCAGGCGGATTTTGCTGCATGGCTCGGAAGGCACGGGCGCTGCCGGCGAGGTGATTCAGGCCTTCGGACAGTTTGTGGTGGGCGGCAATTATGTGGTGGGTTTCGTGCTGTTTCTTGCCTTGATTGCGATTCAGTTTCTCGTGGTTTCGCATGGCGCGGTGCGCACGGCGGAAGTAACAGCTCGCTTCACCCTCGATGCCTTGCCGGGCAAGCAGATGGCCATCGACGCCGATATGAATGCGGGGTCGATTGACGAGGCGGAGGCGCGGCGCAGACGGCAAGCAATTGCGCGCGAGGCTGAATTTTACGGTGCGATGGATGGAGCGGCACGCTTCAACCAGCGCGATGCACTGGCCACTATCCTCATCACCGCCATCAACATTATTGCCGGTCTGCTGATTGGAACCTTGCAGCAGGGCGTGGACCTGGCCGAGGCTGTGAAGACCTACACCGTGCTGACGGTGGGCGACGGCCTGGTGACGATGATTCCTTCACTGCTGGTTTCGGTGGCAGGCGGAATTACGCTCACGCGGGCCAATTCCGCAGGACAACTGGGCGGCGAGATTCGTGAGCAACTGCTGGCGCGGCCCGCGACGCTCTATATGGCGAGCCTGGTTTCGGCGGCAATGTGCCTGATTCCGGGCTTGCCGAAGATGGCGTTTCTACTGGTGGCCGGAGTATTGTTCTTTGCCGCGCGGCGCGTGGCGGCAGCGCCCGTACCTTCAGCGATGGCCGAGTCCGATGCTGTGGCGCGGGACAAGAAGACCACACCTGCACAGTCGCCCGAGCTGGCCGCGTTGACACGGCTTGAGGATCTGACGCTCGAGATTGGGTTCCAACTGATTCCGCTGGTGGATGAGAAGCAGGGCGGACAGCTACTGAACCGTGTGCGGTCACTCAGGAGGCATCTGTCGGGAGAGATGGGATTTCTGATTCCGCCCGTGCATATTTCGGACAATCTGCGGCTGAAGCCGAGGGAGTATGTTGTCTCGCTGCGCGGGATGGAAATTGGCCGCTGGCAGACCGAGGGCGCGCAGTTGCTGGCGGTTTCAGGCGATTCAAATCGGAGACCTCTGCAAGGACGTGAGACCAGGGAGCCTGCCTTTGGCGTGCCGGCGGTGTGGATTGCACCACAACTGGAAGAACAGGCAATAGCCGCAGGCTATTCCGTGGTGGACGCGACGACAGTGATGACGACGCATCTGGGTGAACTGGTGCGCACGCACGGGTGGCAACTGGTGGGGCGCGCGGAGATCAAGCGGCTGATGGACGGGCTGAACGAGTCGCATCCAAAGCTGATTGAAGAGCTGGTGCCGAAGCTGCTGACGCTGGGCGAGGTGGGCAGGGTACTCGAACAACTTGTGCGCGAGCGGGTTTCCATTCGCGATCTGGGAGCAGTGCTCGAATCGCTGCTTGAGACAGCGGCAGTAAACAAGTCGACTGTAGCGCTGGTGGAGGCGGCCAGACAGGCACTGGGACGCAGGCTGGTGCAACCGTTGCTCGACGAAGAGGGACAGTTGCCAGTGCTGCTGCTGGAGCCTGCCATGGAAGAGGAAGTCGTGGCGGCACTGGCACCGGAGACAGGCCAGAATCTACTGCCGGCGCAGAATGCGCCGCCTGTAGTGGTGGTCCTGCGCCATCTTGCCGAAGATGTGAAGCGCCTAATCGGTTCCTCCTCCTCTCCGGTCACCCCCGTGCTCTTAGTCCCAAGTCCGTCCCGTTATTACGTGAAGCGGTGGCTGGAGCCTGTTCTTCCGCGATTAGCCGTGGTGTCTGCAGGAGAGATTCCGCCGGAAGTGCGGCTACGGCCGGTGGGTACAGTGCGCCGGGCGAGTTGAGCAGGTACGTATTTGCATTTGCCGGCACGCAAGGAAGCCGGAAGGGAGGCAGCATGGGAACCGATGCAGCGCAACGAGTGGTGGGTGCGTCCCCGGCGCGCGGAGTCCTACCGCCGGGCGCCTATCCGGCGGGAGGAGGCGGTGTGCTGTTGAACGAGGAACAGGAAAGTCTGCTGCTGGAGCACGTGCCGATTGTGCGTTTTCTGGCGCGTCGCATTCACGAGAGGCTTCCGCAGCATGTGGATATGGAGGACCTGGTCTCTGCCGGCATGGTGGGGCTGATGGATGCATTCACGAAGTTCAATCCGGCCAAGAAGGTGCAGTTCCGCAGCTATGCGCAGTTCCGCATTCGCGGAGCGATTCTGGACTCTCTGCGCACACTGGACTGGAGCCCGCGCGATCTGCGCCGCAAGGGCCGCGCCGTGGAAGAAGCGGTACGTGTGCTGACGGCCAGGCTGCGGCGTCCGCCGAATGAGGCGGAAGTGGCGGCCGAAATGGCGTTGGATCTTGAGGAGTATCAACAATTACTGGGGGATCTGAAAGGTCTCGAGATCGGCACATTACATATCGAACACAACGAGGATTCGGGTGAAGAGGAGCTGGCGTACGTGCCGGGGCGTGCGGATGAGGATCCGCTGTTCCGCTGCCTGCGGGGCGAGCTCGAGGAGCGGCTGGCCGATGCGATTGCGCATCTGCCGGAGCGTGAACGGCTGGTGATGACGCTCTACTACTACGAAGAAATGACAATGCGCGAAATTGGCCTGGCACTGGGTGTGGTCGAGTCGCGTGTTTCGCAGGTGCACGCATCGGCTGTGGTGCATCTGCGCGCGGCCTTACGCGATCTGGCGACAAAGGGTGCGGAGGAAGCAGGCAGGCCAAAGCGGCGCCGCGCGAGCACAGCGAATTAACACACAGGTTGCGAGAGAGACACGGGAAGCGGATTGAATGATGGAAAAGACGCTCAAACAGGATGAGATCGATGCGCTGTTTCAGGCGGCGCGGAGCGCAACACCGGAAACGACAATGACAGGGGTGCGGGCGCGTGTGCTGCCGTACAGTTTTGCCTCGTCGGGACAGATTTCTACCGAGCAGCTGCGTGCGATTTCGATGCTGAACGATCTGTTTGCTCGTAATCTGACGCACAATCTGGCAGCGTGGCTACGGACGAAGTTTCAGGTGAATCTGGTCTCGGCCGAGCAGATTGCTTTCAATGAATTTCTTCTCAGAATTCCCGAGATCAGCTATGTGGCCTCGGTGCGGCTGGAGCCCTTGGGAGCGCTGTCGGTTCTGCAATTGGATCTTGCACTGGCACCTCCGATCATCGACCTGCTGCTGGGTGGCGATGGAAAAGCGGGGCCCCTGCGCGAACTGACCGACATTGAAGAATCCATTCTCGGCTCGGTGGCAGAGGTTGTTGCGCGCGAGCTGACCTCGGCCTGGCAGTCGGTGGGGCTTTCATTCAATTTTGAGCGGCGGCAAATGCAGACGCAGGCCGCACGCATCATGTCGGTGAACGAGAAAACGCTATGCCTGAGCTTTGAAATTCGCATGCCAAACGCGTCGGGTCTGTTGAACCTGGCTTTTCCGGCGGTGGTGTCGAATACGATTCTGCGGCGGCTGACGTCGGACTGGGGACGCCGGAGGCGTCATGCTCCGGAGCTACGCACGCGGATTGAGCAGACGGCACGCAGAATTCGCGTGGGCGCAACGCTGCAACTGCCGCCAGTCAAACTGCGGGCCAGCGAACTTGAGTCACTGAAGCCGGGCAGCATTCTTCGCCTGGGGCAGGCGGCGAGTCTGCCGGGCGAGTGGCGCGTGGGCGGACAACTGCTGGCACGGGCCCATGCGGTGCGCACTGGCATGCGGCGCGCGGCACGGCTTGCCGCCGAAGGCTGGAGGTCTGAGTCTTGAAGACCTACTTCGATGCATGGATCTCGGTGGCCTCGGCTCTGTTCCCGCAGGCGCTGGCAGGCGAGCCGGAGTTCAACGAATCGCTGCCCAAACCGATGGCCGAGGGGGCCTTTGGATTTGCCGCCACGATTGAAGGCGATCAAACCGGACGCTTCATCGTGCTGCTGGATCCGGCGCTGCTGAATACCTCGCTGGTGGGCGACGGCATAGACCAGAAGGCCGGATGGGCGGAGATCTTGCGCGAGGTGGCCGATGCCGCTGCCGGAGAACTGCTGGCCAGAACCGGGGCTCAGTGCAAGGTGGCCGCATTTGAAGAAATCTTTGAATTGGCGCAAATTTCACAGGCCTTTCAACTACGAACCAAAGAGCGGACCTGGAGCGTGGTGGTGAGGGACGAAGTGAAGGCAGCCATTGACGTGACTGCAAAGCCTTCTGGCGCATCCGAAGCCGAAAGCAAGACGGCGCCGGCCACATCGCACTCAGCTTCTACCCTGTCGTCTGCGATTCCTGCCGGGGCTCCGGCAGGGGAAAACCCTGGAACGGAGCTATTACTCGATGTGGAGCTTGAAGCGTCGCTCCGGTTCGGATGCCGCGAGATTCATCTTGGGCAATTGCTCGATCTGGGGCCGGGAGACGTGGTGGAACTGGACCGGCATATCTCCGACCCAGTGGATTTGATTGTGGGCGACAAAATTTTGGCGCGTGGTGAAGTGGTACTTGTGAATGGAGATTTTGGGTTACGCGTGACCGAAGTGGCCGTGCCGCGCAAACGGCTGGAGAGTATCCGATGTCTATTCTAAATTTTTCCTTGCGTCGCAGGGACAGCGTGGCGGCGATACCCGCTCCGGGGCCTGCAGATAGTATTGCAACTGCGTCGGTGCGGCCCGGTGAAGCTACGCATAATTTGCTGAGCACCTGTTCGAATCCCCAGTGCCGGTCGGGATGGATTCATTTGTGGCGGCGCCGGTCGGCGCCGATCTTCGAAGGAGGCTGGCTTTGCTCGCAGGAGTGCACGGAAGCGCGGCTGGACTGGGCGGTGCGCCGCGAGCTGGACGGGCGGAGCTGGGAGAATCGCGCGCACCGGCACCGGATTCCGCTGGGGCTGCTGATGCTGAAGCAGGGATGGATTACGCAGGCGCAACTGCGGGAGGCTCTGCATGCGCAGCGTACCAGCGGAACGGGATCGCTGGGATGGTGGCTGGTGCAACAAAACGCGGCAACGGATACCCAGATTGCCCGCGCCCTGGCGCTGCAGTGGAGTTCGCCTGTGCTGACGGCCGATCCGATGGAGTCGGCTTCATTGACAACAGCGATGCCGCGGCTCTTTGTGGATGCCTTCAATGCACTGCCGCTTCGGCTTGCCGCGGGGCAATTACTGTATCTAGGGTTCGAACGCCGCCCGGATCCGGTGCTGGCGCTGGGCATCGAACAGATCACCGGGCTCAGAGTAGAGAGCGGCATTGTGTCCTCTTCGCAGTTTGCGCCTTCGCTCAACCACGTGCTCGCTTGTGAATTCCCGCATGTCGAACTGATCGAAGCCGCGCATGCCGCTGCGGCTGCACGCGCATTGGCGCGCGCCATTGAAAAAAGTCAGCCCATCGATGCACGGCTGACGCGGGTGCACGATTGCCTGTGGCTGCGCATGTGGTATCGCAGACAGGCAGGGCCTTTGCCCGCGCTTGGCGAGATTCAGGATTTGCTGTGCTCGATCAGCGGAAATTAGGGCAGCTCTCCTGTATTTAGGCTGCTGTCATGCGCTGGAATTCCGTGAAGAGAGCAAGGGAACTGTGACAGGTTGCGGTTTCGCAGTCGACGCGGTTCGTACATTTGCCCACAACTTTGACTCATGGTCAGAAGAGGTATGCCGATAGAGAGCAGAGGACAGGAGTACGGATCATGAGTGAAATGCGGACGCTGATTGTGGACGATTCCTCGGTGATGCGCAAAATTGTGGAGCGGTCGCTGCGCCAGGCTGGGCTTGACCCGCTGGTGGTACATGAGGCGTCAAGTGGAACCGAGGGGTTGGATGTGCTGAAAGCCAAGCAGGTGGATCTGATTCTTTCCGATATCAACATGCCCTCAATGGATGGACTGGAGTTTCTGCGCCAACTGCGGCAACAGAATCTGGCGCCAGGAGTGCCGGTGGTGATGATCACGACCGAGTCGAGCGAAGAGCATGTGAAGCAGGCAATCCAGGCCGGCGCTCAGGGGTATATTCGCAAACCGTTTACGGCAGAGCAGGTGAAGGAGCGCGTATTGCCGCTGGTGAGTGCGACCTGAGGCGCATGAGCGCGGTAGAGGTAGAGCTTTGCTGAATGGTGTGCGGACGGCGCAGCTGGCCTGTGTATGCGGCCTCGGCAGACAGGAAATGGAGCAGACTATGGCTGTATCGTTGCGGGATTCGCTGCATCTGGTTTCAGACCCGAAGAACCTCGATGCGAGTGTGGATGAAGTCTTTCGATTGATGCTGGGTGTGGAGTGCCTGCGTTCAGCCAATGAGGACGGGCCTTCACGAGAAGCCGAGTCCGTCACGGCGGTGGTGGGATTTGGCGGCCAGCTGAGCGGAGCGTGCGTAGTGCGGATGAGCGCACGGACCGCACTGAAGGTGGCCGAAGCAATGACTGGTATGGTGTTCGGAGAAGTGGATGATACGGTGAAGGACGGCATCGGCGAAATCTGCAATATGCTGGCAGGAACGTGGAAGGGCAAGGTGCCAGAGCTTGCGGCCAACTGCGGGCTTTCCGTTCCGGCTGTAATTACGGGCCGTGACTATCACCTGCATGTGCAGGCGCCGGAGTTTCAACTGGAGCATGGCTTCTGTTTTGGGGACCATTGCTTCTGGGTGACGATTGTGTGTGACGGTCTGCAGTAAAGCTGGTGCGTGAAGGTTATGCGCTTCGATGCAGCCGGTGGCATGGTGAATGACGAAACGAGTCGAACAGCAGATCGGAAGGCCATCCAGACCTCAAATCTTTTTTGCTCGAGTGCTCTTTCATGAGCCTTCACCAATCTTACCTGCCCCTTTCCGGTCCACTATCTGCTCTTTCTCTCTCGCATGGACAGCGGTTTTTACGCAGCAATGACGGGACTGGTAGCGCGCAGCCAGGCGCTGGATACTGCAGCCTCGAATCTGGCCAATGCGCAGACGCCCGGCTACCGCGCCGAGCGGGAGTACTTTCGTTCGGCACTGCTTGGGCCAGACTCGGACGAATCACAGCTGGGGCAGACGGTGAATCATTACGGCCTGCTGGGCGGCGACCGTATCAGTCTCGCGCAGGGTGCGCTGCAGACCACGGGCAATCCGCTCGATCTAGCCCTTGATGGCTCGGGGTTCTTCGCCGTTGAGACTAAGAACGGTCTGCGCTACACGCGGGACGGCAGCTTTCGCCGCTCACAGAAGGGCTTTCTCATTACCCAGAAAGGCGAGACCGTGCTCTCGCAGCAGGGCAAACCCATCGCGCTGCCGCCGGGGCAGGTTTCCGTCGGCGGCGACGGAGTGATTTCCGTTGCCGGGGGAACCGTGGGGCAGGTCGGCGTCTTTGACTTTGCGCCCGGTGTGGAACTCACGCCGGAGGGAGCCAACCGCTACATCGCACCCAAGGATGCAAAACCCGTCGCGCCCAAAGACACCGAGGTCCACCAGGGCGCGCTCGAGAGCGCGAACCAGGACGTGATTCAGGGAACGATGGACCTGGTTCTCATGCAGCGCCAGTTCGAAATGATGCAGAAGGCGCTGACTGTCTTCCACACCGAGTTCAACAAGATTGCCAGCGAGGAGTTGCCGAGAATCTCTTAGTTTCGCCGTGGCACTCATCCAAAGCGAGGAGAAAAATGATTCGAGCGTTGTATACGGCAGCCAGCGGCATGAGCGCCCAGCAGATGAATCTGGACACGATTGCGAATAACCTGGCCAACTCGTCGACCACGGGCTTCCGCCAGCTGCGCCTGCAGTTTGAAGACATGGTCTACCAGAACTTTGTGACGCCGGGTGCGGCGCAGAGCCAGTCGACGGTGTCGGCGGGGCTGCAGATCGGCCTCGGTACCAAATCTGCCGCGACCGAAGTCATCAACACACAGGGCTCGTTAAACCAGACAGAGAATCCGCTCGATGTGGCGATCCAGGGCGGCGGGTTCTTTCAGGTGCAGCGGCCCGACGGCACCACGGCCTATACGCGCGCCGGGCAGTTCCACCTGAACAACCAGGGAACGATTGTGACGACCGACGGCGACCCGCTGATTCCGACGATTACGATTCCGCCCAATGCGACCGCGGTGACCATTACGCAGGACGGCATGGTGAATGCGACTCTGCCGGGGCAGACCAGCCCCTCGCAGTTGGGGCAGATTCAGTTGGCGACGTTTCCGAATCCGGGAGGCCTGATGAGTATGGGATCGAATCTGCTCACTGCCACGCTGAGTTCAGGTGACCCGGTGCTGGGCAACCCGGGCGGCACGGAGGGGCTGGGCACGCTGCAGCAGGGGTATCTGGAAAATTCGAATGTCGATGTGGTCACCGAGTTTGTGCAGATGGTGCTGGCTCAGCGGGCGTATGAGTCGAACTCGAAGGTAATTCACGCGGCCGACTCGATGTACCAGCAAGTAAACAACATGACCCAGTAGGAGACATGCCATGCGCTCAATTTCCTCTCCATCGTTTCTCGTGCGGCCCATCAGCGGAATGCTTCTGCGCGCGCTTGGCCTGGCCCTCGCGCTAGCGCTGCTTTCAGTCATTGCAACCACGGCGTGGGGTCAGCAGGGTTCGAATGCCGGCGGCAAAACGGATTGCTATCAGCCAGTGCGATTCATCGACGACCTGGCGACTGGAACGCACTGGCTGCTCGAGCGCGACACTCTGCGTCCCGGCGCTCCGGGGCGCATGAGGCAGGTTGTCTCGGCAGGGCATGCGCTGGCTGCGGCAGGCGTGAGGACAATGCTTGCCGCGGTGACCGCACCCGTCATTCGCGCAGGCGACCGCCTTATCGTGACGGAAGACACACCTCTGGTAAGCGCGCGGCTTGTTGCGGTGGCGTTGAAACCGGCGCACCGGAAGGAACGCTTCCAGGCGCGCCTTGTGATTGGCGGCAAGGTGGTGGATGCAGTTGCCGTGGATGTGGGGCGAGCAAGGCTGGCCTCGCCGAGCGTTTCGACGGACATCGGCAAAACGGCTGCACAGGGAGCAGGGAAGTGACTTGGGCGTACAAAGAAAATGGCAGGGAATACGCGGCGCTTTTGGCCGCACTCATGTTCGCTCTCTGTGCGCATCCTGTGTCTGCTTTACCGAAGAAGCACCTGCAGGAGACGACGCATAACTCGCCTCCGGAGAATGCGCTGGCCAACTATATTGAGCGTGTGCGCGCGCAGAATGCGGCAGAGGTGCGGACGCCAGGTTCGATCTGGAGTCCGGAAGGCAAGATGGTCCGGCTGGGCACGGATGCAAAGGCCGCGCGGCTGCACGATGTTTTGCAGATTGTGGTCTCGGAAAGCCTGGCCGCGTCTACGGATGGACAGGTGAAGAACTCGCGCTCGTCGAATGCGTCATCGGGGCTGGCGTCTCTGTTCGGCGCGCTGAAGAGCGCGAATGCTCTGCAGAATCTGGTGAACCAGGCGTCGTCTTCCGGGCTTTCGGCACAGGGACAAAGCACGACAAATTCGAGCCTGCAGACTACGTTTGGAGCCGAGGTGGTGGACGTGCTGCCGAACGGAATGCTGGTGGTGCAGGCGACGCGACAGTTGACCTTCTCGCAGCAGACACAACTGATTCGGCTGCGGGGACTGGTGCGTCCTGAAGATGTGAGCGCGCAGAACCAGGTGGAGTCGAATGCGATGACGGACCTGGAACTGGAAGTGACGGGTAAAGGGATTGTGAACGATTCAACCTACAGACAGAGCAAGCTGGTGCGGTTCTTGCAGCATCTGCTGGTGTTCTAGGCGCCTCACTGAGGTGGCCCCGTCCGTGGGGCTCCGGAGAGATAGGGAACAGGGAGTAGCAATGTGGTCACGTTTCAAATTCGACGCAATCCTGACGGTACTCATCTCTACCGTCGTGCTGTTTGCGCCGGAGTGTGCGTGGGCAATGGCTGGTGGTTCTTCGGACAGCGATGTGCCGCCCACGGAGATTACGCGTGTCAAGGACGTGGCCAGCATTGAGGGTATTCGCAATAACCAACTGGTTGGTTTCGGCCTCGTAGTCGGCCTTCGCGGAACAGGCGACAGCAAACAGACGGTGTTTCCGGCGCAGACATTGATTTCCGCTCTGGAGCGGCTGGGCGTGACGGTGCCGCAGACAGGCTCGAACTCGGCCAGCAATATGCAGGTGAAGAACATGGCAGGCGTGTTTGTGATGGGCACGCTGCCGCCGTTCAGTAGGCCGGGGTCGTCTATCGACATTACGGTTTCTTCGGCGGGAGATGCGCGCTCGCTCGAGGGAGGCATTCTGCTAATGACGCCGCTCTATGGGCCGGATGGGCAGATTTATGCGCAGGCGCAGGGGCCTCTGGTGTTGGGCGGCTACATGGCGACGGCCGGAGGCAATGCGCGACAGGTGAATCATCCGACGACAGCACGGATTCCAGGTGGTGCGCTGGTGGAGCGATCTGTGCCGTTCGATCTGAGCCAAATGCATACGATCAGCGTGGTGCTGAACAATGCGGATTTTCATACAGCCGAGCGCATGGCTTCTGCCGTGGATCAATCACTTGGCGCCGACCGCGCGCATGCGGTGGATAGCCGGCGGGTGGAGATCAAAGTGAAGCCCGATGAGGATGTGGCCGCGCTGCTGGATAAGGTGGAGAGCACGCGGATTGCGGTGTATCCGCGGGCTAAGGTAGTGGTGAACGAACGCACGGGAACGGTGGTGATTGGTGGAACGGTGAAGCTGCTGCCGGTTTCGATTCTGCATGGGGGGCTATCGGTCAACGTCATTGCACGTGCGGAGGTTTCGCAGCCGGCGCCCTTCTCGGGTGGCACAACGCAGGTAGTGCAGCAGACCACGGTCGACGCCGAAGAGAGGCCAGTAAACCGCATTGATCTGCGAGAAGGTGCAACAGTGGAGGATCTGGTGCAGGAATTACAGCGGACTGGAGCAACAGCGCGGGACGTGATTTCGATTTTGCAAGCCATGAAAGAGGCAGGCGCGCTGGAAGCCGATCTGGAGGTTCTCTGAGTATGAATAGAGGGTTGTCTGGAATTGGGACAATGAGTGGTGTGCAGGCAGTGAATGACGACACGGCTACACCTTCGCCGCGGCTGGTGCGTGCGGCGAACGAGTTTGAGTCGCAGATGATGCAGGAACTGTTGAAGCCCTTGACGCAGGGCATGGGTGAGGACTCGGAGGAAAGAGGGGGAGCGCTTGAAGGTTCGATGGACAGTCTGGCAAGTTTTGGCGCAGAGGCTCTGGGTACAGCGTTAGCACGCAGCGGCGGGTTTGGCATTGCAGCGGGAATTATTCGTGAACTAACCCACGAAGGGAACCAGGCAGCCACGACAGGGGTAACCAAAATCGCACACCAAAATTCGTCTTTGAAAACCCTTAAGAAACTGCAGTGATAGGCTGTTCAGCCGATAAAGGCTAAGAGGAGAGTTGCAGATGGAAATTCGCAACAGTGCGGAGAACTTGAAGAATCTACTGGGTGTGAACCCTGCTTCGTCGACAACGGCGCAGCAGATTCAATCTGGCAAGAAAGCGCAGCAGGACGGCACGAGTGCGCTTGCGGGCGACCAGGCAACGTTCAGCAATCTAGGCCAGGAGGCTTCGCAGGCAGCACGTGGCACCGACGTGCGCACGGAAAAAGTCGCCACGATTCAAGCAGCGCTGACGGACGGTACGTACCATGTGCCGGCAAAGGCCGTAGCGCACAAAATTGTCGATTCTCTCTTGAGTAGAAGCACGCCTTCTGACTCAGCTGCCATGGGCGCATCTTCCAGTGTCAGTTCTTTGGATGGTACGGGCGGAGATACCGACACCGATAGCGCCAATGGCACAAGCGCAGGCAGTTAGAAAGTCTGGCAACGGCTCAACAGAGGCGACAACCTGAAGTGGCGCAGGAAAAAGAGAGAGGCATACTGCAATGCAAAGCGCGATTCAGACGCAGGCGATCGAGTTGCAGGCACTGTTATTTGAGGCTTCGCGCGCTTTATCAAGATTCGACGCGAACCGTCTGGAAGAGCTTGCGCTCTCGTGCCAGGCACTCAATCGAAATCTGCCTGAAATACATACATCCATCAGGGCTTTGCCTCCGGCTGGGGCACGTACGGCGCGCAACCATCTGGCTACTCTGGCACGCGTGATCGAGGTGACACGCGGCAATCTAGCTGTCATACGCCAGATCAGCACTTTTGAAGCTGGAATTCTGGAATACGCACGTCCCTCTGATGTTTGGGGAAAGGGAGCCGCACACGATGGGGACGATTAGCTCGGCATTCAGCATTGCAACAAGCGCACTGCAGGCCAATCAATCGGCCATCAGCACCATTGCCAACAACGTGGCGAATGCGAATACGGACGGTTATTCGCGGGAAACGCCGAATCTGACCGACAATGCACCGATCATTGCCGGCAATATCTCCAACGGTACTGGCGTGCGTTATACGGGTTCAACTTCGGTGCGCGACCGCGTGCTTGAGCAGCGGCTCGCACAACAACAGCAACTGGCTTCGTCTTCTGGCGCTCGATTGACGGCGCTCGATCAGCTCCAGAGCCTGTTTTCGCCCTCCTCCGGTTCATCCAGTTCTTCGGGCGGCGACATTGGCACCGACCTGACCAGTTTCTTCAACTCCTTCTCCTCGCTAGAGGCCAACCCCACAAGCAACGCATTGCGCCAACAGGTGCTTTCTTCCGCCACTACACTCGCAGGCGATGTATCAAATGCAGCGGCAAGCCTGAATGCACAGCAGGCGGCGCTCGACCAGCAGGCGACCGGCGTGGTGAGCCAGGTCAACTCGCTGACCTCAGCCATAGCGCAACTCAACCAGCAGATTCAATCTCTGCCGCCGGGCACGGACACGGGAACTCTGGAAGACCAGCGTCAGCAGGACATCTCTCAGCTTTCGCAACTGATTGGTATCAACCAAATCAGCACCGAAAATAACGGCCTTTCGATCACGACAACCTCCGGCCAGCTACTGGTCTCACAGGCGTCAAGCTTTCAACTGTCAACCGGCACATCGAGTGGGCTCACGCGCTTTTACATCAACGGAACAGACGTGACCACCGAGCTTGCCGATGGCGGAGGCGAGCTTGGCGGTTATCTCACAGCGCGCGACCAGGATATTCCTAACGCACTTTCAGCTTTGGATCAGCTTGCCTACAACATTTCCACCGCCGTAAACACACAGAACAACGCGGGCACCGATCTGGCCGGCGACGACGGGAACGCAGGCGACATTTTTTCGCAGCCGACGCAGGTTGCAGGCAGTGCATTGAGTTTTTCTGTTGTGATGACCGACCCGGATCACATTGCAGCGGCCGGGCTGAACGCGGGCACAGGTGACAACTCAAACGCAACCGCACTCGCGAATCTTGCGAATCAGGCGCTCATCAATGGCCAGTCGCCAACCAACTACTTCTCGAATTTCGTAAGCAGTCTGGGCTCAACTGTGGACCAGGTGCAGACGGAGAACAATGCACAGACTGCTTCTGTAACACAACTGCAGAATCTGCGCGACTCACTCTCCGGAGTGAATTTGGACGAGGAAGCGGCGGCGTTGCAACAGTTCCAGCGCGCTTATCAGGCAGCGTCACAAGTATTCAATATTCTGGACACGATCATGGCGAGCGTATTGAATCTTGGCACACAGACCGCAGTGTCATAGCTGGCGCTGAGACAGGAGAGGAGGCAGAACATGCGCGTTAATCCGTACTACATATCCAATCTTGTTTCGGCACTGAACCAGACGCAAGTGGATCAACAAAATCTCACGCAGCAGCTTTCGAGCGGTGTGCGCATCAATTCGCTTTCCGACGATCCAGTGGCTGCAGGCAGCAATGTTCTGCTTCTTAATCAGATTCAGAAGGATGATTCGTTTTCGCTTTCCTCCAGTGTGGTTACAGGGCAACTGCAGGTTGCCGACACAGCGCTGGGCAGTGTGGTCACGCAACTGACGCAGGCCATCTCGCTGGCCACAAGCGGCAATAACGGCACACTTAACTCAAGCCAGCTTCAGTCCATTTCCAGCCAACTGGCAGGCATTCGCGACGAAGTGCAGTCGCTCGCCAATACAAGCTACCTGGGGCAGTACATCTTTTCTGGCAGCCAGACGAGCACAACGCCGTTTTCGACGTCGGATTTAACTTCTCCCGCCACCACAACCTATAACGGCGACAGCGGCGTGAATTATTTGCAGACACCGAATGGACAGACTATTCAGCTCAATCTTCCCGGCGATCAGATCTTCTCTGCCGGAGGATCGAATGATGTGTTTGCAGCTCTGAACAATCTAATTGCGGATTTCGCGTCTGGTTCATCCGCAAGCGCATCGGCTGCCGATCTGACTACGCTCAATCAAGCATTGAATTACGTTTCGCAACAGCGTGTAGTGCTCGACAACTCGCTTACACGGCTTACCGCTGCCACCAACGCTGTGACCAGCGAAAAAACGCAGTTGACCGCCAACCAGACAGACCTGATGCAGGCGGATCTTGCCGATGTTGCCACAAAGCTTTCACTGGCGCAGACACAGCAGACAGCACTCATGTCCGTGATTGCGCAGCTGGGTTCGGGCAGCTTGTTCGATAAGTTGTAGCTGCCTGCAATCTCATTATCTATTTCTATGTTCGAATCTTCCGCGGGCGAATAGCGAACGTCTGCCCTGCCGCAGGTGGTCTTATACTTGAGCTGGGAGAGTTTGTGCTTTCAGCTCTGCGTTTTCTATGGATTGCAACGCGTGGTCATCGTTTGCGCCCCTGGCGCAGCGAGTTTTTGCGCTGGCGCATTGAAACCTATTCAGGCATGAAAGCTGAATCGCTCACCGCAGGCGACGTGTTTCGCTTCCTCTGGAACGAACGATGGGAATTGTTGCGCTTTCTTGCGTGGACCGAAGCGATGAAAAAGGAAGCTACGAAAAAGGTGGTATGACCATACGCGCTCTCTCTACTCGGGCTTTTGTGTCGTCGATTGTTGCTTTGTCTCTGTGCGGCTCCATAGTCTTCGCGCAGCAACTGCCACCAGTTCAACCCGCCGCCCCCTATCCGTCGCCCAACCAGGGTACGCAGACGTTGCGTGTGACTACGAATGAAGTACTGGTGCCAACGCTTGTTGAGAAGCACAACGGTGACATTATCTACGGACTGAAACAGAAGGATTTCATCCTTGAAGATAACGGTGTGCCACAGAAGATTCATGTACAGGAGGAGATGGACACCGCTCCTGTGGCACTGGTGATTGCCGTGCAGGAAGGCGGAGCGAGCGCTCTGGAGTTTGACAAGGTGGCAAAGCTCGGTCCGCTGCTTGAGATGTTCCTGACCGATAAGCGGAGCGAGGCAGCACTGGTGGGCTTCGACAAGCAGCCTTATCTGATTCATGACTTCACTCGCTCTCAGGAAGAACTTGGCGATGAATTGCAGCATTTGCAGCAAGGCAATGGTGGCGCGGCCATTTTGGACACGGTGAGTTATGCGGTGGATCTGCTGGAAACGCAACCGAAGAACTACCGCCGCGTGCTGTTGCTGGTGAGCGAAGAACGTGACCACGGCAGCAAGCACACCAAACCCGAAGGGCTTGTACGGAAGATTGGGCGTTCGGATGTGCTTGTGTTGAGCGTGGCTTTTTCCCCCTCGCGCGCCGAGTTTACTCATGACCTTACGGACAGCGGCGATAACCGCACGCTGAATATGGTCAATTCGCTGGCAATGATTGTGAAAGCCTTTAAAAAGAATGTGGCGAAGCAGATCGCGTTGATGAGCGGGGGAGAGTACACGACATTTACCAATGACAAGCGTTTTCAGGCGCGTGTGCTCGACGCTGCCAAGCATATGCGCAATCGCTATCTAATTACCTTCAGTCCTTCGAATCCGACACCCGGCCTGCACACGATACGCGTGCGCACGGCAGAGGATTACGGTGCACGGATTGTGGCGCGCGACAGCTACTGGCTGCAGGAAGAGCATTGAAATGACGGATGTTGCCCAGCAGGGAACACCCGCACGAGCGAGCCTTTGCGTCGTAGCATTGAAACGCTATTCATGTTAGTCTCAATACAGACACTTAAGAGTGGACTGAGAACGTAAAGAGGAGCAACACACGCCGTGCTGGCGACTGCAAAGAAAACCGAACTCATTGAACGCTTCCGCACCCACGACTCGGATACCGGTTCGCCGGAAGTCCAGATCGCGATTCTGAGTGAGCGGATTGGCGAATTGACCGAGCACTTTAAGACCCACAAGAAGGATCATGCTTCCCGGCGTGGTCTGCTCATGCTCGTGAGCAAGCGCCGCCGCCTGCTGGACTACCTGAAAAAGCACGATTCGGATCGCTACCGCGACGTAATCGGCAAGCTCGGAATCCGCAAGTAAGACCGGAAAGCAAAACTTTTGACCCGGAAGCGCCCAGACCGGAAACTGGTCAAGGCCCCTATTCTGCAAGGAATGCTGGGACCTGGTGCACCTGGCGAACCGCAAACCACGCCGGGGCCCGCGCGGAGCAGTCTGCTCTGCCGGGCTTTGGTGTGCTTAAGCGCCACCGAGCGCACACACAGCCGTTCGCCCTTTCACTGCACTCATCGGCGCCTTCAGCAAGTTTCCCAAGTGACAACAAAGAAAAGAGGACACTATGTCTACCAAGCATGAAGTGAGTGTCGAACTTGCCGGCGGCAAGCGACTGACTTTCGAGACCGGGCGGATGGCCAAGCAGGCTTCCGGTGCGGCTCTCGTCACCGCCGGAGAAACCGTGGTGCTGTCCACCGCGGTTGCATCGCCCGATCCGCGTGAAGGCATTGATTTCTTTCCCCTCACGGTCGATTACCGTGAATACACCTATGCCGGCGGCCGTATTCCCGGTGGCTTTATCAAGCGCGAAGGCCGCCCGAGCGAGAAGGAAATTCTCACATCCCGCCAGATTGACCGCCCCATCCGTCCCCTATTCCCCGATGGATTCCGCAATGAGACGCAGGTGATTGCGCTTGTTTTCTCAGCCGACAAGGAAAACGATCCTGACGTGGTTGCCATCAATGCGGCCGCAGCGGCTGTTGCTTTGTCGGACATTCCTTTTGGCGCAACAGTTGCCGCCGTGCGTGTGGGCCGCGTTGAAGGCGAGTTCGTGATCAATCCGACCTACTCTGAACGTACTGCTACAACGTTGAACATCATGGTCGTCGGCCACAAGGACGGCATCGTGATGATCGAGTCCGGCGCAAAGGAAGAGACCGAAGAGGTCATCCTCGCAGCAATCGAATTTGCGCACGAACAGATCAAGTTGATTGTTGCCGCCATCGAAGAACTGGTTTCGAAGGCAGGGAAGCCTAAGCGCGCATTCACTGCTCCGGAGTTCGACGAAGCCTACTACAACGACCTCAAGGCAAAGATCGGCGATCGACTGAAGGATGCGCTCGACACCAAGACCCACGGCAAGACCGAAAGCTACGCCCTCATCAAGCAGATCAAGGACGAACTCGCTGCCGAATTGCCAGCCGACGATCCAGCCGCAAAGAAGAAGCTCGGCACCTATTACGAGCATCTGCGTGAACGTCTGTTCCGCGAGCAGGTGACGAAGGATCGGATCCGTCCCGATCGCCGAGCCTTTGACGAGATTCGGCCCATCACGATTGAAACCCGCGTTTTACCGCGCACGCACGGCTCTGCACTTTTCACGCGCGGTGAGACCCAGGCTTTGGTTACCGCAACACTAGGTACCACGGATGATGCGCAGCGCTTGGAAAGCTACGAAGGCGAGCAGCGCAAGAACTTCATGCTTCACTATAACTTTCCGCCATTCAGCGTTGGTGAAACAGGGCGTATGACTGGTGTCGGCCGCCGAGAAGTTGGTCATGGCGCGCTTGCTGAGCGTGCGATTTCGGCAGTTCTACCCGGTGCGGATGAGTCGCCCTATTCCATGCGTGTTGTATCGGACATTCTTGAGTCGAATGGCTCGTCTTCGATGGCTTCGGTTTGTGGCGCGAGCCTCGCGCTCTTCGACGCTGGCATTCCGCTGAAAGGTGCTGTTGCGGGTGTAGCGATGGGCTTAGTGAAGGAAGGCGACGATTATGCCATCCTGACGGACATTGCAGGTGCGGAAGACCACTACGGCGACATGGACTTCAAGGTTGCCGGAACGCGCAAGGGAATTACCGCGCTGCAGATGGACATTAAGATTGGCGGCCTCACCCGCGAAATCCTGCAGCAGGCAATGGAGCAGGCACGTCAGGGACGCATCTTCCTTCTCGACAAAATGGATGCTGTTCTCGACGGACCGAACCAGGAGCGCTCGCAGTATGCGCCTCGTATTGAGACCATCCAGATCCCCACAGACAAGATTCGCGACCTCATCGGCAAGGGTGGCGCAACCATTCGCGGTCTTGTAGAGCAGACAGGCGCGAAGATCGATGTAGACGACTCTGGCCGCGTGAGCGTGGCGTCGTCCGACGCCGACGGTCTGAAGCGTGCGTTGGCAATGATCAACGACATCACCGCTGTGCCGGAGGTGGGAAAGACCTATCTTGGCAAGGTTGTTCGCCTGGCAGAGTTCGGCGCATTTGTTGAGCTTTTTCCTGGCACCGACGGCCTGCTGCACATCTCTGAGATCGCGGAACATCGCGTGAAGGATGTGAAGGATGAACTGCGCGAAGGCGATCAGGTGATGGTGAAGGTGCTTGCCATTGAGGGCAATCGCATCAAGCTTAGCCGCAAAGCTCTTATCAAGGAGCAGAAGGCCAAGCTTGCGCAGTCGGCTCCGGCAGAAGAAGGCGAAGAGCAGCAGCCGGCATCCGACAGTTCTCCATCGCGTCCACGCCATGAATTCGACGAGCGCCAGCCACGCTCGAATCAGAGCACGATCATGATCGAAGGCGGAGACGACTTCGATGACGACGAGACCGAGGAGTTCGACGAGGAGAACGAGCCGAATTTTAACCGTGCCGATGGTGTGCCCGTTGCCGCTGCTAATGGTGGTGGACAGGGCCGTCCGAGCGGTGGCGCCAACAACAATCGCCGCCGCCGTCGCCGTCGCGGTAGCCGCGGTCCTGGAAGCAGCAACTAAGCTTGCGCGAAACTGCGCAAACCGCAGAAGAGCCCGGCCAAGTGCCGGGCTCTTCTGCTTTCAGTAAGCGGCCTTAAAGAGGAAGTTAGCCTACCTCAGTTCCTCCGGTGGAACTGGCAGCCGGAATGGCAGCATGTGACTTTGAGGTGATTGGCGCGACGTTGTTTCGCGGGGTTCCACGCTTGTCGCCGTACATGCGCAAATCCGCAGCAATGCAGAGGGATTCGATATCTGCCGCGTCGTCTGGGAAGATAGCAATGCCCACGCTTGCGCCCACCCAAACGGTATGACTTTCAACCTGCTGAGGCTGGTTAAGCTGGAGCATGAGCGAGTGAGCAACCTGCCGTGCCTGCGCTCGGTTAGTTGGCTCTTCGAGAATGACGCAGAACTCGTCACCGCCCGTGCGCGCAACAGTATCCGACCGGCGCACACGGCTGGAAAAGATGGCGCCCACCTGGCGCAGGATAGTATCGCCGGCATGGTGGCCCAGTGTATCGTTCACGCGCTTGAAGTGGTCGAGGTCCACCACAAGCAAAGCGGTCTTTGTGCCGGCTCTGCGTGCACGTTCTATTGCTATGGATAAGCGGTCAAGAAACAGCCGCCGGTTGGGAAGGCCCGTGAGTTCGTCGTGCAAGGCGAGATATTTGCTGTGCTCCAACTGCCCCTCAAACAAGAGAAGGATCATGCCCACGGCAACAACATATTTTGGCAGGTTCCAAACCTCATTTTCGACCGTCAAGCTGGGAACCCGGAGAATAATGTAAGGCCCGATGACAAAGACCAATGCCCAGGCGGCGAACCCGGCAATTGTCACCATGGCCCCGGCAGTGTATTGCCTATAAGCCAGCCAAAAGTGCAGGCAGCAGCCGAGATAGACCGTGAACAGCAGCGCATTCAAGGCCACGCTGGAGCCAGTACCCGGCCGGTTTTGAAAAATGAGCAGGAATATAGAGAGAAGAACATACAGCGATAGCAGGATCCAGCGATAGGGATAACGAAATGACCGTACTTCAGTGAGAGCAACCACGAGAGGACCAAAGCCAAGGAGAGCTGCAACGGGAACAAGAGCTGTATGCCATGCAGGCGCCCCATTCAGGATGACAATATAGAGGGCAGTTGCACTCATCAGCACAACCAGCATGGCAATCGACGAACGCGACTGGCGGTAGGGAACTGCGGAATACATGAAAAGTATTCCCGGCCATACGAGTGCGATCAGCCCTATGTCGGTGGCTACAATGCCGAATGCGCCGGGCATGCCTGCAAACATGAATCCCAGAAAATGGACACCGATCAGACACCAGCCTGTAAGCCAGACTCCAGAAGCGTACATGTGGCTTCTACGTGCAACCGACGCAAAAGCACCGGCAAGAAGCGCAATAGCCGCCAAATCTGGGAGTCTACTCCAATCCACTATGACTACTCCTAGCTCAATGTCTATGCTCCATTCAAAAGCAAAAGTGGATATAGCGGTATAGCCCTTTGGTTTTTTCAAGGACTCTCGGGGACACTACGGTAACAAAGGCATATGCCTGAAATGGTGACGTTTGGGATACCAGAAGATATTTTGCGGATGCAAATCGAAAGGACTCCCGTACACTCAGAGCGATGCCAGCCAGCATGTATATCGTCGTAGAGGGTGATGATCCGGGGTACGACATTTTCGTCAACGGACAGGCTTTGGCACGCAATGAGGACGGCCTTGAAAGGCTTGCACAAAGGCTTGGTATTACGCCGCTGCTGGACTTCTTTTCAGCTGATGAAAATTCTATGGCGCTTTTATTGGAGCAGGGAGCAGGCAATCCCGAATGGGCATACCATCTGCCTCAACCCCAGTGGTTTAAACCTGAGGACGGTCTGAAGACCGTGAGCACATTGATTCAGTTCTTCGACAGGACGCCTGCTGCGCTCGGTTCTGAGACGCAGGCCGTCCAACAGGAGCTTCACGAGTACGAAACCGTACTCAGGAAGACCGCCCGGTTTGGCTTGCGCTGGCATCTTGCGGTGAGTTGGCGTTAGGTAGAAACCATCGCGCATCTGTTTCAACATATGACTTTGTTGTGCCATTTGAGTTAGTTCAAAGTATCCCCTAAGTCAGGTGCAACTTCGAGTGGCTCGAACTCAGGGCTTCAGTTATTGAGTTACTTCGGTTTGCCTGGGTGTAAAGACGCTTCCCATCCGGCGAATCTGGGCACCGACAGCGCGCAGCTTTTCTTCGATCCGCTCATAGCCGCGATCCATGTGATAGACACGGTCGAGTATCGATTCTCCGTTGGCCACCAAGGCAGCCAAGACGAGCGATGCGGATGCACGCAGATCCGAGCACATGACTGCTGCAGCGGAAAGCGGTGTGGCTCCACGTACGGAAGCAATACGCCCATCCACGCGGATATTTGCCCCCATGCGCACCAGCTCCTGCACATGCATGAAGCGGTTCTCAAAGATATTTTCCTTCACCTGGCAGATACCTTCGGCTTGCGTGGCTAGTGCCATGTACTGCGCCTGCATGTCGGTAGGGAAGCCGGGGTACTCCTCCGTGGAAATATCAACGGCATGCAGCGGGCCATCCCGGCGGACACGCACCGAGTCCTGCGCAAAAACTTCGACTTTTGCGCCAGATTCTTCGAGCTTGGTCATTACTGCGCGCAGATGTTCGGGATTACAGTTGGCGACTATCAGGTCGCCGCCCGTGATGGCGCCAGCAATAAGAAATGTGCCTGCTTCAATGCGGTCAGGATTGATACGGTGACGCGCACCATGCAGACGTGTGACACCCTGCACGCGGATCGTCGAGGTGCCCGCGCCTTCGATTTTTGCGCCCATTGCAGTGAGTAGCTCTGCAAGATCCGTGACCTCGGGTTCTTGCGCACAGTTCTCCATCACCGTCTCGCCTTCGGCCAGAGTTGCCGCCATCAGCAGGTCTTCGGTTCCCGTAACTGTAATTTTGTCGAAGACAATGTGTGCGCCTTTAAGGCGATCGGCACGCGCCTCGAGGTAGCCATGTTCCTGCACGATACTGGCACCCATCCTTTCGAGCCCCTTGATGTGAAGATCTATGGGACGGCCGCCGATGGCGCAGCCACCAGGCATGGCAACACGAGCCATGCCGGTGCGCGCAATGAGAGGACCAAGCACAAGGGAACTGGCGCGCATGGTTTTGACGATTTCGTATTTGGCGATTGGGTCCGACAGGACCCGGCAACTAATGCGAGTACGATGGTGCGCACGTCCATAACCAAGCTCAACTTCCGCTCCCATGGAGGCCAGAAGCTTTCGCTCGGTTTCAATGTCGTGCACCTGAGGAATGTTCTCGAGCGTAACTTCGTCTTCAGTGAGAATGGCAGCAGCCATGCAGGGAAGAGCGGAGTTTTTCGCGCCCGAAACACGGATGGTACCGACGAGTGGATTGCCTCCTCTAATGACAAATTTATCCATAAACTTGCGCCCAACTCCTCAAGTTGAGTCTAAACCTTCAAAAAGAACATTCGCCTCTCCTGAATGAGAGGCGAATCAACTTATGCAGCGAAAAGATACGTTTGGAATATTGCAAGTAGAAGAGCGCGATAAGGGTCAAAAGCTCATGCCAGAATCTTCGATTGCCAGGCGGACATTGCCATCGCTCTTGGCGAGTCTGCGCACGGCTTCCGGTTTGTCCACCTTGGCCTTGAGCATAACCAGAGCAACCGGCACGCTACGGCCTGCGCACTTGATGGTTTCAACGGCCTTGGCACGGTCGATGTTGCATGCGCTCATAAGCACGCGAATACCGCGCTCGACAAGCTTGGAGTTCTGCATGTGCACGTTGACCATCAGGTTTTCATACACATAGCCCATGCGTGTCATGGCGCCTGTGGTGATCATGTTAAGGATCATCTTCTGCGCGGTGCTGGCCTTCATGCGCGTGGAACCGGAGACAACTTCGGGACCGACCTCGGCAATGATGGCTATATCTGCGGCTGCCTCAAGTGGCGTGCCGTGGTTGCAGGTAACGGCAGCAGTATAGGCACCGCGTGCACGCGCATAAGCGGTGGCGGCAACGACATAGGGAGTTCTGCCTGACGCGGAGATGCCGATGACAACATCCTTGCGCGTGGGACGGCGGCGGGCAATATCACGCTGGCCAAGTTCTTCGGAATCTTCATTAACTTCAACCGCAGAGGCTAGAGCCTTGGGGCCGCCAGCCATGATGTATTGCACCTGACCTGGAGCGGTTGAGTAGGTGGGTGGACACTCGGAAGCGTCGAGAGCAGCAATACGACCGCTGGATCCTGCGCCTACGTAGATGAGACGACCACCATCGCGCAGGCTGCGCGAAACCTGATCGATCACCTGAGCGACTTCCGCAAGCGACTTCTTCACAGCGGCTGCCACTTTAGCATCTTCGTGGTTGATGATTCGTGCAATCTCAAGAGCCGACTTGGTATCGAAGCCCTGAGAGGCTTCATTTTCGCTCTCTGTAATGAGGTGTTGCAGGAGCGACACCTCGTCGGTGCGGGTGTCTTCTTTTTTATGCGTTTCCACAAATTCCTGCGTCATAGAACCACTGAGCATCGCGTCTAACCCCAACTACATTGTAGCCCGATTCCCGTCAAGGGAAACAGAATTCTGCACCGTGTGCAGTGCCATCGTTACCACAGTATTCAAGTCAACAGATTGCTTCACGCACGGCATCGTGAAAAGCCGGTCTGACTTCGCGAATGAGCTGATTTTTTCGATCGGGCCAAGTGCGATTGGTAAGTAAAACAACAGCAATTCCAGCAGATAAATCGATCCATAGGGAACAGCCGCTGAAGCCAAGATGGCCTATGGATTTTTGCGAGAAATATTTTCCCGCAGAGGATTCAGGTGAAGGTGTATCCCAGCCGAGAGCACGAGAACTGCCGGGAGGACTTTGCCGTTCAGAGAATAGCGCAATCGTATGCGCATTAAAGAAAGTGGTATTTTCGCCTGACTCATTTTTCGCGCTCTTCAGGATTTCATCCGAGAAGCGCAACAGGTCGGGGACATTGGAAAAAAGGCCTGCATGGCCGGCAGCCCCATTCAGCAGCCAAGCATGTTCATCCTGCACCTCGCCCTGGATCGTGCGTTTACGAAACTCCTCATCGATTTCAGTGGGTGGAATGGTATGCCTTAGCGCAGCTGGTGGGCAGAAACCGCTGTCTTGCATGGCAAGCAGTTCAAAAATGTTGTGTGTGGACCATGAAGCCAGATAGCCACGCAGAGTGACTTCAAGTGCCTTCCCGAGAAGGATAAACCCCATATCCGAGTACTCGGTGTGCGTGCCGGGCTCGGATTCCAACGGCAGTTCCAACAGATTGCGAAAGAGCCCGGCCGGTGAATGGGCCGTACGGTAGAGATCAACATATCCGGGCAGGCCAGAGCTATGGGCAAGTAAATGGCGCAGAGTGACGTGGCGGGCTTTTTCATCGAGTGAGCGTCCCACGACAAAGCCCGGGAGATAGTCACCGAGAGGCGCGTCAAGGTGAAGACGTTGCTGCTGATGAAGAAGCATGGCCGTAGCTGTGGTAGACACCACTTTGGTGAGGCTAGCTACGTCATAGATCGTCGCTGGCGTTACCTCGAGCGCGTTGTCTTCGTAGGTGAAACGGCCCAGTGCATCCTGGAGCACAACCTGGTCACCGGCAAGTACGCCGAAAGCGCAGCCGGGAAATGCTTTGGCATCGATCGCGTCACGCAGCACTTTGTACGCTGCCGTGAATTGCGGCGAAGTGACAGGAGCGATTTGGGAACGAGTATGCACAGTATTCATCGGTTACTGCATCGTAACGCCAATTATCGGGAAATCCAGCAGAGAGCCTATTTTCACCACGAAAAGACAGGGTTTACGCTATCCTTGGCGCAAATGTTTACGTCTATCCATACAGGAAATGGGCAGGGAAGATGATGCGCGCGAAGAGACCATTAGTTGCTCTGGCGGCGGCAATAACGACGCTGGTGTCAGCCACAACGGCTGGGTACGCACAAGATGCGGAGCAACCAGGAGCGTCACAAACACGAGCGGCGAACGCGCAGAGCGAAGAGACTGCAACGGCGGCTCAACCCACCTACACCGTTCCCGCGGGAACCAAGGTTTTGCTGGAACTGCGCAGCGGTATTAACACGGCCAGCGCCAAGCCTGGAGATGGCGTATATCTAACTTCGGCTTTCCCCGTGGTTGTAGGCAATCGCGTGATGATTCCAGCGGGAGTCTACGTGCAGGGTGTTGTGGACAGCGTGAAGCGCGCCGGCCGCTTTCACGGACGGGCACAGCTCGATATGCATTTCACGTCCATTATTTTTCCTAACAACACGGTGGTTGAGATTCCTGGCATGGTGAACAGTCTGCCGGGCGCAAAGAAGCAATCCGTGAAGGACGACGGTGAAGGAACAATTGAGCAAGAAGGAGACAAAGGCCGGCACGCCGGCGATGTGGCAAAGGTTTCCGTACCGACCGGAGCAACAGTTGGTGCGATTGGCGGGCTGAACGCAGGACATCCTGTGGCCGGAGGGCTTGCAGGATTGGGAGCGGGCCTGGCGGCTGCAGGGATTGTGTCGCTATTTACGCGCGGGGCGGACGTAAACATCAACAGCGGCACTCAGGTGGAGATGGTGCTGCAGCGGCCACTCATTCTCACAGAAGAGAACCTCGCTCCGAATGGCACGGGGACGGCACTGGTTCCTTCACCCAACCAGCCCAAGCCAATGGAAAAGCCGAAGCCAATGAAAATTCTGTGTCCTCCGGGCGGACTAGGTTGCAAGTAGTTCGCGCATGCATGAATAATTAAAGATGAAACAGATGGACGAGCCGACCAACGAAAAACCGGAAGCACCTCTCACAATTCAGGAAGCGCCTGTACCGGTTGATAACGATCTTCCAGGAACAGAGCAGAGCGCCCAAAAGCCTGGAGGGATGGGACTCTTTGTCCGCGATCTACTGGTCTCATCGGTGGTTTCGATTTTGATCATCATGTTTCTGTACCAGCCGGTAATTGTAGAAGGCACAAGCATGTTGCCGCGGCTGGAGAATGACGATCGCCTGTTCATTAACAAGTTCATTTACCGCTTTGAAGACATTCACCGCGGCGATGTGGTGGTGTTTCACTATCCGCCTGATCCTTCGAAGAGTTACATCAAGCGCGTAATTGCATTGCCAGGCGACCGGCTCTGGATCGATCAGGGCCAGGTGTTTGTGAACGGAAAGCCTATCCGAGAAAATTATGTCCCCCCGCAATATCGGGACATGAAGTCGTATCCAGAGATCAAGCTACAGCCACATCAATATTTTGTGCTGGGCGACCATCGCAATATCGCGTCGGATAGCAGGGATTTTGGTCCTGTAGACCGGTCTTATATTTACGGAAAAGCTGTGCTCATCTACTGGCCTGCACGCGATGCGGGTATGGTGCACTAAGTGCCGCTCTGCTCTTCTAATTATTTAGCGTAGTAGCCGGTGCGGGCATGTACTACATAGTCAGGATTTGTGGTGGTAATCACGACCTTGTGGAAGGCACCGTCATGCGTGCGATGGGTGGAGTGGTAGGCCACCGAATACAACGACCGTAGCTCATCGGCAATCTGTATAAAGGCCTGCGCAACATCTTCATGTAGAGCGTCGTAGTCGCTGCCTCCAGTTTCCACTGCCAGATGGTGCAGCGCTGCTTTCCCGTGTCGTGCGTCTGGCGATTTGCTCTCCTTCTCTTCGGTATAACGGATGGCATAGATGAGCGTGTCAGTGTCCTGCGCGGCGCCGATAGCATCGAGCAGATCGTGGGAGCTTGAGTTCTCTTCGCCATCGGTAAAAAGAATCAGTGCGCGGCGGCGACCGTGAGCGTGTGCAAGTTTTTCTTGCACACTATAGTAGATGGCGTCATAGAGTGCCGTGCCACCTTCGCGATCATCGGGGTCCAATTCAGGGAAACTGGACACGTCCTTGTCGTATCGCTTCATACCACTCAGCACTGCGTCGATTGACGAGGTTGAATCATTTGTCAGTCGCAGGTGATTGCCAAAACAAATGGTGAATACTTCATCTTTTGGAGCAACAACGGTTTCGAGGAACTTCTTTACGTCTTTGCTGTGGCGCTTGATGAACTTGCTCTGGCTGTCGCTGGCATCCACAATCAGCCCCAGCGACAAGGGCAGATCCTGCTCACGGCCGAAGAAGGAGATGTTTTGCGGCACGCCATCTTCGGTAATTTGGAAATCATTTCTGGTAAGGCCTCTAGCAAGGGTGCCATCCGGCTTGCGAACGCTAAAGGTGAAATCGATCAGATGGGTTTCACTGGTATAGAGCGGAGCCTGAGTTTCTTGCTGAGCCTGTACAAAAATGGTGCTAATGAAGATCAATAGAATCGTCGCAGTGGATGCGCGAAGCAATGGCTGGGAGAGCATGGAGCCCAGTATAGACGTTGAAAAAATTAAGCGTAGAAATGATGCCAAGTTTTCCACGGGTGATATGGCTCACTTAACCTGCTACAATCGATTGAATCCACTCCTCGGAGAGGCGATGCAGGCACTTCTTGCGCTCGAAGACGGGCGCATCTTCCAGGGCCTAGGCTATGGACATCCTGGCGAATGCCAGGGCGAGGTCGTTTTTAATACGTCCCTTACCGGATATCAGGAAATTGCTACCGACCCTTCCTACGCCGGCCAGATCGTCGTTCTTACAAATCCCCAGATTGGCAATTACGGGACTAACCATGCTGATAACGAGGCGGTAAAGCCCTTCATTGAAGGTCTTATCGTCCGCGAGTTCTCACCCATCAGCTCCAACTGGCGCTCAGAGCAGGTCACAGACGAGTACATGGAGCGCTACAAAGTGCCTGTGCTCGCCGAAATCGACACACGCGCTCTCGTTCGCCATCTGCGTACGCACGGCGTCATGCGCGGCGTTATCTCGACCGACGTCTCGAATCCCCAGGCTCTGATCGAAAAGGCGCGCAGCATCCGCAAAATGGATGGGACGGATCTGGCCAAGGTCGTCACCACCAAATCCATTTACACCTTCGATGAGGACGACGCGCGCAATCAGGCAGGTGATCCTCTACTACCTCCTTCGCTTGATGGCACTCCGTTGCACGTTGTTGCCTACGACTTCGGCATCAAGCAGAACATTCTTCGCATGCTGACGCGCGAAGGATGCAGGGTGACGGTGGTTCCGGCGCAGACCTCCGCCGAAGATGTGCTCGCGCTCAAACCTAATGGTGTCTTCCTGTCCAACGGGCCCGGAGATCCCGAGCCTGTCGAGTACGCGGTGCAGTCCATTCGCAAGATGATGGGCCGCGTTCCAGTGTTTGGGATCTGCCTTGGGCATCAGCTTTGCGGACTCGCCCTAGGCGGCAGGACTTACAAGCTCAAGTTCGGCCATCACGGTGGTAATCATCCGGTGCGCAACAATGCAACGGGCAAGGTGGAAATTACGGCGCACAATCATAATTTTGCCGTTGACCCGGACAGCGTGAATGCGAACGAGGTGGAGCTGACGCATGTGGACCTGAACGACAACACGCTCGAGGGACTGCGCCACAAATCTCTGCCACTTTTCAGCGTGCAGTATCACCCTGAAGCCGCGCCCGGCCCGCACGACTCGCACTACCTGTTCCGCGACTTCCGCACAATGATGGAGGAGTGGAAGGGATGACCGTGACTGAGTACAGATATTTGAACAATTCCAAACAGCGGGGCTTTCGGCTCCGCTGTTTTTTGGGACGGCTATTTCTGGTGATCGCTGCGTGCATGATATGTTTTGGCGTCGCACAGGCACAAATCGATATCCCGGGCCCTTTTCATGTCTCACACCTGAAGGGGATTGTTGTCACTCCAGAAGGAAAGCCAGTAACCGATGCTGTCATCAACCTTACCCAGAATGGCAATGTCATCTACACGACGCGAACCGACGCGAAAGGCGAGTACGACTTCAAGCATGTGTCTGGAGAGTTCATCTTCCGCATGAGAGTGCCGCATTACTCCATCGTTGCACGACCGGTTCTTGTACGCTTCGAGCTTGCCACGGAAGTTCGTGGAAATGCACTGTACGTCATCCTGGGCCCGGGCGCCTGCAGTGATGACTGCTCCTCGGTTTTCACTAGCAAGAAGGATTTTGAACGAAGAATTCGCCGCAACAACAGGCACAACAAATAGGGATTCGCGGAAACAATGCCACGTAGAAATGACATTCAGAAAATCCTCGTGATCGGTTCCGGTCCGATCGTTATCGGCCAGTCGGCCGAGTTCGACTACTCCGGTACGCAGGCCTGCAAAGCTCTCAAGCAGGAGGGCTACGAGGTCGTCCTCGTCAATTCCAATCCGGCGACCATCATGACTGATCCGGAATTGGCTGACCGCACATACATCGAGCCACTCACCCGCGATTACGTTGAGGAAATTATTCGCAAAGAAGCGTCGATGCTTGGACCTGACTCAGGCAAGTTCGCTTTGCTGCCTACAGTGGGTGGCCAAACGGCGCTCAACCTCGCCGTCGATCTCGCCGACGCCGGCATTCTCGACAAGCACAACGTTGAATTGATTGGCGCGAAACTCGATGCCATCAAGAAGGCCGAAGATCGTTTGCTCTTCAAAGACGCCATGGTTCGTATCGGTCTCGAGGTTTCAAAATCAGCGCTCGTCAATAATCTGCGTGACGGTCTCGACTTCGCAGGCAAAATAGGCTTCCCAATTCTCATCCGCCCCAGCTTCACCCTCGGCGGCTCAGGCGGAGGCATTGCTTACAACCGCGAAGAGCTGATGGAAATTCTCTCGCGCGGTCTCGACCTTTCGCCCGTCCACGAGTGCCTGGTGGAGGAAAGCGTGCTCGGCTGGAAGGAATATGAGCTCGAGGTAATGCGTGACCTGGCCGACAACGTCATCATTATCTGCTCGATTGAGAACTTCGATCCGATGGGCGTGCATACAGGCGACTCCATCACCGTTGCCCCCGCGCAGACGCTCTCTGATCGCGAGTACCAGAAGATGCGCGATGCGGCTCTCGCCGTCATGCGTGAGATCGGCGTTGAAACCGGCGGCTCCAACGTTCAGTTCGCCGTCAATCCCGCCGATGGCCGCATGACCGTCATCGAAATGAATCCACGCGTCTCGCGCTCCTCAGCTCTCGCATCCAAGGCCACAGGATTTCCAATCGCCAAGATCGCCGCTAAGCTCGCAGTCGGCTACACACTCGACGAAATCCCCAACGACATTACGCGCAAAACGCCTGCCTGCTTTGAGCCAACGATCGATTATGTCGTGACGAAGATTCCGAAATGGCAATTTGAGAAGTTCCCCGGCGCAGACGACGTGCTCGGCCCACAGATGAAATCCGTGGGAGAGGTGATGGCCATTGGGCGCACCTTCAAGGAATCGCTGATGAAGGCATGGCGCGCGCTTGAAACCGGCAAGAAGACCGGCGCGGAAGTGCTGGAACCGCGCCGCCTGACGCAAATGCTTGTGACGCCGCGGCCGGAACGTCTGGCATATATTCGCTTTGCATTCGAACGTGGAATGAGTGTGCGCGAAGTTGCACGCCTCACCGGCATGGACCCCTGGTTCCTCCACCAGATTCGCGAAATCACTCTCGAGCAAATGACGATTGCCAAAACGCGAATCGAAGAAATCGGTCCTGAAAAAATGCGCAAGCTCAAGCGCATGGGCCTGAGCGACGAACGCATTGCCGCCGAGCTCAAGCTTGAGGGTCATGAAGGCATCAAACAGGTAAGGGAACTGCGCGAGTCGCAGGGCGTCAAACCTGTCTTCAAGCTCGTGGACACCTGTGCAGCCGAATTCGAATCGATGACGCCCTACCTCTACTCCACCTACGATGAAGAGGACGAGGCGCCGCCGACCGAGAAGAAGAAGATCATCATCCTCGGCTCCGGCCCCAACCGTATCGGTCAGGGCATCGAGTTCGACTACTGCTGCTGTCACGCGTCGTTCGCTCTCAAGGACGACGGTTACGAGACCATCATGGTCAACTGCAACCCAGAAACGGTTTCGACAGATTACGACACGAGCGACCGGCTCTACTTCGAGCCGCTTGTGCTGGAAGATGTGCTGGCTATTTATAACCATGAGGCGCAGTCCGGTGCAGAGATCGGCATGATCGTTCAGTTTGGCGGACAGACGCCGCTGAATCTCGCCGGCCGCCTGCGCGCCGCAGGAGTGCCCATCGTCGGCACATCGCCCGAATCCATCGATCTCGCTGAAGACCGCAAGCGTTTCGGCAAGCTACTTGAAGAGCTTGAAATTCCGCAGCCCGCCGGCGGCACCGCCACCAGCATCGACGAAGCGCTCGAGGTCGCCAATCGCATCGGTTACCCCGTGCTCGTACGCCCCAGCTATGTGCTCGGCGGCCGCGCCATGGTGATCTGCTACGACGCGAATGAAGTCTCACGCTACATGCGCGAGGCCGTTGAGTATTCACAGGAGCGCCCCGTCCTCATCGACCACTTCCTTGAGAATGCGGTCGAGGTCGATATCGATGCTCTATGCGATTCCACCGATGTGGTTATCGCCGGCATCATGCAACACATTGAAGAAGCGGGTATCCATTCGGGCGATTCGAGCTGTGTTCTTCCCGCTGTCGGCATCAAGGAAGAAACGCTGAATACGCTGCGCACCTACACGCGCAAGTTGGCGCTCGCACTCAAGGTCGTCGGCCTGGTCAATCTGCAGTTTGCCATTCAGCGAGACAAAGACGGCAAAGACAACGTCTACGTCATCGAAGTCAACCCGCGCGCATCGCGCACAGTGCCTTACGTCTCAAAGGCAACGGGAATTCCGTTGGCTAAGATTGCTTCGCGACTGATGACAGGCCGCACGCTCAAGGAACTTCTGCCTGCGCAGTTGTCCAGTGGTTGCGATCTTGAAGTGGGGACGCATTACTACGTGAAATCGCCTGTATTTCCGTGGAACAAATTCGCGGGCGTCGATACAGTGCTGAGCCCGGAAATGAAGTCCACGGGCGAAGTAATGGGTGTCGCCGCCAACTTCGGCGAAGCGTTCGCAAAAGCACAGCTTTCGGCCGGACAAATTCTTCCCACCAAGGGTACGGCGTTCTTCAGCGTTGCCGATCCGGACAAGTCCGCCACTGTCGCTCTGGTCAAACGCTACGTCGATCTCGGCTTCAAGATTGTCGCAACCGAAGGCACAGCCAACGCCATCGAGGCCGCGGGCATTCCCGTCGAGCGCGTCTTCAAGGTCAAGGAAGGCCGCCCCAACGTCGTCGATCTCATCAAGAGCGATCGCATTGCGCTCATCATCAACACACCGCGCGGTCAGGATCCATTCTTCGATGAGAAAGCTATTCGCCGAGCTGCTGTCGGTGGCCGTATTCCAACCATCACCACACTTGCCGCGGCCCAAGCAGCTGCGGAGGGAATTGCAGCCATGCAGAAGCGCACCATTACAGTGAACTCCCTGCAGGAGTTGCACGCGCAACGTTAATGCAGGACAGAGGAGTTTTTTATCCAGAGTATCTAATCAGCTTCGCGAGGTTTCATGCTCGGCCACCAATGGTTTTTCCTCTATTCTTCCTCTAATTCTTCTGTCAATGCTGCCTCACTGCCGGAGGCCAGGAAGAAGGTGGCAATCGATATCGCTGGAAAGCAATGGCTGCTCTTGCACGGGTTGACCACGTGCGTGGAGGAGACTCCGCAGCACTATTCCATTGCCGTGGGCGATACGCGAGGCTTGAGAGAACTTAGTGAGTTTCAAACCGCAGGTCCACGCCGGCATGCGGTAATTCTCACGATTGAAAAGGACTCGGGCATCGTTCGAGTTCTGACAGATCGAATTAACTATTCGAAAATCTTTTGCCACAAGTTGCCAGACGGGTTCGTGCTGGCGACGCATCTGACCTTCTTTTCGCGCGAGGATCTGCATCTTTCGTCGGCCGGACTGGCCTGTGGGATTGCTAACGGGACTCAGTTCTTCACGTCGACTGTCTTCAAAGAAATTGAAGTGCTGGAACGCGCATGTCTGCATACGTTTGATGGAAGACATCACCATACAGAAGCATATTGGATGTACGGATTTGGCGAGGTGGTGCCACGGAGATCGGCAAAGGATAAGATGAAGGAATGCTTGGTGGAGTCAGTGCGCGCCCAGGTGTGCGATCGTCCTCTACTGCTGTCATTAAGTGGCGGATTTGACTCCAGCGGTATCCTCGGCATTCTGGCCAAGTATGTAAAACCTGCGTAACTGCAGACATTTTCCTATGTGCATAGTGTGGCAGTGAAAGGCACAGACGCCTTGGTTGCGCAAGAGATGGCTTCTCTTGTCGGCTATCCGCACCAGATTCTTGAGTCGTATCACGGTTCAATTCTTGCCACCATTGAGAGCAACGCTCGTCTGGGACAAGGGCTATCGAATTTCTGCGACGAAATCGATGCATAGCATGATCAGGGCGCTCACCACACCGGTTCCGTACTAATTGCTGGCGATGAGAGTTTTGGCTGGTCCGACCGGCGCCTTACTTCGAAAGAAGATGTTCTGTCCACAGTCGTCCTGCGTAAATTTGATGTCGCTGCGGCCTTGTTTCCCTATCTTGACGGAGCAACGCGCGTGGAACTGAGTGAATCACTGGCGAACCTGGTGGAGCGGATTGTTGCACGGAGCAGGGAAGAGTCGCTGCACGATCTAAAGGACTTCCTCTATCTGGACCAGCGGATTCCCTCCTCACTTCTTCCGTGGCGACGGTTCATCATTGGAGAGTTTTTCGATGTACGTGAGCCGTTCCTTACCACGGACATGCTCGAATTGATTCACACATTGCCTCAAGAGGATCGCATTGGCAAGGCTCTCTATCGCGAGGCAGCACAAGAGCTGTTGCCAGAGATTTTTGCCATTCCTAGAGCACGCACCGGTCAGGCAATGCCGGATTGGAAGAAGGAGCTCATTGAAAATCGAGATAAGGTAAGCGCGTCGCTTGAGAGGCCTTCACAGCTTGATGACATAATTGCGCCGGACGCGATTCGAAAGATGCTCGGAAAACTGCGCACGGCCCCAGCCGAGAAGCTAAGTCTGAAAATGCGGGTTCGCAAACTTGCGGGACCGGCACTGACGCAGGTGCTTCGGTCTTACGCACGGCCGGAAGGTCCAAAGTCGCATCCGCCGGAGAGAATCTTCATGAGGCTTCTGACGCTGCGTGAATTCTTGAGGCGCTAGTGAGTAATGCCTCCTGCTAAACCAGCCGTCTCATGTAGACAGGGAATCGACACCCGCTGAACATTACAATGAATCCATGCTCCTAGAAGGAATTTTTGCCGCCGCCACTACACCCTTTTATACGGACGAGCGGCTCTATTTGCGCAAGCTCGAAGCAAACGTCGCGCGCTACTCACGTAGCCTGCTTTCAGGGCTAATCATTCTCGGATCGACGGGCGAGGCGCCCGCTCTTAGCGATGAGGAATCACGTGAGGTGCTGAAGACGGCGGCGGAGGCTGCTGCTGCCGAGAAAGTTCTCGTCGCAGGAGTAGGGCGCGAATCACTCAGCGCCACTCTGGCCCTGGCCGAGGATGCTGCAAAACATAAGTACGACGCTGTGCTTGTCCGCACGCCGACGTATTACTCCACACAGATGACCGAAGCCGCGGTGCTCAACTACTACCGTGCCGTTGCCGACCGTTCGCCGCTGCCTGTCGTGCTCTACAACATTCCGCGCTGCGTACCTTATGACATTCCCGTTCCCATGGTGGCCGAGCTAGCGCATCATCCGAACATCATCGCCATCAAAGATTCGAGCGGCAATCTCGACCGCCTCATCGCAACCATCGATGCAGTCAAAGATGCGCCCAAACGCACTGTCACCGTCACTCCGGTGTTTGAAGCCGCTACCGCGCGCATGCTGCAGCCCGCTGCCATAGCCGCTGGGCCGTCCATCTTCGTCTCCGCAGAATCTCTCAGCGGTGGTACCACCATTGCAGTGCCTCCACCGGCCCCAGCCCTACGCACGCGCACCAAAGAAGTCGGCTTTCAGGTTCTCACCGGCTCGGCTTCCATCGCTTTTGACGCGCTCCAGGCAGGCGCATCCGGCGCAATCCTCGGCCTTGCCGCCGCTGTCCCGCAGGCCTGTACGGAAATCTATCTGGCCTGGAAAGATCATGACTACGAGTTGGCGAAGTCCAAGCAGGAGCGCGTAGACATGCCTAACAAGCGCATCACAGGGGCGCTTGGCGTGGCTGGGATCAAATACGCCTGCGACTTCAATGGCTACTACGGCGGATATACACGACTGCCATTGCTACGGCTAAGCTCAGCAGAAAAGACTGAGATTGAATCGTTGCTGGCAGAAATCCGCAACTAAATCCGCAACTAGTTGAATTATCGGTGGCTAGAAATCATGATGCGGCTCAATGAAGTGCTCTTCGTTGGCTCCTACAGAGTCCTGGGATAGTTCGGATTGCGCGCGGATCCGTGCCACACGTTCCCAGTTGTCCAGCTTCGGAGCAGGCGGCATCCACGGCGGCAGCGGCATATGCAGGTATCGTGCCAGCCCTTCTGCATACCCTTCGTACAGCACGCGCAGCTCACGCAGCCGGTCATACGAGTGCCCGTCGCGGCACATCGCCACTCCGCTCTGGCATAGCCGTCCGTACAGCTCGTCGTACTGCTCTTGTGGCAGCCGGTCCACCGCAGAAGGAGCGGAAGATACATTGAAAATCTGTGCCAAGTCCACCAGAGCATGCCGCGCCATGGCAAAGGTGAGTTGCGCCTGCCGGGCCTCATCCCCCTGTACGCCGGCAATCAGCAGCGACGACGTATCCAGAATCGCCGTCAGCGAGGCCAGCCAGCTCTGGTTCGTGTGTTGCGACCGGAAATAGCACAACAGCGGATACGAGATATGGCTCTCCAGCAACTCCGCCGACCACCGCTCCCACTCATTCAGCAGCAGCGCCAGAGACTCTTCAGCCCCCTGGTGCGAATGCCTGCGCATCAGTTCCGCTGCCGTCGGCGGTGAGCCTGCCCGCGCATCCAGCAGCGCAATACTCACCTCACGCCGTGAAAACGCGCTATACAGAACAGGGAAGTAGCCCATGATGACCGCCAGAAATCCCAGCCCGGTTCCCGCCTCCAGAATCGTCAATACTCGCGCTACGGAGGTCTGCGGCGTCACGTCGCCCAGGCCGAGCGTAAACAGCGTCGTACCGCTCACGTAGAGGTCTGTCCGAATCACCGAGCTCTCCAGCCCGTCGTGAAACGGCCGCCCCAGCGACGAATACAGCAGCCCGAAGCCAACCACCAGTCCGGCCGCCCACACCATCAGCAGAAGGATTAGCGACATCGGCCCGTAATAGCTCAGCACCGACTCACGTTTGTTGGGTTGACGAACCAGCTTGGCGAAATAAATCCAGGGCCTCCAGGTCAGCCCGTAGAAAAGGTTCGTGAGCCTCAATTTACCCATTGCGCGCCGCGGCACAATGATCGTCTGGAACGCATCAAACAACACCACAAACAGGCAAAACACACCCGCAATCACAGTGGCGATGCGCATCGGATAACCTTTCTCAAAGTGAGGATAGGGTGCCTCGAAAGAGGCCGCTGGCAAGCATCTTAGCTGATTTCAGCAGTTTAGTTCTTATGTCCGATAACAGATATTCTGTACTGTAAGCTTCGGCATGGATTACCCTGCGCGCCTGCATACCTTTCAGTTTCATTCAAAAAGCGAGAGTCCGGGAGTGCCCTGCACAAAGCAGCCAGCACATCTCACATCTTGTAGCGGCCCAGGTCCTCGTCGTTCAGGCCTTCCAGCCATCCACGTAACTGGTCGCCGCTGGGTCCATCTCCCTGGCCGGAAGGATTTACCTTGGCAAGCTCCATCACTTGCTCGGAGACAAAGATCGGACAGTCCGCGCGCATCGCCAGCGCAATCGCGTCCGACGGACGCGCATCCACAGTCATCAGCTCGCCCTCCTGCCGAATCCACAGTTGTGCGTAGAATGTATCGTCGCGTAGTTCCGTAATAAGAATGCGCTCCAGCTGGCCATTCATGTATTGAATAAGATTCCGCATCAGGTCGTGCGTCATAGGTCTGGGAGCGACCGCCTTGTCCAACTCTGCCACGATCGCATTCGCCTCGAAAATCCCTAGCCAGATAGGCATCACGGCATCCGAGCCCACATCCTTCAGAACGACAATCGGCATATTTGTCCCTGGGTCCATCATCCAACCACGTACGCGTACTTCGATGTCCATGATTTCCCTTTCTGCCACGGTGCTGAAATCTGCGGTCTAGACCGCCTCGCCCACCAGGCTGTTTGGAAACGCCGCAGTGATCATCACCTTCAGATAGCTGCCCGGAGCCGGAGCGATTGGGTGCGCCGTCGTAAAGTTCACCGGCTTGTTTTGGCTGCTGCGTCCAGCCACCTGCCCGCGAGCCGGGTTCATTCCTTCCACCATCACTTCCATAACTTCGCCTATATGCTTGTTAAAATTAACTCTTTGGATCTCACGCTGCCTATCCAAAAGCACTTGCAGGCGTCTACTCTTTTCCGTCTCCGAAATCGAGTCGATCATCGTCAGAGCCGGCGTATTGGGCCGTGCCGAGTACTTGAATCCGAATACGCAATCGTACTCGACTTCGGCTAGTAAATTCATCGTCTCGATAAAATCGTCCGGCGTCTCCCCCGGAAAGCCCACAATGATGTCCGTCGAGAGCGAAATCTTCCGCTTCGCCGCCCTTATCCAGGCAATCCGCTCCAGGTACCACTCCCGCGTATACTCACGCGCCATCATCTTCAGCACGCGAGACGACCCCGACTGCACCGGCAGGTGCACGTGGTCACACAGCGACGGCACCGCATCGATTGCCTCCACAATATCCTTCGTAAAGTCCCTTGGGTGGCTGGTCGTAAACCGTACCCGCCGAATCCCCGGAACCTCGCCCACGGCCGCCAGTAGTTCGGCAAAACTCATCTTCCCTTCCGGGTCGCGGTAGCTGTTCACGTTCTGTCCCAGCAGCTGGATCTCCGTCAGCCCCTGGTCGGCAATCCTGCGCGCCTCGGCTAGCACGGAAAACGAACCTCGGCTGCGCTCCTTGCCGCGCGTATACGGCACCACGCAGTAGGCACAGAACTTGTCGCAGCCTTCGATTATCGTGATGTAGCCGCGATACGGGTTCTGCCTTGCCGTGAACTCCGTCTCGAACGTCTCTTCGGTCTGGCGATCGTCCAGCCCCGTAATCCGGTGCTCACCTGCCTCCAGCCGCTCCAGCATCTCCGGCAGCCGCCTGTACGACGCTGAGCCCGACACCAGCGACACGTACGGCGCGCGCTCGAAGATCTTCTCGCCTTCCTGCTGCGCCACACAGCCCAGAACGCCAAAGCGCTTGCCTTGTTTGTAGAACTTTTTGTAGTCGTTCAGCCGGTGAAAGACCTTCTGTTCGGCCTTATCGCGAATCGAGCAGGTGTTATAGAGAATCAGGTCCGCTTCTTCTTCGGTCTCAACCTGTGCGTAGCCCTCGTGCTCGAGTGTGCCAATTACCTTCTCGGAGTCATGGGCATTCATCTGGCAACCGAACGTTTCAATGTAAAAGGTCTTTTCAGCTGCCATGGCTCTTTCAGTATACCGTCATTTCAATTTCGGACTCATCGATGCATGAACACGGCACACTTAGTCGCCTGGTTCAAGTCCTGTATGCAGATACGCCAGCAGCGCATCCATCTGGTCTTTGGTAAAGCGCCCTGTAAACGCGGGCATCATGCCCTTGCCGCCAAGCACGGTCCGTTCCACCTGCTCGTCGGTCGCCGGAGCACCGCTCGGCAGACGCGTGCGCTCAAACATGCCATGCAGGTCCGGAGGAACCTTCTTCAGAGCCAGGTCGTTGTCGCGGTGGCAATGCGCGCACCGCACCTCATAGAGATGCTTCCCTTCGGCCTGTTGCGGTGTTAGCGCAGGCTTGCTGTGGCACGCCGTCAACGAAAGACTCACTGTCAAAAGTGTCGCGGCCGCCAGCGCCATCACAGCGGCCGCAGAATAAGAGCTGCGGAGGATGAATGACTTCACCCTTTTATTCTTACATCACGCTTTCTGCGCAAAATTGCCGCTAACTGCATCCCAGTTCACCACGTTAAAGTACGCCTTCACGTAATCCGCACGTCGGTTCTGGTATTTCAGGTAGTAGGCGTGCTCCCATACATCCACGCCCATCACCGGCGTGTGGCCCGCCGTCACCGGGCTGTCCTGGTTCGGCGTCGATTCAATCGTAACCGTCCCATCCGGCATCCTCACCAGCCACGCCCAACCGCTGCCGAACACGCCCATCGCCGCTTTAGTGAACTGTTCCTGGAACGACGAGAATGTCCCGAACTTTGCATCGATCGCCTTTGCCAGTTCGCCCTTCGGTGCGTCGCCGCCTTTGCCCAGCGTCGTCCACCACAGACTGTGGTTCAGGTGCCCGCCGCCGTTGTTCCGTACGGCCGCGCGTGCCGTTTCCGGCGCACTCGCCCAGCCGGCAACCAGCTCGTTTAATGATTTCCCTTCCAGCTCAGGATGTGCCTTTACTGCGGCATTCAGATTGTTCACATATCCCTGGTGATGCTTGTCATGATGCAGGTGCATTGTCTCCGCGTCGAAGTGCGGCTCCAGCGCATCGTAGGCATACGGCAACGCCGGCAGCGTAAACGGCGCCGCATTTTCAGCCGCCAACGCCAAAGCATGATTGGTGCTCATCGGCTGAGCTACCGTCTCCGCGCTTCCCTTACCCATCCAACCCTCTGCAAGCACTACCGCGCCGGCAATGCCACTCATCTGCTTCAAAGCTGTTCTGCGGTTCACCATCTTCGTACAACCTCCTTGCGGCCGCATCACGTGCGGTCTCGCTC
>DASZRJ010000031.1:0-32431 GCA_035550015.1 Occallatibacter sp. | reverse complement strand
CTCCTGCTCACAGAAGAGAAGTTTCCCAAGATTCCAACGTATTATCTGACGGGTAATGCTGCACTGCTTTCGACACCTTTCGTACCCGTATCGCTTCGTGTTAAGTCACAGTAGCTAACAGGTGCGACTATCAGCTTATTTGTAGACTGATCCACCAAACTAAGTATCCCCGGCTTTGGCGGGGATACTTACCTGAATGCTATGATGGCAGCGCTGATGCAAGCCAAAGAACAGGGGACATCGTCAAATCGCCGTCATAGGAATTCGTGCTATTCACTGCTCCGCGTGTCATTGATTGCCGTTACCAAGCCCGTTTCAGGGTGACTATCGACGATTTGGCGCATCTGAAATCTGGATTCACCTCTTTTCGCGCAATGGAAAAGGCATCTCCGAAAATTGTTCTATTCTCCTGTCTGGCCTAATGGTTTGCGTTGTGGAACCGCTGCCTGCAATTGATCGAGCCACAACTTCGGGTTTGCCATACAGATTGTTGGTTTCTTGTGGGGCCAATATTTCAAACGCCTGATCGGCGACGTAATAAGTCAACTTGTAACGCTCCGTGCGGATTCCCCGGTGTGATCGGACAGCCTCAGGATTAGGCACTCGTAATACTCGTAGTACCACTCTTTCCGAAATTCTGGATTAGGTTTCCTAACCATAGGCAAAACTCTCTTGCCTTGAAAGTGCGACGGAACTGGCACCCCGGCAAGGTCGAGAAGAGTCGGCGCGAAATCGATATCTAGAACTTGTTCGTTGCGAACCATGCCGGCAGGAATACGCGATAGATAGCGGATCATCAGAGGAACACGAATCGATAGTTCGTGCATCAAGCGTTTGTCGAAGAAACGAAATTCACCCAAGAAGAAGCCATGATCGGAGCTTTGGACAATGGCGGTGTCATTCAGAATTCCCTTCTTTTCCAGATACGAAGTGATGCGGCCGATATTTTCATTTACAGCTACGGGGCCTGCATAGTAATTCTTCACCAAGCCTTCATGCGAACCGGCAGCGACATGAGGCATTGTAGTGCCGATCTTATTCTTCGCCTCACCAAAGCTCTTCGGCTTCACCGGATATGCCTTCAGATCATCGTCGAAGGTTGCCCATTTTCAATACGTTGTAGACAATAAAATTTCGCAGCAAATTGTGGGTACTACCCACAATTTCGCACTATTTTGAAGGAGTATACCCACAAAAATCACCACGTTTTTCATAGATGAGGTGAACCAAGTCGATTGCTGAATCGGTGACGGTGTGCTCTTTGTGAACACGGGCGCCAGCTTGTCACCTGGACTGGCAGAGCGAGCGGAGAACCTGGCGGTTTTAGCCCTCAATGGAGCCTGAAATGTGGCCGTTTTCAGGATTGAAATGGTGGTGTATGTTTTGCCTCATATATCCGGCTATTTGATGCGGGAAATATGAGGAATATGTCGCCAAATGCTGTACGGTAGAGGTGATTTGAGGAGGAATGAGCTCAAATTTGCTCGATTTTGGCCCAATTTAATCTGGCCAAAACAGGCTAATCTATATCGTTCATACTGGCTTCCTTACAGCTAGGAAGTGACGATATTTCGTCACGATACGGAAGCTGTTCCCTATCACGCCGATGCTGCGCTTTCTCCCAGAGTGCTTCCCTATCACAAACGGGCGTTCCGGATCCCGCTAAGGATTCCGCATTCTACGCATCTCAGCCCGGAACTCTGTAAGCTCCCGTCTCATGGTATAAATCTCTGTCAGCAGCGACAGCATCAGTTTGCGTTGAGTTCCCTTCGGCTCCAGAGTTTGCGGTATTTCAAGCCCAGCTTTTTTGTTCTTTACCCTAGAGCTACCTCCTCTCCTACCCATTTCTGCGGCGGCAAGGCAACGGTTGTACTGCAACTGAGAAATCGCATCCAGCACTTTCGAACGTGTGTCGAAAGCCACACTGCCGACCCCGGTCAACACGCGAGAAACTGTTGCCGTGGAAACCTGGGCCAGCCTGGCTACATCATTCACAGTGCACATAGGCATTTCTCGATCAATAATCAGTTTTCCCTTCCGGCAAGCATTCCAGGCAATCGCGAAGCGCGCGCATCCGCATCCTGCAACTCCACTCGAATCGGCGCGAGCACATCGCTATGAGCAATTATCTGTCCGTCACAAATCACCTGAAGGCCGATGCCACGGTGATAATGTGTTCCATCGAGGTCATACACAACGGCGAGAAGGTGGCCGTGGTAAGGAAGGCCATCCAAGGCAAAATACTTCCATTTGTTCGCCGGCAAAAGAGGATGCAGCACAAACGTGTCACCTGCGGCGGGGCGTATTCCGATGAGTCCGGTAATGATGAGATCGGCGTAACCTGAGTGGTTATAATATCGTCCGCGATTCGGCGGCGGCTGATGTTTCCTGATAAGAATGCTGCGCGCTATCCAATTTCCAGTGTCGGCATCCAGATCCTCGTCAATCCAGGGAATGACCTTTCCGTTGGGCAAGCGAATGTGCTGTGACTTTGTGTAGGCCTGAAGGAGATCAAAATAATTCTCGTCCGTCATCACATTTTGTTCGGGTCCATTGAGCAGATTTGCAAGAGCGACGAGTGTCTGCGTTGTTGCGAACGGCCATGACGGCCCATTCCACAGGCATTCATGGTTGACTTTGTAATTGAACCTGGGGTTACTTCTATCCGCGGTTGTAGGTCCATACTCTCCCCAGAAGCCCTCCGGCTCGAAAAGCTGCTTCCATGCGACGTCATACCGAGGAGAAGGCAGGTTGAAGTACCACGGGATATAGCCAATTAACTCTCGATCGCCACTCCATCCCTTGCTGTCACCCCGCGCGACCGTTTCATAGAAATCATCTCTTGGATTCCACAGCCGGCCGTCCACAAGTTTGCGAAGCCGTTCCGCCTTCAATCGATATGTGTGTGCAGTCTGCTTCTGCCCTGCCATTGCGGCAAGGCGCGCGATTGCAACAGCATCTCCATACATATAACTGTTGATGGTTGGACGGTAGCCATTTCCACTGATGCTGTCTTCCATGCCGTCCCGGTCGTCAATCTGCCAGTAGAGACCATTCGGATCCTGATGCGTGCGCTCCCAGGCTTCATAGTTATTGACCAACGCCGGCAGAAGACTGGTGGCGAACCTGCTGTCACCGGTGGCGAGGAACAACTGATAGACAGAATCCGCAGCCCAAAAGCTGTACCGCCGCGGCTCACCCTCAGGCCCGAACCAGAACCTGGTGTAGTCGTCGACATATTTTGGATTTCGCAGCCAGCGAGCCTCTCGTATGTGATGGCCTGCGGCTGTATCAATCATGTTCCGTTTACCGGCCCACGGAACGTTGTCGAGAAATTCAGTGATCAGATATCCGTTCGGCCCGCGAACAATATGCTTCTGAAAGGAGTACCAGCGAAAGTAATACATCCGCTCTATTTGCTTGTCTGGAATATCGAGCAGCGGAATATTAGTCTCAAACCAATTCCATGGCACGGGCGGAGCGCTCCCGAGCATCTCCTGCTCATCGTGGGCGAAGTCGACAAAGTAGTGACGATAATCCGATGCCTGAAGCACCGGACGATCGGATTCCAGCTTTGCCGCGCATGCGGTTGCTGAACCGAACAGCACGATTGCCGAAGTAAGCACGCAACTGAAGCGAACGAAGGAGAGTTTAAATTTCATCAGGATCCCGCCACGAAGCCAAGACTTTTTCCGGAACGCGTTACGAGACCGATTTGCTCCAAATGCCGATTTCTGCCGTTGTACCAGAGTTTCCATCCTCCCTCTGCATACACTGCAAAGGGCTTGTAACAGGCGTCCGCATCCCAACCGCCGGGAGTTGGCCGAACAATTGGATTGCCTGCGTGGCGCACCCAGCCGGTGATGCCATCTTTCGAACGAGCCATGCCAATTTGCGCATGATCAACATCGCGAAATCCTATATAGAATGCGTAAAACCATCCCTTCCAAAAGAGCACCTGGGCCGCGGTGACGCGGTTCTTCTCCCAGGCATACTGTGGATCAGGCACAAGAACCGGATTGGCTTTATATTTTTCCCATTGCAAACCGTCTTTACTGGTGGCATAGCCAATGGCGTTTGGTTCGTACTGTTCGCCGCCTGAGTACCACATTTTCCAGAGGTGACGATGAGAGTCCCACATGACATGGGGGCACATCACCGCGACCCCTTCCCAGGCATCTTGCGAGACCAGAACCGGCTGCTTGGATTTCCGTTCCCATTGGATGCCATCAGAGCTGACCGCATAACCGATGGACGATTTTCCTTTTGCCTGCCCCGTGTACCACATGTGATAGCCGTCGTTTCGATGGACAACAATGGGGCGGTTGATGTCATCTTCCCAACCTGTTTCAGGCCTGGGTCCGAGAACAATGGCAGGCGGCGTCCAATGGATTCCATCCGGACTCTCAGTAAGTGCAACGCTCTGTTTTGGGCGCCATGAAACCCACATTTTGTATTTACCGGACTCGTGGAGCAGGCAGATGTCAAAACAAGTTCCATACTGCCCGCCGAGGACAGGGTCTCCTGGATACTTAACCCACCCTGTTCCGTCTGGGGACTCTGCCGCTCCCAGTGCGTTCGTTAAAAAGGTTTCCGCCGATAGACATCCAAGAGCGAGTAAGAGTTCTCTTCTTGTCAACATTGCTCCCTCGATGAAGTTCCCGTTTGTTCCAGCGCACGATTCGCTGATGCTTCCGCCCACTGAACTTGACAACTATCTATATTGTTGAGCGAGCCCGTCTTTTGTAACGGACTCGCTCAACATGCTCTTCCTGTTGATGCTGCAGAAAGCGGCTAGAAGATCACATGGAATGAAAGTTGGACGTTCCTCGGAGCCTGGGCTGAACTGATGATTCCGAAGCCTTGTGTATTCGGCCCGACTGTATTGTTGTAGTCTGGCCCGTTCAGTACCGTGTGATTCAATACGTTGAATGCTTCCGCATGGAAATTGAGTTTAAGAGATTCCCAAATTCCGAAATCCTTGTCAAGGCTTGCATTGAAGTACTCGATGCCTGAAGCCGGCCCCTTGTAGACGCCAGTAGTTGCATCACCGAGGAACAGGCGCTGCCCTTGTCCAGGAAGCGTGGTTACCGCTCCGTTCACAATCGCCTGGTTTGCTCTTATGAACTTGCTTGGATCAAGCCAACTGACACCGATCTCCGATCCACCGGATGTGACGACCTGCTTCCGGTTGGAAAGAAGAGCACCGCCACCGACATAGTTTGCATTGCAACCAGCGGAACTAAAGTTAAATTCGTTGCAGTTGTAGTCTCCAACGCTACCGTATCCGCCTGTGCTTGCCGTCCCGGTTCCGCCTAGCGCCCATCCTCCAAAGATTTTGTCTGCGAGCGACCCCTTACGCAGAAAAGGTGGGAAACTATAGCGGAATGCCGCCGTCATCTGGTGAACCGTGCCTGGGCTGTAGTAATCGAGAGCGCAGTCACCCTGATACCGACACCCCTGCTGTGCTTCAGAAGAGCTATACGTGTAAGTTCCAAGAAGCGTGAGACCGTGCGAGTACCGCTTCTTTACCGAGACCTGGAGAGAGTTGTACCAGGAGTTGTAATCCGAGAAGAACGTGCTGATTCCGTTGAACCCTGCGGAATAATACGGACGACGCGAAAGAACGTTTGCGCTGTCATTGGTGCTGCCCCCAGGAACAAATTCAGGCCAGTTCTGGTCATGCTGTTCGAAGAGGTGCGTTCCTCGTGTGGCCACCCATGCTGCAGAAAGCACATATGTATTGATGGGCTCAATTTCAAATTCCACATTGAACTTGTCATACAAGCCATTTGTGAAATTGTGCGCCACCGCCTGCTCGCTGAGGGGATCAGGAAAGACCAGACTATTGGCCGCCGAAGATCCAGCAGTGGGCGCGCTGAACGGAAACGGTGTGCTGCCATATTGAGCATACGGTTGAGAGAGATCGAGACCCGGTCCCTGCGTCGGATAATAGTTGACGCCATAGGGCGCAGCCGTTGTGTATCCGTTGAAGCTCAGCAGGTACTGGTAGTCCGTGTAGAGTCCGTATCCGGCTTTGAGTGCAGCCTTGTGATTGCTGAACAAGTCCCACGCAAACGAAACACGCGGTCCTACGTTGTACACGTTATGCGACAGGTTGGGATTTACTCCGCGATCTCCCACTGTTACAAGGCCTACCGGAGCGGTGGGAAATACGGATGATGACTCGCCGGGACGGAACGTTACGAAGCGATTCTTCTGTTCCCGTACTCCGTAATACGGTTGCAATCTTGCACCAATCATGACAGTCAAGCGGGGTTTGATCTTGATTGTGTCCTGAATGTAAGCCTCTCGCGCCGGATAGTTCACGATGAGATTTTGCGTGCTGTTCTGAGAGAAGCCTGCGCCAAACTGGCCAAGCGGACCACCATTCAGCAACATATCCGCAATGCCGTTTCCTGTGCCGCCATAGACATCGTTGGAATCCTGGAAGGAGATATTTCCGCCAGCGCCCCAGGTCTGATTAAAGACCTCGTGATAATTCCGAAGCTCAATGCCAGCCTTGATAGTGTGGCGGCCTTTGGCCCAGGTGAAATTGTCTGTGATATCCCACGTGTGCTGGGTCATGGGATTCACATAGCCCTGGTAAATTCCCATTCCCATGCTGCGCGGCGTGGAAATCTGCTGGATGTCAGGAGCGAGGTTGTCACCCACGGCATTGATTCCCGTGTTGGCAGGATTCACAATGCCGGAGCAAGGCGAGCATGTGTTCGTGACCGAAATCTCAGTTTGAGTAAGTCCGAGTACGAAGTTGTTCAGCATTGTTGGAGAAATGGTGTACGTGTCATTCACCGCCCAGACTTTTGTCTGCACCGGCTCACCCCAAGTTGCCTTTGGGTTCGGATACTGGGTGGCCCAGGATGCCTCACCGAATTCATCGTACATGTCATCGAAAGTCGGAGAATCGTTGTACCAATAGAGGCTTCCGAAGATGCGGTTTTTGTTGCCAATATTCTCGTCAAGACGCACTACCCAGGTCTTAACGACTGCGCTGTAACTTGGATTCCACGTAAACGTATTGGTTCCACTGGTTGGTGCCGGCATGATCGTCGTCCCCTCAGAGGAATTGAGAGCCTGACCAAGTGGACCGAAATTAGACGCGGGAATGACTGGCATGGGTGTCCCGTTTACGACCGGAATGCCATCGGGCGAGTCCGTAAAATCACCACTGCGCTCGGCATCCGTAATTGTTTGGCCGGAGGTCGTGGACTTTTTCGAGGTGCTTGTACGTTCAAACGAAACGAAGAAGAATGATTTGTTTTTGCCGTTGTAGAGCTTGGGAATTGTGATTGGCCCGCCGATGTTTCCACCGTACCAGGTCTGGTGAAACGGCTGCCTTTTGACGCCCTGGAAGTTGTTTGACCAGGAGTTTGCGTTCCAAGCTCCGTTCTGCAAGTAGGTCCAGAACTGCCCGTGAAACTTGTTTGTGCCGTTCTTCAGGGTTGCTTCAATTTGCCCGCCTGCGCCACGAGCAACAGACGCATCGGGAAGCGCGGATGCGACGCTGAATTCCGACAGATTCTCCGATTGCGGAAAACTTGAGGCAGCGGAACCGTGCATGTAATCGTTCATTGCTGCGCCATCCACGTTGTAGTTGTTGGTAAGCTGCGAGACGCCGTTGAAGCTGGTCACCTTGATGAAGAAACTTGCGCCGGTTCCAGCAGCTGTCGCACCTGGCATGAGTACTTCCATCGACTCACGCGGGTCGCGTCCCTGTACCGGAATGCCCTGGATAAGGTCTGGGTCGATCGTAGTCAGGTTGTTTGCCGACTCCGTGTCCACCATCGCTTCAGATCCAGACACTGTAACCGTTTCAGTGTCTGCACCGACGGCGAGTGTTATGGGAAGAGCCGCCGAGCCTCCCGCATGAAGAACGACATTCTTAGCAGCAAATGCCTTGAAACCCTGCATGGTGCAGGTGATGGAATAGTTGCCTGCGGCCAGCGATGTGAACTGGTACAGGCCAATTTCATTGCTGGTGGTTTTTGTGGTCACGCCGGTTTCCACGTTACGTGCGACGAGTGCTGCGCCGGGAACTACTGCCCCGTTCTGATCGACCACTCTGCCTGTAAGAGAGGCAGAGATATCAAGCTGTGCCGCCAATGGCCGGCAAAGAAGGAAAATCAGAAACATTGAAACCAGTGCTATTCCATGCCAATAGCGATTCGAACATAAGCAATTCCTACTTGTGCTTCGATCTTCGGATATACCGCAAAACTCCATTTCGCCTCCTCATCAATCCGTACAGGTGCGTTTCTCAGTTTCTTCGTCACCTTGTGTACCGCAGCTTTGCACCGTTGCAGGTGTCGACTCTGCATTGAACCAAACAGGCTTCAGAGCCCAACGAGTACAAAGATGCGTACTTTGGAAACCCTCAAAACACTAGGCGTTTCAACACACGGCTGTCATGATGGCGATGCACCAATTTTGGATAGTGCACTTGCACCAGTTGCGCGGGGATTTCACGGGGCCTGACAAATATCTGCAGTTGTTCGAGGAGCCAAAATCAAAATTATCGAGGTTTTTGGAGTTGGAATTAAGTCAACGAAGGCCCGCCGAACTGCGACTTGCTCGAAATAATTAAGTATTGATTCGATTACCTCTAGTTCTATCCAAAATGCATCGACATTACTGTATTTCAGATTCTCCAGTAACAATGCATTCGGCAGCATGCTGCTCGATCAGCATTTGTCATCGACAGCTTAACGACGAGGTGACGAATTTGACCCAGCGCTTCCGGTTGGTTGAGCCACATCTTGTTCGCCCTGTTGCGGTGGCTTTTCTGCCGATCGGAGCGGCATACTGTCAAAGCTGTTCCTCATTTTTTCATCTTCCGTCTTCAGTCTTAGAAATTCGCTCATCTCTTGCTTCGCGTCGGTATTTCTTCCTAGTTTTCTGTCAGCCTGACTCAAGTGATAATAGGCACTACGATTAGTTGGATCGAGATGGACGGCTCGCTCGAGGTAAGCACGCGCCTCCTTGTACGACTGCGATTGCATGAGCACTTCACCTAATCCCTCATTGGCAATCGGATCATCAGGTTGAATCTTCAGCGCACGCCTGTAGTGCTGTGACGCCTCTTGTATGTCGGAGCGGTTCAAAGCAAGGTCTCCAAGCATCGATTCGGCATGCGAATTGTCAGGATCGAGCTGAAGAGCCTTTCGATACTCTCTTTCAGCATCCGCTTGATCTGCAGAAGAACGAGAAACGCTGAGCACGTCAGCCAATGAGGCATGAATCGTCGCAATATCGGCGTCGCGTTGAATGGCCTGTCTATACGCAACAATTGCCCCGTGCGCATCGCCCATCAACTTCATGCGGTCACCCCACACCTGGTACATCCTGGCTGAGTCCGGGCTTGAATACGCAATAGTCTGGAACGCCCGGTTTGCTAAGAGCAAATACACCCGATGTTCCGCGTAAAGAATTTCCGCATTGCTCGGATCAAGCTCCTGGAGTTTGCCAACTATTTCCGAAGCGCGATTCAGATCTCCTGACTCTGACAAGATACTGAAGAGTTGCTTCCCCACAACCAGGCGCAAAGAGGGATCCGTAACATGATCGAACGCGACCTGTAGATGGGGGACGGCTTTTCCATTCTGCTGAATGCGCGCCTCCGAAAGTCCGCAAAGCGCAGCGATGTTCCACAGGTTTGGTCTTGTGGCAAGCGCGATATCGAATTGTTCTGCCGCAGGAGCGAATTGTTGCTGAAGATAGTAAGTCAAACCTAAATTTGAATGCGCATCAAGGTTGCCCGGATCGAGAGTAAGTATCTCTTGGTATTCGCTCGCCGCCAGAGCATATTCCTGTTTGTGAAGATAAATTTCAGCCTGTTTCCCGCGCTGCTGAATCTCTTCACTATGCGCTGTCGTGCCCTGTGCAATTGCATAGATTTGCAACACATCAAATATCAGCAGAATGAAGAAGAATTGCGGAAGCCGCGAACTCCTTATCATTTACTCCCCCGTTTCGATAAGGCGCACCCATTTTCCCAAGACCCGTTGTCATTCGAGCAATACTTCACGCCAAAAGCGCTCTCAAGGCCCACTCGATATTTAGCGCCGGAGAGAACAAATTGTCCATGGTTGCAAAACACCACAGCGCAGTGGTGCAAATGCACCATCTCTTATGAACCGGTGCAAACCATAATCCTTTCAATTTGAATCGGAGATGTCCCGAGGTTCACTGTTCGAGATTTTCACGATATGCGCAGGAATAGCTCTACTTCTAATGAGGCCCCAGTAAACCTACGCATGAACCTGAGAGGTTTCGAGCGCATTGACATGAGCAGTTGCACGGAATAGAAACAATGGTGGCCCAGCATTGGACTCGGTGTGGTGCATATGCACCATGACGTCACTTGTTTGTGCCTCTAAGATTTCCGGGCCGGGATCAACGCACAGAACTCTATCCTTTGAGGTGACTTGGTATTCTGGGCGTCAAAGAGCATGCTGAAAGCAGAAAACAGTCGAATGGCGGAAGTGAGTATGATTCGGATATTGGTGGTCGACGATCATCCCGTTGTTCGCCAGGGCTTGCACAGCATGCTGCATGGCGAATCAGGGATTGAAGTTGTTGGTTTAGCCTCTTCAGGAAAGGAAGGCCTGACAAGCGCCGCGACCTTAAACCCCGATGTTGTTCTTCTCGACCTTCGCATGCCTGACCTGGGCGGTGTAGAAGTTATATCGTTGCTCCGTGCTTCAAAACCTGAAAGCAAAATTCTTGTCTTAACCAATTATCAGCTTGATGAAGATATCTTCAATGCACTGGAAGCGGGAGCGCTCGGTTATCTTTTGAAGACTTCAAGCCAAAGTGAAATGATCGACGCCATTCGCATTGTCAACCAGGGCAAGCGGCACATTCCCAATGCGCTGGCAAGGCGATTAGCAGAGCGGGTTGGCCGCTCTGCACTCAGTGCCCGCGAAGTTGAAGTTCTTGAGTTGGTTGTCAAGGGGTTAACCAACAAAGAGATTGCGCACGAACTCAAGATCAGTGATATCACCGCCAGAAATCACGTGATAAGCCTTCTTGCCAAGCTTGAGGCCAGAGATCGCACCGAAGCAGCAACCATTGCGATTCGACGTGGACTTGTGAAGCTTAGCGAAGTGTGAGCGAGTCACAATGATCGCGTCCAAATCAAAGAGACATCCCTTTGGAGAAAGCTTCAAAATGAAGCTTAGCTTCGCATCGCTCCTTCGCCCAGTCGCTTCAATCCTTCTCGGCAGTTTTGCTGGCGGCATGCTGGCTTGCGGTTATTTCCATCAACCCACATCTTCGACTCCTTTCATTGCGTTCATTCCGCGTACAACAGGGGCCAATTTTGACGAAGACATGCGCCGTGGCGCGCTTCCAATAGCGCACCAACTCGGTTATCGAATCTATTGGAATGCACCCACAAGGGAAGATGACCTTGATCGCCAGATAGACATCACCGAGGCGGCTGTACGAAGAGGCGCCAAAGCACTCATTATTGGGCCAACCAATTCGCGTGGAATCACTACCCTGCTTGATGGTCTGCTCGCACGTAAGATTCCAGTGGTCATCGTTCAAACTGAGGCTCCCATCCCAACCGGGCCTTACTTGACATCTGTAACACCGAACCAAAAAGAGTTTGGGCGCATAGCCGCGAAACGAATTGAAGCTGTAACCGGTGGTGTTGGACAGGTCGCCATTGTTGGGCTTGACCCCGGAACGCCGGAAACTCTGATTCGAGCTAAGAGTTTTATTCAAGCGATTGCCGCGGCACCAAAGATAGAGATTGTTGCTCAGTTGCCAGGCTCTGTTCAAACGCTTGAGGCCGAACAGAGTACACGAGAGATTGTCAACTCCTTCCCACACCTGCGGGCTATTTTTGCCGTGAATGCCGACGCTACCCAGGGAGCAATGCTGGCATTGCAGGATCTGGACCCTCAGCATTCCATTTCGCTGGTCGGGAGCGATCGCGACTGGTTTTTAGAACAAAATCTGAGTAACGGAAAACTTGATTCGTTGGTTACAGCTGACCCAAATAAAATCGGCGAACTTGCAATGCGTGCCGCTGCGGCAGGCGCCGCAGGTCATCCATTGCCGCCTCCGCAACAAGTGGGAGCATTCCTGCTCATTCGCAAGGATGTAGAGCAGGCAAACATTCATTGATTTAAGGAAACTGCCAGAGCAACGGCCAAGGAAAAAGACAACATCAAAGCAGGACTTATGCTACCCATCGTTCGAGATTCCGTACTCTTTGTTGCTGCCGCAATGGCTGGGGCCGGTATCGTAACCGGTGCTGTGTCTATCCTTCGTTCTCCAACTCGAGGTCTTCCCTATCACGATGACTTTGAGAACGGCCGCAACTCTGAGTGGACGGCTTACGATGGGAACTGGACCGCGCATTCAGGCGCAATGGTGAATGAATCGAATGAGCGCGGCGCAAAACTGGTCACCGGTTCACCGTATTGGACCGATTACGCTCTCGACGCCGATATTGCGCTGAATAGTACTGGCGATGCAGGCATCATTGCGCGAGTGTCAAACGCAGAGCCCGGCGTTGATTCTTACAGCGGAATCTATGGAGGGTTGCGTGATCGCGATGAATCGCTGGTCCTGGGTGTCGCGAATCATGACTGGGATGAAATTGCAGTCAAACCGATGCCCAATCCGATTCTGTCGAACGTCTGGTATCACCTTCACATGGAAGTAAGAGATTGCCACGTAAGTCTCTCTGCAAATCAGAAAGGGATGGGCGCCACAGTGCGGCTCGACGTTTCTTTAGCGCACTGCCCGCCTCGTGGAAAGATCGGGTTACGATCCTACGATTCCGGTGGTCAGTGGAAAGACGTCCAGGTTACCAAGCTCTCATCGGCGGGACACTGAGGAAACCATTGCAATGAGTGCATGCCGTTCAAGCATCGTTTCGTTGGTTGTGTCTGCGGTCGTAAGTGCGGTTGCTGCTCATGCCTCGCCCAATATTTCCATTGCAGCAATTCGATCACAGCCTTTAACGCCATCCTCTCAAGTGACTGTCCGTGCCACTCTTACGCTGACTGGCAATCCAGCCTATATCCAGGACATGACAGGCGGCGCTGAAATTGAAGGTCCGGCTCTGGAAAACCTGAAAATCGGTGATCAGTTGCTCGTAACTGGCTATCCGGAATTCACCAATACCGGGTTGATTATCCGCGCCACAAAAGGAGATTTGCTTTGGCACGGATCACCCGTTCCAGCCCTTTCCGTTACCGCGGATGAAGCGGCCCTCGGAAAATTTGCTTCCCAGTTGATTGAAGTGAATGGACGGCTCATCGAAACGAAAGTCGACAGTCGTGAGACTTGGTTTCGCCTTGAGAGCGGACACCAGATTTTCCTTGTTCATCTCAATACAGAACGCGGAGGAGCGATTGGGCCGGAACTCGAAAATGGTTCAACATTACGGGTCCGCGGAGTCTGTTCACTGCAGCCGAAAGACACACGTTTTCAGGGTGGCTTTGCAGTCCTCTTGCGTTCGGCCGAAGATGTGACTGTGATTGCCGGCCCACCGTGGTGGAGCCCCATTCACCTGATTGAAATTGGTTGCCTCTTGACGTTTCTTGTGCTCGCTGGACATTTGACTGTGATCCAGTTGTTAAAGTCTCGATTTCGCGCAATCATGGCGGAACGCGCAAAGCTGGGACATGAACTGCATGACACATTAGCTCAGAGTTTCGCTGGGATCTCCTATCAAATCCAGGCAGCCAGAAAAAATGCGCAGACCGATGACGGACTACTGGCCAAGCATCTGGATATTGCTCTGGATATGGTGAGGCACAGTCATTCAGAGGCGCATCGAAGCATTATGATGCTCCGTCCGCAGCATCTTTCCGATAGCGCAGATTTGCCTTCTGCAATCAAGATCGCATTGGAGCAGAGCACAGCCGGCTGTGATCTCAAGGCACATTTCGCAATTCGTGGTTCAGCAATATATCTGCCGCTCGCGATGACGGACACGCTCTATCGAATCGCACAAGAGTCGATTGCAAATGCACTTCGTCACGGCAACGCAACGAGTTTGGAAGTACGCCTGGAATACTCCTCGATGAGCATCGGGTTGTCTGTTATTGACGATGGCGTGGGCTTTGATCCCAAGGCGGCACAAGGTCATGGCTTTGGTTTGGCAGGGATGAGAGAGCGCGCTCGAGCACTTAAAGGTGATTTTTCTGTCGTAAGCTCGCCGGGCCACGGGACGCGGATTCATGCAAGAATCTATCTCCGCCAGAATTTCCTTGCTCGATTCCTGCTTGCACTGCGCGGCTGGGCATCAACCATGGTGGAACACTTTCGAGATAAATTCCTCCATCGCATGCGCATGCGTGAGAAGACTTAAGAACCTGCTGTGACCTGCTAGATCGGCCACGGCAGTCGCTTGAAATTCGAAATTCTCGAGATCTTGAGGCAAGACTGAATCGGAGGAGCCTCTACTGACCCCTTCATTGAGACAGTTATTATTCCCACACTGGGATCGCTTAGATTCTGAACCTTACGTTGTTCTAAGCTCATACAAGTTGACTCTCAGCACCTCGGGAGGGAGTCATCTCTTTGATTCTCCAAGCTGAGTGCAGGTTTGTGGGACGGGACGCCGTCTGAGCTCCATCATGTTTCAGAGCCTTGCGACGATTTGTCGATCAGGCACGGAAAATCGCAATGTAGCAGAATACAGCTCTGCCTCGGTTTTACCGCCCATTTGAGCTTCGAATTCCTCGGGAGTCTGGTAACCAAGGGCGGAATGCAGTCGTTGCTGGTTGTAATAGCCGTCGATGAACTCCCCGAGGGGACTGTGCAAATCCTCCAGGTCGTGGTATTTGTTGGCGTAGATTTCTTCGCGCTTGAGAGTCTTAATAAAGCTCTCGCAACTGGCGTTGTCGTAGGGGTTCGCCGGCCGGCTCATGCTCTGAATCATCCCATGAAGCTTGAGAAGCGCGGCATATTCTGGCGACGTGTACTGCACTCCACGGTCGGAGTGGTGCACTGCTCCCGGCAAAGGACGCCGTAGGTCGATCGCGCTCTTGAGCGCCAGCCGCCAGGCGGGCGATGAGGGCACGATCCAGATTCCAGCCCACAACCTTGCGCGAGTAGCCGTCCAAGGTCACCGCTAGGTAGACAAATTCGGCTTGCAGTCGGATATATGTGATGTCCGCCACACACAGCTGATCGACCGAATTCAGCCGTATCGTATACGCCGCGGTAGATTTGCGAGCTGAGAAGTGTAGGTCGCGGGCGTCTTTGAGCGAGACGATCAGATACTCGCCCAATGCCATGAGCTTTTCCTTCTGATCGAAGCGGTACCGCCAACGCCACAACTTTGAACCGCTTGGATTGACTAGCAGAAATAGTCCGTCACGGTCGTAAGCTTTGTATGCTCGTTCACGCAGTCGAAGCGCTCTGATTGCCATATCCGACAGAGGCACGCTTCTCTACTCCGGAGTGGATTTTTTACGCACCCCACTTTCAACGGAATTGTACCCCAATTTGTGCCCCGCATTTTTCGAGGCTGTAGGCGCACTCCTTCGCACCGCTTCAGACATTAGAACCTCTTAATTCATTTATTTATAACGACATGATGTAATACGAGGAAGTTCGGGGGAGTACGAGTAAGGACTTGATTGGCTGCCCCCCAGGGATTCGAACCCCGATATGCTGATCCAGAGTCAGCTGTCCTGCCGTTGAACGAGGGGGCAACACATGAGAAAGGCCTCAACTGCTGCCGTCGGCCTGGTCCCTGCAGAACGCCCGAACCCGAAGGCCAACTGTTTCATCATAAAGGGATTCCATGGCCGGGTCAAACCTGCTCAACCCTACTCTTCGCGCAGAACTTCCAGCGGTCTCAACCCCAGAATCCGGTAACTCGCAATCCATCCTGTGGCCGTCGCAAGCACCGCCGTTCCAATCAACGCTACCGCCGTTGCCTCCCAGTCCACATGGAATGCGATCTCCATCTTCCTCAGCAGCACACGCGTCAGCACATTGGCGAAAATCACACCCACCGCTCCGGCCAGCAAACCCAGCACGCTGAACTCCACGCTGAATGTCCGCACAATCCGCATCCGTGTTGCACCCAGCGTTTTCAGCACCACCGCCTCCCGCATCCGCCGGAAACGCGCACTTGCAATGCTCGACGCCAGAATCATCAGGCCTGCCAGAATCGAAAATCCTGCCAGAAATCTCACCACAAACGTAATCTGTCCCACCACGCTTTCAATGCGATCCAACACATCCGCAATATTGATCACCGTCACTGTGGGATACGCGGCAAACAATCCGCGCTCCATCTCTCCCACCAGCTTCGGATCGATATGCGCCCCGCCATACCACGTGGCCACTTCATCCTTCAGCAACCCTGACGGCAACACAAACGAGACGCGCGCGCCAAGATGTTGTCCGTCTGCCCGGTAAATCGCGGCCACCTTCAATGACTGTGTCTCGCCGCCAATCTCCATCTGCATCGTGGAGCCAGCTTTGATATCCAGCCGCTTTGCCAGCCCCTCGCTCACCGCGATCTGTTTCGCATCGCCGCTCTTCCACCACTTCCCTTCTCTGATCTTGTCGCCCGCCGGCAATTCATCCGCCCAGCTCAATGCCGCATTTTCCAGCATGCGAGTCGGCACATGCTTCCCTTCCAGCTTGTCCAACGGCTGGCCATTGATCGTCACCACGCGCCCGCGCACCACAGGCAGCAGGTCAAGCGGCTCCTTCACGCCCTGCTGATGCTGAAAAAACTCACGTATTCCGCTCACTTCATCCGGCGTAATGTCGATGAGAAACACATTCGGCAGCTTCGGTGAAGCCGTCTGCCGCAGATCGCGCAGCAGCATTCCCTGTGTCAAGTAAACAGATAAAATCAGCATCACGCCTGTGCCCAGCGCCGCCAGCACCGCGGCCGACTGATTCCCAGGCCTATATAAATTCGCCAGTCCATGACGTAATGACGACGGCAAGCGCAACCGCACGCGATTCAGCGTAAACCGCAACACGCGCAACGCAATTGCTGCCAACGCCAGCAACACAACCACCGTCACCGCAAACGCGGCTGCAAAGCGCCACGCCACATCCACTGAATCCGACAACGCCCAGGCAATTCCGCCCAGTGCCACTACAGTACATACGCTCAACAGAATCTGCACCCAGCGCGTCATCCACTTCTTCAGCCACTCGCGCAGAGTTGCCGGTCCCTGCTCCACCAGTCTGCGTAATACCAGCACAGGCCTTATGTTCCGCACATCCAACAACGGCGGCAGACAAAACAAAAACGTCGTCAGCAAGCCTGTACCCAACCCCGCAGCCGCTGCCTTCCAGGGGAACGCGAGTTGCGTCTTCAGCGGCAACAACCTGGCAAACATCGAAGGCAACAGCAGCATCACACCCGCACCCGCGGCTACACCCAGCAACGCGCCCGCCAGCCCAAGCCCCAGCGTCTGCACCAGAAAAATCCGCAACAGATCCGACGACTTCGCGCCCACCGCCTTCAAAATCGCCAGCATGTCCATGCGCTGCTCCAGATGCGCGTGCATGGCCATCGCAACGCCAATCGCGCCCAGCACCATCGCCACCAGGCAAATCAGGCTCAGCATCGCCGTCGCATGCTCCAGCCCTTCGCTCAGCGCCGGATTCCCCTCGCGAAAATCCATCACCTGCGCGTCCGGCATCGCATCTTCAATCTCTTTGCGCACAGTCGCCGCATCCGCCGTCGGCGGCAGCTTCAACAGCAGCCGCTCGCTCGCGCGGCTTCCCGGCGCGAGCAACCCTGTCTTGTCCAGCGACGCCCGCGAAATCATCACCCGCGGCCCCAGCCCCGCACCGGCGCTCATCCGGTCAGGCTCCTGCTTCAACACCGCCGTGATCTTGAACTCACGTCCGCCCAGCTTGAGCATCTGTCCCACATGCGCATGCAGCCTGATAAGAAACTCGTCCGCCACCACGGCCGAGTCGCCCGCAAGCGCCTGTGTCAACGATATAGATGGGTCCAGTTGAGCCGATCCATAATATGGATACTGCGCCGGATCGACTGCCTTCAACGACACCAGCAGCGGCACGGGATCAGGCGCCACCGACGCCATTGACACCGTCTCCACCGCCCACGTCGACTCCGCCCCCTCGCCGCTCTTCTTCACAATCGCGGCCACTTTATCCAGTTCCGTCTGCGTAGGCTGCCGGAAAATCCGCGCGCTCAAGTCGCCGGCCATCAGTGACCGCGCTTCCCGCGTCAATGTGGTGCGAAAGCTCTCGCTGAACCCGCGCACACCCACCAGCGCCGCCACACCCACAGCAACCGATAACACCACGAACGAGAACTTCCCCGGCGCGGATTTCAAATCCCGCCATCCAATCGCCGCCGCGCGGCGCCAGCTCAATGCGCGCTGCGCCATCAGGCCCGCTCCGTCGCAACAGGTGCGGCTTCGCTCTCTTCGCCCGGCAGCGTGTCTTCCACCACCATGCCGTCCTTCAGCACAATGCGCCTGTCGGCGTGGCTTGCCACTTCCGGATCGTGCGTCACCAGCACCAGTGTTGTCTTCGCCGCGCGGTTCCGCTCCAGCAGCAGATCCAGCACCAGCTTTCCGTTCGCCGAATCCAGGTTGCCCGTCGGCTCATCGGCCATCACAATCGGCGGCTCCACCACAAACGCGCGCGCCAGCGCCACACGTTGCTGCTCGCCTCCTGAAAGCTGAATCGGATAATGCTCCATCCGCTCGCGCAATCCAACCGCCTCCAGCAATCCGCGCGCTTTCGCCAGCCCGCTTCCAGCCGCATTCAGCTCATATGGCAGCAAAACATTCTCCAGAGCGGTCAACGTCTGGATCAGTTGATACGACTGAAACACAAACCCGAGCTTGCGTCCGCGCACCGCCGCAAGCGCAGTCTCATTCAGATTGTGAATCGGTGTTCCGTCCAGCCAGATTTCACCTTCGCTCGGCGTATCCAGTCCGGCCAGCAGGCCCAGCAGCGTGCTCTTCCCGCTGCCGCTCGCGCCCACAATCGCCACAAACTGCCCAGCCGGAATCCGTAGCGAGATTCCCTTCAGAATCTCCACTCGGCGCGAGCCGTTCTCAATTGTCTTCTTCACATTCCGGACTTCAATCACCAGACCCACGCCTCCACTTGCAATACGCGCCTGCCCTGCGCCGCGTTCCCTGCCCTTGCGGCTACACTACTTATGTGGACGTTCGCCGCTTCCTTATCGTCTCACTCTGCCTCGTCATTCTCGCGGCGCCCGCGGCGAACGCGCAGAAGACCGCCGGCCAACTGCTCGTCTGCTTTGGAGACAGTATCACCGCAGGCTACGGCCTCTCTGCCGGCCAGTCGTATCCAGACGCCCTGCAAGGCGAACTCAACGCGCTCGGTTACCACTACAAAGTCATCAACCGTGGCACCAGTGGAGCCACCACAAAAGACGCCGTTGCCGATCTTCCCTCAATCCTGCGCCTGCATCCAGACATCGTCATTGTCGAGTTCGGTGGAAACGACGGCCTCCGTGGCCTTCCTCTCTCCGCAACACGCCAGAATCTTAATGCTGTCCTCGGCCGGCTCATATCCGCGCACATCAAGGTGCTCGTTGCAGGCATCACGCTCCCACCCAATTACGGTCCGGACTACATCCGCCAGTTCAATGCCATCTTTCCCGCGCTTGCCAGCAAGCACCACGCCGCGCTCGTGCCCATGATCTACAAGGACCTCGTCCATGTCCCTGGCACCATCCAGCGCGATGGCATTCACCCCACAGCCAAAGGCTCCCGCATCATCGCACGTACTTTGCTTCCCTCACTCAAACCACTACTGCACAAGTAACACTGCGGGAGCGGGTGCCCCGGTCCCGCGCAGTTGGAGACTGGGGATTCCACGATTCTCTTGCGAGCGCTAAGCGAGCGGTTGCCGCACCGCAGGTGCCTGATCACTGACCACTGAACACTGTAATTGGCTGAAACAGCGTTCCCACCACGCGTCTGGCAATCCCCACCAATTCACGTTGCCCTGCAAACACCTTCACCAGCGGAGCGTCGGAGTACTCCGGTAAATTCGCCTGCGCGCCATTGCGCAATCTCCCCAGCGCATACATGTCGCCGCCTACCGCGGGCATCTCCGGTAGCAGCGTTCGCGGATGCATACATCTCGCTGTGAATGCATCCACATTGCCGGTCAGTGCACTCAGCTCATCCAGCCCATGTGCATCCTCCAGCGTGAACACCCCGGCCTGTATTCTGCGCAAACTCGCCAGATGCGCGCCGCATCCCAGGTCCTGCCCCAACTCGTGCGCCACGCTTCTCACATAGCCGCCCGCGCTGATGCGCATCGCAAATTCCGCTTCGGAGTCGCGCACTCCAGTAATCGCAAAGGAGAAAATCTCCACGCGCGCCTTCTTCAGCGTTACCGGCTTGCCCGCGCGTGCCAGCTTGTAGGCAGGCGTGCCATCAATCTTCTTCGCGGAAAACGGCGGTGGCAATTGCTCCATCACACCACTGAAACGCGATGCCGCCATACGCACCTGCTCCAGCGTCAGCACCGGCTCCACACGCTCGCCCATGCACTCTCCCTCGGCGTCGTAGGTGTCCGTTGCAAATCCAAACCGGATTGTTCCTGTATAGCTCTTCTCAGCCGTCGAGAAATACTGCGCCAGCCGCGTAAACTTCCCCAGCAGCATGGGCAACACTCCGGTCGCCATTGGGTCCAGCGTGCCCAGATGTCCAATGGATTTTTCGCCTGTAAGCTTGCGCAGGCGGTTCACCACGTCGTGGCTCGTCATTCCGCCCGGCTTGTCGATCACCAAAAGCCCGTTCACTCAACTACTTTATTCGAGCCGAACCCCTCTCGTCACAGGCGCCTGAGGGCAAGCCCCTGTACGTCACAGCGGGCTGCGCGCACATCGCGCTAAAATCGCTGTCCAACGGGGTGATTGCCGTGAATCTGCCCTCCATGCAACGATTGCTTCGGCAGTTGCGTAAGCAGCTGAAGGACTTCCCTTGCGACCCGGATCCACGTGCCGTTCACCGTCTGCGCTCGCGCATCCGGCAAGTTCAGGCCTTTGCCGATGCCGGCCTTGATTGTTCTCAGAAATCGAAAAGGTCCCTGGACGCAGTCCGCAAATGCGCAGGCCGCCTTCGTGACCTCGACGTCTTCACCGAAAATATCCAGACATTGCCGCAGGACCTCGGTGCCGAGTCCATCGCACGTTTGCAGCGCCGCCTCCGCAAGGATCACAAACAATCCAGCAGATCCCTCGAAAAGGTACTCGCTCGCCATCGCAAACCGGCCCGCAGAGCCTTGAGTGAATTTGCCAGGCAGATCCGGCACGCCTCAGCCTCCTCTGCTTCGCTGCAGGAAAAGGATGATTCCGGCACGCTCGCCGAACAGGCTCGTCACCAGGTCGTGGAATTTAGAAAGGAAATTACTCGTTGGTCAGAACCGGATGAAGAGAACCTGCATAGCCTGCGCAAGAACATCAAAACCCTGCGCACGCTCCTGCAGCTCATGCCCGAGTCCGATCCTGCCGAAATCCGAATCCTCGGCACTGCCGCCTCACGCATAGGCCAATGGCACGACTGGCAACGCCTCGCCAGTCTTGCGTACAAGTCTTTAGATGATTCCAGGGATTCGCTGCTTCTTGGTCAAATCGCTCGAACGGTCGATATCCATCTCGAGCACGCCATTCAAACCGCGGCCTCTCTGCGTGTTCACTATCCCAAACCGGTCAGGCCTGAGTCGGACACCGCTCGCTCAATGCACTTGGCCCGCAGCGCATAGGCCAGCGGCAGTCAGGCTTAAACCGATCCCGTTCCCGGCTGCCGCACCAGGCTCAGAAATTCGGCCCGCGTCTCCTTCTGCCGGAAGCATCCCACCATCGCGCTCGTCACTGTCGAAGAGTGCTGCTTCTCAATGCCCCTCATCATCATGCACAGGTGCCGCGCCTCAATCACCACACCCACGCCCTGCGGCGCAATCGCATCCTGGATGGCATCGGCAATCTGCCGCGTCAGCCGTTCCTGTACCTGCAGGCGCCGCGCAAATACTTCCACCAGCCGTGGAATCTTGCTCAGCCCGATCACTTTGCCCTTGGGGATATACGCCACATGCACCTTGCCGAAGAACGGCAACATGTGGTGTTCGCACAGAGAGAACATCTCGATGTCTTTTACGATCACCATCTCGTCGTAGTCCACATCGAACAGCGCTCCGCGCAGAATCTTCGTGGGGTCCTGGTCATACCCCTTCGTCAAAAAGGCCATCGCCTTTTCCACGCGTTCCGGTGTGGCCACCAGCCCATCGCGCGCCGGGTCCTCGCCAAGCCGACCCAGAATTTCGCGGTACATCTCCTGCGTGCTGAACTCGCTCAGCCCTTCCCCCGCACCTGCTCTGCGCACTGTCTTCGTCACTGCAATCGGCTGAGCCATTTCTGTTCATCCTCCCGCCCCTTCATCGGGCGAAGCCGCTTCCTTTACGAGGCGTAGCACTCAAAGAAGTTGCTTTCCGTCTCTTCCACGCGCACATACTCCAGCATACCCGCGGGCAACTCGCCTGAAACGATACGGAAGACCTCTCTAGAAAGATTCTCCGTGGTCGGCACTTGATTCACAAACATCGGGTCATGGTTTAAGTTCATATGGTCAAACCGTTCCACCACCTTTGTTTGCATCACTGCATCCAGATCCACCAGGTTCATCACCATGCCCGTTGCCGGGTCCACCTCGCCCCCCACCAGTACCTCTATCGTGTAGTTGTGCCCGTGCCCATGCGGGTTGTTGCATTTCCCATATACACGGCGATTGTCCTCTTCGCTCAGTGCCTCCACGTGTAGCCGGTGGCTGGCGCTCAGCATGTACCTCCTGCCGAAATACGCCTTCACGCCTCACCTCGAAATTCGGCAAAAATCTCCGGCGTCTCATACACCCGCACACGGCTCAGCTTCGCCCCGCCTGTAGCATTGATCGTTGGCTCCAATCGCTTCCACGCCGCAATCGCAATGTTCTCCGTCGTCGGCACCGCCTTCACAAACTCCGGCACTTCGAGATTCAGGTGCCTGTGGTCGTAGGCGGAGAGAACTTCACTCTCTATCACATCCTTCAGCCACTTCAGATCGACAACAAAACCCGTCACCGCGTCAGGCTCGCCCGCCACCGTCACCTCGAGCGTGTAGTTGTGCCCGTGCCCGTTCCGGTTGGCGCACTTGCCGAAAACAGCGCGGTTCTTTTCCTCGCTCCAGCTCTCGTTCCAGTAGTAGTGCGATGCCGCAAAGGTGGCTCGCCGTGTCAAAAAAATCATGCGTCCCTCAATCCAATCGATGCTCGAACACCAGATCCAGCTTCAATCCTGATCAATCAAACTTCTAGCGATTCCATGTCGCTTCGTTGCCCTGACCCGCAATCGTCCGATCCTAAATTTCCTTAAAGTCGCTTAAATTGGCTTAATTTCGCTTAATTTCCAACCATCTGCAGGCCCGTTTCAGTTGGAAATCCACGCCATTTCGCACCTGTACGGCTTCAATATCCTGGCCGTTTGGCCGCTCATCACTTTGCCCTCAAAATCGGCTCGGAATTCCGCGCAAATGCTGTCGTTTTTTGGCTCCAATTTCCGCGCATTTTGCACCCTGTCAATGACCGCATGACCACTGAGACCTGCCCCGCGAGCGAACAGCGAGCGTCCACCGCACCGCAGACGCCTGATCCCTGGCCACTGATCACTGACCACTGCCGGCATACTCGCGGCCCTTCCAGGAAACCCGCTTCAGAATTCGGTTCTGGAACCAGCTCCGGTACAGCAGCCACACAAACAACGGCAGTCCGAGCGGTGACAGCGCACAATCCACAAATCCAAAATTCGACTTCGCCACGCGCCTGTAATACCGGAACAGATTCCGCCCCCAGATGATGAGCAGAATCCAGCCCACACCCAGCCATGCAAACGACTTCGTCGTCAGTTGCGCGTTCCACAGCTTGACTGCCAGAAGAGGAAGTCCAAAGAGAAGCAAAAAATCCAGCGCTCTCCACGCCGCCAGCGCCAGCGGATTCCCAAACAGCAACGCCAGGTTCTTTGTCCAGCCTTCGATCATGGCTCCGGTTGTCCGGTACATATGCGTCGAAATCTCTTCCTCCGCATACCGCAGCCGCAGCCCCAACTTACGCTTTTTGGCCAGCATGGCCAGCTCCACGTCTTCCAGCACACGATCATGGACGCTTTTGTGGCCGCCAATCTTCCTGTATGCCTCTCGTTCGACAAGCAAAAACTGCCCGTTTGCCGCCGCCACACGCTCCTTCGGATCACTCACCTTCTCATACGGATACGTCATCGCCAACTCGCTGAAAATTAAAGGCATTATCGTTCTCTGCACCCAGCCGGTCGTCAGTTGTTTGGCTGAGTAGCTCAGTATCCCCAACTTGTTCCTGCTTGCCTCGTGCATTGCGCGATGCAGATTTCCTGGCTCGTGAATCGTGTCCGCGTCGGTAAACAGCAGCCACTTGCCCTTTGCCCGTCGAGCCGCCGTCCATACCGCATTGCACTTGCCTGTCCAGCCTGGCTCCAGCTTCGGTGCGTCCAGAACAATAACCCCCTCAAAGCCTTGCGCTACTTCCTTCGTCCGATCCGTCGATCCGTCGTTTACAACCAGGAGTTCCCAGTCCTGCCCCAGCTTGAACACATCCTCCGACTGCGCAACCAGTGACTTCAGGCAGTTGCCAATGCAGTCTTCTTCATTCCGCGCGGGCACAATTACCGTCAACTCCATCAACTGGTCCGGCTCAGGCTGGTCAAATACAGTCGCACGCGCACGCAACGCCTCCAGGTCGGGCTTTTCGTCGCTCAACCCCAGAACAGGCTTCCACTTTTTTGCGTCAACCTGAATTTCTTCGCCGGCAACTTCTTTATTTGTCTCGTCCGTGCCCATATCGCCGCGCATTTCCCTCTACGGATTGCCCTTCCTGTCTCACGTCTGTGACGACCGTCTCGCCGAATCCGCCGTAAGTTCGTATTATAGGAGTGTGCGGTTTACTCGCTGGCTTTCGCTGATTGCTCTTGCTGCTCTTGTGGCCCTGCCCGGCTGCAATCGTGGCGACCATCCCGAACAAACCGGTAAGCTTGCACCCGACTTCAAAATCAGCGACGGCAGCACCTCCATCAATCTGGCCGATTACCGCGGAAAAGTCGTGCTTCTCAATTTCTGGTGGAGCCAGTGCGGCCCCTGCATCGCCGAGCTGCCATCTCTCCTCAGGCTGCACCACGACGACCCGAACCTCGTTATCCTCGCCATCAGCATCGACGAGGATCCCGGTAACTACGAGCGCTTCATTAAGCAGCGCCACGTCGATCTGATCACCGTGCGCGATCCAAACCAGAGTGTGCCGTCGCTCTACCACACCGATATGTGGCCCGAAACCTACCTCATTGATCGGAAGGGCATCATACGGCGCAAGTTCGTCGGCGCACAAGACTGGTCTGACCCCGAAATCCGCCAATATATCGCCAACCTCTAGCGCAATTCCCCAATCCCTCTCCTCAAAGCATCCGTTCCGCACGAAAAATACTTGACTTTCTTTTTAGTTCTATTGTACTAGTCATCTAGTACACAGAAACGCGCGCTATGTCTACTCACTCCAGTTCGCCCTTCCGTTTCCGGCTCGACCTTCATACTGGCGTTCCCGTCTACCGTCAGATTATTGACCAGGTCCGTGGTGCCATTGCTTCCGGCGCACTTTCCGCCGGCCACCAGCTTCCTACCGTCCGTCAGCTTGCCGTCGATCTTGAAATCAATCCCAACACCGTCGTCCGCGCCTATCGCGAGCTCGAGCTCGGCGGGCTTCTTGAAACCCATCAGGGTACCGGCACTTTCATCAGCAACAAAAAGCCGCCGCGCCCCGATGCCGAACGCGAGCGTCAGCTTACTCAAATCGCGGAAGACGCAGTCTCACGCGCAGGAGCCGCCGGCTTTACATTGAACGACCTCATTGAGCAGTTGCGGGGTATGGCCACCGAGCCATCCCGCAGGAGATAAACCATGGTTCGCCTCAACGTGCAGTACAATCCCGTTGCCGTCGCGGCACTTGTCATATGCCTTGCTGCGGGTGGTCTTGCTTCGGCAAACACCAAAAGTCTTATTCCGTTCATCGCTGGCTCACTCATCGGCCTCTATCTGCTATTCGCCATCAAGGTGGTAAGTCAGTGGGAAAAGGCCGTCAAACTCCGCTTTGGCCGTTATGTCGGTCTGCGTGGGCCCGGCATCAGCATCATCATTCCCATTGCGGAAACTCTTGGCCAATATGTGGACCAGCGCGTGCGTGTGGCCAATGTGTCTGCCGAAACCACCCTTACCCGCGACACGGTTCCTGTCAATGTGGACGCCATTGTCTTCTGGATGGTCTGGAATGCGGAGAAAGCCATTCTTGAAGTCGAGAACTACAGCGACGCCATCACTATGAGCGCACAGACAGCGCTCCGTGAATCCATTGGCCGCCACGATTTGCATCAGGCGCTTGCCGAACGCGAAATGCTGGGACAGGAACTTCAGAAAATTCTCGACGAGAAGACCAATCCCTGGGGTATCACCGTACAGTCGGTCGAAATTCGCGACGTGCAGATACCTCCTGGCTTGCAGGACGCCATGTCCCGCGAGGCCCAGGCTGAACGTGAGCGCCGCGCGCGCGTGATTCTCGGCACGGCAGAAACCGAAATTGCCGAGAAGTTCGCTACCGCCGCCACCACCTATAAGGATGACCCTGTGGCACTGCATCTGCGCGCCATGAACATGCTCTACGAAGCCATCAAGGAACGCGGTTCCATGGTTATCGTTCCCTCATCGGCCGTCGAAACGATGGGGCTTGGCGGTTCTCTCGCCGTCAGCTCACTTGCCAAGCCACAGTAAGCGCACAACCCTCCCCCATATGAGGTGACATGATGAAACTCGCATCGCTCCTGCTCGTCGCCCTCTTCCTCGTGCCCCTCGCCGCATCTGCGCAAACCTTGGCTCCATCCTCTGAACAGCAGTGGGATGGAGTCTGGCGCAGCCAGCTCGATGGCCAACCCAACTTCGATGTCGTCATCAGTCAGGAGGGTCGCCAAATCGCCGGCACCATCCTCTTCTATCTGCACAAGCGCAAAGACGAGCATTCTCCCTGGGTCGTCACTGCCTCAGGCCCCGGTGAACCCATGCTCAACATCCAGCAGCACGGCAACACGCTCAGCTTCGATATCAGCCACCGCCGCGCCCACCCGCCGCGCACGCTCCATGACCCGCCCATCCATTTTGTCTTCCAGCTCGACGCACCCGGCAAAGCCGAGCTCCTCAACAGCGCCCAATTAACCGGTCACAACTTCACGCTCGTGCGCAGTGACTATTGAACTATCCGCCCCGCACTGTGCCCCGTTCATCGCAGCAATCTCGCGATGAGCGGGCCAGCGCCACCACACTCATGCGCGCGAAACGAGCGTCTGTCGCACCGCAGGTGCCCTGCTATTCTGTTGCTATGACCACGGTCGATATTGTCTTCCGCTACGCGGCACAGCCCTCTGAAATTGTTGCCCGCGCGCTCGCCAGCATCAAAGACGTTTACGGCATTCGCGCCCTACGCTTTGATCGCTCCGCCAGCACCCTTACTGTTGAGTTCGACTCCACGCGTTTGAACGAGGCCACTGTCACCAGCCTGGTCCGCCGCACCGGTCTGCAAATCGTTGAACAGTTGGTGCTTGCCGCACCCGCACCGCCACCCGAACCGGTTCCTGCAACGTAGTTCGAGCACGTTGCGCCAACACCGGTTCCCTGTTACTCTAATTGAGGTTCAGCCCTGAACCGTATGCGCCCGTAGCTCAGCTGGATAGAGCGACTGACTACGAATCAGTAGGCCGGAGGTTCGAATCCTTCCGGGCGCACCATTCCAACTTTAATAATTTAATGCCTTAGCTAGATTCAGTGCGAGATCAGGTCGACCTTCTCTCACATCCTAGTGTCTGTTTTGATGCATGTTAGACTCCTTAGCGATTCATTGGCACTACCATCCGCTCCGATGCTGCAGCAGCTGTATCTAATGAAAGGGGCACATACCGCGCCGCCATCGCAATCGTCTTGTGCCCAGCTAGTGCCTGAATTTCTTTAATTGAGACCCCTGCCATGACGCTAGAGTACTCTGCTTGCTATATACCAGCTTTGATGAGAGAGACTGTACAAAAAGGAGCAGGAGAACGCGAAGCTGAAGTGGCTGGTTGCCGAGTTGAGCCTGGACAAACTGGTGTTGAAGAACATTACCTCGGAAAACTCCTTACCCCGGAGCGATTTAGTCGAACGAATCGCGCGGCTATCACAGCACGTCTAGCCAATCAAGTTTGGATCCAGTGATTCACATGTGTTGTAGCTTAGTGTGGAGTGCTTCTTCATGCAGGCGCTGATCGCCGGAGACCGATGCATCGCCTGAAGCCGCATAGGCAACAGCTGACCCAATAAGTGCAGGGATGATGAATGCGTGTCCGCCCGTCGTTTCTGCTACAAACACGGCGGCTGCAAGCGGCGTTTTATACCCTGCCGAGATAAAACATGCCATGCCGACAGCGGCGTAGAGTGCCGGGTTGGCGCTATGTACGACCGACTGCGCAAAGGCCATTCCGAAGGCGCCGCCGCTGAGAAAGAGCGGAACAAACATGGCGCTCACGCCTCCAACGCCAAGAGTAAAGACTGTCGCCACAAGTTTCAGTATCCCGAACGTTGCCAGTTCGCGGCTGGTGTGCGTATGCGACAGGATGAGACCAATCGCCTCATAGTTCGGTCCGAGAGGCACAAGTTGTCCGCGATATAGATGCAGAAAGAGCAGGCCACATAGCCCGGTCAGCAGGCCGCCGAAGCACATTTTGCACCAGTGCGGCCAGGCGAGACGTATGCAATACGCACGCACACGTCGAAACGTGAGGTTAAAGATCAGCGCGATTGCTCCGATCATCAGACCGAGCAGAGCGCACCACAACAGATCTCGGGGCGTAAATGATACTTTGCTTGCAAATTCGAACAAAGGAGCACTGCCGACAAATGCGCTGAGCGTCATGAAGGAGACAACAGACGCGATGAGCGAAGGAAGCAGCGCCTCATGTGCAAGGTCATCTTTGTACGGCATCTCAAGCGCAAATACGATGCCCGTGAGCGGCGCACGAAAAACCGCGGACATGCCCGCTGCAGCTCCGCAGATTAGCATGATGCGCCTGTCACGCGCGTCGAGCCTAAATCTTTGCACAGACCGCAAGCGCGACCAGATCCATGAGCCGATTGCTCCGCCGCCGTAGATACTGGGTCCCTCAAGAGCGGCGCTCCCACCAAAGCCGACTGTTGCAATCGCCGCCAGTAGCTTGGGGACGAAGGGACGCAGATCCATTTCTCCCTGGCGCTCGTGATACGAACGAATGACTTCTTCAGTGGAATGCTCGTTGGCGTCAGGCGTAAAGTACTGCATAGTCAGGCCCGCAATCAGGCATCCGAAAACAACTCCGGGAACGATGACCCAGGGATGCGCAATGTAAGTGCGTAATATGGGCGGCCATATCTCCTGCAGAATGACGACTGCAATTCCCGTAATCGCCAGCCCGGTCACGATACCGATAATGGGCGCAATGATCAGCCATTTTTGCAGATCGCGCTCATAGACAACGGACACCTCACTGTGCAGAACGCCGGCGCACCTGTGCAGCCACGAGCACGCAAAACGCCACCGTGTATCCCGACTCTCTTTTGACGATGGATTCAGGATCACAAAGAGCCTTTCTTCGTTTTTTGTGAGGTACGTGCTGCAGCGGACGGCTTTGTGATCTGTCGTTGAGCAAAGCGGGGCAGTTCATTGCGCAGCCGCTTAACTTCATCTCGATGCTGCAGCGAGAGCCGCTTGAGAACGGCGCGCCCGCGCTGAGTGAGAGATACAACAACAACGCGGCGGTCCGTCGGATCGCTCTGCCTGCACACCAGCCTGCTGCGAACACAGCGGTCGATGAGGCCCACGACAGAGTGATGCCGTTCTTGCAGAAATTCCGCCAGCTCTGAAACTGTGGCCCTGCCGCTGCCCGTAAACCCTGCGATACCGAGCATCAACTGATGCTGCTGCGGCGTTACACCCGCCTTTCGCGCGGCGCTCTCACTGAAATGCAGGAACTTTCGAAGCAGGTATCGAAATCTTGCCAGCTCCGCAATCACGCTGTCAAAATCATCCGCTTCGCTTCTCGATGTGGCCGGTCCAGACACAGCGTTATTATATCGCACTACGATATATATACATATTCATTGACTGCCTGGCGAAGGACGGGCAGCGGGCGACTGCTTATTCCTTCCTTCAGGCGCCCTGCAACACATGAAGAGTGGTTGCGCTCTTCAATGCAGGCGGAGGAACCATATAGCCCGCCGGAATATAGGCGCAGCACGGCTCCTCGCCATGGGGATTTCCCGTGAGAGCATACGCCCGTGCGCGTGAGCCGCCGCAGATGTTCTTAAATTCACAAGCGCCGCACTTTCCTTCCAACTTTGACGTGTCCCTCAGATTCCTGAACAACGGTGAGTTGCGATAGATCGCGCTCAAGGACTGTGTGCGAATGCTGCCTGCCGTGAGGGGCAGAAAGCCGCTCGGGAACACTTCGCCCGTATGTGAGATAAAGACGAAGCCCTTGCCGTCGTTAAGACCGCGCGGCGCTCGACCGATGGCATCCGTAACTTTCTCTGCAGTCGTGTCATGAATGCCCAATGCTCTCTCTACTACCTGCTGTTGCAGCAGATAGCGCCGGTAGTGTTGTGCCTCAGTTGTTTTGATATCAAAACTCGATGTACAGGAAAGCTGCCGCAACCTGGCGAATACCTGTTCGAACTCATCGCCACTGAGCAGGTCATTCAGCTTGCCGCGGCCTGTTGGCACGAGGAAAAAGACGCTCCAGAGCGTGATGTGCAGGCTTTCCATCAGTGTGACAATCGCGTCGATCTCGCCGATATTGCGGCGGCTGAATGTGGTGTTGATCTGCACCGGCAGGCCAACCTCATTGGCCCACTGCACCGCGTTGAGTGTACGGGCAAAGGAGCCGGACATGCCGCGGAATGCGTCATGTGTTTCCGCGCAGGCGCCGTCAAGGCTGACGGCCAGCCGGGCAAGCCCAGCCTCTTTGAGCCGCACAACGATTTCCTGCGTGAGCAGCGGAGTCGCGCTCGGCGTAAGAGAGACACGAACACCTCTTTCGCAGGCATGACGGATGAGCTCGAAGAGGTCAGGCCGCTTAATTGGGTCGCCGCCCGTCAATACGAAGACGGGAACCTTCATCTCGGCGATCTCGTCGATCAGACGTTTGCCTTCCTCCGCGCTCAACTCAAGCGGATGGCGGTTGGGCTGGGCCGAAGCGCGGCAATGGACGCATGCCAGATCGCATGCCTGAGTCACTTCCCAGATTGCAATGAATGGTTTTTCGTCGAAGTCGATCGTACGTATCTGCGGGTTCATGGACTCATCACACCGCGAACCGATACAGACGGCAGTGACCTAAGTCTCTGCCTTGGTAGAATTCCGTCGTGGCTTCTCCTCGTATCGACCTTGCTGCTGTACTGCAAAAGGCTGCACTTCTGGCTGGCCTTTCGCAGTCCGAGTTACATTTGCTGGCTTCGCGCACCGTGCGCAAGATTTTCACTGATGGCGAATTGCTGTTCTCTGAAGGTGAGCCGTGCAGCGGGTTGCACATCATCGCCCGCGGTAAGGTGCGCATCTTCAAGACTTCGGCCAGCGGGCGTGAGCAGGTTCTTGCGGTCAACGTGCCCGGCGAGTCGGTGGCTGAGCTGCCCGTCTTCGACGGAGGTCCCTATCCGGCATCTGCCGCCGCAATCGAAAACACTGAGATTGCTTTCATCTCACGTCGAGATTTTCACGCCTTCTGCGTCGAGCATCCTGAGGTGCCCCTGAAGGTGCTTTCGGTCGTGGGAGCCAGACTGCGCCGCCTGGTAGGAATCATTGAGGAACTCTCGTTCACCACCATTCGCCAGCGGCTCATTGCGGTGCTTGTGAAACTGGCGCAGAACGAAGGAACAAGCACGGACCGAGGCATCGAGTTTCTGCTTCCAGCTACGCATCAGGAACTGGCTCATCAACTTGGAACAGTGCGCGAACTTATTTCGCGCAACCTGATGCGGCTACAGGCCGAAGGACTGCTTGAAGTGGACGCAAGACGGATTGTGGTGAAGGATCTAAAGGGCCTTACTGCTCTGCTTGAAAGCGCCTCGTGATAATTTCGCCCTCCGAGTGACATAAGTTACTGAGCCGAAATCCAGCCTTCCGTAGGGTTGCAGGTGGAGATGATGTATGGCCACCGGGACTCAATCCATTCGTGAAATTATCGCGCAACAATCCTCAGCCGCTGCCATCCTACAGCGATTCGACCTCGACCTGTGCGGCCAAGCTGAAATATCTCTCGAACAAGCCTGCGCAGAGATACAGCTATC
>DASZRJ010000030.1:0-79408 GCA_035550015.1 Occallatibacter sp. | reverse complement strand
GCCGCATCTTCAAGCGCCCAGGGTGCGTGTTGCACCTGCGCCTGCACCAGCTCGCCCGCACGATTCTCCGCAAACAGACAATACCGCTCCGTCAGGAAGTACTCCAGCGATCCACGTACCGGCTCGGCCAGCTTCGCCGTCGGCCCCAGTCCGCGATACCGGGCCTTGAAAATCACTTCCCTGCCCGCAAGCCGCCGCCTGCTGTACACCGCGAACTCGCGCTCCGACTGCTGTTCATGCCGCATCTCAGCCCAGTAGTAGGGCAGGTGATAAAACGCACGCGCAATCGCCGCTGCCAGAATGTTTGCTCCATCCAGCGAAAAGAAATACACGCCATCGACGCCCGAGTGCTGGTCGCGCACATATGTCCGCAAATTGAGTTCAGGAAAACTCCGCGTCCCCGGAACTGGCGGCACGCCACGCAGCCGGATGCGATCCATCCAAAACGGCACTACGCCCACCCAGGCGGTCCCGCCGCAGAGGTCGGGATGCAAGCCTTCGGGCAGCAGCGGCGCAATTGAAACTGCCGGCACCGGCCAGTGCGCAAACAGCAGATCGTTCCATCGCTGAGTCATGGCCCAGCGGCCTTCCGGCATCGGCCTGGGACTGCTCGACAACCGCAGCTTGAACTCACGCATCGGCACAACGCTCTCCCACGTTTACCAGACGGATCGGCGGCCCGAAGGGATTCACAGCCCCTTCCAGCCCTTATGAAGTATTCTTGTCGCGAGCCGAATCGAATGTCCAGTGAAAGTTTCCTGCCTGCGGGCGCAGCCAACCAGACCGATGTCTACGCCGTCCATGGCGCTGATCCTGAAGTACTTGCCTACGCCATGGCCAAGTACTCCCGCTCCGCCCTCTCCATGAAGGAGTCGTTGGCCGAAATCAGCGCCCAGCGCGCCGAGCAGTTCCTCAACACCTTTTACTTCCAATACGGCCACCGCTCCATCGCCGACTTGGCTCACATCGCCTTCGCCGTCGAGCGCCTCAGCCTCCTCGCCGCCATCGTCCTCGTCGACGAGCAGCGCTGGGACGGACAGGAACGTTCCACCCGCTACCAGAACTTCATGAAGTCCGGCTGGTATTTCCCTGATTTTGGACAAGACTCTAGCTCAGCGAAACTTTACGCCGACACCGTTCAGAATCTCTTCGCCGCTTACCAGCGCACCACCGCTTCCGTGCAGGACGCGCTCCGCCAGCGCGTCGCCTGCCCCGAAACCATGAAGCCCGAAGCCTACGAGCGCACCCTCCGCGCCCGCGCCTTCGACGTTGCCCGTTACCTGCTCCCGCTCGCCACCAACACCTCGCTCGGCCAGATCGTCAACGCGCGCACGCTGGAAACACAGGTCTCGCGCCTGCTCTCGCACCCCGTTGCGGAAGTCCGCCAGCTCGGTGAAAAGCTGCGCGATGCCGCCACCGGTGCCGCCTGGAACGTCAACGCCGCTGCCGGTGCGGAATTCGTCGCCAAACTAGCCGCACAGCCCGAGCTTGCTGAAGAGGCTGCCAACCTGCTTACGCGCGAAGTCCGCACCGCGCCCACGCTCGTCAAGTACGCGGTTCCCAACGAATACCTCATCCAGACCCGCACGCTCCTCGAGCAAATCGCCCGCGAAACCATGCAGGGTGCTGACATCGCGCCCGCGCCGCTCGTTGATCTCGTCGAACGCACCGAGTCGCTTGAAGTCGAGCTCGCCGCCACACTTCTCTACTGGGGCAGCGACTACTCCTATCGTCAGGTGCGCGACGTCGTCGCCGGCCTGCCCGCCGCACGCATTGAAGAAATCATCGAGACCGGTCTGCGCCATCGCGGTCGCCACGACGAAGCTCTCCGTGCCTTCCACGCCGGCGCCGCGCTCCGCTTTGACATCCTCATGGACATCGGCGGCTTCCGCGACATGCACCGCCACCGCCGCGTCACGCAAATCAAGCAGGGCTTCACCGCTGTCCACGGATATGAGACACCGCACTCCGGCGACGTTGCCGGGCTCGAAGAAGCAGGCATCGTCCACGACTATCAGGCCGCCATCGAAGCCGCGCACGACGCCAGCGCTACCATCGCCGCAGGCTCCGCGCCCGAGGCCGCATCCTCCGCGCTTTACGTACTTCCGCTCGCCACGCGTCTGCGCTGCCTCTTCAAAATGGACTTCGCCGAAGCCCAATACATCAGCGAACTCCGCTCAGCTCCTGCCGGCCACTTCAGCTACCGCAGGGTCGCCTGGGAAATGTACCTCGCCGTCCAGCGCCAGCACCCCTCGCTCGCCAAACACATCCGCGTCACAGACTTCACCCAGCCTATCGACCTACTGCAAAGGTAGCCTTCACTCTGCCCTCAAAATCTCCGTCGGATCCGTACGCAGCGCACGCAGTACGGCCGGCAGTGTCGCAATCACCGCCGTCAGCAGCAGCGCAATCGCCGGCATCGCAATCATCGCCGCATCCGTCGCCTTCACCTGGTAGAAAAGCGATGCCACATACCGCGCCGCGCCCAATCCCAACGCAACGCCCGCGCAAGTGCCCAGCACGAGCATCAGGAAGGCATCCATCGTCACAAGCCGCACAATCCCCACTCGGCTTGAACCAATCGCCATGCGGATACCGATCTCACGCCGGCGCTGCAGCACGGAATAGTTGAGCACTGCGTAAAGCCCAATGCCTGCCAGTAGAAGCGCCACAGCCGCAAAGAAAGCAGCCAGCATCGCAATCATCCGCTCGCGAATCGTCTGGTCTCGCACCAGCTCAAGCTGCGTCGTCACGTTGGACACACGCAGGCCATTGTGCCGCGACGCCACAAGCTGCCGCAGCGTGCCCGCCAGCGCCAGCGGATTCTCCGACTGAGTGTGAATCACAAACGTCGCGAAGCCCACGGGATTTGGAGCAGCCTTGTCGTTGACTGCATCAACAGGAACGTAGAAAACCGGCAGTATCGACTCGCGCAAATCATGGTCCGGCACATCCGGCACCACGCCAACAATCTTGTTGATCGGTTCATGCATCCCGCGCTGAAACGTGCGCCCAATCGGGTCCTGGCCGGGAAAGTAGGTCTTCGCGAATGTCTCACTCACAATGGCCGCTCCCGGCGAAGTATCTTGCGCATTGAATTCACGCCCGGAAATCAGCGGAATCTTCATCGTCGAAAACCAGCCCGGAGAGACATTCAGGAAAAACGCAGGAGTCGGACTGGGAGGCGCGCCGTTGATGGAAATATCGCTGTTAATGCGAATGCGCCCAAGCAGCGGCCAGCCCGAGATGGCAACCGAACCCACGCCGGGCGTCGCGCGCAGCGCTTCGGCCGTCTGATTCCAAACCACAGGAAGCTGCCCTTTCTCGGCAACTGTCTCAAGCAGCAGCAACCGATCGGTGGAGAAGCCCAGAGGACGGCTCTGCAGGCGCTGGAACGACGTCACAAACAGCGCCGACAAAAACAGAACAAGAAAACAAAAAGCAACCTGCAGCACAATCGATCCGCGCATCAGCCGCCGCGATGAATGCGGGTCTTCACCTCCCTTGAGCGCGGCAACAGGCCGAACGGATGAAGCGCGCATCGCAGGAAGCAAACCGAGCAGAATAATGATGAAGACAATAAGTCCGAAGCCAAACCCCAGCACGCGCCAGTCCGCCGGAAGAGCCAGGCGCACCGGATTATCCGGCGGATTCACAAGGCTGAGCACAAACGGCGCCGACCACGCCGCAAACAGCGCACCCAGACTCGAAGCCAGCACCGCAAGCAGCGCGCTCTGGCACAGGATAAGCTGTACCAGCCGCCGCCGCCCCGCGCCAATCGAGATGCGCAGCGCCATCTCATGCGCGCGTGCCGCGGCCTGCGCCGTCATCATGTTCGCCACGTTCACGCAGGCAATCAGCAGTACAAGAACGGCCAGCAGACCAAGAGCTCCAAGCAGCCGCCGATATTCCTTCTGCAGGTCGGAGATACCCGCGCCCGCCGGCAGAAACGAAAGCTTCTGATTGAGAAAGCGGTCGATGGATTCCTTCGTCTCGCCTCGGTAGCACGTCGAACACGCGCTCCCAAATGAGTAGTTCACCGCGGTCAGATGCTGCCGCAACGGCCCCAGTGCAGTTGCCGCGCTCTCGCCCGGCTTCAGCATCAGAAAAATATGGTGCCAGCTCGTGTCGTCGTGCGTCGCACTTCTGTTCACATTCAGCGGCAGAAAAATGTCGCTGACCGTCCCCTTCTCCGTGCCGGTAAAATCCCGCGGCCCCACGCCGATCACCTCGAACGTCTTGTCGTCGATTTGCACCGAACTGCTGAGCACATTCGGATCGCGCCCGAAACGATGATTCCAGTAATCCCACGAAATCACCGCATACTGATTGGCCGCGCCGCTGCGGTCATCGGCAGGCGAAAGCAGCCGCCCCAGCGCCGCCTTCAATCCGAACAGCGGAAACATACTGCCGGAGACATACACCACGTGGGCCTTCTCGATTTCGTCTTTGCGGGCCCAGGCAACATCCGTGCGATCCGCGCCGCTGATCCCGATCAGGTCCGCCTGATTCTTCGCCGCGTCGCGCATTAAATTGAATTCCGGCGTAGCCCAGTAAGTATTCTCCATAGGCTTGCCGTTGAAACCAATCAACTCGCTCGACAGTATGTAAAGCCTGCTCGCTCCCGCAATCGGCAGTGGTCTCCAGAGCAGCGCATCAATCAGGCGGAAAGCGGCAACACACGAACCAATACCGAGCGCCAGCGAAAGCACCGCCGCGGCAGAGGCAATCTTGGTCCGGCAAAGCTGCCGCCAGCCGAAACGTACATCCGCCAGCAACGATTCAACCCAGCCGGCTGCGCGTATACCATGGCTCGCTTCCCGCGCGCGCAGCGTCGAGCCGAATGCCCGGCGTGCCTCTGCTGGATCTCGTCCCGAGGCAATCGCCTCGTCAATGTGCGACTCGAGCTCCTCGTCAATCTCGCGATTCAGGCGCTCACCGCGCACGGCATTCGAGATACGCGACCACAAGGACATGTCATGCCTCCCGGAGAACCCGGTTGATTGCCAGACTGACCGACTGCCAGCGCGATTCCTCCGCGCCTAGTTGCTTCTTGCCTGCCGCGGTTAGTTCGTACACGCGGGCCCGGCGGCCCGTATCCTTCTTGATCCACTCCGCGCGAATCCACCCCGCTTCCTCCATCCGGTGCAATGCCGGATAGAGTGAGCCTTCTTCAGCACGCAACACCTCGCCTGAAGTGTTGGCAATGGCGGCCATAATCGCGTACCCGTGCAGCCGCGGCCGCCGCGACAATATCTTCAGAACGAGCAAATCGAGTGAACCCTGCAATGCATCCGTCTTAGCCATACTCAGATGTCTTTATATAGACATCTGAGTATCATGTCAACGGATTTCCTGTATTGCATCCATGACAATGCGCCCCGCAACTTCCTGACGAGGCCGCTGTCACCGGGCCGCTTGCTAACCCAGGAAGCGGAGACGCACATCTGTCGAATATCCTTTGAACATGCCACGCGCAAAGGAATTCGATCCCGAGGTGGCGCTCCAGGCGGCGGTAAAACTGTTTTGGCGTCTCGGATACGAGCACACTTCGCTCGACTTGCTCATGCGAGAGATGAAAATCTCGAAACAGAGCCTTTACGACACCTTCGGAGACAAACGGTCCCTCTATTTCCAGGCCATGCGGTACTACCGCAAATCCACCAATGACTCTTTGCGGGCAATTTTTGCTGCCGATGCACCCGTTCGGGAAGGCTTTTCCAAAATCTTCAATTCCATGGTGAGGGAAACAAAGCAGCAACACGAACAGGGCTGTCTGCTCATGAGCGCAAACCTCAGCCGCAATCTCAATGACACAGAGATGACAAATTTTCTGCGCTCCAACCAGCGCGAGGTAGAGCAGATCTTCACGAAGGCGCTTGCAAACGCGCAGAAGCGTGGCGAGATCTCCCAGGAAAAGAAACCGGCCGCGCTCGCCAAGTTCTTCGTCGCAACCATTCAGGGCATGCGCGCATTGGCTCGCCTCAACCACGACCGCAAAGAGCTGGAACACATTTCTAAGGTTGCGCTCTCCTCGCTGGATTGAACGGAACCCGGCTTCGAATTTCTATGTTTTTTCTCGTGACATTCTGGACCGCACAGTCTACTATCCTCTCCACAGCCATCGGAATTTCCAGTAAGCCGGCATCGCCGGTAACTCCCCCGCTTAGGAGAAATCATGTTTCGCCGAGTTCTCGTTCTCGCGCTTTCGGCCGCGTCGGCAGTCTGTTGCCTGGCCCAGCCGTCTCTTCCTTCCAGCTTCCAAGCGAAAACCATCCATGTCGGCGATGGCGTAGATATCTTTGTTCGCTATGGCGGAACCGGACCGGCAGTGCTTCTCATTCATGGCTACGCCGAAAACAGCGACTCCTGGGCGCCTCTCGCCCGCGACCTGATGAAGGATCACACCGTCATCGTGCCCGACCTCCGCGGCATCGGGCGCTCTTCCAAACCTGCGGGCGGCTATGACAAGAAAACGCAGGCCGGCGATATGCGCGCTGTGGTCACCGGACTCGGCTACGATCGCACGCCCGTCGTTGCACACGACATCGGCAACATGGTGGCCTATGCCTACGCCGCAACCTACCCGGATAAAGTCGAGCGGCTCGTGGTCATGGATGCCCCGATTCCCGGCATCGAGCCGTGGAACCAGATTCTGCTGAATCCCGGAGTCTGGCATTTCAACTTCCACGGGCCCGACGCAGAACGCCTGGTCCAGGGACGCGAGCGCATTTATTTTGATCGAATCTGGAATGACTTCACCGGCAATCCTGGGCAGCCTGATGAGGCCACCCGGAACTTCTTTACCGCCACCTATGCCCAGTCCGGCGGCATGCGGGCAGGGTTCGCGCAGTTCGCCGCTTTTTCACAGGACGCGAAAGACAACAAAGTCTTCGAGCAGACCAAATTGACCATGCCCGTCCTCGCCGTAGGTGGAGAAAAGTCCTTCGGCCCTCTTCAGGCTGTCATCATGCGCCACGTCGCAACCAACGTGCGTGAGGCAGTAATCATGGGCTCCGGCCACTGGCTCATGGAGGAGCGTCCCGTCGAGACGGTGGCACTCATTCGCGGCTTCCTCGACGCTTCACCTGAAGTCCGCCTCTCTCCTGATCAGTATCAGTTCCCTTCAAAGGGCAATCCCGGCACCGGCAGCTCCGGCGTAGCGGATATCCGCACCCTTGTTCTCAAGGGAGACCCCGATCAGCCCGGCCTCTACACCATCATGCTGCGCGTGCCGCCCCACACCCGCATCGCGGCACACTCCCATCGTGACGATCGGGTTGCGACCGTAATTTCAGGAACATGGCACATCGGCTATGGTGATCGATTCGATGAGTCGAAGTTGAAGGCGCTTCCTCCCGGCAGCTTTTACACTGAGCCGCCTGGCCAAACGCACTTTGCTGAAACAGGAGACGAGGCCGTCGAGGTACAGATCACCGGCTATGGACCGTCTTCCACCGACTATGTCGATTCAGGCAAGGATCCTCGAAACCCCAAAAAGGTAACGACTGCTCATGCAAATTGACCGGCATCATGGAAGCTATTCCGGCCCCTGATCCCTTGACGATATATCGCCGCTTGCTGTCCTGTTCAAAATATATAGGTATGCCCATTTTCGCCTCCTTAAAATTGCTTAGATTTGGCTTAATTTCGGTTATCTGTAGGGGGCTGTCAGCGCATTTGACGCGAAAAACCGCGTAAAAACAAGCAAAAATCGCCGGATACATCCGGCGATTTTGCGTTACCACCACTTTTGCCCTCAAAACAACCGGTGATCATCGGTAAAAAATCGTGCAAAACTACCGGGTATATCCGGCAGTTGATGGCGGTCGGCCTACTGTTCGCTGATCTTCGTCGCTTTATCGTCCACGAACGTCACAGTCCACTTCTTTGTCGGCGTCGTATAGGTCACTGTCCGGTTCCCTTCGGTTTGGCTGTCGGAATGCACCTTCTGCCCTACGGAAAGCCGCGTCTGCAACTCGTTCATTCCGGGCTTCACCTGGTGCGCGTCCACTGCCGCCCACACATCTTTCTGCCAGTGTGCGTAAATCGTGTGCGGATCGTCATAGTAGAACAGCAGATCGGAGAAATACTGTTCCTGGTCGCCTTCCATCGCGCCCACCGGCACAGCCAACTGCGCATCGCTGCCCGGCTCGGTCGCCACATAGAACGCCTGCCGCGAACCATGGCTCATCGCGTCATCCACTGAGTCCGGCGTTACCGCCTTGATCGTCTTCTTGATGTCGAGCTTCTGCAGCGGCGGCAACAGCCCGGCAGGCTTCTTAAAATCCACCCTGCCGCCCGCATATGGAAACGCCGGAATCACGTAGCCGTCTTTCATCCACACACTCTTGCCCACCAGGTCCGCAAGGTCGTCGTAATGCTGCGGAAACTCCATCCGCACCACCGCCACGTCGTCCGCGCTCAGCTGCTGGTCCATCGCCTGCTTCTGCGCCACGCCGGGAGTGTTCCGGTTATGGAACACAATCGCCAGATAAATGCCGCCAATCGCAAGTGTGATCAATGTCGGGATGACAAAAATCTTCCAGTTCCTCAAGCAGTTGCCTCCGTATGCCCAGCCTCCGATGCGCGCAACGCTTCGGCAGTCAATTGGTCGGCGTTGCGCAAACTTGGAAACAGCACCGACCAGATTCCTGAAACCATGAGCGACCCGATACCGCCGATCACCGTGGCTCGCACCGCTCCCAGCCACTGCGCCGTCAGGCCGCTTTCAAACTCTCCGAACTCGTTCGATGCGCCAATAAACAGCGAGTTGACTGCGCTCACGCGCCCACGCATCTCCGGAGGCGTGGCCAGTTGCAACATGGACCCGCGGATAATCACGCTGATCGTATCCGCCGCTCCGCTGATCGCCAGAGCAACCAGTGACAGCCACAGGTTCCGTGACAGCCCGAACACCACGATCGCCACGCCGTAAATTGCCACGCACGTAAACAGCAGCTTGCCTGCCTTGCGCTTGATGGGAAACCGCGCCATCACCAATGACATGCTCAGCGCTCCCACCGCGGGCGCCGCACGCAGCACACCAAGTCCTGTCGGCCCCGTATGCAGAATCTCGCTCGCAAAGATCGGCATCAGCGCCACCGCTCCGCCCAGCAGCACCACAAACAAGTCCAGCGAGAACGATCCCAGCAATAGCCGCATCGACCACACATAGCGAAAACCCGCCAGCATCGTATCCAGTGACGTCGCCCGGTGCTCCATCCGGCCCAGCCGCACCCGCAGTGACCCGATCAGTGCGAGAAACCACAACAGCGTGCATAGGTTGAACAGGTAGACAATCCCCGCTCCCTGCATCGTGGTCCCTGGAATGAAATGCACCAGCGGAAAGGTAAACAGCAATCCGCCCAGCGCCGGCCCTGTCATATTTGCGAATTGAAAAATCGCGCCGCCCCATGTCACCGCATTCACAAAATGCTTCTCTGGCACCAGGTGCGGAATCAGTGCCGAACTGGCCGGCGCGGAAAATGCCCGCCCCGTACCAATCAAAAACAGCACAGCATAAATCGGCAGCACATTCTGTAAATGCGTATGCGCGAACCACAGCAGCGCACCCGTACAAAACACCTGCAGCGTGTAGCAGGTCAAAATCACCTGCCGCCGGTCAAATCGGTCCGCTACATGTCCCGCCGGCAGCAAAAAAAGCAACCCTGGCAGAAACAGCGCGAGGCCCGTGAATCCCAAATCCAGCGGCCGGTGCGTGATCGAATACACCTGCCACGCCACCGCCACAGCCTGCGCTTCGGCGCCCAGAATGACCGCAACGCGCGCAAGCTGATAACGCTGAAAATCGCGTGAAGCAAATGCCTCAATGCCGCGTCTTTCCTTGTCATCCGGGGAAGGAGGTAGTGTGGTCGAGCCCATAAACTCCTACCTAGGTTACATGCACCCACCGCACACGTACGACCGCGATTTCCGCCAGCCTCAGACAAAAAACAGTTCTTCGTCCATCGCTCCTGAATGAACGAAACCCATGCCCGTATCGCCCCACAGAGAATTCCTTACACAAATCGCCCGTTTTGCACTGCTTTTTCAACTCAAAAATCGCCATTTTGTCCAGCAAAACCGCCTCTTTTATAGTGCAATTCGCCCTATTCTTCCCGAAAAATTCATCCATCCCACCCCTTCTGCACCAACCCTGGTGAAATCCACAGATTTACCGACTTTTTGCACTTGCTTCCACAGATTTAACGGGCATACAGTCGCCAATCAGTTGATGGCCCAGCAGTAAATCGGACGGCAACACCGGCCAGGCAACGGACGCAGGATTGAGATTGAAGAAGCGGTTCGCAGCCGGAAACGGCGGCGGGCAGCCGACACGAGATTAAGAGCGCGTCACGTACCCAGCACGAATTGCGGGACCTGATTGGACGCGAAGATTCATCCGCGGCGCAAGTCGAGGATGCAAAGTTCGAGCCGAGCCAGGGACTCATCATCGACCCAGCCGCAGGCGCGGAGAAGAGGCAACTCGACCGAGCGCAGGCGGAAGCCACGAGACAGAGATTCGGGGCAACTCGAAGATCAGCTCGGGGCAGCACTCAGAAGAGCGCGGCAACGGGGCAACCTGAAGCCAAGGCATCTGAGAGCCGCAGGTGGAACGAAGAGCCGGGGTAACCCGGAAGTTCAATCCGCAGGCGAGACCAGAGGAAAGAGGATCCGGTGAGAGCCGGGGAAATCGCCACTGGCACACCGGAGGGCATAACAGCCGGGGCAACTCGGCAGGAACGCCAGCCGGGCCGCAGGATTCGGAAAGCGGGGAAACTCGCGGAACGAATCGTCGGCGATACCGAACAACCGGAGTGCGGGGAAACTCGCAATCAGGAAGTCGGCACCGCCGAAAGATGAAGTGCTGGGGAAACCAGGTACTCCATCACGGCAAAGCCGGAGGCGCAGGACAAAGGGAAACCGGAGACCGGCGTCAGAGGCAGAGCGGGAGCAGGCAGACGGGGAAACCCGATCCGTGCGAACCGCGACGCGGAAGTTTCGCAATCCCGGGGCAACCCGGGAAACGGGGAAACCCGAAACGCGAAGCCGGCATAGTCAAAGGACCGACTGAGCGGGGCAACCTGCGGTGCGGTCGCCTGAAGCGTCAAGAAGGGGCGCAGTAGGAGGAAACTCCGAAACGCACACCGGGCGTAGAGGGAAGGCAAAGGACGTAGGGCAACCTGCAACCTGCGCCATAGACTGAAGGGGCGATGCATGATTCGATGAGCTAATGAGACATCCGGAGAGCGCCGGGAGCCGAAAGGTTTCCGGCGCTTTCGCTTTTTGTCTGCAATTGCAACTGCCCAGGCACCCTCTCCTGTAGGTCCCACATCCCATCGCAGCCACATGAATTTCCCAATCAGGTACATAATCCTTCGGTAATGGCGCACCGAAGAAGATGTTTCTTCCTTATCCCACAGATTTCTGGTACAAAAATCAACACAATCGCCCCCCCAAAAATTCAAAAAATCTACACTCCCGGAGCCAAAAAGTGATGACTAAGCTGCCTCACCTAGCAGTCGCCATCGCAGTCTCATTTGCTACCCTTCCAACTGCAATTGCGCAAAACTCCCACGCACTGGAAAACTCCCACTCCTCCATCTTTGTGCCCGATTCAAGCATTGAACAGGCTGGAGATCATGGCATCCGCGCACATACCAACCATGTGATCTTTCTGCGCGGCGGCGGAACACCACAGGCCACCTCGCCTAAGGGCGAGTCGCCGCAGACTATCTATCCCGTTTACTACGGCGTTCCCTTCAGTACCAACGGAGGCAGTCAGACAATCGCCATCGTCGATGCGTATGACTATCCCACCGCAGCCAGCGACTTCAACGTCTTCTCCAACCAATTCGGCTTGCCTACACAATGCAACGGATCCAGCTGCCTTTCTGTGGTCTATGCCACGGGCAAAAAGCCCCGCGGCAATTGCGGCTGGAATCAGGAAGCGGCGCTCGATATTGAATGGGCGCATGCCATGGCCCCTAACGCAAAGATCATCCTTGTTGAAGCTGCTTCCAGCAGCTTCGCCGACCTGTTTACCGCAGTGCAGAAGGCAACTTCTCTCGTCAAAACCAATGGTGGCAAGGGAGAAGTCTCCATGAGCTGGGGCGGCAGCGAGTTCTCCAGCGAAGCCAGTTACGACTCCTACTTCCAAAACAGCGGCGTGGTTTATCTGGCCTCGAGCGGTGACACAGGCGGAGTCTCCATTTATCCCAGTGCTTCGCCCTATGTGGTTGCCACTGGCGGCACCACACTCAATCGCAGCGCCAGCGGCGCGTTTGTCAGTGAGACCGGCTGGAGTGGAAGCGGAGGCGGAGCCTCCAAGTACGAATCGGTCCCCTCCTATCAGATCGGTGTCTCCGGCGCGAGCACGTCCCAGCGCTCCATTCCCGACTTCTCGTTCGACGCCGATCCCAACACAGGCGTTTCCGTCTATGACTCCACCAAGTGCCAGGGAGTTTCCGGCTGGCTCGTCTTCGGTGGAACCAGCGTGGCCGCACCGTCTCTTGCCGGTGTCATCAATACCGCGGCCTCATTCGTATCCGGCTCCACAGTCGAACTCACAAACTTGTATACCAACCGCACCAATGCCAACGACTTCTATGACGTTCTTTCTGGAACAGCAGGAAGCTATTCAGCCAAAGCAGGATATGACTACGTAACCGGCATCGGTTCCTCGCGCGGCGTCGGCGCCAAGTAAACACCTTCACCTCATCCATTGCTTTTCCTAAAAACGGCAAACCCCGAACCGCTTCCGGTTCGGGGTTCTTTTCTTGCGTGGATTTCTTCTCGCAGATTCGTTCGCGTGATCAATGCATGGCCGTGCCGCCGCCCGCTCCTTCGCCCGGCTTGTTTTTGTTGAGCATGAAAGCCAGCAGTACCAGAACAATCGACATATAGCAGAGCTGCATATAGACGTCTTGGAATCCTTGCGTCAGTGCCTGCATATTGAGCCGTTGATAGATCGCTCCCAACGCCATGCCCTGCGCATTACCGCTGCCGGCCACGCCATTGAAGAAACCTTCCAACTGTTTCACCTGTTGCTGAAAGGCAAGTGTCCCGGATTGCATGAAGTTCTGTAAATGCTCCTGGTGCCACATGGAGCGATTCGTCAACTGGGCATTGGTAATGGCAATCATGATGCTGCCGCCGAGATTGCGCACAAAGTTGATCAGACCGGCCACCTGATTGCTTTCTTCCTTTGGCATGCCCACATAGGCCGCATTCGTGATCGAAATGAAACAGAACGGCAGCGGCAGCATCTGAATCACACGTAGCCACGAGGCCTGCGCAAAGGTCATGTTCATGTTTGTCACAGCGGCTGCGTACCAGAAGCTGAGAGCAAACATGATGAAACCGCAAACCACCAACGTTCTTGCCGATACCTTGCCCGTGGCAAAGCCGGCCAACGGCATCATGAATACCAGCGCAAATCCGCCTGCTGTTAACGCCAGTCCCGCGGTCGTTGCGTCATAGCCCAGCAGCATCTGCGTAAACTCCGGCTGCAGCACAGTGCTTGCGTTCAGCACACCACCCACCAGCAGCATCAGGAAACAACAGATGGCAAAATTTTTAAAGCGGAACAGCTTCAAATTGATCAGCGGATTCTTCTGCCGCCATTCCCACACAAACAGTCCAATCATCCCCAGGATGAACATGACCGCGAAGAAGCGAATGAAGCCCGAAGCAAACCAGTCGTTCTCCTCTCCCTTGTCCAGCATGATCTGCATGCCGCCCATGGCAAGTGTGAGGAACGTCAGGCCCAGGTAATCCATGTTCTTCAATTTCGAGGGATCCGCCTTGATCCACGGCGGATCTTCCACCAGCCTATTGAGAAGAATAAAGGCCACAATACCCACTGGAATATTGATGAAGAAGATCCAGCGCCACGAATAGTTATCGGTAATCCAGCCACCCAGCGTTGGCCCAATGGAGGGCGCAAGCACGGCCACCAGTCCATACAGCGCGAACGCCTGCCCGCGCTTCTGCGGCTCAAAACTGTCGGCCATAATGGCCTGCGCCATTGGCTGCATACCGCCGCCGCCTGCACCCTGAATTACGCGGAACAGCAGCAGAAGCGGCAACGATGGAGCCGCTCCGCACAAGAAGCTGGAAACGGTGAAAACAACAATACAAAACGCGAAAAAGTTGCGGCGGCCCATCAGGCTCGATGCCCAGCCGCCCAACGGCAGCACAATGGCATTTGACACCAGATAGCTGGTCAGCACCCATGTCGCTTCGTCCGAGCTCGCGCCAAGGCTGCCGGCAATATGTTGCAGAGCCACGTTCGCAATCGAGGTGTCGAGCACCTCCATAAACGCGGCCAGTGCCACAGTGGCCGCAATCAGCCAGGGATTGACGCGCGGCTTCCATGCCGCATGCAGGTCAATCTGGTTGGGATTGTCTAGGCGCTTTTCCGTAGTTCCGTCACCGGCACCGGACTTCAAGGCTCCAGGTGATCCGGGGAGAGGTTGAGCTATTGAGTCGGCCAAAGACACGGCTCCTTTTCTTGCTTGTACAGCGATTGCAAATTTATTTCCTAGCTGTGAATGCCGCTCCTCGGGGAAGCAATTCCGGCAGCGGGAGTGTGTACCTTACCATTGCGTACTGCTAATAGATGACAATGATGTGCCGCAGGGTTCAGCGATTCACTGCCGGGCGTAAGTCATGGATGGCGAGGGAGTTCGCCATCCCCACAAGGCCACCGAAAGTGCACATGTCTGTGTAAGGAGAATAAATGCGGCACATGCCGGCCACTTGCCCAGATGCCAGAAGATTCCCGGCACAACGCCGGCTGCCGTACCTCCCAGATAGTAGCTGGTCAAATACATGCCCGCTGCTGAAACCCGCCCTTCAGGCGGAGCGGCGTGCCGCAGATAGCTCTGTGTCACGGTCTGTGCAATCAATACTCCCGTCGCCACCAGGGACAGTCCGGCAACGACAATTACAAGTTTGGGGGCCAGCGTCAGCAAAACTCCTGTCGTTGAACAGGAAATAGCCAACATGATCCCGGTGCGCATCCCTCTGCGCCCAATCCATAAGCCGGCTCCCGGAGTAACGAACAGCGCAACCAGATAAACAAGGAAGAGATAGCTGAGTGCTCCAGTCGAAAGATGAAACGGCGCCGCGCTCAGGCGGAAGGTTATCCAGCTGAAGACTCCCACCATGCAGAACAACACATTGAAACCCACCAGCAGAGTGGCGACCAGTGACCGGTTGCGCAGCAGGTACATGGATTGTCTGGGGAATGCCGCAAGCGCTCCGTGTCCGAGAGGCGGCGCTGCTGGCCTCCGGCGGCCATTGGGTAGCCACAACCAAACCACAAATGTTCCACACAGCGCGGTTATGCCGATTACGACAAATCCAATGCGCCAACTGAACCATTCGGTAAGAAGACCGGCAGACAGCCGTCCCAGTAGTCCTCCAAGCGCGGTTCCGCTCACATAAAGGCTCATCATGAAAGGCAGCTTCTGCGGTGGCCACTCCTCTCCGATGTAAGTGACAACAACTGCGATCACGCCGGGAACAGCAAATCCCTGTAGCATGCGCCAGAAGACCAATTGATGCAGAGAAGTGGCAGTGGCTCCGAGAATGCTGGGCAGAGCCAGTGCGACCAGAGAGGCAACAATCACCCGTTTGCGGGGCAAACGCTCGGCCAGCGCCGCAAAAAATGGAGCGGAGATCGCAACTCCCAGCGTAGTGGCAGATACGGTAAGCCCGGCACTGGCTTCGGAAACATGAAAAATCCGCGTAATAAGGGGAAGCAGCGGCTGCGTGCAATAGAGCTCTAGAAAAGCGCAAATCCCGCAAAGCGTAACGGCAACAGCAGCGCGTCTGCTGGGTACTGTATTAGCCGGGCTTTCAACCTTAGAAATGGAGCTCACCAATCAGAATACCGGATGCTGAGCTCCCTCATTTTCTCTTTTGATTTTGGAGTTGGAAAGGATGAATTCTGTGGGTGTTCCGCGGGCCGTTCACTCACGCTGCGAATCGGCCCGCACCGCCCCCCTTACTGGACGATCACAACCTGCGACTGGCTCGACATGTTGAGTGTCGACGTCGAGGAAAACGGGTTGAGATAAGGGTAGGTGTAGGAGACAGTCACCTTCACCAGATTTCCCGGAGCTTTGCAACTGTCCGCTGTTCCACACGCCGCGCCGGAGCTGGTAAGCCATGTGGTTGTTGCGTTGACATTGTCAGGGTTGATACCCGGCAATGCGAGTCCACGAATATACGACTGAATATCACTGTTCTGGGCGATGCAGTCGGCATAGCCTGGCTGCGTGCAGTCGTTGGAAAGCGAAAGTCCACGGACCATGGCATAGCGCGTTGCTTCTCGCGCGGCATCGGAGATGAAGCTGTACGAGTAAATGGCTATGCACAAGTGAAATAGCCCAATCTCGAGCAGCAGAAGCATGCAGGCGCTGAGCGCAAACTCCACCAACACTGAACCACCGTCATCCTTGCAGGTACGTGACTTCCCATACAGGAAGAACTGACGGCTCTTCGCGGCTAATTGACGATATCGTTCCATTCCAAAGCCTCGTCTTGTCATTGTGCGACTCTCATAATGGACCGGCCGTAGAGCGTGTAGGTCTTGGGTTTGCTTGCACCGTAAAAGAACAGCAGATTTACAGTTGCCTGCGTGTTGACCTGTACGTTCATCTGGATGCGGGCCGGTGTGACGCACTTGCTGCCGGCGTTGCTGCAGGTAATGACAGTCCCGTCTGTGCAGGTGCATGACTGGGACGCGGTGGCCGTAAGTTGGTTCCCGGTCAATGTTCCGATGTCGGCTGCATCGTTGATCGCAGCATTCTTCATACCGTCTATATCGACGGCGGTAAACAAATTCTGTGAACCATAAAGAGCGCCCGCATTGGCCGCATTGGAAACTTCAACCGCTGCATAGGCCATCCTGCCCAGCTCCACCACACCGATAAGAATGGCAAACAGAACCGGCGCCACCAGGGATAGCTCAATCAGGCTCTGCGCTTTTTCGCATTTGCTTTTCGCAAACAGGCGTGCAAATGAACTCATAATTTGATTTCGCAGGTTCATAACTTACTCCACCAGCTTGGGAGCACCAAGCGGAGATGAACCGTTCACGAGCGAGTAGTTCTGCAGAACAGCCTGCCCGCTGAGTGACACCGTATTGGACACCAGCGAAATGTTGTACTGTGTGCCCGTCGCCGAACCGGTAAAGGACAGCGATGCGTCGGGGGCGTAGAAAATACCTGTCAGAGTCGAGCCGCCCTGCCCCGAGAACACGATATTGCTGGTGTTACCGTGCGCTTGGAAGAGGAGAATACTGTTGTATTGCCCCGACGAGGGAGCATCCAGATTCAGGACTCCGTTGGTGGCATTGATACTGCCTGTCGAAGTGATATAGAACGTGACTCCGTCGCCCTTGATGACACCCGAGCCATTCAGGTTGACATTGCCGGTGAAAATGTAGGTGCCCGGCTGGAATGTGAGGTTGCCGCCTCCTGAGTAGGAGATGCTCGTGTAGCAGCCTGGCGTCAGTGTCGTGCTTCCTGAACCATTCAGATTCAGTTTCGGGCTGCAGGTACTGGGAATCGTGGGGGCCTGCAAATAGGCCAGCGGGTCAGTGGCCGCAATGATTCCGGTAACCGGATTTGGCGAAATGCTATTGGGATTCGACTCCGTGTAGCCTCCAACAATGCCAATTTGTTTGGCCGTAAGAGAGGCGCCGGAAGAAACCGTCAGCGCCTTCGCATCGCTCGAGTTATCGAAAATCTGGCACTTATCCGACGAAATACTGGCGCCGCCGGAGACGGAGATGGCGGTACCGGATGGGCTGAGCGCAAAGACGCAGCCCTGTCCGCCGCCAAATCCCGCTACAGCGCGGGCTGCAACGGAAACAGAATTGTCGCCAAAAAGACGAAGGAAGAAGGTAGGAGTCTGCCGCTGTACGATGACCTCGATGTACTCGGGGTCTCCGGCGTGCGGACCATTCAAAGGCCCATTATTGACGGTGATGGTAACGCCGTCCTGACCATCAGTAAAGCCGTTCTGCGCCGCTGCAGCCTTGGCAGCTGCGGCAACCGAAGTGTTATCGACAGTCACATAATTCAGCTCTGTGGCTCCTGCAACGGCGGCAGAATCGGCGGCAGACTGGATTTTTCGTTTGTTCCAATAGAGGACGCCCACGTCGTTGGCAAAGCCGACGAATCCAAGTATGACCATCATCGTCAGCGATGTAAGAACTAATATGTTGCCTTCTTCGCGTTTCCAAAACCTCATGGCGTCCTCCGGGAACTACGCTCATCGTTGTATGCGCTCGGACCGACCTCCGTCCGGCCCGCCCACCGGTCCCTCACCGATGCAGACCACGAAAGTTCCTAACGCCATACCCTTTTGAGCTCAGCTCCCGTCCGGCATGCCTTCGAACCACACATCGCAGCACACCACGGGACCACTGTTGTGTCCAATATTCGGACAAAGTGACGCAAAACAAAATTCATCGAAGGTCGTAAGTTAGTGCCAGAATCAAATTTCCTAATTTTGTCGCTAAGGTGCCATATGGCACTCACGAGTGCCAATTTGCACCACCTTCGTGGGATGCGCTTCACAAGCCATTGAATAGCAATGTGTTGTGAACAGTGATTGCGAGGCCCAGCAAGCCCGAGGCCGGGAAAAGGTGACACATGAGCGCTCGGAGAGGCTGTGTTGGGTTACTAACTGGCTGTCTGGCAAAGATCTTTTTGTGGGGAGCGATTGCTGTTGTTGCAATCTGGCTCTTCACAATTGCGCTGAATCCATGGGCTTTACACATCGGAGGGCGCTCGACGCCCTTTCTTTACTGGCATGGAACGGGCACGGTACTTTCGGCAGACGGCAAAACTTATCCCGTCTATCTGACGTTCTGGCCTGGTAAGCCGCGCAGGCACAGCGGCGGGCGGCGCGAAGGAAAAGGGTGGAGCGCGAACCTCAGTGGAACGGGATGGCTGTGCATTGCACCGGGCAATGAGGAGCGAATGGATGTGAGCGGAACCATGTATGGCGGATACCTGCATGCGGACAACAGCCTGTTCGATTTCCGGCTGCTGGAGTGGCGTAAGCCGTTCACCATGGGCTATCCGCATCGCGGCTTCTTCGATGTTGCGGGCATGTGGCACGGACAGAACCTTGTACTGGACCGGCCGAATGAGCAAGGGATCAAGCTCAACACGGGACCGTTCATCGACCGTGCGACGGTAACGCTGCACTACGCAGACAGGAGCGAGTTTGATGCCGCGTGCGCGAAACAGTGGCCAGGGAACAAAGAGTAGGAATCAGGTCCTGATGGCGAGGGACTGACTCAGTTATTGCACTCCCCCAAAAACCGTGCAAATGCTGGCCGAAGCGATGTCCAACGGCGAGGCGTTGCTTGCCCTTTTCGAGGGCTGACTGGTGAAGAGGTTCATCCGGCAGGTCAATCCATCGTTTTGTGACCGGGGAAAGAAGAGAAAGATGGCCAAACCCGCAGGCATGCGGTGCGCAGAAGGCCGATTTTAAGGCGTATTTGGCCTAATTTAAGCATCTGGAAACAGGCTTACCTATATATTTCGCGCAAGCCTAACAAATAATGGTATTTCGTCAACGAGTTCTCGTTGAACCATCGAGCCTGCAACCGGCCATTGATCTGTTGTGCTGGCATCGCGTGTACATGAACCGGGGGCTCTACGGGACGGCGAATCAATATTGGACAGACTTCCCAGGATTCCGCGCGTTGTTGCGCGCTGCATCCTGGGCTATTTTCACTGCGTCGCTCCGGGACGCAATTGCATACAGTAGTTGCCAAGTTATCGGGCGCAGAGGATTCTCAGCGAGTGGGTACCCAAGGGCGGTCCACCTGGGAGACTCAGGAGGCGGTGATGGGGTAGTGCTGGTCGAAGGGGAAGACGAGCTCGGCGGTAGAGGCGACGGGTTTGCCGTCGACGGTGGCGGGCTGGAAGCGCCAGGTGGGAACGATATCGAGGACGAGTTTGTTGAGTGGATCGCTGATGCCCTGCACGAGGGTTTCACGGGTGACATTACCGGAGGCATCGACATCGACGTTGACGATGATTTTGGCTTCGGCGGCGGGGAGCAGCGCACGGTCCGAGATGGGCGGACGTGGCGAGAAGACGGGGAAGGTGGGAATGACGGTGTGCGCGTCGCTGCCGTTGCCGCGGGCGGCTGGGCCGGTGCCGTCTCCGTGGTGCGGGTCGGGTGGGGTGCCGCCACCGGAGGTTGGCTTCTGAACGGCCGGGGTGGGGACGATGGTCTGGCGCGAGGCTGACTTTTCAGGCGTCGGGCGAGGATTTTTTGCGGCGAAGTCCGCTTTGGGCAGCGGGACCGGAATGGCGTGGGCACCACCTGCTATTTCAAGCAGGGCGTATTTTTCTGGCGCGGCTGGCTGGACGATGCGGGCGTGATGGACACGGACCACGACGAAAGCGAGCGCGATGAGCACGCAGTGGAGCGTGAGCGAGACGAGGATGGAGGAGAGGCTGCGCCGTGCGGGTTGCGAGGGAGAGTGCATGGGGACCTCCGGGCGCGGGGATGGGTTGATTGTTACACAGCAGTGCGTGCAGCGACAGACGCTCGCTAGTCGCTCGCGGGGGATTGTGCTTTCCAGGATAGCTAGAGCCGGGAACTTTGGGGGCTCCAATTTTCACGATTCAGAAGAATCCCTGATGAGGGCCGCCCGCCAGAGGTCAGTAAGTGGGGCGGGTTGAAGGGAGTGCTTTCGTCGCCCACCACTTCATAGTCCTAACCACCGAACGCTATGATTTCATCACACAGGCGATCTAGTGTTGGCGACTTCGCGCCAGCTTCTTGTAAGAGTCCGAGAAGCTTGCCAATGTAGACAACATTTTTGCCCAAATCCCCAGCGAAGCCGCATTCCGCGTTGGCCTGTCCTTTCAGAGCCTCAAATTTGAGGTTCCCTTGGATTCCTAACGAGACGATGAATTCTCGCTCCACATTGTCTCCTAAATCTGATGGCCAGATCGCGTAGGATCCTCCCCAAACCGGGCCAGTTGGGAAGGGATCGTTCTCATCCCCTCCAATGAGCCGCAACAACGCAACGTTGTCGCGGTGATGCCGAGTTCTCTTGCTTGCATCACCTACCTTGTCTCCGTCCGCATCGAAAATTGAGAAAGTTGGCATCCTTAGTCCTTGCGCAACAAGTAGGGGACGGATCATTTCACTTTTTCCATTTGTAGGCACGATGTGACAGCCGCTGCGGCGGAAGCTTTCCCATCGATCCGTAAGAACCAACCACGAATGGATGTAAGCCAAATCTTCCAGCCCCTCTACCAGTACCAACCGTCGGGTAAAGAACATCTCATTGAGGACGGGTTGCAGCACCTGATTTACCTTCGCGAGGGCCGCTGAATAAGTCTTAAGGGGTTCTCCAACTACCTCGGCGAAGCGCTTGGCAATGTCGTCAAACGTGTATTGTCGGATTGACGCGGAGTCGTCATCTTTATCCCTTCTGACAAGCCGGACCGACTCAAAGTTTTTGCCGCTCACAAAATGAGGGCTATGGGTCGTTACAACGATTTGCGCATTGTTGTCAGATAATTTTTCGAGAACTCCTGCTAAATGTCGTAATTGAGGAGGGTGTTGATATAGCTCGGGCTCTTCACAGCCTAGAATGAGTTTAGGCGCGGACGGATCGTCGCTAAATGCCAACTCCTGCAGCAAAGCAAGTAAATACGACCTCTGGAATCCATGTCCAAGCCGCACGAGTTTGCCTTCAAAACCGCTTTCTCCTGCGATAATGCCTGCGATTGGCGGTTCTGCTTTGACAGCTTTGGACGGGTCCAATTGCCACGCGAGTCTTAGCGTTGCGTCAGGATGCGCCCATTCCGATATTCGCCCCTTTAGAGCGGTCGAGATTTCATCCAGTGATGCCTCATTGTCATCGAGCATTTGCTGGTACTTCTGCCGCGCTTCCGAAACTAGTGCGTCAAGCGACGCCGCGAAATTAACCTTTGCTCTAACAGTTCGAGCCAGAAGCTTTCCAAGAGCCCCCGTTTTTGTCTCCGAATCTTCGTCGGTCGCATCCTTCACCGCAGGCACATAGACCCACTGAATGTACTTCTCGAGCCTATTTGCGCCTTTGCTTATACCGTAAAATTGATCCTCGCTTGGGATTACTTCGCATGCTTCCGGTCGTGCCGATTCAAAATCGCGAAGCGTTTGGTACATTGCATCTTTAGTCTTTTTTGACTTTAGAGCTTCTATATCTGGAATTTCCTTTTCCAGAGTTGCGAACTTCGCCTTCAAATCATCTGCTAAAGCACCGTCCCCATATGCTTTAAAAAAGGGTTTGAATGCTGCCATACCGAGTCGTTGGCCAAATTGCTTCACCTCTGCTCTATTAGCAGCCGGATCGAATTTTGCGACTACCGAAACAATGAGTTTTCCCTGGCGGACATACTCTTTGAAATCCTCTATGGCTTCAGGACTCAGGTCAGAAAACGTTACTGTAATCTCAACAGGTTCAGACGTATCCTGCTTGCAAAAGTCTTCTGCCGTTAGGTAGGCCACATCCGTAGGAGAGTCTTCTGTCTGTCTGAAGAAGATGTTCAAGGCTATCAATACAGTTGACTTTCCTGCTCCATTCGGCCCGACGATGCACGTGTAGTTGTCAAAATTTACGGTCGCGTCTTTGATGCAACGAAGATTCTTTATTCGGACATTTTCTATCCGCATAACTCCTCCGACAGAGGCCCAAACTCTCAAGCAATTGAAAATCACTGAGATTCTACTCTTCCGAAATGTCTGCATCGTAGCGAGCTATTTAGTTATTCGTGTCTCACCCCACCGGTGCGGGCTTGGCGAACATTTGCCGGATGCCGCGAAGGGCCTGGCGGGTGTGTTCCCCGTTTTTCGATCAGGCCGAAGCGGAGGTGGATTAATTGTGCGCCTACGGCTTAGAACGGCGGGATGGACAAATACTTCGATTGGCATGCGTCCCGAACAGCAGATCCTTCGCTTACCACCCCCCAAGCTGAAAAACGCTTGGGGCCCCGTGCGCTCTGGATGACACGGCTGGGGGGAGGATGGAGTGGTGGCTGAGCCGGCACATCACCCACGAGTGCAGGCTTGGCGAACATTTGCCGGATGCCGCGGAGGGCCTGGCGGGTGCGTTCCTCGTTTTCGATCAGGCTGAAGCGGAGGTGGTTGCCGCCGTAGCCAATGCGAGAGCACGCGGGTCAGGCAGGACGAAGCGATGTTTTTTTGCCTCGCACGATGGCAGCGCCCCCATAAATGACGAAGGCAAAGATGAGCAAGGCCTTCATTCCGAAGATGAAGGACAGATTTTGCGTGAGCCCACCGGCAACCGCACCAAGCATGTTGGCTCCGAAGGCTTTGCTATTACCGGCCGCCTCGCGAAAGGTCTCAGTAAAGATGATTCCCGCAAAGAAAAAGGGTACGCAATAGGCCACGCAAACCAGTGTGCCCACCAGCCTGCCTGAGCCCGGAATACCGGCAAAGGGGATAAGGTAGTTGGCTGCCAGGGCGGCCAGAAGGCACACATAATAGATGCCGAGCTTTTCCGGACGCCGATGGGTGACGTAAAAGTTGGCGAGCAGGAGCACGGTGAGAATACCGGTAAGCGCGACACAGTTCACAAGCCAGGTTGTGCCGAAATAGAGAGCGAGACGGCTCACGAGCTGGGTCTCCATGAGAAGGAATCCCGCACCGAGGAGAAAGAACTGCCATGTGGATCTTTCTTTCGGCTTGAAATATGGACCCGCCAAATAAAGCGCGAGAATCAGGATTGCCGCCGAGACAGAGAAATAGGCACGGGGAATGAAATGACCTTCGTTGTAGACATAAGGCCAGTCATCTGTGGTTGGAGGCGGAGCATGTTGCAACGAAAGAGGAAATGGCGGCGGATGAGATGCTACGAAGGCCGCCTGCTGCGGACCGGCACCCCTTTGCCATAAGGACGAAGACCTGGATTCAATGAAAACGGTGGCAGATAGAAGAGCATCGACCGCAGGCGCGTAATAAGTGATCGGCGGGCGAGGAAAGATACCAGCCAGCATGCCATAAAAGCGCTGCCCCATCCAGGTCCAGGGCTTTCGTACTTCAAACTTGAGGACCAAAATTCCGTCGTCGCTGAGCAGCTTTTTTGCATCGAGGAAGGATTGCTCGGTATAGACGTAGTTATCGACGCGCATGTTGCTGTAACCGGAAAACTCCGTGTGCGAGTCAAGCAGGCCGAAAACGATCACGTCATATTGGTTGTGGCTCTGTCGCAGGAAGTTTCTGGCATCGTTAGTAATGAGATGAACTTTAGGAGAGGAGTAGGGATGTTCGGGATGAAGGCGCCGGCCGAGAGTTGAGATAACTGGATCTATCTCAACTGCATCAATGTGGGAGGCTCCATGACGCAGTGCAGCAGCGACATCGTTACCGGCTCCGGAACCAATCACCAAAACGCGGTTGACGCTTTGCGCAAACAGGAAAGGACTGTCGTACGAGCTGGCCTGATAGGAATTGGCGAGCTCCGGGTCCTGGGCCAATCTCTCAGGGCTGAGATTGGCAATGGTCATGTATCCCTCGTTATTGACGTTGATGTTGTATTGCTGATTACCCACGGCCACTGCAGAGAGTTTTTGGTAAGGAGACCAATACACCTTCGTGTCGTGGGGAGGAACCAGCGCAAACAGAGTGATGGCCATAAACGCGGCACCAATAAGACCATTGCGCCATGAGATGGGCTCCGCAAGCAGAATGAGCGCAAAGGCTATGGCAAACCAATATCCAGGAGAGAGCCACAGGAAGGCAAAGACAGCAAGAAGCCAGATACCGACGATGCTGCCTAACAGGTTTACCGAATATGCCGATACGGTGTTGGAAATTGTCTCGAGATAGTAACCGACCAGCTGCCCGAGGGGGATCATTGCGATGCAGATCAGCATCAGAAACATCGCTACCAGGAGCAGTGACGAAGCAAAAGCCTCGTAATAGGCACCGGTAGAAGCTTTGAAGGCCGGACCCCAGAGAGCGCTGTCTGGCGTATAAGAAAGCACAGCCGAGACCGAGCGCAGAAACCCATGCCAAGCGTTCAGGCGCACGCTGGCTGCAACAACGATGGCGGATGTGGCCGCGAGAGAAAATAACAGGTTGCTGCGCTTGCGCGCATTGAAGCAGCCGACGCCGAAACCGAGAAAACAGGCGATCAGAGACAGGTTCTGAAAGAAGGCGAAGATCTTTACCTCAGTACCAATCCACCTGATCAGAACAATTTCCAGGTACAAGGAGGCAGTACTGACAATCAAGAGGCGCCACATCGGAACCGATTTCTTCGATAAATCCACTGCTCCAACGTCCTTCTGCAGGTCATCTGATGACATCGATCGACTCTCCAATACATTGACAGTTTGAGTCTTACTTAATAGGGGAGATATTTAAACGCGAACGACAAGGCTTTTGGCAAGTAGTGGCTTGATGCCGCGGAGGGCCTGGCGGGTGCGTTCCTCGTTTTCGATCAGGCTGAAGCGGACGTGGTTGTCGCCGTAGTCGCCGAAGCCGATGCCCGGGCTGACGGCGGTTTTGGCGTCAGTGAGCAGGAGCTTTGAAAACTCAAGCGAGCCGAGGTGGCGGTACTGCTCGGGAATTTCAGCCCAGACGAACATGGTGGCTTTGGGCATGGGGACTTGCCAACCGAGCTTGTTGAGTCCTTCCACCAACACGTTGCGGCGGAGGCGGTAGGTTTCGCAGATGTCTTTGACGCAGTCCTGGGGGCCTTCAAGCGCGAGGATGCTGGCGACCTGGATGGGTGTGAAAGTACCGTAGTCAAAGTAGGACTTGAGGCGGCCGAGAGCGCCGACGAGCTTAGGATTACCGACCATAAAGCCGACGCGCCAGCCGGGCATGTTGTAGGACTTCGATAGTGTGAAGAACTCGACGGCGACGTCCTTGGCGCCGGGGACTTCGAGGACCGAGGGCGGCTTGTAACCGTCGAAGGCGATGTCGGCGTAAGCGAGGTCGTGAATGAGCCAGAAGCCGTACTGGCGGGCGAGCTCCACAAGTCTGGCCAAGAAGGGCAGATCGACGCACTGGGTGGTGGGGTTCGACGGGAAGTTACAGATCAGCGCCTTGGGGCGCGGGGTCATGCGCGGGATGAGCTCCTCAAGCTGGCGCAAGAAGTCTTCCTGGCTGTGGATTGGAACCGAGACTATATGAGATCCCGCGATGACGGGACCGTAAATGTGGATGGGGTAGCTGGGATTGGGGACGAGCACGGTGTCGCGCGAATCGAGAATGGCGAGGCAAAGATGGGCGATGCCTTCTTTGGAGCCGATGGTGACGATGGCCTCGGAGTCAGGGTCAAGATCGACGTCGTAGCGGGTCTTGTACCAGTTGCAGATGGCCTTGCGCAGGCGCGGGATGCCTTTCGAGACAGAGTAGCGATGAGTGACGGGCTTTTGCGCGGCCTCAATCATCTTGTCGACGATGTGCTTGGGCGTGGCGCCGTCGGGGTTGCCCATGCCGAAGTCGATGATGTCTTCACCGCGGCGGCGGGCGGCCATTTTCATTTCGCCGGTGATGTTAAAGACGTAAGCGGGGAGGCGCTGAATGCGGGAGAACTCTTCCATGACTTCCTCAGTGTAAGACGAGTGATCAGTGATCAGTGGTCAGTGGTCGCGCACAAAGGTGCCGGGGGACCTTAGTGGGAACTGATTTGGGATGTGGGATGAGGTGAGGCGGTATCTAGGCGGCCGGGGCCGCAGCACGCGCTGCCGCTGCCGCGCGATGTGCGCGGGCGTTGTGGGCGGCGAGAAATGCGCGGTGGTGCATGGGATGAGTATACGACAGTAGGCAGTTGTGGGTGGCAGGTAGGCAGTTACTAATCGATTGTTGCAGGAGTGGTGTTTGGGTCCTCATGCAGCTAAACCACAATTGTTCGGCCTGGGGACTTGATGGTGTAGGCCTCAAACCGGGGATCGGAGTCGAAAAGCGTCAGGCGATGTTGGTTTGAGAACTCCAGTATCAGGGTTCCATCCGCCGCACTCGTATATTTTTTGATTGATGAGCCTAACAATGCTGCAGTACGAGCAATCGAAGTGGATGTTTGGGGTGTCGGTTGCAAAACAGCTTCATGGTCACTATCAAAGTAGCTGAACTTCCCTTCTACAGATATGGTCACGAGCTCGTCGAAATTGAAAATCAGCTGATGAACACCCACGCAAAGCTGTATCAACTCGCGGCCATCCAAGAACTCCAAATCAACATCTTCATTGAGTCCGTACATCTGACCTCCCCGAACCAGATTCATTTAGATTCACTTGGATTTGTGCGTTTTTCCTATTCGCCAAGCGCGAAGCTTCGGCCGGAGGCGAGGAGCTTTTGCACGTTTTCCGGTGAGGTGGATTCGGTGTAAATGCGCATGAGCGGTTCGGTGCCACTGGCGCGGAAGAGAATCCAGGTTTCGGCGGCGTTGGGCTTGGTTTTTGCCTCGGGGTTGTCGAGGAAGAATTTGACGCCGTCGAGGGTTTCCTGGCGGAGAACGGGCATACCGGCGATGGACACGTCACCGACGGGGAGCGCGCGGGCCTTGGCGATGGCGGCGTTCTTGATTGCGTCGGGGATGTGGAGGTCGATGCGGCCGTAGTGGTGTTCGCCGTACTCGGCCTGAAGGTCGGCGACGAGTTGGCCGAGTGTCTTCTTTTCATCGGCCATGACGTTGGCGAGCAGCAGCGCGTTGAGCAGGCCGTCGCGCTCAGGCAGATGGCGCTGGAAGCCGATGCCGCCGGATTCCTCACCACCCATGAGGATTTCACGCTCGAGCATGTAGTCGCAGACAAACTTGAAGCCGATGCCATGCTCGATGAGCTCGCGGTTGTATTTGGCGCAGATGCGGTCGAGCATTTTGGTGGTGTTGAAGGCGCGGGTGACGGCGCCGGGCCAGCCTTTGCGTTTGAGCACCCAGGCGAGGAGTACGGAGAAGATCTTGTGCGGGTCGACGAAGTTTCCGTTTTCGTCTGTCGCACCGATGCGGTCGGCGTCGCCGTCGGTACAGAGGCCGGCATGGCACTTGTGTTGCACGCAGGCTTCACCGAGGGCGCGGATGTGTGGCTCGATGGGCTCGGGGTTGATGCCGGGGAAGAGCGGATCGACGTTGCCGCGAATCTGAACGTGGTCAACGCCGATGCGGGTGAAGATGTCAGACAAGATGGTGCGGCCTGCGCCGTACATGGAGTCGATGGCGAACTTGAAGCCGGACTTGGCGATGAGGTCGAGGTCGGCGAAGGACTCGATGGCGGTGAGGTAGGTGGGGAGGAAGTTGACTTCTTCAATGGGAGCGGGCGTGGCGGCCTGCGGAACAGGCTTGCCGAGGTAGGTTTCAATGGCGGCGATGATGGAAGGCTTGCCGGATCCACCGTACCAGGCCTTGTATTTGACGCCGTTCCACTGCGCGGGATTATGCGAGGAGGTAATCATGATGCCGCCGGCGGCTTTGCGTTCGCGGACGCCAAAGGAGAGCGCGGGCGTGGGCGTAATGTCATGCGCGAGGAAGACGGGAATGCCTGTCGAGGCGGCCACCTCCGCACAGGCCTGGGCAAAGGCACGCGAGCCGAAGCGGCAGTCGTAAGCAATGCAGAGGCCTTTCGCGGGGTCTTCTTCGGCGTGGATGTAGGCGGCGATGGCGGCAGCTGCGGTGCGGACGTTGGCGAAGGTGAAGTCATCGGCGATAACGCCGCGCCAACCGTCGGTACCGAACTTGATCTGGGGGTGGGGCATAAATGCGTATTCCTCTTGAAGACACAGAGTAAACGGCAACGTGGCGTTGTGTCGCGCGGCACGCAGGACTATGCGATAATCGGCGCACCTTAAAACTCTAAGATGCAAGTGACGACCGAAGAGGGTTCGCCTTGAAAAATTACATTGATGTTTTTGAGCGGCTGGGTGTTCCGATCATCATTCTTCTTGTGGCCCCTGCTTACCACGGCATCAAAACCCTCATCCGTCGATGGGGTACAGGGCCCGCGCGAGGATGGCCCACCATCAGCGCAGTTATCGATGTGGTTAGCGTGTCTGAGGTAATTCACGAAGGACAGTATGGAAGCGCCGAGACGACCGGCTACAAAGCAACACTGACGTATTTTTATCGCAATCCCGAACTCGAGATGGGAGAGTACACCAAATACTTTTCACTGGAGGGCGCAGCGAAACGCTGGACAGCGGGCTTCAAGGGCAAGAATGTGCTTGTGCATGTGAATCCGAAGGACCCTAGCGACTCGGTGCTGCTGAAAAGCGATATGGAGGGTTTTGAAGATCCTGCTCAACAGGGTCTGGATGAACAACTCCAACTGGAGGAGTTTCCATTACTACCCCGGAAATATGTTGTTCTGTCCAGCATTTCAGAATTGATTGCGCTGGTTGGAATCTGCCTGACGGCAGCAGGCGTGTGGCTGCGCTGGAATCACAGAACACCAACGTGGCTCACAATCACTCTCATCATCATGGTCGCGTTCAATGCAGTAACCGCCTGGATTGTCACGTATCGTGCGGACGACTCACATCGCTTCCAGTCCATGCTGCACTCATATAAGCGCTATTGCCCGATTTGGATGCGATGGGGAGTGAACATAACGGGCGGACTTGTGTTTGTGACATGGCTAGCAGCAGAGTTACGCGAGCTTTTGCCGACGCATGCCGAACACTGGCTGGCAATGGAATTCGTTTATTGGAACTACCTTCTGGCAATGTCGGTATTCATGACGACAGGTGCGACACATGCGGCAGTCTTGCGGTCGCAGGAGTTTGCACAAGGGCGCAGCCTCGCGGAACCAGCAGGAGTTTCCAACGAGACTTAAAGAACGCGAGGCACCAGACCTTATCGATTTTTCTTCAACGGAACGAAGTGAAAGTGGATGAGAAAGATTTTGTCGCCGGAGCCGTGTTTGGCGACTTTGAGCAGGTCAATAACGCCAGCGAAGCCTGAGGCGCGAGCGAGCGCAGGCGTAATGTCGGGCAGACCGATGGGCTCGATGGAATCGACTTCGATTTCGCCGTCTTCCATCTTGTAGCGGCCGCCTACGTGGACGCGGAGATTCTTCCAGATGCGGACTGTGCAAGTGATGCTACCGTCGCGGATTCCCTGGCGGAGACGTTTGGTGAATTGCATTGACTGCTAGATGAGATCTTCGCGGCCGGTGATGCCAAGTTCCTTGACGATTTTGCCAACGTCCTGCGAGTGATCGCGATGGGCGATGAGCAGTGCGTCTTCGGTATCGACAATAACGAGGTTTTCCACGCCAACCAGAGCAACGAACTTTTTGGGGCTGTAGATATAGTTGTTGCCGGCCTCGATGGTGAGGTGGCCGTCGGTGTCAGAAACGTTGCCTTCGCCATCGCCGCGGAGGCGGGTTTCAAGCTGGTACTCGTAGAGCGAGGCCCAGGAACCCAGATCGTTCCACGCAAACTCTGCGGGCAGGCAGAAGAGACGCGAATGCTGAACGCCCTTGGCGGAACGCGGCTCGAGCACAGCGTAATCGACGGAGATGTTTTCGCACTTGCCGTAGAGTCTGCGGAAAGTTTCCTCAAAATGTTCGGTACCGTAAGCGGCAGCAATCTCTTCAAGGTAAGGCGCCGTTTCCGGCAGGTGCTCGCGCACGGCGTTGGCAAGGGTACGGGCCGACCACAGAAACATGCCGGAGTTCCAATAGTAGTTACCGGCAGCAACGAACTCCTCGGCACGCATGAGATTGGGCTTCTCGGTAAAGCGGCGGACATGGAGCGCGGAACCGTCGGCAGTCTCGTCACCGGTTTCAATGTAGCCATAGCCGGTCTCAGGCCGCGTTGGCTCAATGCCAAGAACCACAATGTTCTCGCCAGCGGCAGCAAGGGTAATGGCGCGCTGGATGGCCTTGAGGTAGCGGGGCTCGTCGCCGATGACATGGTCAGACGGAAAGACGCCGATGACGGCTTCAGGATTCTGGCGCTCAATGAGAAAGGCGGCCAGACCGCAGGCAGGCGCGGTGTTGCGCGCGCAGGGCTCCTCAACAATCTGGTTGCGAGGTACGCCGGAGAGCTGGTCGGCAATTTCACCGGCGAGAAATTCGTTGGTGATGACCCACATGCTCTTCTGGGTGGCCAACGGCTTGAGACGCTCGACGGTCTGCTGGATCATGGAGCGCTCGCCATCAAGGGCGAGAACCTGCTTGGCGCGGGCGCGGCGGGAGCGCGGCCAGAAGCGAGTTCCGCTGCCGCCTGCAAGGATAACTGGGCGAAAATCGATGGGGCTCGACATGGAAAGGCCATCGTACCTGACCGGGAATAGGTTTGCCCAGTGACGGCGAACACTTTTTAAGGGTTGGTTTCTCAGCATGCGGCACCATTGCATGGAGCAGACGGCGCTTGCGTACCCGAAGAGCTGCGGCGCACACAGGAACCACCTGCCGCGGAGTAGACAGTCGGCACCTGCGGTGCGGGCAGACGCTCGCCTATTTGCTCGCAGGAGTTTCTGGGTTCAACCGAGGACCAATGTTTGGGGGGCGAATGGACAGCAGCACCCGATGGGGTAAGCTAGCGGCTATGCCGACGAAACGCAGTGGCGCGATTCATTTGACGCGCGTGGCGGGAATTGACCTCTATCTGCACTGGTCATGGTTTGTGGTGGCACTGATTGAGATTCAGATACGCCGCGGCAGTTACCACTCAATGGTTTGGAATGTGCTGGAGTACGTGGCGCTATTTGCGATTGTGCTGCTGCACGAGTTTGGGCATGCCCTGGCGTGCCGGCAGGTGGGCGGCACGGCGAATACGATCATGCTGTGGCCATTGGGCGGCGTGGCCTATGTGGACCCGCCGGAAAGGCCGGGCGCGGTGCTGTGGAGTATTGTGGCAGGGCCGCTGGTGAATGTGGCTCTGTTTCCGCTGCTGCTGGGAGCAGTTGTGTGGGTGGGACACGTTGACTTTTTGATTGCTTTCAAGCTGCTCATCGCACTTGTATTAGGGATAGCACCAGCTGGTTTGATGCATGCTCTTCCCGACTTTTTCCGGTTCGTAGTATTCGTGGCGATGATCAATGTCGGCCTGTTTGTTTTCAACATGCTGCCGGTGTATCCGCTGGATGGCGGGAAGATTCTGTGGTCGCTGCTGTGGTTCTGGCTGGGCAAGAGCAGGAGCCTGCTGGTGGCCTCGTGGCTAGGCGTAGTGGGCACGGCAGGGCTACTGGCGCTCGGGTTGAAGTTCTGGTCAGTCTGGACCATCCTGATTGCGGTCTACATGGGCATGAGCTGCTGGCGCAGTATCAAGTACGCGAGACAGCTTGTGGAGGTGGAAAAGCTGCCGCGGCGGGATGAGTACAAGTGCCCAAGCTGCGGGCAGGCGCCGCCGATTGGCGAGTACTGGAAGTGCGACCTGTGCAACGAAGTGTTTGACACATTTGCGACGCGGGCCGTGTGCCCGCACTGCAACAAGCACCATCCGGCAACGGGATGCCCGTTCTGCAGGCGGATGAGCCTGATGGAGGCATGGGGCGCGCAGCCGAAGTGGGCGGGTTCAGCGGTGGTGGAACACGAGCAACCCGCAAATTAGAAACGCGGCTCGAAGAGATCGAGCCGCGCTTTCGTTGAATCACAACAGAGTGTTTGTCAGAGGCTGGTTAGGAAATTGCCCAGACGTTTGACGCCTTCGTCGATGGTTTCGCGGGTGACAGGGTACGAAAGCCGGATATGCTCGGCTGTACCAAAGGCTTCGCCCGGAACGGAGACGACGTGGCCCTCGTGGAGCAGGCGGGTTGCCAACTCGGTGGCCGACTTGATACCCCCCTTGCCGATGTAGGCCGAGACATTCGGGTACACATAGAACGCGCCAACGGGCTTGGTGCAGGTGACGCCGGGAATTTCCGCCAGACGCATAAGCATGTGGTCGCGCAGTTCGATGAACTCCTTGCGGAAGTCGGCGACGCACTGCTGCGAGCCCGCGAGAGCGGCGATGGCGGCCTTCTGCACGATGCTGGTCGCGTTGGATGTCTGCTGCGACTGGAGCTTCGACAGGTTGCCGATGATGGACTTGGGGGCGAGCGCGAAACCAGCGCGCCAGCCAGTCATGGCGTATGTCTTGGAGAGCGAACCGAGCACTACCATGTGCTCCTTTGCCCACGAGAATGAGCCAGCGGAGACGGGCGTGCCCTCGTAATTGAGGTAGACATAGCACTCGTCGAGGAGCAGGTAGATATTGCGCTCGTGAGCAAGGCGCACGATGCGCTCCAGGTCTTCCGCACTGACGATGGAGCCGGCGGGGTTGGATGGCGAGTTGAGAATGATGGCCTTGGTGCGCGGGGTGATGGCCTTCTCGATGGCGTCGGCGGTGATGCGGAAGCTCTCCGCTTCACTGGTCTCAAGGAAGACAACCTTGCCGCCGGCATACTGAACGATGTCCTTAAAGCTGACCCAGTAAGGCACGGGCAGGATGACTTCGTCGCCGTGGTCGACGAGGATTTGCACGGCATTGAAGAGCGCGTGCTTTTCGCCGGTGGTGAAGATGGCTTCGGAGATGTCGTAGTCGGAACCGAAGTCGGCGGCGTGGCGCTCAACGATGGCTTTGCGCACGTCAGGGATGCCGGGGACAACGGTGTAACGGGTGAAGTTGGCCTCAATGGCGGCAATAGCCGCGTCTTTAATGTGCTGCGGCGTGGCGAAGTGCGGCTCGCCGGCGCCGAAGTCAACGAGGTTGATGCCCTGCGCGCGGAGCTTGGCGGCCTCAGCGGCAACGGCCATGGTGGCGGAGACTTCAATGCGGCCGATGCGATCGGCGAAAACTTTGGCGGGAGCTGCGACGGTCATAATGACAATTATTTTCGCAGATTCGGGCTTCCGTTGCAGCCGAACTACTCACAGCCAACTGTTCACAATCCTGGTGAACGAATGGGGAGGAATCGGGATGCGTGCTGCAGACATGTTGGAGGCCGCTCGCAGGAGTGATGAGCATTACACTCACACGGGAATATCCGTTCCGCGGGCAACGGCGTAGACTGCTGGCGAATCTTGAATAAGTGAAGGAGTTGCCATGAAATTCAATGTGAAGGCTCTGGCAGCGAGTTGTGCGATCTTCTGGGGAACAGTTGTTCTGCTGGTGGCGCTTGCCAATTTGATCTGGAGCGGCTATGGCTATAGCTTTTTGCATGCGATGGCCTCGATTTATCCGGGGTATCGTGCGGACCCAAGCGCTGGGCAGGTTGTGCTTGTGACAGTGTTTGCCACGGTGGACGGGCTGATTGGCGGAGCGGTCTTTGGATGGCTATATAACCGAATGGCTGAGATATTCGCGGCGTAAGCGGCACGAACGCAGAATGGCGTCGATGACTTGCGCCGAAGCTAATTCCCGTTGATGCGGCCTTTGAGGCGTTTAAGAACGTTGGGCGGGACAAGGCCCGAGATGTCGCCACCGAAGCTGAAGACTTCCTTGACCATGCGGGAACTGACAAAGGAGTAGCGGCCAGCGGGCTGGAGGAAGACGGTTTCGATATCGGGCGCGAGGCGGCGATTCATGAGCGCCATCTGGAATTCGTATTCGTAGTCAGAGATGGCGCGGATGCCACGGAGAACGGCAGTGGCCTTTTGCGCGCGCGCGAAGTCGACCATGAGACCGTCGAATGTGGCAACCGAGACATTGCCAAGGGCGCGCGTAGCTTCCTGGAGCATGATGACACGCTCTTCAACAGTGAAGAGCGGATTTTTGACGGGGTTGTTGAGGATGGCCACAATGACGTGTTCGAAGAGCTTGGAACCACGTTGAATGAGATCGATGTGCCCGTTGGTAGGCGGGTCGAATGTGCCGGGATAGAGTGCGCGAACAGACATGGGCTCTATGCGGATTCTACCGCGCCGATTTGAGAGTGCCTGGCGGTGGATGTGCCCGGAGACGCATCGGTTGCGGCGATGTAGAGCGAAACGACAGTGATGTCATCGGTCTGGCCAAAGTGCTTGGCTGTCTGCGCAATGTAACGCGCGGACTCAACGGAAACCTGGCGGGTGCGATCAAAACCGAATAGTTCGCCCTGTGCATTGGCGGCCTCGACAACACCGTCAGAGACGAAGACAATGCGCTGTCCCTGGGAAAAGGTGTGCGTGGTCTGACTGTATTCGACACCTGCAATTACGCCAAGCGGCAGGTTAGGCTCAATCTCCATTTCGCGGCCATCGCGATAAGGACTGAGGTGTCCTGCATTGGCAATGGTCATGGAGCCGTCAGGATAGATGCGGGCGCAGAGGCATGTGGCAAAGCCAGGGGCCGCGTCGATTTCAGGAACAGCGCCGGGCGAAGCGACAGCGCCGATGAGCACGCGATTGAGGTGAGCGAGGATGGTGGCCGGGTCGTATGAGAGCTCGTTGCGCAGAGCGCCGACGAGAGTGGACGAGTTCATGGCGGCCTGAAGACCCTTACCGCTTACGTCGCCGACGACGAGCAGCAGAGAATCGTCCTGAAGCGGAAAGACCTGGAAAAAATCTCCACCCACGCCATTGATGGGAAGATACGCACTTTCAAGAACAAAATGGCGGCTGCGCGGCAGCTGCGTGGGAATGAGCAGAGCCTGCACACTGCGGGCAGCGGAGATTTCCGCGGCAGAGCGCTGCTCGTCCTGCGAAACGCGGATGAAGCGGAAGAGGATGACCGCGACGATGCTGAAGAGGAAGACGAGATAGGAAAGCGTATCGATGCCGAAGTCGATTGGGCCGAAGTGGTAGGCACGCGAGGCGAAGGCGGCAGGCAACCAGTGGATGGAGGCGAAGTAGTTGAGGACGGTATCGGCCGAGTCAGCCATGGACGCGAGAAAGAAAGGGATGAGCATGACACCGGCATCGCGCTGGCCCATGCGCCAGGCCCGAAAGAGGATGATGCAGGCGAGCGTGCAGAAGAAGGCTTGCGCGCTGACGGCAAGAACCCGGTAGACCAGGAACGGGAGGAAAAAGCCGGTGAAAGGAAGAACGACGGCGAGAAGTTGCGCGCCTCGAACAGTGCGGCGCCAGGAGCTGCCGGTGAAGCGGAGAACAAATTCGAGCGTGACGATGATAAAGAGATGTCCACCGAAACGCAGGATGAGCTGTGTGGATTCGAGCGGCAGATGGGAGAGATCGAAGAGCGTATCGATGACGCTGTTGCAGGCCACGACAAGACAAAGCAGAGTGAGCCAGAGATACTCCGAGTGGCCGCGCTGCGCGAAGTAGAGAGCCGCGCCAAGAATAGCGACGCAGAAGAAGAGAAAGGCAACGGCTATCGAGGACAGAGCGTTTCCCGTCCATGCACGCGCGAGGGCGGCCTCTCGCAGTGTGGCGATAGCCGAGGCAGGACCAAGATCGACGCGGGCGAGGATGCCGCGGCGAACGGGCACGCCGGCCGGCGCCCAGGTGCGCACGGCAAGGACACGCGATCCGTCTGCGGCCGGTGCGGAGAGCGAAGAGACGAAGGGCGGCGACTGATAGCTGGCAAGCTTATCTCCCATGCCTTCAGTGCGGCCCGTTTCGAGTCCATTGATAAAGAGCCCAAGCTGGCCGACGGAATTGCCGGTGACGAGGAGCTCGGACGGGTCGTTTTGCGTACCGAGACCGAGCGCGGAGAGCTGCTCGGGCTGAAGGCGGAGGCGATACCAGGCGAAGCCGGAGTAGGAACCGATTCCCTGCTCTGAGAGCGGCTTGCTGAGATAGACGGTGATCCAGTTGGAATCATCGAACGTTGGCGAGGCGAAGCTGGGGTCGTCGCCGATCTGAAAGCGCCAGGGACCATCCAGCGTTGCAACAGGATGAAGGCCGGAGAGCGCAGGAGCAGGGCTCTGCAAGGTGGACGCGGGCACTGCCGATTTTTGCGAAACTGGCGAGTTTGCGCGTCCAGCCGCGGAATGGGCTTGGGCGGATATGCAAGCAGGCACAACAAGAAGCAGCGTGATACAGGTGATCACGATCCGCTGGACGCACGCCTTCAACTGCCGCGCACGATTGCAAAGCGGGGAAGTCGGAACCGTTGCCACCATAGCAGCCAGTGTAGTGCAGAAGGTGCCTGCCTCGGGCATGGTTCTGTTACGCAAGAGGAGGATGCGGTGTTCCGTACAAACCCGTCACCAAAGAACAGCATGCAAGACAAGAATTTACGCGGCGTATGCTGAACGAGGGCTGTGTGCAGGTGACCATGGAGACGTACAACACAGAGAAACTACATGACGCCAAGCCAGCAGATTCCTGTTACCGGCGGCGGTTGGAGGAGTGCGGCGCAGAGCTGCACGAGAAGCTGCAGCGCGACCGATGGCTCGGAATCGGCAAGGTAGTTCTGGGACTGGCGCTTGCTGCCGGAGTAGTTTGGTATGCGTACGCGGGCCGTGGCGTATGGCCGCTTGCGGCCGGGGTGGTGCTCTTTGGAGTACTGGCCGTTGCACATGAGCGCGTACTGCTGAGGATGACAACTGTGCGTGCCACGATTCGTTTTTACGAGCGTGGACTGGAGCGGCTGGGAAACCGATGGGCTGGAACAGGTGAGGGTGGCTTGCTCTATCTCAATCCGGCGCATCCGTATGCGCGCGACCTGGATCTGTTCGGAGAAGGCTCGCTGTTCGAATTGCTGTGCACCTGCCGCATGGAGGCGGGGCAGAAAACGCTGGCGGCTTGGCTGCTGGAGCGGGCAGAAACGGAGGAAATTCGTGCACGGCAGGAAGCTGTGCGCGCGTTGCAGGAGCGGACGGCATTTCGCGAGCGGCTCTTTACAGCAGGCGCGGCAGTAAAGCACGGCGTGCGCTTCGATGAGGTACTGGCGTGGGCCAGGCAAAAGGAGGCTCCGGGGCAGGAGTTGTTGTCGGGTGTTGCGGCGGCACTGGCGGTGCTGTTGGTGGCGAGCTTTATGTGGGCTGGTGTTCGCCATGAATATCTACCGCTGGTGATTATGGCGGTCGTGAATCTGACAGTGAGCAGATTTTTACGTGAGCGAGTGGCAGCCAATATTCGAGCGGTGGAAGAGGCTGCGGAAGACTTGAATCTGCTGCTCCAAGTGATGATGGTGCTTGAAAACGAACCGTGCACCGCTCCGAGATTTGCCCGGCTGCAGCAGAGGCTGCGGACAAACGGAATTTCCGCAACTGCGGCGCTGAAGAAGCTGAAGCGCGTCGGCGCATGGGTTGAGTCGCGCGAAAACATGATGGTGCGGGGCGTGGATTCATTGCTCTTCTACAGCCTGCAGGCGGGGACGCTGGCAGTACGCTGGAGAAGAAAATTCGGCGGCAGTATCGCAGGCTGGCTTGAGATTGTGGGCGAGATGGAAGCGCTGGCGGCTCTGTCTGGCTATGCGTACGAGCATCCTGATGATGCGTGGCCCGATGTCGCGGAGGGAACTGCTCAGTTCGATGCAGAGGAGATGGCGCATCCGTTATTGCCCACGGCTACTACGATAGCGAGCGACCTGAAGCTGGGGCACGGCGTGCAACTGCTGATAGTGAGTGGGCCCAATATGGCCGGCAAGAGCACGTTAATTCGCGCGACAGGCCTGAATGCTGTGCTGGCGCAATGCGGCGCTCCTGTGCGCGCGCGGAGACTGCACATGTCGCCGCTGGCAGTAGGCGCGTCGATCTGTGTTCTCGATTCACTGCAGGGTGGTGTATCGCGGTTCTATGCGGAGATCAAGCGCCTGAAGCAAATTGCGGATTTGGCAAAGGGCGCAACGCCGGTACTGTTTCTGCTGGACGAATTGCTGTCTGGAACGAACTCACATGACCGTGCGGCAGGCACAGAGCTGATTGTGCGCTCACTGGTGGAGCACGGCGCGATTGGCATGGTGACAACGCACGACCTGGCACTGACGCGCATACCGGACTCGATGGATGGAAAAGCTGCGAACGGACATTTTGAGGACCGCCTGGTAGACGGAAAGCTGGTATTCGACTTCAGACTGCAGCCGGGCGTGGCGAAGTCAAGCAACGCACTGAAGCTGATGGAAGCGATTGGATTAACGAGCGAATAGTGCACAATAAAGAAGCGCGGGCCACGGCCCGCGCTTTCCTGTCTTTGCTGGCGAAACTATCCACGGCGTGATTTAACCGCTTCCTTTGCCTCTGCCGGACCGGAGGCGGGAACTTCAGGGAGGTCGGCCTTGGGGGCGTTGCCAATGCCGAGCTTGGCACGGACTTCGGCATCCATTTTGGCGAAGATTTCCTTGTTTTCCTTGAGGAAATTGCGTGTATTTTCACGCCCCTGGCCGATGCGCTCGCCTGAGTAGCTGTACCAGGCGCCGGACTTCTCGACGATGCCGTGTGCCACACCGAGATCGAGGACATCGCCCTCACGGCTGATGCCTTCTCCGTAAAGGATGTCGAACTCGGCTTCGCGGAAGGGCGCAGCGACTTTGTTCTTCACAATCTTGACCTTGGTGCGATTGCCGACAACCTGATCACCGTCTTTGACGGCGGCGATGCGGCGAATATCGACACGGACCGTGGAGTAGAACTTGAGGGCGCGGCCTCCGGTGGTGGTTTCCGGGTTGCCGAACATGACGCCGATTTTCTCGCGAATCTGGTTGATGAAGATGAGCGCGGTGCGGGATTTGGAGACCGTTCCGGTGAGCTTGCGGAGAGCCTGCGACATGAGGCGGGCCTGAAGACCGACATGGGAGTCACCCATTTCACCATCGAGTTCGGCCTTGGGAACGAGTGCGGCGACGGAGTCGACGACGAGCACGTCAATGGCACCGGAGCGGACGAGGGCCTCGGTAATTTCAAGGGCCTGCTCACCGGAATCGGGCTGCGAGACGAGGAGATTATCTGTATCGACGCCGAGTTTCTTGGCATAGGTGGGGTCGAGCGCATGTTCGGCGTCGACGAAGGCGGCCAGGCCGCCGGCTTTCTGGGCTTCGGCAATGATCTGGAGGGTGATGGTGGTTTTGCCCGAGGACTCAGGACCGTAGATTTCAATCACGCGGCCGCGTGGCACGCCACCGACGCCGAGTGCGGCGTCAAAGCTGATGGATCCGGTGGAGATGACAGAGATGGGCAGAATGGCTTCTTTGGAGCCGAGGCGTACGATGGATCCTTTGCCGAATTGTTTTTCGATTTGTGAGAGGGCTAGTTCAACTGCTTTGGCGCGGTCTTCGGCGATGGCCATGGTGGCTCCTTCAGAATGAGTGGGTTAAGGCCGGTTGCGTCCCGCCAGATGCAGGAGAAAAGGCGCAATTCGGGCAATCGAGTCGAGAGGATTCTAGCAGGATGGGGGCAGGAACAACAGGAGAAAAAGCGAAGAAAGGGTGAAAATTTAGATTCAGCTCATTTTTGTTGCTTTGAGCCAAGTGAGCGTCAGTATAGGACAGTTTTGATTTCTTGGGTAGCGGACAGATCACTCAAGTGCGGCAGAATGGCCCCTGACACCCTTGATATTCACGAAGCGGGCCGACAATGCGTGATCTACAACCTATATTTTGATATTTCGACCTAACCGACCGTGACAACCCACCCTCCAATCGAGTGCATGGAAGACGCTGACCTGAAGGCAATCCGGGAAGTGCTGGCAGGTCACTCGGCGTCTTTCGGCGAACTGGTGAAACGGCATGGCGCGCTGATTGTACGCATGGCGATACGCATCACCGGAAATGAGCAGGATGCAGAAGAGGTGGCACAGGAAACATTCCTCAGGGCGTACCGGAAGCTGAACGATTTCGAATCCCGGTCGAGCTTTCGGACATGGCTGTATCGAATTGGCGTTCGATGTGCAGTGGAGGCACTGAAAAAGCGGCGACCGGTGGAGAGTATTTCCGGCGCCCCCGAAGGAGAAAGCGACGCCCGGGAACCGGAGATTGCAGATGTGCAGGCTGGACCCGAACGGCTGCTTCTGGGCCTGGAAGTCGCAGGCTGGCAGAAACAGGCGTTGCGATCACTGACACCGTTGGAGCGTGCGGCATTCGTGATGCGGCACCTGGAAGACCGCACAACAAACGAGATTGCGGAGACCCTGCAACTGGCGCCCAATGCCGCAAAGCAGGCGGTGTATCGAGCAGTGCAGAAACTGAGGCAGAGAATGGCGCCTCTCAAGAGGAATCAATGAAACACCTGGAGCATGAAGAGATCGTCACGTACTTCTACGGAGAAGGAACGGCGCAATGGATGCACACGGTTAAGGAGCATTTGAGCACCTGTTCCGACTGTGACGCTGCAATGACCGCGTTCAGCGAAGATGCCGCGGCATTGGGCGCTGCGGTGGAAGCAGAAGCAGACGCTGCAAGCGAGGACGTGAAAGAAAGCGGCGCGCGCATTTGGACAGCGATTGCGCCGACGATTACGACGGAAGGGCCCGCACACAAGAAAGCAACATGGCGGTTTCGCGTTTTGCCGCAACGGACGATCTGGCAGATGGGTGTGGCAGTTGCGGCGTTGTGCCTCCTGATTGCGGGAGCCGCGTTTTACGCCGGAAGAGCCTGGGAGAAAAGACAAAAGGAGCTGGCGATTGCGACGCAGCGGCAGCAGGAACATGCGGTCGTGCTGGTGATACTGGACAGGCATCTTGAGCGTTCGGAGCGATTACTGGTGGCTCTGAACCATCCAGAGGATGCCGATGCGCAAACCGCAGAATTGCTCTCTGAAGCGCAATCGCTGCTCAGAGAGAACCAGACGTGTCTTGAGGTCGTTCCCGCACACAGCCCCGAGGTGACGGCCGTGCTCAAGAACCTGGATGAGATGCTTCGCGGTGTAGTGGCGTCGCAGGACACCACAGAATTGCCTCTGGGGCAGCCGGAGTTCCACCAGGATGCCAGGAATCTGCTCTTCGAAATTCGCGTTCTGCGCGAACAACTGCCGAACTCACAGGTGAATTCGTCCCATGCGCGACAGGAAGGAACCATATGAAAGCGCACAAGTACACGATTTGGATTGCGGCGGCGATTCTTCTGCTGGCCCACGCGCCACTGAGCGCCGCAAATACGGCGAAAGAGCTTTCCTGGGCAGAGGACGCGATATCAAACCCGGCGACGCAGGAAGACATGCTCTATGCCGCAGGGATGAAAGCTCTCAACGAGAGTCAATGGGCGCAGGCGGAGGCGATCTTTCGCGAGCTGGGCGCGCGCGGGCTGAGTCATGCGGATGCCGCGTATTACTGGCAGGCATATGCCGAATCGAAGCAAGGCAAAACGGATGACGCGCTGGCCACTTGCAAGAAACTGCGCAAGAAGTACAGCTCGAGCCATTGGTTGCAGGAATGTGAGGCGCTTCGAATTGAGTTGAGCCGGAAGAGCGGAAAACCTATTCCACCTTCCGGAGAGAGCAACGCAGATATGAAGTTGCTGGCGTTGAGCGCGGAACTGGGCAGGAACGAGCCGGCAGCGCTTGCGGAAATTGAAAAAATGCTGGCCGGAAGCGACTCAAACAGCGTGAAAGAGCGAGCTCTTTTTGTGGTGGCGACAAGTCACACCGAGGCGGCAAGGAACCTTTTAGAGCGTGTGGCGCACACCAATGGCGATCCTGCGTTGAAACTGCGCGCGGAGAGGCTGCTGGAGATGCAGCAAGGAAAAGCAACGACTGCGAACGACATCACTCTCACCGTGGTGGCTACAGACCGTGAAGGTGAACCGCTGAGCGGATTGCAGCCACGGGATTTTACGCTTCTCGACAATGGGCAAGCGCAATCGATCACCCAGTTTCGCTCTGTCAACACCGCGGCTCAACCGGAGACGGTACACGTGATGATCGTGCTGGACATGATCAACGAGTACTTTGACACGGTTGCCCGGGAACGAGAGCAAATTGACGAGTTTCTGGCGCAGAACGGCGGAAGACTGAGCCATCCGACCGTGATCCTGGCCATGACGACGGGGGGATTGCGAGGACTGAACCAATGGACACAAGACGGCAAAATCCTGGCAAAGAATTTTGACAAACTCAGTACGGCGATGCCCGCCGGGACCCGACTGGGATATGAGACAGCCGCACTGCGCACGGTGGCGTCGCTGGGACAACTGAGCCAGCTTGCGGCTCTGTGCGCGCGCACACCCGGGAAGAAGCTGGTCCTTGTGATCAGCCCCGGCTGGCCGATGCTCACGAGAGCCGGCGATGTGGCGACTCCGCGTCAGCGCAAGTGGACCTTTAACTCGATCGTGCAGCTTTCAAATGGATTGCGCGAAGCAAACATAACGCTTTACAGCCTGGCGCCACGGCTGCTTCATTTCGGCGGACTGAGCAGCAGTAATCCTTTCTATTACCGGGCATATTCGAAACCCGTCACCAAAATGATCGATGCCAATTATGGAAACCTTGCCTTACAGGTGCTCGCCGAGCATTCCGGCGGCCGCGCGTTAACCACTGGCAGCGACATTCTGGGAGAGTTGAACATCGCCGTAAATGAGGCTGGGCCTTACTACGAACTTGAATTTCATGCATCTTCGACGGCTCAACCGAATGAGTATCACGCTCTGGATGTGCGCGTTACACGGCCGCACACAAAAGTGCTCACGGTAGCCGGGTACTACGCGAATCCGCAGACGCAGGCTGGAAATGCCCTGCCGCCTTCAAGTATCGCGCCGCCATTTTGAGGCGGAGTCAGACGGAGTAAGCGCCGATGCGGGTTTCGCGCTGGGTGAGGGCGTCGCAGGCGCGGTCAAGGGATTCGTAATCCGCGTCGTGATCGCGGCGGAAGGCGCGGAAGGCGTCTTCGCTGGTCCAGCGGTCGATGGTGAGATAAGCGCCTGGAACGTAGGCGTCGCGCAGGAGTTCGGTGCCGCGGTATTCGGGCGAAGAGCGGAAGAGCTGGGCCCAGGAACCCTCGGGACCGTAAGCAGCCTCAAAGGCAGCCACATTTTCTTCAGCGATTTCAAACTGCCAGACGACGACGAACATGCACGGACCTCGGTTGGTTGAAGGTCTATGGTACCCCAAGTGGTCAGGGCACCTGCGGTGCGCGGACGCTCGCTTGCCGCTCGTGAGAGAGCGGGGGCCCAAACAGGTGCCTGCAGCAGCGCAAAAAGCGTGCAATTTGCCGTCGAATAGAAAGATAAAGACGCGAGACTTGGCACCGTTTTGACGGTGCAAGTGGTGCGTGAAAATCTGGCTTGGTTTTTGGCGCGGTTGAGGGCGAGTTTGGCGAGGAGATTGGCGCAAACGTGTTCTCTGGAAGCCTGCAAATTAAGTGAAATTAGCCCGATTTAAGCCCAATCAGGAAATGCGTGTATTTCCTTCACTTTTTGAAAAGTCCGGCTGTTGCTCCTGTTTGCCGCCTCGCGAACGCAGGGCAAAGAGCGCAGGCGCCTCCGATGGATGCGGACTATGATGGAGACGAAGGAATGCGCATGGGAACGCGTGCTGTGTACATAAGCACGCGGGGCGCGGACCAATTTCCGATTTTTTGGGCAGGGGAATGCTGTGGACAAGTTGAACGAGTTGCAGTGCGGCAGTGCGAGCCGCGCGACGGGAGATATTGCAGACAACACGGGCAAGTGCGAACTGGACCGGCGGGAGTTTCTGCGGTTGACGCTGATGAGCGGAGCGATGCTGGCCGCAGCAGGCGCAGGTGTGACGGCGGAAGCCGAAGAAGCAATGGCCGCGGCACCCAAATTTGCAGTACTGACACCGCTGGCCCCTGGAGCGGTGCGGCCGGAGGGCTGGCTGAAGCTCTATCTCGACAAGCAGGCGGCGGAGCTGGGTTCGAAACTGCCGGAGATTTCATGGCCGTTCACTTCTCCCTACTGGGCGGGCGAGGAGCAGGGACCGTCATGGTGGCCGTGGGAGCAGATGGCCTACTGGGTGGACGGGGCGGCACGGCTGGCACTGGTGACGGGCGACGAGGCGCTGCTCACGAAGGTGCAGAAGACGATCGGCTACACGCTGGACCATGCAGACCCGGACGGCTACCTGGGACCGCAGTTCTTCAAAAACCCGCGGCCTGAGTTCGGCTCAAAGACACCGACGGACGATTTTCACCGCTGGCCGCAGAACGTGTTCTTCAGAGGCGTGGAGGCAACAAGCGAGGCGGGCGTGAATCGGCGAGTGGCCGAGGCGTTGCAGAAACATTATTTGAACGACAAGGAAGACTATGGCAAGCCGACACGGAATGTGACGAACGTGGAAGACATTCTGTGGACGTATGAACGCACGGGAAATCCACGCTTGCTGGCGATGGCGGAAAAAGCGTGGGCGGACTACCTGACGGTGACGACAGAACATGCAGACGGCGGCGACCTGGCGCCGATGCGTGTGTTTGCCGATACGCCGATTGACGCGCATGGCGTGACGTACATTGAAACGGCCAAGCAGCCGGCGATCCTGTATCTCTACACAGGCAAGGATGAGTATCTGCGCTTTGCGCATGCGGCGATGCGGCGTGTGTTCGACCACCACATGCTGATCGATGGGATTCCGTCGACGTCTGAGTTCTATCGCACGCGGACGGCACTGGATTCGCACGAGACATGCGACATTGCGGACCATGCGTGGAGCTGGGGCTACATGCTGATGGCGACAGGCGACGCACGCTGGGCGGATGCAACGGAGCGCGGCTGCCTGAATGCGGGCTTTGGCGCGCTGAAGAAGGACTGGAAGGCACTGCAGTATTTCAGCTGTCCAAACCAGTTTTTGGCGACGCTGGACTCAGACCACAACGTGATGGAACACGGCGGACGGAAGATGGGCTTCCAGCCGAATCCGGGACAGGCGACGGCCTGCTGCGGCGGCAATGTGCACCGGGTGTTTCCGAATTTTGTGATCCGCATGTGGATGAAGGATACGAAGGGTGGACTGGCGGCGGTGCACTATGGCCCCTCTCGCGTGAAGACGACGGTGGGCGCGGGGAATGAGCCCATTGAGATTACGCAGAAGACGAACTATCCGTTTGAAGAGCAGATTGCACTGACACTGAACATGGAAAAGCCAGTGGAATTTCCGCTGAGCCTGCGCATTCCCGAGTGGTGCACGGAGCCGCAGATTGCGGTGAACGGCGTGGCAGTGGCTGTGCCGGCGCTGGACAAGGGATTTGCGCGTATCGCCCGGAGCTGGAAGCCGGGCGATACGGTGACACTGACGATGCCGATGAAGATGGCAGTGACGCGCTGGCCACAGGATGGCATTGGCGTGGAACACGGACCGCTGGTGTATGCGCTGGACATCAAGGCAGAGTGGACGCCGATTGTGGAGGCGAAGTACACAACGAAGGATTATCCGAGCTGGAAGGTAATGCCGGCGGGCCCGTGGAACTATGGGCTGGTGGTGGACGAGGCGCACCTGAACGAACAAGTGAAGTTGACGCGCAAGACGATGACCGAGGACCCGTGGGTGGATCCACCAGTCACGATGACCGTGCCTGCGCGGACGATTGCGGATTGGGAGCTGCAGGCGAATCCGAAGAAACCGCAGCAACTGTTCACGCCGCCCTTGCCGGAAGTGGAGTATCACAAGCTGGGCGAAGAGCAGACGCTGACGCTGGTGCCCTATGGCGCGACGCATCTGCGGCTGACGATTTTCCCGGCGCTGGGCAAAGGTGAGAAGAAGGATTTGATTTAAGCATTGCATGCAGCAGACGGCGCTTACGCGCCATGAGAGATTTGGAATCCCCGGTCCCCAAAAGCGAGGGACCGGGGGCACCCGGCTGGTGAGAGTTCGGGGGTCTTCCCCGGATTCCGCGCGCTTCATCCGGGGCTATTTTCGCTGCATCCCTCCGGGATGCATTTGCTGGAACCTACACCTATGGCTGATCGCGGGGGATTGTGCCTGTCCTGGATTTGCCCGCCCACTCATCGCGCAGAAGACGCGCGATGAATGGGACACAGACTTCTACGGGTTGAGAGAGTTCGCGTACATTGTTAACCGCCGCAGCCGCAGGTGCGGGCTAGTACCTCCGCGAAGTGCAGGGCCTGCGCGTGGCCGAGCTGGTGAATCTGCTCGCGGCAACTGAAGCCGTCGGAGACGAGGATAGTGGTGGGACCGGCGGAGCGGACGGCGGGCAGAAGGCCGTCTTCGGCGATCTTCTTTGAGACTTCGAACTTATCGGCTTCAAAACCGAAGGGGCCGGCCATGCCGCAGCAGCCGGCCTGAATCATCTGGACGTCGGCTCCGGCATTACGGAGGATGGCGAGTTCGCTCGCCGGGCCGCCGAAGTCGGCCTTGTGGTGGCAGTGGCCGTGGATGAGAATCTGCGCGCCGGTGAGTGTGTCTTTGGCGAAATCGGGCGCGTTGGCGGCGAGCCAGTCGGCGAGCAGGTGAACCTGCGAGCGTAGCTGCTGCGCACGGGGATCGTCGGGGAAGAGCTCGGGCAGCTCATCGGTAAAGACGCTGGCGCAACTTGGCTCAAGGAAGATGAGCGGCGTACCGGCTTCGATTTCAGGCGCGAGCTGGTTAAGCACGTTGCCGAGGTATTTCTTCGCCGCGCCGAGGAATCCGAAGTCGTAAAGCGGACGACCGCAGCAGACAGGTTTGCGCGGCGTGGAGACGGCAAAACCGGCGGTGGCGAGGACTTTCTCTGCCGCATGCAAAGTAGCCGGGTGGTAGTAGTTGTTCCACGTATCCGGCCAAACCAACACCGGCTGTGGCTCATTTGCCTTTGTGCTTTCCCTGGTCACAGAACCGGGACCTGGGGCGCCCAGGACTGGCCGTCCAGGGATTTTCCCTGCGGGGTGACTCGCTGAGGTTCGTGATTTTTGATACGACTCTGTTGCCAAGCGAGGCAGTTCCCTGCCCTGCGCGATACCGAGCGTGCGTTTGACGAGCGGGCTGACTGGGCCGGTAAGAATGGCGTTGGTGAGGCCGGGTGCGATGGAGCCCAGGCGCGCGAGCTTGTCGGCAAAGCCGAAGACGTAATGGCGCAGCGGATGAAGGCGGCCTTTATAGTGCTGCGCAAGAAATTCGGATTTCCATGAGGCCATATCGACCTGCACAGGGCACTCGGTTTTGCAGGCTTTGCAACTGAGGCAGAGATCGAGAGCCTTGTGCACGGATTCGCTCTGGAAACCATCGACCTGGAGGGAGCCGTTGAGCATTTCCCAGAGGAGGCGTGCGCGTCCGCGCGTGGAGTGCTGTTCTTCTCCGGTGGCGCGATAGCTGGGGCACATGACACCACCGGTCGTTTTTCGGCACGCGCCGACGCCAACGCAGCGCTCGGTGGCGCGGGCGAAGGAGCCTTCATCTCGTGAGAAAGCAAAGTTGGGTTCCCACCCAATGTGTCCTCCGCCCTGATGGGCTCCGGACCCATTGGATGGGGCACCAGCCAGGGCACGCTCGCCTTCGTGCTGGTGTGCGTAGACCGAGGGACTGTGACGCAGGTTTTCGGTGGGATCGTAGACACGGACCGCATCCATGAGTTTGCCGGGATTCATGCGGTTGTCGGGGTCCCAGAGAGCTTTGAACTCGCGGAAGGCCTGCATAAGTTCCGGACCGAACATTTTGGGGAGCAGGGCGGCGCGCGCCTGGCCGTCGCCGTGTTCTCCACTGAGCGAGCCTCCGTAACTGAGGACAAGATCGGCGGCGCGGTCAATGAACTCGCGGAAGGCAAGGACGCCGGGCTCGGTGCGGAAGTCGAAGTTAATGCGCATGTGCACGCAACCCTGGCCATAGTGGCCGTAAAGCGGGGTGCGGTAGCCATACTCGGCCATGAGCGCGGTGAGCTTGCGGAGGTAATCGCCAAGGCGTGCGGGAGGGACGCCGGCATCCTCCCAGCCTTCCCAACCATCGGGCTCACCGGGGACGAAGACAGTGGCGCCAAGCGCGGATTCACGGACATGCCAGACGCGGGCCGCATCCGCAGCGTTGGTATAAATGCGCGCTTCAGGCACGGTGGGCCAGCTTTGCGATGCACGCACGAGGGCTTCGGCTTTGGCCTGCGCCTCGGCGGCGTCCCATGCGCCCATTTCAACAAGCAGGTAGCCGCGCCCTGGAGGAAGCAGCGTGATGTCACCCTCGGCAAGGCCCTTGCGATGCATGAAGTCGATGAGCAGGGAGTCAAAACCTTCGAGGCCGATGGGGCCATGTTCGAGCGCGGCGGGAACGGCGTCAGCGGCGAGGAAAGGATCGGTGAAGCCGAGGGCAGTGAGCACGCGATAAGGCGGACTGGCAGCGAGGTTAAGCGTTGCCGAAACGATGGTGGCGCAGGTGCCCTCACTGCCGACAAGTGCACGCGCAACGTTGAAGTTGCCTTCGGGAAGGAGCTCGTCGAGGTTGTAACCGGAGACGCGGCGCGGGATGTTGGGGAATTTTTTCCTGATTTCGGACGAGTATTGCTGGCGTATCCGATCAAGGCCCGCGTAGATTTCGCCGATACGGCCGCCCTGACGGATGAGCGATGCCAGCTGCTCGTTGGTGGTGGGACCGACCGTAAGGCGGGTGCCGTCGTAGAGAACGATGTCGAGCGATTGGACATTGTCGACGGCCTTGCCGCCGAGAAGTCCGTGCACGCCGCAGGAGTTGTTGCCGATGATGCCGCCAAGCGTGCAACGGGAGTGGGTTGCTGGATCCGGAGCGAAGGTGAGGTGATGCACTTCGGCTGCATCGCGCAGACGATCGAGAACGATGCCGGGCTGGACGGTAGCGAGCTTTGCGCCGGGATCGATGGAACCGAGCGCATTCATATAACGCGAAAAATCAAAGACGACGGCGACATTGACGCACTGGCCGGCGAGCGAAGTACCCGCGCCGCGCGGAAGGATGGCGGCACCTACGGCACGGCAGGCGGCAATGGCGGCTTCGACGTCGGCGGTGTCACGCGGGTAAACAACACCGATGGGGAGCTGACGGTAATTGGAGGAGTCGGCTGCATAAAGCGCGCGGGAACCAAGGTCGAAAAGGACATCGCCGCGAAGGGCGGCCTTGAGGTGCGACTCAAGCTGGCGATGCGCGGAGAAACGCTCGTGTTCGAGTTGCGGCTGATGATTGAGGATGGTGAAAGTGCTCACGGGTGAATGGTAGTGGATAGGGCCTTGTTTTGTGTGTGACTCGGACCGGAACTGCGTGTGGAGCGCAATTCCAAGGGCCGAGGCAAGGGGGCAAGCTGCTACGCAGGCGTGGCTCCCAGCTGGTGGAGCAGACCAACCAGATCAAACTGCGAGAGATGGTCGACAAGCTTGCCGTTTTCAAAACGGTTGTGCTCGACGCCGGTGAAGCGAACGGCGCGACCGGTGGCAGGAATTCCCTGGAAGGCGTCGCGGTGCGTGCCGGTGATGGTCCAATGCGTGACGGAGATATTGCCCTCGGCAATGATGGAGTGGACTTCAATGCGTGAGTCGGGGAAGGAGGCAGCGAAGCCCTGTAAAAATGCCGACCAGGCCACGTTGTCGAGCGGTTGAGGCGAGCCGGAGAGCGTTGCGCGGAAGTTGGAAGCGCGGAACGATGCTTCGGCGGCCCAGTCGCGGTTGTTGAAGGCGTCAATCCAGCTTTGGTTGAGAGCTTTCAGATCCGTAGCGGCGGGCTGGGCGAAGTCCGCGGGCAGTTCTGGAAGGGGCCCGTGGACGTCGATGCCGAATTTCGCGGCCGTGGCGCCCAGCTTTGCCATATCGGGCGGAGCCGGTGGCGTGTCAATGGGAACGGAGAGTTCAAGAACGAACTGCTCGAAGCCGCCGGGCGAAGCGAGCAAGAGCATGCGGGCAGGGGTGTTGCCGATGATCTGGAAGCCGTGGGGAATGCCGCGCGGACCGAAGACGTAGGTACCGGCGCCGCCGCGCATCCACTTGCCGTCGCAGATGAAGGCGACTTCTCCCTCGAGAACATAGAAGGCTTCGTCTTCATTGCGATGGGTGTGATAAGGCGAGCCAAAGCCGGGAGGGACGGACCAGTGCTCGATAAGACCGAAGGCTCCGTTGGTGGACTCTGCCGATGCGCGCAACTGCGTGGGTTGACCCAGGAACTGAAAAGGCTCAGCTCCACGGAAGTTGATGGCGGGTGCGGAAGCGGTCTGCTGGGTGGTCATTGCGTCTCCTTGGGTTCGTTACGCCGGAGCCTTTCTGGTTCCGACTCGCTGTGTTTGCCCGTATGTGTAACAACCCGGCAGGACGTTACACATACAATGTGAGCCAGCGGAAATGAACCTGAACGACGCAGAGCTGGCACAACGAATTGGAGGAGGCGACCGCGAAGCGGAGGCGGAACTTTGCCGGCGCATGGGGCCGCGCATCCGGCTCTACGGGCTGAAGCATCTGCGCGATGCTGCCGCAGCCGATGACTTGATGCAGAACGTGCTCATCACGATGCTGGAGACGCTGCGAGCGGGCAAACTGCGCGAGGTGGAGAAGGTTGCGTCGTTTGTGCTGGGCACCTGCCGCATGACTGTGATGGACCAGCGGCGCGGCGTGCAGCGGCGTGACCGGCTGATGGAACAGTGGGGGCTTGAAGCACTGACTCCGGCAACCGCAGCGGGACCGCAACTGGACGGAGAAGCGTTGGGACGGTGCATGCAGCAACTGGCCGAACGCGAGCGCGCGGTGATGACGATGTCGTTTTACAACGAACAATCGGGCGCGGAGATCGCAGGCTATATGGGCATCAGCGAAGCAAATGTGCGTGTGATCCGGCACAGGGCAATCCACGCGCTGCGCGGATGCATGGGGGTAGCACGATGAGTGCAGACCCGATGCATCTGGATGTGGCGGTGCTGGCCGACTACTGGCTTGGAGCTCTCGACGCTAACGAAGAGGCGCGTGTGGAGGAGCACGTGTTTGCATGCGACGATTGCGCGGCTCTGCTGGAAGAAGTGCGCGCGATGGCCGACGGTATTCGCCAGGTGGCGCGGAGCGGCGCGCTGATGACAACGGTGAGCCAGGATTTTCTGGATCACGCAGCGGCGGAAGGTTTGCGCATCCGGCAGTATGCGCCGCCCGCGGGCGGGAGCGTGCAGTGCACGGTGACGGCCGAGGACGACTTTCTGGTTGGGCGGCTGGAGGCCGATCTGCGCGAGGCCAAACGAGTGGATCTGAGCCTCTGCACGCCGGACGGCAGCGAACAATTCCGTCTGAACGATATTCCGTATTCGCGCGAGGACAGTGCTGTGCTGTGGCAGATGTCGATTACGTTTGCCAAGGCGGCGCCGACCAGCTCGATGGTGGCCAGGCTGGTGGATGTGGACGAGAGCGGCGCGGAAAGCACGATGGGCGAGTACACGTTCCACCACACGCGAACGCTACCGGGGCCGGGAGCGTGGTGAGGATTTCGCTCAATCCAAATCTTGCATAAGGACTGACGCCAACTTCAGCGACCGGGCCACTCTTCGACGACGATGCCGAGGTCGTTAAGCTGCTGGATAACCTTTTCCATACTGCGGCGGATGGCTGGGCGATCTTTTGGCGCTGCTTCGGGCGACTCGGCGACAGCGACAACACGGCCGTAACGCCAGGCGCTGGCAGGAATGGCAATAACGGCTTCGGCAAGATCAGAGGAGCGAATCTGCATCTCCTGACGGCGCGCAGCGGCGGGGCGCAGCATGGGATCCTGGCCGACAGAGCTGGTGTTGGTGTCTGCGAGGATAATGCGCAGGTCGAGTGCGTCGGCCTCGACGGTGATGAAGGGATTGGCCCAGGCAGAGGCGTCGTGCACATCAACGTACATGCTCTTGGTTGGGAGCGGAATGGCCTTGAGCGCATCGCGCTGCTTATCAAGGAGCGTGGCTTTTGCCTGCGCGGCGTGCTCAGCATTGGCGGCCGATTTGGCAACGCCTTCCACGGCCTGCTTCTCTTTGCTGCAGGCAGAAAGCGCGAGCGCGATGCACAAGGTTAGAAAGGCTGCGAAACGGGCGCGGGAAGCGGGTATCACAAGCTCAAGAATATCAGGCATTGCATGCAGCAGACGCTCGCTCTTCGCTCGCAGGAGATCCTGCGCTTTCCTATCGATAGGCCGGCGATGCGCTGCTACTTGCCTTGCCAGGCGGCTGAGCGCTTTTCGAGGAAGGCACGGGTGCCTTCGTTCTTGTCTTCCGTGGCGCAGAGCGAGCCAAAGAGTGCCGCTTCAAGGGCAAGAGCCTGGGAAAGTGGAAGATCGAGTCCCTGATCGACGGCGCACAGCGTGGCGGCAACGGCGAGTGGCGCCTGAGCAGCAATTTCATTCGCGAGGGTTTCTGCGCGCTGCATGAGTTCCGCGGCGGGAACGACTTCATCCACGAGGCCGATACGAAGGGCTTCCTGCGCGTTAATGATGGCGCCGGAGAGAAGCAGTTTGAGCGCGGCACCGCGGCCAACCAGACGAGGAAGACGCTGTGAACCTCCGTATCCGGCAATCACGCCGAGCTTGACCTCTGGCTGGCCAAGTTTGGCGTCGTCGGCAGCGATACGAAGACTGCAGGCCATGGCGAGTTCGCAACCACCGCCGAGTGCGAAGCCCTGTATACAGGCAATGATGGGCTTGCCACAGGTTTCAATGCGGCGAAGGATGGCCTGGCCACGGAGCGCAAAGGCTTCGCCTTCCGTGCCGGGGATGGCAGCAATTTCAGAGATATCCGCACCAGCGGCAAAGGCGCGTCCACCCGAGCCTGCAAGCAGAATGACGCGGATTTCGGAGTTGGCGGCAAGCGATGCGATCGTTGCGTCAAGCTCGGCAAGCAGAGCGGCGTTAAGCGCGTTGAGAGATTTGGGCCTGTCGAGCGTAACGACAGCGAGAGGCGGGCGAATTTCGACGCGAAGATTCGGTTCACTCATGCGAATGACAGCTTAACAGGCACCGCATGGGCATCGCGTCCCACTCCTGAACGCAAGCGACACGTTTGGGATGGGAAGATGACCACAAAGATGTTCATTCGGCGTTTGGAAAAGAAAAAACCGGGTGGGTGCCTAAGTAAATCGCACCCACCCGGGTATCACAAACCAGTGATGTATCGGTCATTCAGGAGACATAAACAGAGTAGGATTCTTCAGGTGAAATGTCTTGAATCGATGGAGCGAGGTGCGGATACACCAATGGTTGGAGGCAGAATTCAGCCCATACGGTAGTCTGCACGTCATACCCTATTTGTTGTGCCAGGCAGCAGACATTAAAAAAATATCGGCTGGCCCCCCGGCAGAGGAGTGGGGAGGCCGTTGAGAACGACGAGGTACGTTGACGCATAAATCGCCGAAAACACGGAGGATACATGGGAGCGAATGCGCGCGGCGTTGGTTGCGCATCGCAATGCTGTGTGTTCTGGCAGCGGCGGGCACGGCGAGCACCCGGGCGCTGGAGCCGACGACTCTGCTGGGCAGTTACGGGCGGCAGTGGTGGGTGATGGAGAATGGCATGCCGCAGAACACCGTGCATGCACTGGCCCAGACACGCGACGGTTTCTTGTGGATTGGGACGGAGGTGGGGCTGGTGCGGTTTGACGGGCACTCATTTCTGGTTCTGGATGAGCACACGGAGCCGAAGCTGCCGAGCGGGGACATTCGCTGTCTGCTGACAACGGACGATGGCGCACTATGGATTGGAACAAGCGATGGGCTGGCCCGGCTGAAGAATGGGACGGTGCGCGTCTACACGGAGAAGGATGGGCTGCCCAGCGATGTGATTCGGAACCTTGGGTTAAGCGCTCACGGCCGCATTTGGGTGAACACAGCTTCGGGAAGCATCGAAATCGATCACGAAATTGTCGATTCAAAGTCGCTCTACGCGGGTAACCGGCCGCCCGGAGAGGAATCCGATCTTGCAGTTCACAGCCCCGATGGAGGCTGGGCCAGCGCTACTGCGACGATGCTGGTGATTGGGCATGGCGGACGAAAAGATGCGCAGCTTTCCATAGGGCGCGAACTGCCGGGAACCAAAATTCAAGAGCTCTACGCCGATCGCGAAGGTTCTCTTTGGATTGGGACAAACGCCGGACTGGTACGGTGGGCGAATGGCAAGCTCGAGAAGCTGCCCGTAACCGATCCGCTGGCGAATGCCAGCGTGCTAACGATTCTTGAAGACCATGAAGGCGACCTATGGGTGGGCACGGAGACAGACGGGCTGCACATTCTGCGCGACGAGCGGTTCAAGACCTTCGGTGCACGCGAAGGGCTTTCAAGCGACAACACAACGGCCGTGGTGGAAGATAAGGCCGGTACGTTGTGGGTGGGCACGAATGGCGATGGACTCAATGCGCTAAAGCACGACCCTAACGGAAAGTTGAGCGTCCGGGTACTGCATGTACGCGACGGGCTGATGAGTAACGTGATTCTGGCACTGGCGGCGGCGCCGAACGGCGATGTATGGGTGGGCACGCCGGATGGGCTGAATCGTATTCACGAGGGCCGCGTGACGGGATTCACCTCAGCCGATGGACTGCCGGATGACTTTGTGCGGTCACTACTGGCGGATGCGGACGGCTCTCTGTGGATTGGCACGCGGCGCGGCCTGACGCATTGGATAAATGCCGGCACGGGCCATGCGATGGTTACGGTGACGCAGGCGGGTGGACTGGGCAGCGACCTGGTGGGCGCAATGGAGCACGACACAAATGGCGATTTGTGGGTTGCGACACTGGCGGGGCTGTCGCGGCTGAAAAGCGGTAAGACCGAGCAAAACGCGATCACAAACTATACGACAGCGAATGGGCTTCCAAGCAATGTGGTGACGGCACTGCTGCCTCGCGCGGCGGGAGCGATGCTGATTGGCACACAGGACCACGGATGGAGTTTGTGGAACGGAGCCAAGTTTGTTGCGGTAAATGACAGCCGGTTACAACAGACCAGCGTGTACGCGATTCTTGCCGACGCTGAAAACCACTTCTGGTTTGCGACAGACAACGGTATTGCACGCTGCGATGAAACGGGAACAGCCACCTGCGGACGCTGGCTGAAATTTGGACCGGCAGACGGATTGCGCAGCCGCGAAACAGCAACGAACAGCCATCCCTCGGCGTGGCGCTCGCATGACGGATTGCTTTGGTTCGCAACACCGAAGGGGCTTGTCGAAATCGACCCGGCTCATTTTCCTGTAAATGACGTGGTGCCGCCGGTAGCACTGGAAAGCTTTACGGTGGACGATGTTCCGCGCCCGGTTAATGTGCCGTCTGAGATTCAGGCAGGACACGTGCATTTCCAGTTCGATTACGCGGGATTGAGCTTTGTGGCACCGCAGAAGGTGCGCTACCGCTACATGCTGGAAGGATTCGACAAGGACTGGACGGAGGCGGATACGCGGCGCACGGCCTATTACACAAACATTCCGCCCGGAAAATATACGTTCCGCGTGCAGGCGGCGAATAATGACGGACTGTGGAATACAGAAGGCGCGCGCCTGCAATTCGAACTGAAACCGCATTTCTATCAGACACTGTGGTTTTATGTGTTGCTGTCACTCTGCATGGCCGGACTGGTTGTCCTGTATCTGAAGCGGAGACTGCTGCGAGCCGAACGGGAGTTCAGTGCGGTGCTGGGCGAGAGAAACCGCATTGCGCGCGAAGTTCACGACACACTGGCACAGGGCTATGTGGGCATTTCGGTTCAACTGGAAGTGCTGGCAGAGTTGCTGCGCCACAACAAAGTGGATGCAGCCGCAAAGCACCTAGACACGACGCGCAGCTATGTACGCGAAGGATTGGCGGATGCGCGACAGTCAATCTGGGCGCTGCGCTCACAGGACTCAGGCGAGAAGACATTGCCCGTGGAGCTGCGGCGCGTGACCGAGCATGCCGAAGGGCATGGACTGGAAACCAAGTTCAGTTTGTTTGGCGCCTATCGTGCACTGGGGCCAGAGACAGAACGTGAAATTCTGCGCATTGCGCAGGAAGCGCTGCACAATGTGAAGAAGCATGCTCAGGCGGCACACGTGTTTGTACAACTGGAATATGGGCCGGAAGAGATTGCATTGGAAGTGCGCGACGACGGCCGCGGGTTCGACAGGGACAAGGGTGAAGGAACACGCCCTGGACACTACGGAATGACGGGCATGCGCGAGCGTGCGGAGACAATTGGCGGTAGGCTGGAAGTAACCAGCGAACCGGGAGCCGGAACAACGGTACGGCTAACAGTGCATGCACCGAAAACGGCAAAGGAGTGAGTGTGGGACAGGAGACGATTCGCGTACTTGTGGTGGAAGACCATCACGTGGTGCGGCAAGGGCTGGTTGCCTTGCTGAGCGTGGTGGATGGACTTGAAGTGGTGGCACAGGCCGGCGACGGTGTGGAAGCCATCGCGGAGTTTCGCAAAAACCTGCCGGATATAACACTGATCGATCTGCGGCTGCCGCGGCTCGGCGGAGTGGACGTGATTGAGCGCGTGCGCATGGAAACTCCCAATGCCCGGTTCATTGTGCTCACGACTTACGATGGCGACGAAGACATCTATCGCGCACTGCAGGCCGGGGCGAAAGCGTATTTGCTGAAAGGCATGACGACCGAAGAACTGATCCAGACAATTCGTACGGTGCATGCGGGCAAGTCGCATATTCCGCCGGCTATTGCCGAGCGACTGGCCGAGCGCATGGGAACCGAGGAGCTTACCCCGCGCGAAAGCGACGTTCTGGAACAAATTGTGCACGGCAAGAGCAACAAAGAGATTGCGGCGGAGTTGGAAATATCAGAAGCGACGGTAAAGACCCACATCAACAGCCTGCTGGGCAAACTGGGCGTGACGGATCGTACGCAAGCCGCCACGGCAGCCATCCAACGCGGCATTGTTCCATTGGAATCGTTGAGGAAGCAGAACTGATGAAGATTTTCCTGTTGTCTGTAATTGCATTGATTGGATTGGCGCCGATGGCGCATGCAGAGAAGAAGACCTGGCGGGCGGCTACAGACACGGAACTGTCGTCTCTGCTACCGGCGCGTGCTCCGGTGATCAAAGAGCACATTGAAACGGAGATGCGCACGGCAACTGGCATTGTAGACAACCATGGACACTACATTGCCGCTGTGGTGCTGATTACAGCCGGTTACTCGGCGGATGGAAAGTACTCACATTACCTGGTGGTGCAGGAACCTATCAAGGTGGGCGGGGTGCTGCTGAAACCAGGCGAGTATGTGCTGGGATGGACGCGTGACGGCGAATCGCTGAAAGTCCACTTCAATCTGGCTGCCACCGGCGACCTGGTGGGCAGCGCAGAGGCACACCGTATGAATGGACAAATCCGCGTAGAGAGCATCCGTATCTGGCCGCCCAATGACAGAACGATTGTGCAGATCGGGCGATTCTCCATTCCATACGAGCTTGTTGACTAGGTTTACTTCAGCGCTCTTACCTTGCCATGCAATCAAAGGGCCCGCGCGAAGCGGGCCCTTGCCGTTTTGAAGTGGAAAGCAGCAGTGCTATTTTTGTGCGGTTTGTACGGTTTGATCCAACTTTTGTTTGGGCGGATTGACCTGCGCATTCAGATAATTTGAGAGGTCATTCACCTCCTGCTCCGTACCCACCATAGGCGGCATGAAGCGGCGGTAGGGCGAATCAGGCTTGTACTCGTGGAGCATGACGATGAAGTTGTGAATGCTGTTGTAGTCGCGGCCGCCGAGAAGAACGCGCAAGGGGCGATATCCGTCCAGCGTGTGGCAGGAACCGCACTCGCCGCGGAAGATGGCTTCGCCACGGGAGTAGCTGTAGGCGGGGTCAGAGATCTCCTTGGGCGTAAAGCTCGACGGATGAAGCCGAGCATTGACTAATCCACCATCCCAGACCCAATCAGAATGTGTGAGATAGCCCTCTGCATTGATGCGAGGCACGTAGTCTACACGCACTGAGTTCGAGTACATGTAGTGGCCAATGACATAAGGCTTGCGCAGCATTTCGCGGCTGTACTCGCCCGCACCTGTGGCGATAAGGCCCAGCAACAGAATCGCCATGGCATGGGAGAGGTTGAAGTCGCGCGGATTGCGATAGGCAAGGTAATAGGCGACGCCGACGATGGTGGCCGAGGTGACGATGATGATGAGCGCGATACGCGTAACGGTTGAAAAGGTACCGGAGTTGATGGTGTCAATGCCGAGCGTCAGCAAGGCGCGCTGCGAGGCAGGAACCATCCAGAGGTACCAGATGAGGATGAACGGTGTAGCGACGAAGGAAGGCACGAGCCACTTGACACTCCAGCGAACGAGGCTGGTTTTGAGCTCGGGTTGCTCATCTCCATCGATGCGGCTGGAGGTAATGAGCGCCCAGATGCCGGCGAGCGCAGTGCAGACAACTGCGCGGAGAAAAAGACTGGGCCAATAAGTGGGGTTGAAGAAGGCATTCCAGAATTTACTTGCTTCGTGTCCCGTGCCGGCAACGGTAAGCCACGTATGGCCGGGGGTGAGCATGAAGGTGAGAATGCCGTTGATGATGATGAGTGTGGCAGCCGAAGCTGCCGCATAAACCCAGCCAACTTTGAGATGAAGCTCGGGCGAGATACGGTCCCATGTGGCGTAATAGACAGCCACGGTGGTGAGTTCGATCATGAAGAAGACCCACTCGATGGCCCATCCGAAGACAAAGTTGTGAATGAGAGCACTGGTGGCCTCAGGCTGCGCAAGCCCGATGGCGAACCAGATACCCACGCCAGAGACCGTACCGAAGACGCCTGTGAGCATGAGAAAGAACTTGGAGTGACTAATGAGCTGCTTGTGCCACTCGGCGGCCACAGACTTGTCTTTCATGCGCATGATCTTGCGTTCAGCCATAGGAAGGTAAAGACCTCCGCCGACGGCGAACTGCGAGATCATGACGTGAAAGATGGCGATAATGCCGATGACCCAGCCTGAGCCGAGATAAGGAACATTCCAGAACGGATAATTCATAGTGATCTTCTCCGGCCCTTACCGAATGGCCCAATAGCCAATGGCAGTAGTGGTCAACAACAGGAAGACAGCGAGCAAGCCAAAGTAGTGCGCGGCGCGTCCGCGCTGCCCCGACTCTTTGGTTCCGTCGTAGAACGGGATAAGAATCCAGAGCGCGATACCAAGTGTGAAAAGCAGGATTCCCGCAATTTCGCCGGCCTCACCGGGAAGGATCGATCCGAGAATCTTGAGCATTTCAAACGGGCTCATGAAATACCACTCGGGATGGATACCGGCAGGAGCGGGCACCAGCGGATCAGCCTGCGGCCCGAGTGGCCACGGAAAGACCGAGGCAAGAAGGGCGAGAATGTTGAGCGAGATGAGCCACATTGCCAGGTCCTTGACCAAGAAGTTGGGCAGGAAGGGCATGGCCTTGCGCTTTGCAAGGGGCTTCTCTTCTTCACTTGGCGGAATTGCATTGCCATGGCGCTGCACCAACCAGAGGTGGAAGCCGAGAAGTGGCAGAAAAAGCGCCGGCAGCACGACGACATGGAGTGCGAAGAAGCGTTGCACGGTGAACTCGGTCACGTCAGGACCGCCACGAAGTATGCTCGCAATCGCCGGACCAATCCATGGAATCGCATTGGGAATATCGAGACCTACTTTGGTGGCAAAGTAGCTGAGATCGTCCATGGGCAGCAGGTAACCAGAGAAGCCGAAGACCGAGGCAATACCGAGCAGCGCCATGCCGCTAAGCCAACCGAACTCGCGCGGTTTGCGATAGGCCTTCATAAAGTAAACCGAGAACATGTGCACCAGGATGGAGAACATCATGAGGTTGGCCGACCAGGAGTGCGCCGAACGGATGAGCCAACCGAAATGCATCACGTAGGTGATCTGACGAACAGACTCGAATGCGTCAGCACCGGGCCGGTAGTAGACGAGCAAAAGCACGCCGGTGAAGCACTGGACAAGAAACAAAAAGAGCGAAATTCCTCCCCAGTAGTACCAGAAGGAATAACGATGCACGGGCACGGACTTGTGGCGTGCAAAGGCAGTGAGTTCGGAGATACCGAGGCGCTCATCGACCCAGCCATAGACCGTGCTCGTGATGGATTTGGCAGTCATGCGATTTTCCTCATCGAAATTACACGCGCGAAACTTCCACGCCGGAGTCGTTGACGGTGACCTTGAAGAGTTTGAGAGGTTTTGGGGGAGGGCCGCTGACATTGGCTCCTGTGTAGGCGTTGTACACACCGCCGTGGCAGGAGCAGTGAATGCGATCAGGACCGGGCTGGTATGACACCGTGCAGCCAAGATGCGTACAGACCGCGGTCATTGAGATCCATTGGCCGTTGGTATGGTGGATGAGCATGGCCGGCCTGGTACCGAACTTGAACATAAGCACAGAACCAGCAGGGAGCTTTTGCGCGTCCTTGAGTGTGATTTCAGTAACAGCACTCGCTTCCTGCGCCATTTCAGCGGGCGAGGCGAGGTAACGGTAAATGGGATAAGCGAGCGCGGCGGTATATGCAACGCCTGCGGCTCCCGCAGCTATGAGGAATGCACGCCGGGAACGTTGCTCACCCGGTTCCTCCATGATGTACGGCGAAGCAAAATGCTGGGAATCGGCGGCGTCAGACATTATGCGGTGCCCTCCATGGTTTTTTGGGCGCGTGCCACAACGGACACGAGCCATGCGACGACACCGAGACTGGCAACAAAGAGGACCAGGAAGAGCCCGACTACGCTCCAGTTGGTGACCACGACGCGATCCCAGACGTTGTATCCCTTGCTAAGAAGAGTGAGGTCGCGGACGCCATCGCGGTAGACGGTGAAGGTGATTTCAACGAGCACGGCGGCAAGAACGCCTGCCCAGCAGAGCAAAGCAGATGCGGATCTGGTGAAAGCCGCAGCAGCCCCGATGAGGACAGCCACAACAACCAGCAGCAGCCAACCATAGCCGGCGTAACCGGCGAATTTGTAAAGCGCGTCAGTGTGCAGGCCGCTCTTCACAACATCGGGCTGCACATTTGCGGCCCAAAGTCCAGCAAGCAAATACAGAATGCCGAAGCCAGCCGTGAGCCCACCGCCAAGACGGGCAAGATATTTCTTCTCATCGTCAGTGAACGTGGAACGGGCGGCGAGATAGATGAGCCAAAGGCCAGCAATAAAGAGGCCGCCAGTCATCATGAGCAACCACCGCGGCGTCAACGTGGGGTCGCCGGTGGGAAGGTAGGCACCGAGCGCGGAGGCCGAATACATGTTGTGCCAGGCCTCGGGACGCAACATGAGCGTCATGTTCGTGGAGAGAATACGCGCAATGCAGCCGGCCAGCACCCAGGCGCCAAGACCAGCCAGCCATGCCGATTTGCCCGCCTGGAGCCTTGCAGAGAACTGGTAGAGCAACCAATAGGTTGCCATTAGCAGAAAAATGACGGAAATCCAGTAAATGCCGATGAGAACACTCGAGGTATAAAGCGCGCGCCCATAAAGTACCTGGGCGAAGAGCAGCGGTGGAACACCGAGGTTGATGACGTATGTCATGACGACAGTGAGTCTGCGAGCGAGAGCACGCGAGCCGGTGCGCGCATTCGACGAGCCGGGATTGAGGCTCAGGCCGATTGCAACGAGCAAGCCTCCAAGCAGCATCTCCACGGCGACGAAGTGAAGCGAAAGCGTAACGATGTGGAGCAACTTGAAGAGCCAGATGGGAGCTGGAAGTGGGATGGGATCAACGGCAGGAAACTGTAGCATCACGTTTAAAAACGTCCTTTCACGCACCCGCTGCGGAGCCTTGAACATAGGAATCCGTAACAGGATGAAAGCGCTCGCTCACAACTTCAGCTCTCGCTAAAGTGGGCAGCAAGCATCTTCGAACCGGCACAGCACCCATTCCGCGCAGAGAAATTTGGACCGGTTCTCTCCAATTTCATGCGGAAATCGATTGATACCGATTTCTACAAAGAAGGGTCTGTGATGAGTGATACATGGGATTGTGACCATGTGGGCTAGGCTTCAAGAAAGCTGCCATCGGCGCGCGAGCCGATATGAAACCAAGGTCTTTTCGAAATACGGATGGGAAGTGCGTAAAGCAATGAGTAAGACCACCCGATGCATGCAACTGACCCGTGCGGCCGACTATGCGGTACGTGTGATGATCCATCTTGCAGCTTTGCCAGAGCACGAGCGGGTATCTCTTCCTGCTTTGGCCCTCGCATCGGAGGCGCCGGCGAGTTTTCTCTCCAAAGTCCTGCAAATTTTGGCGCACGCGGAGTTGATTGAGTCACGGCGCGGAACAAGCGGCGGATTTGTGATTTGCGAAAAGGGGCGAAAAGCAACACTGCGGACGGTAATTGAAGCTATTGAAGGACCGATCTGTTTGAACACATGCCTGACAACGGGGCGCTCCTGCCCTCGCAAGGGCTGGTGCCCCGCCCACCCGGTTTGGCGCGAGGCGCAGGCAGCCATGGTGACTGTGCTGGAGAGGCAGACCGTCAACCAACTCGCGGGTATCGAACAGCTGACAGATGGTGCTGCTGGAACAATGAAACTCGGGATGACCGGGCCAGTTCTGACGCTTTTGACCACGCCGTAAGCAAATCGCTCTTCCATAAAGCCACGAAATGCAAAAGTTCCATCTATTTCTCCATCTTTCGGTGTAGGCCAAGGGTACACCCGGTTCGTATACTGGCTGCCATGTTGGAATCGATGATCAAGTCAGCAGTCCGCGGACTGCTGTTTCTTTGTGCCTGTTCTCTAGCTTGCGCACAAGCGCCAACCCCCATGAAGACACCCCCAGTTGGAGGACAGGAGGCCAGTTCGCCTCACGCACCGCAACTGGATGCACAGCATCGGCCGATTACGGCGGGCGGATTTGTGAAGGATGGACCCGTGGTGTTTGAAGACATCGCGGCCAAGGCGGGCCTGACCGTTTGGACCCACAAGATGGGCACGCCGGAGAAGAAATACATCATCGAGACCAAAGGTTCGGGCGTTTGTCTGTTGGACTACGACAACGATGGCTGGTTGGATATCTATATGGTGAACGGCTCGACGCTTGACGCGCTAACCGGCAAAACGAAACCGCCCCATGCGGCGTTGTTCCACAACAATCATGACGGTACATTTACAGAAGTGGCCGAAAAGGCCGGCGTGACCAATGAACGCTGGGGCTTTGGCTGCGCGGTTGCCGACTACGATAACGACGGCTGGCCGGATATCTACGTTTCCAACTTTGGCAAAAACAGGCTCTATCACAACAACCACAACGGAACGTTTACCGATGTGGCGGAGAAAGCCGGTGTTCAGCTCGGCAACTGGTCAACGGGCGTGACATGGGGCGACTACGACGGCGACGGCAAACTGGACCTGTTTGTGGCAGGCTACATTCACTGGGACTTCAATCATCTGCCCTCCAGCGGCGAAGGCAACGAGACGAATGCATTCTGCACGTTCCGCGGCGAGCGTGTGGCATGCGGCCCGCGTGGCCTTAAGGGCGAGCCCGACCACCTGTTCCACAACAATGGCGACGGCACGTTTACCGACGTGAGCGAGAAGGCGGGTGTAGCCGATAAGGCCGGCTACTACGGCCTGGGCGCGGTGTTTGTGGACGTGAATAACGATGGGAAGATCGACCTGCTGGTGGGCGACGACTCGACGCCAAACTACATGTACATCAACAAAGGCGATGGCACCTTCGAGGACGACAGCTACGCCTCGGGCTATGCGCTGGATGAGGCAGGCCGCGAAACCGCGTCGATGGGTCTGGCTGTGGGCGATTACCAGAACAACGGTAACGTGGACGTGTTCAACACGACGTTCAGCGACGACTATAAGCCGCTCTATCACAACGACGGCGATGGCAACATGACGGACATCAGTTATCAGTTGGGGATCGCGGAGATCTCCGTTCCCTTCCTGAGTTGGGGTGACGCCTTCATGGATTACGACAACGACGGTTGGAAAGACCTGTTGATGTCGGACGGTCACGTTTATCCGGAAGCAGACAAGTACGCCTGGGGAACAAGCTGGAAGGAACGGCCGATGCTTTTCAGGAATCTTGACGGCAAGAAGTTTCAGCCAGTGCCGGCAGTGGAAGGAACTGGCCTAGCGGCGGTGATTGCCGGACGCGGCATGGCCGTGGGCGATCTGTTTAACAATGGCCGGATCGATGCAGTGATCAGTGTTATGGATAGCCATCCGGTACTGCTGAAGAACGTGTATCAGGACCACAATCACTGGCTTGAGGTGAAGCTGATTGGCGGACCAAAAGGTCCGCTCGATGCCACAGGCGCAAAGGTATATGTGACGGCTGGCGGCATGCGGCAACGCAGCGACGATTTGAGCGGCGGCAGTTACCTTTCAAACAACGACCAGCGACCGCATTTCGGCCTGGGCAGCGCTACCAAGATCGACGATGTGGAAGTGCACTGGCCAGACGGCACAGTGGAGCACTTTTCCGTGGACGGTGTGGACAAGATTGTGACGCTGAAAGAGGGGACAGGAACGGTGAAGAAGTAAAACCGCGATCAAGGCAAAACAATCAGTGAACAATGAGCCGCAGCGTTGAGCTGCGGCTTTTTTGCCGGATGAATTACTCCGCTGAAGACATGAGAACCTATGCGCGATGAGCGAGTCATATTCCCTTCATGGATGCGTAACAGGCCCGTGATACTCTGCCGGTGTGCAACCGCAAAATCCGAACTCTTCTGACGTCTCAACTACAAGCATAGAAGGCGAACCCGCGCGTTTTACCGCTTGGCATGCAACGACAATCGCATTGCTCGCCTTTGGCTACTCGGGCTACTACTTTTGCCGCTCCAATTTATCTGTCGTTTTGCCCGATCTGATTCAGGACCTGGGACGGCATGGCATTGCCGCAAGCGAAGTCCAGGTGCGGCTGGGTCTGATTGCCTCACTGGGAACGATGGCATATGCGCTGGGCAAGTTTGTCTCCGGTTCGATGGCAGACATGTTCGGCGGACGAAAGAACTTTCTCGGTGGCATGGCAGGGTCGGTTCTGTTCACCGTGCTGTTCGCGGTGGGCGGCGGATTTCCGCTCTTCACTCTGGCATGGGTGGGCAACCGGCTGTTTCAGTCCGCGGGCTGGGTTGGACTGGTGAAGCTGACGTCGCGGTGGTTCTCTTACTCAACGTACGGAACCGTGATGGCCGTGCTGAGCCTGAGCTACCTGTTCGGTGACGCGGGCTGCCGCTGGGTGATGGGACAACTGATGGCGCACGGCATGGGCTGGCGCGGAGTCTTCTTTGTGGATGCAGCGGCACTGGCCGCATTGCTGATAGCCAATCTGATGCTGCTGAAGGAGACTCCGGAAGAGCGCGGGTTACCATCGCCGGAAGTAAATCCGTTGAATGTGTATGCGGGAAAAGCTGAGGCGCAGAGCGAAGCGCGCGTAGGACTGGGCGCAATTCTGCTGCCACTGGTAAAGAGCTTCCCCTTCTGGATGGTGTGCCTGCTTTCACTAGGGACTACGCTGTTACGCGAGACCTTCAACTTCTGGACGCCAACCTATTTTGTGCAATATGTGGGGCTAACGCCGAGCGTGGCCGCGGAACGCAGCGCCCTGTTTCCGCTGTTTGGAGGAATCAGCGTACTGCTGGCAGGCGTTCTGAGCGACAGGCTCGGACTAAACGGGCGCAACATTGTGCTGGTGGGTGGTATGGCGGCGAGCACGGTGTGTCTAGGCTTGCTGGCGCATACGCCGGGACACGCAAACACATGGACTCCGGTTGTGCTGGTGACGCTGGTGGGATTTCTGATGCTTGGACCGTATTCTTATCTAGCCGGAGCCATGAGCCTGGACTTTGGTGGCAAGCACGGCAGTGCGACAGCCGCCGGCATTATTGACGGTGTAGGCTATCTGGCCGGATGGCTTTCGGGCGATACTGTAGCGCGCATCACCGTAGCCTACGGCTGGAAGAATGCCTTTCTTGGGCTGGCTGGAGCAGCATTGATGACCGCACTGGTGGCATTGGTGCTGGCGGTGCACCAGACGTGGATACAACCAAAGACACAGGAGGCAGAAGCGTAATGCAAGCGATTGAGAACGTGGAGCAGGTGTTTGCATTGCTTGAGACTGGCGGCGGTGAAGCCTATTTTGGTGAGCCAGTGACTGTGCTGGAACATAGCCTGCAGTCAGCGTGGTTTGTACGGCAGAAGGGCGGTACGGATGCGCTGGTAACAGCGGCGTTGCTGCACGATCTGGGGCATCTGCTGCACAACGAAGGCGAAGATATCGCCGACCGAGGTGTGGACACACAGCATGAAGAGCTGGGAGCCGAGGCACTGGCTGGGCACTTGCCGGACATGGTGCTTGACCCAATTCGCATGCATGTAGCCGCAAAGCGCTATCTATGCCACGCGAATCCGCGTTATTTTGCGGCATTATCGCCCGCGTCTGTGGAGAGCCTTGCCCTGCAGGGCGGACCGATGACGGAAGAAGAAGCCGCTGCTTTTCTAGCCTTGGCGCATGCGAAGGAAGCTGTGCTTCTGAGACATGCCGACGATGCGGCCAAGGTTCCAGGACTGAAAGTGCCTGAGCTGGCCAGCTACAGAGAACTCCTGGACCAGCTTTGGCAGTGACGTGCCAGAGTGAGGGATGCCTGAGTTGCCAAAGATGCGCGCGAGTGTTTCAATTTGATTATTGAAACTCGGCTTCTACCCCACAATCCCCTGTATTCATGCGGTGTCCAGAGGTTACCACAAATTTTTGTGGACACCAATCTTCTCAGACATCAGCACGCTCTTTGTGTCCATTATCGGCCCACGCTGACAGCGGCGGGAGCCGCCCGGAGCTAACCCGGACGGCCCTGCAACCACGCCCACAAGCACCGCACCGAGCAGAACCGCTTGCGCGTGCTGAGCGTGCGCGTGCGCAGGCTGACGACGATGTGGCAATGGACACACGCGCCCTTGCACGACGCGCAGCGATAAGTAAATGGGGCGGTGACTGACTGACTGGACATTGTTTTTGCCCTCCTTGGTCGTCTGTGCGCCGCGTGAGTCAAGGCCGCGAAGCGCCGCGCAGCGGGCGGAGCGCGCAGCGCGGAGAGCCTTGACCGCGCGGCTACACTCATCGCAGCCAGAGGGCAAAAACACAGGGATGCGCACAGGGCCGCGCGGAGCGCGGCTTGCCTTTGCTCTTTATGGTTTTTTGGGGAGGGGCGGGCCTTTGCGTATAGGCCCGCCGCCACGCGCCGAGGGGACCCGCGTGCGGGGACACGGCGCTGGCGGGCCGAGGCGGGTGCGCGTGCGCCTTGCCCCGAGAGCGGAGCGAAGGGGCTGCACGCGCGGGGGCCGAGGACCCCGAGCGGGAGCGGAGGGAGGCCGTGAGCCGAACCCCGAAGGGCCGGTGCGCGTAGCGCACGCCGCAGGAGCTGGCGACTAAGGCGAGGCCCGCAGGGGCGGGCGGCGAGGACCGGCCCCGAGCATCCACGCGCAGGGGCCGCAGCCCGCCGAGCGAGCAGCGGCGCGAGACGCGCGCAGCGGTCCCGCCGGAGCGGGCGAGTTCGCCGCGAGCCGCTGCGGGACCGGTGACACGGCGAAGCCGTGGCGGCGGGCCTGCACGCGCGAAGCCACCTTGTATAGGGTTTTCTATCTATGGCTTTTTACAAGCGGTGCGTCCGTGACTGCCGCGCGTCGTGGAGCCTTGCTGTTGCTGCCTCGGTGATGGTGAGGCCCGCATACCTGTCCGTGTCCGGCGCTTCGCGGATTGGCCACAATTGCGCCTCGAAGCCGAGAGCCTGCGCCATGCGGTCGAGAGAGCGAAGGCCGAGCTTGCGCTGTCCGTTGCGGAACGAGGACACCTGCGAATCGCTGAGGCCCGTCTTTGCGGCGGCGAGCTTGACGGACATCTGCCCCTGATCGATGAGTTTGTTGAGACGGTAGCGAAGGAACTGCTGACAGTTGGCGATGGACAAAACGGCCTCCATGCAGAAGCGGGTGGCCGAGGCCACCCGTGACTGCTGTATTGCGGGCCGCAGGGCCAGTTTACTCTCCGATGGAGTCACGCGGTTCGATGGTGCAGGCCGCGAGAATACGACTTGCCACGGCGCGCGCCTCTTCCCACATCCACGCCGCATCCTCGAAGGTTGCGGCGTCCATCAACTCCTGCCCGGCGTGCACCAGAATGTGCGAGAGCCGCGCGGCTGCCGGTGGCTGCATGACGAGTGCGCCCTGCACGTATCCCGGTGGTGACGTTGTGACGTGGCGCTTACGGTTCATGCGCGGCCTCTCTTGCCCCGTGGCCGCGCCGGTGGCTCGGTGGTGGACTGTGGTGCCGGTGGAAGGAGCCGGGCGGCGTCGCCGCCCGGCTCAGGGGCCTCTTCCCGCCCAAAGAGAGATGGCGTGGAAGGAGGGGGGAGGGGGGTCGGTTCCCGTTCAGCGCTACTGATGAGCTTGAGCACGGTGAGTTGAGTTTGCGCGACGTACATCAGCATCTTTGCGTCTTGTGGCGCGATGATGCGGTTGCGTGCGCCCCACGCGATGCAGGCAATGAAGGTGAGCACGTCGCGGTGCGTGCTGAGTTCTGGCAGCGCCTGCCGCCAGCAGTTCGCGGCGTAGTTGTCTGCGCCCGAGGCGTCGCCGTGGTGGACGTGCAGGCCGTAGCGCAGAGCCTCCATGTGGTACTCGGCGAGAATCTTCACGGCAGTGTCGGGCAGGCGACCGGCAACAGTCGGAATGGTGGGTGGTGAAGATCGTGCTAGGTCGCCGAGGGTGCGCGCGGCTGCTTCCTGCATGGCGGTGTCTCTTGGGTCAGGTGGCTTTGGCGGGTCCGGATTGAGTTCTTTCCGAGAGAGGCGTGTTGTAAAGCTCATGCGGTGCGTTCTCCTTTGCGGGCGATGATGAAGGGCCGTTTGATGGCTTCGAGTGTGCTACGGTCCAGTGGTTCTAAGTCGTGGTCGAGGTACCAGAGCGTCGATTGCAGATGCCGGTGTCCGAGCAGGCGCTGCACTTGGCGAATGTCGCCGGTGTACTGGTACAGGGCTACGGCGCTGGTGCGCCGTAGGTCGTGAGGCGTGATGCGCTTGGTGATGCCGAGAGACAGGCGGAGGAGCTTGAGTTCGCGGCGAAGCCAGTGCACATCTGCGACCGTGTTAGTAGCTCTGTGTCCTCGCGTCCCTTGCTCCTGTCTGCGGAGTTGAGTGATGAATGGCAGGCTTGAGTTAAGGTCACAGAGTTCGAACGCTTCCGCAATCTCACTTGTGACCGGGACACCAACTTTCTCGTCGTACTTAGTGCGAAAGCGGAGTTGTCCGGTGCTTGGCTGGTAGTGCTGTGGGCTGATTGTCACGGCGGTTCCTGAGCGGATGCCGAGGTCACTGCACAGCAGCAGGAATAGGCGTAGCGAGGGCTTCGCATGATCGAGCAGGCTGTCAATTTCCGTGCGTTCGGCTGTGACGCAGCGCGGACGTATGGTTGCGCTTCGCGGCACGCAGTGGTCCAGCTTTGGCGAGCCGTGGTGCTCCCACAAGAAGCGAAGGATTCGCCGGAGACTGTTGAGCCGCGTATACCGTGTGGTGGTCGCGTACTGATGACCACATGCGGTGTCCACGACTTCCTGTACGTGTGCAGCGCTCAATTTTGGCGCTTGTTGCGTGCCTGCCGTGCCGATGAGGGCCTTGAGGACGATAGCTTGGTTTGCGTCTGCCGCGCTGCTTTTGACGTACTGCGCGCTGAGAATGCAGGCGATTGTTTCCCGCGCGCTTTCGGTTTTGGGTGCGCGGCCTCCTTCATTGCTGCTTCGTGTAGCAGCGCCGCGCGCTCGGAGTTGAATGATTTGCGGAGTCTGCGCCCCTTGCGGTCTCGCCAGTCGGCGAAGTACTTCCCGTTCTTTTCGAACATGCCTGTTGCTCCTTTGCGATGGTGCCACTAGGTGCGGGCAGTCGCCTGACACCGCTGGACACCAGCGAGATTTGCGAAACAGCGCATGGATGCTGAGGATTCAGTGCGGGCCGTATGTTACCCTTTGATTATTGAAACAGGGGTGCCCCGTAAAGGCGGGGCTGAGAAGATACCCTCGAACCCGATCCGGATCATACCGGCGTGGGAAGTTTCCCAAAGTTAGCGGCCTTCCATTCTTTCGATGTGCCCGCTCTCCTGTTTCAGGTAGTTCAGATTGGAGAGCGCATGACATCGCATCATGCATGCAATGCAAGATTTTCCGAGGCAGCCAGTGATGGTTTGCGCAAAGGCGCGCATTCCCGCAAAGCCGGCCTGGCTTTATTCACTTTGGCGTTGATCGCAAGTCCATTTGCAGCGGCGGCACAAGAATCCACACAGCAGCCGGTGAAGCCCGTAACAACCACCGTTGTGGTGCGCGGTGAGGTGAAGGATGACTATCTCGCCAATCCAAAGACGAGCGTGACGCTCGGCGGAACGTCGCTACAGGAGACGCCGCTCTCGGTTACCGCAGTTTCAGGCGCAGTACTCGAGGACCAGGGCGCACGCGTGCTGTCGGACGTGGTGAAAAACGATGCTTCAGTGGGAGAGGACTACGCGCCGGTGGGCTACTACGGCGATTACCAGATTCGCGGCTTTCCGATTGACCTGGCAACAGGGCTTCAAATCGACGGCATGTCGATTGCGGGCGAGCAGGATGTGCCGCTCGAGAACAAGGACCGCGTGGAGATATTGAAGGGCGTCGCAGGATTGGAGAGCGGCGTCGCGTCATCCGGTGGAGTATTCAACTTCGTGACCAAAGAGCCGGTCACGGGCATGCATCCGGCGATCGACATGGCAACAGATCATCGCGGGAGTGCATACGGAGCGCTGGATGTAAGCAAGGTCTTTGGTGGAGCATATTCACCGGGTGTGCGAGTGAACCTGGCCGGTGAACGTATTGCAACGTATGTGGAGCATGCGAACGGCTGGCGAGGCATGGGTGCGGCCGATAGCGACTTTCACTTCGGACCAGGCACGGCACTCTATGCGGACTTTGAGTATCAGCACAAGGTGCAGCGCTCGGAGGCCGGCTATCAACTGCTGGGTGGAACGACAATTCCCGAGCCTGTGTATCCTTCGACGATGCTCGGCTATCAGTCGTGGTCGAAGCCGAATACCTTCGATACGTTCAATGCAGGCTCGCGGCTGGAACACGCGTTCAATGCAAAGTGGTCGGGAAAGATTGCGGGCGAGTACAGCCACTCGTTGATTGACGACAACGTGATCTGGCCGTACGGTCCGGCGCTTGATGCGGATGGAAACTCGCTGTGCCCTGATTCACCGTGGTACTTCTTCTGCCCGGATGGAAGTTACGAAATCTACGACTACCGGAGCCCGGGTGAGTTGCGCATCAACGCGAGCGGCGAAGCGCTTGTAAAGGGACATTTCTCGACTGGGCCGATCACGCACGATGTAATCGCCGGAGGAGAGCTGTTTCATCGCGCAGTAGATTTGTCACCGACCACGGTATACGCACCCATTGGTGTGGAGAATCTCTTCAAGCCGAATATTACGTATGCGCCGGAGAGTCTCTATCAGCAGGCAGGTCCATCGACATTGGCGGACTTCAATCATCAGACGTCTGCGATTGTGCAGGAGCGCGCAACGCTACCGGGCAGAATTGCATTGCAGGCGGGTGGACGATACGTGCGCGTGGGCGATTTCAACTACACGAGCGCTCGCTCGCTGTGGCTGCCGCAGTATGCGGCGACGTTCTCGCCGCGCAACGATGTGACGTTGTACGGAAACTACGGTGTGCTCTTGTCTCTGGGCCCGCAGGCGCCGTGGTGGGTGGACAACTCGGCAGCGTTTCTGGAGCCGTATTTCACACGGCAGTCGGAAGTGGGCATCAAATATCAGCGAACGATTCTGCTGACGGCGGCGTTATTCAGAATGCGGCAGCCATTCTTCTACCCAAGAACCATTGACGCACCCGACAGTTTTTGCAGTGCAGATGAATTCTATGGACCTGGGGATTTGTGCTTTGAAGCCGATGGTCACGAAACGCACTCGGGACTCGAACTGAGCGCGCAGGGCAAGGCCGCAGGTTGGCTGCAGCTGACAGCTTCGATAGCGGCGATTCAAGCCAAATCTAGCGATTCAGGCACACCGTCATTTAATGACAAGCAGGTGTTGAATGTGCCGCATGTGCGCACGACGCTGTTTGCCGACGTTCTGATACCACGGCTGAACGGGCTGCATCTGATGCCAGGATGGAGCTATACGGGACGCAAAGCGGCCACGATGGATGACGCGGTGAGCGTAGAAGGCTACAACCTGTTCAACCTTGGCGCACGTTACACGCCCGGCGGCGAAGAAGGGCACATGACGCTTCGCCTGTATGCGGACAACATTCTGAACAAGCGCTACTGGAAGGACACCGGCGCGAGCTACGGCGATATGTTCATTCACCAAGGAGCACCAACGACAGTACGGCTTTCAGCGCAGTACACTTTCTGAATTGTTGTATTGCGTAAATGAGGATTCAAGAACACGAATGAAGGGCAAGTCACAATCACACGGGATGGACGGCGCGCTGACCGAAGTGGATTGGCCACCTCTTGAGCTTGCAGAAGTGCGCTGGCTGCTGAAGCAGTATCCGGAATGCGGCGAGGCTATGCGGATTCTTTCGCATAGCCCGCGGCCGTTTTCTGCAGCGAGCGTGGTGGGCACGTGCGACAAGCACGTATTTGTGAAGCGGCATCACCGCAGCGTGCGTGATGCCGATGGACTTGCGGAAGAACATGGCTTCATGGAGCACCTGCGCGTGCATGGCATGGTAGTTCCGTATGTATATGCCACCGCAACCGGCGCAACGGCAGTAGAACGGGACGAGTGGATGTACGAAATACACAGCCTGCCGACAGGTATTGACCTCTACGCAGAGGCATTTTCATGGACACCGTTCAGGAGTGTAGCCCATGCGCGGTCCACGGGCCAGGCGCTGGCTCAATTGCACGTTGCCGCTCAGGGTTTCTGCGCCCCACAGCGCAAGGTGCAACCATTGGTGGGGAGCTTTTCGATTTTTGGACAGGCAGATGCTGACGCTGGCATGAAAGCATATCTGGCCGCGCGGCCTTCACTACAAAGGAATGCGGTAACGCGGCGCAATGCGGTGGAAGCGCTGAAGTTGCTGGCATGCTTCCATGACGAGCTAAAGCCGCATTTGGCACATCTGAACTCACTATGGACGCACAACGATTTTCACCCCACCAATCTGTTCTGGGATGGAAACGGAGCGGACGCAGGAGTGACGGCAGTGGTGGATTTCGGCCTGTCGGACCGGACAAATGCGGTACACGATCTGGCAGTTGCCATTGAGCGGAGCATCGTGGATTGGCTGGCGTTACCGGTTGGCTCAAAGGGAGGAGTGCCGCTGGATATCCATTTCGACCACCTGCAAGCGTTGCTGGATGGATATACGTCAGTAAGGCCCATGAGCGATGCGGAACGGTCCTCGCTCGCGCCTATGCTGGCCCTGTGTCATGCCGAGTATGCGCTGAGTGAGGCGGACTACTATCTGGGCGTTTTGAACTCGCCGGAAAAGGCTCGCATGGCTGATGACTGGTATCTGCTGGGGCATGCACGGTGGTTTCGCTCGATGTATGGGCAGAAGCTGCTGGATTTTCTGCGGCAATGGACAAACGAGGCCAGCACACACAGTGAAAGAGCGGTGAGTGTGTGATTGCCAGCGCAATAAGCAACTTTCTTGCTGTGCATGGGGTTGAGGCCGCAGGCTTTGTCACGACTGCCGTAGGAATCTGGCTGACGACACGGCGGTCGATGCTGTGTTGGCCTGTGATTCTCGCAGCCGACGTGCTTTATCTGGCTGTGTTCTATCAGGCGCGGCTTCTGTCTGATGCGCTACTTCAAATCTTCTTTATTGCGTTCACACTCTACGGATGGTGGAACTGGTGGCGCGGCGTACAAGACGATGGTGAAGTAAAAGTGGTGCCCTTGCCGATGCGCAACCTTGTGGTTGCTCTTTTGACCGGCGCTGTTGGGAGCGTCATGCTTGGCGCCATAACAGTGCGAATGGGCGCGGCATTGCCTTATCTGGACGCGACGCTGGCGAGCTACAGCCTGGTGGCTAGCTGGTGGGAAGCGCGCAAGCACACCGCGAACTGGTGGGCATGGATTGTAATCGACATCGTGTACGTAGGCGAGTACTGGTACAAACGCCTGTGGCTAACAGGCGTGCTATACGGCGGACTAGTGGTGCTGGCTGTGATTGGGCTGCGCGCGTGGAGGCGTGCGGAAAAATCAGATCAGACAGCGGCCTGTACAACATTATCGAGCGGCTCACCAGCCATGTAACGGCGAACCTGCGCGGCCGCAATTTTGAGTGCACGGCGCGCGAAGTTGGGGCTGGAGCCGCCAACATGCGGCGTGATGAGCAGATTGGGGCAGGCCCAGAGAGGGTGACCGTCAGGAAGCGGTTCGGGGTCTGTGACATCAATTGCTGCGCGAATTTTGCCCGCCTGCAATGAGGCGACGAGTGCATCTGTATCTACGATTGGCCCACGTGCGGCGTTGACAAGCAAACAGCCCTGGCGCATGAGGGCGAGTTGATGCGCGCCAATGAGGTGATGCGACTCAGGCGTGGACGGAAGAATGAGCACAACGACCTCCGCTTGAGGCAAAAGGCTGTTGAGCTCGCCGACGGCATGTACCTCAGGGTTTGTGCGCGGTGTGCGCGCAACGCGGGTCAGCTCTACATGAAACGGCGCAAGCATACGCTCAATTTCTTTGCCGATTGCGCCATAGCCCACAAGCAGAACTGCTTTGCCGGTAAGTTCCTCGAGCATGACCGGGGGATACAGAGGGCGCGTATCTCCCGTGACGCGCACATACTCTTCGCTCGCCTCGGATCGCTTGCGCCAGTTTCCTTCGCGTTGCACCTCAAGGAAGAAGGGAAAGTGCTTGAGCATGGCAAGGATTGCGCTGACAGTCCATTCGGCCGTGGAAATGTTGTGCGCGCCGCGCGCATTGCAAATGGTGACGTGCGGACCAACTGTTCCCGGAATCCACTCTGTACCTGCCATCAGCGACAAAACGACGCGCACGCCGCGTAGATGCGGCCACGTGCGCATGGCGCGCGTGGGATAAGGATCAGGTATCCAGATGTCGATATCGACAGAGGTTTCCATTTTGCCGTGAACGGGAATCAGCTGAACTTCAGCAGGAAAATCACCAAGGAACGAAGCATCAATGGTTGCTGGATAGCCAATGCGAAGCATGGAATAAACGCTGCCGGGCGAGAAGTGTCTCGGACTTCATGGTACCAAGCACGCCGGTACGGGCATGTGACGGTGCGCAACCGGAAACACGAGAAGAGAGCCAAATGGCAGAATAAAGCCATGCGCCTGATGGCACCCAGACAGTGGTCGCGTTCGGACCTGAGCGGAAAACTACGAGCAAAACCGCTTTTCCCATTCCTCAGCTGGGAGCAGGAACGCACCCTGGCGCTTGCATTCAAGACCACTCTGGCTGCGGCGCTGTGCTGGTGGATTGCCTTGCTTTTTGGACTGCACGACGGCTACTGGGGATCGATCAGCGCGATCATCGTGATGCAGTCATATGTAGGAACAACGGTAACTGCCTCTCGCGACCGATTAATCGGAACCTTTATCGGCGCCGTCTTCGGATTTCTCTTCAGCCTATGGAATGCACTCCCCTGGAATTTTGCCTGTGCACTTATGGGAGCCATGGCGCTGAGCGGGCTTTTACGCCTCAAGAATAGCGCGCGACTGGCCGGCGTGACTGTTTGCATTGTGATGCTTGTACATACCAATGGATCGCACTGGTCCATTGCGCTGGGACGCATTAGCGAAGTCGCTCTTGGAGTGGTCGTGGCCCTGGGGGTTTCGACGCTGGTGTTTCCTGACCGTGCGCGACTGCGGTTGAAAGACAATCTGGCGCGCGAGTACTTGCAGCTTGGCGCGCTGTTTGAAGCGATAGTCAAGGGTTATGGCGGCGAAGCCGCATCAAATGTTGCACAACTGCGCGAAGAAACCCAGAAATCGCTCGAGACCAATGATGAGCTAATGGAAGCGTCGCGGAATGAGCCTTCGGGTGGAGCCGGATGGCGCGAGGGCTTAAATACACTGTCGCAGTTTGGATGGGCACTCTTCGATGCATTAGGCGCGCTTGAGCTTGCCATACGAGGAGGCTCCGAAGATGCGTATTCCCATCAACTGGACCCAGCATTGGGATTGCTTGCGACAGACATCCACAATGGATTTCACTACGTGGCGCATTGCATTGACCGCTGGCAATTCCACACCGCTCCCAAAGACATCAACCTGGAAGAGGATATTGCCAAGCTGGAGGCGCGGTTGGCTGCGGTGAGGCACACAGGCATCACTTTCTCGCAGGATGAAATCCTGCGAGCCTATGCGGTGCAACTGCATCTGAAGCAAATCGCCCGCATTCTGCGCGCGTCGCGCATACAAACCAGCGCGGCGATTGGTGAGGTGCACGGCAAGCCGGTTACTACTTGAGGAATTTCCTAAGAGCCTCAGCGCAGTCTTCAATTTCCTTGATAGTGATGGCATAGCCGAAGCGGAGGTGCCCTTCTCCCTGCGCTCCGAAGACAGATCCGGGGATGGTGGCGATGTGTGCCTTTTCGAGGAGTATCTGCGCAGCAGTGCGGCTGTTCTTATTGATCTTCTCGATATTCGGAAATGCGTAAAAAGCGCCTGCGGGCGGCCCACATTCAAGACCAACTTCATTGAGAGCAGTGACGAGCAGATCGCGGCGCTTGCGGTACTCCTCCCGGCGATGCGCGATGTCGGCTTCAGTAGTTTTGAGTGCTTCGATCATGGCGTATTGCACTGGAGTGGTAACGCCGTTGGTGGAGTAGAGGACGATTTTACGAAGCGCGGTCATGAAGGGTTCTTTGGCGACGGCATAACCTGCGCGCCATCCCGTCATAGCGTAAGTCTTGGAGAATGTGAAGCAGGTGATGGTTCGTTCGGCCATACCCGGCAGCGACGCAATAGAGACATGCTCGTCATCATAAACGAGGTCTTCATAGGCTTCATCGGCGATGACGATTAGATCGCGCTCACGTGCGAAGGCGGCTACTTCTTCCGCCTCGGCTCGCGTGAAAACGAGGCCGCTGGGATTCTGAGGCGTGTTGTAGTAGACGGCGCGCGTGTTGGGCGTGGAAAACTGCTCGAGTGTGGCGCGAATGCCGTTACGGCGCGCGGTGACCGAAGGCACGAGCAATGGACGCGCTTGTGCGCCGGTAACAAGATCGCCAATTGGCGTCCAGTAGGGCGAAAAGACAAGCGCATCGTCACCCGGATCGAGAACGCTTTGAAAAGCGGCGTAAAGGGCCTGCGAGCCACCAACCGTGGCAATCACCTCATCGGTTGTGACTTGGATTTTGTTCTTCGTTGCGAGCTTTTCGACAAGAGCCTGGCGTAAGGGCATCACGCCGGAAGATGGCGCGTAATGAGTTTGGTTTTCTACGAGAGCTTTGACGGCTGCAAACTTGATCACTTCAGGTGTTTCAAAATAGGGTTCGCCACCGTGGAGAGAATGGACCTGCATGCCTTCTGCGCGCATGGCCATTACTTTGTTGCGAATTTGAACGATGTCAGAGAATCCCACTTCATCCAGCCGCTTGGCAAGCCGGATGCCGCTTTGCTTTGGCCTCATGAATCAGGTTCCTTTCCTGCCCAAACAGGTTTTTATGATTTGGCTACAGAATACCTGATGCCCCGAAGCAAAATGAGACGGCTAGACCTGGAGAGATTCGGTGTAGATGGCCATGCCAACAACGGTATCAACGCGCATCGCGTCGAGGTCATCGATTTCCTGCCGCGTGCGAATTCCGCCCGCAACGATGAGCTGGCGCGTAGTAATGCTGCGCAGGCGCTCAGCCACAGTGAGCGGGAAACCGCGCATGAGGCCTTCACCGTCAACATGAGTGTAGAGGAAACCGTGGACGTAGGGCTCGAGCTGGGGTATGGCATTATCCGGCGTCAGGGCCACTTCCGCCTTCCAACCCCTTACAGCGATATGGCCATTTTTGGTATCGATACCGGCGACGATGCGGTCGGCGCCGAGGCTAGCTGCGAGGTTCGCCGCAAAGTCGGTTTGCACTCCGCCCTGATCGGAAAAGAGAGCTGAACCGACGATGACGCGCTTTGCGCCGGTGCTCAGAACTTCTTCGGCACGCTCAAGCGAGTGGATGCCCCCGCCGACCTGGCAGGGCAGGCGTTTTGCGATTTGGGCCACGAGCTCGGCGTTGCTGCCTTGGCGCATGGCTGCATCGAGGTCGATGAGCTGAACTAGAGGGTACGTCGAGAATTTTTCGATCCAGTATTCAAAATCGTCAAAGGCAAGCTGGAGTTTTTCGCCCTGCACAAGCTGGACGATGCGGCCGCCGAGAAGATCAATGGAAGGAATCAGCATGGGAGCCTCACGGAGACCCCGAGCTGTGCGAGGTCTTGTTTAAGAGAACGGGCGCTGGAGACACCGAAGTGGAAGATAGAAGCTGCGAGAGCCGCGTCGGCTTTGCCGCGTGAGAAAACATCGGCAAAGTGCTCGACTGTACCTGCGCCGCCCGAGGCAATAACCGGAATGCTGACAGATTCGCTGACGGCCGCGGTGAGCTCGCAGTCAAAGCCGGCACGTGTGCCGTCCGCATCCATGGACGTAAGAAGAATTTCGCCTGCACCGCGTTGTTCAGCTTCACGTGCCCACTCGACAACTGTTCGGCCAACGGGGCGGCGGCCTCCCTGCACGTAAACTTGCGCACTCCGGACGGGATCGACGGCCGCGGGGTCACGGCGCGCATCGATGGCGACGACAACGGCTTGTGCGCCGAAGCTGCGGCCGATAACGTCGATGAGCGA
>DASZRJ010000029.1:0-8409 GCA_035550015.1 Occallatibacter sp. | reverse complement strand
TCCGGGCAGTCGTGCGAGCAGACCGCATGCACAATGCGAAACGGAGATGTCTGTGTAGCCGCCATAGCTTCATTGTAAGCTGAATCGAAGTTTGTCCGCGCCAAGGAGAGTCCCCGCATGAAGCCACTTTCGCTGCTGTTCGCACTGCTGCTTTTGGCCGCACCCGCATTTGCCCAATCGCCTGACGAAGCCGCCATCCGCTCCGCGCTCACCACTCAGGTCGCGGCCTGGAACCGTGGCGACATTCCCGCCTTCATGCAGGGCTATGAAGACTCTCCCCAGACCACCTTCATCGGCCAGACCGTCAAGAAGGGCTATCAGGCATTGCTCCAGCGTTACAAGACTTCCTACGCCAACAAGGCGCAGATGGGCACGCTCACCTTCCGTGACATCGAGGTGCGCCTGCTGTCCAACTCCTGCGGCAAAACCGACGCAGCCATCGTCACCGGCCGCTTCCATCTCGACCGCACCGAACATGGTGCCACAAGCAAGGACGACGGCGTCTTCTCGCTTGTCTGGCGCAAAGGCCCGCACGGCTGGAAGATCATCCTCGACCACACAAGTTGATCTCAATTGCGGCCGCTTCTGGTGTTTGCTGTTCTGTGCATCTCCATTCATCAAAAAGACGCTTAATCAGTGCGGAGAACAGCCATCCATTGCGCTAGAATGACAGCCTCACAACGATTCATCTTTTACGAGAGGTGTCCATGTCTTCCCCGCATTGGCGTCGCCCCACGCGTGTCGCGCTCTTCCTTTGCATCTTTGCCTGTGTAGCCGCAGTTACTGCAACCGCGCAGACGGCCAAAAAAGTCGTCAAGTCTGAGGCCGATCTTCCGCGCTTCAGTTACCCCATCTCCGGAACCGCCAGCGGCTTGCTTGAGGCAGATGATGCCACCTTCAACGCCTTCACCGCCAAAGTGCGCAATGATGTCGATTCCGTTCTCAAGGACTACGACATTGAAGATCACGCCACGTTGCGAAGTCTTTTGAGCGTTCAGCTCGGTCTCCAGGTCCTTTCCGACGACCAGACCGGCGCAAAAGAAACGCTGGCAAAGCTGCGCGATCTGGAAGACAAGCCTGATGCAAAACTGCTCAGTGGTCTGCAAACACGCGCCATGTTTGCGGCGGAAGACTCCACCGGCAAAAGTTCCGGCTCTGAATACGAAGCCGCATATGAAAAGAACTACGCGGAGGAGCTACAGCCGTTGCCCTGGAATATCGTGGGAAATCGCGTGAAGGAGGCCAAGAGCAGTGCGGAGATCGTTTCTCCCCAGTTGATTGAGGGCGTTGCAAAAGCGCAGATGGATCCGGCAGTTGAGAAAACGCATGCACTCAGCAATGAACTGGCATGGACGCTCATTAACTTTCGCGTCCTCATCAAACGTCAGCTTCCGCTCAAGGCCGCGACTCTTGCTGTTCTCGCAAAATATGTGGCAGCCAACAACGTCGAAAAGCCCGATATCTGGGCCGCGCGCGATGTCACTCTCACCTCGGCTGACAGGCTCACTCCCGTCAACGTTGCCATCTGGGATTCAGGCTCCGACCTGAGTCTTTTCCCCGGACGCATCTACACCGTTCCCCATCCAGCGCCCGGAGCCGATCCGCATGACATCGCCTTCGACCTGAAAGGTCTGCCCACGCACGGCTATCTTCTGCCGCTCAACGCCGAGCAGAAGGAGAAATATCCGGCCATGCTCGACGAGCTGAAAGGGTTCTCCGATCTCACGCTCTCCATCGACAGCCCTGAAGCCTCCGCGCTCAAAAAGAAGCTTGCAAGCATGCCGGCTACGGCGGTTCCTGCGTTTATTGAAAACCTCGAGTTCTATTCGATCTATTCACACGGCACTCACGTTGCCGGCATTGCCTCGCGCGGCAATCCAGCCATTCGACTTGCCGTGGCGCGCATAACCTTTGACTGGCACAATGTACCGCTCGCGCCCAGTGAAGAGCTGTCGCAGCGTGCTGCGGCCGATCACAAGGCAGTTGTTGCATGGTTCCGTGCCAATCACATTCGCGTCGTCAATATGAGTTGGGGCGGCACGCCAAAAGATGTTGAAACAGCCCTCGAAAAAAACGGCATGGGCAAGGACCCAGCCGACCGCAAAGCCATTGCAGCCCATCTGTTCAGCATTGAGCGCAATGGACTTTACGAGGCGATGAAGAGCGCGCCGGAAATTCTCTTTATTTGCGCGGCCGGAAATGCGGATAGCGATAGCAGCTTCAATGAGGACATGCCCGCCTCGTTCAAGCTGCCTAATATGCTCGCAGTCGGCGCTGTCGATCAGGCCGGCGATGAGGCAAGCTTCACCAGCTACGGCCCTACCGTGCTCGTCGATGCCAATGGTTATGAAGTCGAATCCACAGTCCCCGGTGGCGCCAAAGTGCGCATGTCCGGTACGTCCATGGCTTCGCCAAACGCAGTTAATCTTGCCGCCAAGCTCATCGCGCTCGATCCCAGGCTCACACCTGAGCAAACCATTCATCTGATGATTGCCGGCTCCACTGCAAGTGCCGACGGCCGCCGTCACAACCTCGATCCCAAACGCTCTGTCGAACTGCTCCACCAGAAGGCGGCTGGTGCCGCGCACTAGATTTTCAATTGCAAACACTCCATGCAAAAGGCCGGCATCACGCCGGCCTTCGCATTTCTTAGTTGCGTCGCTTATGCCTCTTCTGCCTCCGCCGCCTTCAGCGTGAATTCTATTTTCTGCGCGCCAAGATACGGATGATGTGCCGTCAGCGTCACCTTACCCGGCCGTTCGCCCGCACGCACCCACACTGCTCCCTGCCCGCCCACCAGCGTGAAGGGGTTATCGCCAATCAGTGTTGCCGGTCCGCTCAATTCAAACTTCACCGCGTCACATGCAAACGGACGCACCGCGTCGTACTCGTCGGTCACGCGCAGCACCACGCGCGTTGTATCGGCGCCATCCGCCTCAAGTTCGGTGTCGTCCGGCTTCACCATGAACTTCTGGTCCACGCCCTTGCCCGACATCGTCTTCGTCGCCACCAGCTTGCCGCCAATGTAGCCCTCAATCCGCAGGTCGCCCCATTCTGCGTGAAAGTCGCGCAGGTTTGCAGAAAACGGTGGATATTTCAAATACTTGAACTGCTCGCGATCCGGGTCTGCTTCCGCCACCAGCTTGCCGCTCACATAAAACTTCAGGTGTTCGCAGTTTGAGCTCACCAGCGCCGTCGTAAACCCGACGTTCTCATCGCCGCGTGCCCAGTGGAATGAGGGTGCCAAAACAATCTCTTCCTCCGGCTCGCACTGCGAACGATAGAACCCCGCAGCAGGCTTAGGCTCACGCCAGATATCCGTCACGCCGTGGTAGCAGATACGGTCGCCCGAACCGAAGTTCGCATGCGTGTTGTAGTCGAACGCGCACCAGCCAATGCCGCCCGCGTATTGTGGGTCGCTCGCCAGCTGATCGTGCACGCGCGCATGGCGAATCGTATGCTCGCGCAGCCGCTCAATGTTGTCGATCGTCTTGGTTGGATACGTATGCCCGACAAACTCCGTGTTCAGATACAGAGGATGATTTGGCTTCTTCAGCGGGAAACCGAAATCGTTCATCGTGAATACATCTTCCAGAAACTCCGATTCCTGAAAATAGCGAATGCCACCCGTCTGCCGTGTCGGGTCCAGCTTGTGCGCCATCGCATTCGTGCGCGTGTAGAAGTCATGATTATCACGCGATTCGTTAATGCGTACCCCCCACAGCACAATCGACGGATGGTTCCAGTCCCACCGGATCATGCGTCGCACATTGTCCACAGAAATGTCCTGCCACGCCTGGTCGCCAATATGCTGCCAACCGGGAATCTCCTCGAGCACCAGCAACCCCACCTCATCGCACTCATCCAGAAAATGCCGCGACTGCGGATAGTGTGATGTACGCACAATGTTGCACTTCAGCTCCTCACGCAGAATCTTCGCGTCGCGCCGTTGTACGCGCCCCGGCATTGCCTGCCCCACCCACGGAAACATCTGGTGCCGGTCCAGTCCACGCAGCTTCACCACTTTGCCGTTGATCTTGAAGCCCTCGGGCGTAAACTTCGCCTCGCGGAATCCAATCCGCCGCGCATCGCTGTCCACCACCGCACCGCTCTTCATGAGCTTTACTTCCACGCGATACAGCTTCGGCGCATGCAGTTCCCACAGTTCAATTCCGTCAATGGGATTGAAGTGCACCGTCTGCGGCTTCAATGCCACGTCGCCCCACGCGGAAACAGCCTGCGAGGCCTTCGCAATCTGCTTCTCGCCGTCGTAGAGCGCAGCCTCCAGCATGTACTCCACGCCCGCCGTCTTTTCGCTGCTTTCAAGAAAGCACTCCACATCGAGCGTCGGCCTGCCGCTCAGCACATCCCTGGGCTGCGCAAAAATATTCTCGATATACGTCGCCGGCACTACACGCAATTGCACCTCGCGATAGATACCGCCGAACGTTAAATAATCCACTTCATCGCCAAACGGCGGAATGTCGGACCGCTCGCTTGAGTCCACCTCGACGACAAGAACGTTGTCGCGGTCATGGTCGGCATACTGCGTCAGTTCGAAGCTGAACGGCGTGTACCCGCCTTTGTACTCGCCCAGATACGTTCCGTTCACCCATACCTTCGACGCCGTCATCACGCCTTCAAAGTCCACAAACACACGCTTGCTGCGCGCCGCTGCAGGCAGCCGGAACCGCCGCCGGTATACCGACACAAATTCGTAGCTCTTTTCGTCGAAACTGTGCCACGGCTCGCGCAGATTCGTGTGCGGCACCACCACGCGCTCAAATTTACTGTCGTCAAACACGCGCGCCCGCGCTGCATCCACCGCCTTCGGGCTGTAGCGCCAGTTGCGATTGATAGGCAGCACCATGCGCCCCGTGCGCGTGTCAGCCTGCGCTGAAGCAGACAAATTGCTGGCAACTGTAGCGGCGGCAATCACCGTTCCCGTAGACTTCAAAAAATCGCGACGATCCATCCCATCTCCTCACAACAAACCTGCGGCACACTCACGCCGCATTGCGTTGTACGCATACTCATTGGACGCTGTGAAACAGCGAACATTGTATACGTTTGCAGCATCGCTTAACCGAAGGCCATACCCGCAACTCTCCTGCGAGCGTGTAGCGAGCAGCAGCATGCAATGCCGCAGTTGGTACACTGGTCCCGTTATGAGCTGCCTGTTCTGCAAAATCGTCGATGGAAGCATTCCCTCGACTGCCGTGTATCAAGACACCGAGTGTTATGCCTTCGCTGACATCGGCCCCCAGGCTCCAACACATATCCTCATCGTTCCGCGCAAACACATCGCATCGCTCGCGGAAACCTCCGCAGCGGATGCGGCGTTGCTCGGCCATCTTGTCGCAGTCGCCGCACAGATTGCGCGCGACAAAGCGCTCGCTAAGGGCTACCGCGTCGTCATGAATACGGGTCCCGACGGCGGCCAGACCGTCGATCATCTTCATGTGCATCTGCTCGGCGGCCGTCATATGGCCTGGCCTCCCGGCTAGTTGCAAGCTCTAATCAAATACCTACCTCCCGGCAACACATCGCAACCCGTTATCACGTTCTAGCGTTCGGCGTTTTTTCGCTTTCTGCGAACCCTCAATTCAGATCCCTTCTTTGAACGCCGCCGCCCTCCTGCTTGACAGAAACACAAGCCTGCCGCACACTGACATAGTTTAACTATGTCAATAAGGAGGCATACCTCTCTCTATGGCGGCACTCATCCGGCGTGGAAAAATTCCTGCTTCCGAGCGTGACGAGATTCCACCCGGCACGCTCTATCTGCTCATCCTTAAAACCCTTGCGCTCAGCGGCAGATTGCACGGCTATGAAATAGCCGAGGGCATTCAGCGCGCCAGCGACGATGTGCTGCGGGTAGAAGAAGGCTCCCTCTATCCAGCGCTCCAGCGCATGCTCATCAAGGGCTGGGTCACGGCCGAATGGGGAGTCACCGCAGGCAATCGTCGAGCACGCTACTACACCCTCACCGCCGCCGGCCGCAAGCAATTGCAAATTGAAGTGTCGCAATTTGAACGGGTCATGGGCGCAATCACCCGCATCGTACAAACCGCATGAGCTCGCTATGGAACTGATTCGAGAATTCATCCGTCGCCTCCGCATGCTGGCTCATCGCAGCGAGCTCGACCGCGACCTCGACGAGGAGATGCACCTCCATCTCGAACTCCGTCAGCAGCAACTGGTCGAACGTGGTCTCAGCAATGCCGAAGCTTACCGCGCTGCTCATCTTAAATTCGGAAACACTGCCCGCCTCAAGGAGAAAAGCCGCATGGCCTGGACCTCTGAATTCCTACAAGACTTTGTGCAGGACATTGCGTACGGCTTCCGCACGCTGTTACGCAGCCGCGTACTTACCTTTGTCGCGGTGCTTTCGCTCGCGCTCGGCATCGGCGCAAACACCGCCATCTTCAGCCTTCTCGATGCTGTCCTCCTGCGTTCACTGCCGGTAGAGGATCCGGGACAGCTCGTCCTTCTGGGAGAAGGCAGGGCAAGCGGCATTGGAACCACCATTGCCTCTAGCGAACTTTTCTCCTACCCGTTCTATCGCCAGCTGCAAAAAAGAAACGCGGTCTTCTCTTCTGTTGCAGCGCTCGTCAGCATGACAAATGATGTGCATGGTTTTGTGCTCAGCAAGGAGGGTCAGGTAGATACAGGTACTCGGCTGATGCATGTGGTACTCGTTTCCGGCACGTATTTCCCCATGCTTGGGGTTCAGGCGCAGCTTGGCCGCGCACTGAACGAAGGGGACGACAGCTCTGAGGGGAACCATCCAGTCGCGGTCATCAGTGAAAGCTTTTGGAAAAGTAGCTTCGACAGCGACCCCAATGTCCTCGGTCGCAAGATCAAACTTGGCACCTCCATCTTCGAAATTGTCGGTGTAGCTCCGCGTGAGTTCTTTGGAACCAAAGTCGGCGAATCTCCCGACATCTGGGTCCCGTTGAGCATGACCAAAGCCGTGCCACCCGGTTGGGATTTCTACACGAAAGACTTCACAGTCTGCCTCAACATCATCGGCCGTCTTAAGCCCGGCGTTTCACTCACGGCGGCAACAACGAACGTGAATCTGCTTCTTCAGCAAATTACCAGGGGATTCTCTGACGTGGATTTGAGCGGAAGTAATTCGGATGATCTCAAGAAAACCCACGTCCCTTTAACACCGATTTCAAACGGTCTTTCCACCTTGCGACGCCAGTTTTCTGAGCCCTTGCAAATCCTCATGGCGATCGTTGCGCTTGTGCTTCTCATCGCCTGCGCAAATATCGGCAATCTGCTGCTGGCGCGCTCAACCGCGCGTGCACGTGAGTTCGCCGTCCGCCAGGCGCTCGGAGCGCGCAGGTCGCGGCTCGTTCGCCAGCTGCTCACTGAGAGCCTGATGCTCGCGCTCGGCGGCGGCATCCTCGGCATCGGCCTGGGCGCTGTCGCCATTCGTCTTCTGTTGCGCATGGTTTCAGGTGGACTCGAAACCATTCCCTTGCACGCCAGCCTTGACTACCGCGTACTCGTCTTCACGTTTGTTATCACAGTCGCAACCGCATTGCTCTTCGGCGCTGTGCCGGCATTTCGTGCAGCCCGTCTTCATCTGGTCGATTCGCTGAGAGATGCGCGTGGATCAAGCAACACCCGCAGCCGGAATCCTCTTGGCAAAGCTCTCGTTGTCGCGCAGCTCGCGCTCTCGCTTGTCCTTATGGTGGGCGCGGGCCTCTTCCTTCGCACGCTCGTCAACCTGAACAACATCGACCCGGGCTTCAATCGCGAGAATGTCCTGCGCCTCAACATAGACTCGCAGACTACCGGAATGAAAGACGACGATCCCCGCCTCACCGCAATGTTCAAGGAAATTGAGGCGAAGGTCGGCGCGCTGCCCGGTGTCAAAGCCACAAGCTTCTCTGCCTTCACGTTTGACGAGGGCAGCTGGTCTAGTTCCATTACAGTACCCGGCATGCCAGACAATGAAGGCGCTGAGATGCATCACAACGTGGTGGGCAATGGCTATTTCGCCACCATGCAAATTCCGCTGATCGCGGGCAGAACCTTCAATGACGGAGATACGGCAAACGCGCAGCATGTCGCCGTCATCACTGAGCACGATGCAAAGGTGCTCTTCCCTCCAGGAAGCCCCCTTGGCCGCCACTTCAGACTTGATAAAGATGACCCCAAAAGCGACTTTCAGGTTATCGGCATTGTGAAAGACGTGAAATTCTCCGACTTGCGTGAGAAGACGAAGTGCATCGACTATCTCTCCTACGCGCAACGCCCCTGGGGTTTTGGCGATTTTGAAGTGCGCTACACCGGCGACTTCAGCGCCATCTCGCACGAGGTGCAGCAGACCATACATTCTGTCGATCGGCGGTTGCCCATCATGAACGTCACCACGCTTGACGCGCAGGT
>DASZRJ010000028.1:0-99963 GCA_035550015.1 Occallatibacter sp. | reverse complement strand
CTTTTTGTAGCGTGGTTCCTTATCGCGCTATACGTCAGGCATCGCTCAGATGCGCAGTATATCGTGCTTGCCGCAATCATCCCGCTAGCGATGCTCCCGCTTTACCACTTTCAGCACGATGCAAAGCTCCTCCTACTCACGATTCCGGCGTGTGCTGTTCTGTCTAGAGACAGGTTCATGGGGAAGTCGGCCATATTGCTCACAGGTCTGACGATTGTTTCGAACAGTGACATTCTGACTTTTGTGCAGGCGATGTATTTGCGAGGTTACGCGGTACCTGAGAGCGGTTTACATTCCGCAATCCTGTCCCTAATATTTACACGCACTGGAACTGTCACTTTATTGATATTGACCCTATTTTTTCTGATTGCAGCATTCGAGTACGTTCGGCGCACCGGCGCAGACGCGCACGAGGCAGATGCGTCCGCTGCTTATTGACGAGGTTCTGAGTGTGTCGAGACACAGCTATGAAGCGAATTTTTGTGATAGCCAGAGCCCCTTCAACATATGCCGCGCCAACATAGATGGCGATGCTGAAGGCTCTTATGAGCATGGCAATGAATGGACGGCAGTTTAGCACTGGAATTTGAGATACACAGTGACGAACGTCAGGTATGTTGACACAAATGTGGGAGACGAAGGCACAAGCTGGTGTGATAGTGTCGCATCGAATGCAACTGACTTGAGCATCAAAAGCGAGATAAGCACACATGGCCCTGCGTATGCGTGGAGGGAATACCTCCCAGAAGGAATTTCGCAATTCGATCGATACGGTGGAACACCTGGTGGATGTGGTGCACCAGTTGTCGCTGGCGAAAAGTTTCGACACGATTGTGGATATTGTGCGAGGCGAAGCACGCTTACTCTTGAATGCTCAAGGTGCGACGGTGATTGTGCGCGACGGAGAGTTCAGCTTCTATGTGGACGAGGATGCGATTGCGCCACTTTGGAAGGGAGCGCGCATTCCCCATTCAGCTTGTGTGAGCGGCTGGGTCATAGATCACAAACAGGCGGTGGCGATCAAGGATGTCTTTGAGGACGATCGCATTTCGGGCGATCTGTACCGTTCCACGTTTGTTCGAGCGATGGCCATGGCACCGATTCGCACGGCAGATCCTCTGGGAGCCATCGGCGTGTACTGGGATATGAAATACCAGGCAACGGACGAGCAGATGCGGCTGTTGCAAGTGTTGGCAGATGCTACGGCCGTGGCGATGGAAGATGTGGCGATTCAGCAGGAACTGGAAGAGCGAGTCAACGAGCGAAATATCCAGCTTGAGGCGGCGCATCGCGAGCTGCGTGAGCTCACCCTGATGGACGAAATAACCGGACTGTATAACCGGCGGGGTTTTGAGCTGCTGGCGACGCAACTTCTGGGGGTAGCGCAACGCTCGCATGAAACCACATGGCTGCTGTTGGCCGATATCGATGGGCTGCAACCTGTGACGGATGGGCTGGGACGCCCTGCCGGCGACAGATTGTTGGAGGCAGCGGCACGCATCATTCGAGAAGCCTTCCGAGGCAGTGACGTGATGGCCCGTATGGATGAAGCAGTGTTTGCCGTATTCGGGGTTAGCAACCCGCATCCGGCGGATTTTGCGGAACGGCTCCAGCTTTATATCGACGCGTACAACCAAACCAGTGGCGCCGCGGTTCCACTTGCAATGAGCATCGGTCTTGCGCAGGCTCGCATGTCAGATACGCCGACATTGGGCGAACTACTGAATAAAGCGGAAGAAGCCGTTTCAAAGACAAAGCGGACGCGGCGCAATCCAGGGAGCGTTGCCTGCGGCTGACCTCATTGAGCATCACGGCAAGGCGCTAGAATCACAGCGTGGCCACAAGTCTTTTTGATCTTTACAAAATAGGTGTTGGACCTTCCAGCTCGCACACAATGGGGCCGATGAAGGCAGCGTGTATGTTTGTGCGCGGGCTTGCAGAGCAGGGCGAGCTTGAACGCGTAAAACGAGTTCGTGTGGACTTGTATGGCTCGCTGGCGCTAACGGGCAAAGGCCACGCGACAGACCGTGCAGTATTGCTGGGGCTCTCCGGCTTTGAGCCGTCAACAATCGACCCAGCGGTGATTGAGCCGACGGTGACTGCAATCCGCGCCGAGAAGAAGCTGGTGCTGAATGGGACGGCGCCTCTGTTGTTCGAGGAGGCTGATTCTTTACTCGAGCATCGGGACACACTGTGTCCGCCGGGAGCAAAGATTGACCATCCCAACGGAATGCGCTTTACAGCGCTGGATGCCGCAGGTTCGGAAATTGAGGCGCGGACATTTTTTTCCATTGGCGGCGGCTTCATTGTGGAGGACGGAGAGGAAGCGGCTTCACAGCCCATAATCCAGAGTGAAGCGAAAGTACCATTTCCATTTCGAACTGCGGCGGAGTTGCTGCACATTGCGGATGCGAATGAGATTTCCATCAGTCAACTGATGCTGGAGAATGAGTGCGCACGAGCAGACCGTGCCGGTGCGCTGGCTCCAGTGGAGAAGGTACGCGCGAGGATCGAGTGCATTTGGCAGACAATGCGGGATTGTGTGGCGCGCGGGATTGCAACGGAAGGAATTCTGCCGGGTGGGTTGAATGTACGGAGGCGTGCACACCGGTTGGCCGAGCGGTTGCATGAGAAAGAAGCAAACGGACTACGTAGCGACCCATTGGCTCCACTGGATTGGGTGACAGTGTATGCAATGGCGGTGAACGAGGAGAACGCAGCAGGAGGCCGCGTGGTGACTGCGCCGACAAATGGGGCGGCAGGTGTGGTTCCGGCGGTGGCGTACTACTACGAGCGTTTTGTACCCGAAGCGGATGAGGAAGGGATCTTTCGGTTCTTTTTGACGTCGGCGGCAATTGGAATTCTTTACAAGGAGAATGCCTCCATCAGCGGCGCGGAAGTTGGATGCCAGGGGGAAGTGGGTGTTGCATGTTCGATGGCGGCAGGAGGGCTGGCCGCTGCATTAGGCGGAACCAACGGGCAGATTGAGCATGCGGCGGAGATTGCCATGGAGCATAACCTGGGCATGACATGCGACCCGATCGGAGGATTGGTGCAGATCCCATGCATTGAGCGGAACGCGATGGGCGCAGTGAAGGCAGTGCATGCGGCGAGGATTGCGATGAACGAGACCGAAGGGCACAAGGTGTCGCTCGATCAGGTGATCAAGACGATGTACCAGACCGGACTCGATATGCAATCGCGGTATAAGGAAACGAGCCTGGCGGGGCTGGCGCTGAACATTATCGAATGCTGAAGGCGGGTTGCTGCACTAATTCAATGGCAACCGTGCCACGACTAAAGGAAGGACCGATTTGGCCGAGTTTGAATCCGAGAACCAATCCAATGAACAGGGTGTCCTGCACACGGAGATTCCTGCGACTTCAAACTCTGCTCAGCCTGAGCCCCACTCCCTGTTTGAAGCGGAACCGCTGGAAGCGGCAAATGCAGCGCAGAGGCACAGCATTGCGCCGTGGTGGCACACGGCTGTTCTTATCGCGGGAATTCTTCTTCTGTCGCTGACCGGTACAAAGAGACTGGGAATAACCGGAGGCCTGGCGCCTCATCGCATGTTTACCTATGGCATGACGATCGCCATGCAACTGACCATGCTGGGATGGGTGTGGCTTGGATTGAAGCTCAGCAAGGTGCCATTCCGTTCGCTCTACGGTGTAAGCCGCAGAGGCGCGAAAGCCTGGTTTATCGATATCGGCATCGCACTTTTGTTCTGGTGGGTATCTCTGTTTGTACTGGGGTCTCTCAACCTGGGTTGGCTGACAGTGGATGCGGCCGTGCATCACCGGCCGCTTCCGATGCACGCAGGAAAAATGTCGGAGGTCGATCCGGCGCAGCGTCATCAGGTGCGCTTGATTTCACAACTCGCACCCGAGAGTGGAGCGGAATTCGCGATGTGGTTTGTGTTGTGCGCGGTTGTTGGAGTGGTCGAAGAGACCGTGTTCCGCGGATATCTGCAAAGCCAATTCACTGCGTGGGGCCGCGGAAAAGCCGCGTACGGCGTGGTGTTTTCCGCACTCATGTTTGGAGCGGCACATGGGTACGAAGGCTATCGCAGCATGGTGTTGCTTGCTGTATTCGGTGTTCTGTTCAGTATGCTCGTTCTCTTACGGCGCAGTTTGCGTTCGTGTATTTACGCGCATGCGTGGCACGATTTTGTCACCGGAATCACACTTGCGTTGCTGCGTTCGCATCATGTGCTGTGAGCCGTTTTTCGAAGAGCGATTCGTAATGGGAAATTGGCTCATGAGATTGTTGCCACTTTTTCCACTTTGCGTGTGTTTTTTTCTTGACACTGAGCAAGCATGAATCTATACATTCCTCAACTGCAGTAAATATTGCAGTTTCGATGCAACCCATCGAAAAGGGAGAATAGGCAAATGGCAACCAAGAAAGCAGCCAAGAAGGCACCTGCGAAGAAGGCCGCGAAGAAAGCCGCAAAGAAGAAGAAGTAACGGGCAACCATCAACAAGGCAACACAGAAGGGGGATGCGAAAGCATCCCCCTTAGTGTTTGTGTAGTTCGATAGACTGTAGTGAAAAGGCGCATGAATACAGGCGAATGACGAAACGACGCTGGATTGCAGACAAGTGGAATGAACAGACGGCGACGCTGATCGGAACACAGGCGGCGCATCTTGCGCGTGTGTTGCGCGCCGAACAGGGAATGAAGGCCGACGTGGTGGCAGGCGGTCGTGTCTTCCATGCGGTAGTGAGTGAAGTGACGTCCGGCGGTGATGAAGAAATGGAAGTGCACTTTGCTCTGCTTGAGGAAGCGGAAGCAGAGAGTGCATTGCCCATTACGCTGGTAATGGCGGTTTACAAGTTCGACCGGATGGAGTGGGCGATTGAGAAGGCAACCGAGCTGGGGGCTGCAGCAATTGCTCCGGTGATTGCGCGAAGAAGCGAGAAGCATCTGGCGCAGGCTGCAGTGAAACGTGTCGAGCGATGGAGACGCATCGCGCGCGAGGCGGCGCAACAATCGCGGCGCAGCGATGTGCCGGAAATTTTCGATCCCGTTGGATTGAAGGAACGAGTAAAGTGCGGGGCGGAGACTGTGCGGATCGTATTGGCAGAGCAGGAACGCTCTACGATGCTGCACGAAGTGGTGGAAGCAGCGCTCGGGAATGACGTAAACGTGAGTGCGTTTCAGATTGCCATTGGACCGGAAGGTGGATGGGCTCCGGAGGAAGCGGAGCTATTTGAAACGAATGATTGGAAAGCGGTGTCACTTGGGTCGAGGATTCTTCGGGCCGAAACGGCGGCGATTGCAGCTCTGGCAGTGACGGCTTCGCTCCTGGAATAGCCGCGACGCTTTAAAGTGAGACGCCGCGCTTCCAGGGAATGAAGTCGTACTGGCCCATCTGCTCCGCTTTGGTGAGCTTTTCACCGTTGGCCACTTCAATGCACAACTGCATCAACTCATCTGCACATTCGGGGATGGTTTTCTCGCCCGTGACGATCCCACCTGCATCGAAGTCGATGATGTCCTCCATGCGTTCGGCGAGCGCGGAATTGGTGGAAATTTTGATCACAGGTGCAACGGGATTACCGGTCGGAGTTCCAAGGCCCGTGGTGAAGAGAACCAGATTGGCCCCGGAACCAGCCTGCGCGGTAACGCACTCCACATCGTTACCCGGCGTACAGAGAAGGGTAAGGCCCTTTGAGCGGGTGTAGTTGGGATAGTCGATTACATCGCGGATGGGAGCAACGCCACCTTTGCGCGCCGCGCCAGCGGATTTAATAGCGTCGGTGATAAGCCCGTCCTGAATGTTGCCAGGGGAGGGATTCATCTCGAAGCTGGAGTGCGCAGCCTTGGCGCGTGCCGAGTAGACCTGCATGAGATTAAAGAAACGATAGGCGACATGGTCGGTGGCACAACGGTTGATGATTTCCTGTTCGACGCCATGCAGTTCAGGGAATTCACTGAGGATGGTTCGTCCGCCGAGCTCACCGAGCATATCGGAGAGATGGCCAAGCGTGGGGTTGGCGGATATGCCGCTGAAACCGTCGGAGCCGCCACACTTTAGTCCTACAGTGAGTGCGGAGATGGGCGCGGGTTTGCGAACGGCTTTGTTCGCCTCAGAGAGCGCTGCAAAGGTTTCGTCGAGGGCATGAGTCATGAGCGTGGACTCGCGGCCGGATTTCTGTTGATCGAAAATGAGCACGGGTTTGGTCATCTTCGAGTCGCGCGCGCGGAGTTCCTCCATAAGGATGTCGGCCTGTGAGTGCTGGCAGCCAAGGCTGAGCACCGTGGCGCCGGCGACATTAGGGTGATGGATATAGCCGGCAAGCAACCCGCAGAGGGCCTGCGCATCCTGGCGCGTGCCGCCACAGCCGCCCTGATGGGTAAGAAAGCGGACACCGTCGATGTTGGGAAAGACGCGGCTAGCACGCGATTCCGCAATAGCGTCTTCGGCACCTTTATCGTTGCCGGATTTGCTTCGAACGAGATTGCGCACATGCTGGCGGTAACTGGAGTGCGAATTACCGTAGCCAAGCTCTTCCTCAAGCGCTTCCTTCATGCGTTCGATGTTGCGGTTCTCGCAAAACACAAGCGGGAGCACAAGCCAGTAGTTGCGCGTACCCACCTGGCCGTCGGTCCGGTGAAAGCCGTTGAAGGTAAAGTTGGCCCATGGTCTGGGATCGGGAAGTGAGTGGTGCGAAGGGCGGCGCGTGGAAGAGTAATCGGATGCACGATGGCGTACGTTGCTTGTGGAGAGAAGCCCGCCACGCGGGATGAAGGCGGTGGCTTCACCAACAACCATGCCATACATGATGACGAGGTTGCCTGGGTTGAGGTCGACGAGGGCAAGTTTGTGCTTGGCCGGAATGTTGTCGACGACGGGGCAGGATGCCGGGCCATATTGCACGGTAGTTCCGTTTTTGAGTGGAACAAGGGCGACGAGCACATTGTCGCGGGCGTCAAGATGAAGGGCAGTTTCCGGCATGGGCGATCCTCGTACGGGCGCGGGGCAACAGATTACGCCAAAGGCAAGCATACAACCAGTGCCCAAAAAGCAGACTGGCTGCCTCGGCCACTATGATCGATTGTTCGAGTGAGAATTGCGGAGGGAGAAACGCCAGGTGAAAGCAATTGTGCTTGAGGGACCGGGAAAGGTCGCGGTGAAGGAAGTGGAGGAGCCCGTGGCGAAGAGCGGCGACGATGTGCTGCTGTCTGTTCGTTACGTGGGATTATGCGGCAGCGACCTGAATTCGTACCGGGGGAAGAATCCACTGGTGAGTTTTCCCAGGATTCTGGGGCATGAGGTCTCGGCTGTGGTCGCTGAGACAAATCACAGGCATCCGGAGTGGCCGGCGGGTACCCCGGTGACTCTCTCGCCTTACAACCACTGCGGGGTGTGCGCGTCTTGCCGGCGAGAGCGGTATAACGCCTGCAAGGACAACCTGACCATGGGAGTGATGCGAGACGGCGCGATGTGCGAACGCGTGTATGTCCCTGCATCGCGGCTGTTCAGCGCAAAACTGTCATTAAAGGAACTGTGCCTTGTCGAGCCACTGACAGTGGGCTTTCACAGCGCGGCACGGGGAAGTGTTGAGCCGGATGAGACGGCTGCCGTGATTGGCTGCGGCGGTGTTGGACTAGGTGCGGTGGCCGGTGCGGCGTATCGCGGTGCACGCGTGATTGCAATTGACGTGGACGACAGGAAGCTGGCAACAGCTAAGAAGGCAGGCGCTGTTGAGGGGATTCATTCCGGGCGGGAAAATGTGCATGAAAGGCTTGCCGCAATGACGGCAGGGCTGGGACCGGATGTGGTAATCGAGGCGATTGGATTGCCGGATACCTATCGCATGGCAGTGAGTGAAGCCGCTTTTACCGGGCGCGTGATTTACATCGGCTATGCCAAAGAGCCGGTGTGCTACGAGACAAAATTCTTTGTGCAGAAAGAACTCGACATTCGGGGATCGCGGAACGCCCTGCCAGAGGACTTCCGAGCCGTGATGAAGTTTTTAGAGGCGGGAACATTTCCCGTGGAGGATGCGGTTACACATATTGTGCCGTTGGAGCAGGTTCCGGAGATTCTGGACGAATGGAACCGTGAGCCGGCGAAGTTCTCGAAAATCATGGTGGAAGTAAGCCGCTGAGGCATAGCAGCACTCAGTGGGAAATTCTGTTCTCACATGTCAATACAGAAAAGATTGCAAATCGGACTGAACGGATGATATACGGTTGCGGCGGGTTGTGAGCCTATTTATGTGTCGCGACCAAGTCATAATTGCGCGGGCGGTGTAAGGCCTGGAGGAGAAACAATGCATTCAAAGTACGACCTGGGGAGAAAAAGCAAGCGTGTATTGACGGCCATTTGTATGGCGTTGGTGGGAATGGCAATGGCAGCGCCTTCAATGCGTGCGCAGGAGGATGCAGGACCGAAGCTGACGATTGACTGGGGCAAGACGACGGTGGTGTCGAAGTCAACACCAACTCTGCAGGTTGTGGTCAATCCGCCATTGCGTCCAGGCAATCCACTCAGTGAAGCATCGTACAAAGCTCTGAAGGAGCTGGGCGCCGACGATGTGCGTTATGTGCCGTGGCTGCCCTATCCGAAATTAGCCGTCGCAGAGCTGGAGCCGCCAACGGCAACCAGGACCAGCTGGGATTTCTCCCTGATCGACCCGATGACAAAAGACTTTTTGGCGGCGACGGCGGGGCACCCCACGGTAATGAACTTCAGCACCATCCCGGCGTGGTTGTTTAAGACGGACAAGCCGGTTACATATCCCGAAGACCCAGACAAACCAGTGTGGAACTATACGCAAGGCACGGAGTTGCGTGATCCCAGCGGCAAGGAACTGGGCGACTATTACGCACGCCTTGTGAGCTGGTACACGAAGGGTGGATTTACTGACGAGCTGGGCAAGCGGCATGAGTCTGGCTATCACTACTCGTTTCCTATATGGGAAGTGCTCAACGAAGTGGATTTCGAGCACAATATGACGCCTAAGCAGTACACGGACCGCTACGATGCGATTGTGAGTGCGATTCACAAAGTATCGCCCGAAACAAAGTTCATGGGGCTTGCACTGGCCATTCCGGGGAACAATCCACAGATTTTCGAATACTTCCTGAACCACAAAAATCACAAGGCCGGCATTCCTCTGGATTACATCTCGTACCACTTTTATGCGTCGCCGGCCGCGGGGCAGGACATTAACAGTTGGCAGTACACGTTCTTCGATCAGGCAGCGGGCTTTCTGAACACGGTGCATTACATCGAGGAGATTCGCAAGCGCCTCTCGCCGGAGACAAGGACGGATACCGACGAACTGGGAGTCATTCTGCCGACCGACAACAAACCAGGGGACGACGTTCCGCCGCCAAAGAAGTACTGGAATCTTGCTGGCGCACTCTATGCTCATCTGTTCATCGAGCTCTCGCGGCTGCAGATCGATGTCGTTGGCGAGTCGCAACTGGTGGGCGTGCCCACGCAGTTCCCAAGCGTGAGCATGATGAACTGGCAGAACAACAAACCGAATGCGCGATTCTGGGTGCTGAAGCTGATTCATGACAATTTCCACCCTGGCGACAAACTGGTGGAGACGAAGCTGGACGGAACCGGATCGGGAGATGTGTCGGCGCAGGCCTTTGACACGCCACGAGGGCACAAGCTGCTGCTGGTGAACAAGCGCAACCATGAAATCGAGGTTGCACTGCCGCCTGGCGGACAGATGACAGCGCTGACGGTGGATGAATCGACCGGTGACGGGCCGGCGCAAAGCGAAACTGTGCCGAACGGAACGGCAAAACTGGCTCCATTTGCTGTAACGGTTGTGAGTTGGTGAGTGCGATGACGGAACTGAAACGATATGCCTTTCAACTAAGAATCAAGCCGGGAACGGAATCCGCATATGAAGAGTCGCACAAAGCCGTATGGCCGGAGATGCTGGCGTTGCTGAAACGCGCCGGCATCTCTGAGTACTCCATTTACCGTCGCGACCAGCTGCTGGTGCTGGCGCTGCGCTGCGAAGACTTTGAGCGGACCTGGCGGATCATTGAAGCCGATCCTGTGAATACGCGCTGGCAGCAGGCAATGGCCCCATACTTTGACACGCCGGAAGACTTGCGGCCGGGCGAGCGCTTCCCCATGATGGAAGAGGTTTTCTACCTGAAGTAGACCGGCAAATGAGGACAAGAAATGGGAAGCAATGAACCCCTGCGCGTGGGCCTGTGTGGCATTGGGCTGGAAGCGTATTGGATCCAGTTTGCGGGGCTTGAGGCCCGGCTGAAGGGGTATGTGGCGCAGGTTGCCGAGCAGTTGAAGCGGCCGGGCATTGATGTTGTGGACCTGGGCTTGATTGACACACCGCAATGCTCGCAGGCTGCTGGACGTGCAGCCCGCCGCGCAGATATTGATGTGTTGTTTCTCTACGTGACGACGTATGCACTCTCAAACACCGTGCTGCCGTTGGTACAGCGCGCGGGCGTGCCAGTGGTGGTGCTGAATCTTCAGCCGGAACCGGCAATTGACTACGCAGTATTTAACAGGCTGACAGATCGTACGGCGATGACCGGTGAATGGCTGGCGTATTGTTCGGCATGTCCGGTGCCGGAGATTGCCAACGTATTACAGCGCGCGCAAATTCCCTTCCACCAGGTGACGGGCGTTCTGAACGAAGAAGCGACATGGCGTGAGATTGAGCAGTGGCTGGCTGCGGCCCGAGTACGGGCTGCGCTGCGCTCAGCGCGGCTGGGGCTGATGGGGCACTATTACTCGGGCATGCTCGATATCATGACCGACGTGACGCTGGTGGCGATTGCCTTCGGTACACATGTGGAGATTGTTGAAGTCGATGAGCTGACGGCGCTGGCCGCTGCGACGAAGGGCCCAGACATTGCGGCGCGCGTGAAGGAGTTTGACAATGCGTTTGATGTGCAACCGGATTGTCCGCAGGAAGAACTGGAACGCGCGGCGCGAACGTCTGTGGCGCTCGATCAGTTTGTCGCGCGGTACGAACTGGATGCGATGGCCTACTACTACAAGGGCTCTGGTGTCGCGGCAAATGAGGACACGATGAGTTCCATCATTCTTGGCACGTCACTGCTGACTGCGCGGCACATCCCTGTGGCTGGCGAGTACGAAGTGAAGAATGTCATCGCCATGAAGATCATGGACCTGCTCGGGGCAGGTGGATCGTTTACCGAGTATTACGCGATGGACTTCAACGACGATCTGGTGCTGATGGGGCACGATGGGCCTGGACACATCGCAATTGCCGAAGGCAAGACGAAGGTGCGGCCACTAAAGGTCTATCACGGCAAGGTGGGACGCGGGCTTTCTGTAGAGATGAGCGTGAAGCATGGACCGGTAACGCTGCTTTCTGTTGTTGAAGATGCCGAGAAACGTTTCAAGCTGTTGGTTGCCGAGGGTGAGTGCGTTGCCGGGCCCATCCTCGAGATTGGGAACACGAACAGCCGCTACAGATTCCCACTCGGCGCACGCGGATTCGTGAATGCATGGAATGCGGAAGGGCCGGCGCATCACTGTGCTGTCGGTGTGGGACATGTGGCCGCAGCAATTGAGAAAGTGGCTGCACTGAGTGGACTGGGCTACAAGCGCATTTGCTGAGCGGCGGATTGTACGAGTTAGATCTTTCCAAAGTGCAGAAGCAGACCGCCGAGCGCTCCGCCAATGAGCGGGCCAACAATCGGGACGGGTGCGTATGCCCAGTTCGAACCGCCCTTGCCTGGTATTGGCAGAATGGCGTGAACGAGCCGTGGCCCGAAGTCGCGCGCGGGGTTGATGGCGTATCCCGTGGTGGCGCCGAGCGATAAGCCAATGCTCCAGACAAGACTGCTGACGAGCCAGGGTGCGAGCGCAGGCGCAGGGCCGGTAACGGAGACACCATGCGAGCCTATGGCTCCGGCAACGACGATAAGCACCATGGTGCCGATGATTTCACTTAGTAAATTAAATGGCGTATTTTTGACCGCTGGCGCTGTGCAGAAAACGCCGAGCTTGGCGGCGGGGTCGGGCGTATGGCTCCAGTGCGGGCCATAGTGCAGAACCATGAGCGCGGATCCACACATGGCTCCGAGCAACTGTGCGGACCAATAGAAGCCGAGTTGGGAGTAGTCTCCTGAGTTAACCGCTGCCGCAATGGTGACAGCTGGATTGAGATGAGCACCGCTGCTGCCAAAGGCCTGGGCTACGAGTACTCCACAAAGCACAGCGAGTCCCCATCCCGTCGCAATGACGATCCAGCCCGAGTTTTCAGCGTAAGTCTTCTTCAATGTGACGGCGGCGTTCACGCCATTGCCGAGAAGCACCAGAACGAGTGTGCCGAGAAATTCGCCGAACCAGACGGAGTGCATGCAAGCAGCCTCACGATGCGTTGCGAGGCAGCCTGGAGATATGGAACCTCCGGACAGGGGCGCGCAGACGCGGAAATTACGGAACGGAAGCATTCTGTACTGCCGGACCCTCCGCCGCCAAGTATGAGGATCGGTACTACGGCGGAGTCAGAAGGTTTCGCAGAGGTCGAGTGTGACAGTGGAGACAGCCCGAAGGGTGTTTTGGATCTCAGCGACCGTGTCTGTGTGATGCATCAGGTCCAGGATCTGATCGCGTGGGGCAGATGATTCAACGCGCGCGCAGTAGTGAATATTGCAGGCCGGTTCTCCTTCTGCGCCAAATTCTCCACTGGCGACAACTTCGACACGGCCGAGTTCGATGCCGCGCTTTTTGGCCTCGCGAAATAGATCGTTGCAGTAGCAGGTGGCAAGAGCCAGAAAGAGCAATTCGCCGCCGTTGGCGCTGGAACCGCGCCCTGCTGCTTTCGGCTCGACTGCCAGCGTGTGCTCGCGGTCATTCGTGGAAAGTGTGACTTCGTGTGAGTCCTGTTGATTGATCACGCGTGCGGAAATATTCATGTGCTTCTCTTCCTGGAGCCGATTTAACGCGCAGAGGGTATGGTTGCGCTGTACTTCGACCAATGAGTGAGTAGTTCATTTACAACGGAATGGCCTACGGTGTAAGCCGCTTCAAGTGAAGGCAGGTATGCACTGTAAGCGCCTAATCTCTGGCGTGCCAGGCTGGTTGCCGCGTCCATGTCACGCGGCTGCTGATCGAAATTGCTGATGGTGCGAAGGACCAGAATGCGATTTTTATCTGCTTTGCCTGCGGCGGCGAGTCCCTCCAGAGAAAGCAGTGTGCCCGTATCTTCCATTGCCGTTGTGGCAAAGTGGCCCTGGTCTTTGGTGAAGTAGCTGATCCATTCATCGGCCCAGGAGTCTAGCAATTTGCCGTGCCAGAAGGTGGAGGAAGAAATCTCATCACCTTCGGCAACAATAGGCGGCATTTGCGCGGCTCTCCCATCGTAGTTGGCGCGAATCTCACCCAGCTTTTCACTGTCGGCAAGGTGAATGTCGCGTGTGAGTTGAAAGGCCCATCTCACAAGACCGTGATTGAGCTCGAAGACCTGATTGGGTGCCGGTTCTGCAGGTTCCTGAAAGGGATTCGTTTTGCGCAGTGGTACGTAACCGGTTGACCAGGCTTTCGGTATTTCGCGCGGGTCGATCTCGTAAGCGAGGTCGCCGTCAACCACCCAGTTCGCCCAAACTGCGGAACCGAGCGAGACACGCTGAGGATTGCCGCCGGATATTCCGGCAATGATCCAGTAGGCATGGGTGAAGTCAAAGCGTGGATCGAGCCCGACGGCCATAAGAGTGGCTGCGGCGTTTGCCGTTCCCGCACCGGTAAGGATAACCATTTCTCCCTGATCGTTCATGCGGACCGGGTGATATGCGGCGGGAACCTCGTAGATGTGGTCCAGATGATCCCGTTCGACCCAGTACTGTAATTCACCCGGACGGTCTCCTGTGTCATTGCCCAATTCGAACATGGCGATGACAACAACCTTGACGGGGATCGGTAGTTGTGCGGCGCGAAGCGCAGCCGCATGAATTGTGACAAGGATAGAAAGAACGATACCGAGCACTCTGAATCGAAGAAACATGAAAATTGCCATCCAATTTGTGCAACTTGCGAGTGAGTATGTCATTATTTTCACATGGGGTCATGTTTTTTCGGGGTCGATTTCAGCGCAGGTAAAGGTAGAATCTTGGTATCTCACCCGAGACTAATGACCATCCAGAAATTGCTGGCAAAATTCGACCGGCACCGGGGCAATTGCCCGTCGCAGCAGCAAATGCGCGGCAGGGCTGAGATCGCACAATGCTCATCTCGTTTTGTGCGTCCGCAGCATCCTTAGAGGAACTGCAAAGGGGACACAAGCAAGTTCTCGCTTCTACGTTTCTCAAAGTTGGACCGCTGTTCTTACCGGATTACGAACCGTTTATTAAGGAGAACCAGAACGCAATGAATATCCATCCTTCGACACAGAAGACTCTTCGCGGTCTTTTGCGGGGCGGGCTGTTCTGTCTGTTGGCGCTGGCGTTGCTCGCAATGCCGGCTCTGGCGCAGGATGCCGGTCTAGGTACCATCAGCGGCACCGTTACCGACCCCAATAATTCCGTAGTCGCCGGCGCCACCGTCACTGTTCTCCAGACAGATACGGGTATCTCGCGTGACGTGGTTACAACCTCGGCCGGAACATACACGGCGACCTTCCTGAAGCCGGGCCGCTATCAGGTTTCGATCTCCGCTCCCGGTTTTGCCAAGGTCATCCGCAAAGACGTCATTGTCCTGGTTGGCCAGACAGTGAATGTGGATGCGAAGCTGCCAGTTGCTGCCGCATCCGATACGGTAACGATTACGAGCGAGGCGCCGCTGATTGATACGGAGAAGATTTCTACCTCGCAGGAAATCGGCCAGGAACTTGTCAGCAATCTACCGGTGAACGGCCGCCGTTACGACAACTATGTGTTGATGACGCCGAACGTTGCCCCTGATGGATCGAGCGGCCTTATTTCATACCGCGGTATTTCATCGTTGTACAACTCGAACCTGATCGACGGTGCGAACAACAACCAGGCGTTTTTCTCTGAGGCGCGTGGACGCGCGACCGGCGCTCCGTATGTGTATTCGACGGACTCGATTCAGGAGTTCCAGTCGGCATCGGGCCCCTACTCTGCGGAGCTCGGACAGGCGGCAGGTGGACAGATCAACGCAATCACCAAGTCGGGCACCAACCAGATGCATGGCGATCTGTTCTACTACCTTCGCTATCCCGATCTGAATGCGCTTGATCCCTATGGCAAAGCGCATAACGTGTTTACACAGCCCGTTCACCAGCAGCACCAGTTCGGTGGATCGATCGGCGGACCAATCAAGAAGGACAAGCTGTTCTACTTCTTCACCTATGACGGTTTCCGCAAGGTTAACCCGATCATCTACATCTCGACCGGGCCGTACAGTACACTGGCGAGCTCGATCAATTCTGGCGATACCACGTATTGCCCGGCGCCGCTGACCGCTACACAGTGTACGACTGCTCTGGACTATCTTGCCGGCAACCTCGCCGGTGTGGGTGGCTACAAGCTGCAAGGTCTCTATCCGCGCACGTGGGACCAGAACATTTTCTTTCCGAAGATCGACTGGCAGATTACTCCGAAGAACCTGGTTTCGGCCGAATTCAACTGGGACAACTTCAAGCTGCCGAATGGCTACAACTCGTCGAGCACATCTGTAAACAATGGTGTGACACAGAATGGCTCAACGGTTTATCACGAACGTTTCTTCATCGCGAACTGGACCTCGGTGTTGAGTGCCAGCTCGGTGAACCAGGTAACGTTCCAGTGGGCGCGCGACCTTGAAACTGCGGGTGCGAATGCTTCCGGTCCTTCTGTTTCTGTCCAAAGCATCGCCTCTTACGGTATGCCCAATGCGCTGCCTCGCCCAGCATTTCCTGACGAGCACCGTTGGGAGATTGCCGATACCTATTCAAAGACCTTTGGGCGCAACACGCTGAAGGCAGGGTTTGACCTGAACCTGATCGACGAACTGGCCATCAACCTGTTCCAGGGCGGCGGCATTTACAGCTACTCGCCTGGCACTGCGCAGGGCGCATTCACCAACTGGGTACAGGATGTTTACGGTGTGAACGGTGGCAAGCACTACACCTACTTCACGCAGGTCAACGATCCGGTTACCGGCGTGGGCAAGGACGATGCCTGGCAGAAGGTTCTTGGCGCATTCGTGAATGAGCGCTACAAGGTAAGCCAGAACTTCCAGATTTCGGCAGGCCTGCGCTACGACATTCAGATGATGCCGCAGCCTCCCCAGCCGAATACCACCAGCGACGTGGCCGAGTTCTACACAAAGACCATCCACATAGGGAAGGCCAATCTCCAGCCGCGTTTCGGCTTCAACTGGAATCCATATCCCAAGACCGTTGTTCGCGGCGGATACGGTATTTTCTACGGCCTGACGCAGGCGTCAACGTATTACACAATCCGCGCGGAAAACGGCGTTTTCCAGCAGCAGTACAACGCCAGCCCCAGCACCTCGTGGGCGCCCTCCAGCCTCGGTGTGCTGTTTACGCCTCCAGGTCCGGCACTGGCGGCACCGTTTGATGGCGCAGTAACACCAGTTGTGCAGAATACTGGTGCCTCATTGGCTCCGCTGGCTGCACGTGGGCTCGACCCGAAGTTCAGCAATCCGTACTCGCATTCATGGGACCTTGCGATCGATCAGGAGCTGCCTGGTCACATCGGACTGACCCTCGGATACGTGGGTAATCGTGGCATGCGCCTGCCTCGCTTTATCGACACAAACGTGGAACCGGCGACAACCACCAAAAGCTACGACATAGTGAACTCTGCCGGCGTTACGCAAGAGACGGTCACCTTGCCGTGGTACACAGACCGCGTTACGACGGACACAGCAAGCATTCTGGCAGGCTTTTCGGACATGAATACCTGGTACCACTCCATGGTGGTGACAGTGAAGAAGCCGATGGGCCACGGATTGCAGGTGCTGGTCAACTATACCTGGGCAAAAGCCACGGATAATGGCGAAGTGGGTGGCGTGAGCGGTACCTTCAATGGGACCGACGTGCCGATCGATCCGAACAACTACAAGGCGGAGTACGCGCGCTCCGATCTGGATTTGCGCAATCGTTTCGTTGGCAGTCTGGTATGGGCGCCGAAATTCCGTACTTCGGTTCCCACTATGGACTACATCGCAAATGGCTGGACGCTCTCAGGCGGCTATACGGCGCAGACAGGCTTCCCGCTTACGGCGATGATGACCAACTACCCCACAAGCGCGTTGTCGTCGGCCGGCATTTCCGGCAATGGAGGCCTGACCGGTGCTTCGGTGAGCTGGTTCAACTCGGCTACCTCAGTTCGTACGCCTGAGCTTAGCCGCAACGCCTTCCCGGGCGCAGGTCTACGTAACGTCGATGCGCGTATGGCGCGCGACTTCAGCCTGACCGAGAGGTTGAAACTCCAGTTCTACGCGGAAGCTTTCAACCTTCTTAACCATCAGAACATTCTGAGCGAGAGCAACAAGTACTCCACTTATGTTGCGCCGGGTGTGAGTAACGCGACAGTCGACTGCTCAGCACACACCAATGGTTGTATCGCGCCGTATACCGGTACAACTGACTACCTTGGCACGCCGACAGGCACCACCGGTATCCTGTTTGGACCGCGCCAGATGCAGTTTGTGGCGAAGTTCATCTTCTAACTGCAGACACGAAATACAAATGAAGGCGTGGTGGCCTTGCCCACCACGCCTTTTTTCTTTGCTCTGCGAGCTGCGCGCTCTATTCTGCAAACGAGGAGACAACTGTGCGTCGCTTTTTCTTTCCCGTTCTGTTGTTATCGATGAGTATGGCTGGATTGAACTTACCTGCGGAGGCCCAACAACCCGCACATCATTGGGCGATCGTGCTGCATGGCGGCGCGGGAGTGATTGAACGCGCCAATATGAAGCCTGAGACGGAAGCTGCCTATCGCAAGGCGCTCTCGGAAGGATTGGCCGCAGGAGCTGCCGTCCTCGACAAGGGAGGATCAGCTTTGGACGCAGTAGAGACTGTCATCCGCCGCTTTGAAGACGATCCGTTGTTCAATTCAGGTAGAGGTGCGGTGTTCACAGCGGAGGGCAGGAACGAATTGGATGCCGCCATTATGGACGGTTCAAACCTGATGGCCGGTGCCGTGGCGGGAGTCACGCGCACCAAGCATCCCATTACTCTTGCGCGTACGGTGATGGAGAAGTCGCCGCATGTGATGCTGGAGGGGGCGGGCGCTGATGCTTTTGCTCAAAAGGAAGGTCTGGAGATGGTGCCGCCCAGCTATTTCTTCACGGAGCGCCGGTGGCAGTCGCTGGTGCGCGAGTTGAAGAAGGAAGGGTTGCCGATTCCTCCGCGGCCGGCAGGCGTACCGCCCGCGCCTGAAAAACCGGTGGCGGAAATTGATGCTCCCGGTGCACACAAATTTGGCACGGTGGGTGTGGTAGCGCTGGATAAGACGGGCAACATCGCCGCGGGTACGTCCACCGGCGGACTCACAGCAAAGCAGTGGGGGCGCGTAGGCGATTCGCCAATCATCGGTGCAGGAACCTATGCCTCGAACAAGTCGTGTGCAGTTTCGGGCACAGGCACAGGCGAGTTCTTCATCCGGTTGGGTGTGGCGCGTGAGGTATGCAATCTCGTTTATTTCGAAAAGATGCCTCTACAGAAGGCCGCAGACGAAGTGATTCACGGAGAATTGACCGCTTTGAAAGGTGATGGTGGTGTCATCGCAATAACACCCGACGGGCAAATGGCATGGAGCTTCAATACTCCGGGCATGTATCGCGCGAGGCAGGCAGAGGGTGGTAAACCGGTCGTGTCGATATACAACGACGAGCCATAGGAAGTGCGGGCCAGCTACACTTGCAGCATGGCCCTTGAATTTACAACTTCCTACCTCGTCGATTCGATTGCGGTGTTCCAGTACTATAAGAAGCTTGCTGAGCGCGCGATGGAACAAACGCCGGATGAACATCTCTTCACGGTCATCGACAATGAATCGAATTCGATTGCTATCGTTGTGAAGCACATGGCTGGTAACATGCGTTCGCGCTGGACCAATTTTCTTACTACAGATGGCGAGAAGCCCGATCGCAATCGCGACAGCGAATTTGAAGAGCCTGCTGCAACCCGAGCCCAGCTGATGGAGCAATGGAAACAGGGCTGGGATGTTCTTTTTGCGGCACTGGATGGTTTAACAGATGACGATCTGGACCGTACTATCACGATTCGTGGCGAGGCTCACTCCGTGATGCAGGCGATTAACCGGCAACTTGCCCATTATCCCTATCATGTGGGGCAGATTGTACTGCTGGCGCGGCATTTTTCGGGAGAAGGATGGAAGTCTCTGACCGTACCGAGAAAAGGCTCTGCAGACTTCAACCGGAAGGTTGCTGCAGGCGAAGCAAGTCAGCGGTAGAGTGCGCGTAAGAACAGAAATGAAATGGCCATCCATGATGGATGGCCATTTCATGTGGGCTTGATTCAGAACTTATTTACGGTTGAACCGGCGCACCCTCATTGCGTGCCTGTGCCTTCTGCGCCAGAACTTCGTGTGCGTGTTCTTCGAGCGCCTGTGCTTCAGGCATGAAGTTGAGTGCTTTCTGGATCATGGGATCCCAGTCAGCAAGAACGCGGAGGCCCTGCTGCTGGCCAAATTCGTAGGTGACCACCTTCTCGCGAATACTCGCCTTCAGCCAATCCATTACGCCATCAATGTCCTGTTCGGTATAAGAGATGTTCTGGCTGGTGAGGTAGTCTTTGAAAGCCTTGAGCACTTCATCGTCTACTTTGAAGTTGCGATCAACTGTACGATTGGCCAGATAATTGGCGGCAAAGTGGAAGAAGGTCTGCTTATACAGCAGTTGATCCTGGAAACGATTCGACTTGGGAGACTCGATCTTTTGGTCCGGCGTGATGCCGCCACCGCCGTACACGGTGCGGCCTGAGTCTGTGAATTTGACTTCACGGTTGGTGGAATTGGAAGGCAGCGCACCAGCGTGATTGTAGTAATAGTCATAAAGTGAAACACCGCTATAGTTGCGCTGAATCAGGCGGCCGGATGGCGTGTAGTAGTGATACGTGGTGAGCGCCAGGCCGGTGTTGTCTCCCAGGTTGTATACCGTCTGAACAAGGCCTTTGCCAAACGTGGTTTCGCCCACGATCAGTGCACGATCATGGTCCTGCAGCGCACCGGAGACAATTTCTGCGGCGGAAGCGGTTCCGCGATTGACCAGCACAACGATCGGGAAGGTCTTGCCGCCGTTGCCATGTGTGGCCACGTAATTCTGATCGGGATAAGCCCGGCCGCGCTGGGAGACGATGGTCTGTCCCTTGGCAAGCAGGTGGTCGCACACATCCACGGCCTGGCTCAGCAAGCCTCCGGGATTGCCGCGCAGATCGAGCAGAAGCCCCTTGAGATTGGGGAAGCTGTTGATCGCATCAACCACTTCCTTTCCAGTTGTTTCCTGAAATTGGGTCAGGTGGATGTAGCCGATGCCGGGGCGAATCTCAAAGGCAAGGTCAACCGAAGGATGCGAGATGTCATCGCGCACAAGGTCAAAGACGAGCGGGCTCGTATGTCCGTCGCGGATCATAGAGACCTGTACGTGTGTTCCTTTGGGTCCTTTGAGCGCCTTTGCTACCTGATCGGAGGTCCAACCTGCGGTCGATTTGCCGTCGATGGAGGCGATGACATCGCCCGGCTTGATGCCTGCGCGATAGGAAGGTGTTCCTTCATACGGCGTGATGACATATACCTTGTTTCCCTGCTGCTGGATGACCATGCCAACGCCGTAGTAGTGGCCACGCTGGTCTTCGCGCATGCGGGCGTATGCTTTTGGATCGTAGAAATTTGAGTGTGGGTCGAGGACGCGGAGCATACCGGGGATGGCGCCGTCATAAATGGCATCGTCCACCTTGTCGCCTTTGATCGGTTCTGCGTAATTCTGCTCGACGATGGAGTAGACATCCGCGAAGGACTTGATGCTGTCACGCAACTGGCTCTCGTCTTCAGATGATTGGGCACCGACCCTGCCCTGCAAAACAATACCTGCTACAGCGCAGACGGCAAAGAAGATAGTTAGGCTGAAGATGGCCCGGCGTGTGCGGGGAGTCATAGACGGGTAATACCTCCGGACAGCTGCAGCGAAGGGCGCAATGAGAGGCCCGCGCGCGTCAGTCTTGGGCTAAAGTATAGCACTCAGTCAGTTGGACTCCTGGCTCGAGGCCTTGGTATGCAATGGTTATGGCGACACGAATAAGAATCTGATTTTATTGGCCCCGGATGGGTCGAAATCCTGCTCTCCTGCCATTTACAATGGCGTCTATGGATTAAGGGTGGAGTACTCCTGCCGCCTTCCCATGTGCTGCCTATGAATTTGAGACTTCTTTGCACTCCCGCGGCGATTGTTCTTGGTACGTTGCTGCTCGGTCCCTCCGCTCAAGCCCAATCGAATGAAGCGATGGCAAGCCCCTACGGCGGATCGGTCGTCGAGCAGATTGTTGCCAGGGTGAACGACCAGATCATTACGAACTCCGATTACGACCGGGCGATGAAGGACCTGGATCAGGAAGAACGCCAGCGTGGCGCGACCATGCAGCAGATTTCCGAAGCCCATCGCGACCTTTTGCGTAATCTGATCGACCAGCAGTTGTGGCTCTCCAAGGGCAAGGAACTGGGTATTACTGGAGAAACGGAACTTATCAACCGCCTGAATGAGATCCGCAAGCAGTACCACATGGACTCGCTGGAAGACTTGGAAAAAGCTGCCGAGCAGCAGGGTGTGTCATACGAGGACTTTAAGGCCAATATTCGCAATCAGATCATCACCCAGCAGGTGATGCGCCAGGAAGTAGGTGCGCATATCTCCATGACGCCGGGTGAAGTACGGCGTTACTTTGAGGCGCACAAGCAGGACTATGTACAGCCGGAGAGTGTGCAACTGAGCGAGATTCTGATTTCAACCGGCGACGGCGACGAGAAGAAGGTTGCGGCAGCCAAGGCAAGAGCCGAGGATATTGAGAACAAATTGCAGGCTGGCGGCGACTTTACCGAACTGGCCAAAACCTTCAGCAACGGACAAACGGCCAATGACGGTGGCAGCCTGGGAACCTATAAGCGCGGCGAACTGGCAAAGATATTCGAAGATGCGGTATTTCCGCTGAAGGACGGGCAGTTTACGCAGCCCATCCGCACAAAGCAGGGTTTCATCATCTTTAAGGTCATTAAGCACGCTCAGGGTGGAGTGCCCGCGTTTGCTGACGTTGAGCAGGACGTTGAGCAGAACTACTACATGAGCAAGATGGATCCTGCCATTCGCTCTTATCTTACGAAGATGCGCGAAGAGTCGTATATCGACATCAGGTCAGGCTATACGGACACGGGTGCGAGCCCGAATGAAACCAAGCCGGTCTTCAGCGCCTACACGCCGCCCTCGCCCAAGAAGCGGAAGAAGGTGGAGCGCACGCGCTTTCGCGAAACGGGCCACGGATTCCGGCAGAAGTCGGGTGCGCACGTGGAGCGCGTAGCGGAAACGAAACCCACGAAAGAAGACCAGAAGGCAAAAACAGAAGAGCCGGGCGCTCTCAAGCCGGGCAAGAAAGAAAAGATCCGTTTTGGGCAGGCTCCCCAGGAAACGCTGCCGAAGGCTACGCGTGCAAGTCAGATCGAAGATGCAGGAGCATTGCCGGAGACGGCAAGCAATGCCAACGCTCAGGACGGCTTTGACGAAGCGCCGGTTCAGGAAAAGAAAACGCGCTTCAGCGATCGACTGCGTGATCAGAAGAAGAAGGATAAAAAGAAGTCTTCTGAGGCACCAGTAGTGGACCCAATGTCAGCTCCCACACCCGATGCAGCAACGATTGCCAAGCGGCAGATTCAGTCCGCCCCCTTGGGGCTGAATGGCGATACGGCGACGAAAAAGAAGAAGGCTGAAACCACCACAAGCGAAAAGACACGCCTGAGCGATCGGCAAAAGGAAGAGAAGAAGGAAGAAAAGCCAACGGGTGACCGCCCGCTGGGCGATGCACCTGCTCCTTCCACGCAGTCGACGCCTTCAACGAATCCTCAGCCGTAAGAGAGTGTAAGAAAATGGACTGGGCCTGAGACGAAAAATCTCAGGCCTTTGTCATTTTTGCCTCATGACATTTTTCGAAGACCCGCGACAGCTTGGTTTCCTGAAAACCGCTCTGCAGATAGAAACGGTGTGCGTCGAGGCGCGTACTGCGGGAAGTGACACGAATCTTGTCCGCGCCATGTTGCCATGCCCACTCTTCAGCCTGCTTGCAGAGAAGCCGGCCAATGCCCTGCCCACGAGCCCCGTCCTTTACGATCAGCCCGCCAATCAGCGCAAATGGCGGGCTCTGCAGACGGCGCTCCATGGAAACTTCAACCCAGCCAATAACCTCATTGTCTTTGCAAGCTACGAACGCAGCCTGTCCTTCCTTGTTGGAACCGATGGTTGCAATCCATGCGCAAACATCGCTTGTGTTGCGCTGGTATCCCAATTCCGTGCATAGGTGTGCTGCCGCTTCTGCGTCCCGCGGTTCCATAGGGCGAATGTGGACTGTACCGGCGTGTAATGAGACAGATGCATGCATAGCATCTGTCATTGTTGCAAACCACTGCGCAGGGTGGTTATCAGTCGAGGGTTTTGGCGAAGTTTGAAGGCAATGCGGTAATCTTCTGAGCAGAATGAAGGACATTTATATTGCCGATCTTGCAGGCTTTGACGAGAGCAAAGTCTTCGATAGTTTTTTTCTACTGCTTGCGCGCCAGCAGCGCACCACCAAGACGAACAAGCCTTATCTGAGCATGACGCTGGGCGACAAAACTGGGCAGCTCGAGGCTCGCGTGTGGGACCCGACCGATCCGCGCATTGCGCGCGATGCCACAGTAGGCGACATCATTAAGGCGCGCGGGTCCGTCTCATCGTTCGATGGCAAGTTGCAGATGAAGATTGAGCAGATGCGCAAAGCGGCCTCAAATGAAGTAGATAAAAGCGATCTGTTGCCGGCAACGAAATTCGATGTAAACGCGTTGTGGTCGAAGCTGACGGAGACGATAGCAAGCTTCACCGATCCGGATTTGAAGCGGCTGCTTGAATCTATGTTTGCCGACGAAGAACTGGCGCAGGCGTATCGTGAGGCTCCAGCGGCGCGTCAACTGCACCATGCATGGCTGGGAGGTCTGCTGGAACACGTGGTAAGTCTGCTTGGCCTGGCCGATCGCGTGGCGGCGCATTATCCCTTCGTGCATCGTGACCTGCTGCTGACAGGTGTGATCCTGCACGATATTGGAAAGACTCAGGAATTGAAGTGGCAAATGGGTTTCGAGTACACCCTGGAAGGTGTGCTCATAGGGCACATCTCCATGGGCGTGGCTCTAGTGGAGAAGGCAATAGACGCGTTGGGAGATTTTCCGCCTCGGCTGCGCACTCTTGTGATCCATCTGATCCTCTCCCACCACGGAAAGCTCGAATTCGGATCGCCCAAATTACCCATGACGCCTGAAGCGCTGGTGCTGAGCTTTGTTGATGATCTGGATGCGAAAATGCAGGCCGTTATGAGTGAGTTCGAAAAGGGCATACGAGAGGGCAGAAGCCGCGAAGACTTGACGGGCAAAGTGTGGTCGCTCGACAACCGGCAGATGCTTGATACCCGCGGCTGGCTCGACAGCGATAGGAACGAAGAATGATTTTAGGCAGCACGGAGGGCGGTGCAGCGCACCTAGGGCTGGTGCGTATCGGCTTCCTCTTCTTTGCTGCTTCGGGTAAGGGAATTCTGGTGGGATTGATTGCCGGTGCTTGCCTGCTCGTAGCCGACTGGCTGACAGGAATGTACTTCCATGACAGCAGCTACTATTCCAACCACGGCTGGCCCAAGCTGGCAGCATTCGCTGCCGCGGCCTTAATCGTTTGGCTGCTCAACGGCGGGAGCGCGGATGAAACGGTGCCCGGTTCAGAACTGGATGCTGTGCAAAAGCCCTTCTTCACGAGGACAGATACCCTTTTCTTTGCACCTGCGCAGTATTGGCCGTGGATTCTGCTTGGGCTGGGCGTGCTGTTCTACTTCATATGAAAGCCTATCGCTTGCCTAACCCACGAACCAGTTCCACTGTTCTTCGGTAAGTGGTACAACACTGAGCCGTCCTATGATGACTAACGGCGAGTCGGCAAAAATCTTTTCCGCTTTGATTGTTGCCAGAGTTTTCGGTGTTTTAAGGCGTTTGCCGGCCTTGACGCGTACGATGGGTACCTTGGGGTCGGCGGCATCAACGGAGACAACTGTGCCGGTGCCGACCGCGGTTCGTTCATCGCCCGTATGGTAGAAGATCCATTTTGTGCCGGGCTTCATTTCACGCAGGTGTTTCACGGCGGTGGGATTGGTGACGCCATCCCAAATGGTTTCCTTGTCGCGCAGGAAGTCGTCGAACGAGTAAACGTCTGGTTCAGTTTTGAAGAGGAAGTAGGCCATGCGGTCATGGTATCCGAGAAGGCTTTGGAGCGGCAGGACCAATTGGCTGCAGAAGGAGTGCGGCGATGACCGCGAAGGATTTCAAGAAGCTGGCGCTAAGCCTGGAAGGCGTGGAAGAAGGTTCTCACATGGGGTCTGTGGACTTCCGCGTGGGTGGTCGGATTTTTGCGACTTTGGCTGCCATTAAGCAGGGATATGGAAACCTGATGCTGACGCCGGAACTGCAGGCGGAGTTTGTGTCTGGTAGACCGGATGTCTTTCTGCCCGTACCCGGAGGTTGGGGGCGCAACGGTGTCACGCATATGCGGTTGGATGCTGCGGACGCGGATTTAGCGCTTGGCGCACTACGCACGGCATGGAAACTGCGCAAAGAGATGAATGAGAAAGTGGGCAGAAAGAAGCCCGGTGGAAACCTGAAGAAACTCTCGTAAGAAGACAAGTCAGCTAGGATGAAGTCGATGGCACAGAGTGGTGAATTGAAAGGCAAATGGGCGCTGGTGACCGGTGCGAGTGCGGGCATCGGCACGGCAATTGCCCGCGAATTGGCTCGTCGCGGGGCAAACCTGGTTCTGACGGCGCGGCGGCTAGAGCGTCTGGAAGCACTGGCCGCGGAGTTCCAAAAGCAGGGTGCCGAGGTGCGCGTCATAACGGCTGATCTGAATGAGCAGTCTGCACCGCAGGCGATCTTTGACGCGGTGAAGGCTGAAGGAATCAACGTCGAAATTCTGATCGACAACGCAGGATTGGGTAATTACGGCGCATTTCACACGAATGACGTGCAACAGGAGCTAAGCCAGGTACGCGTCAACTGCGATGCGGTTGTTGCCATGGCGCATTTGTTTGTTCCGGCCATGGTGGAGCGGCGGTGTGGATGGGTGATGGTTGTCGCATCGACGGCGAGTTTCCAGCCAGTGCCGTATCTTTCAACTTACGCGGCGACGAAGGCTTTTGATCGCATGTTTGCTCTGGGACTTGCCGAAGAAGTCAGCAGGTATGGCGTGAAGGTATCGGCGCTGTGCCCCGGACCGACAGACAGTGAGTTTCACGAAATCGCCCATGCGCAGAGGTTTGTGTGGAAAAATCTGCAAACCGCGGAAGATGTTGCGCGCATTGGAGTGGACGGAATGCTGCAGGGTAAGCGCACCGTGATCCCATACGCACAAGGGCGCCTTAATTCCTTACTCGTTCGTGTTCTGCCAGTTGGCCTGGTCACGCGATACGTGGAAAAGGCTGCACGGCCCAGAGAATAGCCACGATTTCCTTCCTCATATCTTGGAAATAACCAGGCTAGGCGTCCCAATTCTTCCAATAAGCCTATGCGTAAGTAAGCCAATGCATAGGTGCCAATTATTGCGCCAACACGGACGGCAAGGTTTTCAGTTACTTTCTATTGAAGCTGCGGTTAAGCTTCCTGTGCGGCACGGCTGATGGGTGCAGAAAGTCGATGTGTACATTGGTTTTGGTCACGGTCTGAGCTGTGCTTTCTTGTGGAAAAATCCAGAAGAGAAGTGCGTCGCGCTTTCTGAATTTCGAAAGCGCATGATAGCGAAGAGTTTGGTGTTCATCGAAAATTCAGGCAACTCTTCGAGCCCTAGCGCATCCTATTGAGTAACAAGCAGAGGCTTCCTCGAAGTACGACCCATCCAAGAAAGGAATCCCTTCAATTGAGGGCCCTTTTAAAAGGACCCCTCCTCTTTTCCCCTTCTGAACCCCCTCCAAATATTCGCCTCGCACAAGGGCCCGCCGGAAGGCGGGCCCGCTTGTTTCTCCAGTTGGACAAACCAATCGGCGCAAGTACGGCAAACGCCAAGACGGCTACAATCAAACTGTGAGTCCGGCCAGAATTTCTTCGAAATCATCCACCAAGAGCACAATTGAGGGCATCGATGAGCTATATCGGACGGGCGGACTTGTGCGCAGCAGGAGAGGAACACCGGCGGGCGTTACCACTCGCCTGCGCATGGAGCGATATGCGGCCGAAGAACTGAAAAGGCCTGCGCCCAAGGCGGTAATCGCCGCCAACGGTGTGCAATGGATCGCGGTGCCTGAGTGGAAGAAACTCACATGGCTTTGGCATGGATTTTCGACACGGAAGGGCGGCGTGAGCCGGGTGTATTGTGCGGAAGGAGCACCAGGAGAACTGAACCTGGGTTTGACCGCAACGGATGCTCCAGAGGCCGTGCATGAAAATCGCCGGTTGCTGACAGAGGCGATTACCGGAAATACAGAGACGCCGTTGCGCCTGGTCAAGCAGTTCCACTCGAACCTTGTGCGCGAGGCCAGGTCTAACGGCACAGTGTGCAAAGGCGATGGACTGATTACGGATGAGCCGGGAATTCTTCTTGCAGTGCAGACAGCCGATTGCATTCCGGTACTCGTGGCAGACAGGAAAAAGCGTGTTGTCGGCGCGTTTCATGCCGGCTGGCGCGGAACGGTACAGCGCATTGTGGAGAACGGCGTGGGCAGAATGCGCCTGTTCTATGGATCGCACCCGAAAGATTTGATCGCTGCGATTGGTCCGGGCATTGGCGTCTGCTGCTATGGAGTGGGCGACGAAGTAATGTCGGCGTTTGAATCGCAGTTCACGTATGCGAGGGAGTTGTTTCGTGAGGTCTTCGACTCCGACCCCGTGCGCAAAAAGTATCCGATGCTCTTTCTTACGCAGCGGGCGCCAGGGCATTCGCCCATCGGGCCGCAACTGCATCTGGACCTGATGGAGGCCAATCGGCGGCAGCTCTTGGACGCAGGACTCTCTCCGCGAGCCATACATATAACGGGAGGATGCACGCAATGCGACAGGGAGCTGTTTTTCTCGCATAGGGGCTCGCAGGGCTTTGCGGGCCGCATGATGAGTGTGATTGGAATCGTAAAGGGTTAGAATCCAGGCCTGAAGAGGTGTCGGGCAGGAGGGATTGCCACACCTGCCCGAGTTGTCGAAATGGGCTTTTTAGGAAGCGGCCTGCATTTCGGAAGGATTCACGAGGTCGCGCAGTTCCTTGGAAGGCTTGAAATAAGGGACCTTCTTTGCAGGGACTTCTACGCGTTCACCGGTTTTCGGGTTGCGGCCGATGCGCGGATTGCGCTGGCGAATGCGAAATGAGCCAAATCCGCGAATCTCGATCTTGTCACCGCTCTGTAAAGCTCCAATCACCGAATTGAACACGGTTTCGACAATGACCTCGCCATCACGACGTGTCAGGTCGCCGAGCTGGGTTACTTTTTCCACCAGATCTGCTTTCGTCATAGCCTCTTGGCCTCCGCTCACAGCATAAACGCATTCGGCCGGAAAGAAGCAAGAAACGAAGGTAAGGATTGTGGATAGTGACGGGTGAGCAAAGGTGGGGAGGTGGAGAACCTCCGATGAGTGGCCTGTTGAAAATGGCCCACCGGAGGTATGATTACCTCAGTCTTTCTCGGTGATTACCGCGCCGCAGGAGGGAGCGGAGCCGTGTCACAGTTTCCTAAGTACAGTATTGTGATTCCCGCTTACAACGAAAGCGCGCGCATTCCCGCCACGCTTCAGGCGGTGCTCGCGTGCATAAGAAAACATGGCTGGATCGCGGAAATTCTCGTCGTCAATGACGGTTCTCGGGATAATACGGCCGAAGTTGTTACCGAAATTGCACGGACCGCTCCGGAAATTCGTCTGATTCAGAACCCGGGCAACCACGGCAAGGGCTACAGCGTACGCAATGGTTGTCTTCAGGCCCAGGGCGAGTGGGTGATGTTCACCGATTCGGATCTCTCTGCTCCGATTGAAGAGGCAGAACGGCTCTTTGCTGCGCTGGCTGAGGGGGCAGACATCGCAATTGGTTCCCGCTGGCTTGAAAGTGGCCGCCAGACCCATCGCCAGCCACTATACAGGCAGTTCTTCGGGCGGTGTTTCAATCTGGTGACGCGGGCCATTATGGGGCTGCCGTTCGCCGATACGCAGTGCGGATTCAAGGCCTTTACCAGGAATGCAGCGCAGACGGTATTTCAGCTACAAACAATTGAAGGATGGGGGTTTGACCCCGAAATTCTGTTTATTGCGCTCAAGCGCGGTTTGCGTGTCCAGGAGGTACCTGTGAGCTGGGCGCACGATGAACGGACCCGAATGAGCTACCTGAAAGATGGCATGCGCATGTTGGAAGAATTGATGGCAATTCGCTGGAATGCCTTGCTTGGCCGCTATAGCAAGAAGATCTCACCGGTTCTGCGTACTGACCAATCCCGCTAATCAGAACACTTTATTCGCAATCGAAGTCTTTAAGCTGCAATGAAAACAGCGGCATGCAGATTGGCCGTGTCTTCGCGCAAGCGGACGACCGTAAATTTCTCACCCTGGAGGTGCACTTGTGCGGCGAATCCCGGCGCGGAGAGCCAGAGCATGGAGTCTAATTCAAGCTCAGCCAGCATTGTCCGGTCGAAATCCGGACTGAAGCGAAGATCGCCGTAGGAGAACCGTGGCCCCGGCCACTCAGCATAAAAATCCTGAGTTTCCGTCAGATTGAATTGAACGGGAAACCGGCGTCCCCTGCGGTCTGAAAGGATTCCTGCTGTATTAAAGATCTGACGCATGGTCCGCATTTGAATGCTCATGGGGTATCGCATCTCCGGTGGGTAATTCCAGGAAGCAAATCAACATTAGCTTCGGTCCCAAAATAAGGCCGTGATGCGAGTCACATTCGATTTCTGGCGGTCCAATTATGCAGGCAAGGATGAGGGTGAAGATTCTTTGAAGGGGTTGTGTAGCTGGGCGTAAGTGTTTGATTCTATGGTGGGCGCTATAGGATTCGAACCTATGACTTCCACCGTGTGAAGGTGGCACTCTACCGCTGAGTTAAGCGCCCGGAGAGACGCTGGTGAAGGTCCGGGTCTCGAGGGGGTATCCCGTAGGGTAGAGTAACACCAGCAGGGCTTTGGAGCCAACTTGGGGATGAACCCTGATGCCCGCCCTTCGGCGACTGTATGTTTTGGAGCGCACGAACAATCCTGGACGGCCTGACCGGACTCTTCCCTGTTGGCGAAGTTGCTGGTCTTGCTGCGGAAAATAGGATTTTCATGGGGGGGCCAGGTCTGCGGTTAGCTATGAGCCGCGGTAGCGGAAATAGTCCGCGGGCCAGGGCGAAGCCGGAAACCGGCGAAGAGCAGGAAAATCAATCGGAAATCGAGCCGGAATCAGGCGAGAAAACGCAACCTTCCGATGCGGATGGGGTTGTTGAAGATATGGCAACCCTGGTCCTGGACAACTCGGTTCTGGGTCGGGCAGCACGGGCGGCGCAAGCCGCAGAGGCGGCAGCGGGCCCGGACCCGGCGAGCGACGCGGCGATCATGCTGCGCGTGGCTGCGGGCGACGAAGCTGGCTTCAACTACCTCGTCCAGAAGCACCACGCGGCAATCGCGCGGTTTCTTTACCGGATGGTGCACAATCAGTCGGTTGCAGAGGAATTGGCGCAGGAAGTGTTTCTGCGCGTGTACCGCTCGCGCGAGAGCTATCGCGCCGAGGCTAAGTTCACCACGTGGCTGTACCGCATTGCCACCAACCTTGCGGTCAATCATGCGCGTGACACACGGCACGAGCGCGCGGCGCAGAACGTTTATCTGGATGCTCCGGACGAAGAGACGGGCACAACACCGGATGTTGCCGACGGCGATCTCACGGTGGAACAGCAGATGTTGCGCGATGAGAGGATGGCATCCATTCGAAAGCATGTAATGGCTCTGCCGGAGCGGCAACAGATGGCTGTGCTGATGCACAAGTATCAGGGGTTGGATTACAAGCAGATCGGCGAAGTGCTGAAACTAAGCGAATCGGCGACCAAGTCGCTCCTGTTCAGGGCATATCAGACACTGCGTGAGAGATTGAAGGATTTTGTGTAGAGAAAGCCGGAAAAACCGGCGAAGAGAGTGGGGTGGTTGCAATGGCGGAAACAATGAAGAAATGCACGGGAATGGAAGCCAAGCTGGCGGAGATGCTGCTTGCTCCTGAGACAGTGCCTGCCAAGGTTCAGACTCATGTTGACGGATGCGCCGGCTGCCAGCGCGAGCTGGAAGCACTGCGCGCGACGATGGCGCTGTTGGACGAGTGGAAAGTGCCCGAGCCGAATCCCTACTTCATGACGCAGTTCAAAGCCCGGATGCATGAGGAGCGTAAAGCTCCTCGCGCCGGCTGGTTTGCGCGTTTGCGTGCGCGTTGGACGTATGGCCCGCAACTGCAATCGCGCCCGCTGGCGGCGCTGGCCCTCACCGTGATGATGTTGCTGGGAGGCGGCGCGTATCTGGGACTTTCAAGCTGGGACCAGCCAAAGACCTCGACCAGGGATGCGGCTGTTGTGCATGACCTCCAGACGCTGGAGAATAACGCGCAACTTCTGGATCAGCTTGAATCGATCACAGACAACGACAACAGTAGTGTGATGAACTGAGCGGCTGTGGCAGCCGTTGGGTAATAAGAGCAGGGGAACGGAAAGATTATGATGGGCGCAGCCAGAGCGAGAATGGCCTGCGGCGCGGTGCTTGCCGCGGCGCTGGTGTCTCTGTGTGCCATCAGTCCACAACTTCTGGCGCAGCGGAACCGCGGACATGGGCAGCAATCTGAGCGGCCACGCAGTCAGCAGCGTTCCGCGCAGCCTCGCAATGAAAATAGAGGTAATTTCCGGCAGCAGTCTCCGCGCCAGCAAAATCAGAACCGGGGCGAGCGGAGAAGTTTTCAGCCCAACCGTGAGTCCGGGCGTGAAAATGGCAATGGATTCCGGCCCAATCGAAATTCAATTCCTCAGTATCGTGGGCCCGAAGGACGCGGTCGGCAGAGCACGGAGCCCCGCTTTACGCAGCCAGGCTACTCCATGGGAGAACAGGGAGCACGGCCCAATTACGAACGGCCGGGTTACTCCAATTACCCTGCTCCGGTGTATGCGCCACAGGGCCACCTCGGCGCATGGCTCAATGAGCATCGTGGCGTTCCCATTCAGCAGCAGGAGCAGATGCTGCGCAGAGATCCAAGCTTTTCGCGCCTGCCTAAGAGCGATCAGCAGCGCTTGATTCAGCAGTTGCATCGCGTGGACCAGATGCCCGAAGCGCAGCGTGAGCGCCGCTTGGCCCGTGCCGAGGCTCTGGAAAGGCTCTCTCCGCAGCAACGCTCACAGGTAAATCTCGCAATGCGTCGCTGGTCTACCATGCCGGCTAATCGGCAGACCATGATGAGGCAGGCATTTCGCGACCTGCGTGGCGTTCCCCCCGATCAGCGCGATACTGTGCTCAATTCAGAGCGGTACAGAGAGAATTTCAGCTCCGATGAGCGTGGCATTCTTTCTGAAGTCCTGCGCGTTGAGCCTTACGCGCCGCCGCAATAGGCGAAGCTGAGCGCGATTACGTCCTCCAAAATCGTAGGCCTCTTTATTGCGACTTGCTGTTGCCGCGCAGCCAAGTGTTTCACTGTTTGAATTTACGGTTTGAATCGTTTGCGTCCAGGCCCAGCGAAATGCTCGATGCGCCGCCACCATCCGGAGCGAACAACATCCAGCCGGTTCCAGTAGCCATCAGTGCGAGCCCTGCAGCGGCGCTTAGCGATACAGAAGGAGCAAAAAAGATCACGCTCAGCAGTGCCGCAAAAAGCGGTGCCAGCGCAAAACGCAGCGTCATGCGCGCGGCCGTGAGTCGTGGAAGCAGCCAGAAGAAAGCAAGCAAAGCGGGTAGATCGATCAGAAGGACCCAGAGCGCAGCGGGCCAGAGTTGGATGGTAGGTGCAACGGATGGCTGGCTGATCAAACTGATCACGCCAAAGCTGAATGCGGTTGCGATAGCGCATATGGCGGCCCATGCAAGCGTGGAGGGTGCAGAGGGAGTGTGAGCAATGCGCACCGCCCAGCAGTTGGCTGCTGCAATGACTGTGATCGCAATCAGAAGAAGACCGTTGGCCAGCGCGAGGGTCATTGAATTAGGCAGATTGAATGGAAACAGAAAAAATGCGCCTGCCACAAGAACCAGTGCTGCGGCCATGCCGCCTTTGGCATTCGAAAGCCCGGCTGCGCCGAGAAAGGGCTCGAAAACCAGTGCGAGAAGTGGAGTGAGCGAGAAAAGTGCGACACGCGTCAGGTCCGGAACAATTCCGCCGCACGCATGAATCAGTAATACCGGCACGACGAAGATTCCCAGGCCGGTCAGAGTAGCGTGAAACAGCACGCGCCTTGCCGGCCATTTGCTGCGGCGCACCAGCGCTAATAGAACGACCGCCGATGCAAGCACTGTCCAGCGCAGATATTCGTGCTCGAAGAAAGGTAGCCGATTGGCAGCACGAAATGGACCCGGCCAGAGATCGTTGCGTAGTGAATCCAATGCCCATAGAAGACTGAGCGTGAGCAGAACAGCCGGAGGCAGGATCCGGCTCGTGGAGAAACGGGCAGCCATTCTCTCGATGAAAACATACGGCAATGGGCAATATGCCCGCAATTAGAGGCTCATTTACAATGATGAATGGGCCAAGGCCAATTCTTTTTGCGCGATGCGCGCAACTACAGCAAGGAGTTTTTCCATTATGGCGATTCCCGCCACCCAATTGCGTCCAGGCATGATCATCAAACACAATGACCAGCTTCATTTGGTCTTCAAAGTAGAGCATCGCACCCCCGGCAACCTGCGTGCGTTTATCCAGGCCAAGCTGCGTAACCTGAAGTCGGGCGCAATGTTCGAACATCGTTTCCGCTCCGCTGATGCGATTGAAAAAGTTGTGGTGGATGAAGTGGCGATGGAGTTCCTTTACAACGACGGCGACGACTACTACTTCATGAATCCAGTGGACTTTGAGCAGACCGTATTGAAGACCGACACTCTCGGCGACGCGGTCGAATACCTCACGCCGAATCTGCAGATCACAGTAAGCTACTTCGACGGTAATCCGGTTGGTATTGAGTTGCCGACTTATGTGGAGCTCACAGTTGTTGAAACCGAGCCAGGCCTGAAGTCGGCGACTGCCTCCAGCGTGACCAAGCCCGCGAAGACTGAGACAGGGTTGGTGGTTCAGGTTCCTCCGTTCATCAATGAAGGCGAGAAGATTCGCGTTGATACGAGTGAAGGCTCTTATATGAGCCGCGCGTAAATGGATCGAAGTACAATCGGCGCCGGGGATACGTCCCCGGCGCTTTTTGATGGGTAGTGGTGAGCCTATGAATAAACAGGCTGGCGCATTTTACGTGACGCTCATATCCGCGCTGCTGTGCGGGCTTGGTATAACCGGGACACTAGTACGTGCGCAAACCGGAGAGCCCATGAAAGCGCACACGCTTGTCTACGCAAAGGGCAAATCGATCACGCTGAATCTACCGGTGCCGTTTGATATCGATATTGCGGCCAGAGGATTGAAGCGCGTACGTTTCTTCGCCAAGTCGCCGGATGGACGGATCTTCGCAACCGGCATGTACGATCTTTCCGACAACACGCACGGCTCGGTCTTCATCCTCGATGGTTGGGATGAGAAGTCACATCGCTTTACGAAAGTGATCCACTACCTCGACCATCTGCGCAATCCAAACAATTTGGCCTTCTGGACAGATCCAAAGACAAAGCAAACCTGGCTTTATCTGCCGCTCACAGACAAGATGGTGCGCTATCGCTACAAGGCTGGCGACTATGCGCCGTCTTCACCGCCCGAGACGCTGATTCACTTCCCCGACTATGGACTGCATTACAAGTACGGTGGCTGGCACCTCACCCGCACCGTGGAAATTGTCGAGCGCGAAGGACGCACGCGGGTGTATGTCGCGGCTGGTTCTTCATGCAATTACTGCAGGGAGCGCGAAGTACTGCGCGCAGCAGTCGTCGCTATGGACCCGGATGGTAGTCACCAGACTCTGATTGCCCAGGGGCTGCGCAATGCAGTCGATTTGCGCTACGTGCCGGAAGTCGATGGCGGCGCGCTAATGGCGACTAATATGGGTGACGACCACCTGGGAAGAAAACTGCCGGAAGATACATTTTTCGAGATCGCGACAACCGGGGAACTGCCGCAAAACTATGGCTGGCCCACCTGCTATTTTGCGCAGGGCAGGGCAGTGCATGATACATCGCCACTGCCAGACTTGAAGGATGCGGGCAAGTTGACGCACGGCCCCGATGAAACCGATGATTCTGATTCGGTGTATGGCGAGCAGAAAGGTGTAGCTGCTGCAGGAATAAACCTGGTTGCAGGCGGAGGGCATGAAGAGGCTGACCCCAACGCTGTGCTGGGAAAGCCACCGGTTCCGCTCAAGTCGTGTGAGCGAGTTCCACCTGCATACACCACATTTGCCGCACACAGTTCGCCGTTGGGTTTTCAGTATTTTCCCCAAAGCGATACAGAACTCGGCAGCAGCTTTCTCGTTGCATTGCACGGTGCAAGCCATCCCAGCATTGGAACCGGCTATCGCGTGGCGCGCTTCACTCCACAAGACCGCACGCCCCAGCCCTTCATTACCGGATTTCTCACGCGAATAGCCGGTCGTCCAAGAGTCCACGGCCGTCCCTGCGGCATCCTGCGCATCGGGCCCGACACCTTCCTAATCTCGGACGACTACCTCGGGCTCATCTATTACGTGCATCCGAGCAGGACGTCTCATTGATCACTCATAATGAAGTGCGCGCGCCACATTCAGCTTCATTGCCTTGCGTGCCGGCCATATCCCTGACAGCGCGACAACAGCAAGCAGCACCGCAACCCCGGCGGCATAGCCCGCAGGATCAAGATTGCTGACCCCGAAGAGAACCATGCGCAGGAACTGAGATGCGAAGAGAGCAAGGCCTGTACCTAAAGCGAGCCCTGCAGCAATGGGCCAGATGAACTGACGCAGGAGCGATGCGCAGAGGTTCGATTTTGGTGAGCCAAGCGCCAGCCGGATTGCGATCTCCTTGGTGCGCTGAGAAATGTTGAAGGAAACAATACCGAGGATACCGACGCCGGCCAGCAGGACAGCCACAAATCCAATCAGGCTGACAATACCCGCGATCAACTCGATTTGCGTAGTGATCTTTCGGTAGAGCTGCTTGAGCCGGTTCATCTCTGGAAACAGCTTCGGGTCAAGGTTTTCACTGATGGTTCGCGCGGCGGTAAGTACCGCATCGGGTTGTCCCTGCGCACGCGCAATGATTGTCATGCCCGGCATGTTGTCGGATTGTGCTGAGTAGTAAGACTCAAGGGCATCGTCGTTATTGAGCGCATTGACGTGTGCATCGCCAACCACGCCAATCACCACGTCCTTCGAATCGCCGGGCATGGTTTTTCCAATCGGATTTTCGTTTGGCCATGCAAGCCGTGCGTAGGTCTTGCTCACAAGGGCTACATGTTTTTCTCCTGGAGTGAAGACACGGCCTGTGAGGATCGGAGTCTGCATTACGTCGAAATAGCTGGGCGAAACCCAGTTTGGATAGACTGCCACTTTGCGCCCATTGAGCTCCCGGTCCTCGCGGGAAACAATGTGACCCATGGGCGGCAGGCGCACAAGAGCAACCGCATGCATGCCCGGCAGCTCTCGGAGCCTCTGCTGCATTTCGTCCAGATAAGCCTTCGCGGACGAATCGGAATAGCCGTGCTGTCCCAGCTGTGGGTCGATGGAAACCGTGCTTTCATACCCGAAGCCGGGTTCATTGAAGAGCACATGTTGCGCGGCGCGGACAAGCAGGCCTGAAACAATAAGTAATACACAGCTCGCAGTTACCTGCGCGGCAAGCAATATCTGGCGGACCAACGTGCCACGATGCCGTTGACGTGCAATTTGCAATGCTGGAGCGAATCCGAAGAACAGTACTGCAAGCATCATGATGCCGCCGGTGAAAAACAGTACCCGGCCATCAGGAATTGGGCTGAGCCAGCCCGGCGCTTCAAATGAGGAAAGTGCGATGCGCAGCACCACATAGCTCAGAACAATGCCCGCAATGGAGCCCAATGCCGCCAGCATGAAGCTCTCCGTACACAACTGGCGGAAGATGCGGATGCGGCTCGCGCCAATGGCAACGCGAATCCCGATTTCATGCTCGCGCGATATGCCTCGAGCGAGTAGCAGTCCTCCCACGTTGGCGCAGGCCACTGCAAGAATGAGCAGTGTGAGTATTCCCACCATCACCGCAACACGCAGCATTTCCGGTTGCATGATCTGCAAATGACCGCCGGGGGAGATCTGAAGATATTCGTTCTCCCATACAGCATCCGGATGAATACGCCGAATGTCATTGGTGAGCGTGCGCATTTCCTGCTCGGCTTGCGCTTTCGTAATACCTGGCGCGAGCCGGCCCCACATGCGTACGGTTGAACTTGTCCAGTCGGTGAGTGCTTTGCTCCCATCGATGAAATAGGGCTGCTGCGCTATCGGCATCCATATATCGGGATGCTGGCCGCCAAGGCTGGCGAATGTGTAGGGTGTGACTCCCACAACGGTCGCAGGCTTCCGATTGATGCGAATCACCTGACCGATCACCGATGGATCGCCGCTGAAGCGATGCTCCCACAAGTTGTAGCTAAGAATGACCGCGGGCGCATCGGCGCTGGATCCATCGAGCGCGGGCGTGAAGAGACGGCCATAGAGTGCAGGGGTTCCGAGTTCCGTGAAGTAATTCGGTGTCACGAACGATGTGCTTGTCGGTTTGATGTCATCGTTAATCTGCATGGGCGGCACACCGAAGACCGCGATGGCAGCCGACAGTGTATGCGTGTGGTCGCGATAGAAGGCGAATGATGGATAGGCCATTTCGCTGATGTAGGCATGCGGCGAACGCCGTTCAAGACGAATAAGTGAAGCAGGGTCGCGCACGGGCAGTGGCTTGAGGGCAACCATGTTGAAGAAACTGAATGCCGCAATGTTGACGCCGATACCGATGGCCAGAACAAGAACAATCATGAACGTGAAACCGGGCTTGCGTACAAGAATGCGCGTGCCGAAGCGAAAGTCCTGCACCAGGCGGTCCAGCCATGTCCAGCCCCATGCTTCGCGCGATTGCTCGCGCATGCGCAGGGTGTTGCCGAAGTTATTCCGGCCTGCGCGTGCGGCCATCTCGCGATGGAATTCCATGTCCGACTCAAGTTCGGCATCCAATTGGCGGCGATGGAACAGGTAATGAATGCGGCGCCAAAGCTCTCCCATGATTTCCCCCTAAGCGGTGCGCAGAATGTTTTGAATGGCCTGCGTGACGCGGTCGTATCCAGCCAGTTCCACTTTGAGCTGCGTGCGTCCGGCCGGTGTGAGTTGGTAGAAACGTACCTTACGATTCGTCTCTGAAATTCCCCACTCTGAGGTGACCCAGCCCTTCAGCAGCATCTTCTGCAGAGTGGGGTACAGCAGCCCCTCCTCCACAGCCAGAACCTCGCTTGAAAGCAGGTGAATGCGTTGCGCGATTGCGTAGCCATGCAGAGATTCCGACTGCAACACACGGAGGATGAGCATCGGCAGGGCGCCCGGAGGCATCCCATCTTTAGACCTAATCGACATAGGCATAATTTAGTTATGCCTATGTCGATTGTCAATGCCAATCGCACATTTTGCCGCTCGAAACAAAAAATTGCACTTGTGCGCTTACGGATTTTATGTGTTACAGTCAGTAACACTATGGCGAGTAACAGAGAAGCCCACCACGATCCTGCCGAACTTGGCGAACTCGAGCGCGAGGTTCTGTCCATTGTCTGGCGATTGAGTTCCGTAACCGCCGAACAGGTTCGCGAGGAATTGAACCGCCCGCTGAAAGACTCAACCGTACGCACAGTGTTACGCCGCCTTGAAGAGAAAGGCTACCTCGCCCACATTGTGGAGGAGAGGACGTTTGTGTATCAGCCGGCGCAGACGCGGCAGCGTGTGGCGGGGCGCGCGGTTAAGCGCATTGTTGACTGGTTTTGTGGTGGATCTGTGGAGGAATTACTGGCCGGAATGGTGGACTCCAAGGTTCTGAGCCAGGATGAACTGCAACGGCTGGCTGTGCGCATTGCGGCAGCACAGAAAAATGAAGCCAAAAACGGGGACAAGGCGAAGAAGGGGGGACGGTCGTGACTGCACCCATGATCGAATCGGGACTCCGTGCACTTGTTTTTGCTCTGGTGGTATGGGCAGGGTTGCGCGCATTTGGCGTGAAAAATGTGGTGGCCCTGAAGGCGGCATGGGGCGCGGTGCTGTGCGCGGCGCTGGCAATGCCGCTGCTCATGTCCGCAGTGGCAAGCTGGAATTGGATGCCCACGAATTTTGTCGTGGTGCTGCCTGAGCAGGCCGCCCACTGGTCACAGTCCATGTGGACTGGTTTGCGGCATGCGGCGACTACAGAAACGAGGACACAGCAGGAAGCCCTGCATCCTGCCGCGAAGGTCAGCGATGCGGAACTCGCGGAGTTCAATGCGCAGATGTCCGCGGCCAATGAAACGCTGGCTAAGAGCGCATATCAGGGAACAGCCAGGCAGAGCCAACTCATAGAGGAAGGAAATGCAACGCAGGCGGCGATGCGCTCCGGACCGAATGCGGCACTTTCTGTCCGGCCGAATGCTGCGCTCGCGGAAGCCACAGAGCTACACAGATTCAGCCTTCCAAAGCTGACTGCTGTCAACGTGGCATGGATGCTGTATGCGGCCATTGTGCTGGCCCTGCTGGGCCGGTTGCTGTATGGCATCGCAGTTGCGATGCAGCTTCGCCTGCTGGCGAAACCTGTGGAACTCAAGATTGCGCGCGACCTGAGTCTGGGACTCGACCTGCGCGCGAGCGGCGATGTGGCATCGCCGGTAACGATTGGGAACACCGTCATCCTGCCTGAAGACTTCACATCATGGAGCGAAGAAAAGCTGCGGATAGTGCTGGCGCACGAACGCTCGCACATCCGGCAGAAGGATTTTTATCTGCAACTGGCCGCAGGGGTTTATGCAGCGCTGTTCTGGCTGAGTCCGCTGGGCTGGTGGCTGAAACGGAAACTTTCCGATCTGGCGGAAGCGATCAGCGACAAGGCGGGCCTGGAAGAGGCCGTCAGCCGCTCGTCGTATGCGCAGGTCTTGCTTGAATTCGCGGCGCAACCGCGCCCCACTCGACTAGGAGTTGCTATGGCACGTACGGGAAATCTCTCCCGCCGCATGGAGCGGCTTTTGAACGAAACAAACTTCAGCCAGGCTTACAGCGGAACGCGCGCTCGTGCGCTGGCCGCCATGTTCCTGGTTCCACTGGCTTTGGTGGCCGCACTTGCAACCATCCATGTGCGCGCCGCGGCTCGCGCGCAGGAGCCGGCACCACCGGCGCCTCCCGCCGTTGCGGCTCCGGATCAACCAGCGCCGCCCCAGGCAGCTACACCGTCTCCGGCGCCTGCGCCGGATGCGCGCGAAGGAGTCTCTACTCCGCCGCCGGAACTGCCGACAGTCAATGCGGGGCCGATGCCCGCACCGCAAGCCTCACCCGCTCCGCCCGCACCCCCTGCCCCTGGCGCTGCCGCGCCCGATCCTGCCGTGGCACCCCTTCCACCGCCAGAGCCCGACCAGGTTCTGCTTTTGGATGATGGCGATCCGATGGTTGCTACCTGGGACGATGAGAACGGCGGCGGAAAGCACATTCACGTGTCGCGTGGAATGATGATTCGCCGGGACGATAACGGAGACTCGTACATTCTGGTGCGCGGCGACGGTCCCATTACAGTTTCCGGAGGTAAGGAAAGCGAAGCGTTGCAAAAAGCGCGGAAGATGACCAAGGGCGACTTCCTGCTCTACACGCACAATGGAAAGTCCTATGTCATCGACGATCCGGCGACGATTGCAAAGCTGGAGTCAAGTTTCGGTCCAGGCAGGCTGATGGCCTTCAAGTTCAAAAGCATGCGCGACCAGCAGATGAAATGGGCCGCCAAGCAAAAAGAGTTTGCGGTCAAGCAGAAAGAATTTGCCGATAAGCAGCGTATCTTCATGGTGCAACGCAAGGAGTTGTCGGATGAAGAGGCCGCGAAGATTCTTCACTCGACAGATTTGCAGAAACAGATGGCCGATTTGAACGCGACCATCAACAAGCTGAGGGCGGAAGACGACAAGAAACTGAGCGAGAAGGATTTGGCGAAGGTGCGCGAGCAGGTGGCCGGGTTGCAGGCCAAACTGGGCGCAATGCAGTGGCACCTGGATACGATGGCGATGCCCAAGGTCGATCTGGAGATTCCGAAGATCGACATCGATACACAGGTCGCGCAATCGATGGAGATCCAAGCCAAGGTACAGGCGCAGATTGCGCAGGAGCAGGAAAAGGCTATGAAAGAGCGCGATCAGAAAATGAAGTCGATTATTGACCAGAGCATCCAGAACGGCACGGCGAAGCCGGTGAACTAAGTCACTTCACTGTCTCCTTCATGCGGGCGCGGCAGCAAGGTTGCCGTGCCTTTCCTTTTTATTGCGGGGTTGTGCGGGCGGTGTGTTCGCTGGCGAGGATCGACATGAGGTGCAGGTTGTGCCAGATGCCGTCGCGCTGTGCGGCCTCGCGCATGATGCCTTCGTATTGAAAGCCAAGGCTTTCATACACATGGCGCGCGCGGGCGTTGTCGTCATACACGTCGAGGAAGAGCCGGTGTGCGCTCAGTTCCACAAAGGCGATGCGCAGGATTTCATTCAAAATGCGACGGCCCAGACCATTGCCCGGCTGGGCGACAACCACGCGTTTCAGCTCAAGCGAGCCTGATGTTTCCGCGAGACCGCGGAGGATGACATATGCGGCGGGAGAGTCATCTTCAGCGTGTGCAATGTAGTAGCGAGCGTCTGTTCCAGTGAGCGTCGCGCGATGGCGCTCTTCCGTCCACTGGCCGACATAGCGTTGTGCCTCGGCAAGGCGTTCGAGGAAGAGGATGGCAGGGATGTCGTCGAGGGTGGCGCGGTGCAGGAGCATGGTTCAGGAATCCTGCACCCAGCATACAGGGGAGTGCGCATGCATTTCGGTGGATAGACCCGGTGATTTTCCTATCTTTTCGCCGGAGATGTGCGGTGATTTTGGAGCCCGTACTGGTAGCGCAAAATACGGCGAGCATTTTGTGGCCGCAGAGGTTCGGATTGGCGAGCATTGTGTGTCCACTGTGCCGGAGGCAGTGTGCAAACAAGTGAAATTTGCGCAAAATTGGTCGATTTTTACGATGCGCCAATTTATCTTGGTGCCGCGCCGATTTGTAAGAATCTGGAACAATTGCCGCAGATGTGGTGTCTATCATCGCAGCATGCCGCGAATGGTGAAAATCGCACGCTGGACAGGGCTAGCCCTTGTCATTCTTGTCGCGCTTTTATTTATCACGGTCCAGACTCAGCAACGTATCTTGCGCTGGCGAGCGGAGCGGTTGCTTGCCGACATCCGAGCAATTCAGATGGGAAAGAGCACCTGGGCAGATGCACAGCGGTTGATGAACGAGTGGGGAGCCTGGGGCGAATGGCAAGGAAAATGTTCGGCCAAGTATTGCGATTATGAAATCTCGATGGACGACTACTCGCGAGCTTTCCATCATTATCCGGTTTTGCACGGTGGGCAATTCGGTTCGCATCTGAGATGGCCTCAGTGGCTGAACGGCCCATATACATGGTTGGGAGGCCGGTTTGTTGTCGTCAACGCAAGCTTTGGAGTGCGGAACGGATTCATTCGCTCAAAGGAATTCGGAGTCCGAATGGCACTGGGGCCTGACAGCAAGTGGAAATCGGATCCGGAATTTGTCAAACCCAACTCGACGATCAATGCTGAAATGGCTTGTGAGGGAGGCCTATTCCATAAGGACGGGACCTTCTCGCTAACTGACCCGGAGTTTACCTTTTTTGTCGTTGACAATGACGTGGACGGTCATTGGACACGCGTCCTATTTACACCATTTGCCAGTAACAAAACTGTGAATGATCTGATGGTGTTCAATCTTAGCTGCATTACGCGTAGACATAAATGCGGAACCAGCGCCGAATTGATGCCAATAGCAGGTTCAACGATTAAGCATCTCCGTCAAAACCCCTCGAACGAAGCCAAGAAACAGAAGATGACTGATCTTCCCCTGTGGATTGCAAGTCGCGACGCTGACCATGTGGCAATTGCAACAGCTTTACTGCCAACGGCAAACCGATCACTGCACGCAGATGGCTATGCCGCTTTTCGAATCACAAAGGTGCTTGGCGGGAGCCATTGGACTAGCAACATGGGACCCTATGCTGTGAAGACGCTTGGGGCAGTCGAATTTTGCCGAGCTGATCCAAAGTTGTTCACAACTCTTCAAACGGGGTCGACGGTCATCTTGCTTTTTAACGATCCGCTCAACGAGAGCACGACACCTCTGTCCGAGTCTTCCGATTGCGAACTTGTCCCAAAGAACAATGAGAATACCGCTGAAGTAATGAGAGGCATTCAACGGGCGCAGTTTCTTTGGGATCGAATTGACGGCGATTACTAGAGTTGAGCTGATTTCGAGCGGGTTATACGGATATGGCGCACGGTCATTGGGCACAGAGAGGGCTGTCAACGATTTGGTGACGAAGTACAGGGGGTGAGTGGGGAAGTTAGGTAAAGGGTAACTGATGGTAGAGCGATGACTCGGAATTTAGTCAAGCGGTAACATGGCTCGTGATCCACATGCGATACTCGTTGCTCATTTTCGGCCTGGCTTGTTTGGCCATTGCAGGTTGCGGGCCGAAGCAAAGCGATCTGCGCGGCTCCTGGTCGAAATCGACCGACGGCCACTCATATCTTGTGGTGGCTCAGAAGGATTGCGAATCCTGCTCAATTCTCGTTGACGGAAAGCCGTGGAAATACGCTGTTGGAAAGGCCGGAAGAATTGATCCCGGCACTCACACAATTCAGAATCCTTCAGAAATCACCTTTAATATCCCAGCCGGTACCGTCTACAGGTTCGACTACTGGGGACCATGAGGGATTTTCAGGTAGTAGGTTGCACAAGGAGAATTGATTTCTCAAGAAACAAAATTACAGCTTAAATCTTGCCCAATTGACATATTTCCGCCGAGTAGAATGATTGTTCATTTGGAGAAGCTATGGACTTAGCGCTCAGTGGGCAGGTCGCTTCCCAGAATAGCCTTAACTGGCTGGATAGAGTTTTCTGCGTAGGTATGGCCCTGTTTTGCGTCTGGAACGTGGTGAATGGATATTGGACGGGAAACATCGAATTGCATCTTGCGACGATTCGTCGCTCCGATATGCCGCCGATGTTTTGGCTGGGTATGGCAGTCAATTGTGTGATCGGTGTAATGCTCATAATCTGGGCGTTGGCGGGAGTGGCGCGCTGGTAGGGTTGGATTTCTATTTGTGAGTCTTGCCATGTGGGTTGTCTATGGCGACTTCAGCATCGCGAAAAGCAGATTCTTCGCTTACCACCCCCGAGCTGAAATGCGCTCGGGGCCCCGTTCACTCAGAATGACAGGTCTTGTGGAGGACTAACCGTAAATGGGGAGTCCCGATGAGCGTTCAGAACGATAAATTAAGTGGCGATCTTTCCCAGGTCCCCAAATGCGAGGGACCTGGGGCACCCAGTTTCTGTGCTGGATTTGTGGGTTTGGCTGGCTCAGAGTTGATCGAAGATTTCGCGGAATTCCCAGGCGCCTTGTTTGCCGGCGACCCACTCGGCGGCGCGAACCGCTCCGAGTGCGAAGCCTCGGCGGGTGTGGGCGTCATGGCGAATTTCAAGCTCGTCGTAGTCGCTGGCGGCGCAAACGATGTGTTCGCCCTTGGCGTCGCCAATGCGGTGCGAGGTGACGTCGACGGGCGTGTTGGGATGCGCGGCCTCAATGATTTCCTTGAGTGTGAGCGCAGTGCCGGAGGGCGCGTCGAGCTTGGATGTGTGGTGCGTTTCTTCGATGGAGAAGGTGTAGCCTTCCAGCTTCGCGAGTTCGGCAGTGAGGCGGAAGAGCTTTTGTACGCCGATGGAGAAGTTGGTGCCATAGAGCAGCGCGCCACTGCGGCGCTCAGCGAGGGCGCGCATTTCCGCGAGCTGTGCGTACCAGCCGGTGGTGCCGACAACAATGCGGCCGCCGAGTGAGAGTACGGCGCGCATGTTTTCCAGTGCCGCCTCGGGCGTGGTGAAGTCAATGCAGGCATCGACGCCGGCCAGCGTGGGGCCGGTGAGAGCGGATGCGTGCCGGTTTTCCTTTTCGTCAAGAACGCGGACACTATGGCCGCGCTCACGAGCGATCTCCGCCACGAGCGAGCCGGTTTTTCCTTTGCCGAGCACGAGAAAGAGCATGGCTACTTCACCGGCGCGCTTACCGTTTCGACGGCGAGCTTGCGCGCTTCCACATCAAAGACATCCGGATCGGGTTCCTGGAAAAAGGCGGCATGGAGCGAACGCACGGCTTCGTCGGCGTCGTCTTCCTCAATCATGAAGCTCATGTTGATTTCGCTGGCACCCTGGGAGATCATGCGCACGTTGATGTGGCGTACCGCGTTAAAGACCTGCGCGGCGATGCCGTTCTGGCCGCGAATGTCTTCACCGACCATGCAGACGAGCGCTTTCTTGCCTTCATACTTCACGTCGGCCAACTGGCTCAGGTCGGCGGCAATGGCGGGAAGCTTGTCCGTGGAATCGACGGTGAGCGAGACGGAGACTTCGCTGGTGGAAACCATATCGACGGGGCACTGGTGCTTGTCGAAGATAGTGAAGATTTCCTTCAGATAGCCGTGCGTCATGAGCATGCGGCTGGCGACGACATCGATGATGGAGAGCTTCTTTTTGACGGCGATGGACTTGAACGGGCTCTTGCAGTGCGGCGCAAGCGAAATGATGCGCGTGCCTTCGTTATCAGGGTTCTTGCTGTTGAGCACGAGTACAGGAATGTTTTTCCTGACTGCCGGAAGAATGGTGGCCGGGTGCAGTACTTTTGCGCCGAAGTAGGCGAGCTCAGCCGCCTCTTCAAAGCTGATGACCTTGACGCGCAGCGCATCGGGGCAGACGCGCGGATCGCATGTCATGATGCCATTCACGTCGGTCCAGATTTCGATGGCGTTAGCGTTGAGCGCGCTGCCGATCAATGCGCCTGTGAAGTCGGATCCGCCGCGGCCGAGCGTGGTGGTGATGCCTTCCTCAGTGGACGCAATGAAGCCGCCCATGACGGGAACTTTCCCGCCGGACAGCAGCGGTTGTATGTGCTGCTCGGCGCGCTTTTCGATGACGGAATCGAGCGGAGCCGCCTTCTGGAATTGCGCATCGGTTACGATGACATCGCGCGCATCGACGTGCGCGGCCGGTACGCCTCGCTCAATGAGAGCGGCGGTCACGATGCGGCTCGAGATGCGTTCGCCGTAGCTGACAACGAGGTCGGAAATGCGCGGGGTGAGCTCGAGAATGGCGGCCAGGCCACGCAGAATTTCATCAAGCGCGTTGAACTTATCGTCGATAAGATTGCCGAGCTCGGCGGCGGCCTTCGGATCCTTGACGAGCGCGGCAGCGGTATCGCGATGGCGGCTGCGCAGGCGGGAACTGATGGCGAGCGAACCGGTGCGATCGCCTGCAGCGGCGCAGGAGGCTGCGCGGAGAAGCTGATCGGTGACTTTGGCCAGCGCACTGACCACGACTACAGGCTTTTTCCCCGCCTGGACTCGGCCGGCAACAATGGCAGCGGTGCGGTTAATGGCGGCCGGGTCTTCCACCGAGGTGCCGCCGAATTTCATCACAACCAGACTCATTCAAGTTTCCAATCGTGCAATGAACTCGTGCGCGGTTGTGTCAGGCGCGTGCGCTTGCCACTGTCGCAGGTTCAAGCTTGCCGAGATTCTGGAGCAGCTCGGCATTCAAAATGGTGGCTCCCGCGGCACCGCGCACGGTGTTGTGCGAGAGCAAAACAAACTTCCAGTCGAGCAGACCGCAGGGCCGCAGACGACCTACAGTGACAGCCATGCCACGCTCGCGATTGCGGTCGAGCCGCGGCTGCGGGCGGTCAGGCAGGTCAGTGAACTGCACCGGCTGCTTGGGCGCGAAGGGAAGGTTCATACCGGCAAGCGGCTTGTACTCATCCCACGCGGCGAGGATCTCTTCACGCGTGGCGGGCCTGGCCAGCTTGATGGAGACGCACTCGGTATGGCCGTCCACAACAGGCACGCGATTGCAGTGCGCGGCAATGCCGGCATTGAGCGGCGTGACGGAGTGGCCTTCAAGATGGCCCAAAAGCTTGAGTGTCTCGGCTTCCATCTTTTCCTCTTCGCTGCCGATGTAGGGGACAACGTTATCGAGGATGTCCATGGAGGCGACGCCGGGGTAGCCCGCACCGCTGATGGCCTGCATGGTGGAGACGAAAATCTTTTCGATGCCGAAGCGTTCCTGGAGCGGCTTGAGGCCGAGGACCAGACCGATGGTGGAGCAGTTGGGATTGGTGACGATGAAGCCGCCAGACTCTTTACGCGAAGGCTGCTCTTCGATCAGGTGCAGGTGATCGGCGTTGACCTCGGGAATGACGAGGGGAACGTTGGGTGTCATGCGGAAGGCCGAGGAATTGGAGAGCACGGCGCATCCGGCTGCCGCGAATTTGGGCTCAAGGTCGCGCGCGATGGGGGCGTCGATGGACGAGAAGATAACCTTCGGCGCGCCTTCGGGATCGGCAGGAGAAACCACCATTTTGGCGATGCGCTCGGGCAGGTGGCTATCGAGCCGCCATTTGCAGGCTTCGCCGTAGGGTTTGCCGCTGGAGCGGTCGCTGGCCGCAAGCCAGGCGATCTCGAACCAGGGGTGGTTTTCGAGGAGCTGAATGTAGCGTTGGCCCACCATTCCGGTGGCGCCCAGGATGCCGATTGGAAGCTTGTTTTGCATAGTAGTCGAACATTCCAGTGTACAGGAAGGATGCATTTCGAGTGGGAAGAAGCCAGGGATGGGGACCGCGGAATAGAGCGCATGAGACTCATGAAAATCAACAGCTTGCCGACTGGCTCCAACCGGAGCCTGCATGAAGTCTCTGGTGTAATTTCCGGTAAAGAGCAAGGAAGCAGGTGCGGGCTGGAGCTGGCTGCGGTAGCGAGGACTAAGTGCGGATATTCAGGCAGGCAAGCAAAAGGCAGCACCCGTTACCGGATGCCGCCCCGTGTTTACTGCGCGCCGTTTACTCCGCGACAGTGCGCGATTTGATCAGTGCGGCAAGTCCGTCGGGAACCGACTCGTTACGCACCAGATGCGGATAGCGTTCGCCTCCGTGGTAGTCGATCGTTGCCGTGCGTACATATTCGTCGTTGACGACAAGCAGCGTAATTGGTTCGGTGGAATCTTTCGATGCTTTGATGGCATCGGTCAACAGATCGTGCCTGTAGAGCCTGCCGTTAACCGCGAGCACTTTCATGTTGCTGGTGATGCCTGCTTTGTAGGCAGGCGAGCCAACAATGGAGTCGGCTACGGTGCCATCAGGCCGCAGTTGCAGGCCAATCGAATAGATGTCGGTCGCTTGTCCGTGTCGTACCTTCAGCTTGCCCTCATCCGGAGTAAACACCAGCTTCCAGCCTGCATTTTCAATGCCTCCGGTGGGAGCCGCCGCAGACTTCGATTCCAGCCGCTCGGTGAAGAACTTCGCCCAGTCGTACGGCGCTACCGCGTTCAGTGAGGCCACAAGCTGCTCGAAGGTGTAGGTCTTTACTTCTGGGCCGTTGTTCGGGCCGCCGTGGAAGCTGTGGCAGAAGTCGTCGATGGACTTCGCCCCCTTTGTTTCGCGCGCAATGATGGTGGCCACTTCCAGCCAGAGCAGATCGCCTTCGTCGTAGTAGTCGGTGCCGCGGATCCAGTTGAACCAACCGCCGCGCGCGTGAATACCCGGCTCACCGATGGCTGTGTCGATCAAAGGCCGCCAGGTTCGGCCCGCACGTCCGGGGCCAAGTGCTGCCGCAATAACGGCGAGGTACTGTTCATACTCCTCGGGCGTCCACAATCCGCTGCGAACTGCGAGCAGCGGTCCCAGATAATCGGTGAGCCCCTCATATCCCCACAGCAGATCGGTCTTCTCCGGTTCCTCGTAATAGGGCGTGGCCAGGTCCGCGGGGCGGCGGAATTTGCCATTCCAGGAATGCACGAACTCATGCGCCAGCAGACCGCCCAGGTCCATTCCCGCTTGCGGCCCGATCAGCGCGCGCTCGGGCAAGCGGCTGTCGTTCGACTCGTGATGTTCCAGGCCGAAGTGGGCCACATGGTCGCTGAGCGCGAGCAGGAAGTGGTACTGCGTGTAGTGCCGCGTGCCGAACAGTTTGCCTGACTCGGCCACCAGTTGCGTCATCTGTTCGCGCGTCTTGTTGCTGATGTCAAGAGCCACTGCGCTGTCAGCCACCAGGTCCAGTTCGTGATGAATGGGCTCGCCGGCCGGGGTAATGTCGACCGCTTTGTAGTACTGGCCGGCCATCACCGGCGCATCCACCAGCATGTCAAACGAAATCGGCTTGAAGTGGATCGTGTTTCCGTCTGTGCTTGCGGTGTGCAGAGAGGTTCCGTACTTCCAGTCCGCGGGTAGCTTCAGACTGGCCGCAAAATTCAGTTCCTGCGCGCGCGTGCCCGCCGGATACAGTGCCACCTGGTTCCACTCCAGCACCATCAGCTTGCCGGTAGCGGAATAGCCATCCGGCTCAATCTCATCGAACTTCGCCTCGAGCGCATTCACACCGGAAGGTACTTCGACATGGAAGGTGAACACGTCTTCCAGATCGCGATGCCATGTCAGCTCTTTGCCATCGGCATAGAAATGCAGACCCGTTACGGTTGAGATGGGGCCGCTCGGTCCGTGCTCGCCGGGAATCCATTTTGGGTAATAGATGATTGCGTCGCCCGGTTTCACCGGAATGGTTTCGCGTACGTGCAGTATCTTTTCCGGTGTTTGAGTGGCATCCACGTCCAGCGTGACGTTGATTGCCGCCTGTGCTGCTGGACCCATGGCAACAACAACAATCGCGGCCGTCAGCCAGCCGCGCCAGGAATTCTGGTGCATTCTCGCGCTCCTTATGATGCGTCTAAGAGAAGGTTAAATACGGAATCGTGCCTGATGCATTCGTGATTGCTTCAACTGTGAGGGACCGACTACCTGCATGCTATATCTTCAGGGCGTACCGGATGCGCCGCTCCCGTACCCACCACCGTGGTCCACTGCCGTACGCGCCATGTTTTCACGAGACCGTTGGTCACATAAGGGTCGGCTTGTGCAAACTTTTCGGCGGCTTCCGGCGATTCACCCTGGAAAAGCAGCACTGCTCCATCCAGAGGGTCGGCAAGAGCTCCTCCAAGGAGTAATTCGCCGCGTCTGCTTGATTCCCATGCAAGTTTCAGATGCGCGCCGCGAAACTGTCCGCGGCGCTGCTCGTAATCCTCGGCTGCTTCGTAAAAGAGCAGGTAGTGCATGGAAAACCCCTCTCCGGCGATTCGGCGCGTTAACCCATCGCTTCGAGCACGGCATCGGCGAATTGAGTGGTGCCGGCGGTGCCGCCTACATCGCGTGTGAGCGTCTTGCGTTCCGCATAAACGCTTTCGAGCGCTTTCTGCACCTTGTCTGCTGCCGCATCTTCATTCAAATGGCGAAGCATGAGAATGCCGGACTGAAGCAGCGCCGTCGGATTGGCAATATCCTTGCCCGCGATGTCCGGAGCGGAGCCATGCACCGCTTCAAAGATGGCGCAATCGGCGCCAATGTTGGCGCCGGGGACAAGTCCAAGTCCGCCGACAAACGCAGCGCACAAATCGCTGACGATGTCGCCATAGAGGTTCTCAAGCAGCAGCGTGTCGTATTGCCAGGGATTCATTACGAGCTGCATGCAGGTGTTGTCGATAATGTGTTCGCCGTACTGAATGTCGTGGTATTCCTCGGCCACCTTACGCGCGCAACGCAGGAAGAGGCCGTCGGAAAGCTTCATGATGTTGGCTTTGTGAATGGAGTGAATCTTTTTGCGGCCGTGCTTCTTGGCATACTCAAACGCAAAACGTGCGATACGGGTGGAACCTTTTTCCGTGATGACCTTCAGGCTTTCGACAACTCCGGGAATGACTTCGTGCTCCAGGCCAACGTACTCACCTTCGGTGTTTTCACGAACGATGATCAGATCGACGTCAGGATATTTGGTTTGGAGACCGGGCAAATTCTTGATGGGGCGGAAATTCGCATAAAGATCGAATTTCTTGCGCAGAGTTACGTTGATGCTCTTGAAGCCGCCTCCAATGGGCGTCGTGACCGGTCCCTTCAGTGCCACCTTGTTGTGTTCGATGGATTCGTAGAGCGCGGTAGGAATATATTCGCCAAAAATCTCAAAGGCCTCGGCTCCGGCGGCATAGCGCTCCCACTCGAACTGAACGCCAGTGGCTTCAAGAATGCGAACCACAGCCTGTGTGACCTCTGGGCCAATCCCGTCGCCGGGAATCAACGTGACTTTATGTGTGGTACTCATGTGCGGATGCGGTCTCCTATAGCTGTAAGAAAATCTGTCTTGGATTGCAGTTGGACCAGTGGAGTCCGGCGCTTTCAAGACTGGACTCAATGCGGGCGCAACAAATCTCAGGCTAGCATGGGGCTTTGCCGGGCAGGGTGCCTGCGCTCACAGACTGGGATGCTGGAATTGCCGCGAAAATGATGCAATCCGAGGGGCAACCGGAACATTCCGCTGTTTGCGTGGTCTATGGAATGAAAAGGGAGCTAAGATTAGGTGCGCTATGAGTCTTCTTCGTCAGGAATCGGAACAGGAACTGGACGACGCCGCCAAGGGCGAGTCGTTTACTAGAGGGACCAGCCACATCGTCTGGGCCTCAATCGTTGCGGCCATTCTGGTGACGGTTGCTCTTGCGGCCTATGTGGTGGGCGGCGAAAAGCCTCCGGCGGCCACGGGTGAAATTCTGGAAGTGTGGACTCATTCGATGCATGTGGAGACGCCCAGCTTCGATGCCAACGGCACGTCGATTCCCAAAGATACGTACAACCAGGTGCTGGTGTTTACCCACGCACGGCTGCATAACCAGAGCAAGAACCCAATCTTCCTGCACGAAATTCTGACAAATACCACCCTGGCTGATGGAATTCACACAAGCAGCGCGGCCCCTGGGAAAAGCTACGAGCGGCTCTTCCTCGCTTATCCTGATTTGAAACAGTGGCAGAGCACGCCGCTTGCCTATGACACCACGCTCAATCCCGGCCAGACGGTTGAAGGAACGTTTGTCTCTTCTTTCCGGCTGACCAAGGACGAGTGGGATGCACATAAAGACATCAGCTACACCTTTGCATTTCGCTATCTGCCCGCGCTCAAGGTGAACTACACCGGGCCGATTACTGTCCGATAGCGGGAGGAACCGGCGCAGATTTGGGCGCCGAGAGATAGCCCGAAATCTGCTTCTTTGACTGAATGTTGTTTATCACCACCTCATACAGCATGGGTTGGCGGCCGGAGTAGAACTGCAGCGGCTCATTGACGTTGCGATTCTTTTTCTCGTAAGACTTGTCGTCGGCAAAAATTACGAGCGTGAAGCGGCTATGTTTCTGATCGGCTTTCTTCAGTTCCAGTGAGACCGTACCCACAGGTTTGCGTTGTCCCTTGAGCAGTGTGAATTCGTAGTAATTCCGGTCGCCTTTATGCTTCAGGACTTCAAGCTCATCGTGGTTGCGGGCAATGAGACTTGAGTGGTCGCTCAGGTCGCCTTTCATGGAAGTGAGCTGAGCGATGGCCGAAGCCAGGTCGGTTTGTGTTTTGCCCAGGTCGGTCTTCACGCCGCCAACGTCGGTCTTCACATTGGTCAGATCGCTGGATACGCTGCTGACCTGCTGCTGCGTGGCCTTTTGCTGAGCTTCCAGCCGCTGAGCGCTGGCGTTCTGGCGTGCAAGGATGTCCTGCGCGCGCGACTCCATTTGTTTCTGAGTCAGACCGAGCGATTTGCCCAACTCATCCGTCGCCACCGTCAGGCGTGCGTTGGTTTCGTGCAACTGGGCGGCGAGTTTTACATTTTGCTGGGTTGCATTGGTGAGTTCCGTTTCCTGATGGGAGAGCTTGGAGCTGAGTATGTAGCTCCAAACAAGGCCGCCGAGGCCGCTCAGGAGCGCGACGGCCATTACTGCCATAAACGCTCCTGAATAAGATCGTGGGGGATTATCGAATTCGCTCATGGTGTTTCCTTCCTTCCTCATCGCGGCTCGTGAAAAGCGCTGAGGCGGCAGCCACCGCCTGAAGCCGCGTCTGGGAAATGAACGCCTGAAGCTCCAACCGTACTTTGTTATCTGAGGTGTGTACGCACCTCTTCCAGGCAGCGAGCGTGAGGGCTGGTCGCCTGGGAATGTCCCGACTATAGAACAGATTGGAGAAAAGAGGGAACTTTGCACCTGGTTCTGTACCGCTTTGGCAGACGACCCGAAGAAGCACGCGCGCATTGCGATACGGTACACCTGCCGTGACAAGCATGGAATCGCTGGGCTATAAAGGACATTACCGCTTAAACCGCAGCGGCATCGCCTCCAGGGCCGTTCAGCGCAGGTAAATAGATAGGAAAATTGAGAGTAAGGAGAGGGAGCCTTTATGTCTACGGCCACGGCTGGAAAAGGATTGGAAGGAATTGTCGCAGCGAACTCCGGCATCTGCTGGATTGACGGAGAAGCGGGCGTACTAGCCTATCGTGGCATCGATATTCATGAGCTGGCGGAGAACTCGACCTTTGAAGAGACCACCTATCTGCTGTGGAATGGCGAGCTGCCGAACCAGTTCAAGCTGCGGGAGTTCCAGTCGCAGCTCTCTCTTGCCCGTGAGCTTGACCAGCGCATTATCGACCTGCTCAGGAGCTTTCCCACCAGTGCGAGCCCCATGGAAGTTCTGCGGACCGCAGTTTCGGCGCTGAGCTTCTACGATGCCGACGAAAAGGACAACTCGCACGATGCGAATGTGCGCAAGGCCTATAACCTGACCTCGCAGATGGCCATGATCGTGGCCATTTATGACCGTTTGCGAAAGGGGCTGGAAATTGTTCCCGCAGACCGGTCGTTGAGCCACGCCGCAAATTTCCTGTGGATGCTGACCGGCAATAAACCCAGCGAAACAGCCGCGCGAACTTTGGACACCGCGCTGATTCTTCACGCCGATCACGAACTGAACGCCTCCACCTTCGCCGCCCGCGTCATTGCGGCAACCCTCTCCGACATTCACTCCGCAATCACAGGCGCCATCGGCGCTCTCAAGGGACCTTTGCACGGCGGCGCCAATGAAGCCGTGATGCGCCTGCTGCGCGCCATCGACAAGGGCGGTGTGGACCCCGTTGAACACGTGAAGGGAATGCTGGCTGCCAAACAGAAGGTTTCCGGCTTTGGCCATCGTGTGTACCGCACAGAGGACCCGCGTGCCACGCACCTGCGCCGCATGAGCGAGCAGCTCGGCAAGGACGCCGGACAGACCAAGTGGTTCGAGATGTCCCGTGCGATTGAGCAGTACATTAATCGCGAGAAGAAACTGAACGCCAATGTGGACTTCTATTCCGCGTCGACCTATGCCATGCTCGGCATCGACGTGGACCTCTACACACCCATCTTTGCGTTGAGCCGCATCGCAGGCTGGTCCGCACATGTCATCGAGCAGCTTGACGATAATCGCCTGATTCGCCCGCGCGCCGAGTATATCGGCCCTGTCTATCCGCAGCCGTGGGTGCCGGTAGAGAAGCGCAGCTAGCTTATCCCTCAATCGAGCCGTCCGCATGCCCTCAGTTTGGGTGTGGACGGCTTTTTGTTTTCGATGCAAACTACTGATACTGGTGCCGCTGGTCATTGCGATCCGCACCGGTCCCAACCTCAGTAGTGTGGTCCACAATTTCCTGTTCCCAGGACCAGAAATGGACATCGAATTATGACATTCGGCTTAAGCCTGGCGGCGTTTACCCTTGTGCACGTGGTTCTCAGCCTGATCGGCATTGGAACCGGATTCATTGCAATCTTCGGTTTGTTCTCCGGCAGAGTGTTGAGAGGTTGGACGGGCCTTTTCCTGTGGACTACTGTGTTGACCAGCGTGACGGGTTTTCTGTTCCCGTTTCATGGCGTAACGCCGGGTATTGTTCTTGGAGTTTTATCGATGATTGTGCTGCTGCCCGCGCTGTTCCTCGTATATGGGGGCAGTCTGTCAGGCGGCGGCCGGCAAGTTTATGCAGTCTGTGCAACATTGGCGGAGTACTTCAACGTTTTTGTGCTCTTCGCACAGCTATTTGCCAAAGTTCCGGTCCTCAAAGCCATCGCGCCCACTCAGTCTTCGCCGGCATTTGTGACGACTCAGCTTGTAGTGCTGATAGTGTTCATCTGGCTAGGGGTGAAAGCCTATAAAGGCATGCGGGCATAAGAGACGAGCCCCTCTCTTCGCGGATATGCTTAGAACTGGATGCCGACGAATGGGATGCGCTTGTGCATGAACTCCCTTGCCGCCGCGTCGATGTGAGTACGGGAATAGCCTCCGGGCCTATCTGAGACGGCTATCCCCAAGCGAATGCGAGAGAGTCAATATGAAGTTTGCTTCTCATTTGCCTGGCCGTTTTGCTGTAACGGCTTGTCTGCCTTTCTTCTGCGCCCTGGCGTTTGCCGCTCCTCCGAATCATGAAGTCAATGGGCCAACCGTCAATCCGGCGTACATGGACACTTCCGTGATACCGGGCAACGATTTTTACTCATATGCCTGCGGCGACTGGCAGAAGAACGCAACGATCCCGGCTGACCAGAGCGCCACTTCACCCGGCGAGCCGCTGTTCAAAGAACACACGGAGCGGCTCAATACGCTGATTCTCGATGCAAAAAAGAGCAGTCCTGCGGTGAGTACGCCTGCGCACAAGGTCGTGGATCTGTACGACTCGTATATGAACGAGCCGGCGATTGATGCGCGTGGGCTGAAACCGCTTGAGCCGCATTTGAAGGCAATTGCCGCGATCGGAAACAAGAAACAATTGGCGCATGCGCTGGGCCTCACACTGCGGGCCGACGAAGATGCGCTCAACATGACGAACTTCCACAGCATGAATCTATTCGGCTTCTGGGTGGCGCCTGGATTGAGCGATTCTGCGCATTACGCTGCATATCTGCTGCAGGGTGGGATTGCCATGCCCGATCGCGAATACTATCTCTCCACTTCGGAAGCGATGGAGAAGATTCGCGCGCAATATCGTCAGCACGTTGAGACCATGCTCACGCTTGCCGGTTTTGACCATGTTGCGGAGCGCGCCAGCCGCATCGTTGCTCTCGAGCACGCCATTGCCGAAGTGCAGTGGAGCCTGGCCGACAACAACGACATTCACAAGGTAAACAATCCATGGTCGATGAGTGATTTTGCGCAGAAGGCTCCAGGCCTGGATTGGGCTTCATACTTCAAGGCGGCAGGACTTGGCCGGCAGAAGCAATTCATCGTATGGCAGCCAAGCGCCGTCACAGGCGAATCCGCGCTTGTCGCATCGCAACCGCTGGAGGCGTGGAAGGACTGGCTTTCCTTCCATCTGATTGAGAGCTACGGCGGCGTGTTGCCGAAGAAGTTTGCCGATGAGGAGTTCGATTTCTACGGCAAGGTACTGGGCGGAGTAAGCGAGCAATCGCCGCGCTGGCAGCGCGCGGTTGGTGTGGTGAACGGTTACCTGGGCGACGACCTGGGCCAGCTTTATGTGAAGCGCTACTTTCCGCCGGAAGTAAAAGCGCAGGTGCAGGCCATGGTGGCCAACCTGATTGCCGTCTATCGCAGACGAATTGAAGCACTCACCTGGATGACACCCGGCACCAAGAAGGAGGCCGTAGCCAAGCTCAACTCGCTTTACGTGGGGGTTGGTTACGGCGAAAGCTGGCATGACTATTCGAACTATTTGGTGAAGGCTGACGATCTGTTCGGCAACATCTGGCGCGGAAGGCTGGCCAAATTCGAACGTGACCGTGCGCTGCTGGGTAAGCCCGTGGACAAGAGGGAATGGCAGATGACACCGCAGACCATCAATGCGGTGAACCTGCCACTACAGAATGCGCTGAATTTTCCGGCCGGCATTCTGGAGCCGCCTTTCTTTGACCCGAAGGCTCCCGCGGCCGCCAACTACGGTTCAATCGGCGCCGTGATAGGCCACGAGATCAGCCACACCTTCGACAGCGAAGGCGCCGCCTTTGACGCGCAGGGGCGCTTGCGCAACTGGTGGACTGCCGAAGACTATGCGCACTTCAAGGCTGAAACAGCCAAGCTAGTGGCGCAGTACGACACCTACAAGCCTTTTCCTGATCTTGCGCTGAATGGCAAACAGACATTGGCGGAAAATCTGGCCGACGTGGCTGGACTGGCAGCCGCCTATGACGCCTACAAAGGATCGCCCGACGCTAAGAACACTCCGGTCGTGGACGGATTCAACGGCGATCAGCAGTTCTTCATTGCGTTTGCCCAGTCATGGGCAGACAAAATGCGCGATGCGGCTCTCCGCCGTGAAATTTTGACCGATACACACTCGCCCGGCCCGTGGCGCGCGCTGACTGTGCGCAACATTGATGGATGGTATGCGGCCTTCAATGTGAAGCCGGATGAAAAACTCTATCTCGCGCCAAAGGATCGTGTACAGATCTGGTGATTTTCACCAAATGAAAGCAGTTTGTTTGAGGGCCGATGCACATAAAGCGGCCCTTAAATTTTCTGCTTTGCTCTCCAGGAAAGATAAAGTCCCCACGCAGAGAGAGTACAGTTGTCGCGAATTTCTCCAGAGAGAATCTTCTCTTCAAATTCGGTAACTGTAAGCGTGCGGACAGCGATGTCGTGTTCTTCCGCATCCGGGTCCTTCGTCGATTGGGTCAACTCTTCTGCAAGGAACACATGCTGGCGCTGCGTGGCGTATCCGTAGGCAATCCAAAGCCAGCCCAGATAGGTCATGCGGCCCGCTTCCAGGCCTGTTTCCTCATGCAGCTCTCCGCGCGCCAGCTCTTCCGGAGAGTCGATTTCCATCTCCCATCCGCCTTGCGGCAACTCAAGCACGCGTTCCTGAATGGTGTAACGGAACTGCTCCACAAGCCAGATGCGGTCACCTTCGATAGGAAGAATGATGGCTGCATCGTCCTTCTCCACCACGCCATAAATGCCCTTGTGTCCATTGGAGCGGAGAATGTCGTCCTCGCGCACGCGCATCCAGTGGTTGCGGTAGACCTCGCGCGAAGCGAGTGTGGTGATGGAGGGAGCGGAGTTGTGATCGTCGGAATCCATCGCGACTCCTTTGCGCCATAGTAGCGTACACGATGTTGAGGCGAGGTTAAGCAGAGCGCAACCGGAATGAATTCAGACGGCCCACCAGAGAAGCCGGTCCTGTCACGGAAAGATGGACAAGATTTCCTTCGTAGGTACGGCGATGGATCACCATCCCCGCTTCGACAGTTGCAAGGACACCGCCTTCGTGTTGCGGAATGCGAAGCTCTGCGCTGACAAGCGGATCGGAATGGAGCGCAGCATCGATTGCTGCGAGCAGTCCATCCATCCCCTCGCCAGTTTGGGCGGAGACAAGGATCTCTCCGCGTGAGGCCAGTCCCTCGCGTTCATGCGGCGCAAGCAAGTCAATCTTGTTGAGGACCTCAATGCGATTCTTCTTTAGTGTGTCGAGCTCGCCAAGCACTCGCTCCACCTGCACTTTTTGTTCTTCGCCGTAGGACGATGAAGCGTCGCACACATGCAGCAGTACTTCGGCCTGTTGCACTTCTTCGAGCGTTGCGCGAAAGCTGGTGACAAGCGTGTGCGGCAGATTGCGGATGAAGCCTACCGTGTCTGACAGAAGTATTTTGCGGCGGCTGGGCAGTTCAATAGCGCGCAGCTTGGGGTCAAGCGTGGCAAACATCCGTGAAGACTGCAAAACATGGGCGCCCGTGAGCCGGTTGAAGAGGGTGCTCTTGCCAGCATTGGTGTAACCGACGAGTGCGACGGTCGGCACAGGCACCGCTTCGCGACGTTGCCTCTGCTGGCGTCTCACGCGGCGCACAGCCTCAAGGTCGAGCTTCAGTTGATCGATGCGCCGCTGAATGCGCCGGCGGTCGGTTTCGAGCTGCGTTTCGCCGGGGCCTCGCGTGCCGATGCCGCCGCCAAGCTGCGACATGGCTTTGCCGCGTCCGGTGAGACGCGGAAGCATGTATTCAAGCTGGGCCAGCTCCACCTGCAGCTGACCCTCGCGTGTGCGTGCATGCCGCGCAAAAATGTCGAGGATGAGCTGCGTGCGGTCAAGCACACGGCAGGGAAGCGCCTCTTCAAGATTCCGCAGTTGTGTGGGCGACAGGTCGTGATCGAAGAGCACTAGATCTGCGTGCGTCGACGATGCCACTCCAGCAACCTCTTCCACCTTGCCCGCGCCAATGAGCGTAGCGGGGTCTGGACGCGAACGGCGTTGCAGCAACTCGGCGGCTACTTCGCCGCCTGCGCTTACGACAAGCTCGCGAAATTCCGCCAGCGACTCTTCTGCATCGAGCGCGGTCGACGCGCCAGGCGCCGCCGTTCCACGCTTATTACGAGGCGTGGAGGCGGTTGCTTCATCGGAGAAAGCCGAAGCTGCCGCGGGCACACTTCGAGCGACCGGCTTCGAGATCAAGTCAATGCCGACGAGGACGGCGCGCTCCTTGCGGGCGCTGCTTTCCAGATGTATGTGCTCCCGAGGGGCTATCGCTGCTCCGCTGCCACCGGAGCAGGTGTGGGCACTGGCACCGGAGACGGACCAAGACCCGAATGAGTCGATGCCGAACGGTGTTCCGAGTGCAGCACGCTGCGATTGCTGACCACGGTGGAAATGGCATGCTTGAAGATCAATTGTTCCTGACTGTTGTTTTCGAGCAACACCGAATACTTGTCAAAGGAACGGATCTTCCCCGTGAGCTTAACGCCGCTCACAAGATAAATGGTGATGGGGGTCTTGTCTTTGCGAACAGTGTTCAGGAATGTGTCCTGAATGTTCTGCGCCGGCTTGTTATCCATTGCCGATCTCCTGCCTGCCCTTAAGGGTCGGTTTGGGTGCGTGACGACCGCACAGTTTGGAAATACAAAAGAGCGGGAGCCGCCACGGAAGTCCCGCAGCATACTTTCCCCGCAATGTGACCACAATAGCGGCTTTTGCCGGGTGCATCAACTGCCGATGTCGCTCATCGGCGGCTTGAACGCTCATATCAGCATCGACAGTCGGGAAAGTCCTGGTCGGCTGGTAGGATGGACAAGTACGTTCCGGACACTCTTCGATGACAGGTAAGTCCATGACGGCGAAGGCGGTTCCGATGCTGGACCTGAAGCGCCAGTATGAGCCGCTGTACCGGGAATTGCTGGAAGCACTGGGCCATGTATTGCAGACGCAACACTTTATCCTTGGTGAGCCGGTGGCGGGCTTCGAAACTGCTGCAGCCGGCGAACTCGAGGTAAAGCACGCAATCGGCTGTGCTTCCGGAACAGATGCTCTCTGGCTGGCCCTGGCTGCAGCGGGAATCGGCCACGGATTTGGTCCTGAGAGAGACGGCTTGGCGGGATTCTCTGACCGGGTAACTGTCGTAACCACGCCCTTCAGCTTTTTTGCCTCCGTGAGTGCCATTCTGCGAGCCGGGGCCACCCCGGCACTGGCGGATATCGACCCGGTGACGTTCAATCTGAGCCCTTCGGCAGTGGGAGATGTCCTGAACGGTCCTCGCGGAGAAACCGTGAAGGCTGTTCTGCCCGTCCATCTCTACGGTCAATGCACGGAGTCTTTTTCCGCTCTCGGACGAGAGCGGGGGCTTGTCATCATCGAGGACGCAGCCCAGGCCTGGGGAGCCGAACGCAACGGCGTCAAAGCCGGCGGTATTGGCGACGCTGCGGCATTCAGCTTCTACCCGACCAAGAACCTGAGTGCGGCCGGCGACGCTGGTATGGTGTCTACCAACAGCGACAAGATTGCCGAGCGCGCGCGGATGCTGCGCCAGCATGGCATGCGCCGGCGCTACTACCACGACGAGATGGGCTGGAACGCCCGCATGGATGGCTTCCAGGGTGCGGTGCTTAGCGTGAAGCTGAAGCACATCGAACGCTGGAACGAGGCACGGCGTACCGCAGCGGCACAGTATGACGCGCTTTTCCGCAAGGCAGGTCTCTCCGAATCCGGGACGTATCCGGCAAAAGGAGTCATTTTGCCCACCGAAACGCCCGGCAACAAGCATGTGTGGCATCAGTATGTGATTCGCGCGAGACAGCGCGATGAACTGCGGGCTTTCCTCGCCGAGCGCCAGATTGGCTCGGAGATTTACTATCCCGTGCCGTTGCACATGCAGGAACCGTTCAAGGCTCTCGGTTACACAGAGGGCGATTTTCCTGAAGCCGAGCGTGCCGCGCGCGAGGTGCTGGCGCTGCCCATGTTCGCCGAGATTCGCGAGGACGAGCAGGAGACGGTGGTGGCGGCGATTGCGGAGTTTTTGAGCTGACGAAGAACTATGTACGTGGTGCTTCGGGATCCAGCTCGGCAAGCAATTGTGCCACTTCCTGATGCAGACGTGGAAGATACCACTGCACCACTTCCCATACGATGTCATCTTTGACCGTTGTGTAGCCGTGCACAATCTGATTGCGAAAAGCAACGATATCCGGCGACTGGGAGATTCGGTCGCGATATGCAGGAAAATCGCGGAGAAGCTGTGAAAGTGCCTCTCCTACGATGCCAAATTTGCGCTCAACAGCGGCGCGTAGCAACTCACTGGCTGCGTAGTCCCGGAAAGTTTGGTCTTTGGTGAAAACGAAGATGCTTTCCGCGGCGCGTGCAATATCCCAAAGATAGGCGCGCGCGTCACGCTGCATAGAGAACCTGCTGCTGGCTGGCAACGGACTTCTGGATATAGGGATTGCTTATGGCGCCTTCCTCGACCAGATCGACGGGATGACTAAGCAACGCCACAAGTGCCGCGTGCAGTCCCAGATAGTTGCGCATGCGCGCTTGTGCGGATAGCGGCTTGAACTCAACCAGAAAATCGGTATCGCTTCGATTTGGTTCGAAATCAGGCCGTATGGCCGAGCCAAAGACAGCAAGTCTGCGTACCCCGTGTTCTCTGCAGATGCGGGCGATTTCGTCTCGGTAGATTTGAAGCGCGGTTTCCATGGCTCTTCCCGAAGAAGCATAGCATTTTGCGAGGTTGAGAGAAATCGTCCCCGGAGTAACGGCCACGCTCAAAACTCTGTAAAATCAACCCAGAATGAAGTGCCCCTACTGTGGTTTTGCCCAGGATCGTGTGGTAGATTCGCGCGAGAGCAAAGAAGCGGATTCGATCCGCCGCCGGCGTGAGTGTGAGCGCTGCAACAGGCGCTTTACCACTTACGAACGCATCGACGAAATTCCCTACATGGTGGTAAAGAAAGACGGCCGCCGCGAACGCTTTGAACGCCAGAAGGTGCTGAGTGGTCTGTTACGCGCCTGCGAAAAACGGCCTGTTCCCGCGACAAAACTCGAAGCGATTGTCGACGCGACGGAAAGCTTCCTGATGGATGCGCCTGAGCGCGAGCGCACCACTTCGGAAGTAGGCGAACTCATCATGAAGCACCTCAAGGGTCTCGACACAGTAGCCTATATCCGCTTCGCTTCGGTCTACCGCGACTTCAAGGATGTGCGCGAGTTCAAGGAAGAACTCGAAGGTCTGCTCGACTCACACCGCACCGGCAAAAGCAAGAAATAAATCGACGACTTCGGCGCTTCGCAATCTTCACTTTCTGTTTCCGTTCAACTACTCTTTTGCGAGCGATCAGCGAGCATCCGCTCCATGCAATGGTTTCGGACGAAGCGCGGCAAGAAACTGTTTCGCTGTTCGAGTATTCAACACATCCTCAGGCCCAAGCCATGCGCGGCGCAGTTGCCGAATGCCATACATCATCTTTTCCAGGTGCCGCGTGTCGTGTGCGTCCGTGTTGATCACGATCTTGCAGCCCAGCTCCTTTGCCAGCCTCAGATCGCGGTCGCTCAGATCGAGCCGCTCGGGTGCGGCATTGTGTTCCACGGCAACACCCAGCTCTGCGGCCTTGCGCAACACCTGGCCCAGATCGATTTGAAACGGTTCACGCCGCAGCAACAGCCGTCCAGTCGGATGGCCCAGAATGCGCGTGTGCGGATTTTCAAGCGCGCGCAGCACGCGTGCAGTCATCTCATCGCGTGGCTGTTCGAGTTTTGTATGGACACTGGCGATCACCACATCCATCTGTGCCAGCACTTCGTCGTCCAGGTCGAGCGCACCGTCACCCAGAATGTCCACCTCAATGCCCGCGAAGACCCGAATCTTCCCGTCCATTTGTTCGTCCACTTCTCGAATCCGCTTGATGTGCGCGAGAGCTCGCTTCTCGTCCAGCCCATTCGTCATCGCAAGGTTCTTTGAGTGGTCGGTGATGGCGATGTACTTGTAGCCGCGCTTCGCCCCAGCTTCTGCCATTTCAAGAATTGAATTGTGGCCGTCTGTCGCGGTGGTGTGCATGTGCACATCGCCGCGAATGTCTTTAAGCTCGATCAGATCTGGTAGAGAATGCGCGGCAGAAGCCTCAATCTCACCAAGATTCTCGCGCAGTTCTGGCGGCATCCAGTCCATCTTGAGAGCCTTGTAGATATCCTCTTCGGTTGCCGCAGCAACAACCGACTCATCGTCGAGTCTGGCCAGCGACCACTCGCTCAGCGTATAGCCCATCTTCAGCGCGCGTTGCCGCAGTGAAACGTTGTGCGCCTTTGATCCTGTAAAGTACTGCAGCGCGGCGCCGTACGAGCTCGACGGCAGCAGGCGTACATCTACCTGCAGGCTGTTCGAAAGATAGAAACTGATCTTGTTTTCGCCCTTGGCGATGATGCTGTGAATGCCCGGATATGCAGCCGCATGTTCAACGGCTGCCTCTGTGTGTCCTGGCTCGCAGGCAGGACCCGTAACCAACAGGTCCAGGTCGCCGACTGTCTCGCGTCCGCGGCGTAGCGAACCTGCAGGCGTCACGCGCTCAACACCCGGAAAGTCGAGCAGCCAGTCTGAGACCGCCTTGGCTGCTTCTTCGGCTTGATCGATGCGGAAGCGTCCTGCGGAGCGCTTGTAGTCTTCAATTCCTTTTTTGAGCTTTTCAATCTGCTTGGCGCCCATGCGCGGCAGGCCGTCCAGCCTGCCTTCGTCGATCGCCTTTGCCAACTGGTCGATGGACGAGATCTGCGCCGCATCCCACAGCAATGCGACGGTCTTCGGCCCCATGCCCGGCAGCTTTAAGAGCTCGAGCAAACTTGAACCATACTTCCCAATTAGTTCGTCGCGCAGTGGCAGGGAACCGGTTTCCGCAATGGACTGAAGGTTTGCTGCCATGCCTTTGCCAATGCCGGGAATTTCAAGCAGGCGCGAAAGGTCGGAAACAGCCTCGTTCAGGTCAACCGTTGTTTGTTCAACGGCGTCGGCGGCGCGGCGGTAACTGCGGATACGGAAGCTGTCTCCGCCGTCGATTTCAAGCAGGTCGGCTGTTTCGGCCAGAAGGCGCGCCATGGTGGCGTTGTCCATCGCGAGGTTCTCCGGGAACAGTATCGTCGATGGGCCGGTGCGATGACGAAAAAGGTACAGGAGGAGGCAGGAAGAAAATCTCGAAAGGGAGTCGTGATGCACGGGGTTTCATGACGTGCGTGTGGGATAGGGTAGATAAGCTGGGCAGGCACACAAATCCCCATGGCCTGCGGAATCTCCCAACAGCTGAGCATAATGAACCGCAGACAAAAGAAAACGTGGAAAGCGACTCGTCTTCCGCGTCCGCCGCTTCCATCAATTGAGCTACTAGCCGAAGAGCGAGATCCTAGGCAGCCGTATGCGCAGCCACATCCTTCATGCGCGTTACAGCGTCTGCCTGGGGTCCTTTCTGCCCCTGAACTATGTCAAATTCAACTTCATCCCCTTCTTTGAGGGTTTTGTAGCCATCCAGTTGAATGGCTGAGTAGTGAACGAATACATCGGGACCATCTTCGCGTCCGATGAATCCGTAGCCCTTGGCGTTGTTGAACCACTTTACTTTGCCTTTGTACTGTGCCACAGGCTTACCTTTCTTGCGATTGCGTGAAATAAAGGCCGCAGTGGCCGGGGAAGCCGCGCAGCCTTATGGTGGTAAGACGGTGATCCGCGGCTAAAGGTTGATTGAACGCTAAAAAAAGTAAGTTACTGCTCTAGAACCGGACACGCAGCACCAGGAGCCATGCATGGAGTTTCCATGAGGCACCCTGTGGTGCGGCATTCCTGACCGCAATTGCTGAAAGGTTTTATTTCTTATGTTTACGCCCAAGCAACCGCTTGTAGAGAAGGATGCTTGTCAGTGTTTTGCCGTCCAGAATCGCGCCCTTCTCAATCATTTTCAGAAGCTCTGAGAGCTTTACCAGGCGAAATTCAATCTGCTCGTCTTCTTCCGGGTGTGCATCGCCCGCTATCAGTCCCTCTGCAACAAAGACCAGCATCGATTCGCCAAGAAAGCCCGGACTGGCGAAATATTCCACCAGCGGTCTCCACTTGCGTGCCCTATAACCGGTTTCTTCTTCTAACTCCCGCTTGGCGCCGTCCAGCGGCTCTTCACCTTCGTCGAGTTTCCCTGCCGGTAACTCCCAGAGATACTGATTCGCCGCATGTCTGTACTGCCGCTCAATAACTACCCACGGATCTTTCTTGCTTTTCGAGTTATCCAGCGCAAGAATCACCACGCTGCCATTGTGGCGAATCACGTCGCGTTCGGCATGCCGGCCGCTGGGCTCAACCAGCTTGTCGTGGCGGACTTTGAACAGAGGGCATTCGAAGACGACTTCAGAGCTGATCAGTTGCGCCTGTACGGATGCTTTCGGATTCGGGGTGGTCTTCTTGTTCTTTTTGCTTTTAGGTGCCGCAGGCGTGGTGGACTTCCTGGCAGTCTTCTTCTGCTTCGGGGGCATATCTTGAAGTTCTCCTCAGTGGAGCGAAGTCAAAGCCAGTATACGCACCCTATGCAGAGCCGCCTTCAAGCAGGTTGTGCATCGTGGACGCCTCGCATGGCATCCTTATCACAGCCGATTTTCACTCCAGATATCCTGCTGGGGCTCCCCAAAGGCAAAGGATCGGAAAGAGAACGCGTTGGCGACAGCAGACTGTACTCCCATTACGGTGGCTCCTGGTGCGAGCCGGCTCTTCCAGGACTTTTGCTCCGGGGCAGGCACGGCGCACGCCTTTTACCCCTCTTCAAAAGGGAAAGATATCTGGTTTCAAAGCAGCTTGAAGCAGCCGCACATTGACTCTCTGGTCACGGAGCTTGCAACCCAGAATGCCGCGGAGCATGCAAAGCCAGGGCTCGAATTGCTTCGCTCCAGCGGTGGAGCCGTCGTTACCGGACAGCAGGTTGGCCTGTTTGGCGGTCCGCTCTATACCGCTCTCAAAGCTGCCACTGCCCTTGCCCGTGCACGGCAGGCCACAGACGCGGGCCGTCCGCACGCCGCTGTCTTCTGGCTGGCGACCGAAGATCACGATTTTGCCGAAATCAATCACGTCACGTTTCCGGGAAAGCGCGAATTAAAGACACTGGAATACAGCCATGCACCTGAGACTCCTGTCCCCGTGGGTGGTGTTGTCATCGCCGAGTCGATTACACCGCTCATCGATCAGGCGTGGGAACTGCTCGGCTACTCCGATGCCATGGAGGCTCTGGCTGCTGCATACAAGCCTGGCCGCACCTTCGCGCAGGCATTCGCCGAGTTTTACTCCAAAGCATTTGCCGCGCAGGGCCTACTGGTCATCGATCCCGGGACGCGCGCGTTTCACACGCTGGGTGCGCCGGTACTTCAAGCAGCCATTGAGCGCGCCGATGAATTGCATGCGGCTCTGCTGGAGCGTAATGCGGCACTGGCCGCTGCCGGCTATCACACGCAGGTTGCCGTTGGTCCGCAATCGAGTCTCCTCTTCCTGCTCGATGCAAAGACAGGCGCACGCACCGCCCTCAAGCGGCAGTCATCGAGTTCTGAAGAGCCCAACGGAATCTGGCAGGCTGGGCGCGAACGCTATTCCACGTCAGATCTGGTGGGAATTCTAGCTGCGGAGCCGGAGCGTATTTCTCCTTCTGCTCTGCTGCGGCCCGTTTTTCAGGATTATTTGCTCGGCACCTCTCTCACTATTGGCGGCCCGGCGGAAGTTGCGTACTTCGCGCAATCGGCCGTGCTGTTTGAGAAAATTCTTGGCCGCATGACGCCCGTGGAACCGCGCCTGAGCGCGACTTTGATTGAGCCTGCAATTGCGGAACTACTGCGCACACATGAGCTGAGTTTTGAGCGCGTCGTTGCCGAGACTCCCGATAACCTGGCGCAACTGCTTGCGGCACGCGCCATGCCCGTGGAAGGGAAGCGGCTGCTCTCCGCAGCCGGCAATGCGCTCGACTCCGAACTCGAACCACTGCTGGCGTGGATGCGCACGGTGGATGAGGGCCTGGGCCGCTCCGGTGAAACCTCTGCGCGCAAGATGCGTTACCAGATGAATCGTCTGCGCCGCATGGCCGCCAATTTTCAATTGAAAAAAGAAGAGTCGCTGCGGCGGTATGCCGATGCCCTATGCCAGGCTCTCTTTCCGCATGCCACCGCACAGGAGCGCGTGCATGGTGCGGCGTTTTATTTGGCGCGGCATGGTTTTGAACTTGCCGGACAGTTGACGGAGAAGGCTGCCGAACCTTGTGCAGGACATGCGCTCATCTGGCTCTGAATTGATCTAGAGAATTCGCCAAGAGAAAAATCCTGCTGCAGCACCGTATAATCGCCGCGAATGGGGGTAGCCTGCATGCGGCGTGTTCTGTTGTTTTCAATGATGGTGGGCGTGCTTGCGAGTACAGGACTCGCGCATGCGCAGAAAGAGGAGCCTTGCCCGGTTCCCGGAGAGAACAACTCCTTCATGGGTATTCAAACCGTGCGCTTGTGGCCGGGGCCTGCGCCGGAGGCCAAGGGAACAACCTGCTGGGATGTTCCCACCATGACCATCTTTGAGCCGCAGAATGGCCACGCCAACGGATCAGCCGTCGTCATTTTTCCCGGCGGCGCCTATGCACACCTTGCCGCGAATCTTGAAGGCGGGCAGGTAGCCGAGTGGTTCACCGCGCGAGGATTTCGCGCCTTCGTCATCAGTTACCGGCTCAGTTCGCACGGCTACATCCTTCCCATTCCGCTGCTCGATGCGCGACGCGCCATTCAGACCGTGCGTGCCCGCGCCGCTGACTACGATATAGATCCCAATCGCATTGTGCTTATCGGCTTCTCGGCCGGCGGCCATTTGGCTGCATTGGCATCGACACAATTTGTTCCGGGCGATCCCAATGCGGAAGATCCAATTGAGCGCGTCTCCAGCCGGCCCGATTATCTCGTGTTGGGTTATCCGTGGATTGGCGCCATTTCATCCGACACGTCGCATCTGAGCTACTGCAAGCTCTTCAACGTGATGGACCGCTGCGAGGAATTGCGCAAGAAATATTCGCCTGACCTTTACGTCACCAAAGACACGCCGCCCACTTTCTGGTATCACACTTTCAATGACCAGACCGTGCCGGTGGAGCAGGGCCTTCGCTTTTACGAAGCTCTGGTGAAAGCGGGCGTTCCGGCCGAAGCACACATCTTCGCCAACGGTCCGCATGGAACAGGCATGGGAAGCGGAGACATGGCGCTGGACCAGTGGCCCGCGATGCTGGAAACGTGGCTGCGTCTGCACGGATTGCTCGACAAATCAAAAGCCGTGCAATGACAGGCCGCCCAACGAAAAGTGGTATGGCTGCGTCTTTTGCGGCCTGGCAAACGTCTTTTGCATCACCGATCATTTTGACCGCCGGTCTGAGGATTCGCCCGGCGTGTCTTCATTTTCAAATTTCATAGGAGGTCACTGACTCATGAAGTCGGCTCGAAGTGGTTTTCTGCTTGCCGCCCTCGCGACGCTCGGATTGTCCAACGTGTTGATGCCATCCGTTAAGGTCCACGCACAGGAGAGTTCTGCCGCAGCACACGAAGGTGGCGATCACAAGAAGGATGGCGACAAGGAAAAGGAAGCGCCTATTCCATCGGAGAAGGCGGTTGAGACGCATCACCAGATGACGCTCGATGGAAAAACGCTGAAGTACACGGCAACCGCCGGAACACTTCTGATTCGTGATCAGGACGACAAACCCTACGGCAGCATCTTCTATGTTGCTTACACGCTAGATGGAGCCGAGCCAGGAACGCGCCCCGTAAGCTTCCTGTACAACGGCGGTCCCGGATCGGCGACTCTATGGCTGCACATGGGCTCCTTTGGCCCCATGCGCGTCGAAACGGACAGCCCGAAGCCGACCGCCGGGCCTCCGTTCAAGCTGGTGGAGAACCAGTATTCGCTGCTCGACAAGACGGATCTGGTTTTCATCGATGCACCGCTCACCGGCTACTCGCGCGCCGTGGGTAAGGGAACCGCCAAGGATTTCGCCGGTGTCGATCAGGATCTGCGCGCATTTGATCGCTTCATTGTGCGTTACCTGACCGTGAATGAGCGGTGGAATTCGCCGAAGTTCCTTATTGGCGAGTCATATGGCACCACGCGCTCGGCGGCACTGGCCGATACGCTTGCCGGCGACGGAGTGCAACTCAATGGAGTCGTGCTCATTTCGTCGATCCTCAACTATTTTGTTGAAGCTCCGGGCTACGACAATGAATACATCTTCAACCTGCCCAGCTACGCGGCGGCCGCATGGTACTTCAACAAGATTCCCAACAAGCCCGCCGACATCAGCACATGGGTCGAGCAGGCGCGTAAATTCGCCGCTGGACCGTATGAGCAGGCGCTCTTCCTGGGCGACAAGCTTCCTGCCGCTCAGGTCGATGAGATCGCCCAGCAGGTCAGCCACTTTACCGGCATGCCGGTTGAATACGTGAAAGAGGCCAAACTGCGTATCTCACCAACCCGCTTCCGCAAAGAAGTGCTGCGCGACGATGCAAAAACACTGGGCCGGTACGATATGCGCTTTGAGGGTGTGGACCCCGATTCGGCAGGCGAATACCCTGGCTATGACGCATCGGATACAGGCATTAGCGGCGCCTTCATCGCATCACTCCACAACTATCTGCAGCGCGATCTGAAGTACGAGACGACTGACGATTACCGGCCCAGTGCGCGCACTATCGGTCAATGGGACTGGGATCACCGTGCGGCAGGCAGCTTCCGTGGCCGTGCCATGCGGATGCCCTACGTTGCCGGCGATCTGGCCGATGCAATTCGCAAGAACCCGCATCTGAAGGTCTTTTCGGCCAATGGGTACTTCGATCTCGCAACACCGTTCTTCGCTACCGAATACGACCTGGACCACATGATGCTGGATCAGGGGCTTACCGGGAACGTCGAATTCGGCTACTATCCGTCGGGCCACATGATTTATCTGAATGTGGAGGCTCTGAAGAAGCTGAAAACGGACCTGGCGAAGTTCATCACCCAACAGACACAGTAGAAGGCAGAGGCATTCATTTGAAAAGGGCGGCCGGATCACAGACCCGGCCGCCCCAAAATTAAGGCGGGCCGACAATTAGGGGAGTGGAAGGATTCCCTCAATCATCGGCCCGCTGGACCCTGAACTGGGTCTAGGTGGTATATCCAGCATAGGCCTGTTTAGCTGAAAATCAAGCTCTTTTTCCGGTGTGAACAGTTCTCCGTGTTTCTTGTCACAGAGTTCGGTACGGCGGGGGCTGCTTGCGTTGACTAAGGTGCGTTGCCTTGATACAAAAGGATGTTCCACCCACACATCAAATTTGGTGATGTCTACCGTCTAGAACGACCGGATCATAATGCAACTCATCCTGCAACAACTTGGGGCCCTTCTGCTGGAGTCCCTTCCCACTGCCGCGCTCTTTCTGGTGCTGGTGTTTGCCTACCAGGTTCTGGTGCAAGGTCCTCTTTCTGAAGTACTTAGAAAGCGCAAGGGCCTCACCTCCGGTGCCATGGAAGCCGCAGAGAAGGCGATTCAGGACGCCGAGGCGCGTGCCGCCGAGTACGACGAAAAACTGCGCCACGCCCGCGCCGAGATTTTCAAGCTGCGCGAGCAGCGCATGAAGCAGTGGGCGGCTGAAAAGGACCAGGCCGTTGAAAGCGCCCGCAGTGCGGCGCACGCAAAGGTTGCCAAAGCCCGGGAAATGCTGGAGGCTGAGGCCGCTTCGGCGCGCAAAGCTATTGAGGCTGCTGGAGCCGATCTGGGCAGGCAGGTTGTTCATGCAGTTCTGCCCATGGCCGCAGGAGGAACCCGTTGAAATCATCCCTGCGCCGAGTTGTATGTACATGTTTGGCAGGTAGCTGGCTGCTTGCAGTCGTGCTCGCAATTGGAACATCCCTCCCGCGCGCTTATGCTCAGGAGACAGCTCCCGTGACAGCCGCCGAAAGTGCCACTACCGCGGAGCCGGGCCAGGCGGAAGGCAAGCAGGAGCAGAAGTCCGAGGGTTCCAGCGAGGAAGCGTTCCTGAAGTCTTCGATGGTCAAGACCTTTGCCCGCTTGTTCCATATGAATCTGGAAACAGCCGGATGGGTTTTTGAAGGTATTAACTCGGCAATTTTATTTCTCGCGATTTTCATCCCTCTGATGCGCGTGATGCCGAAGATGCTGCGTAAGCGTTCTGAGACGCTGCAGGCGGACCTGATCGCTGCCAGGAAGATGACCGATGAAGCTGGCGCCCGCTTGAAGGCTGTGGAAGAAAAGCTCTCCAGGATGGATGACGAAGTAGCAGCCATGCGTCTGCAGATGGAAGAAGAAAGCAAGCAGGACGAAGTGCGTATCAAGGCCGCCATGGTAGACGAGACGGCACGCGTCGTAGCTGCGGCTGAGCAGGAAATTGTCTCTGCGGCGGTTCAGGCGCGTCGCGGCTTGCAGCAGTTTGCCGCTGACCTGGCTATTGAGCAGGCGACGAAGCAACTTTCGCTCACTCCTGAGACGGACAAGGCTCTGATTGCGGAATTTGTGTCGAGCGCAGGTCGTGAGCAGGGAGGGAAGAACTAAATGTCAGCAGTTGCCTCCCGTTATGCAAGCGCATTCCTTGAAGTTGTCACTTCTGAAAAGTTGGACACCGTGGCAGTTGACCGCCAATTGAAGGACTTTCTTGCCACCTGGAACGGAAGCGCCGAGCTGCGCGCTCTGTTCTCGAATCCCGCTGTTGCGGCGGCGCAGAAGGTTGCCTTCCTGGACACGCTCAACAAGAAGCTCGGCATGGCTGTTCCACTGCGCAATTTAATTGCGGTGCTCATTGACAACGATCGCATCATGAGTGTGCATGAAGTTGCGGATGCCTATCGCCAGCAGATGCAGGAGCGGCTCGGTATTCGGCAGGCGGAGATTGTAACCGCTCGCGAACTGGATGCTAAAGAGCGCGAAGCGCTTATTGCCGGAGTGGGCAAGCTGGCAGGCACGCGCATTGAACCAACCTTCAAGCTCGACAAGTCGATTTTGGGTGGCACTGTAGTCCGCATTGGCTCAACGGTCTATGACGGTTCGGTGCGTGGTCGGCTGGAACGGCTCAGGGAAGTGATGAACGCAGGCTGATGCCTCCGTTCGCAACGGTATTGAGCAGTATTTCGAAACAGTTTTAGGACTTGAACGAAAGGAGCAGGTGTACACGGACAAGAGATCGGCATCACGCAGTTTGACGATGAATTCTGATCCCTGTTCCCTGATTCCTGTTCACTGAAGGAACTTCAGATGGCTCAGATTAAGGCAGACGAAATTACGCAACTGCTCCGTGAGCAGATTGCCAATTACGACGCGAAGGTGCAGGTCGACGAAGTCGGCACCATCACCTCGCTCGGTGACGGTATCGCACGCATTCACGGACTCGACAAGGTCATGTCGGGCGAGTTGCTCAGCTTCCCGCACGGTATCGCGGGCCTGGCCCTCAGCCTTGAAGAAGATCAGGTTGGTGCCGTGGTTCTCGGCGAATACACCGAGCTGAAGGAAGGCATGGAGGTCAAGCGTACGGGCAAGATTCTCTCCGTGCCCGTGGGCCCGGCCATGGTGGGCCGTGTTGTCAACGCACTTGGCGCCCCCATTGACGACAAGGGCCCCATCGCTACTACCGAAACTCTGCCCGTCGAGCGCATAGCTCCGGGAATCATCGATCGCCAGGGCGTGCGTGAACCGATGGCAACGGGTCTCAAGGCCATCGATGCCATGATTCCGATCGGCCGCGGACAGCGTGAGCTGATCATTGGTGACCGTCAGACCGGCAAGACCGCCGTGCTGCTTGACACCATCATCAACAACGCAAAGAACGACCTGATCTGCATCTACTGCGCTATCGGTCAGAAGCGTTCCTCCATCGCGCAGGTTGTGCAGACGCTCACGGAAGCAGGTGCCATGGGCCACACCATCATCGTGGCTGCGTCGGCATCCGAGCCCGCGCCCATGCTTTACCTCGCGCCTTACGCTGCAACCGCCATGGGCGAGTATTTCCGCGACAACGGCAAGCATGCGCTGGTGATGTATGACGATCTCTCCAAGCACGCCATGGCGTACCGCGAGATTTCGCTTTTGCTCCGCCGTCCGCCGGGCCGCGAAGCCTATCCAGGCGATGTGTTCTATCTCCATTCCCGCCTGCTTGAGCGCTCGTCGAAGATGAGCAAGGAACGCGGCGGTGGTTCGCTCACGGCGCTGCCGGTGATTGAAACGCAGGCCGGTGACGTCTCGGCCTACATTCCAACCAACGTCATCTCCATTACCGACGGACAGATCTTTCTTGAGACCGACCTGTTCAACTCCGGCGTGCGTCCCGCCGTCAACGTCGGTCTTTCGGTTTCGCGCGTGGGCTTCTCGGCCGCCATCAAGGCCGTCAAGCAGGTCGGCGCAACCCTGAAGCTCGATCTCGCGCAGTATCGCGAACTTGCTGCCTTCGCGCAGTTCGGCTCCGATCTCGATCCGCTGACGCAGAAACAGCTCAACCGCGGTCAGCGCCTCACCGAACTGCTCAAGCAGCCGCAGTTCAAGCCGCTCACCTGGCAGCAGATGGTTACGATTCTGTTCGCCGGTACACAGGGCTACCTCGACGAATTCCAGGTCAGCGACATTCGCGCCTTTGAAGATGGCCTGCACAAGTACTTTGAGTCGGCGCAGAGTTCGTTGATCGAAGAGCTTACCCAGAAGAAGCAGATTGACAAGGACCTCGGCGATAAGCTGCACGCCGCGCTCAAGGAATATGCGGCCAACTTCAAGCAGGAGCTGGCAGCCGTAACAGCGTAGGCGAACGACCATGGCAAATGTTCTCGATCTAAGACGGCGCATCCGCAGCGTGAAAAACACGCGGCAGATCACCAAGGCCATGAAAATGGTGGCCGCGGCCAAGCTGCGCCGTGCGCAGGAGCGCGCTCTCGCCGCGCGGCCTTACGCCAGGATGATCACCAGCGTGCTTGACTCGTTGACGCGGCGCGTCGATCTCTACGACGAGCAGACCGGCAACCTGCGCCATCCGCTCTTCATCACGCGGCCCGAGAAGCGCATCCTTCTCATTGTGGTCAGTGGCGACAAGGGTTTTGCGGGCGCATTCAACGCCAATGTGCTCAAGACCGCGTTTCACTTCATCTCGGTCAACGGCGATAAGGAAATCGATGTAGAGGCCGTGGGCCGCAAGGGCCGCGACCAGTTGCGCCGCAAGTATCCCTTGGCGGTCTACACGGAACACATTGACGAAAATGGCCATGTAACGCGCACGCGGCAGCACAAAGCCGCTATTGAGGTTACGGGCGACCATCCAGGCATGCTTGAAAAGCTTGAGCTCGGCCGGGTTGCCAAACTGGCGCAGGACATCATCCACCGCTACATCCATGAGGAGATCGATTCCTGCTACCTCGTCTACAACGAGTTCAAATCGGTCATCGCGCAGCGCCTGGTTGTTGAGCAGTTGCTTCCGCTCATCAAAATCGGCTCCGCTCGCATGGCTGAGTCTGTTGAGTTCAGCAAGGAAGAGCGGGAGCGCGCCGCCAGGGCCGCGGCCTCGGTGGGCATCGAAGTGGAACCTGCCGATACCCATGAGGCGGACGAAGAGGCAAAGAAGTTCGGCACCGCAGAGGTGGATTACATCTACGAGCAACCTTCGGAAGAGTTGTTCGCAGGTCTCATCCCGCAGTACGTCACCTCCATGCTTTACCACGCGATGACGGAAAGCGTGGCAGCCGAACAGGCCGCCCGTATGACGGCAATGGACTCGGCCACCAACAATGCATCGGATATGATCGACGGGCTCACGCTCACCATGAATCGCGTGCGCCAGGCGGCCATCACCAAGGAAATTATCGAAATCGTCAGCGGCGCGGCCGCTCTGTAGCAACACTCGGAAGGCAGACAATGGCAGAAAACATCGGCAAAGTAATTCAGGTTTCCGGCCCGGCGGTCGACGTGCAATTTGAAGAAGCGACCATGCCGCCTATCTATCAGGCGCTGCGCGTCACCAGCGAGGGCTTTGACGTTCCCGTGCCCATCGACATCATCCTTGAAGTGCAGCAGCACTTGGGTGAGGGCCGTGTGCGCACCGTCGCCATGGAAGCCACAGACGGCATGGTCCGCGGCATGAAGGCCATTGACCTTGGCGGCCCCATCAGCGTGCCCGTGGGCAAGGAGACGCTTGGTCGCGTCATCAACGTCATCGGCGCGCCCGTGGACGAGCTCGGTCCCATCGGCGAAAAGCAACGTAACCCCATTCATCGTCCTGCGCCCTTGTTCGACGAGCAGTCGACCGCAGAAGAGATGTTCGAGACCGGCATCAAGGTCATCGATCTGATCCAGCCCTTCTTGAAGGGTGGCAAGATCGGTCTCTTCGGTGGTGCTGGCGTTGGCAAAACCGTCGTCATCATGGAGCTCATCAACAACGTCGCCAAGAACCACGGCGGCTACTCTGTGTTCGCCGGTGTGGGTGAGCGTACCCGCGAAGGCAACGATCTATGGACGGAAATGACGGAGTCCGGTGTGATCAAGCCCGGCAGTTGGCAGGATTCCAAGTGCGCCCTTGTCTACGGCCAGATGACCGAGCCGCCTGGAGCGCGCTTGCGCATTGCGCTCACGGGCCTCACAGTTGCTGAATACTTCCGCGACACCGAAGGCGCCGACACGCTGCTCTTTGTCGACAACATCTTCCGCTTCACGCAGGCCGGTTCTGAGGTGTCCACGCTGCTCGGCCGTATGCCTTCCGCTGTGGGTTACCAGCCCAACCTTGCCACAGAAATGGGCGAACTGCAGGAGCGCATCACGTCAACCAAGAAGGGCTCTGTCACCTCGGTGCAGGCCGTCTACGTGCCCGCCGACGACTTGACCGACCCCGCGCCGGCAACCACCTTTGCGCACCTCGACGCAACCACCGTGTTAAGCCGTCCGCTGTCGGAACTCGGCATCTACCCTGCCGTCGATCCGCTGGGTTCCAGCTCCCGTATTCTCTCCGCGCGTGTTGTGGGTCAGGAGCACTACGACGTTGCCCAGGGCGTAAAGAAAATTCTGCAGCGCTACAAAGACCTGCAGGACATCATTGCCATTCTCGGCATCGACGAACTCTCTGAAGAAGACAAGCTCACCGTGGCGCGCGCGCGCAAGGTGCAGAAGTTCCTTTCGCAGCCCTTCCACGTGGCCGAGCAGTTCACCGGCATTCCCGGCAAGTATGTCAAGATTGCCGACACGGTGCGCAGCTTCAAGGGCATCATCGACGGCAAGTACGATGACATTCCCGAGCAGGCCTTCTATATGCAAGGTTCCATCGAGGATGTGCTCGCCAAGGCTGAGTCGATGAAGGCAAACGCGTAACGACAGTGATCAGTGGTCAGCGTTCAGAACAAGACAACGCTGGCCGCTTCCAACTGATTGCTGTCCACTGATCACTGATCACTGGATACTCAAATGGCAGAGGCAACCACAAACCAAATCCGCGTCCGTCTCGTGACCCCGGAGCGCGTGCTCTTTGAGCACTTCGCCACCTCCGTCGAGTTGCCGTCGAAGTCCGGCTACATGGAAGTGCTCTACGGTCATGCTCCGCTCATGGCGGAACTGGGCGCAGGTGATGTGACGCTCAATGGCGGCCCGGAGGGCATGGAGCGCTACAACGTGAGCTGGGGCTTCGTGGAAGTCCTCGGTGATCGTGTGACAATTCTCGCAGCCGACGCGCTGAAGCCTTCGGAAATCGACATTACTCGCGCTGAAAAGCAGCTCGAACGCGGCCAGGAAGAGTGGAAACAGGCCGGCGAGAGCGAAGAAGCCTACACGGAAGCGCTGCGCGTCATCGCAGAGGCCGAAGCCAAAATCTCCTCGGCAAAAAATCAGTAATTCCGTCTTACACAAGTACAAAGCCCCGCCGAGGCGGGGCTTTTTCTTATTCCATTCAGTGTCACTTACCTATTTCTTTCAACTCGGCTCGCGAAATCCATCCACGCTTGAACAGAAAGGTGGAGAGCCGTTTCTTTATCCATTGAATGAGTCCAAATGAAAGAAAATTGATGGCGGTAAGCAACCAATGCAGAGCTGGGAAGCGGGTTTGCATGTACTTGCGTTGAAGCCGTGCCTTCCACTTGTCCGCCACGTCTTCTCGCTCATTGAACTCAGGTCGTACGGTGAAGTGAATGTGGTGCCCAAGTTCATGAAAGAACACGTCGCCAACAAGTGAAATGCGCAAAAAGCGGAAATGAAGCCACAACCCTCTGTCCCATTTTCTGAACGTGTTATCGACGAAAATCTCGATCCATGCGGATTGGTTTCCATGTGCAGGATGATATAGGCCAAGAGCTTCAATCCTCTTTACCTTTCGCCCTCTTGATCGAGTAACAGCGCGGCGGGCAGCGCGCGATTGTGCGGAAACATTGGTTAATACAATCTGGCTCAGACCGCGCACATACTCCGCCGGCATGGCTTTAACCATATCGGCCACGATTTGATCAATCGGAAATGGAGGCTTGAAATTCAGATAATGATTGACGATTTTCGGGCGCCTCGTATCCTCAGCTGAAGTTTCGTCGTAATCAAAGCTCTGAGTTGGTTCGGTCATGGAATGCAAAGCGATTCTAACTCGCTTATCACCATCTTTCACTTCAAGCCCTCTGGCGAGACCTTACACGAATGTACGAGAATGGTCTTCGATTTTCGGGGGGATATCTTGTCGCGAACATTTGCATTAACTTTCGTTCTGTGTGTGGTGTTGAACACGGCTTGTGCTCAGGAGTCTTTTGTCCCCACCCACGTCGATACCTTCACCGGCAAGCCGCGCCTCATCGTTCTCTCCGACATAGGCAATGAGCCCGACGACCAGATGTCCTTCGTGCGCCTCATGCTCTACTCCAATGAGTTCGACATCGAAGCCATGATCGCCACCACGTCCACATGGCAAAAGACCGCAACGCACCCGGAGACCATGCGCAAGATCGTCGATGTGTACGGCGAAGTGCGCCCCAGCCTGCTCAAGAACGCGAAAGGCTGGCCTGAAACTTCCTATCTCGCAAGCCGCATCTTCACCGGCCAACCGGCTTACGGCATGGCCGCTACGGGCGAGGGCAAAGACTCCGAAGGCGCGCAAGCCATCGTGCATTCCATCGAAAGCAACGATCCTCGCCCGCTCTGGATCTCCGTCTGGGGTGGCGCCAACACGCTCGCACAGGCGCTCATGGACCTGCGCAAAACCCACACGCCGGATGAGCTCAAACCGCTCATCGCCAAACTCCGCGTCTACTCCATCAGTGACCAGGACGACGCCGGCCCGTGGATTCGCCGCGAATTACCCGGCCTCTTTTACATCGTTATTCCCACCAAACCCGATGGGGCTTCCTACTACTACGCCACCTGGACCGGCATCAGCGGCGATAAGTTCTATCGCAACGGCGAAGGAGCGGATTTCACTGAAGTCACCAACGAGTGGCTCGACAAAAACATCCGCAGCAAAGGCCCGCTCGGCAAAATGTACCCCAGGTACATGTTCATCATGGAAGGCGACACGCCGTCGTTCCTCAATCTCATCGACAACGGCCTCAACGCCTACCGCCGGCCTGACTGGGGCGGCTGGGGCGGACGCTACATCTATCTCGAGCCCTATGGAGAAACCCATCCCATCTGGTCCCAGGGTGGCGACGAATTCCGCCGCTTTACCTCGCAGGACACTGTCATCGGCGCGGACGGCAGACAGCACACCTCCGACCAGGCTTCCATTTGGCGCTGGCGGAATGCCTTCCAGAACGACTTTGCGGCACGCATGACCTGGACCGTGGCCGATTTTGCCCATTCAAACCACGCACCGCAGGTTGTCGTAAACGGCAAGTCCGGCACCGCCCCCGTCTACATCGAAGCCAAAGCCGGTGATTCCATCACGCTTGACGCCGCGGGTACCACTGACCCTGACGGCCAGAAGCTTACCTATCATTGGTTCCACTATGCCGAGGCTGGCATGGCTGACGGCAATCTGTCTGCAATCACGCTGCGTGGTGCGGATACGGCCAAAGTCACCGTGCACGTGAATGCGGTCTGCCGTCCAGACTGGCTTCCTTTTATTCCCTGCAAGGGCGATGGAGTCGCCCATGTGATTCTTGCCGTTACGGATGACGGAACCCCTTCGCTCACCAGTTATCGCCGCATCGTTCTGCACGTACATGCTTCGTCAGCAGGCAGGTAGCCCTTTGGCACTGGGCAAGAAGTAAGGAAACCGCCTACAATGCCATTGGATATGGCCAAAGGCAAGGACAACTTAATCGAAGTAGCCTGCCCGGATTGCGGCGCAATGATCAAGATTGACACCGCTACCGGTGCAGTTGTCAGTCACACGTCTGCCCCGCGCAAGCGAACCTTTGAAGATCTGGAAACCGCCGCCAAGGCAATGCGCGAACACGACGAGCGCAAAGAGTCCATCTTCCGGCAATCGGTTGACGCGGAGAAGAACAAGGAAGACCTCTTCGACAAGAAGTTCGCCGAGGCATTGCGCAAGGCAAAAGACGCTCCGGACGAAAAACCGTTTCGTGTATTTGATCTGGATTGAGCGAAGGAGACGATATGGCAAGCATTGCAGTTGCGAAACTGGTGAAACGGTCAGAACACGAAGACGAGGAAATCGACTGGATCAAGATCGCCGCCGGCGGCTCGCTCGTTGCCGGTGGTCTTCTGGTGCTCACCGGCAACCGCAAGTCGGGCTTGGCGGCTGCCGCAGCCGGAACAGCTCTTGCCTTGCTTGATCAGCAATCCGTCATCCGCAAATGGTGGAATCAGATGCCCGCTTATGTTGACCAGTTGCAGGGAATTCTCGGCAAGGTGCGGGAAGCCGTGGATGAAGTTGCCTCCAAGCGCGAAGCACTGCGTGAGGCGCTCAAACAGGACTAGTTCTCAAATTCCGCTGAATATGCGTGCTGCTAGTTTTTGCGCTCCACCAGATAAAGCGCTACTGACTTCAGCCCGTCGGCACGTAATCCATACGGATCCAGTGCGGCAAACGCCTCATCGATGAGATTGGCCGCATCACGGCGGCTCTGCTCAATGCCAAACACCGCAGGCCAGGTTGCTTTTTCCGTGGCCAGATCCTTGCCCGCCGTCTTGCCCAGTTGCGCGGAGTCCACGGTCATATCGAGCACATCGTCGACAATCTGGAAGGCCAGGCCGGCCTTCCGGCCGAACAGGTCGAGCCGTGAAACGTCTTCGGCAGTGGCGCCTGCATACACTCCGCCCGTCACCACGCTTACGCGGATAAGCGCTCCTGTCTTGGCCCGATGAATGGCCTCCACCAGTTCCGGCGTCGGCTTCTGGTGCTCGCTTTCAATGTCGATCACCTGACCGCCGATCATCCCATCCACCGTGCCGATTGCATTTGCGATCAAACCCACAGTCTGTACCGTTGCCGCCGGCGGGCAATCGAGTCCAGCCAGAACTTCAAATGCGCGCGTCAGCAGTGCATCACCGGCAAGAATAGCGATTGCTTCACCGAACACTTTGTGGCAGGTCGGTTGTCCGCGCCGCAAATCGTCATTATCGAGCGCGGGCAAATCGTCATGAATGAGCGAATAGGTGTGGATCATCTCGATGGCCGCACCGAGCCGCTCAATGCCAGGCGGCACATGGCCGGCAATCGTTGCCGCTGCCTGCATCACAAGCACAGGCCGCAGCCGCTTGCCGCCAGCGAAGGTGGAGTGGCGCATCGCGCCATGGATTGAAGCGGGAACGGTGCCAGTCGGAGGTAGCAGAGCCTCGAGCGCCTTGTCGGTGAGTTCGGCGCCTTCGTGTATGAGCGACTTTACGTCGGCTGGCATAGCGTCATGATAAATGAGGAGACGCAGATTTTCTTTCTGCAATGAAGAACGCAATCAGTCCCAGGAGAAAAATACTGCTCAGACTCCGTGCGGCCATGTCGACGCGTGACACACTCCAGGCGATGCGCAAACTACCCCTCCCCGCCTGTACCGGAACTGCAATGAGTCCATCTCCGCGCTCAGGCAGGTGATCGATCGCTGTTCCATTCAATGTAATTCGCCATGCTGGATAGCTGCGAAGCCTGACAATCAGGAATCCTGCGCGCGGCGCTTCAAAATCCACATGAAGATGCTCGGCTGCCGGCTTCCCCGTGTGCGTGATGGGAAATATTGCCAGGCAACTGCCCTGCGATTTGTTCCATTGCGGCGTGTCATCTCCCTGAGATTTGCCCAGTGTGAGCGTAGCCGAGGATGTCAGGCACGCATCGGGAAGGTTGAGCGCAACGAGAGCGTTATCCGCAAACTCTGGCGCATACTCATCCGTTCCTTCAAAGCCAATGTGTGCGGCAGAGTTCTGCTGCATGGCCCGCGCCGTGTCTTCGGGATAGCACGCCTGGAAAAAGAAGTGGCATTCCATCAACGTGAGTGAGACCATTGCCAGCCCGATTCCAATAAACGAAAGCCTTCGCAGGGTTGGTTTCTCCATCCAAAGCGCACTTGCAAGAAAGATGCCCAGCGGTGCCTGGACCGTGATCAGCCAGCGCCATGGAAATTGCAGAAAGTGCATTTTGGGCAGCAGATCCCAGACAGGCAGGGAGATGGGCAATTGCAGAATCAGAACAACTGCGGGGATCAGCGCCAGAGGCGCCCACACAGACGGCGGTCCCGGAAGCCGTTTTCTCCGCCACGCGATCCATACGCACACAAGTGTGGCTGCAATGAGTGAAAAACCGACGACAGAGACGCGGAACAGTTCTGCGTCGTGTTGTGCGAAAGCTGGATCGGCGTGATGCGCGAATAGCCAGCTGTCTTCCACGCGTGTGCCAGGGTCCGAGGTTGCCTCATGCACATTCACCCACTTCTGCTGCGCAATGGCAGGCAGCAGGTACACGCTTGTGAGGCCAAGGCCAAGTATGACTGCGGTTGCCGCACGCAATACCGGAGCCCAGGAGCGCCGCATAAACGCGCTTGCCAGCGCCACTGCTGCAAGCAGGTAGCAGGTCATCACGCCAAGGGGAACATCGGAAAACCACGCCCCTGCTACCGCGAGGGCCAGTCCCGCTGTTGAACCGTCGAATGCCCGCCGCGGCAGGGAGCCGTGCGGATTGCGATCATGCAGCACAAAAAGCAGCAGCAAAGGTATCCAGATGCCGCCGGACAGCTCGCCGAATGCCGTTCGTTCATAGGCGTTGAAAAGCGAGTAGCTTGAGATCAGCGCGAAACAACCCGCAATCGTAGCCGGACCGCGCGCCATCGCCAGCCTTGCCAGTGCATAGGTCGCCAGTCCTGCTCCTGCAAGCAAAAGCCACGTCATGGCAGCCGAAACATCGGACCATCGAAACAGGAATCCCAGTGCCGCGCCCAGCATCCACGTGAAGGGCGGATAGAAGATGAATCGTGGTTCGCCTGCTTCGTAATTGGGGCTCGGCGCCCAGTGTGGATAGAACACACCCTGCTGCCAGCTCGCGTGCGCATCGAACCATGAGACCAGATGAAAATCGAAGTCGTGGCCGCATGAACCGCCGCGCACCATCTCCGGCGTGATTGCAAGGAGTGCTGTCAGCGCAATGATCGTGGGTCCGGCCAGTGCGCGAACGCAGGCCGGTAAACGCGTGTTCATGGAATCAGGCGCAGCGTATGAGTGGTCTCAGTGGCCACGGCTCCCGATGTGAACGGAAACGCGAATGTCGTTCCGTCATACCAGTCTTTCCACTGGTCGCGGAAGTATGGGCTCAGCGGATTTCCGCTTTCGCCGAGCACAATATTTTCTGTGGAGCCATCCACGTTGCTCCAGTCCATCGTGAATCGTTGCGACGGACCAAAGCTGCGGCCGACTTGCTTTACCGTGACCGTGTCTCCACGCAGAGGTTGTGGTCCGGTCCCCGCCATGCGGCCCACGATCGGCAGAAACCGCGCCAGCGGGTGTTCAATGTCCACCACATGCCAGTTGCCGTAAAGCCAGTCGGCGGGCTCCGCTGGCGCATGTCCTTCCTGCATCGCGCGGCGGACCGCTTCTGTCAGCAGTGCATCCCAGTCCGAATAACCTTTGGGAAGCCAATCCTGGTTGGCCCGCATGATGATCTCTTCCTCGGCGAAATTGGATTCCGCCCAGTCGTAGTTCGCAGCGTCTTTTCCAAGTTTCGGTTCCAGAATCATCGGCCACAGCGTCTTGCGTGTCTGCACCACCAGAGACGCCGCGGCTGAATCGGTCGTAAGCCTGCCATCCCAGCGCCGCATCAGATCGGCTGCATCGCGCAGGCGCTCATCCACGCCCTCCGTGTGGTCGATCGCATAGGCAAACCGGTGCGCCAGCTCCTGGTCCACTTCGCTGTACACATCCGTTTGCAGCGCGAGCATATCCTGCGGCTTCAGTCCATTCCGTCCCTGCAAAACCTTGAAGATTCTCTGCGCGCGGTAGGGGTCTGCCCACTCCAGCGTAAGCGGATAAGGAGACTTGTCCGTGGTCACGCGCGAGTTCGCTGTTGCCAGCAGTCCCGAAGGCGGATCGAACGCATTGGGCAGGTCCTCGTAAGGAATGTAGCCGTTCCACTCGTGCTTGCCGTCGCTGATTGGCACGCCGGCCAGCCCTCCAGGCCGCAGCGGAACGCGGCCAATCGCATGGTAGGCAATGTGTCCCTGATCGTCGGCATAAACAACGTTTTGCGTGGGCCAGGCCCAGGTCTGCAGAGCGTCGGAGAATTGCTGCCAGTTTGCGGCGGTATTCAGTGCGTGGAGCGGAATGGAATTGAGCGACGGATCATAAAGTGTCCACGCCAGCGCGATGTGTCGGCTCTCATCCTTCAAAAGCGGGTCAAGAAGCGGGCCGTGCCCTGTGGATTCCACCGTGACGGTTGCATCCGGGCTCCCGCGCACATGAATAATCTCCTTGTCGTCCGTCAGCGGCTTCCACGTGCCGTCCAGCGCTTTGTAATTGCCTTTGCCGTCCAGTGTTTCCACGTAAAGATCCTGCACATCGGCGTACAACGCGGTAAAGCCCCATGCCACGTGATCGTTATGCCCGGCCACAACGAACGGCATGCCCGGCAGAGTCACGCCTTCTGCGTGAAATCCCGGAGCCCCCAGGTCTGCCATGTACCAGATATTCGGAACGGTCAGGCTCAGATGCATATCGTTCGAGAGCAGCGGCTTCCCGCTGGCGGTGTGCGCGCCGGATACAACCCAGTTGTTGGAGCCCGGTATGCATCCATCGCAAACGCCTCGGGAGAACAGGGCGCGTAGTTCCTTCAGGTCTTCCGGAGTTTCGCGGCGCGCCTGCGCGCGATCGTCATCGTTTTCGTCGTCTTCGGTTATCTGCCGTGGGCGTGGTTTGGGAGCATTCACCAGATCTCCGGTCGGAGCATGGTCGCGCCAGGAGCCCACCGGATAAAGATCCGCTTCAAGCCTGGGGTTGTGCAGGTCGTTGGCAATCCGCTCGCGCGAGAGCTTCGTCAGCCAATGCGCGTCGAGCGTCTGAACCATCATCATGCCAACCGCCACAGAATCCGCGCCTGTCCACGGCTTCGGCCGATACCGCAGCAGCCTGAACTCCGGCGGCAATTCCTTTCTATGGGACGCAATAAACGCATTCACGCCGCGCGCATAGTCATCCAGATACACGCGGTCGGCCGCCGGCATTCGCTCGTAAATGCGTTGCGCGGTCATCTTGAACTGCAGCACCCGTTGCGCAATATCGTGCTTGAGCAGCGACGGCCCCATCACTTCGGCTAGTTCGCCATTTGCGCTGCGGCGAAACGCATCCATCTGCCACAACCGGTCCTGCGCGGTCACGTAGCCCTGGGCAAAGAAGAGATCGTGCTCGTTCTCTGCATCGACGTGCGGAACGCCATGAGTGTCGCGGCGCACCGTCACTGTTGTATGGAGACCTGTGGCGCGCAGTTCACCGTCAAGCTGCGGCAACGCGGCCATTGTGATGGAACGGAGCCACCACAAGCCAGCGGCGCAGGCAATCAGCGCCAGCAGCACAAGGCCTGAGGCAGACCACAGCGTAATGCGCAGCCATCGCCTTCCACGTCTTACCTGCGGAGTTTTGGCCGGGGTGTCCCTGGGCGGATCAGCATGGGTGGGCGTGGGCATCGCTCCCCCACAGGATAACCCTCACAGGCTGCATCTGCCAGCCATGCTTTCACTGTCGGAAGTGTCGTGAAGCCTCAGGCAGCCGCTGCTATGCTCTGCCTGCGCCGGTAAATGATGAGGATCGCAATAAGAAGCACCGTGATAATAACCAGAGCCATCAGGCTGCCTTCGGGACCCACCGTTCCGCCGCTCATCACAGGGCTGCCCAGAGGCTGGGTTGAAAACAGATGGCCTTCTGCTACCAGACCACTGTCCGGTGTTCCGTAAAAGTAAGTCTCTGCCCAATCCCATGCCGTGTGGCAGCCAATCGCCCACCACGCGGATCCCGTCAGCCGGACGCTGACGCAAAAAACAAGTCCAATTGCCGCCGCTGCGAAAATGCCAATCGGATTTTCACCATGATTCCCGGTATGCCAAAAACCAAACAGCGTCGAGGTCACCCATGCTGCCTGCCAGAATCCCGCACTCTTTGAGCTGAGGTGATGCAGAACGAGGCATGGCACCAGTCCAAGCAGTGCCATCAAATACACACCCCATGCGCTGGAGCTGGGTTCGGTAGCCAGCAGACGCATGCATACCGCGCTTACCACCGCAAAGGCCCACCAGAAATTGATGCCGCGTTCCAGTGTATTCAGCAGAAAACAACGAAACGTGCCTTCTTCCAGAAAGCCCGTCAGCAGGAAGGCTATGGCCCACAACGCCGCATAGGAGGCCATCTGTGGAACCGAAAGCTTCGTTCCATTGAACTGCAGCCAGTGTCCGGCCCACAGCGTGCCCACCAGAGCCGAGAGCGTAAGAAAGCCTGCCACGGCGCCTGACCAGAATCGCCAGCCAGGATGCTGTTCGCGGAAATAGTAGTCGAGGATCGACCTCTGTTGCAGCCGCGCCACAATCAGCACCGCGCCCACAATCGCCGTCAGGCCAATCGATTCGCCGGCAATCGCTGTCACAGCGGAGAACGCAAAATTCGCCAGTTGGGGGTGGAAGGCCAGAGCCACCGAACCCAGTGTCAATGAAAAGAGACGGTACAGAAGGTAAAACAGAACAACTGCCCAGCCCGAGCGAAGTCCGTTTTCGCCAAGAAAAGCCCACTGAACCCACGCGATGGGGCTTTTACCCGGTCCCTGTGCGGGCTCCGGCGGTGGGGAGGCTGCCGGGAATTCCAACGGGAGCTTGGGCGGATCGGAATCAGTCGGGGAAAAGCGCAATCCCGGGCTCATGCACCTTCCTGTCGTGTAGGGAGAGTTGCTGTCGCATCATTCTATCCAATTCACAGGGGTATACGCCGCACATAAATCGGCAGTTCCCATACCTGTCTATGTCCGCATGTCTTGACACAACGCTCCCCTGCCTTGATGCTTAACTTTCCGGTTTTTTCCGGCCCTTATCTTTCATCAGGTGGTTTCACGTTGCGGGTTCGCGTCTTCTACCACGACAAATGCTTCGACGGAGCTTGCTCCGCATCGCTCTTTACACGGTTCCATCGCGAGCGTGTGAACTCTGAAGCTGCCTACGAGTATCACGGACTCGTGCACCGCGCCGGTGCGCTTTTTGACGAAAGCGAGTTCATCGGTGACGAAAACGCCATCGTCGATTTCAAGTACTCCGCCTCGCCGCGTGTCACCTGGTGGTTCGACCATCATCAGTCAGCCTTCCTTACTCAGGCCGATCAGGACAACTTCCGCGCCTGCCAGCAGGATGCCGACTGCGCCAATCGAAAATTCTTCGATCCGACATATACCTCCTGCACCAGCTTCCTTGCCCATATCGCGTCCACTAAATTCGGCTTCGACATCGAGCCAGTCGCCGATCTCATCTATTGGGCAGACATGGTTGACGGTGCGAAGTATGAGAGCCCCGAGTCCGCCGTTGAGATGGCTGCACCGGCCATGAAGCTCACGCTCATCATTGAGTCCACACAGGACCCCGAATTCATTCCGCGTCTCATTCCATTGCTCACGGAAATGCCGCTTGGTGAAGTATTGCAGCAGCCGTTCGTTGCCGAACTGCTTCCTCCGCTCCTTGAGCGTCACCAGCAGTCCATTGACCTCATCCGTTCGCGCAGCGAAGAAAAAGATGGAACCATCTTTTTCGATATCACTGACCGCCAGCTCGAGGGCTACAACAAGTTCATCCCTTACTATCTGCACCCGCAAGCCACGTACTCTATAGGTCTTTCGAAATCGAGCTTCCGCACCAAGGTCTCCGTCGGTTCCAATCCCTGGACCAAGGCTGATCCGGCGAAGATGGTCAACCTCGCGCAGATTTGTGAGCGCTATGGCGGCGGTGGACACGCTCGCGTCGGTGCCATCAGCTTCCCGCCCGACCACGCCGATGAAGCCCGTAAAGCCGCGGCCGAAATCGTCGCAGAGTTGCGCTCCAAAAACCCGCTCGCATAAATTTGGCGTTGCTGGCCGGCTTCCATGCCACTTCAATCAAAAATGACTGACTACCTGTTTGCCTACGGAACCCTGCAGCCCGGCCTCGCCCCCGGCATCGTCGCCGCACTCGTCGCACAACTGCATGTCATCGGGCAGGGAAGCATCCACGGCTTGCTCTACGACCTCGGCGACTACCCCGGTCTTATCCCCGACCCAACCGAGGAAAATCTCGTCGTCGGCACCGTCTACGAACTTGCCGGTGGCGCGTCCCTCCTCGAACAGCTCGACGACTACGAAGGTTTCTACCCCAACGCTCCCGCCGAAAGCTTGTTCCTCCGCGAGCGTACAACCGTCGTCATGACCAACGGCTCCGAGCGCGACTGCTGGGTTTACTACTACAATCGCCCACCCGGCAATGCCCGCCGCATCGTCAGCGGCATCTACCGTAGGCAATAGGGCAGAGCTTATTACGTACTTTTTCCCATGCCGATTGCGCTATGGGGAAAGCAGGCGGGTGGGTCGGCGCGAAAGCCCGTTGCGAAGCCTCGACGAAATGTCGTTACTTTCCTTCCAGCGCGAACGATATAGGTTGGCCCATTTTCACACCTCTAAATTCGATCAAATTCGGGCAAATTTCAGCTATGTGTAGGGGGCAGACAATGCTATTTGGCGCGAAAGGTCGCGCTTTTAGGCTCTCAAATTGCTGGATATACCCGGCAATTTTGTACCTCTACCACTTGTACCCGTAAAACGGCCGCAAATTCCGCGCCAAAATCACACCAAACCACCGGGTTCATCCGGCAATTTCAATCCCACGTTGAACTGTCTTTACAGCCCCAGCTCCCCAGCCCGCTTCTTCATTGCTTCCAGGCAGAACGCGATGTGCGCATCCAGTTCCACGCCCAGCTCGGCTGCTCCCTGGTACACGTCCTCGCGGTTCACGCCTTTGGCGAACGCCTTGTCCTTCAGCTTCTTCTTCACGCTCGGCACTTCCACGTCCGCAATCGCTTTCGTCGGCTTTACCAGTGCGCACGCCGTCAGAAAGCCTGCCAGCTCGTCACAGGCAAACAGAGCCTTGTCCAGATGCGTCACCCGTGGCACACCCGAGTACTGCGCATGGCCCAGAATCGCCGTCCGTGTCGCCTCCGGCCAGCCCAGCCGTTCCAGTTCTTTTACGCCAACAAAGGGATGCTCTTCCTGTGTAGGGTGCTTCTCGTAGTCAAAGTCGTGCAGCAGAGCGGTCGTGGTGTAGAGATTCACCATTGCTGTGCGCTCATCGCCTGCCAGACCCAGCCGGTCGGCCTCCGCCTCGCCGCAGGCCGTCACGCAGGCTTCTACGGCCAGCGCATGCTTGCGCAAACTCTCGCTCTGAGTCCACTCGGTCAGCAGTTTCCACGCCGCCTCGCGGCCAAAGTCCGCACTATTTGTCTGCTCACTCATCCGATTCCGCTCCTTAAAAGCACCATACCAACCGAAGCCCGGTCCCTGGCGCAACTAGCCCTGGCCCTCCGCGCCCCCGGCCAATGGCCCGGCTGCGAGCGAACAGCGAGCGTCTGCTACATGCAATGCTGTTATTCATTTGGTTCGTGAATCTTCGGGTTTTCTCGGGTATCATAGGAGAAACTTAGGGTTGACCCTAATTTTCTACTTGACAATTATGGTTCCTACCCCCGAAATTAGCACATATCGCGATGCTGAAAGGCATCGCCGAGAGCAAGCTCTGGCTCTCCGCAACCAAGACATGGCGACCACTCTTGTAAGCGTGGAAACACGGGAAGTTGTGCGCTGTGATTTTTGCAGCCTGGTGCAGTACAGGACCAGCAACTCCTTATGTCGGAAATGCCGCAAGCCCCTGGACATCGAGGAGCCTGCACCCCTGACCCCTCAACTTGTGACGACGCCTGCAGCTCCTTCCTCCGCTGAGGCAGGCCTGCAGGTGGCCGCACAGGTGCGGGAGATTCGCCGGGCGCGTCATCTTAGCCAGCGACAGCTCGCCAGCCGCATGCAGGTCCCCCGGACCTACATCTCGAAAATCGAGAACGGCAAGGCGGTTCCTACGCTGGGCTCGCTCGAACGGCTGGCTACGGCACTGGAAGTGGAAGTGTCGCAGCTGGTGCGGGACGCGCGTAGCCGCCGCGAGGAGGAAGTTGCAGCGATCATGGCCGATCCATTCCTGGCCGAAGTCGCGGCTCTGCTTCCGCATCTCGATTCGCTCCATCGCACCTTGTTCTATGGCTCCGTCCGTGACGCAGCCACAGGCCGCCGCCGCACGGCGTAAGCCTGGCGCTGTGCCGTTCTCGGCAGGTTCTTCCTGCGCGAGTACGGAAGTTCCAGGTCAACGGTCACTTGTGCGTGTGACGAGCCCGTGGCGCGTCTTTGCGGGCTGCGGGCGCATGTGCTACGGTCGATGATGCTGACCCTTGCGGCTGATAGTCGGGGGCTGAATGTCCGATGCACGAATCGCCGGACCTCATTCTACTGGGCATGTCCATGTCCAGTAGTTTGTCCATTGGCCACTGACGCAAGAAGCGTGAAGGCCGCATTCCCGGTTGCGAGGCACCTACTTGGCTTTGAGTTCAACGCTGCGCATCGACGAGCTTTCACCCGACGAACGAGCAGTGTACGCAGAGCTCAAGCCGGAGCGGCTGCCCGAACATGTAGCCATCATCATGGATGGAAACGGCCGCTGGGCAGGGCGTCGTTCATTAAAGCGCTTCCTCGGCCACCAGCAGGGTGCAAAGAGTGTCCAGCTCGTTACCGAGACGGCGTCGCGTATCGGTTTGCCCTGGCTTACTCTCTATGCGTTTTCGCTTGAGAACAATCTCCGCCGCCCGCGTGCGGAAGTGAACTTCCTTATGCGCCTGCTTAAGAGCTATCTCGAAAGCAACGTGCAGCGCATGATGGACAACAACGTCCGCATCCGTTACATCGGCCGCACCCACGAACTGCCGCCCGAAGTGCAGGACAAAATGCAATGGGCCTCTGAGACCACGGCCCGCAACACCGGTACCACGCTTACCCTCGCGCTCAATTACGGCTCGCGCTCTGAGCTTGTCGATGCCTTCCGTGGTCTCTCCGCCGAGATGAAACGCAGAAATCTCTCGATGGAGAACATCACCGAGGAAGACATTCACCGCCATCTCTACACCGCGCACATGCCGGACCCTGATCTGCTCATCCGCACCTCCGGAGAAATGCGCATCTCCAACTACCTGCTCTGGCAAATCGCCTATGCCGAGATTTTCATTACGGACCGTCTCTGGCCCGACTTCCGCGGCATCCACCTGCTTGAGGCCATTCGCGACTTCCAGGGCCGCGAACGCCGCTACGGCGGCATCGGTGAAGCCGGCGGAGAAGTCGAAGAAGACCCTGAACGTATCCGCATCGTGGCAAGCTAGGTAAATCTGTGACAGTACTTGCGTTACGCGCTCCTGATCCAGTCGGCCCACCCTCGCGGTGTATCCTCAAGCCTGAATGAAACGCGTCGTAACGGCTTTAGTTTTGGCGCCAGTGGTGCTGGCGCTGGTCTTTTTTGCGCCCAAGTGGCTCTTCATGCTGGCCACTGCGGGCGTGGCCGTGCTTGCCGGCTGGGAAATGCTTGCTCTTACCCACGGTCTGGGCGCCCGCCCTCCCCGCATTGTTGTCTGTTCCGCGCTGTTTCTTCTCTTCGCAATGAACTACGAGTGGCCCGAACTGGGCCGCGCCATCTTCGGCATGCTCTGTGTCGCTCTTGTCATCTATTGCACATTCCGCTCGCCCATTGAGCGCGTACTTGCCGACTCTCTTGCCTCCATCTTCTGCATGTTCTACATCGGCGTCACACTCATGGCCGTCGCCGAAGTCCGTGACCTGATGAACGGTCCCTCGCTCGTCGTCTTCCTGCTTTGCACGGTCTGGGCCGGCGATATTGCCGCACTCTACGTGGGCCGCGCTTTTGGCAAGAAAAAACTCGCCCCGCACCTCAGCCCCAAGAAGACATGGGAGGGCTCCTATGGCTCCATTGCCGGCAGCATGCTGGTCGCTGCTGCGCTCATGGGCCTCAGCACACTCTTCGCGCGCTGGAATTCAACGCGTCTCTACTACGGCGATGAAGCCTGGTGGTATTGGCTCATTCTTGCGGTCATTGTGAACGTTGCCGCACAGGTGGGTGACCTGGCAGAAAGCGGGCTCAAGCGCTCGGCCGGCGTCAAAGACTCCGGCTCCATACTTCCCGGACACGGCGGCGTGCTTGACCGCATCGATGCGCTGCTGCTTGCCGCGCCCATCCTCTGGTACACGCAGTTGATCCGCTTGCCGTTTTAAGAAATTTGCTTCAGAAGAACGGAACAATCGACCGGCTAAAATAAAGGTAAGAACATTTCCAGACGCGCTAAGAAAAACCTTTGAAACGACTCGCCATTCTCGGTTCCACCGGCTCCATTGGCCAAAGCACACTCTCCATCGTCGAGCAGTTCCCGGATCGCTACTCCGTAGCAACGCTCGCAGCCGGGCGCAATATCGACGAAGCCTTCGCGCAGGCCAGCCGTTGGCGTCCGCGCCTCGTCTCCATGGCCAATGAAGAGCTCGCCGCGCAGCTTGCCGCTCGCATTAAAGCCGCCGGCATCAGCGGCGTAGATGTTGTTCATGGCACCGCCGGAACTGTCGCTTGCGCCACGCATAGCGAAGCCGACTTTGTCGTCTCGGCCATCGTCGGTGTAGCCGGGCTCGAAGCCACGCATGCAGCCATTCTGGCCGACAAACCGGTCGGCCTTGCCAACAAGGAGTGCATGGTGGCCGCCGGTGAAATCCTCACCGCCGCAGCGCGTGAGCGCAACGTGCCTATTCTGCCCATCGATAGCGAGCACAATGCAGTCCACCAGTGCATGCGTGTAGGTACGCATGGCGAAGTCAAAACCATCTGGCTCACCGCCTCCGGAGGCCCCTTCCGCAAAACACCGCTGGAAGAATTCGCCAGTATCACGCCCGCGCAGGCGCTCAAGCATCCCACCTGGGTCATGGGCCAGCGCATCACCATTGACTCAGCCACCATGCTCAACAAGGGCCTGGAAGTCATCGAGGCCTGCCGCCTCTTCGACGTGCCGCCGGGCAAGGTTCGCGTCACCGTGCATCCGCAGTCCACGGTTCATTCACTGGTCGAGTTCGTCGACGGCTCCATCCTCGCGCAGATTTCTGTCACAGATATGCGCCTGCCCATCCTCTACGCGCTGGCTTATCCCGAGCGGCCCGCCTCATCGCTTACCTTCGATCTGGCCGCATTGCGCCATCTCGACTTCGAAGAGCCCGACTTCGAGCGTTTTCCCTGCCTGCGCCTGGCCTTTGAAGCCGCGGAGAAGGGCGGCGCACATTGCATTGCACTTAATGCTGCGGATGAAATTGCGGTCGAGGCCTTCCTCAAAGGCCGTATCTCCTTTACCGACATCCCGCGTACAATTGAACAAGTGCTCGCAGCAACTCCGGAGGCCCACCCGGCAACCATTGCCGAGGTGCTTGCCGCCGACCAGCAGGCGCGTGAGCAAGCTCGAACGCGCGTGGCCGGTAGCTAAGTCGCGCTCGCGCAAATGTTTCATTTGAGGTAAATTCAACGCTCTTATGCATTCTTTTTTGGTCTCCACCGCGGCATTCATTGTTCTTGTTGGCATCATGGTCATCGTGCATGAGTTCGGCCATTTTGCCGTGGCCAAGCTCTGTGGCGTGCGCGTAGAGGCCTTTTCCGTCGGCTTCGGACCCCGGCTCTTCGGCGTTAAGTACGGCGACACCGACTACAAGGTCTGCCTTCTGCCTCTCGGTGGTTACGTGAAAATGACCGGCGAAACGCCGGACCAGATCACGGGACCCACGACCGAAGGCCTTGCCGAAGATCCAGGTGCTTTCACTTCGCATCCCCGCTGGCAGCGCATGTTGATTGGCGCCGCGGGCCCCATGGCCAACTTCGTCCTCGCTTTTGTTGTCATGATCTTTTACTTCGGTTGGATCAACGAAGTGCCTTACGTGAAGCCGACGACCATCGAGTGGGTGAATCCGGATTCCCCCGCAGCGAAGGCAGGCATTCAGTCCGGCGATACGATTCTTCAATTCGGTTCTCTTCGCGATCCTGATCTCGAAAAAGTGCTGGATGCCGCCGACAGAGATGCAGGCAAGAGCATTCCTGTCATGATCGAGCGCAACGGTCAAACCATCTCCACCACTCTCGCCGTGCATAACGAAGCCGACGATGCAGGTGTCGAGCTGCCCAACACCGGTCTCTACTTTCATTACGTCGATGGTCCCATTCAGGTGGATCAGACCCTGTCGGACTCGCCCGCGGCGCAAGCCGGGCTGCAGGCCGGCGACCAGATTGTCGCCGTCGATGGCCATGCCTTCCACACGCTCGACCCGCTGCTTGAGTATTTGCAGGAAGGTAAAGGCAAGCCCATCGCTCTGACCATCCGTCGCGATAAAGAAACTCTTCCGCAGCCTCTCATCGTGCATCCGGATAAGCAGACCGCGGGCTGGCGCCTTGGCTTTATGGCCATGCAGCCCAACGAGCCAAAGATGATTCTGCGCCCCATGAAGTTCGGTGACGCGGTTGCTGCTTCGCGCGACTACTGCCTGGATGCTTCCACCATGATCATTCAGGTGCTGCACAAGCTGTTCACACGTCAGGCATCGGTCAAGGAGCTCTCAGGCCCGGTCGGCATCGCGCGTGTCGCGGGTCAGGCTGCGGAAACCAAATACTGGTCGCCCAAGTTCTCGCTGGCCGCCGGCATCAGCCTCAACCTCGGCATCCTGAATCTTCTTCCGTTTCCCATTCTGGACGGAGGGCTCATTCTCCTGCTCATGATTGAAAGCGCCCTGCGCCATGACATCAGCATCGTCGTGAAGGAGCGCATTTATCAGGCCGCGTTTGTCGTGCTGGTCATGTTCTTTGTCTACGTCAGCTTTAACGATGTGGCCAAGCTGCCCATCTTCACTCATCTCAAACACTAGCAGCCCAACGGAGGAGGCGGTTTTTCCGCATGCAGGTAACAACGCTTGAAGTGCGTGTGCGCTACGCGGAAACCGACCAGATGGGCGTCGTCTACTACGCCAACTATCTGGTCTGGTTCGAACTGGGACGTGTGGAAGTGCTGCGCGCGCTCGGCCTTTCCTACCACACGCTTGAAGTCGAATACGATTGCATCCTGCCTGTTGTCGAAGCCAGTTGCCGCTATCGCGGCCCTGCACGCTATGACGATGTTGTGTTAATCGAAGCACGGCCGTCGATGCTTCGCGGATCGGTGCTCAAGTTTGCCTATCGCATTCTGCGCAAAAACGCAGACGACGCCGAGCCTGTGCTCCTGGCGGAGGGTGAGACGGTGCATGTTGTTTGCGGACGAGACTTCCAGCGTAAGCCCTTGCCGCACCAATATGTCGAGGCCCTCAAAGCTCTGATGGTGTAATAGTCGCGCACTAGCCTGTCACCACCGCCATCACAAATCCGTCGTATCCCTTGCCGCATACCGTTTGCAGCGCCGTTGCGCTCAGCCGCGGCTCGCTCCCAATCCGTTCCAGCATCCGTCGAACGCCCTGCACATTCTCGTCGTGAGTGTCGGCTTCCACAACCTTCCCGTCGCGCACCACATTGTCGGCAAGAATTACGGTTCCTTTGTGCGCCAGCTGCAGAGCCCACTCCAGATATGTCGTGTAATTCGTCTTGTCTCCATCGATAAAAATCAGATCGAAGGGGCCTTCCTTCTGTTCCGCCAGCTTGGGTAGCAGTGTCAAGGCATTGCCCACACGGACTTCCACACGCTCATCCACACCGGCGTGCTTCAGATTGCTCCGTGCAATCTCCGCATGCTGCGGGTCCAGCTCCAGTGTCACAATCCGTCCGTCCTCGCTCATAGCCTGCGCCATCCACAGCGCGCTATAGCCGCCCAGCGTTCCAATCTCCAGAATGCGCCTTGCTCCTGTCATCCGCACCAGCAGTGCCAGAAACTGCCCTTGCAGGGGTGTCACATCGATCGCGGGCAGCTCAGCGGCCTTGTTCGCGGCCAATGCTGCCTCACGCGCAGCATTAGGCTTGACCAAAAGTTTGCTCAGGTAGTTGTCGACCTTCTCCCAGGTTCTCTTCATGAAAAAACTCTACAGCGGAAACTCTCGTTGCTCGCAATCGTGCGGACCGTCGGAACCAGAAACCTCAGCCTTGTTCGTGTTGAAGTGACCCTGGATAACTGGTCTGGTGTTTACTTCTCGCGTGCCACAACGAAGTCCGGAACCCAGAGCAGCGCACGCTTGAAGTCGGAATCCGGAAACGCCTGCAATGCCTGGCGCGACTGCTCCGCGTATTGATCGGCCGCCGCGCGCGCGTAGTCCACCGAGCCGTTGCGATCCAGAATCTCCTGGATGCGCTCACGGCTCACGTGCTCAAAACTGCGGTCGTCGAGCACGCGCTGAATAGTTTGCCGGTCCTTGGCCGTTCCGTGATCGATGGAGTGAATCACGGCCAGCGTTGCCTTGCCTTCGCGCAGATCGCTTGCAACAGGTTTGCCCAGCACCTCTTCGGTGGCCGTCAGGTCGAGCACGTCGTCCACCACCTGGAAGGCCAGTCCTACCGCACGGCCGTAGGTCGCGAGCGCGGTCTCCTGAGCCTCTGTGGCTCCGGCAAGTACAGCGCCAAGGCGCATGGAAGTGGAGAACAGGCACGCCGTTTTGCGGAAGATCAGGTCGTAGTATTCGGCTTCAGATACGGCCCGGCCCAGCTTCTGGATTTGCAGCAGTTCGCCTTCGACCATTTGCTGCGTGAGGCTGATCAGCAGGTCGAGCACGCGCAGGTTTTGCTCTTCGAGCGCCACCTTGAAGGACTGCATGTAGAGCCAGTCGCCGGCGAGTACGCACTTCTCATTGCCCCACGTGGTATTGGGCGAGGGGCGTCCGCGCCGCGTGTGCGCATTGTCGATGATGTCGTCGTGGACCAGGGTGGCCGTGTGCAGCATCTCGACCACCGCGCCAAGGCGAATCGCGCTCGGGCCGAAGAAGTCGAGCAGATGCGCTGCAAGCAGCAGCAGCGAAGGGCGAATGCGTTTGCCGCCGCCTTCGCGCAGGTACTCGGCGATTTCGGTGATCGTGCTGACGCTCGATGCGGCGTCGCGGCCAAGTTCCTGCTCAATGGCGACAAGATCGTCGCGTAGCAGCTCAAAGAACTCTCTCGTCGTCGCTATCGCCAATGTGCTCAAGATGCTCTGATTCTAGCGCGTTTGGCCATGGCCGCGTCTCACGCGTTGGTTGAGAATCGGTTTAATTCGTACGGTAATTGGTGAATTGCAGATCGACACCAAGGTCTCTGCCTTTCAGCAGGGCAATGATGGCCTGAAGGTCATCGCGGTCCTTACCGGCAATGCGCACCGTATCGCCCTGAATGCTGGCCTGCACTTTCTTCTTGGAGTCCTTCACAATGCGCACAATTTCCTTGGCTTTTTCGGAAGGAATGCCCTGCTGCAACGTTACTTTCTGCCGCACGCTCTGGCCCGCGGCCGGTTCCATTGTGCCGTACGTCAGGTTCTTGAGCGAGACGCCCCGCTTGACCAGCTTCTGACCCAGAATCTCCTTCACCGCTTCAAGCTTGTACTCGTTTGCCGAGGCGAGTTGAATCTCCTTGTCGCCATCGGCCAGCTTGATCTCGGAGTGCGAGTCCTTCAAGTCGAAGCGCTGGCGAATCTCCTTGATTGCCTGGTCGATTGCGTTGCGGACTTCCTGGATATCGATTTTGCTGACGATGTCGAATGAATTGTCTTGTGCCATAACGTCCCTCGAAATTGGCGGGAGCAATGTGGCTTCACCGCCGAACCGTTGCCACTCTATCAGTTTTGTGCGGCTCCGGTCAGATGAAAGAGCCTGTGAAAGTTTGCAGTCGTAGCTGCAGCCAGCTCTTCCGGTGTCACACCTTTGATGCCGGCAAGCAGCTCTGCGGTGCGTGTTACAAAGCCCGGCTCGTTGCGTTTGCCGCGGTCGGGCATTGGCGTCAGCCACGGAGCATCGGTTTCGACGAGCATGTGTTCCAGGGGAACCTCTGCTGCGGCATCGCGCAATGGCTGTGCCTTGGGATACGTCACATTGCCCGCGAAGGAGATGAGAAAACCCATGTCGATGGACTTCTGGATCTGTTCCGAGCCAGCGCTGAAGCAGTGCATGATGCCGCCGAGCCCTGTGTGACGCCAGTAAGTGTCGAGCGTGAGAAAGAGATGATTCCACGCGTCAACTTCGCCGTCTTTGGGCCGGCAGTGAATGACGATGGGCCGCTTGCGCGCGGCCGCGATCTCAAGCTGCTTCACAAGGCCCGCGCGCTGCACGTCGTGCGGAGCGCCCTCGTGGTAGTAGTCGAGTCCGATTTCGCCGCAGCCAATCACTTCCGGCTCGACGAGCAGGCGGTCGAGCTTCGCAAGAACCACGTCGTCAATTTCCGGTGTGTTGTGTGGATAGACGCCAGCAGTCGCGTAGAGCTTCGGCAATCCCGACTTGCCGTTGTATGTACGGCAAAGGTCGAGCGCCTGATGCATCTCGTGCGGCCCTTCGCCAATGCCAATGGCCATCACCGTATCAACGCCCGCTTCGTAGGTGCGACGGAGCATGACCTCGCGGTCGTCGGCATAGCGCGGACTGTCGAGATGAGCGTGAGAATCAACCAGCAACCGTGAGTCTCCTCGTTTTACTTGAGCCGTGCGCCCAGCGGCACATCTTCCAGAAAACCTGCAAGTACCGGTGCTCCATCGGTGGGCAAAGACGCCGCGAGAAGCATGCCGTTCGATTCAAGACCACGCATTTTGCGCGGAGCCAGATTGGCGACGATCACGATCTTGCGGCCGATGAGTTTCTCCGGCTTGTAGTACTGCGCAATGCCGGCAAGAATCTGCCGCTTCTCATAACCCAGATCCACTTCAAGCCGCAGCAACTTGTCAGCCTTGGGGATGCGCTCGGCGGCCAAAATCTGCGCCACACGTAGATCGACCTTCACAAAGTCGTCGATGGTGATGTACTGCTTTTCTTCCACCTGCGCCACCTGCGGTGGGGCGGAGTGTTCGGCGGCTACTGTGTTCGCTGCAGCAGGTGCGGCTTCAACGTTCGCGGCCGTGGAATTGCCAGGTGTGGTCTCTGGTGTGGTTACGGGCTTGGTTTCTTCCATTTTTTTGCTCTCTGCTTTGATCTCTGGTTTTGGCGGGGCTGCCTTTTGTGCGGGCGCGACCTTCGGCTCATCGGGCGCTGGCAGCGACGGACCGCCTGCGGCTTCAATCACCGACTTGTTGTTCTCTTCTTCCAGCGCAACCATGCGTGCAACTGCGTCCTTTTCAGCACGCGGGAACAGAGGTGCAGGTTCGCCAAACTTTGTGCCGGGCTTCAGCCTGCCCCACGCAACGTTGGTGAGGAAAGACATCTTCGCTGCATCGGCAATCTCGCCTAGGCCAAGCTGCTGCCACACCTTTGCCGTTGCATCCGGCAGAATGGGATACGCGAGAGCGGTGATGACGCGAATGGCCTCGGCAGCCGTGCTCAGTACACGGGCCTGCAGCGCGGCATGGTCCTCGTCGCTACGTTCGGCAGGCTTCTTCCACGGCGCATTGGCAGTCAGGTAGCCATCTGTTTCTGCAACAAGCGCCCACAGGCTCTTTAGAGCTTCAGAGAAGTTCAGTTCGTCGAATTGCGGTCCGAAGGCGGCAATCACTGCCTCGGTGTGCGCGCGCAAAGCAGTTTCGGCATCCGTGGTTGCATTCGACTCTGGCACGACACCGCCGAAGTACTTATGCATCATGTTCACCACGCGGCTGACCAGATTGCCGTAGCCGTTGGCGAGGTCGCCATTGTAGCGCTGCACCAGAGCATCGAACGAAAAATTACCGTCCTGCCCAAAGGGAATCTCGCGCAGCAGGAA
>DASZRJ010000027.1:0-62018 GCA_035550015.1 Occallatibacter sp. | reverse complement strand
TTTTTTCGAGCCAGTTTCCCGGCGAAGAAGTACTTTGAGAGTCACTTTCTTTCTTTGAGCCAGATTTCACCCAACCGCTCAATCAGTTCACTGCGCATTTGTCTGTACTTTGGGCTACGTTGCCCATGGAGCGCCAGGATTTGAGTGCGTTCCAGCATCATGGAAAGCTCTGGGTCTTTTCGTTTGCTGCACTCAAGATAGCGATGCACGAGCCATGGCTCCTTGATGAAGTTCGCGGCCATCTCCGGCCAATCGGTTAGCATGCTGAGCTTGTGGTCCCAGAGCAGGTAGCCGGCCAGCGCGCCCAGAGCCGTGCGCGGATGCTCTGGATCTACTGAGAAGCTCCAATTCAGTTTCCAGCGCAGGAGATCTTCCGCAGGCATCGGCCGTCCAATGCCGAAGCCCTGGCCGAAATCCGCTCCCAGAATTGCGGCTGCTTCAATCAGGCCTGGATCTTCCAGACCTTCCACCGTTACCAGAGCGCCAAAACCCTGCGCCAGCAGTGTCAGATGATAGATGAACTCCAGCGCGCGAACAGGTCTTTGCAGCGTGCCGCGTACCAGAGCCTGATCGATCTTCACATCGTCGCAGGCAACCCGATCCATACGCAGAAGAGAGCTGAATCCTGAGCCGAGGTCGTCCTGCGCGATTCGAATGCCGGCGTTTTGGAACTCGGCAATACGCGCATCCCTGCTTGCAATGTCCAGAGTATCCTTGTCCTCCAGCATTTCCAGTGCCAGGATGCTACCCGGCAGATTCCAGCGCGCCAGAATCTCAAAGACGGAATTCCTGTACACATCCTGCGTCAACCCATTTGGCGGCAGATTGATCGATACAAAGAATGTCTCTTCCGGTTCTTGTGCGCGCCAGCTGAGCAGATCTCTGCACGCTTGATCGAGACCGAGCTGAAACAGCGTCAGGAGGCCTGCGTTGCCAAATGCAGGTAGAAAAGCCCCAGGGGAAATGAGGTTTCCGTCGTCGTCGCGCAATCGTGCCAGTGCCTCTACACCGCGCAGTTTGCCCGTGCGAAGGTCGACGATTGGTTGATAGAGCATCTGGACGGAAGCATTTTCCAGAAACTTGCGATAGGTACGGCTCAAATCCGCGGCAATAACTCTGGTGCGCTCGTAGCGCAGGACCGCGTCACCCATTGCCTGCTGAATATGCCGGAGCATGGCTTCGCGCGTTGTTGCGCCGAAGAATCCCGGCCACTTGCTGTAGAGGCTCAGAACTGCGAATGACTGTCGCGATGTGTCGAGTAACGGGATTGCCACGGAGGAGCGGAACCCGTGCGCCTGCGCCTCCGCTCTCCAGGGATTCAGAACATCTCCTGTCGCAAAGGAATTGTTGACCTGGATCTCGCCGCTGCGCCACGCGCGGCCAGCAGGGCCATTGCCGGCAGGCACGTTCGCCTGCGTATCAAACATCGGGATCCGATGTGAACGCAGCGCATTCGCATAGGAGCCGCCTTCCTTGCCGCCTTCCGCCTCTATCTGCATCACTCCGTGTGCGTCGGGACGGGAAAGCAGACAGGCTGCGATGCCATCGAAACTTCCTAGAGCCTGCATGCAATTCCGCATCATATCGGCCAGATTACTTGCCTCCATGATGGCGTGGTCAAAGTCCGCGAGGAATTGAACGATATCGAAATCAAATCGAGCGTGACTCAATATCTGCGTTTCAATATCGAGCTGCAATCTCTGGTGAAGGGCGCTCCTGAGCATTCCTTGCTGCGGAGTATCGAGCTGTGCAGCGTTCACAATCTCTTCTATTTTCGCGTGATAGAGGTGGTAGGTCTCCATCAGAATGGGGAGGCTGACGCCAACCAATTCATGGATTCGGCCTATCTGGAGCGCTTTCTCGAATTGTGACTCAGCGGTGAGTTGCGTACTAAGAAGAGAACGCAGATGTTGTGCCTGTTTTGCCTGTAAATGCGCGAGTTCCTGCGAGCTTAACCACGACAGGATCGTTGAACTTTCTGAGCGCACGCCCAGAAGATCGTAGAAATGACTGGCAAATTCTCTGGTCATCTCATGGAAGTTGGGTTGTTCGATCTGGGCTAAAAGTCTATCTATCTCTTTGCCATAAGCAGTGGCAAAATCGGCGAAGTATTCGGGCGAGGGAGTTCCGTGCCTGAATTCAGGTTCGTGCATAGCAAATGGCCCAATCCCAGCCCAACGTGAATTCTCTGGGACTTCGCAGGATGCCGCAAATTTCAATATCCAGCGAATTCAGACCTTACTGTACTCTAACTATGAGGGACAATCGAAGATAATCTGCGTTTACCGAATATGTTCGCTGTTACTTCGAATTGCGAGCCTCTTATTGGTTCATATGCTTCAGCATACTGTTTTCGCAAACAGGCTGTATTGACCAGAATGCTTGCAGACAGCACAGAAACGCAGTGCGGCGATATTGCGCACCACACGCAACTCAGAATCAAACTTGTTTGAGGAGAAGACATGCATATGCCCCACGGCACTTCGCCGTGGTCCTAGCGCAGCGCTTGCTTAGTGGGCAGGTAAATCCAGTGCCTCGTCGCGGGTCTCGCGGGTCAGCAGCAGGCCAACAATCGTCAGCACCGCCGAGATGGTCAGATAGTAGCCCACAAACATGAGTCCAAAATGCTGTGCCAGCCAGGTAGCAATGTAGGGTGCCAACGATGCACCGAGTATTCCAGCCATGCTGAATGAGACGGATGCGCCTGTGTAGCGCACCGATGTAGGAAACATCTCCGATACCACTGTGCCCAGCGGACCATACGTGAGGCCCATCAGTGTCAGCCCGATCATCAGCATCGCAACTGCACCGTTGTGGCCCGATTCAAACATGGGTGCGAACGCGAAGCCGAAGAGCGCAATCATTGTTGAAACACCCAGCATCACCGGCTTGCGTCCGTATTCGGCAAGCCACGCCGAGACAGGAATGCCCAGCGCGAAAAATACGATGCCCGCGAGCTGCATCGTTAAGAAGCTCCCGCGGTCGTAGTGCAATGCCGTCGTACCCCACGAGAGCGTAAACACAATGAGCAAATAGAACAATGTGAACGTCGCGAGGCATGCCAGAATACCCGTGGCAACTTGCCCCAGGTGATTACGGACGACGGCAAACATCGGCACACGTACGCGCTCTTCGCGTTTCTGTGCGGCAGCGAACACCGGTGTTTCCGTGATGCTCAGCCGCACGTACAGCCCAAGCAGCACCAGCACTGCGCTCGCAAGAAAGGGAAGTCTCCATCCAAACGCGTAAAACTGCGCATCGGTAAGCACGCGTGAAAGCATGAGAAACACGCCACCGGAAAGTGCGAAGCCAATAGGAGCGCCAAGTTGCGGAAACATGCCGTAAAGCGCGCGCTTCGCCGGAGGCGCATTCTCAACAGCAAGCAGCACGGCGCCGCCCCATTCGCCACCGAGCCCAATACCCTGGCCGAAGCGGCAAAGAGCCAGGAGAATCGGCGCGGTGATGCCTATTGATGCATACGACGGCAACAGGCCGATCAGAAACGTGGAGAGTCCCATTGTCATCAGTGCGAGGACAAGTGTGCGCTTGCGGCCCAACCGGTCGCCAAAATGGCCGAAGAGTGCGCCGCCAATAGGCCGCGCGAGGAACGCGATGGCAAACGTTGCCAGCGATGCGAGAATTGCGGAGGCTGGATCGCTTGACGGAAAGAAGAGATGCGGAAAGACGATTACCGCCGCAGTTGCGTAGATATAGAAATCGAAGAACTCGACAGCTGTGCCCACGAGGCTCGCAAACAGAACCTGGGCGGGCGTATTGACGCGCCTTGCGGACAACGGGGAAGCAGTCATGGAATTGCGAGCATTGTAGCGAATCAGTTGTACGGAGCACGAATCGGCACCTTATGTGCAGACATTAAAAAGCGGAGGCTGAGGCCTCCGCTTTTTCCGATTTCCAGGTTCGCGCCGTTAGAACCTGTACGCCACACCGAAGGTTGCGTGCGCATTCCAGCGTGTATGGGTGGATGCGCCGGAAGTATAGGGAACCACGGTAAAGGCCGATCCAATATCGTCACCTGCAAGGCGCAGGGAAAGCCGGTTGTTCAATGCATAGTCGATTCCCATGCCGAAGCCTCCAGCGAAGGAGTAGTCAGGCTGAATGTCGACATTGCTCATGTGCGCGGTACCGAACCATGTGCGAATCGATCCGCTAAAGCGGCCGTAAAGCGGCGCATGCAGTTCGGGGCCCAGCAGGATCATATCGACTTTAGGATCACCCGGATTGGACTGCGTTGCGGACCACGCATAGTGCCCGTACATGCCGTTGATACCGAAATATTTTCCCCAATTACGCTTCACGCCGCCTTCAACGCCAATCAGGCCACTGCGCGACTGGTTCACCTGGTTGATGCTTGTATAGCCAAAGCCCACGTACGCTTCGTATTTATAGACCGGCTCGGTGGATGGCTCGGCGGCCGGTTTCTCAGGCGCGATTTGACCAATGGCCGCAAGCGGCGCAACCAGCGCCCCTACTACGGCAAAAAGTGACAACACTGACTTCCTCTTCAATGCGAACTCCTCGGGTCCGGCGCTGGGCTGCCTGTTTGCTCCACACGAGTCCCGGCGGAGAGGCGCACTATGGCTGCGCAGGTACGTACTTAGACTAATCGCTCCCCCCTGCTCTAAAGAAGGGCCGTGCGCTGGCAGGCGCCCGGCCCGAAAGAGGCTGATTGTCTGTCCATTGGACGAAGCTGAGCGCTGCAGGTGAGGTGCTATTGTTCGCCTGGCGGCAGCTTGCAGCAGTCACCGGCGGCTGGCGCGTCGTCTGCACCAGCGTCTAGAACCACTTTCCATGAGCCATCGGGCTGTTTGCGCCAGATAGTCATGTAGCGGCCACCGGTGAGTACAGGATTGCCGTTCGCATCCTTACTGCGGCCCTCATAATGACCCCATGTGTACCCCATATCGCCCTGTGGGCTCATTACAGCATCGGTTGGCGTCCAGGTGAGTTGATATTGCTGTGGCGTCCACGTGGCGGATTTTTCAATGGCCACCTTGCCCACAACGGGCGGTTTACCGTTGCCCAGTGCCACACCGTCATCTGCAAACCACGAGGCGAATCCGGCTCCACCTTTGGCAGCCACGTCTTTGGCAAAACGTGCCTCAAGATCGAAGAGGAACATCTTGCCCGGCTTGACGGTGGTGTCTACCAGTGGATTTGGTGTGCTCGACTGGTCTCCGCCTTGGGGAATGGTGAGTTGTGCATGCGCTGTGGCGCCCACGCACCAGAGGAGGGCGCATCCGATTAGAAGCGCTTTCATTCGTAATTGACGCATGGGCTTCAATTCCTCAACAGACTCTGTTGGCCATCGTATACCCCAGAGATCGTCCGCATTTAGTGAGCGGTACACACCCGTGCTCGTGCCGATTCCCCCAAAGTTACGTCCAACTTGCCAGCACTCAATGCACGGCTGTCCTGCGTTGTAGCTATTGATATACTTGGGTGACGTAATCGCGCGGCCTGCATATTCCGGGGCTGAAATGCCGCCCATAGGAAGAACTTAAGTGTTTGAGCTGCAGCGATTTTTGTTCACTCCCGCCGGAAACGATGGCTTTGGAGCCACGCAATCCCCAGGGAAGGAAGCACATGGGAAACTTGCTGGAATCGATCCATTCTCCCGCCGATGTGAAGCGGCTTACTCATGCGGAAATGGAGTCCCTTGCGGGTGAGATTCGCGAGTTCCTGATCCAGACCCTTTCCAAAACAGGCGGACATCTGGGCCCGAATCTCGGCGTCGTAGAGCTGACATTGGCTCTGCATGCAGTCTTCGATACGCCGCAGGACCGGATTCTGTTCGATGTGAGCCATCAGGCGTACGTGCACAAGATTCTTACCGGACGCCGCGAGCAGTTCGGCACCATTCGCCAGCCGGGTGGATTGAACGGCTTCATGCTGCGAACCGAGAGCGAGCACGATTGCTATGGCGCGGGTCACGCCGGCACGGCACTTTCCGCCGCGTTGGGTATGGCGGTTGCACGGGATCTCGCTGGCGGCAAAGAGCACGTGGTTGCGGTGGCCGGCGATGCCGCGTTCACGAATGGTATTTCCTTTGAAGCGCTGAACAATATTGCCGAGCAGACCAAGCGGCTGATTGTGGTGCTCAACGACAACGAGTGGTCCATCGATCGCAATGTTGGAGCAATCGCCCGCTATTTCCACCGTATTGTGACGAACGAGCGGGTGCGCAACTTTCACGAGTCGGCGGCACGGCTTGTGGAACGCTTCGGCGGCAAGACAGCCATCACGGTTGTGCGCCGCGCGGAAGAAGCTGCAAAGAGCATGCTGTGGCCGTCGATTCTGTTCGAGGAGTTCGGACTGCAATACTTCGGTCCCATCGACGGGCACAACATTCCGCTATTGATTGAGACGTTCAACTTTCTGAAGAAGGAAGACCGGCCCGTGCTCTTGCACGTCCTTACGGAGAAGGGACGCGGCTTCCAGCCCGCGATTGACGGCGCGAAGAAGTTCCATGGTCTGGGGCCGTACGATCCGGAGACAGGCAAGACTTCGCCGAGCCAGACGACCTATTCGGAAGTGTTCGCCAACACACTGGTGCATCTGGCCAATGATGACTCGCGCGTTGTCGCGATTACAGCAGCGATGCCGAATGGAACCGGACTCGACAGCTTCCGCCCGCACCATCCACGGCGCTACTTCGATGTGGGCATCGCCGAAGAGCATGCGGTGATTTTTGCGGCAGGCATGGCGACGCGCGGCTATCGTCCGGTGTGTGCCATCTACTCGACATTTCTGCAGCGTGCTTACGATCCGATTGTGCATGACGTGGCATTGCAGAAGCTGCCGGTTGTGTTTTGCATGGACCGCGCCGGGCTTTCAGGCGATGACGGCCCAACGCATCACGGCTTGTTCGACATCAGCTATCTGCGCGGCATTCCTGAGATGACGCTGATGGCGCCCAAGGATGAAGATGAACTTGCGGACATGATGAAGACCGCGCTCACGCTCAACGGCCCAAGCGCAATTCGCTATCCACGCGGCACGGTAGCCGGAGTGGAGCGCAAGGCACAGCCGCAGGTGCTGGAAGTGGGCAAGGCAGAAGTGCTGGCGGACGGATCGGACGTGGCGATTCTCGGCCTTGGACCGATGACCGCGCTGGCCTCCGAATTGGGTACGCGGCTTGGACGCGAAGGTTACTCGGCCGCAGTGATCAATCCGCGCTTTGTGAAACCGCTGGACCGCGAAGTGCTTTCCACCTATGCAAAACGTGTTGCGGCTTTTGTGACGATTGAAGACCACGTGAAGATGGGCGGTTTCGGTTCCGCAGTGATTGAAGCACTGGACGAGATGGGTGTAGCGCTTCCGGTCGTGCGCATTGGCTGGCCTGACCAGTTCATCGAACACGGCAAAGTGGACGCGCTGCGCGCAAAGTATGGCCTGACTGTAGATGCGGCCTACACGCAGGTTCTGCCCTTGATTGCGCATCGCCAGCGGCGCACTCTGGCGGCAAGCTGAGGCGGACCGTTTTGTTCAGGATCTCAAACCGACTCCGCGCCCTAGCCTGTCTGGGCGCGTTTGCAGTCGCCGCACTTCTCTGTGCCAATTCAGTACGAGCGTTGCAACCTTCCCAGGGGACAACGACTGCTCCCGAACCACTTGTTCTTGCGGGCGGGACGGTGGTTGATCTGACCAATTGGGGACACTCCGCACGCGATATTGCCGACGCAGTAGTGATTGTGGAAGGCGGCCATATTACGCAGGTTGGCACGCGTGCCGAAGTGCCAATTCCCAAGAATGCCCGCATTGTGGACTGTACGGGGAAATACATTATTCCCGGCCTGGTGGACGGATACGCAGGAATGAACTCACAGGGACAGGCGAATGCGTTTCTGTTCATGGGTGTGACCACGGTGGTGGCTCGTTCCGACAGCAGGCACGGCCTTATCGACTTCAACGCCAATCCGCGGCCGCATCTCTATCTCATCGATTCAGTGGGCACCACCGACAACTGGAGCCTGCTGGTCGGGCAAAAGGATTGGAGCAAGATTCTGCGTGAAGGTGCACATCCGGTGGAATTGAGCCCACAGGATACGGCCCGGCAACTGCATGCAACTGCACGGCTGGGGACGCGCGTTCTTTGGCTGGGCTATGATCTGACCGCCGCAAACACACAATGGATCATCATGCGCGCGCACCAACTCGGCATGGTGACTTACGGCGAGTTTATTTCAACTCCGTATCGCGTGGCGGTGGATGACGGTGTGGACGCACTGCTCCACATGGGACGCTATGAACTTGGCGTAATTCCCAATGAGCTGCAGAATCCGCTTGTGGACGATCCCTGGGGCGCCTCTGCTTCCACGGCGTATGACTACGCGCAGTCACTGCCACCGACGGACGCGCATCTGCACGACTACGCACAGTTCCTTGCATCGCATCATGCCGCGTTGATGCCTACCTTCAGCATGTACTATCTGCGTCTGCCCGGGCATCGCAATTTGTGGCTGGAGCCAGCAGCCGGCCAACTCGACCCGAATCGCATGTTCGATCCACCGGACCGCGAGACGGGGGATATGGACTACACACTTTCGGGCTGGCAGCGCAGGCTGCCTGGCATGGCGCAGCGCTGGCTGATAGAGAGCCAGCGCAAAAAAGCCGACCAGGCGGCAATGCGGTTGTGGCGCATCAACCAGACCATCTTTTCCACTGGACCACGCTATCTAGCCGCTTCCGGAGCGCCCGTGATGGGTGCCATGCCTGGTATTTCCATGCACACGGAGATGGAGATGCTGGTGCGGCTGGGGCTTTCGCCACGGGAAGCGCTTGCAGCGGCGACGAACAATTATGCACTCCAGTTCGGATGGAATGAGCTTGGGCTTATTGCGCCTGGCCGCCGCGCGGACATTCTTGTGCTTGACGGCGATCCAACGATGAGTATCTGGAATGCGCGGCGCATTTCCACATTGATTGTCGATGGCAAGATCGTCGACCGCGATTCGCTGTTGCATACGAACTGATAACCGACGACAGGGGAACGGTTCGTTACGAGCGCGTGAAGATTGAGGTTCGAGTGCAATTCAATTGCCGGCGCTGGCATAAAATGAGAGTGAGCGCGCATGGCCCGCGCCGTCTCAGACCATGACCGACTCTTCAGCCGTCGATGAAGACGAGCGCAAACGACACAACAAACTGCTGCTCCTGATCGCGCTTTACAAGATTGCGCTGGCCTTGATGTTTGCTTTTGTCGGCGTGGGCGCCATGCGCCTATTGCATAAGGACATTGGCGATGTCATTGACGGTATTCGCGAGGCCCTGCATTTCAGCCCCGAGTCGCGCCTGGTGAACTTTCTGATGGATAAGGCATCGCTTGTAGACGATCCCATGCTGAAACGGATCGGATTTCTGGCATTCAGCTATGCGGCGATTTGTCTGCTTGAGGGAATTGGCCTCTACCTCGAAAAGACATGGGGCGAATACCTAACCCTTTTGATTACCGCCTCATTTCTGCCCTGGGAGCTTTTTGAAGTGTTCCGGCACATCACATGGCTGCGCGTGGTGTTGCTGGTGGTGAATCTACTGGTGTTTCTCTATCTATTAAAGGTTGTTGTAGAGAACCGCAGAAAGAAGAAACTGGCGGCGGCGTTTTAGTTTCGCTTTCTGTTCTCCTATATACCGGACCGGTCAATCTGCCTAGTCCCTTTCCTGCGCCAGGAATCTTAGCGATAAACACTACGGGTTGTGGTTCCTCTGCTCACTCTTCCTAGAAATTGCGATTGGGGTAACCTGCCTGACCAGCAACCCACGCAGATTCGGGTATTTCCTCAATTTCCACGGAATTAGACGTTGGAGTGCGTCAGGAACTGGTCTATTATCGACCACGTGGTGGAGTAAAAGGGAGTAAAAGGGAGTAGATATCCTGAATCTGTAGCAAGTTTACTCCGGTTTTGCTTCTTTCGCACTGAGAGTTGCCAGTTTTGAGGATTTCGAACCCGTAGTGGCAACGAAAAGTTGAGTTTGAATTCGCCGGAATCCAGGCGAGAGGGCAGCGAGAAAGGCATCGGAAACAGAATGTTTCGCGGCAACCATCCAGCGAAGGTCGATGAGAAGGGGCGCTTGAAGCTCCCTGCGGCCTTTAAGCAACTGGTGGACGCCGCGCACGTGACGCAGTTTTATGTGACGAGCACCGACGGTAAGAGCGCTGAGATCTGGCCGCTGCCGGAGTGGGAGAAGCGCGAAGAGCAGCTCGCAGCTTCAAGCACGATGGACGACGCTGTCCGCAAATATCTGAACCTGACCAGCTATTACGGGCAGCAGGTGGAGATGGATGCACAGGCACGGATTCTGCTTCCTCAGATTCTGCGGGGAAGCGCAAAGCTGGATGCCGAAGTGACTGTCTTCGGTATGAGGACCTACCTGGAAGTACACAACAGGGAGGCCTTTGAACAAAACCTCGCAGCCAATGAGTTGACGGCGGAGGATCGCAAGGCGATGGCGGCAATTTTGAGCCAGCGCGGATGAGTTTGAAGGAAACCCCTCAGGGGGAGCGCATGACGAACCCGACAGAACGCCATGTGCCGGTTCTTTTACAAGATGCGATCGAGTTTCTCCGTGTGCGGCCGGGAGGCACGTATGTGGATTGCACGCTCGGACTGGCAGGGCATTCAAGTGAGATTGCCCGCAGGCTCGGGGCTGAAGGCCGGTTGATTGCATTCGACCGCGATCCGGAGGCGCTGAGTCTGGCGAAAGCCAAACTGGCGCGGTTGGCGAATGAGCTGGGACCGAAGGCACCGATTTTCAAACTGGTTGGCGAGGCCTTTAGTTCGATAGCAAAGCACGTGGAGCCAGCGGCAGTGGATGGCATTCTGGCCGACTTTGGCGTGAGCAGCCTGCAACTGGACGAGGCGCGGAGAGGATTCAGTTTTATGGCCGATGGACCACTGGAAATGCGGATGGATACGCGCAGTGGACCGACGGCCGAACAAGTGGTGAATGAGGCGAGCGAGCGAGAGCTGGCAGACCTCATTTACGAATACGGAGAGGAAAGGAGGTCGCGGAGAATCGCCAGAGCCATTGTGCGCGGGCGGCCGGTGACAACGACGGGTCAACTGGCCCGGATTGTTGCTCAAGCCGCCCCGGCAATGAAACAGGACAGAATTCATCCGGCGACGAGGACCTTTCAGGCACTTCGTATTTATGTCAATCGCGAGCTGGATGAGATTAAGGCGTTGATGGAGGCCGCACCGAAGTTGCTTAAGCCTACCGGACGCCTGGTGGTGATCAGCTTTCACTCGCTGGAAGATCGCATAGCAAAAGACGCGCTGCGCGAAGGAGCGCGGCAAGGAATCTGGAACGTATTGACGAAGAAGCCGGTAACGGCCGGCGAGGAAGAAGTGGAACGGAATGCGCGCTCACGGAGCGCGAAATTAAGGGCGGCAGAAAGGCTCTAAGGCGGAATTGGAGCCGGGCAAGGAGCAGTGATGGCAGCAGCATGCGCAACAACTTATTTTGAGACGGACAGCAACAGCTGGAGTGCCCGTGTGGCGCGGCACAACGCCGAACTGATGGCGCAGCAAGCCATGCGCCGCCGCGGTGTGCGTACGCCCGAGATCAGCTTTACACGCCACTTCGACAACTCACGCCTGGTGAAGGCTCCCGATCCGGTTCGTGCGCGGCAGATGCGTACGTTTGCCGCGGCGGTGACACTGTTGTTCACTCTCGTAATGGTGTACGGCCTGCAGCATTTCAGCGCCATAGAAGGTTCGTATCGCCTGGAAGCGGAGAAACAGCAGTGCAATCAACTGCAGGAGGAGAATCGCAAGCTGCGGCTCTCCGAAGCGGAGCTTGAGCAGCCAGGCCGTATCGATACGCTGGCGCGCAAGATGGGTTTTGTCACTCCACAGCCGGGGCAGATTGTGCATCCGAATGCGGCGATGCCGTCCGATACAAGCACGCCAACGCTTGCGCAAAATCATGCGCCTGCATCTCCTGCACAGTAGCGCGTGCGTAGCTTAGACGAAACAGAACACATTGACTGAAGATGCAGGCCACGCTTCGAGCCATTCCGCTCCGCACCGCAGCTCCTCGCACCATGCCGATGAAGCTGTCGCGCTTCCGGCTGGTCTGCCTCTTCTTTTTGTTATGGGCGATTGCTATTGCCATCCGGCTCTTCATGCTGCAGGTGGTGGATCACTCTGAATACGTGGAGAAGGCTGAGAAGCAGCAGCAGCGCACAATTGAGCTTGCTCCACATCGAGGCATTCTCTACGACCGCAATCTGCATGAGCTGGCGATGACGGTGAAGGTGGATTCCATCTACGCCGACCCGAGCGAGATTGACGACAAGGCAGCGGCCGCGCGCACGCTTGCGGCGATTGTACACACGAACGACGACGACAGCCGAACGACAGCGAAGGCGATTCTGGACCGGCTGGAGAAGGGCAAGGCGTTTGCGTGGATTGCGCGGCGTGTTTCTCCGGATGTGTCGGACAAGGTGCATGCCCTGAACATGAAGGGCATTTACTACCAGAAGGAGTTCAAGCGTTTCTACCCGAACAATCAACTGGCTGCGCAGGTACTGGGCTACGTAGGCATTGACGACAATGGTCTGGGCGGGATGGAGCTGAAGTTCAACAAGGAACTGCATGGAACCCCAGGCCGCATGTTTACAGCGCTCGACGCACGGCGTCGCGTGCTGGGATCTGTAGCGCACGAGCCCGACCCTGGTGAAAATCTGCAGCTCACCATCGATCAGAATATTCAGTACATGGCAGAGAAGGCGCTGGATGAAGCGATGGCGCGCACACATGCCGACGACGGTACCGTTGTGGTGCAGGATGTGCACACAGGACAGATTCTTGCGCTGGCCGTGCGACCGACATACAATCCGAATCACTTCCGCTACACTTCGCCTGAGTTGCTGCGTAATCACGCAATTGGCGATGTCTATGAGCCTGGTTCGACATTCAAGCTGGTTACGTACTCGGCTGCTCTGGACCAGGGAGTCGCGAAGCCGGACGACCCGATCGATTGCCAGGGCGGCGCAATTACATTGTTTGGCCGCACGATTCATGATGACCGCTCCGACCACTATCATGTGATTCCGATTCACAAGGCTCTGGAGGTTTCCAGTGATGTGGCAGCAGTAAAGCTGGCGCTGCGTATGGGGCCGGATACGTTCTACAAATACATTCGCGCATTTGGTTTTGGGAGGCGGAGCGGCATTGAGCTGCCAGGCGAAACGCGCGGATTGCTGCGTGCGCCAAAGAACTGGGGTACAACATCGATCGGTTCGATTGCAATAGGACAGGAAGTGGCGGTTACGCCGATTCAACTGGTTTCGATGGTATCGGCGATTGCCAACGGTGGAACGTACTTGCCGCCGCATATCCTGATGCCCGCTCCGAAGGACCCAGATCAATTGAAGCCTGCGCCATTTCACGCGAATGAAGATATGCCCGATCAACTGCCGGCAGGCGCGCATCGTGTGATCTCCGAGATGGCCTCTGCGGAGATGCGCAAGATGATGGAAGGCGTGGTCCTTTACGGTACTGGTAAGCCCGCGCAATTGAATGGATATTCGTCGGCGGGCAAGACGGGCACGGCACAGAAGATCGATCCGGTAACGCACACGTATTCGAAGACGATGCACATTGCTTCGTTTGCGGGGTTCGCTCCGGTGAACAATCCTGTGATTTCGATTGCGGTGGTGATCGACAATCCAAAGGGAGCGTCGTATTACGGCACTGCGGTATCTGCTCCTGTGTTTGCCGAAGTTGCGCAGCAGGTACTCGAGTACCTGGATGTGACGCACGATATCGATGTGCGGCCGAGCAAAAATTTGATGGCAAAGAACAAGATTGAGCCAGTGAAGGAAGATGATGCGGCTGAGGATCAGCAGGATGTGAATCAGTTATTTGCGGCTGTAAACGATTTGCCGGAAGACGATCCACTGCGTTCTCCCGTTCTCCCATCGACTGTGCAGGCGCAGGAATCCTATGTGCCGCCCGCGGTGGACGATGGAAAGACTGCTTCAGCGGCTTCATCTGGTCTCGATCCGCAGAGTGCGAGGAAGCCAGAGGGGAAATCGCCTGTGAAGGTTCCTACGCCAGTGACGGTCAGCAGCGGGCCACGTCTCGCGGTTCCTTCGCTGGTTGGATTGCCGATGCGCAAGGTGATTGAGCAGGCGGCGGGCGCGGGACTCGACGTGCAGGTTGTGGGCGATGGTACCGCGCGTGAGCAGGCTCCGGCAGCGGGCACATTGGTCCCGCGTGGCACCAAGATTGTTGTTCGACTCAGCCGTTAGCACAGCACTTAACCGCTTCCGCACTCTACAATCGACCTCGACATGCTCTGGAAAGACCTTATAGCCGAAGTAACAAATGCCGGCACATCCGGCGACTCCGGTACTCCGATTGCGGGCGTGGAGTACGATTCACGCCGTGTGCGGCCTGGGTCTGTGTTTGTGGCGATGAAAGGCAGCACGACTGACGGCAATCGCTATATTGAGAAGGCGATCGGGGCAGGGGCGCTCGGAATCATTACCGACTCTGCGCAGATATTCGATCATTTTCTGGTGTATCAACCCGGACTTCCGGTGGCTGAAGTGACGCATGGACGGCGCGCGCTGGCACAGGCCGCGGCGGCTTTCTTTGAGCATCCGGAGAGAAAGATGGCGGCGACCGGCATTACAGGGACAAATGGAAAGACGACGACGGCTTTTCTGACGGAATGGTTGCTGAATGCAGCGGGGCGCAAGTCAATTTTGATTGGGACCATCGAATATCACGTTGCCGGAGAAGTACGTGCGTCGGCGCATACAACGCCTGAGTCGAGAGATGTATTTGAGCTGATGGCGGAGGGGGTGACGTGCGGTGCGAGTGAGCTGGTGACCGAGGTTTCGAGTCACGCGCTCGACCAGGGACGTGTGGATGGAATTCCGTTCGATGTGGCGATATTCACCAACTTGACGCGCGATCATCTGGATTATCACGGCACAATGGAGAGCTACTTCACGGCGAAGAAGCTTCTGTTCGACGGAACACGGAATCCGGCTCCACGCGTGGCTGTGCTGAATGTGCATGACCCGCATGTACGCGAACTTGCGAAGGCAGCGCAGGCGGCAGGCGCGGAAGTGCGCACCTATGGGATTGGGGGAAGTGTGCAAGGCGCGTGGCGCGCGGCGGAGTATAAGCTCACGCCAGCGGGAGCGGAAATTGATTTGGAAACTCCGGCAGGTTCGGCACGGGTGAAATCGCATCTTGCAGGAGAGGTGAATATTCTGAACCTGCTGGGTGCATTGACCGCGGCGCACGCGCGTGGTGTTGCGTTTGAGAGGCTGGTTGAATCCATTCCAAAGCTGAAGCCGGTACCGGGACGCTTTCAACCTGTGGATGCGGGTCAACCGTTCACGGTCATTGTGGACTATGCGCATACAGATGATGCGCTGCGGAATTTAACGGTGCTGGCGCGAGGTATGGTTGCACAAGCAGGTGGGCGCGTGCTCACGGTGTTTGGATGCGGCGGCGACCGTGACCGGACAAAGCGTCCGAAGATGGGGTTGGCCGCAGGCGAGGGAAGCGATTTTGTGGTGGCGACGAGCGATAATCCTCGTTCTGAGGAGCCGCTTGCGATTCTTGCCGAGATTGAACCGGGGCTGAAAGCGAGTGGAGTGCGCTACACGGTTGAGGCTGACCGCACAGCGGCGATTTCTCTGGCGATGAGAGAGGCGAAGGCAGAGGACGTGGTGCTGATCGCGGGCAAGGGACACGAGAAGGTGCAGATTCTGTCCGACCGTACGATTCCTTTTGACGATGCGGAGATTGCGCTTTCCACGCTGCACGATCTGGGATACGGTGGTGGGCAATGAAATTGACTCTTGCCGAAGTTGCAGTGGGAGCAGGCGCCGTTCTTGAGGCACCGGCTAGCATTGCCAGCGCGGGTGCCATTACGGTTTCTGGATATTCGATCGATTCACGGACGATTGAGCCGGGCTCGTTGTTCTTTGCTGTGCGCGGCGACAGGCTGGATGGCCATGATTTTGTGACGATGGCGGTGGAGCAAGGCGCGGCGGCCGCAGTGGTGGCACGGGCGAAAGTAGCATCGTTGCCAAATGAGGCTCTTGCGGTACCGTTGTTGATTGCCGAGGATCCTCTGACGGCGATGCAATCACTGGCGGCCAATGTACGCCGGCAATGGGGTAAGCATGTAGTGGCGATCACGGGCTCGGCGGGAAAGACAACGACGAAGGAAGCCGTAGCCGTTGCGCTTGGTGCGCGGTTCAACGTGCTGAAGTCCAAGGGGAATCTCAACAACGGATTTGGATTGCCGCTCCAGTTGTTGCGGCTTGAGCCGGAGCACGAGTACGCCGTGATGGAGCTGGGCATGAACCATTCAGGCGAGATCGCGGCTCTGGCGCGGATTGCGGCGCCAGATTGGGGCGTGGTAACAAATGTAGGAACAGCGCACATCGAGAATTTCGCGGACGGGCAGGCGGGTATTGCGCGTGCGAAGTTTGAGCTGGTGGAGGCACTGTCTTCCAATGGCGTTGTATTCCTGAATTGCGACGATGCATACGCTTCTCAGTTTGGACGTAACTTTGCCGGGCGCGTGGTGTATTTCGGTGCGGGTCCGTGTGCGGATCCGCAAATCACGCAGCTGGTTGAAACGAGCAATGGCCTTCAATTGAAGATTCGTGCGGGAGATGCGGAAGGCTCGCTTACGCTGCATATGCTGGGGGCGCACAATGCATCGAACGCAATTGCGGGGTTGGCGGTGGCGCTGGAGGCAGGCGTGCCGTTGGATGCGGCGCTGCGCGCGCTGGAAACGCTAACGGCTGGCGATAAGCGCGGTGAGTTGGTGAAAGCTGCGGGCGCCACGATTCTGAATGACAGCTATAACTCCAATCCTGAAGCGTTGCGGTCAATGATTCGTACACTGGCTGCGCGTGCGGGCAAGCGTCGAATTCTGGTTGCAGGCGAAATGCTGGAGTTGGGCGAGCATGCGGCCACACTGCATGCAGCGTGCGGAAAGGCGGCGGCTGAAGCGGGCCTTGACCTGATTGTGGGTGTGCGTGGCAATGCGGTGCACCTGGTTGCGGCGGCGAAGGAAGCCGGTGCGCATGCCGTGTTCTTGCCGGATGCGGAGGCTGCAGGCGCATGGTTGAAGGAAAATCTGCGCGAAGGAGATGTGGTTCTGCTCAAGGGATCGCGTGGTGTGCAACTGGAGCGTGCACTGGAAACGCTGCAGGCGTCAGCGTAAGAGGAGTTGGCTGTGGTGCGAGTTTGGCTGGAATGGAAAACTTTTGTTGCAGCGATTTTGCTGGTGGGGACGGCGCTTTGCGCGCAAACACCGGCGAGCTGGACTACGCCGATGGCGCCATTCCGCATTGCGGGCAATTTGTATTACGTCGGGAGCCAGGACCTGGCTTCATACCTGATCGTGACGCCACAGGGCAACATTCTGATTAACAGCAATCTGGCGTCGTCGCCGGCGCAGATCAAACACAGTATCGAGCAGCTTGGATTCCGTTACAAGGATACGAAGATTCTGCTCATCAGCCATGGGCATTACGACCACTGCGCGGGAAGTGCGGAGATCATCCGCGAGACACACGCGAAGTACGAAGTGATGGCGGAGGATGTGCCGGTGGTGGAGTCGGGCGGAAGAAACGACTTTCATTATGCACAGGACAAATCGATGTGGTTTCCTCCTGCGCATGCGGATCGTGTTCTGCATGACGGAGATACTGTTTCGCTGGGCGGTACGATACTGACCGCGTATCTGACAGCAGGCCACACAAGAGGGACAACGACATGGACGCTGGATGAACACGAAGGCGGACGCACGCTGCATGTGGTAGTTGTGGGCAGTCCGAATGTGAACCCGGGATACAAGCTTGTGCATAATACGCACTATCCGCGAATTGCCGATGATTATAGGCACGAGTTTGATGTCTTGAAGCGTTTGCCCTGCGATATTTTTCTGGGTGCGCACGGCGGCTATTTTGGGCTGACAGAGAAATACGCGCGCTGGAAGTCGGGAGACCACAGCGCATTTGTCGATCCAGCCGGATACAAAGCATATGTGTCGGAGCGCGAGCATGCGTTTGAAGCTGAACTGGCGCGGCAATTGAAAGGAAGACCGTAGCGAACGGTAGTGGGGGAGGTTTGCGCCGTACCCTGTAGAATCAACCAAAGACCCGCTTCCGATCGGCTTGGGAGGCCACTTGCTTTATTGGCTGCTCTATCAAAAGCTTTATATCTACTTTCACCCGTTCCGGCTTTTTCGGTTCCTTACGTTTCGTACCGCGTTTGCTTCGCTGACGGCTCTGCTGATTGCGCTACTGATTGGGCCGTATGTAATCCAAAAGCTGCGTGAATTCCAAATCGGCCAGTACATTCGCGAAGACGGGCCGCAGTCGCATCAAAAGAAATCAGGTACGCCCACGATGGGCGGCGTACTCATCTGCATCGCCATTATTCTGCCAACGGTACTCTGGTCAGACCCGACGAATCCATTTGTATGGGTCACGGTATTTTCGACGTTGGCCTTCGGCGCGGTAGGATTTGCCGATGACTACATCAAGATTGTGAAAAGGCGTTCACTGGGATTGACGGCGCGCGCCAAGCTTATGTGGCAAGGAGTTGCCGCGGTTGCAGTGGCCGTCGCACTGATTGTGCTGCAGCAGTTCAAAGATTTTTCCACGCAGATGACGATTCCATTTGTAAAACATTGGAAGCCTGATCTGCTTTGGCACATGTGGCCCGCAACGATTCCTCATCTGGGATGGATAGTGTTCCTCCCATTTGTAATTTGGGTGGTGCTGGTGCTGGTGGGCTCGTCGAATGCGGTAAACCTGACAGACGGTCTGGATGGGCTCGCAATTGGCTGCACACTGATAGCCGCCGGTGCTTTGACGGTACTGACCTACGTGAGCGGCCATGTTGTCTTTGCCGATTACCTGGAATTGCAGCGCATGCCTCTGGTGGGTGAGCTGACCGTGTACTGCGGATCGATGGTGGGAGCGTCAATTGGTTTTCTCTGGTACAACGCGCACCCGGCCGAGATTTTCATGGGCGATGTGGGTTCGCTGGCGCTGGGCGGGGCAATAGGTACGGTGGCGCTCATCATTCGCCAAGAGCTGCTGCTGCCGTTTATTGGAGGCATTTTTATAGTGGAGGCGCTGAGCGTAGTTCTGCAGGTGGGCAGCTACAAGTTTCGCAATAAAAAGCGCATCTTCAAAATGGCTCCTCTGCATCACCATTTTGAGCAGGTCGGCTGGGATGAATCCAAGGTGATTATCCGCTTTTGGATTGCCGCTCTCGTGTTTGCACTGTTTGCACTCACAACGCTCAAACTGCGCTAACGGCGGGCGCGATGCGGGTCCGCCGGTGCACAATAGAGTGCGGACCGAAGTTGAAGGAATTTTCTGCATGATGGATTTGAAAGGCAAGAAGGTGCTGGTGGTTGGGCTGGGGAAATCCGGCCTGGCTGCGGCTCTGTTTTTGCGCAGGCAGGGAGCGCAGGTTACGGTCTCAGACATTCGCAGCGCCGAAGCGCTTGCGAAGGAGCTACCGGCGTTGCTTCACGAAGGCATTATGGTGGAGTCCGGTGGTCACGGCTTGTTGACCTTCCGCCGCCAGGATTTGATTGTGGTGAGTCCCGGCGTTCCGCTAGATACGCCAGAACTGGTGCAGGTGAAAGCGTTTGGACTGCCCATTATCGGTGAGCTGGAGCTGGCTGCGCGTTTCTTGAAGGGCAAGATGCTGGCGATTACCGGTTCGAACGGAAAGACGACCACGACCGCGCTTGCAGGCGAGATTCTTGAAGCGGCAGGCCTCCGGACACTTGTTGGCGGCAACATCGGCGTGCCAGTCATTTCACTGATTGAAGAGAGCACGGATGAGACGTGGTCGGTGCTGGAAGTGTCGAGCTTCCAATTGGAGACAACCGAGCAATTTCATCCCGCCATTGCGGTGATTCTGAATATTACTCCCGACCATCTTGACCGCCATGGAAGTTTCGAAAACTATGCGCTTGCCAAGGAGCGCATCTTCGCTGCGCAGACAGAAAAGGACGTTGTGATACTGAATGCGGACAACGCACGCGCTGCCGCTGCATCAGCGCGGTCCGCGGCGCAGGTGTACTGGTTCTCGATCGAACATCCGGTTCGGACCGGCGCATGGGTCGAAGAAGGAGAGGTTTTATTCCGGCGTGAAACCAATGCACGGCCGGAGGCGATTATGCCGCTCAATGCGATTCCACTGAAGGGGTCGCACAATGTGGAAAATGTTTTGGCGGCAGTGTGTGCTTCTCGCCTGGCGGGAGCTTCAGTGGAAGCAATTCGCGGTGCAGTGGAGAAGTTCAAAGCTGTCGAACATAGGCTTGAGTATGTTGCCACCCTGAATGGCGTGGAATTCTATAACGACTCGAAGGCGACCAATGTGGATGCGACGGCGAAGGCGATTGCGGCATTTCCTTCTGGTATCCACTTGATTCTTGGCGGCAAGGACAAAAATTCGGATTATACGCAGCTGATGGAACTGCTCCGCTCGCGTGTGCGCGCGGTGTATACGATTGGATCGGCCGCTCCCAAGATCGAATCGCATCTGAGAGGGGTGGTTTCTCTGCACTCCTGCGAGACGCTGGATCGCGCCGTGGGCGCGGCTGCCGCAGCGGCGCACCCTGGCGAGATTGTGCTGTTTGCACCCGCGTGCTCGAGTTTCGATCAATTTGAGAATTACGAGCATCGTGGCCGCGTGTTCAAAGAGCTCGTGAATGAGTGGCAGGGCATCAGCGGCTGGCCCGCAGGTGTGGAGCGCGGTGCGCGCAGCTAGTCTGCCGCTCCGCCAACGTCATCTAAGCCGCAGGGAGAAGCGCTTTCAGCTATGGCCAAGCGTGTAGGCGTCGACAAGTGGATCTTCTTCACCACGCTGTTGCTCGTCCTCGTGGGGCTGGCTATGGTGTTTTCTGCGTCCGCGGTAGTGGCACAAGATCGATACCACTCACCCTATGCATTTCTCGGCGGGCAGACTGCCTGGGCGCTGGCAGGTGTGCTTTGCATGGTCGTATTAATGAATTTCGACTATGCGCACTATAAATCGACGCGGTTTATCTATCTTGCCGTGGCCATAACTACGTTCCTGTTGGTGCTGGTCTTCTTCTTTCATGACTCACACCATACGCATCGCTGGATTCGTTTTGGAGGGCTGTTTACGTTCCAGCCTTCAGAGATTGCCAAGCCCGTGCTGATTCTATTTCTTGCCTGGTTTCTGTACTCAAGGCTCGATACGATCAACGATTGGCGCCACACGCTGGTGAGGGCTGCCATCATGCCGGTAGTTTTCATCCTGCTGGTGGTGAAGCAGCCCGACCTGGGGACGGCACTGGTGCTTGCCGGAGTGACGGCGATGATGCTGATGATTGCAGGTATGGAGTGGAAATACCTGTTTGGCGCCATTGCGGTGGCATTGCCTCCGTTATTCGCATTGCTTTTCTGGGTCTCATGGCGGCGGCAGCGCATGCTTGTGTTTCTGCATCCGGACTCGGATCCACAGGGCGCAGGCTTTCACATTACCCAATCGCTGATTGCGGTGGGAACAGGCGGGTTAACGGGCCGTGGCTTCATGGAGGGCATGCAGAAGCTGTTTTACTTGCCCGAAGCTTCGACGGATTTTATTTTTGCGAATATTGCCGAAGAGCTGGGGTTCATCGGAGCAATGTTCATTTTGGTTTTGTTTATCGTGCTAGGTGTGCGCGGACTGAGAACGGCATTCAAGGTACAGGATCCATTTGGGCGTCTGGTCGCGTTTGGAATTACGACAGCAATTTTGCTGCAGGCATTCTTTAATATCAGTGTGGTTCTTTCTTTATTGCCTACGAAAGGGATCCCTCTCCCGCTTATTTCCAAGGGAGGTACATCACTTTTTGTCTCACTGGCATCGATCGGTATTCTGCTGAATATTTCCAAACAGGTTGAATGAGCACGGTTGTACTGGGCTCAGCATCAATGGAAAGAGGAGATTCTTGCGCGTACTGATTGCAGGCGGCGGCACAGGTGGACATATTATTCCCGCGCTTGCGGTTGCCAGCGAACTGGTGGCGCGGCAATCGGCGGAGATCCTGTTTGTGGGAACGCCGCGCGGACTGGAAACACGATTGGTGCCCGAGGCAGGGTTCAAGTTGCATCTGGTTGAAGTGGGGCAGCTCAACAATGTTTCGGTGAAGACGCGCTTGCGCACGCTTCTGCAATTGCCACGCAATTTTTCCGAATGCAAGAATCTGATCCGTGAGTTCAAACCCGATGTGGTGTTCGGTGTCGGCGGCTACGCTTCCGGACCAGCGATGGGCGCGGCCATACAGATGAGAGTGCCTACGATGGCATTTGAACCGAATGCCGTTCCAGGGCTTGCGAACAGACTAATTGGCCGATGGGTGCAAGCCGCAGCCGTGAACTTTCCATCGGCTGCGTCGTGGTTTCGCAATGCGGAAGTAACGGGGATTCCGGTGAGGCCGGAGTTCTTTCAACTGCAGCCGGACCTTTATGCGGACCCACATCTGCTGGTCTTTGGCGGTTCGCAGGGCGCGCGGCTCTTCAACCTAATGCTACCGAAGATTGCAGCCGATCTACTGGCTGCTGTGCCTCGACTGACGATTCTGCACCAGTGTGGCATGCGTCATTTGGCAGCAACGAAGGCTGCCTTTGAGGAGAGTGGAGCGGATCGTTCGCGATGGCAGGTGGAGCCCTTCCTGACAGATATGCCAGCGCGTTTTCGCAAAGCAACATTGGTGATGGCGCGTAGCGGAGCTTCAACGGTTGCTGAACTTGCGGCGGCAAGCAAGCCGTCACTGCTAATTCCGTTTGCTGCGGCAGCGGACAACCATCAGCAACGCAATGCGGAAGAGATGGCCAATGTTGGCGCGGCTGTTGTCGTCCGCGAAAGTCAACTTGATCCGCCCTCCATGCTGCTGGAGAAGCTTGTGCGGCTACTCTCCGATCCGCAGAAGTTGCTGACTATGGGAACGGCGGCGCGCACGCAGGCGCACCTGGGGGCTGCTGAGCGGATTGCACAGCGGCTGATGAAATTGGCAGGGAACTAGAACATTTATCCGCGGAAAAGAAGCCCGTCTGCCGAAGCAGACGGGCTTCTTTTGAAGTTTGAAGGTCTGTTTAGCGGTGTCCACCACCATGTCCGCCACCGCCGTGGAATCCACCTCCACCATGGAAGCCCCCACCGCTGTGACCTGCACCGAAGCTGCCGCCTCCACGGAAGCCGCTGCCGCTATGACCACCGCTGAAGCCACCACCTCCGCGGAATCCACCACTGACATGACCGCCGCCGCCGAAGCCGCCACGAGGGGCTGCTACATGACCACCGCCGTAGTTGCCACGGTAGTGTCCGCTGTTGAATCCACGCGGGGCAGGCATACGATTGCCGTAACCATATCCGCGATATCCATCACGGCCGCGATAAGCGTATCCACCCCGATATCCACCGCGGTAGTGGTCGCCGCGATAGGCATAATAGTGTCCGCCCCGATAATAGCCGCCTCTATAGCCATACCAGCCGCGATGTCCGTACCAGCCGTGGTACCAGGGGCCCGCACCAATGAAGACGCCGCCTACGAACCAGCTCGGCCCGTAATAGCCGTACGGGGCGCACGCATAAGGATAGTAAGAGTAGTAGCCATAGGGGCAAACCGGGGCCGGGCCATAGTCGTAATAGCCGTCATCGTCGTAGTCATAAGCTGGCGCATAGGCGGGGGCGGGAACGACCGCAGGTCCAACACCCACTCCAACTCCAACCGAAACTTGTGCATGTACTTTGGGGACCATCAGCATAGGCAGTGCCAACAACACTCCCAACAAAACCAGGCGAGTACTTTTCATCCCTTCCTCCTTGTGCCTCGCGGTCCCTTGGCTGCCGGGCCCGTTTATCGGTTTTTCCGATCTATCTGTGGCACCTGCCGGTAGTGAGTCTCGGCTTCCCTCCGGCGTACGTTAGTGCAAACAACGAATCTGCGGCGAAGTTGCGGTCCGAGTAAGATTCCTTTCATATTTTTCTGGAAATGTGGTGTGAATGTCTGGATGTAAGGGTAGAATCCACAGTATTTTGCGAGACCTGGATGGTTAAGAGATACGATGGCCTCTCCCGAAGGAGAGGCCATTGCGCGCTTGAGCCGTGTGTACGCTTAGCGGCGAGGACGGCCGCCATCATGGTCGCGAAGGCGGAGGTCGTTGCGATTGACGTTCAGGTCGCGGCCACGATTGTGGTCCCTGTCGACAACGACCATGCGGCCGCGGTCATAGTCACGGCCTACGACACCACGGAAATCCCAGCGCCCGGGAATCCAATAGCCACCGGAGTAGTAGCCGGCAACCCAGAAGTATCCAGGGCCAGGGCAAGGTGGAATGTATGCTGCCGGTCCGGCACCCACATAGACCCTAACCTGTGCCGCCTGGGCTGTGGTTGCTCCCAGGCCAGCAACACCCATTGCCAACGCCACTCCGAGCATCCACTTCTTCATGCTGACCATATAACCTCCATTCCTTTCTCGCCCGGTCGTTGCTCCGGAAGAGATTCGGCTGCGCTTGTCCTGGGCTTGCATCCTGCTGCCCTGGAACGCGCCGTTCATGTCCGGATTGAACAGCGGTTGCGGCCGAGTGTTGCGGTGTTTAGCGAAAATAAAGTTGCGTAACTTTCTGCACCGCGCAGCGTTGCGAACGCATCGCTGCGGGAGCGAAAAAGTTGTATCGAAGTTGTTGAGTTTCGCATCGCCGTACGGCGTGTTTGCGGCAGGAGTGCAGATACAATCAACTCATGTTTCGCGCATCTCTCATCGCCGTTGCAATGGCTGTGGCTTTGCCATTGTTATCCGCGCAGACCAAGGAGACAGCAAAGATGCATCAAGCGCATGGCACGTTCACTGTGAAGGTACAGCCGCTTACACCCGCACCGGCGGAGGGTATTGGACGCTTTTCCATCAACAAGGAAATTCACGGCGATCTTGAAGCGACGACACAGGGCGAAATGTACACGGCAGGCGATCCGGCGAAGGGTGTTGCGGGCTACGTGGCTATTGAACGCGTGACGGGAACACTGAACGGCAAGCACGGCAGCTTTGCCTTGCAGCACTTCGCCACGATGGATGCGACGGGACCGAAGATGCAGGTGATTGTAGTTCCGGGCTCGGGTACGGGTGAGCTTGCGGGAATCGCGGGAACCTTCACGATTCGCATAGAAAACAAGCAGCACTTTTACGACTTCGATTACACATTGCCGGAGTGACGCAGGCCTGCGCGCACCGGTTGTCGTGGCTTACCCGCCTGGCGGCGCTGCGAGCGGGTGATACATTGAAATTTCGTCTCTATGTTCGCAACTTCACAGCACGCGCACTTTATTGGAATTGGCGGAATCGGCATGAGCGGTATTGCCGAGATTCTGCTTAGCCTCGACATGAAAGTCTCAGGGTCGGACCTGCGGCGCAGTCCTGTGACGGAGCGCCTGGAGAAACTGGGCGCGACGATTTACGAAGGGCATGCGGCGCCGAATATCGCAGGTGCAACGGTGGTTGTGACGAGCTCAGCGGTGTCCGTAACAAATCCCGAGGTTGTGGAAGCGAAGGCACGTAAGATTCCGGTGATTCAGCGCGCTGAGATGCTGGCCGAGTTGATGCGGCTGAAGTACGGCATTGCAATTGCGGGCATGCACGGCAAAACAACGACGACATCAATGGTGGCAGCTGCGCTGGCCGCGGGCGGGCTTGATCCGACGGTTGTGGTCGGTGGCCGCGTGGATGCGCTGGGATCGAACGCAAAGCTGGGCACAACGCAGTATATGGTGGCCGAGGCCGATGAAAGCGATCGCTCGTTTCTGAAACTGTCGCCGATTCTGGCTGTGGTGACGAATCTGGATCGCGAGCACATGGACTGCTACCGTGACATGGCCGATGTGGAGCAAGCGTTTCTTGACTTCATGGACAAGGTGCCTTTTTACGGCGCGGTCACGGCATGTATTGATAATCCGTATCTGGCAGCGATTTTGCCGCGAGCGCACAGGCGCGTATTTACGTATGGCGTGGCGGCAGAAGCCGATTACAGGCTGGCGTTTCTGGAGACGGAGCCGGGCTGCTATTCAAGGTTTCTGGTGAATACGAAGGAAGGGCCGTTGGGACCGTTCGAGTTGCGTGTGCCGGGAAGGCACAACGTATTGAATGCGACTGCAGCGGTAGCGATTGCGCATCAGCTTGAAGTGCAGCCGGAAAAGATTGCGGAAGGGCTCTCGCATTTTCGCGGTGTAGACCGGCGCTTCCAGCAGCGCGGTGTTGCGCGCGGTGTAACAGTTGTCGATGATTACGGGCATCATCCGACGGAAATTTGTGCAACGTTGGCCGCGGCCCGTGAATGTGGGCACAAGCATATTCACGTAGTCTTCCAGCCACACCGCTACACGCGCACGCGTGACTTGATGGATGACTTTGGCGGAGCATTTGCCGCGGCGGACACAGTAACGGTGTTGCCGATTTATGCGGCGAGCGAAGAGCCCATTGCGGGTGTGACCGCTCAAGCGCTTGCAGAGAAGGTGAAAGGGCCGCGGGTAAAGACGGTGGCGGATTTTCCTTCGGCGATTGCAGCCGTGACTGCGGAAGCCAAAGACGGCGACCTTGTGCTCACACTTGGCGCTGGGAGTGTGAGTCAGTTGGCTCCGCAAATTGTTGATGCTCTTGAACGCGGTTAAGAAAGCCGCAGATTTCCGCCTAATACACGCCCTGCTTAAAGGTTTTACTTAGGCACTTCACGCTGCTATGATGCGTCGCGGAAAAAATCCTTGTGCTTACAGGAGCCTCAACGCCAATGAGTACACGCAGAAGTTTTTTGAAGGCAGCTTCGGCGGCAACGGCCGGAATCGTTTTTGCACCGCAAATTCCCGCATGGGCGGCTCCCGCAGAGGGACCAGTAAAAGTGTGGGGAACATTCCGCGAGCGGAGACACGCGTCGCTGAAGGATGTTGTCTGGAAATCGGCGGGGAATGTGGCCGCAACCGCGATCATTCTGAATCCGACATCGGTGAAGCAGAGTGTACTGGGATTTGGCGCGGCGATGACGGATGCAGCGTGCTACATGCTGAATCAGTTGACGGATGCGGAGCGCGGACCTGTGATGCGTGACTTGTTTGCACAGGACGAGATGGCGATGACGGTGTGCCGCACGACGATAGGAGCAAGTGACTATTCGCGCACACTGTATAGCTACGACGAGAGCGAGACGCCCGATCCGGAGTTGAAGAAGTTTTCAATTGATTACGACAAGGCGTACATTCTGCCGATGCTGCGCGAGGCGCGGAAGGTAAATCCGGAGCTGTTTCTGTTTTCGTCGCCGTGGAGCCCCCCGGGGTGGATGAAGCCGGACCACACGATGCTGGGCGGAGCTATGCGGAAGCTGAGCTTTGGTCCGTATGCGGAGTACTTCAGAAAATTTCTGGAAGACTATAAGGCGGCTGGCGTTGCGATCGATGCGGTGACGGTGCAGAACGAGACGGACGCAGAGCAGGAGGGACGTATGCCTGCGTGCGTGTGGGCTCAGGAGGCCGAGATGGAGTTTGTGAAGAGCCATCTGGGGCCGACGCTGGAGAAGGCCGGGATCAACACGAAGATCTGGATTTTGGACCACAACTACAGTTTGTGGGGGCGCGCGGTGGATGAGTTGAGTGACCCCAGTGTGTATAAGTATGTAGACGGTGTTGCGTGGCACGGTTATGTGGGCGAGCCGGACGCAATGACGCGCGTGCACGATGCGTTTCCTGACAAGCATGCGTACTGGACCGAAGGCGGGCCGGACATCAGTCAGCCGGACTACCAGACGGACTACACGAAATGGGCTGAGACCTTCAACGGCATTCTGAACAACTGGGCGCGATGCATTACGTCTTGGAACATGGCTTTGGATGAGAAAGGTAAGCCGAATATTGGACCGTTCTCGTGCGGCGGCGTGATCACCATCGACAGCAAGACGCACGCGATTACGAAGAGCGGGCAGTACTGGGCGTTCGCGCACTACTCGAAACACGTGAAGCGCGGCGCAAAGGTGTTTGCCACCGACGGCATTGGTGCGCACGGCGCAGGCGGCACGGTGTCGCACACGGGATTTACGAATCCCGATGGAAGCCTGGTGGTGGTGCTGGCGAATCGCGGCGACGATACGCGGGCCCAGCTGGTGATGGACAAGCAGGCACTGGAAGTGGAACTGCCGGCTGACTCCGTGATCACGCTGGAGTGGCGCTAAGCGCCGGGGGAAAGCCTGAGTTGCAGCATGCTTCATGGCGCTGCACGGGGACGCTCTGGCTTTGCTTTTGTCTTCGCCCAAAATGTAAAAAACGACTCAATTCAACGTCGAAACCGCGATTTTCCGTGCAAAACTGACAGATTTTGCACGATTTTGTACCTTATTTTCGGACGATCAAGATGGGTGATGTTTGTCCGAGTACACAGGTAAGAAATTGATACAAAACATCTTGAGTCTTTCTATGCCCTTCTCCAAACTGCCTGCAATCTGCGGCGATCCAGGGGAGGGGGGAGGATGTCTTGTCTTTTAACCGGTTGGCGCGCAGCAAACCGTCTGGTCAGGGTTGCTCAGAACGATTGTGCGTCGAAGCGGGGAAATGATCGGCAATGGAAGCGCACATCTTTCGAACTAGTAAACCGAGCCGTCAGGCTGTGTGGAGTGGATGACAGCACGCTTCACGGTCAGGGAGTAGTGTGTTGTTTCGCCGGTCCAGGTTTTGAGGTTGAAGCGGTGGCCGGGCGTGACCTTCTGCACCTGATATGGGCCGTAGGTGAGAGGCTGCGAAGGGGTGAGCGTGCCGCTTGCTTTCGAGGCATCGATAAAATACGCGTCACCGTGGCCAACGACTGTTGCCTTTCCGCTCGGATCGAGGAGAACGGCAGCGGTTTGTTCGATGCCGATGCCGCGCACTGGCGGCGAGCCAGAAGCCTGGAGCCGGCCAGCGGGATTGTCGAGCCGCGCGAGAAATGTAAGCAAGCGTCCCATGCGGTTGCGTGTGGCAAAGTGCGTATCCGTGACGATGCGGCTCAGTTGCGGGATGTGCAGGAAGCCGTGGACGAGGGTGACGCGCGGGCTGAAGGGGTGCGTCATGGCTAGTTCGCCGTCGAGGTTCGGGTCATCAGGTTTGTCGCCCTGTGCGGAGTAGGCCCACTCGCCCAGCACGGCAAGGCCCGCGCTGGTGCCGCCGATGGGAATGCCGCGCGCGATAGCCTTGTTGATTTCACTTTGAACGGGAGTTCCCATCCAAAAGTTGACGTATTCACCCTGATCGCCGCCGGAGATGAAGAGAACCGAAGCATGCGCGATGGTGCGGGCAACGAATAGATCGTGAGCGGCAGCGCGACTGGGAATGATGAGCGTAGCCACGGAGTTCAGATGGCAGAGCTTCTGGATGTAGGGGTTGTAATCGTCACTGCCATGTGAACGGAGAACAAGCAAGTCACCGCCGGATGCGTGATTGCAGAGCCAACGAAAGGCTTCGTCCAGATCCTCACCGCCACCCATGAGGGCGAAACCTCCGCGCGATGCAACATGGGCATCTGTTTTGTTGCCGAGGCGGATGTATTTGTAAGTCTGCGCATCAGAAAAAATTGAACTGAATGCGAAGAGGGCCAGAGCGAACGTGACAACCCCAAATTGCTTCATCCGTGCAGGATATTCGACGAGCACGGAACAGGCCCGTAACGGTACGGATTCCCCCCACGCCAGTTGCGGGAAGTGGGCAGTCAACCGCAGGCTATAGTTGAGGCTGGCGATTCTCTCGACCTCAGTTTAAGTGTGGCCACACAACGCGATACACGAACCCGGTCCCTGAAATGGGAAGAGGACGCGCCCACGGAACCCCGTTTCCGGCGTGCACAGCGTCCTACGCCTGTAAATGGCCGCAGTTTGCCCGGCATGCCGCTGGAGATGCCCGAGTTCGACGAGCTCGACGAGCCGCTTTCACCTTCCATGCGCAAGCCCGCATCGGGCGCTCCCTGGTGGAGACCCGCAACGCGTTTTGGTCGCATTCTGCTTGCGGTGGGCGTTTGCACGGTTTTGGGCGTGAGTGCATACGCGTATTACCGGGCAAAGACATTTCTTGAGCACGACAATCGTTTCCGCATTCAAAGTTCGGGAAACATTGCGGCGACCGGTTTGAGTGAAGTAAGCCGTGGAGACTTGCTGCCAATTTTTGGCGAAGACATTGGACGGAATATCTTCTTTGTACCGCTCGCAGAGCGCCGCAAGCAGTTGGAGCAGATTCCGTGGGTGGAAAGTGCGACGGTAATGCGCCTGTTGCCGAACGAGCTGAAGGTTTCCATTGCAGAGCGCAAGCCGGTTGCGTTTGTGCGCCACGGACAAACAATTGGCCTGGTGGATGCGGATGGTGTGTTACTGGATATGCCGGCAGCATCTCTGGCGAAGCATCATTACTCATTTCCGGTAGTCAGCGGTATCAGCCCAAACGACACTGCAGCGGCGCGCAAGGCGCGCATGCAGACCTATGAGCACCTTGTCACAGATCTGGATTCGACAGGGCAGAATTATTCCAGCCAGATTTCGGAGATCGATCTTTCCGATCCGGATGATGCGCGTGTAACGTTGCCGGAGCAGGGGTCGGATATCGTGGCGCACTTTGGCGCGAGCGATTTTCTGACACGTTTCCAGCGCTACAAAGCTCATATCGCGGAGTGGCGTCAGCAGTATACGCAGCTTTCAGAAGTGGATTTGCGCTACGGCCAGCAGGTTGTACTGCAGATGAACCACGGAGCGGCGGCAGACGCGGCGCCAGCGCAGGCAAAGCCGTCGCCGGCGGTTGCGACCTCCACCGAGAAGACGCTGCCGACGACTGCTACAACTACAACACGCGCGGAGAAATCAGCACCGAAGGCGAATGAAAAGCCCGCTGCGCATAATTCGAGCAAGACTGCGCAGATAACAAAACACTCGAATGCGCCGAGTACGGGCAAAGCGCACGAGGCGAAAACCACACCACACAAAGCCTCAACACACAAGACGGCGACACACAAGTCGGCGCGGCAACGGAAAGCTGAGCGTCTGGCGAGAGAGATGCGAGAACGCCGCGCGAAGGCACACCACAAAGCCACATCTTCAGGGAAGAAGAGATAGGCGGAATCATGAGCGAGAAACAGGACAACCTGATTGTGGTGCTCGATCTGGGAAGTGCCGCGACGCGCGTGATTGCCGCCGACATGAATGAAGGTGCGCTGCGCTATCGTGGACACGCGACAATGGAGTCCGCGGGCATGCGGCGCGGGCTGATTTCGGATCTCAATCCAGCGGCACGTGTGGTGAAGGCTGCCATAGAGCGTACCGAATGGGTTGCCCGGGTAAATATCGATCAGTGTGCGGTGGGCGTGGGCGGACCGCATATTCGTGGACTGAATACGAATGGCGGCTTCGATCTGGGCAGCCGCATGCGCGAAATCACGCGCGAGGATGTGCGCATTGCTCTGGAACGCGCACGGGCTGTTGAGCGTCCGCCGGATCGCGAGATTTTGCATCTGCTGCCGAGGCAATTCATTCTTGACGATCAGCCGGGCATTTTTGATCCGGTGGGGATGGTCGGCGCACGGCTTGAAGTGGAATTGCACATCGCCACATGTTCAGGTTCTGCATTGCAGAGCACGGTGACGTGCGCGAATCGCGCAGGCGTGGAAGTGAATGAGGCGGTGCTGGAGTCGATTTGCGCGGCAGAGGCGACACTTTCCGGCGACGAACGGGAATTGGGTGTCTGCCTGCTCGACATTGGAGCGCACTCGAGCGACCTGGTGGTGTTCTTCGAGGGGGCTGTGGCATATACAGCCTCAGTGCCGATCGGCGGAGCGCATTTCACCAACGATTTGGCCGTGGGACTGCAAATGCCTGTGGCCGATGCCGAGGTACTTAAACACCACTATGGCAACGCGGTAGTGACGGCTGTTCCGCAGGATGCGGAAATAGAGATCGCTAATCCACAGCCCCAGACGCTGCGACTGCGTACAATTGCGGAAATCCTTGAACCGCGGGCGCGCGAGTTGCTGTACTTTGTGAAAGAGAGCCTGCGCCAGGGGGGAGTGGTGGATGCATTGGGCGCGGGCTGTGTGCTCACCGGTGGTGGAGCACTGCTTCCCGGAATGCTCGACGTAACGGAAACACAGCTTCGCGTACCTGCACGCATTGGTATGCCGGTGAGGCTGTCAAACATGCCGGGTGAGCTGGCTCATCCGAGCTATGCGACAGCGATTGGAATGATTTTGTATGCGCATCGCACGCGCGTGAGCCGTGCGGCAGAGAGCAACAGTTTGCGCACCAAATTGCGTGCGATTTTTGCATCGAGCTATTAGCAGGGGGTTGAGAGCAAAGATGAAGAAGGAGACCAAAGCCGCAATGGATCAACAGCCGCAGCAGGCCGGTGAAATGCGCATTCATTTTCACGATGAAACCCCGCGCGGTGCGCGCATCAAGGTTATCGGCGTAGGTGGCGGTGGCGGGAACGCCGTCAATCGCATGATCCAGGCAGGTCTCGAAGGCGTGGAGTTCATCGCCGCCAATACAGATGTGCAGGCGCTTAAACTCTCGCAGGCTCCAGTGAAGCTGCAACTCGGCGTTCGGCTTACTTCTGGTCTTGGCGCCGGCGCCAATCCCGACGTGGGCCGCCGGGCCGCACTGGAAGACTCGGAAAAAATTATCGAAGCGCTGGAAGGCGCAGACATGGTGTTTGTGACCGCCGGTCTGGGCGGTGGCACGGGTACGGGTGCGGCGCCTGTGATTGCGTCACTGGCCAGCGAGATGGGAATTTTGACGGTCGCCGTGATTACGCGGCCCTTTGGTTTCGAAGGCAAGCGTCGTTTGCAGCAGGCCGAGCGCGGCTTGGCGGAGCTGATCGAAAGCGTCGACACAATGATCGTGATTCCGAACGAAAAGCTGCTCGCGGTTGCGAAAGATGCGGGCTTTTTCGAGTCGTTCCGCATTGCCGACGACGTGCTCAGACAGGGCGTGCAGGGCATTTCCGACATCATCACAATTCCAGGCATCATCAACCGCGACTTTGCCGACGTGAAAACTACGATGGCGGGTATGGGACATGCTGTGATGGGAACAGCGGTGCGTTCGGGCGACAATCGTGCGATCGAAGCTGCGCAGGCAGCAATGGCGTCTCCACTATTGGAGGCCGGCGCGATCGACGGCGCACGCGGCATCCTGATCAATATCACCGGATCTAGCTCGCTGAAGCTGTCCGAGGTGAATCAAGCTTCGTCGCTGATTCAGTCTTCGGCGCATGAAGACGCGAATATCATCTTTGGTGCGGTTCAGGATGAGCGTATGGGCGACGAGGTAAAGATTACCGTGATTGCTACCGGCTTCCGCGATCAGATGCCGGAGAGGCGCGCGCGCATGCTGAATGTGGAAGAGGCACCGGTAGTTTCGGTTCCTGTGGTGGCGACAGAGAGCTGGATGCGCGAGCCCGCTCCTGAACCGGCAGCTCCTGCCAAGCCACGCTTCCAGAGCGAGGACGATGACGACGAAGCCGATGAACCTGCCTTTGTGACTTCATCGGTGGTGCATGCCTCGGTTCAGGTTGAGGCGGCTCCCGCACAGCATACGCATATAAGCGAGCCGGCGGACGAGCCCGTACGGACCAGCATCGGCGCGGTCGAGGAGCCGGAAGCTCCTGCGGCTGAGCCCCAGGATGAGACCCAGGATCTTGATGTGCCAGCCTTTATGCGGCGTCATCAGTTTTAGTTCAAATGGGGAATACCTAAACGAATGTACCCGGAGTTAAACGGGAATCTTTGTTGCAATTGAGGAATAGTTCTATATTGATTTTCAAGTCTTCCTAAAACAGAGAGTTGGCGTCCGTGGTCCATGTCACCACGCCGTCGATTCCTTTAGGGTAGAGTAAGGTTACTGGCTCGCTCTATGGAGACAGTTTCTCCCCAGCCAAGGCAGGGGATTCAGGAGAGTTCTCCTTTTCAGGCTCTCCAGGCCAGACCCTGAAAACAAAGCTTTGTTTTCAGGGTTCAATAGAATACGAAGTGCGCAGGCCATAAGCATGACGCATGGCACGGAATCCAGAAGGATTGAGAGGATGTTTGCCGGATGAGATTGTTCCGCGCATTGGCCTGTGGCCTGGCTTGCACGTTTCTTGGATGGGGAGTGGCTGCGAACGCAGCGCTGAATTCTCCCGAGACAATCCACCACGCGAAAACCGCCAGCCACCATCTGACGAAAGCGTCGCATGCGCGGAGCCGTCGCACCGTGGCACGGCGTAGCACCAAGCGTTCCGTTGCACGAAAATCCACCAGCAAGCGGACTGTGGCGCGTTCCCGCCGCGGAGTTCCCGCGCATGCAGCCCGGTTGCGCCGCACTTCCTTGCGTACGCGGCGGCATCGCTACTACGAGCGTTTCACGATGAGCTCGTATACCCACAGTGACATTTTTGCCGATGACGTGACAGCGGGTGAAGATCCAGTTGTGCGGCAGGCGGCCATTGATGCGCTTGGCAATATGAACGGTACTGCCGTGGTCATCGATCCCTCAAACGGCCGCGTTCTGGCAATGGTGAACCAGAAGCTGGCGCTTTCACCAGGCGTGGAACCCTGTTCCACCATTAAGCTTTCGGTTGCGCTGGCGGCTCTGAAAGAGGGCATTGTCACCAAGGACACAATGGTGAAACTGCCGGGCTTCCGCATGAACATGACGCAGGCCCTGGCCAAGAGCAACAATCTCTACTTTGAGGAACTGGGCCGCGAGCTGGGCTTTGAGCGCGTGCGTAAATACGCCACAGAGTTTGGCCTGGGCGAGTTGGCCGGCTGGCACATTGAAGGCGAACAACTGGGCACGTATCCAGATGAGGCGATTCCCGCCTCAGAGGGTGGCGTGGGCCGCATGTGCAGCTTTGGACAGGGCGTGAATATGACTCCTCTGCAACTGGGCGCCTTTGTCTCCGCAATGGCGAACGGCGGAACGCTCTACTACCTGCAGCACCCGACGACGCAGGAACAGGCTGCGGATTTCGAGCCGCGAATCAAGCGTACGCTCGATATCTCCGAATTTGTTCCAGACATGTTGCCGGGCATGGAAGGCGCGGTCGACTTTGGAACGGCTCGGCGGCTGCATGCGAACTTCGATGAGTTTCCCGTATTTGGCAAGACAGGCACCTGCTCGAACAAGGGAACCCGTTTCGGCTGGTTTGTTTCCTATTCCAGGACACCCATTGGAAACCTGGTGACGGTGTTTTTCCTGGAGGGCGGTCGTCCAACCTTCGGTCCTCGGGCAGCCGAGTTGACGGGTGAGTTTTACCGTAACCTCTGGGATCACAATTATTTTGCAGGCAAGGGACCGCAGCAGGCGGAGGCAGCGCTTTCGGCGCCCGATGAAGCCCGTTAACCGATTCTAGATATCTCCGCGCGCAAAGGCTGCCCTCTGGCAGCCTTTCGCTTTTATCCCCGCATCCGGCAGACCTTCTGCGGCATCGTATAAGCAGCTTTAATTGCGATCTTTTTAAGGCGCTATATGGTTGGCCGGCGGTTACACTCTTCATACATCACAGCGGTGCAATTGTGCGCTTTCACAGGCCGCAGAGCAGTGCCTGCCTGGGCTGAAGGGAACAGATAAAGCAGGAACATTATGGAATTGCCCACACATATCCTTCTCAGCTACGGCTACCTGCTCCTTTTCCTTTGGGTGATGATTGAGCAGCTCGGAATCCCACTGCCGGCGACCCCCATTCTGATTGCTGCGGGTGCACTGACCGTACGAGGACCATTCACGCTGACTGCTGGGCTTCTATCCGCCGTGGCTGCATGTCTGATTGCGGATACAGCCTGGTTTTATTTTGGCCGGCGGTTTGGGCACCTTGTTCTGCGGTTGCTCTGCAAGTTGTCCATGGAGCCGACCATTTGTGTCCGCCAGACACAGAACTCATTTAGCCGGGGTCGTGCGTTCACGCTGACGATTGCCAAGTTCGTGCCGGGACTGGCAACGCTTGCGCCGCCAGTTGCCGGACAGAACGGCATGAATCTGGGCTTCTTCCTGCTGTTTGACGGGCTGGGAAGTTTTCTCTGGGTGGGCAGTCTGCTGATTGTTGGCAGGCTGTTTGGCGATGCCTTTCATCGCGACCCGCACCTGCTGGACTGGGTTGGGCGCTTTTCAGGAGTGTTGCTCATTGCTGGCGTCATTGGCTTCTTCCTGTTCAGGCTTTACCGGCGGCAGAGCGAGCTCAAGAAACTTGCCGCGGCGCGTCTGGAGCCTGCCGATCTGAAGAAGCTGCTCGATGCGGGTGAGTCGGTCTTTATCGTCGATCTGCGTCACCCGTTGGAGCTGTTGCCCGATCCGTTTACGCTGCCTGGAGCGATGCACTTTACCCCGGATGCCCTGGCCGCGCATCTGCAAGAGATTCCGCGCGACCGCGACGTGGTGCTTTATTGCACATGCCCCAGCGAAGCCACGGCCGCCAAAACGGCGATGACGCTGCATAAGCTTGGCATTGACCGGGTGCGCCCATTGCGCGGTGGCTACGACGAATGGAAGCGGCTCGGGTTCCCGCTCGACGCGATTCCGCCTGTCCAGCCTGAGGTGGTCACGATAAGCTAGGGAGTTGGGCGCGCTTTGACTCTGCGCACCCGCAATGGAGCACTCTCTTGGCCTACGACGATCTGCACGACTGGATCAAAGCACTTGAAAAGCACGGTGAACTGAAACGCATCCGCGAAGAGGTTTCTCCTGAGCTGGAGATCACGGAGATCACCGACCGTGTAAGCAAGATCGGCTCATCTGCGGCAGCCGGAAAGAGCTCGGAGACGAAGGCAAGGTATGCGCCCGGCGGACCGGCATTGCTCTTTGAGAACGTAAAGGGGCATCCGGGGCATTCAGTGTTCATCAACCAGTTTGGCAGCGAGCGCCGCATGGCGATGGCGCTTGGCGTGGAGAAGGTTGACCAGATTGCCGAGCGCATCACTGGATTGCTCAATATCAAAGCCCCGGGTGGCGGATTTCTGGACAAGCTGAAGATGCTGCCGCAACTGGGCGAACTCGCCAATGTGTTCCCCAAAACAGTTGCCGCGAAGGATGCGCCGTGCAAGGAAGTGGTGCTGCGTGAGGGGTTTGATCTGAACGCGTTTCCGATTCTGAAGTGCTGGCCGTACGACGGTGGGCGTTTCATCACGCTGCCCTGCGTCCACACGCGCGATCCTCGCACGGGCAAGCGTAATATCGGCATGTATCGCATGCAGGTGTTCGATGGGCAGACAACGGGCATGCACTGGCAGCGGCAGAAGGTGGCTGCGGAGCACTATCGCAATGCGCTGCGCGATGCGGCGCAACTGGGAGACGACAGTGCGAGCACCGCGAGTGTGGCTATGATGGCCGAGACTGCCGGTGGTGCTGTGACGGCGCCAGACGGACCGCTGGGTGGATTGCCGCAGGTGGTGCTGAGTAAAGAGAAGGGACGCCGTCTCGAGGTTGCTGTCGCTATCGGAACGGACCCAGCGACCACGTTCTCGGCAATTGTGCCCGCTCCGCCGGAGGTTGAAGAGTTCATGATTGCCGGATTCCTGCGCGGGAAGCCTCTTGAGATCGTGAAGTGCGAAACGGTTGATCTGGAAGTACCCGCGCATGCGGAGATTGTGCTCGAAGGCTATGTAGAACTGGGTGAGCTGCGCACGGAAGGACCGTTCGGCGACCATACCGGCTTCTACACAATGACCGACGAATACCCCGTCTTTCATCTGACCTGCATTACGCACCGGAAGAACCCGATCTATGCCGCAACGATTGTGGGCAAGCCTCCCATGGAGGATGCGTGGATGGGCCATGCCGTGGAGCGCATTTTCCTGCCTGCAATGAAGATGCAGATTCCAGAGCTGGTCGATGTGCATCTGCCGGTAGAGGCGGTCTTCCACAACCTGATGATTGTGTCGATTCGCAAGTCGTATCCAGGTCAGGCGCGCAAAGTGATGAACGCCATCTGGTCGCTTGGCCAGGCGATGTTCACCAAGTGCGTGATTGTGGTGGATGAAGACTGTGATGTGCACAACATGGCCGAGGTGACGCTGCGTGTGGCGAACAATATCGACCCGGAGCGCGATATTCAGTTCACGCTGGGCCCTGTTGACTCGCTGGACCATGCAAGCCGGCTGCCGAATTATGGAAGCAAAATGGGCATTGACGCTACGCGCAAATGGAAGGCAGAGGGATTCAACCGTCCATGGCCTGCGATGATCGAAATGGATACGGCGACCAAAGCAAAGGTTGATGCAATCTGGGCGAAGCTGGGTTTGTAATAGTTATTGCACGGGCAGGTCCGGAGGAATTCATTTACCCTAATCGCATGCGTGCAGTCCTTCCCCGGCATCTTCTTTTGGTGGGTCTGATTCTGGCATCTGCGCAGGTTCTTTGTGCACAGCAGGCCCCGTCCAATTTTCACTGGGTCAATTTTCATTCTCCAAAAGACCAGGACACCGTGGTTTGGGTGCAGAATTCGCTTGCGGCCGAGAATTGGACAGCCATTCGCGAGATTGGCGTGGAATGGGATGCGGCGCTGGTGGTGACGACCGAACGCGCAACACCGCAGTCCTCTCCGATGAGCGATACGTTTGCGATCTATAGCGTGTCGCTGACCAATCACAGTGTGACCGCACTGCTCAAAGGTTCGAACCTTCGGTTGCTGGACTGGATGGAATTTGCACTGGGCCGGCCACGGGAGCTCACGGCGCTCTATTCAAATTGCACGAACTGCGATCCCTCAACGTTTCTGACGGCGTTTTATTACGACCTTCGCCAGCACGGATGGGCCATGCGCTGGATGCACGGGAGTGAAGCGATTCGTATCGGGGCCCAGAAGGTAGCCGACGACGTATCGATTTCGCAGGTCTACGCGGTGCTCGCGGATTCGAATGGGCATGAAATGATTGCGACCTGGAACCATTTCGACTATGGAAAGCAGAAGCCTGATGAAGATTATCTCTACCAGTACGACGTGGATCCATGGAATGGGCTTGACCGCACGCTGGTGATCAGCGGAAAGGATGCAGAAACGCTGAAGCGGCGGCTTTGTCAGGCAACGGACGCGGTTTCGGGGCTGGAGGCCGGACAGGACTCTGAACTGTGCGCTCCGTATAACACTGTTCGGAGCCGCAGGCCTACAACAACTCCGCCGCCGAATGCGCGAGGCCGGTCTGTGCCGCCGGGCTCGCATCCCAGGAAATAAAAATCACTATTGGACAGTTTCCACACTGATGGAAGCCAGGTTACGTACCCAGCGTGCCGGGCGCTTTTCGCCTGTGGCGACGAGTTTGAGCGGTCCATCGTCTCCGATAGGCTTGCCATCCTCTGTGTCGGCCACAAGTACGGTTGCGTCGTGCACGTCAGGCGTGACTTCGGCGGCTGAATAGACGACCTTGTAACCGTCTGCGCCCTCCACAACCACATACAACTTGAAATCCTTGCCATGGGGCTTGGCGGGTACACCGAGCGGCGTCAGAAGATCCGTGAGTGGTACGCCTGCATAGGTTTCTTTCTTTTTGGTGTGCTCGTTGTAAACCGTAATGGTGGTGTGAGGAAGAGCTGAGAGCCTGGCAAGCGGCCACGCGGACTTTTTCCCGTTGAAGCTGATGGTGAGTGGCCCCGTCGGTTTTACGTGCTTGCCATGGTGCATGGCCATGCTTCCCATGGGCTCGGCCCCTTGTTGTCCGCTCATCTGTGCATGAATCTGAACCAATCCTGCTTCCAGAACCAGCAGTAATCCCAACATGGGCAGAATCCGTCGCATCGCGCCACCTCTCTGCCATCGTATACTGAACACATGTCGATCGTGCGCAATCTCGCCGGTATCGCCAAGGGTATGAGCATCACGCTTCGTGAAATGGTGCAGCCGACCACCGTTGAAAACTATCCTGACGGCCCTGGTCCGATGCGCGGTGCGGTATTTCAGGCGCGCTTTCGCGGAGCTCACGTGTTGCAGCGTGATGAGAACGGCCTGGAGAAGTGCGTTGCCTGCTTTTTATGCGCGGCAGCCTGCCCGGCAAACTGCATCTACATTGAGGCCGATGACAATACCGAGGAGAAGCGCATTTCGTCGTCTGAGCGCTATGCCAGGGTCTATAACATCGACTACAACCGTTGCATCTTCTGCGGCTATTGTGTCGAGGCATGCCCCACAGACGCGATCACGCACGGACACGGCTTCGAGATGGCCAGCTTGAACGCCACCAACCTGGTGATGCGCAAGGAAAACATGCTGGTACCGGTGGCTGCCCTGACCGCAGCGAAATAGCTGCCCGAGTCCTTCAGCTATTCCATTACATCTTTAGATTATGCGGGGCATCCGTCTATTCTGGTGTGTACGCCCCTCATCCCCAGCTTTGTTTGAGGTCAAGCACAAGCCATGACTGACGCTCGCCAACATCCAATCCAGAAAATTCTTGCCCAGCGCATCGCCATCATCGATGGGGCGATGGGTACAACCATTCGTACATATGGCATGACGGAAGCTGACATGCGTGGAGAGCGATTTCGCGGGGCAAAAAAGGACTTGTTGAACAACGGTGACTTGTTTAATGTGACCCAACCGGCCATGATCGGCGACATTCATCGCCGCTTTCTGGAGGCTGGTGCGGACATCATTGAAACCAACACATTCGGCGCGACTTCCATTGCACAAAGCGAGTTTTTTGTTGACGATCCGCGCGAACATGGCGGCAGAAAAGACCCCGATTTCTACCAGAAAATCATTGAAGACAAATTCCTGAACGATCTTGCCTGGGAGATCAATGCGGAGTCCGCGCGGATTTGCCGCGAGCAGGCCGATAAAGTGGCGAATGAGACAGGTCGTCCTCGGTTTGTTGCGGGTTCGATTGGGCCGCTTACTGTTTCTCTTTCGAACTCGCCGGACGCAAATGATCCGGGATTTCGGGCGGTAACGTTTGACCAGGTGAAGGCAGCGTATGCGCACCAGGTTCGCGCTCTCATCGCGGGCCGTGTGGACTTGTTGCTGGTAGAGACGATTTTCGACTCGCTGAATGCAAAGGCAGCGCTGGTCGCAATTCAGGAAGTGTTTGAAGAGGACGGCTTGACGGAGCAGAAGAAAGAATTGCCGATCATGATTTCGGCTGCTGTGGGCCGGGGTGGAGAGACGCTGATTTCGGCGCAGACGACCGAGGCCTTCTGGAATGCGGTGGAGCATGTGAAGCCTGTTTCGGTGGGCTTGAATTGCTCGCTTGGGCCTGATCTGATGTTTCCGTTTTTGAACGAATTGTCGGAGAAGGCGGATACAGCCATCTCCTGCTACCCGAATGCCGGCTTACCGAATCCGCTGGCGGAAACGGGCTTTGATCTGGGGCCAGCAGATATGGCGCGCTCACTGACGGAGTTTGCGCGTGCAGGGTTGATCAATATTGCAGGCGGCTGCTGCGGCAATACTCCGGAGCATATTGCCGCAATTGCAAAGGCGCTGGAGGGACTGCCGCCGCGGCCGCTGGACAAGAAGATTGTTTCGGAAGAGGCGGCCTGATGAAGCCACTTCGTCTTTCCGGCTCACAGCCGTTTACACAACAACCAGGCGTTTTCATGATTGTCGGCGAACGCACCAACGTTGCCGGTTCGCCGAAGTTTGCCCGGCTCATCAAGGACGGCCATTACGAAGAGGCCGTGAGCGTTGCGCGCCAGCAGGTGGAAAACGGCGCGAACGTTCTCGACATCTGCATGGACGAAGGCATGATTGACGGCGTTGCCGCCATGACGCGCTTTCTGCTGCTGCTTGCCAGCGAGCCGGAAGTGGCCAAGGTGCCCTTCATGATCGACTCGTCGAACTGGAAGGTAATTGAAGCTGGATTGAAGTGCCTTCAGGGCAAGGGTATTGTTAATTCCATCTCGCTCAAAGAAGGCGAAGAGGTATTTCGCCACCATGCGCGCACAGTGCTGCGCTATGGCGCGGCAGTGGTGGTGATGGCGTTCGACGAACAGGGACAGGCGGCGTCTTTCGAAGATAAGATTCGCGTTTGCGAGCGCGCATACAAGATTCTGGTGAACGAAGTAGGCTTTCCGCCAGAAGACATCATCTTTGACCCGAATATTCTGACGGTAGGTACGGGCATCGAAGAGCACAATAACTACGCCGTCGATTTCATTGAGGCGACGCGCTGGATCAAGACGCATCTGCCGCACGCGAAGGTATCGGGCGGTGTATCGAATATTTCTTTCAGCTTCCGAGGGAACAATCGCGTGCGCGAGGCGATGCACGCGGCGTTTTTATATCACGCGATTGCGGCGGGACTCGACATGGGCATCGTGAACGCCGGCATGCTTGAGGTGTACGAGGAAATTGAGCCGCAGCTGAAGGAACTAATCGAGGATGTGTTACTGAATCGCAGACCTGATGCGACAGAAAGACTGGTCGAGCTCGGAGAAACCATCAAAGCGGCGGGAACCACTGGCGTAGCGGAGAAGAAAACCGAGGAGTGGCGCAATGGAACAGTGGAAGAGCGTCTGACGCATGCGCTGGTGAAGGGAATCGACGCCTACATTGAAGCCGATACGGAGGAGGCACGTGCGAAGTTGGAGCGGCCACTGCTGGTGATTGAAGGGCCGCTCATGGCGGGTATGAGTGTGGTGGGCGATCTTTTTGGCGCGGGCAAGATGTTTCTGCCCCAGGTGGTCAAGTCGGCGCGTGTAATGAAGAAGGCCGTGGCGTATCTCACACCGTTTATGGAAGCGGAGAAGGCTGCGCTTGCCGCGGCTGGGCAGGAGACCAAGGCGCAGGGCAAGATCGTACTGGCAACAGTGAAGGGCGACGTACACGACATTGGCAAGAATATTGTGGGTGTCGTGCTGGCCTGCAACAACTACGACGTGATCGACCTTGGAGTTATGGTGCCGGCAGAGAAGATTCTGGAGCGCGCGAAGGAAGTGAAGGCGGACATCATTGGCCTGAGCGGGTTGATTACACCGTCTCTTGAGGAGATGGTGCACGTTGCACGCGAAATGGAGCGGCAGCAATTTAAGCTTCCCCTGCTGATTGGCGGAGCAACCACGAGCCGTGCGCACACAGCCGTGAAAATTGCGCCGCACTATAGTGAACCGGTAGTGCATATTGTCGATGCCAGCCGCGCTGTTCCCGTGACCACGAGCCTGTTGAGCGAGGAGAGCAGGGAGCAGTTTCTCGCACAGCACAAAGCCGAGTACGAAGCCGTGCGCAAAGCACATGCTACGCCGAAGGTGCAGCTTGTCTCCATCAATGAGGCCCGTACGCGGCATACACCCATCGAGTGGCGAGCCGAGGATATTGCGAAACCGGAATTTATAGGTGTACGAGTCCTCGACAATTTTCCGCTGGCAACGCTCCGTGAATTCATTGACTGGACGCCGTTTTTTCATGCATGGGAGCTCAAAGGGGTCTATCCGCGCATTCTGGAGCATGAGCAGTACGGGCAACAAGCCAAACAGATTTTTGCCGAGGCGAACGTGTTGCTGGACCGGATTATTGACCAGAAGCTTCTGACGGCGCGCGGCGTGTATGGATTTTTCAGGGCGAATGCGGCAGGAGACGATGTGGAGCTTTACGCAAGTGACGATCGCGCTGAGGCCCTGGACAAATTGCATTTTCTGCGCCAGCAGGGGAATCGCGAAGGCAAGGAGCCGTGCCGATCTCTTGCGGACTTTATTGCACCGAAGGAAACGGGGCTTGGTGATTCCATTGGCGCCTTCGCGGTGACGACCGGAATTGGACTGGCCGAGATGTGCGCGGGGTTTCGCGAGAAGCACGACGACTACAACGCCATTATGGCCGAGGCTCTGGCGGACAGGTTGGCAGAGGCATTTGCTGAGTGCCTGCACAAGCGCGCGCGTGATGAGTGGGGCTATGGACTTTCAGAGAATTTGTTGCCCACTGAGTTGATTCAGGAGAAGTATCGTGGCATTCGTCCGGCGCCGGGTTATCCAGCCTGCCCTGATCACACAGAGAAGGGAACCATCTGGCGGCTGCTGGATGTAGAGAAGAGCACCGGTATGCGGCTGACGGAATCGTTTGCCATGTGGCCGGGGTCGAGCGTAAGCGGATTTTACTTCGCACATCCGGAGTCACGCTACTTTACGCTCGGCAAAATTGGCCGCGACCAGGTGGAGGACTACAGCGTACGCAAGGGAATCGAAGTTAAGGACGTGGAGCGCTGGCTGGCGCCGAACCTGAATTACGACCCCGCAGGTTAAGGACTGGTTACATTCCGTTGAATGGCGGAAGTACGAACTGCGCGTTCATCGGAATTGCATGAAATCTTTGCATCGCGTTTGCAATGGATTTACTGTCTGTTGACAGAATTCTCTTCATACTTAGGGCGTGATCTCCCACACAGGTTCTTCACGTTCTTCGTATCTTCCCGTTCAAACGCCTGCAATGGAGGCACCAAGCCTCCCGCTGATTCCGTCATGGCCGGAAGCGCCTGCGAGCCCAGTCATCCATGCGGAAGTAGGCCGCTACCGGTTGAGGCTTGCTCAGACAGTAGAAGATCGGGATGCGGCATGCCGCCTGCGTTTTCGTGTTTTCAATCTTGAGATGGGTGAAGGGCTTGAAAGCTCCTACCAGACGGGTCTCGACACGGATCACTTCGATCTGTTTTGTGAGCATTTGCTGGTCGAGGATAAGCAGGAGACTCACCCTGCTCGGCGTGTAGTGGGTACGTATCGCATGCAGTCGGGTGCAACAGCCGCACTCAACCTGGGTTATTACTCCGAGCAGGAATTCGACTTCCAGCCATACGAGGCGCATCGTGCAGGGGTGCTGGAACTTGGCAGGGCGTCGATTCATCGCGATCACCGCACACCGGAAGTGCTGACGCTGCTGTGGCGTGGCATAGCGCAGTATGCTAACAACATGGGGCTGCGCTATTTGATCGGCTGCTCGTCATTGAACTCACGAAATCCTGAAGAGGGCTGGCAGGTTTATCGCCAGCTTGAGCGGTATATGGCTTCAGAGGAGTTTATGACCGAGCCGCGCGCGGAATATGCCTGTCCCATGCAGATGGGACTGGCCGCACAGCACGAAGCCGGTTCCGAGGAAAATCCATTGTCCGCTTCGATTCAGGTCCCGCGGCTCCTTAAAACGTATCTTGCCATTGGCGCACGTATTTGCGCCCCACCGGCATGGGACCGTGAATTTGGCACCATCGACTTTCTGACTCTGCTCGATCTCCAGATGCTTTCGTCGGCGGCCCGGAACCGCTTCCTGGCTCCACTTACGGCTTGAGTCTCAGAGCCGCACGGCGCGCTGTGGCGCTGGCATTTGCACTGGCTGACTGCTTTGTTTCGTATTGCTTTTTGAGATTGCGCGGGAAGCCGTCTCTGGTGCAACGTGCGCAATGGTTGCAGTCCGCGAGTCGGCTTGTGCTGGGCAGTCTGCAGGTTCGTTACGTTTCTGAGGGGACCCCTCCCAAGAGTGGACTCATCGTGGCGAATCATCTGAGCTATCTGGATATCGCCATTCTTTCCGCGATATCGCCGTGCTTTTTTGTGGCCAAGAGCGAAATTGCCAGCTGGCCGTATTTTGGCTGGGCCGCAAAAGCGGGCGGAACGCTTTTTCTTGATCGTTCCAGCAGGGCAAGCGCAAAGGCGGTGGCTGACAGAATTGCGGAGAGACTCTCACTGCCCGTACCGATGCTGTTCTTTCCCGAGGGAACAAGTACGGATGGATCCAGCGTGCTTCCTTTTCACCGATGGCTTTTTGAGCCCGCGGTACAGACGGGCGCGGAAGTCACTCCGGCAGCGATTTCCTACTGCATGGATGGCGGAGTTGAAGAGAGAGAACTCTGCTGGTTCGGGGATGCAGGATTTCTGCCTCACTTATGGAAGGCGCTCGCAATTCAGGGCTTTACAGCCCATGTCCAGTTTGGGGCGGCGCAGGTGTATTCCGATCGCCGAATAGCTGCAGCGGAGACTCACAATGTGATCGCAGCGATGCGCGGAGAGCCCATTTCTCTTCTACAAGCTGCTCAGGACAGTCAAGCGGATTTACCTGCGTTCTAGGCCCAGGCAGGTGGCTTGCCGGTGGATCCGCGCACGACAAGGCTGGTAGAGACGAGGAATTCATGCTCAATTTTGCCGTGTTTGGGGCCTTCCACTTGCTGGCGCAATGCTTCAAATGCTGCTCGAGCCAGATCCGTCCGTGAAAGTCGAATTGTCGTGAGAGGCGGGAGCGTAAACTCAGCAAAATCAATGTCGTCGAGGCCGACGACGGAGAGATCCTGCGGTACGCGCAAATCCTTGAGATAGGCTGCACGCAGAACGCCGATGGCTGTCATGTCGTTTGAGCAGACAAGCGCGGTGGGGCGTGTATCGAGTGACTGGAGATGGGCAAACCCTCCCATACCGCCTTTGAGTGTGTGGTCGCACTCGACGACCCATTTTTTCTCGACCATGAGTCCCGCAGATTCCATCGCATTGCGGAAATCATTTTCGCGGGTAATGGCCGAATGCAGTTTGTGTGGTCCCGCAAGATAAGCAATCTTGGAGTGTCCAAGGCCAACCAAGTGCTCGATGGCCGCGCGCATGCCGGAGGCATAGTCGAGCAGAATAGTGCTTGCCTTTGGGTCGTCGAGATGAAACTCGGCTAGAACGATAGGTATATCGTGATGCGCAAGCTGGTCGAGGACGGGTTCCTCTTCGCCGAACGTCATGACGGCGACGCCTTCCACTTTGCGCTCGAGCATGCGCCGCACGCAGTTGGTAAGCACGACCGGGTCGCTGTTGGAAGAACTGATCATAACCTCATAGCCATTGGCCACTGCTACTTCTTCAAAGCTCTGTACGAGCTCAGGGAAGAAGGGGTTGGTGATGTTTTCAACGATGACACCGAGAATACGGCTGCGACCGGAGACAAGGCTGCGCGCGTGGGTATTGGGATAGTAGTTGAGCTGCTCGATTGCCTGCCAGACGCGCTTGGCGAGCTTTTCACTTACAACGGGCGAACCGTTGATAGTGCGCGATACCGTTGCGATGGACACTTTAGCCATCGCGGCGACGGTACGAATATCGGGAGTTTTCGTTGCGGTTTTCCGCGTTCCTTTTCGGGCCACTCGATATCCTGGATGAACTGCGGGGATGGATGACGAATATTCATCATAGTGCCATAGACCCGCAAGTCAGCAATCCCACGTTTATGATTTCCACAAATTCGGTGAGGCTTCCGAGGTTAGTCGTGGTCCGCGATAAGTATGCGAAGATCGCGCAGGTTTTGACCGGTTGGTCCCGTGACCACCGTGTCTCCCAGAGCAGTAAAGAGGGGACAGGCGTTGAAAGATAGAAGGGATTTCACCGGATCATAGCCGAATGCGCGCGCACGTGTGACCGTGGTTGTGTCCGCGATGGCTCCTGCATTCTTGGTGTTTCCATCAATGCCGTCAGAACCAGCGCTGAGCACGGTGAGCAGTTTGCCTTCGTGTTGGGCGAGTTCAAGCGCGCAGGCGAGGGCGAATTGCTGATTGCGCCCGCCAGCTCCTGGCGCTTCATTCAGGGTAACAGTCACTTCTCCGCCAGAGATGAGGCAAAGGCGCGGATGAATCCGACGCAACTCATGGAAACGCTCGAGCAAATAGCGGGTTGCGTCCTTGTAGTCCCAATCGTCGCATGAATTGTCGACAGCAACAAAGTAGCCAGCCTGACGCGCCAGTTCGCGCGCATTTTCAACGAGGTCATGACTGGAGAGTAGGACTTCATAGACCGAGTCGCGGAATGCAGGGTCTTCACCGCTCAGGTTGCTCGCAGAAGTATGCTGGCGCACAGGCGCGGGTTCACCCAGGAGCTTCCTGGGAAGAAACTGCGGCAGAATTCTCTTATTGCCGGGCGACTCGGGGATGTCTTCGTGCTCAAGGAACTGGCGCACAGAGGCAGGCAGTTTGGCGGTCATCGCGTATTTTTCCAGGATGGCCCGCGTATCTTCAATGGTGGAGTAATCGGGTGATGTTGGACCGCTGGCGAGCGCGTCGAGAGAACGAAGTGGTACGTCCGGCAGCAACAGGCTAACCTTGGTTGCCTCGGGAGCCGCGACGGCCAGACGCCCGCCTTTGACTGCGGAGAAATGCTTACGCAGTATGTTCATTTCCTGAATGGGCGCGCCGGAGCTCAACAGGACTTCATGGAATCGAATCGTGTCTTCCAGACCAATAGCAGGATCGAGCGGCAGATCGAACATGGCTGATCCACCACCAGAGATGAGAAAGAAAATAAGGGTGTCTTTACGGGCCTTCTTCAGGAGTGCAAGAGCCGCGCGGGCAGCGGCGAACGATTCCTCGTTGGGCAGCGGGTGCCCGCCTTCGAAGTAGCGAATTCTCCAGTTGTGCTGTTTGGGCAAATACTTGGAGCAGCAGATGCCGCTTACTCCCTGGCGACGCTTCATGCGATCAAGCAGAACTTCAAGCATGGGGCCGGCTGCTTTGCCCATGGCGACTATAAAGATACGGCGGTACTGATTAAGCTGGATGGTTTGCGGCCCGCTGCCATCTGGCATCAGCCGCTCCATTGTGTTTTCTGTGAAGCGCAGCCTTCTGTCAAATGCTGACGCGATGTTGCATCCCTTGAGAGCGCTGGTGAAGATTCCGGTGGCCCTTGTGTGAAGAAATTCGAGTGCCGAGTCGCTTACTTGAGTCATTGGAAACGTTCCGTAAGCCAGCCTGAGAGTGCATTCTGCATTGCCTCAAGCCGGCCGGTAAAGAAATGGTCGGCGCCTGGAATCAGCACCTGGGATCTTGGTTCTGCTGCTGAGTTGGTGACGCGCAGCCATTCCTCGGCAGGCGCGAAGTTGTCATGGTCTCCACTGATGAAGATCTTGGGTAGTGAGCAGTTACTCAGATAAGCATAGTTGTAATGGCTGCCGCGGGCCTGCGTTGGAAGTCCGAGTGCAACAACACCACGGACATGACCGGAGCCTACCTGCTTTTTGCAGCAAGCCTTGAGCACCATGGCAGCGCCGAAACTGAAGCCGGCGGCAATGACGGGTAGTTTGTACTCGCTGATGAGCCAGTTGAGCGCTGCCGCAACGTCTTGCCATTCCGCCGAGCCATCGTGAACACCTTCGCTTAATCCAGTTCCACGAAAATTGAAGCGAAGGACTGGCCATCCTGAGCCAGAGGGAAGCGAATTAAACGCTTTCATTGCGCGATACACGACCTTGTTGTGCAGCGTGCCTCCCCCAAGCGGATGAGGATGGCAGAGCAGCGCCGCATAGCGGGCATCCGCACTTGCTTCGTTCAAGAGTGCTTCGAGTTTTCCGGCCGGGCCCTGGAGGAAGAGGCTCCGTACGCGTCCGGATGTGGGCGTTCTTAATTCGGACGGAGACACAACCACCGAGCACATATCATCGGCTATTCTACTCCGGTTCCTTCGACGAGTTGTATCCGTGCAAATCGATTTGCCTGCAGTAAATGATTAAAGGGCTCGATTCTCATGGAGTCAAAAAATGAGCTCCGGCAAATCCATGCGCTATTCTGGCTTCATCATGCCAGCAAATGAGGCTCTAGACCCAGTACGCCTGACGCGCGAACTCGTTGAGATTGAATCGACTACCTATCATGAAGGCGCGGTTGGGGATTACCTGGCTGAACTACTGACGGAGAGAGGCTGGGCAGTGGAAAAGACGGCGGTTCCGCAGCCCGCGGATGGCTCGGGAGACAAACGCTGGAATGTCTACGGTGGGACCGATGGAATAACACCGCAGCTTGTCTTCTCTACGCACATGGATACGGTGCCGCCCTATATTCACTTCCGTGAAGATGAAGAGTTTGTCTATGGCCGGGGAGTGTGCGATGCCAAGGGAATCATCGCAGCGCAGATTGTTGCGGCGGAAGCCTTGCGCGCAGAAGGACTGCCTGTAGCTGTCTTATACGTTTCCGGAGAGGAGCGCGACTCAGCTGGCGCCAAGGTGGCGAACAAGTCCCCGAAGGGGAGCCGCTTCCTAATCAACGGTGAACCGACAGACAATCGTCTGGGCATCGCGACAAAAGGTGCACTGCGCTGCTCGTTCAAAGCAGCTGGCAAGATGGCGCATTCCGCATATCCTGAACTTGGCGATAGCGCGATCCACAAGCTCGTGAAGGCAATGAACAGAGTTCTGCAATTGGAGCTTCCTGTGGACGAGTTTGCCGGCGACACCACCGTAAATATAGGTATGATCCACGGGGGTTATGCACCTAACGTAATTTCCGACACGGCTGAGGCGCAGGTTTTGATTCGCACGGTTGGTCCCTCCGAGCCTGTGCGAGCCGCTATTCGCGAGGCAGTGGCAGGACTTGCCGAGGTGGAATTCACTCTCGATCTTGCGTTTGTTCGATTGAAGGCCGTAGAAGGCCTGCCGACGATGGTGGCGAAATTCGCAACCGATATCCCTGAGCTGACCAATTGGGGACAGCCGCTCTTGCTCGGGCCGGGCTCGATTCACGTAGCACACACGCCACATGAACGGCTTGCCAAGAGAGAACTGCTTGAAGCGGTGGAACTCTACATCAAAGTAGGCCGACAGCTCCTGGCCTGATTCACCTGATTTCAATCAACTATTAATTCAAATTCAGCGCGGATATCCGTCTGCTATGCTGCCACTGCGACTTCCCCGGTCCATTCCATTGCAGCGAGGTTATTGATGACAGACACAGCCAAGCCTGTGACACCGGAACGCATCATGCAGATGGCCTGGGGTTACGCGCCACCACTTATTCTTGAAGCGGCCATTCACCATCGAGTTTTCGATGTACTCGATGAGGGGCCGAAGACACTCGAACAGTTATCGGCCTCCACAGGAGCATCAGCACGCGGACTCCGTTCGATTGCGGATGCACTTGTGGGATTCGAACTTCTTGCCCGAACTTCGGGCGGTGCATATACATTGACTCCGGAAAGCGCGGCATTTCTGGTGAGTACCAAGCCCAGCTTCCAGGGCGGAATGATTAAGCACACAAGCATACAATTGCTTCCTCGGTGGCTGAAGTTGAATGAGGTGGTAAAGACAGGAAAACCTGTTAGCTCAGTCAATGTGGAGGGGCAGGGGGCTGCATTCTTCCACGATTTTGTGATCGATATCTTTCCCTTGAGCTACCCGGCTGCGCAGGAGTTGGCGGTACATCTCAATCTCACAGCTACTGGCGCAACAAGTGCACTTGATCTGGCTGCGGGCTCCGGTGTGTGGGGCATTGCGCTGGCGCAGGCCGCACCCAATCTTCGCGTGACCTCGGTTGACTGGCCGGAAGTGATTCCGGTGACACAAAAAGTTGTAGGGCAATTCGGTCTTACCGACCGGTTTACTTTTAGCTCAGGCGATTTAATGCAAGCGGATTTCGGGAGTGATCACAACGTTGCAACATTGGGACATATCCTGCACAGCGAAGGCGAGGAGCGTAGCAAGGCGCTTTTGGCAAATACATTTGCGGCGCTGGCTTCAGGCGGAACGATTGCCATCCAGGAATTCCTGGTGGATCCCGATCGCAACGGACCTCCGGGCTCACTCATCTTTGGTGTCAACATGCTGGTGAACACAGACAAAGGAGATACTTTCTCCTTTGAAGAAATCAGCAGTTGGCTAGTTGAAGCCGGTTTTGTGAATGCACGCACGATTCCAACGCATGGTCCGTCCCCGATCATTCTTGCGACTAAGCCATAGGGACAAACCACCGGACGGGCGAAGGGGGAGAGCACAAGACCTTCGCCCCGTATCTTTTCATCTGAAATTGGCTTCAATTGAGCCTTCTATGATGAGTGAAAGAGAACTGGAGGCCTCGATGACAGCATCTATCTTTGATATTCCCCTTGAAACCATTGCCGGGGAGCCGGCATCGCTTGCCGACTACAAAGGCAAGGTTCTGCTTATTGTGAATGTGGCCTCGAAGTGCGGGTTGACTCCGCAGTACGAGGCTCTGGAGAAGGTGTACGAGCAATACCGCGGGCAAGGACTTGTGATTACTGGATTTCCGGCCAACGATTTTAAGCAGCAGGAACCCGGAAGCAATGACGAAATCCATACATTCTGCTCCACCAACTACAACGTGCAGTTTCCGCTCTTCAGCAAAATAACGGTGACAGGAGAAGGGAAGCATCCGCTATTTGCGGCTCTGATTGCGGCGCGGCCGCATGCCACGAGCTCTGCGCCGACGCCATTCCGTGAGAAATTAAAGGGCTATGGGATTGAAACACTGCCGGAGCCGGAAATTCTGTGGAACTTTGAAAAATTTCTGGTGAGCCGCGCGGGCGATGTGGTTGCGCGTTTTACGCCCGACACCGCGCCAGATGCGCCGGAGATGCTCGCTGCTATTGAGGCGGAACTCGCCAAGCAATAACCGAGTTGCGCCGGATGAACATCTCCGGCGTGCACATATGCAACAAGTGCTGTATTCTCGACCCCATGCAATCGGCTTCCTCATCGTCTTCCGCATCGAATCATCTCGAACACGCTGCATCTTCCTATTTGCGTTCGGCACGCCACCAACCTGTGCAGTGGCACGCCTGGGGGCAGGCTGCATTTGCTCGGGCGCAAGCGGAAGACAAGCCGATCCTTCTCGATATTGGTGCGGTGTGGTGCCACTGGTGCCATGTGATGGATCGCGAGTCCTACGAAGATGCGGAAATCGCGCGGATCATCAATGACCACTTTATTGCGGTGAAAGTCGATCGCGACGAGCGGCCCGATGTGGATGCACGTTATCAGGCAGCTGTTTCCGCCATCAGCGGGCAGGGAGGGTGGCCTCTGACTGCATTTCTCACGCCAGATGGACGGCCCTACTTTGGTGGTACGTACTTTCCTCGTGACGACCGCTATGGACGGCCGGGATTCGGCCGCGTACTGCTGACGATGGCTCATGTGTGGCAGGAGCGGCGCGAAGAAGCACTCGAGTCGTCCGCAAGCGTAATGGGAGCCATTGAGCAGAATGAGAATTTTTCAAGCAGCGGCGGTGAGTTGAATATGGCGCTGGCCGACAAGCTGGTGGCTTCGATCCTCAAGCAATTCGATGGGCGCAATGGAGGATTCGGATCGCAGCCCAAGTTTCCACATTGCTCAGCGCTCGATCTGCTGCTGCAGGCCGCTGTGCATCGCGGCAACAACGAGGCGCGCGGCGTCTTTCTGCTGACACTGGAAAAGATGGCGCGTGGCGGCATGTACGACCAGATTGCTGGCGGCTTTCATCGTTATTCTGTCGACGAGCGCTGGGTGGTTCCGCATTTTGAAAAGATGCTCTACGACAATACAGAACTCTTGCGGAACTATGTGCATGGCTTCCAGAGTTACGTGCGCAATGATTTTCTTGAGACAGCTCGAGAAATCATCGGTTGGCTTGATGACACCATGACCGACCGTGAACGTGGCGGATTCTACGCTTCGCAGGACGCGGACATCGATCTAGACGACGACGGCGACTATTTCACTTGGACGCTCGATGAAGCGCGCGCCGTCCTGGATGCGGAGGAACTCGACGCTGCCTCGCTCTATTGGGATATCGGTGATTTGGGCGACATGCACCATAACCCGGCTAAGAATGTGCTGCACGTGAAGTACACCATTGAGGAGTTGGCGGAGCGCAATAATCTGCCGCAGGGGCAGAGTGCGGCATCCATGCGAGCGCTGCTTGATTCAGCCCGGCAGAAGTTACTGGCTGCGCGCAGGCAGAGACCTACGCCGTTTATCGATCGCACGCTTTACACGGGATGGAATGCGATGGCAGTAACGGCGTATCTGGAGGCAGCAGTTGTCATGCGTCTGGAGCCACAACGTGAGTTTGCGCTTCGCACACTTTCACGTTTGCTTGCGGAGGCGTGGGATGGCGTTGCCAATCTCTACCATGTGATTGATTATCACGATACGGCTTTGCCATCTGAACGCATTGCAGGCACCCTCGACGATTACGCATTCACGGTTCACGCCTGCATTGATGGTTGGCTTGCGTCAGGAGAATTACGCTTTTACGATGCGGCGGTTGCGCTGGCCGATGCGATGATTGCGAAGTTCTATGACCGAACGGCGGATGCCTTCTGCGATACAGAGATTGCGGCTGATGGAGCAGTTCCTTTGGGCGCGCTAACGGCGCGACGCAGGCCGTTGCAGGATTCACCTACACCCGCGGGGAACCCTACCGCGGCATCCGCTCTGATTCGGCTGGAGACACTCAGCGGACGCAAAGAGTATCGCGAGATCGCAGAAGATACGCTGGCGTCGTTCTCCGGAATTGTGGAGCATTTTGGCTTGTACGCAGGTAGTTACGGGCTTGCACTTGTACGGCTGCTCGCAGATCCGATCCAGGTTGTTGTTGTGGGTGACGGTACAGCGGGCGAAAAACTTGCAGCCACCGCAACGGCGGGTTTTGGTACACACAAGACGGTAATTCAACTCACACCGGAACAGCTCTCTGAGGGAAAGTTACCACCTGCTCTGGAAGAGACTGTGTTGCAGGTGCCCATTCCCAATGGAATCGACGCATGGGCTCTGGTTTGCCGTGGGCGGACCTGTCTTCCACCAATCATGGAGCCCGATGCTCTGATTGCGGCATTGCAGTCCTGATATAGGGAAGCACCATGGAATCATCCCACTCTCAGGAACTGGATAAGGAGTTGCCATCCGGTACTGACGAGGCAGTTTAAAGCGAACGAACTCCTGTGCGTCCTGGCCCCATTCGCGCAGAGCGTTGTCCAAAAAATTTCGTTCGCGGAGTATCCCAGCCTGGCGAGGAAAACAAATGGGTGCATACTGGTATTCCTGACACCAGACTAGCCGGTGCGCGGTGGTTCTGTGGCAAAGCATTCCGCTCCCGATGTTGCCCCATCGGTTGCCACCACCAACCTTGATTCTCAAGGAGGTTTCTATGCAGGCAAATGACAACCAAATCCTAGCCAGTCGGCCCAACGGTAGTTGGGAGACCGGACACTCTGCGCGTACATTCGCAATGTATTCGGTAGTCGCACTACTCATGCTTTGTGCCTCTCCCATTGGTCCACAGCAACCGCCAAACCCCAATCGGCCTATTCATCCACCCATCCTCACCGATCCGCCCGACGCAAATGCGCAAATGATGATGCGTATGAACAAGGAGAAGAAGAACGACTATGAGGCGGCGAACGCCGAAAGAAGAAAGCAGCTGGTGGAGGACAGCACGAGGCTTCTGGCGCTGGCAACGCAACTGAAGACAGAAGTGGACAAGACGGACAAGGACACACTCTCAGTCGGTGTTATCAAAAAGGCTGCTGAAATCGAAAAGCTGGCCCACGACGTACGGATTAAAATGCGGCTCGTGGTAGGCGAAAGTTGAACGTATTTGGACGAGCAAGGTGGAACCACGACGATTGAGCGGCGAGTGTCCGCAATAGATTGAGGCTTGGCTGTCTGCTCAGATAGATGGAATTTGCGGGAGGGAAGTTTCAAAGTTGGATATGCGAATCATTGTTCGAGTTTCAGCTTATGCCGCGCTCTTTGTGCTCATGTTCTGCATTGATGCGCGACATTTAGCCAGGACTGTTTCAGCCCAATCGATACCGAACCAGGTGGATGACCATTCCGGAAGCCTTTTTGGTCCCAGCCCTTTTGATGATCCTGCCTTTCGCAAGCGCCGCATGAAGGCCCTGAATGAGCAGCGCCAAAAGCAGCTTGAATCGGATTCGCAAAAGCTCTTGAAGCTGACGGCCGAATTCAACAAAGAGATTGTGTCGGAGTCCTTCAAGGGACCAACCGCGAAACAGGTGCAGCAGCTCAACCGGATAGAGAAACTTGCGAAAAGCGTCCGGGAAAAGATGACCGAGACGTTTGGCGATTCAGGACCGCTCTTCCGTGATCCGCTCATGCGGCCGTTTCCATAATCGGATCTGGGACGGGATTACCTTTGCGCACTGCACAGATTGCCCGTGGATTGATACAATCAAGCCTGCCAGTTCGCTTCAGTTCACGACTGGGGAGTCAAGGGAATGGGACTTGCGGTTTCCGGCGCTCGCCTGCACGGTACGGAATTTTCGGGTAGCCTCACCGCCGATCAGCTCATAGAAATCTACCGGCTGATGGTTCTGTCCCGCCGTATCGACGATAGAGAAATCCTCCTCAAGCGACAGCAAAAGATCTTCTTTCAGATATCGTGCGCCGGACATGAGGCTTTGCAGGTGGGAGCTGCCCTTGCACTGCGTCCTGGTGTCGACTGGTTCTTTCCTTACTATCGCGACCGTGCCCTGTGCCTGGCCCTCGGCGTCTCACCGTATGACATGTTTCTCCAGGCGGTGGGTGCCGGGCCCGATCCTGCAAGCGGCGGCCGGCAGATGCCGACACACTGGAGCAGCCGCGAGTTGCAGATTGTGAGCACCTCGTCTTCAACAACCACGCAGGTGCAGCATGCCGTCGGATGCGCCGAAGCGGGGCGTTATTTCAATCGCCACCCTGAGGCGGCCAAGAAGGCAGCAGGTGACTACCGGGCATTTCACGATGTCGCATTTCACAAAGACGAAGTAGTGCTGACGCTTCTGGGCGAAGGGTCAACATCGCAGGGCGAGTTTTGGGAGGCGCTTTCTACGGCTTCCAACAAAAAGCTCCCGGTCATCTTCTGTGTAGAAGACAATGGCTATGCAATCAGCACTCCAGTCGAGGTGAATACTCCAAGCGGTAACATCTCACGGATGGTTACCGGATTCCCCAACTTCCATTTCGAAGAAGTTGACGGAACCGATCCTGAAGCGAGCCTGAGGGCTTTCCAGAGGGCGGCCGAGCATTGCCGCGCCGGTCTCGGTCCTGCGCTTGTTCATGGACATGTCATCCGGCCCTATTCGCACTCCTATTCAGATGACGACAAGGCCTATCGCACTGCTGCCGAGCGTGAAGCCGATGCACTGCGAGACCCGCTGTCGAAGATGCAGATGCGATTGCTGCGTGAAGGCATCCTGAGCGCCGAGGAGATTACCGCTCTTGAACAAGCCTGCGATCACGAAGCTGCTGAAGCTGCAGCACGGGCGGTCGAAGCTCCACTACCGGAGATTGCCAGCATTACACGCCACGTGTACAGCGAGGAGCTGAATTCAACGAGTGAGGCTTTCGATACCGAAGATAAAGTGGCGCCGACGGGAGATGGTCAGGATGCAACTCCACGCACCATGGCGGAATTGATCAATGCCTGTCTGAAAGACGAGATGGCGCGCGACCCGCGCATCGTTATTTTCGGTGAAGATGTTGCGGATGCGAGCCGCGAGTCTGCACTCAGCGAAGTGAAGGGTAAGGGCGGGGTCTTCAAGCTGACAGCAGGTTTGCAGAAGAAGTACGGCGCTGAGAGGGTTTTCAACTCGCAACTTGCCGAAGCGAATATTGTAGGCCGCGCGGTGGGGTACGCCGTGCGCGGTATGAAGCCGGTTCCAGAGATTCAATTCTTCGATTACATCTGGCCGGCCATGCATCAATTCCGCAATGAGCTTTCGGTTATGCGCTGGCGCTCCAATGGCGTGTGGGCTACTCCGGCAGTGATACGCGTTCCTATTGGAGGCTATCTGACGGGTGGGTCTATTTATCACTCGCAATCCGGCGAGTCGATATTTACACACATTCCCGGCTTGCGCGTGGTTTTCCCGTCAAATGCGCTCGACGCAAACGGGCTTCTGCGTACAGCGCTTCGCTGCGACGACCCAGTGCTGTTCCTGGAACACAAGAGGCTCTATCGCGAGTCGTACGGTCGTGCACCGTATCCCGGACCGGATTTCAGCATCCCGTTCGGAAAGGCGAAGACAGTTCGACCGGGTAAGGATCTCACCATCATCACTTACGGTGCGCTGGTGCCGCGTGCGTTGCAGGCGGCGGACCGCGCACATAGGCAGAATAGTATTGAAGTAGAAATTATCGATCTACGCACGCTCAATCCTTACGATTGGGAAGCAATTGCAGAGTCAGTGAAGAAAACCAGCCGCGTGATCGTTGCCCATGAGGACATGCTGAGCTGGGGCTATGGCGCGGAGATAGCCGCCCGCATCGCCGACGAGCTTTTCGAGGATCTTGACGCGCCTGTGCGCCGGATAGGTTCGATGGATACGTTCGTGGCTTATCAGCCGGTACTTGAAGACGCGATTCTGCCGCAACCGGATTCTATTCTTAAGGCCGTTCTTGACCTGCATGCCTGGTAGCGTGTCAGCGCCTCGCTGCGGCTACAATACGTGGATGGACTTCGACCCCGGCACTTTCATGAGCGAGTACACCCGCCCAGAGAGGGGCCGTGCATGACGCGCTTTCTGAGACTCATGCGCTACGGGCTTCCGTACACCATGCAATGGATACCCGGTGTACTGCTGCTCGCGGCAGTGGGAGCGCTGGATGCACTCCGAATGGCACTGTTCGTGCCAATTTTGGGGGTAGTCCTCAATCCCGGCAGCCAGACCAACGCACTTGTGCTTCTGCCGTCTCTTGAAGGTCATTGGAAGCTCGATATTCGCGCCTGGATTCCGGCGATTCTGCACATTCACAACGTCCTCACCGTTGTGGCGCTCGCATTGATCGGTTCCACCATCGTCAAGGGTATTTGCGATTATCTGGGTACCTACCTCGTCAATTACGCGGGATTCGGACTGGTCACCGATCTGCGCAACGACTTGTATCAGACAATTCTGCGGCGCTCATCAAGCTTCTTCCATCGCCACGCCACCGGCACTATCCTTTCCACGCTTATCAATGATGTAGACCGGGTTCAAACAGCGGTGAGCTCTGTTCTTGGCGATTTTCTGCAGCAGTTCTTCACGTTCGCATTCACGGTTGCACTTGTTGTTGTCCTTGGCGGCCGTTTAAGTTGGGCCTTACTGCTGTTTATTCCCGTAGTCATTACATCGGCCAGGCGCATTGGCCGTTCCGTGCGTTCACGTACCCGGACTGGGCAGGACAAGCTTGCTGAAATTCAGAACATTCTGCATGAAACGGTAACGGGCAATCGCATCGTCAAGGCCTTCAATACTGAGTTATGGGAAATCCTGCGCTTCAAGAAAGCTGCGCGCCGGCTTTTCCGTGCCAACTTGCACAGCGTCCGCATTCAATCCATCAGTTCACCGCTCATGGATACAATTGGTTCCATCGCCATTGCGCTTCTGCTTTGGATTGGCAGGAATGAAATTGTGCACGGGCGCATGACCGCGAACGTATTCATTACATTCATCATCGCTTTGTTCAAGCTTTACGACCCGGTTCGCCGTTTTGCCTCCTACTACAACAGTTTTCAGCAGGCAATGGGCGCATCCGTTTCGATCTTCGGTTTCTTTGACTCTGAAGATGATGTCAAAGAGCGCTCTCATCCGAAGCAGATGGAACGCTTCAAAAAAGCGGTGCGGTTTGAGGACGTTGGATTCCGGTACTCGACGGAAAAAGGCGAGCAGCAGATCCTGCACAACGTGGATCTTGAAGTAGAGACGGGAGAGGTATTGGCGCTTGTGGGGCCGAGCGGCGCCGGCAAGTCGACACTGGTGAACCTGATTCCGCGTTTCTTTGATGTGTCTTCCGGACGCATTTTGCTCGACGATATCGATATCCGGGATTTGTCACTTGCGTCGTTGCGTAAGCAGGTGGCCCAGGTTACGCAGGAGACAATTCTATTTAACGATACGGTGCGCAACAACATTGCCTATGGCCAGCCGGACGTGAAGCACACATTGGTGGAGGAGGCTGCGCGCGCAGCTCTCGCGCACGACTTCATCATGCGCATGCCGCAGGGCTATGACACGGTTATTGGAGAGAAGGGATTTCGTCTCTCAGGCGGCGAACGCCAGCGCATTGCCATCGCACGCGCCATTCTGAAGAACGCGCCAATTCTGATTCTCGACGAGGCAACATCCGCTCTCGATGCCGAGAGTGAGTCGCTGGTGCAGGCCGCTCTGGCCAATCTGATGCAGAACCGCACCGTTGTGGTGATCGCGCACCGTTTGGGAACGATCCGCCGTGCCAATCGCATTGCAGTTCTGGAAGATGGGCGCATCACTGCCATTGCGCCGCACGACCAGTTATTGGCAACGTCTGCCACATACCAGCGCCTGTATCAATTGCAATTTGTGGATGCGCCGGAACCGTTTGTTGCGCCATTTGAATCGAGCGGGCAATTTCCGCTTGAGTTTGAACAGCCGCTTGCCACGAAGGCAGGGGAATAACAGATATGCCCATCTACTCCATGACCGGCTTTGCCCGTACACAGGTACGGATGAATGACCAGTTGGTTTTTACACTCACACTCAAGAGCGTAAACCACCGCTTTCTCGATCTACAGCTTCGTTTGCCTTCTGGATTCGATGCGCTCGAAATGGAACTGCGCCGCACACTGAAAGAGAATCTGGCTCGCGGTCACGTTGAGGTAATGCTCTCCATTGACCGCACAGCGCAGCAAAAGGCCGGATATAACCGTGAACTTGTGGCCAATTATCTGCAGGCGTTTTCTGCTGCGAGTGAAGAGTTTTCCCTGTCCGGAGAACCGGACTTGAATAATATCTTTCGTTTGCCTCTGGCATTGCAGTCTGAGAATCGCGCGGCAAATGAGGACGATTCAGCGGCAATCTCTGAGGCGGTCATCGGCGCGATGGGACCTCTTCTTTCTGAACTCAAGTCAATGCGTGCCCGGGAAGGTGAATCGCTCGGGGCGATTCTGCATGCCTCACTTGACAAGCTGGCTGAGGCTACCAATGAAGTAGCAGCGTTAAGACCAGAAGTAGAGAAGCGCTATCAGGAGCGGCTTGCGCAGCGCCTTGCTTCCGCAGTGGGAGACGAGTTCAGCCGGCAGCGGGTATTGGAGGAAGTAGCCGTGTTGGTCGACAGGAGTGATGTCGCAGAGGAGCTGGCACGCATGGCCACGCACATTGGGCACTTCCGTGAGTTGCTGAATGATGGCGGAGAAATCGGCAAGAAGCTCGATTTTCTTCTACAGGAAATGAACCGCGAGGCGAATACTCTTCTGTCCAAGACCGGTGGTGTGGGAGGCAAGGGAACACACATCACGGAGCTTGGGCTGGCCATGAAATCACATATTGAGAAGGCTAGGGAACAGATACAGAACGTAGAGTGATGTGTGCGCAAGCGCTCTCCGCAAGTCGAAAGGGAATACTTTAACGTGGCAGGAATTCTTTTCATTATTTCGGCGCCATCCGGTTCTGGCAAAAGCACACTAGTGACGGAACTGCGCAAGCAGGTAACCGGTGTGGAATTTTCCATTTCGTGGACGACGCGCGCTCCGCGTGGATCAGAAGAAAACGGTCGCGAATATAACTTCACCACACGTGAGGAGTTTGAACGGAAGATTCAGGCTGGAGAGTTCCTCGAGTACGCCGAAGTATTTGGCAATTATTACGGGACTGCGCGTCAGTCGTTGGAAGATGCGCGGAAGCAGGGGCATGACCTGTTGCTTGACATTGACGTACAGGGCGCTGAGCAGGTGAGGGCCTCAATGCCGGAGGCAGTGAGTATTTTCGTGTTGCCGCCAACGCCGAAAGTTCTGCGCACACGATTGCGCAATCGCAGCCGTGCAGAGGGTGTTGTGAATGAGGCTGAACTTTACCGTCGGCTGAGTGAAGCCAGCAAAGAAATTGAGAATTATCGTCAATACGGATATATTTTGGTCAACGACATCCTCGACAGAGCGGTAGCCCAATTAGAGGCAATTGTGCTTTCCGAGAGGTACTACCGCAACGGTGAACCCATCGCCGTCCGTTCGAGTAGGGTGTTGGAGGTCGCCGCCGCCTGCAGGCTTGAGAACACGCGGGAGCGGCTAAAACCCGTGCTGGAAGCTTTCGGTATAGAAGGCAACTCCGGCCAACAGCAACTACCTTTTGGAGATGACCCCGATGACGATTGAGACTACATTTGATTCGAACTATCGCAAGGTTCTGGTTGCGGCGCGTCGCGCCCGTCAGTTGCAAAACGGATCAGCCGCGCTCGTTGCCACCCATTCCAACAAGGCTTGCCGGATTGCGCAGGATGAGATTGCGGCCGGAAAAATTGCGTATGTGAAAAACGAGGGTCCGATTACGCGACCCATTGTGGAAGACCGCGGTATTCCCATCCTCTCGTAGG
>DASZRJ010000026.1:0-63504 GCA_035550015.1 Occallatibacter sp. | reverse complement strand
AAGGGTAGTGCGCGGATGAAAGCGAGTGTCTCTTCGAATTCAGCAGCGGTTTCGCCGGGAAAACCCGCCATGACATCCGCACCGAGGGTGAGCTCAGGACCTGCAGCAGAGAGCAGAGCTTCGACTTTCTGCGCATAATGCCAGGGCCGGTAACGACGATGCATACGGCGGAGGACAGAATCAGAACCAGACTGCAATGGAAGATGTGCGTGACGGCAAAGGCGCGTTCCTCCAAAGTCATGCATAAGCGCGATGAGGTTGTCATCCCAGTCCATAGGCTCAATGGAGCTGAGACGGAGACGGGGCAGGTCAGTTTCAGCGAAGATCGTCCGCGCGAGCGCTGCGAGTGTACGTGGCTCACGCGCGTCTGGCGCAAGATCGCGCCCCCAGCGGCCCATGTTGATACCGGAGAAGACCAGTTCCCTGCCCCCGGCGGCGACGAATCCACGAACCTGACTGAGCACTTTTTCCGGCGCAAGACTGCGCGAGTTGCCGCGTGTCTGGGGGATTACACAAAACGTGCAGCGGTTGCTGCAGCCTTCCTGGATTTTGAGGTTGGGACGCGTTTGCGTGCCGGGGACGACCTGCGCTTCTTCAAGGAAGGAGTGGGCAAAGGCGTCGTCTACAAGCACCCGCGGTGGGGCGAGCAGCGGCGCTTGCGCGCTCGAAGGACCGGAGGCGTCGCGCGGTGGGACAGATTGAATCTGGATCAGAGGTAAGGCAGCTTCAGTGGGGCCGGCGAGGCCGAGCGCCACTTCCGGTGCGAGGGCCTTGTGGCTATTGCCAATGACGGCGGCGACGCCAGGGAGTGCGGCAAGTTCCCCAGGAGCACGCTGCGCGTAGCAACCGGTAACGACAATGCGCGCGGAGGGGTTGCGACGATGAGTACGGCGAATATAGGCACGGGCTTCGCGATCCGCTTCGGCCGTGACGCTGCAAGTGTTGACCACGACAACTTCGGCGGTATTCGGATTGCTTGCTGCGCAGGCGGATGCTTCGAGGCGTGCAGCGATGGCTTCGCCGTCGGCGCGCGCTGCACGGCAGCCGAAGTTCTCAATGTGGAAACCGGGCATAGCTCTAGTTTAGTGAAGATTTGCTGTGTGCAACCACTGGCCGCGGTTGCAGCGGGCGCGTTAGGCTTGGAGCGCACCTCACTGAGGAGTTTCTGTGAAGACTTTCAGGCTTAACTGTTTTGGACTTACCGGCTTTGTGTGCTGGGCGGCAGTATTGCTTTTTTCTTTGCCGATGGCAGCACAAAGTGCGACAAAGCCGCGTGTGCTTGTCTATACGCGCAACTACACGCCTGATGGAAAAGGCTACGTGCACGACAACATTGCGGCGAGTGTCACGGCTATCAGGAAGATGGGCATGGAGTCTGGATTTGACGTGGATGCGTCGGACGATCCGGCGGTGTTTACAACAGAGAATTTGCAGAAGTATGCGGCACTGGTTTTCTCGAACAGCAACAACGAGGCCTTCAGCACGGATGCGCAGCGAGATGCCTTCCGGAAATTTATTCAAGCGGGCGGAGGGTTTGTCGGGATTCATTCAGCGTCGGGCTCGGAGCGCGCGTGGCCGTATTTCTGGCAGGTGCTGGGGGGCAAATTTGTGAAGCATCCGCGGATGCAGACGTTTACGGTGCGCGTAACAGACACGTCATTCGCAGCGATGAAGGGTGTGCCGAAGGAATTCACGTGGACCGACGAGTGCTATTTTCTCGACCATCTGAATCCGGATATTCATACGGTGCTGGCGACGGACAGGACAAAGCTCACAGACCTGGACGCGATGCACATCGATATTTCCGCATTCCAAAAGGAGTTGCCGCTGGCCTGGTATCAGCACTTCGACGGCGGACGCGAGTTCTATATTGCTCTGGGGCACAACAAAGAGGATTACGAGAATCCGATGTTCTACGGCATTTTGAAGAACGGGATTCTATGGGCAATTGGCCCAAAAAACTGACACCGCACGCATGCGGCGATTGGCTTATACTTGAGCGCAGCCTCGCCTCGTTTTGAGCGGATTTTTAAGTCAAGTCAACATGCCGCCTTCCAACTCTTCGCACACACTTGCATCAAGATTCAGCGGCGACTCCTGGCGCATTGCGGGGTACACGTCATTCACGTTTGTAGTGTACCTATCGATTGGATTGCCGCTGGCAATTCTGCCGGAGTATGTGCACCTGCGCATGGGTTGCAGCGCAGCATTGGCCGGACTGGTGGTGAGCATTCAATACATTGCCACGTTCTTGAGCCGGCCATGGGCGGGGCGTATCAGCGATCATGCTGGCGCGAAAATTGCCGTGGAACGCGGCATGGCTGCCTGCACGGCGAGCGGCATATTGCTGCTGTCTGCGGCGGCGCTGCATCGCACCCCGGCATGGCTGAGCCTGGCGCTGTTGTTGGTGAGCAGGCTGTTTCTCGGCGTGGGTGAAAGCCTTGGTTCAACGGGTGCAACACTATGGGGCATCACCGCAGTGGGACAGGAGCATACGGCGAAGGTGATTGCGTACAACGGCGTGTGCACATATGGCGCGCTGGCGCTGGGCGCGCCGCTCGGCGTGGTAATGGAGCAGAAGTGGGGACTGGCATCCGTCGGCTGGGTGACGATTGCGATTTGCGCGGCCAGTGTGGTGTTTGCGGCAATCAAGCGGCCAGTGCCTCCGGTGCATGGAGAGCATCTTCCTTTTCGCGATGTGCTTGGACGCGTGACACCGCATGGGATGGGGCTTGCGCTGGGTGGTGTGGGTTACAGTGTGCTGGCCACATTTGTGACGCTCTATTATGCGAGCCGCCACTGGGATGGAGCGGCACTTTGCCTGACGGCATTTGGCATCGCTTTCATTGCAGCACGGCTGTTATTTATCCGTACGATTGCGCACTACGGCGGATTCGCGGTTTCGATTGTTTGCCTGATTGCGGAATCGGGTGGCGTACTCCTGTTGTGGTTGTCTGGATCGTCAACAATGGCGATGATTGGCGCGGCGCTGACGGGATGTGGTTACTCGCTGGTGTTTCCCGCACTGGGTGTGGAAGCAGTGAAGCGCGTTCCACCGCGCAGTCAGGGAACGGCGCTTGGTGTGTACACGGTGTTTGCGGATGTGTCGTTCTTTCTGGTGGGGCCTGGAGCTGGAGCGGTAATCGGTGCGTTCGGCTATCGCAGCGTATTTCTCTTTGCGTTGATTTGCGTGGGAGCCGCGCTTGGGATTGTGGCAGTGCTGGCGGGGCGCAGAGCCGCAGCGAGTGTATAGATACCGTTCAACACATTGTCAAACGAGATTTGCTGGCCATCTTTACGCAAATAGAGACTGACTAAATGACGCGGCAAACGTGAGCGGCGCTCATAAAAGATATATGCATTCCATGCACATATTTTTGAGTTGGCCGCTCCGCACAAAAAATATCCGCGCATAGCGAGCAATAAATACGAATGCTTGTCATCGTGCGTAGAGATTCCTCGTCCCTACTCATGCGATTCCCCCTGGGTTCATCGCTCGCGGTGGCACAGTGCGCTACCTGTGGCGGGAGCCTGCGCAATTTGAGCCGCCGGAGTTTCGGCACGCAATCCATGGAAAGAAGGCATGCGATGAAGTTGAAGAGTCATTTCGTCAAGCTAGTTGTTGATCACAATCACGAACCGGACGAAAAGGACTGGTGTCCGCCACTGGACAGACGAGCGGCGCTGAAGATTTTAGGCGCGAGCGGACTAGCAACCGTTGCAGGGTGTGGCGGAGGTTCTGCAATTTCATCGAGTATGAGTTCGAGCACGACATCTGTTTCGCTGGGTGTCTCCGCAACGTCGGCCACGGTGGGCGCGACTGTAACTTTGACTGCTCAGGTGACGCCATCCTCAGCAACGGGAACGGTGACTTTCTATAACGGAACGACGTCACTGGGCACAGCAACGCTGGCTTCAGGATCGGCAACGCTAACAGTGAGTTTCAGCAGTGCGCAATCTGCAAGTTTGACCGCAGTGTATGCGGGCGACAGCACGTATTCGGGTAGCACATCGAGCGCCATTACGGTGACCATAACGGCGAATACAGGCACCACCGCGAGTAGCACAGCGCTGAGTGTATCGACAACAGCAACAACAGTAGGCGCATCAGTGACACTGACTGCACAAGTGACGCCGGCAGCGGCATCGGGCAATGTGACGTTCTACAACGGAACAACGCAGCTTGGAACGAGCACACTGAGTGGAGGACTTGCGACACTGGCCACTACCTTCAGCAGCGCACAGACCGCGAGCTTGACCGCCGTGTACGCGGGAGACAACACGTATGCAACAAGCACATCGAGCGTGGTTTCAGTTGCCGTGACAGCAGCGAGCGGCGCGTGTGGCACATCCACGAATGCTGTAACCGAGGGGCCGTACTGGGTAACGGACAGTGCGTCGGCATACAACCGATCGGATATCCGATCAAATCTCGATGGCACCAGTACACAGGATGGCGTGCAATTTACGCTTACGATTTATGTTTACGACGGTGAAAACAGTTGCGCGGCCATGGAAGATGTACAAGTGGACATCTGGCATTGCAATGCAGAGGGAATTTATTCGGGTGTGCACAACTCCACGAATGGCGGCGGAGCTGACTATACAAGCCAGAGCTGGCTGCGCGGTTACCAACTGACTGACTCAACGGGCAAGGTGACGTTCACGACGATCATTCCGGGTTGGTACACAGGACGCACAACGCACATTCACATCCGCTTTCGCTCGACGTACGATTCGTCTTCCAGCGGAAGCACAAACACGGCGCAACTGTTCTTCGACCAGACATTTATCGATGCGCTCGACACCAGCGTTTCTCCCTACTCGAGCCTGGGTAAGAACTCGGTAACAAATGCGGGGGACTCTATTTACAACTCCGAGGGTGGCACGACGATATTGAGTCTGAGTGGATCGGCATCGTCGGGGTATGCGGCGTCGTTCAGTATTTATCTGCCTCTGGCGTAAAGTTGCAAAGGCCATCTTTACCAAGATGAAAATGCGAAGGCCACCCAACTGGGTGGCCTTCGCGCTTAAGAGTTGCCTGCGAACTACTGAAGCGATTTCGGATCGGATCTGTTGATGGGCGATTTGGAGTTGAGCAGCGCGTCGAGTTGGCGGGCGCAGGCCGGAACGCCGACTTTACCTTCGCGGATGATTTCCTTTGCACTGAGCTTGCGGCCGTAGAGCTTCTCGTTGGCGCTGCCGTCGGAGCGCAGGGTCGATCCCTGGAGAGAGACGCCTGCAAAGAGGCCCTTGTTGCGCGAGTAGGAGAGGATTTCAGCTTTCATGACGATGTCGGTTGCTCCCTCGGCAGTGCGGCCCTTGGGTCCGGCTGCGGCAGATGCGTCCGCGCCGAGCTTGACCTTGCTGGAGAGCAGGGACTCGGCACCTTTGGGATTCATGACGAGGAGAACGAAGTCAGTTGCCTGCCCGCCAAGCTGGAAGCCGATGCTGAGGCCTTCAAGCGCATAGAGAGCGGGGGCTCCCCAACGACCTTTGAAATGCGCGCCACTGCGGCAAACCATAACACCGCGACCGTAGCTGCCACCGATGCCGAAAGCAGCCTTCTTGACCGAGGGCAGCACGATAACGCACTCGGCCTTGTCGAGCAGGTCGTGGGGAATGTCGTCGGGGATGTTAAGGATTTCCTTCAACACAGTACCTGCATCCTTGACGCGATCTTCTTCATGCTCCTTATCGGCGGCGAGGGCCAACGGCGCGGACATAAGAAGAGCAAGTAAACCCGCGGTGAACTTCTTCATCGGTGTACTCCTCGAGGAAAGAATTCCTTGGAAACGATGGTAGCAAGGGAGGGGGTAGGGTGCTTGCGACATGGGTCAATTTGTGCGCCGTTGAGATTTCAAATCGAGTGGGTGCCGTGGGCGGGTCACGGAGCTGCCACTATTTTCCGAGCCGTCATTCCCTATTACGTCATAGCCGACGAAGCGAAACTTGTACGCCGGCCGACCTTTGGAGCTTTGGCGCAGAACTTCGTCGAAGGGAATAGTAGCTTCAACGATGTGGAGTTTCGGCTCCTGTTCGACCGTGATCAACTTGCCGCGCCGGACTCGAATATCGTCGACAAGCCAGGACGCGGTGGAATGCGGCGTCTCAAGGGCGACGTGCGCGATGGGCTCGAGCAAGTCAAAAGATGCTGTTGCACAAGCGTTCCTGATGGCTTCAAGGGCCGCCGATCGAAAAGCCATTTCGTTCGAGTCCTGCTCGTGGTAGCTGCCGTCAATGAGCGTGACTGCAACACCGCTGATCGCAATGTCTCTGAGAACTCCGGCAGTACATGCGGCCTCAACTCCCTGCTCGATAGAAGGAATAAACCTCGCAGGAATGGATTCTTCTGGAAGCAAATTGAGGAAGTGGATACCGCTGTCGTGTTCTATTGGTTCAATTCGCAACCAGCAGTGACCGTAGTTACCCATGCCACCTGTCTGGCGGATGTATTTGCCTTCAGCTTCAACGGGGGAGCGCACAGTTCGGAGATACCGTACACGCAGCGGGCCAGATGTAACGCTATGTTCGGAGTGAAGGCGCTTGCAAAATTCTTCGAGATCCAATTCGTCGTCGCCGCTCAGGACAACATTTTGGCCGCTGCCCTCGCAGACGACTGTGCACGAAGAGAAGTCACGCTGGATGAGCTCAACAGCACGGAAGATCGATTCTCTGTCCCCCTGTGACGAGAGCGCGACAAATAAGGGCAATGGAACGGCGCGCTTCATTGCTGCCTCCTTCACGAGGAAACGATAGCACTGCGCGTGAAAACATTTTGCGATATACGCAAAACGGCCACCCCGGAGGGTGGCCGTTGAAGTGCTGCGGTGAGGAGCGGAACTAGTCGCGTTCGCTCTTCCAGTTGATGAGATCGCCAAGTGTGGTGGTGGAGCTGGAGACGGGCGCTTTGTGCGCGCTCTCCTTGTAGTGCTCAACCTGAGCACGGCTGGCTTCCTGCGCATTGGAGCGGAGGCTGAGACCGACCTTCTTTTCTTCCACGTTGATCTTGATGATCTTGAACTCGTGTTCTTCGCCCTGCTCCATCTTGGCCTGAACGCCGTCATCGCTGACCGCTTCAGACACGTGGCAGAGGCCCTCGACACCCTCGGCGATTTCAACGAAGGCGCCGAACTGCGCGGTGCGAAGCACCTTGCCGTGGACGACATCGCCAACGCGGTGGGTGGCGAAGAAGGTCTCCCACACATCAGGCTGAAGCTGCTTGATGCCAAGCGAGAGGCGGCGGTTCTGCGGCTCGACGCCGAGAACAACTGCCTTGACTTTTTCACCCTTCTTGACGACTTCCGACGGGTGCTTGACGCGCTTGGTCCAGCTCAGGTTGGAGACGTGGACCAGACCGTCGATGCCGTCTTCGATTTCGATGAAGGCACCGAAGTCCGTGAGGTTGCGTACGCGTCCCTCAACCACTGTGCCCGAGGGGTAACGCTCGCTGAGGTTTTCCCAAGGATTCTCGAGCAGCTGCTTCATGCCGAGCGAGATGCGGCGGTCGGCAGGATTAACGGCCAGCACAACCGTGTCGACTTCGTCGCCGGGCTTGACGATCTTGGAGGGGTGCTTGAGACGCTTGGACCAGGTCATCTCAGAGAGGTGGACGAGGCCTTCAATGCCCTGCTCAAGCTCGACGAACGCGCCGTAGTCAGTCACCGAAAGAACACGGCCACGGACATGTGCACCGACGGGATAGCGCTCGGTAGCATCAAGCCACGGATCAGGTGTGAGTTGTTTGAAGCCGAGCGAGACGCGCTGCTTGTCTCGATCGAACTTGAGCACCTTGACCTGGATTTCGTCGCCGACATTGACCAGGTCGCGCGGATGCGTGAGACGGCCCCAGCTCATGTCAGTGATATGAAGCAGCCCGTCAATACCGCCGAGGTCAACGAAGGCACCGTAGTCGGTGAGGTTCTTGACCACTCCGGTGAGCACTGCGTCTTCAGAAAGGTGCTCCATGGTCAGAGAACGCTTTTCGTCACGCTCTTCTTCAAGGAGTTCCTTGCGGCTGACAACGACGTTGCCACGCTTCTTGTTGAGCTTGATAACGCGGACTTCAATTTCCTGACCGAGATAACCGTCGAGATTGCGCACGGGGCGAATCTCAAGCTGTGAACCGGGGAGGAACGCCTTCATGCCGATGTCAACCGTGAGGCCGCCCTTGACGCGACTGACCACGATGCCTTTGACGGGAACCTTGTCCGTGGCTGCCTTCTCAATGGAATCCCACACGCGGAGGCGCTGCGCCTTCTCGTAGCTGACCAGATAGCCGCCTTCGGGCTCTTCGCGCTCGATGACCACATCAATCGTTTCACCGGGCTGGAACTTGACCGCGCCGGTGTGATCGACCACCTGCTCGAGGGGCACGAGTCCTTCAGACTTGAGGCCCACATCGACGACCAGGTGTTTTTCCGTCTGCTTGACCACCGTGCCAGTGACGATCTTGTCGCCATAGGCCTCCACGGCTGCCGCCTCAGCGGCCTGCTCGCGCTCAAATGCTTCGAGAGCGGCAGAAAAATCTTCGCCAGACTCGGCGCCGTGCTCGGCGTCGGCTGCGGGTTCGTGGGTGGTATCGGCGTCCTGAGCGGCAATTTCCGCCACTTCGGCTGGTTGGGCAACGGACGTGGATTCGGGCGACGGATTCTCCTGCTCCGCCGCAGTCTCGGTGACTGGGGTTTCCAATTCGGTGTTCAGGGTTGTGCTCTCAGTTTCGGAATTGAGGACGTTTGCCATGGCAACTGCTCCGCGATTCCTCGGTCCGGCATCGACTTTCGCTGCCGGAGTCGGCTCCCTGAGACGCGCTTTCTGATGCGCTCAGGGCTCCACGGCCATTTCACTCGCCGCATACCCCGTATCGGCGAATTCCTGCCAGAGACAGTCAACCCCTCCAGTGTGACCGGAAGGGAAAGCGACTCGTCTCCAAGGAATCACCAGGTACATCGGCTGGCGGGAGGGCGGCCGCAGCTCACTGCGGGAATCGGCGCAGAGAGCCACGTGTCTTAGTGTAGCAACCGCTGGATTTATGCGTCAACGCAGCGAGAAGGCGAAAATCCAGCGGTTGCTTGTATTTTGCCGAAATTCGAGAGAATTTTATGCAATTGCGGCGTGCATTTGTCGCAGAGGTGTTGCAAATTGCCCGTGACGTGCCGCTCAGGAGGCCGCACTCTTATACTGATGCCACTGCGCAGGTACACTTTCCGCGCAGGCTGAACGATGGATCATCTCTGGACTCCCTGGCGGTATGCCTACGTGACAAAAGCCGACAAAATGGTGCGCCCCGGCGTGCCCGCACGTCTTAGCGCGTGGCCGGGAGATACAGGCTGCGTCTTCTGCAACCTGATTGCGGCAACGGATTTCGCGGTCGAGAATGGGATGAACCGCGATGAAGCTGAGGCGGCTTCGGGACTGGTGCTGCGCGGGACCAACTGCTTTATCTGCCTGAATGCGTACCCCTACACGTCGGGGCACGTGATGGTGCTGCCATTTGCGCATCTGGACCGGCTGACGAAACTCCCGATGGAGACCGCGCACGAGATGATGGACCTGGCACAGCGCACCGAGCGCGCACTGGACGCACTGTACAAACCGCACGGATTTAATTTCGGAATGAATCTGGGACGGGCCGGCGGCGCGGGCGTAGCCGAACACCTGCATCTGCATGCGCTGCCGCGCTGGGCGGGAGACACGAACTTCATGACGACGGTGGGCGAGACACGCATTCTGCCGGAAGACCTGGAGACGACGTGGAAGAGGCTCCGGGAAGCACTGGCCGCAAGCTAGCTCGCTGCCTTAATCCCCTATTCAGCCCTTGCCGAATTGCAGCCATGCAGCGCCAGATTTGGTTTTGTCCATGGCGCTCAACTGATGAGCGAAATCGGCGATGGCGGTTGCATCAACTGCAGCGATGAAGAGCACGCTTTGCGGGAGGCGATTCCAGCGAGGTTCGGCACGCGACTCGTTCTTGGACGTGATCTGCACTTCGACGGCACAATGGCCGGCAGCGTCACGGCAGGAAAACTTCAACGAGATGAATCCGCCAGCGAAGCGCTCGCGGCTGTCACCGAACGTGATTTCACGGCAGTCCTGAAAGTTACGCGGATAGCCTTCAAGAATCTGCGCAGCCGCGGACAGGTCTTTGGGGGAGATATAGGGGCAGGCCAGTCCGGCGAAGACGCCATTCGTTGCCTTTACCTGCATTTCGAGCAGGCTGGACTCGTTCCAATCGCAGGTAAGCTCAACTCCTATGCGCCTGCGCTCATTTGTTTCTTCCTGATTTGATCTCATGGAGTGGTTATTCGCCTGTGCCGCCGTTGTCGTTGCCTTCAGCACCAGCGGCGAGGGTATACAGGGTACCCTCCTCAACATCGGCGCGGTCAACAAGACTCTTTGGAAGGGATTTTGTTGTTTGAAGCCCCAGCTTCTTAAGCATTTCCACCTGCCGTACCAGATTACCGCGTCCTTCGCTCAATTTCTTCATCGCGTTGGCATAACTGGCGTCGGTCCGGCGCAAACTGTCGCCGATGGCTTCCATATCCGTGACGAAGCCGACGAATTTGTCGTAAAGATCCGCGCCGCGCTCCATCACGTCGCGGACGTTACGAGCCTGCTTTTCCTGCTGCCAAAGCACATTGACGATGCGGATGACATAGAGAAGTGTGGTGGGACCGACGAGGAGTATTCCCTGCTGGTAGGCATCGGCCCAGAGGTCGGGATCGTTCTGGAGAGCTAGCAGAAAAGCGGGTTCGACGGGAACGAACATCACAACAAAGTCAGGCGCTTCCACTCCGGGAAGCTTGTGATAACCAGCTTTGGACAAGCCTGTCATGTGTGCGCGGACGCTGGTCAGATGTGCTTTTAATGCACGGCTGCGAGTATCGTCGTCCTGCGCGGCGGCCCACTCGGTATATGCGGTAAGTGAAACCTTGGAATCGATGACGAGGCTGCGGCCGCCGGGCAGAGAGAGGATTACATCGGTACGCACGGCGCGTGCACGTTCGCCGTTTTCACTGGCGATGCCGAAGCTTTGCTGAAAAGTGTATTGCTCTCCCTCGCGCAGGCCTGCCTTATCAAGCAGATCGCGGAGGATAAATTCACCCCAATCTCCCTGGGCTTTCGCCGAGCCACGCAGGGCGGTAGTGAGGTTGCGCGCATCTTCGCTGATTTGCTGGTTCATGCTGTTCAGCGCATTGACAAGCGTTTCGAGTTTGGTGACGCCGGTTTTTGAGTCGGTCTGCGCCTCTTCCACCTTTTTGCGGAAGTCTTCAATCTGTGTGCGCAGCGGATTGAGCAATGTTCCGATTTCCTTCTGGCTGCCTTCGGAGAAGGTTTTGGACTTCTGGTCGAGGATGTCCTGGGCAAGCGTTTGAAACTGGGCAGTCAATGTCTTTTTGGCTTCTTCGAGCAAAGCCACTTTCTCAGTCAGATTCTGGCGCTCATTGCGCAACTCGGCTTCCAGCTCTTTGATACGGGCATTTGCGGTCCGCTCTGCCGCGGATTTGGCTTCATTTTCTGCGCGCAATGTATCCTGCTCTTCGCGCAGCCGTGCCAAGGACTTTTCGCGTTCGGCGGCAACGGCCTCGAATCCGGCGGTCCGCTTGAGTTCTTCCTGCGCTTTAGCTGTTTCAGCGCGTGCGGCGGCCAGAGCGGCAGCATCCTCGCGCGCCTTTTCCTCCTGAGCAGCTTTCTGCGCCCTTGCGGGTTTTCCACCCAGGAAAAACCCAAGCAATACCCCCACAATCAAGGCGACGACAGCGATCACAGCCTCGGTCATTCTTCCCAAATCCTCTTCGCCTAATGTACGCCTTTGTTGCGGCGAATCCCACACTGGAAAACCGGCCTGTAACTGAGGCGGGACCAGCTCGGAAATTGCGCGGATAGCCGCCTTTACACGTCTCAGGCGGCCCGGTAGACTTGAAATTTCGGGGCCTGCGCGATTTTTCAAGCGCACAGGTTGTGTTCAAGGACCAGAGGCCGTTATCGTAGGCTGACGGAACGGCAACCTGCGAACTCGCCCCGGAGCGCACTGCCAACGTTTTAAAGAAGAATGCGAGGAGATGCACGCATGGCCGTAGAAGAGAAAGTGAAACAGATTATTGTGGAGCAGCTTCAGGTGGATGAAGCCGAAGTGACTCCCGGCGCCAGCTTCCAGGAAGACCTGGGTGCGGATTCGCTCGACGTCGTCGAGCTTGTGATGCAGTTTGAAGAGGCGTTCGATCTCGAGATTCCGGACGAAGACGCCGAGAAGATCAAGACCGTCAAGGACGCGATCGAGTACATCGAAAAGAACGCGAAAGGCAAGTAACTGGTGAATCGTCGAGTCGTCATCACCGGCCTTGGGCTGGTGTGCGGTGTGGGCAACACTGCGGAAGAGGTGTGGCGGCAGTTAGTGGCCGGAGCCAGCGGTGTAGCCCCCATCCAGGGCTTCGACACAACGGGCTTTCCCGTCACATTCGCCGCCGAAGTGAAGAACTTCGACCCTCTTAATTTCGTGGACAAGAAGGAAGCGCGCAAGATGGGGCGCTTCACTCACTTTGCTTTCGCAGCAACGCAGGAAGCGATCCAGCAGTCAGGCTTGGAGATAACGCCGGAGATCGGTGATCGAGTTGGAGTATTGATCGGTTCCGGTATAGGCGGATTCGAAGTGATTGAGCGCGAACACGCCACGCTGCTTTCAGGCGGTCCGCGCAAAATCTCTCCCTTCTTTATTCCGGCAGCCATTGTGAATATGGCGGCCGGACATATCAGCATTCGCTACGGCGCGAAGGGACCAATCAGCGCCACGGCGACAGCCTGCGCAACCAGCGCCAACTCCATTGGCGATTCGGTGCGCATGATCATGCACGGCGACGCCGACGTGATGATTGCCGGAGGCTCGGAGGCCGCGGTGACGCCGCTTTCAGTGGGCGGGTTTGCCGCGCTGCGCGCGCTTTCCACACGCAATGATGAACCGACAAAAGCAAGCCGGCCGTTCGATAAGGATCGCGACGGATTTGTGATTGGCGAAGGCGCGGGCATTCTGATTCTGGAAGAGCTTGAGTTTGCCAAAGCACGAGGCGCAAATATTCTGGCCGAAGTGATTGGCTATGGCATGAGCGCCGATGCGTATCACATGACAGGTATTGCCCCCGAAGGTGCAGGCGCTCAACGCAGCATGCGTGCGGCGCTGAAGGACGCGGGCATTGAGCCGAATGAGGTGGGCTACGTGAATGCGCATGCCACATCGACTCCGGCCGGCGACGGAAATGAGTCCGTGGCAATTGAGAAGGTGTTTGGCGAGCATGCGCTGAGCGGCGATCTGAAGGTGAGTGGCACCAAGTCCATGACAGGCCACCTGCTGGGCGGCGCTGGTGGACTGGAGGCCGGCATCAGCGTGCTGGCGCTGCAAAACCAGATGCTACCGCCAACCATCAATCTGGATGAGCCCGATGAGATGTGCCGATTGGACTACGTGCCGAATAAGGCCGCCCCGCACAGCTTCGATGTAGCGCTGTCAAATTCGTTCGGATTTGGTGGCATTAACGCGACGCTGATTATGCGGCGCTGGACGCAGTAAGGCAGCGAACAATGGATCGAAAAAAGGCGCACATCGCAGGATGTGCGCCTTTTTCTCGATAAGATTCATCGATTATCCCATAACTAATGCAGCGCCCACGGAAATAACTACGATCAACACCCACCAGCCAAAGACCGCAAAATAGCCGCTGCTGCGCTTGACCTTGGCAACCGTGGCAAGTCCGATGCTGAGCAAGATCATGCTCCAGATGGTGGTGAAATCGATGGCAGATGCCAGTCTGTAGAGAGCCGCACTTGTTTCAGTCGGAGACAGAAATGCTCCGATGTTGGTGGGAGCGGAATTTTTGAGATTGAACGATTCGGGTGCCATCCCGACAAACAATACCAGAATTCCGAGCAACGACTTGAAGATCAAGGGCAGCATTGCATACATCCATACAGCAAAGATTCCACCAAACTTCGCTTTGCCACCAAAGATAAAGTTGATGGTGCCCCACAGAACCAGGGAGACGATTGCGCCGTAGATAAGAATTGTCACCGGCGATGCAGCGAAGATCCCCTCCGTCAAATACTGCGTGAACTTCATTGAGATTTGGCGCTGATTTTCTGGTACCTGCTCCATCCGCGCTTCTGCTTTCGGATCCATGTGGATGACATTTTGCGCCACCTGGGCCCAACCGACGCGCATGGTGATCGCCGCAAAGAACAAATAGGCAATCACGACCATGATGAGCCAAGGCATCCACCAGCTCTTGTTGCCACGCTCGATGTCCTGAAAGGTTTTCGAAGGAGAGCCAAAAGTGTATGTGACGCGCTGCATCTGAGTCAGGCCGGGTGTGGGTTCGGCCATCGGTTCCATCTGCATTTCACTCATTTATTGAGCCTCGTCCATTGGAATGAGTTCCGGGGCGATTGTACGCCTATTTGACCTGAAACAGATGAAATTCGAATGCAATTCGGCGCGGGTAAATGCTATGGCTATCGGCCAGGAGCAGTTGCTCCGGCGGTCTCGTTGGCACCCGCTTCATCATCATCGTCATCTGGGTTAACGGGATGGTGCTTATGGTGCGCAGGTCCGGCCCCGATGTAGCTCTTGTAGACCGTGATGTGGAAACACGCCTGACGGAATTCCTCTTCCACGTCGATCTTGCCAGCGTCCTGCAATGCGGCGAGCCGCTGGCGCATCCAGTAGATTTCGTCACGAGTCATGCCGCGCTTGGCGATGTCGATGGTGGCTCCAGTGACGTGCGGGCTGACCACTTCACCCACGGCGGCGGCGGCGTTTCCATTATGGCGCATCAACTGTTTCTGATAGGCCACGGTGCGCACGGCAGAACTGACTTCAAACGGCCGGTCGAAACGCTTCTCATGCGCGCGCGAGAGATCTTTCAGGAATGTCGCTGTCCAGGGACGGCAGTAGCGGCGAATGTCAGGCAGGTTCTGATTGATGGTCAGCGAGTCGGAGACCGGAACCTTGACAAGAAAGCCACGCGCGATGCGGTCCTCAAGATCGGCATTGTCTAAGATACGCTCGAGGCCATCATCGTCTGTTTTTTCATTCTGCCGTGCAAGCGACTCAAAGGAACCGCGCAACGGCGCTACTGCGGTAATACCGCCGTCCGCAAATGCGGGAATCGGATTGACGTGGGACTGGATCGAGCTCGGATCAATTCCGGGAATGTGGCGGAACTCCATAGCGGAGTTATGCGCCGGAACGGCCACGGGGGCGGAAACAGAGGTTTCTGCCGTGGAATTCGTTGCCGTATTCATGCTGGCGGGAAGCGATTCCAACTCGTTTTTCGAAAATCCGACGGAGATAGGGCTCGCTCTCTCCATGCTCGCCTTTTCGAGGCGCGCGCCCATGTGTCTCCTATCGGCAGATGCGGTAGTACGACGAACCTGGTGATTACGCGAGGATTTCGTCAAATGGGCTGTGGCGGTTTTGCGAATGGTTCCACGCTTCCTGGTGCGTGTGTGGGAGCTCTTCTTCGAAGACGTCTCTTTAGACTTGCGCGAGCTGGAACGACGCACAAGCTTGGCGCCTTTACGTGACGATGCTTTCGAAACGGTGCGTTTCTTTACACGGCTACTCTTTGTGGAAGTGTGCTTGGTAGAACTATGCGCAGTGCGATGCCTGGAGGAAACAGACGCATGCTGCGAGCCGGCCTCAACAGCATGCAGCTGGAGACTACCCAAAATGCCCGCAAAACATAGTCCGAGCACCAGTACGAATTTTGTAAAGCGCGCCATCGGGGGCACGCGGAGAACCATGAGCATCTTCACTATAAGACGCTGGATACTCGATTTCGAGTACCTGCCGAGGTGCGGTTGAGTCTGATAAATGGCCAACATGCTCCTAAATAGCGCTGGCCCTGCCAAATTGGCAAGGCCAGCGGTCAGTTGCACATACTCGATGCTGCTTTTTGATTCTTATTGAATGAGCGAGCCCTGGTCGTCATCCTTGTCCTTGGCAAGTTCTTCAGGTGGAATGATGACCGCGGCGGCTACCTTATCGTCGTCATCAAGGTTGAGCAAGCGCACGCCCTGGGTGGCGCGGCCGGCGGCGCGGACGCTCTTGGTGTCAATGCGAATGATTTTGCCAAACTGGCTGATCACCATCAACTCGCTGGTGTCATCGACGAGCTGGATGGTATTCACACGGCCGATTCGGTCAGTGACGGCCATGTTCTTGACGCCCTTGCCACCACGCGATTGCAGTCGATACTCCTCAACATTGGTGCGCTTGCCGAAGCCATTCTCCGTAACGGCGAGAATGCGGTAGGCGCCTTCTTCATGCTCCTTGGGAGTGACGGCGGCGCCGACGACATAGTCGTTCTTCTTCAGTTCAATGCCGCGCACACCACGGGCCGGACGGCCCATCGATCGCACGTCGCACTCGTCAAAGCGGATGGCCATACCGAGGTGCGTAGCGAGGAAGACAATTTGCGAACCGTCGGTGATGCTCGCTGTTACAAGATCATCTTCTTTGTCGATACCGATGGCGATGATGCCACGCGACATGACATTGGAGAAGTCCTTGAGCGGCGTCTTCTTGACCGTGCCGTTGCGGGTTGCGAAGAAGATGTACTTCCCTTCCTCTTCAAGGTCGCGCACGGCAAGAATTGCGCGGACGTTCTCTCCCGGTTGCAGGTTGAGCAGGATGTTGATGCTCTTGCCCTTGCCCGCGGCGCCAACGTCGGGAATCTCATAGACCTTGAGCCAGTACACGCGGCCCGTGTTGGTGAAGCAAAGCAGATAAGCGTGCGTTGAGTCGACAATCAATTGAGCGACGAAGTCTTCTTCACGCGTCTTCATGCCCATGCGGCCGGTACCGCCACGGCGCTGCTGGCGATAAACACTGATGGGTGTCCGCTTGAGATAGCCTTGATGGCTGACAGTAACCGCAACCTGCTCGTCGGCAATGAGATCCTCAAGTTGAATCTCGGCCGACTCGTCGATGATCTGCGTACGGCGTGCATCGCCGTACTTATCACGAACTTCTTCGAGCTCCTTGACAATCACTGCACGCAGTTTCTTGTCGCTTGCGAGAATTTCTTCGTACTCAGCGATCTTCTTGCGAATCTCCGCAAGCTCGTTGAGGATTTCGTCGACAGAGAACTGCGTGAGGCGGTACAACTGCAGTTCGAGGATCGCATCGACCTGACGCAGCGTGAGACCCTTTTCCTCGTCGGGACGGCGTTCGCGGCCAAGGTTGATGACAATATCCTTGCCCTTACCCCAAACGTAGAGGTTTTCGCGAGCTTCAGCACGCGACTTGGATCCGCGAATGATCTTGATCACTTCGTCGAGGTTGTCGATGGCAATCTTGTAGCCTTCGAACTGGTGCTCACGTTCGCGGGCTTTCCGCAGCAGGTAAGCAGTGCGACGCTGCACGACGTCGACGCGATGATCAATGAATGCACCGATGGCCTGATCGAGACCCATAACCTTCGGCTGGCCATCGTGTACGGCCAGAAAGATCATCGAAAAGCTCTCCTGCATCTGCGTGTGCTTGTAGAGCTGATTAAGGATAATCTCCGGCTGACCACCTCGCTTGATTTCAATAACGATGCGCATGCCGTCGCGATCACTTTCATCGCGCACATCTCCGATATCGTCGATCGTTTTCTCATTGACCAGATCGGCAATGCGTTCGATGAGCTTGGCCTTGTTGACCTGATACGGAATCTCAGTGACGACCAAAGCCTGTTTATCTTTGGTTACGTTTTCGGTGGCCACTTTGGCGCGCATCATAAAACGCCCGCGACCTGTCTTGTACGCCTGCGCGATTCCGGAGCGGCCGTAGAGAAACCCACCAGTCGGGAAATCCGGTCCCTGCACATGCTTCAGAATCTCTGCGAGTCCTGCCTTCGGATTCTTCACCACTTCGATGGCGGCATTCACCACTTCAGTGAGATTGTGCGGCGGGATGTTGGTTGCCATGCCTACGGCAATGCCGTTGGAGCCGTTCACGATGAGTGTAGGAATGCGGGTGGGCAGCACTGTCGGCTCTTCGATGGTCTCGTCGAAGTTGGCCATCATATCGACGGTTTCCATGTCGATATCGGCCATCATTTCCTCAGCGATGCGCTCCATGCGGCACTCTGTGTAACGGTACGCGGCAGGCGGGTCGCCATCGACCGAGCCAAAATTGCCCTGCCCATCCACCAGCGGATATCGCAGCGACCACGGCTGCGCCATGCGCACCAGAGCGTCGTACACAGATGAGTCGCCGTGAGGATGGTACTTCTTCAGACATTCGCCAACCACGCCGGCGCACTTGGAGTACCGCTTGTTGTGCTGCAGGCCTTCTCGATCCATGGCCGTGAGAATGCGGCGATGTACAGGCTTCAGGCCGTCACGCGCATCTGGAAGTGCGCGCCCAACAATGACCGACATCGAATAGGCGAGATACGACCGGCGCATCTCCTCTTCGATGTTCATTGGAAGAAAGCTTGTGCCGCTTGGCGGGTTTCCGCCATCAAGTGGGAGCTGGGGATTCTTTTCGTCTGCCATAGAGGTCTCGTAGCCCGTTCAAAAGCGGCAGGATGTGTCCGGAAACGCTGGGCAGGCCTGGGACGGGCTCAAAGAATTATTTTACCTTCCGGCAAGGGCCTGGGGCAAGGGCTTGGTTGTCAAATAAGTCATTCTTTTGCTTTATTTTAGGAGAAATGCGATGAGTCTATGACACAGGGTGGAGTCCCGCACAAAACAGTGGATTTCCGGACAGGAAATGGGAGCTGATTTTCGAGTGCGGATTGAGCTTATTAGCAGGTCTTTTTACAGCAGTCCGGTGAGGCTGAGCAGGCAAAAAATCACTTGCAATCCCACCACGGCACCCGCTGCAGTCAATGCCATCTTACTGCGCGGCGTTTCAAATGCGTCGGCGAACACCCCACCCACGAACGTAAGCAGAAACGGAATCGACCAAATCCATGGACTGGATGGAACATCTGTGGTGATAAGCATGAGCAACACAACAGAGCAAAGAAGTGGAGTGGTATTCCCGAAGTAGCGCGAACGCTTTGAAGCAAGATAAAGGATTGCTGCTGCGGTCGCAGCGAGCGCGACTCCGGCGCTGCCGAGAGTGGTGAAGAAGCGGCGGGCCGGATCAAATGAGAAAGACAGGAACCCGTCCGCTGAGCGGAAGACATAGCTGAATGCGTCTGGGGAGAAGCCGTAGCAGGCAAATAAGAAGACAATGGCCCCCAGCGAAGCGAGCATGACAACAGGCAGTACCTGGCTACGACGGCCTTCCGCAACCCAAAGCATTAACACAAGACCGAGCACTGCCACGACTGGAAGTGCAGCAATGTGGCTGGCAGCCGCGATGCTGAAGCTGGCGGTGAGGAGCACAAGACGCGGCCGCCATTTACGGCGCGGTCCCTGCATGGCGTGCGCCACACCGATGCACGTGTAGATACCTCCATAAACTCCGAGTGCAACAAGAATCTCAGGGCCAGGCGAGACGCAGGCACGCAGAATGGCAGGCGAGAAACAATAGAGAGCAAGTGCCATGTAGCCGCCGAAATTGCCGTAAAGTCTTCGCGAGACCCACCACAGCCCCGCGCCAAGAATGCAGCCCGCGGCGAGAAAGGGCAGCCGCAACAGCAACAGGATATGAGTAAGCTGATGACGCAGTTCCCATGTACTCACACGGGTGGCATCACCAGCGGGAAGAACACGATTTTCAGGCTTCCTGAAATGGTCAAGCCCGCGTTCCAACAGAACATTAAGCGTAAGAGGCAGGCCCGCCATGCGGTAGGCCAAAATGCCATCGTGGATGTTGCCGCAGCTCGTGTAGTAGCCGACCAGCGGAGAGGGGTTTTCCCACGTTTCTCGTCCGCAGCGAGCGTACTGGTAATCGCGATCAGAAAGTGTCTGGCGGCTGGTGAGCCACAAGCCCTGCGCCAAAAACAGCAGTAACATGCCGGCTGCAATGCGCTGGGGCAAATTGAAGCGGAAACGTCGAAGGCGGACAAACCGGTGAGTCATCACAGAAGTATTAGGACCCTACCAGTCTAAATGGCGTGGAAAAGGCTTGTGGGATAGATGCTCGATGAACCCCAAAAGCGCCTTCGCAATAGAGACCCAGACAACGCACTGCCGGGTCAAAATCGGAGTTAAACGGCGCAAAGAATCGCACGCCGATGTGCTGATGGAGCATGAATACCAGGAGTGCTTTAAATATCCTGCTGAATATCGGACGGGAGGTTAAATAAGGGAGGGTTGTGCAGTTCCGGAGTTGAATCCGATCCTACACAGCCCTCCCTTATTGTATGGACTTCGGTCAGCTAGTTCACTGTGAGCAATGAAACGCCCGTAACTGCTGTTCCATCCGGGTTTGAGACTTCCGCAGTGATCGCAGAGGTGCCCGCTGAAACTGCAGTAGCCAAGCCTCCGGTTGCACCATCAGCACTCATGGTTGCCACACCCACGACGCTCGATCTCCACGTCGCTGTCTGGGTCACGTCGACCGTAGTGCCGTCACCCTTGGTTGCAATCGCCAAGTACTGAACGGTATTGCCGGTCGCAACGGTTTGTGTGTCTGGAACGACGACTACCGAAACGTATGTTTCCTGGTTGGTTGGTATGGACACAGTGAGAGAGGCCGTGCCCGTAACCACAGTGCCGTCAGGATTGGTGGCAATCGCCGTAATGGCCGTGGTTCCTGAGCCGTTGGCAGTGGCAAGACCGGAAGCATTGATGGAGGCAACGGATGAGCTACTCACAGTCCAAGTGACTGAGTTGGTCAGGTTCGTGGTCGTGCCGGAACCTGTGGTGCCGATTGCGATGTATTGGGCAGTCTGGCCCAAACCAAGAACTGTTTGTGAGACCGGACTAATAGACACAGCTACCAGAGGTTCTGGAGAGCCCGCAGGAGCCACGGTCATCGTCGCAGTTCCGCTTGCCGCTGTACCGTCTACATTGGTGTAGATCGCTGAAATTGTAGAGCTACCCGAACTGACCGCAGTGGCTAAACCAGTCCCATTAATGGTGGCAATAGCCGAGTTGCTGGAGTTCCACTTGGCTAGATTCGTCAGGTCGACGGTGGTGCCGTCGCTCATGTGGCCAATAGCAATGAACTGTGTAGTTGCACCAATTGTGGCCACAGTGGTGGAACCCGGAATGATCGTGATTGACGTCGCGTCCACAGTTGTTGTTCCACCACTACCGCTACTGGACTGCGTCACATTGACGGTCATGGTACCGGAAATCAGTCCATTGAAGCCTTGCATGCTTGCGGTAATCAGAATGTTGCTGCAGGCGTTATAGCCGGAGGTAATCAGGCCGGTGCTACTGACCGCTACGCAATCCGGGGTGGCACTTGCCCAGTTCACCTGGTTGGTAATGTCCTTGGCGATGGCCGGATGATTCGGATGTGTATAGTATCCAGTCGCGGTCAGCTGTGTCGTCAGGCCCGGCCCCCCGAAATTCATTGACCCAGGGCTAACCACAATCGAAGTCAAGGATGGGGACGAATTACAGCTGGTAATTGGTATAACCGTGCCAACGAGCAACAAGGCAACTAACAACAGACGATTCCGCATACACGCTCCTAACAAATACGCCCGGCTAGCTTGATCCTATTTTGACTTCGGCGTCCCGTGGGATGCCTTCAAGCCAGACAGCCGATCCGCAGCTCAGATCTTTGAGTCAAAGATACTTTTCGAACAGAAAACCCAGACACGGCATAGCCCGCAGCGCGCTTGAATATCTCATCGCTGCGCAAACCTGCGCCAACCCATAAACATCTTGGGAGGTGGCGCAATCATACGACAGGTTCCCGCGCCCAATCAAAGAAAATCTGGCCCTTAAGGGCCTTAAAAGTTACTTATGTGCGTAGCTTTGAACTAACTCATCCCCTTCGTCTTTCACCCTCTTTTAGCAATAATTTGCAGCCTTTTAACAAGGCGGGGATGCATGCCTTGCGCTGCGCATCTCACAGGCCCGGTTTGGCCGCCGCCACCGCCACCCGCTACACTGCTGCCATCATGCCCATTGCGCGCGACAATTCACCCGAACGGCTGGTTAGCGCTTCGCGCGCCGACGAAGAGCAGAATTTTGAGCTGAAACTGCGTCCCCGGCTGCTTGGGGAATTCATTGGGCAGTCAAAGGCCAAGGAGCAGCTTGCCATTGCGCTGGAGGCGGCACGCTCGCGTGGTGAAGCCCTGGATCATGTACTACTTTTTGGCCCTCCTGGGCTCGGCAAAACAACTCTGGCCACCATCATTGCCAATGAGCTGGAGGTCGGATTTCAGCAGACGGCTGGACCTGCCCTGCAGATTCAAGGTGACCTGACTGCGATTCTGACCAATCTGCGCGAACGCCAAGTGCTCTTCCTCGACGAAATTCACCGATTACAGCCGGTGCTGGAGGAAAAGCTCTATACGGCGCTTGAGGACTACAAACTTGACATCATCATCGGCCAAGGCCCTGCAGCGCGCACACACGTGATGGAGCTGAAGCCGTTCACATTTGTGGGCGCAACAACACGTCCGGGCCTGCTGTCATCGCCGCTGCGCTCACGCTTTGGCATTCTGCTGCGGCTGGAATTCTATACCGAAGACGAGTTGCGCGTGATTGTGGAGCGTTCGGCCGAAGTGCTCGGCGTGCCTATCGACACTGATGGGGCAGCTGAAATCGCACTGCGCTCGCGCGGAACACCGCGTATTGCCAACCGCCTGCTGCGCCGCGTGCGCGATTATGCGCAGGTGCGCGGTACAGGCGCGATTGACCGGCCAACAGCAAACGCAGCACTCACTATGCTTGAGGTGGATGCGCACGGTTTTGACGAGATCGACAGGCGTCTGCTGCGCACAATTATTGAAAAATACGATGGCGGCCCTGTTGGACTGGGCACGCTTGCCGCTACGCTGGCAGAAGAAGAGGATGCGCTCGAAGAAGTTTACGAGCCTTTCCTGATTCAGATTGGATTTCTGGATCGCACGCCGCGCGGCCGCGTGGCCACGCGCTTGGCTTATGAGCATTTCGGCATTCCGATGCCGGGCCGCCAGTCGGGATTGTTTTAGCTGCACGCATCAGACATGGCATGATCGCTCTGCCGCAGACGGGCGAACGACACAACCTGTAACCCGGCCGCTATAGGCCGTAACCCGGTTGGAGAGGAACTCATGGCACTCACTGAATCCACCATGCAACTTGAACTTGGGACACTCGCCCCGGACTTTGCCTTGACCGACGTCGTATCCGGCAAGACTGTTCGCCGCGACGATCTGCACAGACACAAAGCTGTGCTCATCATGTTCATCTGCACCCATTGCCCTTATGTGAAGCACATAGAAAAGGAACTCGGGAAGCTCAGCAAGGATTATGGGAGTAAGCCCATTGCGATGGTTGCCATCAGCAGCAATGACGCAGAAAACTACCCCGACGATGCGCCTGCAGGGCTGAAACGCCAAGCGGAAACAATGGGCTTTCACTTCCCCTATCTCTATGACGAAACACAAGGTGTGGCGCGCGCGTACCATGCGGCCTGCACACCAGATTTCTTTCTCTTCGACGGCGATTTTAGGCTGGTCTATCGCGGCGAATTCGATCGCAGCCGACCTGGTAATGGAGTCGCAGTAACGGGCGAAGATCTGCGCGCAGCCATTGATGCGGTACTCGCAGGCAAGCCGCCTCTTGAGGATCAGCGGCCATCGATCGGATGCAATATCAAGTGGAAAGCGTGATGGGGTTTTCCACACATCCGGCTGAGCCCGAAAACAACTGCGACAAATTCACAGGAAGAGCCGAGGCATATGCGTTGTATCGCGAACGCTACTTGCCCGAGATTGTACTTCCTCCCCTGCGAGAGTGGTGTGGCCTGACACCGACGATGACCGTGGCCGACATCGGTGCGGGCACAGGCATGCTCGGGGACGCCTTCCGGCTGAATGGAAATGCTGTGATTGCCGTTGAACCCAATGCGGAGATGCGCAGCCTCTGCAAAGAATTGCACGCGGCTGACGCAGCGTTTCACGTGATTGCCGGTTCCGCCGAAGAAACTACACTGCCGGATGCTTCAGTGGACATGATTACTGTAGGGCGCGCGTTGCACTGGTTCAATATGGACCAGGCGCTACCCGAGTTCCGGCGAATTCTCAAACCTAGCGGGTGGGTTGTAATTGTGGCGAGTGGCCGCGAAGGAAGCGGCCGTGCCGAGAACGAAGCCTTTGAGATGCTACTAAGAACGGGCGCCAACACTCAGGAAAGTACGCGCGCGAGTTATGTGGTCTACGATCAGCTAGACAAATTTTTTGCCAAAGGAACGTTGCATCACACTGAGATTCCCGGCGAAATGCATGTCGACTGGAATGAACTGCGCGGTTTGACTCTCTCAACATCGCATGCGCCGCTGCCGGAATCAGAGAATTTCGCAGCATTTGAGCGTGCGCTGGAGGAATTCTTTCAGCGATTTCAAAATGAAGGCAAGCTAACGCTCGCGACCCGCACATGGATGAATGCGGGCCGCTTTGAATAAGCTGATGGTGGAATTCCGCTAGATGTCCAACCCTTTGAGATAGGCGCGGAATTTGTCGCCAAACTCCGGCCGTTTAAGAGCGAATTCAACCGTAGCCTGCAACATGCCGAATTTGTCGCCAGCATCAAAGCGCTTGCCTTCGAATGTATAGCCGAAGACCTTTTCCTCTTTGAGCAGCGCCTTGATGCCATCAGTGAGTTGAATCTCACCCCCTGCACCGGGAGTTGTTTTTTCCAGCAGCTCAAAGATACGCGGAGTGAGGACATAACGCCCGATAATCGCCTGCTTCGACGGCGCATCTTCGAGCTTTGGCTTTTCGACCATCCCCGTGCAATTGAAGATGCGCGGATTCTGCGAGTCGGCTGAACCGGCAAGCACGCCATAAGCACTGATTGCTGGGCCTTCGACGGTCTGCGTTGCAATCACCGATCCTCCACGCTCGTCGAAAACATCGATCATCTGCTTGAGGCATGGCACCTCGGCGTCGATCACGTCATCCGGCAACACAACCGCAAACGGCTCATTGCCCACAAGCTCCTTTGCACATAAAACGGCGTGGCCCAAACCCAACGGTTCCTTTTGCCGCACATAGCTGATGCGCGCCAGCGTGGCTACACGGCGCGAGACTTCGAGCAATTCGGTCTTACCGCGGCGCTCCAGTGTCGCATCCAGCTCAAAGCTGTGGTCAAAGTGGTCTTCCATTGCGCCTTTACCGCGCCCCGTGATGATAATGATGTGCTCGATGCCGGACTCAATAGCCTCTTCCACCCCGTACTGGATGATGGGCTTGTCTACCAGCGCCAGCATCTCTTTGGGAATGACTTTAGTTGCAGGCAAAAAACGTGTGCCCAATCCCGCAGCAGGGAATACTGCAGTGCGAACGGTATTTGTCATCGGGAAAAATCTTCCTTTCTGCGGCCTCGGCGCATTGTCGCGCATTGCAGACCATTTGCGCTACTGGAGCGCAGGTGAATCGTCTCCCAGCATGGCTTCGCGCACAATTTTGATGGGCGGAAAACCCTGCGCCAGAAAATCGTCGTGAAATTTTTGCAGTGAAAATGAAGCTCCCTGCTTCTTCTTCACATCGTCGCGGAGCTTCATAATTTCGAGCTTACCAAGTGTGTAGTAGAGATATGTGGGATCACTCGTACCACGCTTGGCTTCCACCAGCGCTGTTTCTCGTGACTGGTAGCCTTGCTTTTGAAAAAACTCTACCGCCTGATCAAAGCTCATTTTGCCGGTGTGCATCTCAATGCCCACAATGAATCGCGCATCGCGCAACAAGGCGTCCTGCAATTGGCCCAACCGGAAGAGCTTCGCCTCGCGCTCGTCCTTCGCGCCCGTACCTGGCTGACCGTAACCTTCGTCGAGCATCATCTGCTCGCAGTAGTGCGCCCAGCCTTCCACATTGGTATTAGCTCCGAGCAATTTGCGCACGCGGTTTGGCGCCTGCGGAGCCCACAGGAATTGCACAAAGTGCCCCGGATATGCTTCATGCACCGAAGTCGAAATGATTGTCCCTACATTGAACGAGTGCATGTAGCTCTCGACCTGCGCGGGTGTCATCGACTTATCGGGAAGCGTGACATCAAAATACGCATCCAATGCCCTGGTCTCGTACGGTCCCGGTGTGTCCATAGCGGCAAATGTTGTGGCGCGCATGAACGGCGGTGTCTCTTCGAGAATTGGCTGCTGGTTAGAGGGAAGCGTCACAATGCGATGTGTACGGATAAAACTCTCCAGACTGGTAAACGTGGCACGAAAACTGTCAAGGAGCTGGCCCGGCGCAGGATGATCGCTGCCAAGTTCCTCCAATACCTCGCGAGGATTCTTCTTCGGTTCCAGCTCGGCTGCAATTGCATTAAATTGCGCCTGATTCTTTTTCATGTCTGCCCGGCCAATTTCAAGCAACCGATCGAGAGGCGTATCTACCATCTCGTCATACTGCAATTTCTTCGCGAATGCATCTGCTCCAATGCGGAAGTCGCCCTTCGAGCGCGGCAACAGTTCCTTCTTTAGCCAGGCAAGGTACGCACGCAGCTCTTCCACAACAGCGTTGTTGGTCTCAGCAAATTCTTTCTTGAGTTTCGAATTCTTTACGTCAGCAAAGGCCTGTGGCACGTCCGATTGAAAGAAACCGATGGTGCCCGGAAGCTGCTCAATCGCGATTTCGGTATAGATGCGCGGCGGGTTTTTCAAATTGGCGCGAGCTTCATTCAAGAGAATGCGTATCTGCTTTTCGCGTGCGATTACCGCGCGCATGCGTTCTTCCGCGGGGGCATAGTTACGTTCAACAATTGTGAACACACCGTTCGCCGCCGTGCTGGAGTAGCTGTCCGGATCCTTCTGCCACATACGGATGGTTTCCAGATTCAACAGCCACGAGCGGATGGTTCCAAGCACGATGGCACGGTCACCGCGCGAAGTAAGGTTGAGAGAAGCCGGGTCTCCTGGGATCGCGTCTATTCGCTGCTCAAACTCCTTGAGCATCTTGATTTCATTCTCGATCGTGGCTTGCGAGAAGTCTTCGAGGCTTATGTCGTACTGGTGATAGCCGGCGAGCGTTCCCTGCGAGGGTTGATAGCGGAAGTACACCTGGTCGAGGAATTCGTCCGATGCCTTCCGAAATTCATCCTCGGCACTCGCCGCTGCTCTCGCCTGCATTGTCACTGACATTGCCACTCCCATCAATACACCAGCAATTGCTCTCTTCATGGACCCTCAATCGTGATTCGTGGCCGCTCTTACGCCGCTGCCGGCGCGGGCAACAAACTTTCCATCAGTTCGCGAATCTCCAACAGAACTTCGTCGGGCCGCGCAGCGCACAAAGGATACTTGAGCACACCTTGCGGCGTGAATTGCGCTCCGCGTTTCGCATTGCGTGCCACCAAACGCATCAACTGTTCCGGATCGACGGCAGCATTTTCTGTAAAGCGAATCTGCAACTCGGCACGCTTACGGTCTATCTGGGCAACACCCATACGCTCGCACTCCAGCCGCAGAGATGCAGCTTCCAGAAGATAGACCGTTGCATCTGGTGGCGCGCCATAGCGATCCTCCATCTCGGCACGCAAGTCGGCCAACTCCTTTTCGCTCTGCGCCCCGGCAATCTTTTTGTAGAGCCGCAGCCGCTGGTTTTCCTCTTCCACATATCCATCGTCGATGCGCAGCGGAATACCGAGATTCATTTGCACAGACGGCCGTTCCTGTGCACCTTCTCCCTTCATCTCTTTCACGGCGGACTCGAGCATAGACGTATAGAGCTCAAAGCCGACTGATTCAATATGACCACTCTGCTCGCCGCCGAGCATGTTGCCAGCACCGCGCAGCTCCAGATCGAGCGCAGCAATTTTGAAGCCTGCGCCAAGGTCGCTGAACTCCTTGAGGGCGGCGAGCCTGCGCCGAGCTATTTCGCTCAGCTCCTTTTCCTGCGGTATGAGCAGATATGCATAGGCGCGGCGATTCGAGCGGCCCACGCGGCCACGTAGCTGGTAGAGTTCGCTAAGGCCGTGCCGGTCGGCGCGATTGATGAGAATCGTATTGGCTAACGGAATGTCGAGCCCGTTTTCGATGATTGTCGTCGCTACGAGCACATCGAACTCGTGATGCATGAAGGCAAGCATTACTCTCTCGAGTTCTCCTTCACTCATCTGCCCGTGGCCCACGGTGACGCGCGCCGCGGGAACCAATTCCTGAATGCGCGCGGCAATTTCATAGATGGACTCGACGCGGTTGTGCACAAAGTAGACCTGGCCGCCGCGCTCGAGCTCAACCTCAACCGCGGAGCGGACCAGCTTTTCGTCGTACTTGGCAACGACAGTCTGAATGGCCATGCGGTCTTTCGGAGGCGTCTCAATCACGCTCATATCGCGCAGCCCTACGAGCGACATATGCAATGTGCGTGGAATTGGCGTGGCGCTCATGGCAAGCACGTCGATCTCTTTTCGCATCTGCTTGAGCCGCTCTTTATGACGCACACCAAAGCGCTGTTCTTCATCGACGATGAGCAGGCCCAGATCCTGGAATTTGATGTCTTTCGAGAGCAAACGGTGTGTACCAATGAGAATGTCGACCTTGCCGGTTTCGACACGTTCGACGATGAGCTTCTGCTCCTTCGCTGTGCGGAAGCGCGAGATCATCTCAATCGTGATGGGAAACTGCGAGAAGCGCTTTTTGAAGGTCTCGAAGTGCTGGAAGCTAAGCACCGTTGTCGGCGTGAGCACGGCCACCTGCTTACCGTCCTGCACGGCTTTAAATGCCGCGCGCATGGCCACTTCAGTTTTGCCATAGCCCACGTCGCCGCAGAGCAGTCGGTCCATCGGCGTGGTGGACTCCATGTCTTGCTTGATGGCTTCAATGGCCGTAAGCTGATCGTCTGTCTCGTTGAAGTCGAAGGAGTCCTCAAACTCGCGCTGGAATTCGTTGTCGGGTGCAAACGCGGTTCCCTGTGCGGTGTGGCGTTCGGCGTAAAGCTTGAGCAGTTCCGCGGCCATATCCTGCATAGCCTTGCGCACGCGTGCCTTGGTTTTGGTCCATTGCTGCGAGCCCAGTTTATTCAGCACCGGCGCGGGTCCGGCATCTGTGGAGCGGTACTTCTGAATCAGATCGAGACGCGTAAGCGGCACGTAGAGCTTGGCCTGCTCAGCAAACTCGAGAATCATGAACTCGACAGCAAAACCGTCCTGCACGATCTCTTTGAGGCCCTGATACTGTGCAATGCCATGCTCCACGTGGACTACATAGTCGCCAATGGCGAGGTCGCGAAAGTCGGAGACAAACGCGGCTGTCTTTGACTTGCGCGGCTCCCGGCGCGCCGTCACATCCGCATCGTCTGAGAGATCATTCGCTCCGAAAACGATGAGGTTAGCATTGGGAAAGCTGACGCCGTTGGCCAGTTGCGTGCGCACAATCACCGGCACGCGCATGTCTCCGGCCAGATAGCTGGCCTCGTCGAACATGGTTTCGCTGGTGTGCTGCGGCACGCGGCTGCCCTGGCGATAGGGAATCTGATACTCGCGCAGCACTGTGGCCATGCGCTCCACGTCTCCCTGCGTATGTACCGCGAGCACGATGTGCTGGTCGGCCGCCATCAGGTTGCGCAACTGCTCGGCCAGGGCGGCAATGTTACCGTGCATGCGCAAGGTTGGCCGTGAGCTGAACGCAATTTCGCCGAGGGCGCTATCGTCGTCGAGCACATCCACGGCACCCAGCTGATCGAGATCGAGCCCCGGATGCGACTGCAACTGTGCTTCCAGCACTTCAGGTCGAAGATAGATATCCTCCGGCCGGATGAGCGAACCAATACCGCTGCGCTCGTGCCGCTGCTCAACCTTGTTCCACCAGCGCTCCATCTGGTTCTTCACCATCGCCGGCTCTTCAACAAATAGTGCGCACCTGGGCACCAGATTGAGCAGTGTGGAATGCGCACCGGCTACACAACTGAAAAACTCCCAGCCGGGAAACACACTAACACCGCCCGCCGCGGCCGCTTCTGCAGCCAGCTCTTCACTGTCGTCATCGACATCTTCAACCTCTACGCGCTGCCTGCTGAGCCGCGCATTCACAGCAGCCAGCAAGTGCTCGGTAACAGGCGTTTCTGTCAGCGGAAGAAGTTGCGCCTCATCGAGTCCGGCCTGCGAGCGCTGCGTCTCCGGGTCGAACTTGCGAATGGTGTCAATCTCATCGCCAAAAAACTCCAGACGCACGGGCCGGTCGCTTTCCGGCGAGTAGACGTCGAGGATGCCACCGCGCCGCGTAAACTGCCCCGGCATTTCAACCAGGTCCATCTGCGTGTATCCCACACTGGCCAGATGCGCGGTGAGCACTTCCATGTCCATCTCTTCGCTGCGGCGCACCGTAACTGCTAGGCTTGCGTAGTAATCGCGGCCAAAAAGGCGAAGCGCTGCTGCTTCCACCGGCGCAATCAGAATGGAAACGGCTCCGGTGGAAAACTTCCATAGGGCGGCGGCGCGCTGCTCCTGTACGTCGGGGTGCGGGGAGAGATTTTCAAAAGGCAGTACGTCATGGGCGGGCAGGCGCACCACGCGCGCCGGGTCCATTGCGCCGGTTAGCTCGCAACCGGCGCGCAAAGCCATCTCCAGCGCCTCGGCGGCCTTGTTGTCAGCCACAACAACGACTGCCGGCTGCTTTGCCGCGCGGGCCATGAGTGGGATGTAAAGAGAGCGCGCCGTCGCAGTGAGTCCAGACACACGTCTGCGCCCCGCACCAAGGCTCAAGTGCCTTTGCACGCGATCAAATGCTGTCGACTGCTCCAGCTCCGCGAACAGTTCGCGGACAAACGGGAGGATCATGCAAGCTCAAGTTTAGCAGTTGGGCAGGTGACTCCGCTGGAGCCCAAAAGTCCCGATTCTTCGCGTGTTTGCACGTGTTTTCAGTACACTGGGTGCAACATGCGCATCGGCATCGATTTCGGCACAACCCGCGTCGTGGTCGCCGCTGTCGACCGCGGCAACTTTCCGCTCGTGAACTTTGAAACGCCCGACGGCGAACCGCAGGACTGGTTTCCGCCTATCGTGGCCGTTCGGGGCGAAGCGCGGCTTTACGGCTGGGAAGCAGTGGCCGCCGAAGCGGACCCAAGCTGGACCGTGCTGCGATCACTGAAGCGATGGCTACGCAGCGCCGACCCGCACACCACAGTTGAAGCCGCTGGGCAGCAATTACCCTTGCGCCAACTAATGGCCGAGATGATGAGCGCATTGCTCGTTCAGATTGAGCGCCACTCGAACCTGCGCCTTAAAAAAGGCGAACCGCTTGAGGCCATGCTGGGCGTGCCGGCAAGTGCTAACAGCAACCAGCGCTTTTTAACGGAAGAGGCCGCACAGGCTGCAGGATTCAATGTTCTGGGCCTGATCAACGAGCCTTCCGCGGCGGCGATTGAATTTGCACACCGCAACAGCGACGAGCGCAAGACGCGCACAGGCAGCGGGCTGGTTGTTTATGATCTCGGCGGCGGGACGTTCGACGTGTCGCTGGTGACGATGGGCGAGACCGAGCACGTGGTTGAAGCCACAGACGGCATACCGAATCTTGGCGGCGACGACTTTGACGAAATTCTTGCCATTCTTGCGCTCCAAAGCATCGGCCCGCACAGCGAATTGACTCCTGCCGAGCGATTCCGGTTGCTGGAAGAGTGCCGCGAGAAAAAGGAAACGCTCAATCCCAACACACGCAAGGTAACGCTCGACATGGACCGCGTGCGCGCGGGCTGGCAGCAGGTTACTGTTCCGGTGGATACATATTACGAACGTTGCCGCCCACTGATTGAGTCCACTCGTGAAGTGGTGGAGCGGCTGCTGATGTCGCATGAATCCGGCTCTCTGGATACGCTGTATGTGACAGGAGGCGGTGCGGAATTGCCACCCGTCGCGCGTATTCTGCGCGAGACTTTTGGCCGCAAAGTACGCCGCTCGGCATATATGCGCTCGGCAAGCGCTATTGGACTTGCCATTCGTGCTGCTGCGGCTGCCGATACCCTGCGTGAGCAGTTCAACCAGAACTTCGGCATCTGGCGTGAGGCAGACTCAGGAGCAAACATTGTCTTCGATCTCATCTTCCCACGCGGCATTGCACTACCCGCGGAAGGCCAGCCACCGTTACGCGCTGAGCGCACCTATCAGCCGGTGCACAACATCGGTCATTTCCGGTATCTCGAGTGCTCGCGCCTGAACGCACAAGGGCAGCCCATGGGCGAGATCACCAACTGGGACCAGATTCTCTTCCCGTTTGATCCTGCGCTGGAGAGCGTTACCGATCTTATGGCGATCCCCATCGAGAAGCTTCCGGAGCCGCATGGAATCCTGATTCGCGAGGAATACACGTGCGACGCCGCGGGCAGTTTGCGCGCTGTGATTACGGCCATGCCCTCGGGCTTTACGCGTGCGTTCACCATTGCGCACTCGGCCAGCCGATAAAAACAAGGCGGGCGCCGCAGCGCCCGCCATTCATCTTGCCCGTTCATCACGTAGGCCAGTTACTCGCCGCCCAGCGCCTTGGTGAACGAGTAGAAAAAATCCAGCGACTTCCAGAACGAATCCACCGGCAGGCGTTCGTCCTGGCCATGGGCGCGCACATCGTCGCGCTCAAGCGCAATGGCCGAGTAGCCGTAGCTGGGAATTCCGGCCTGCGCAAAGTAAATAGAGTCTGTAGCACCGTCTTCCATGACTGGGGTTACAGGCACGCCGGGCCAAATCTCCTGCGTAATGCGGGTCAGCGGCCCGAACACAGCCTTGATGGGCGGCGGCGGCACGATGGCCTTACGATCCGGAGCTGTGTCCGAAATAATGCCCGCATCCGAGATATACTTCACCGTCAGTTTTGGATCGTTAAAAAGCTTCGCGAGTTGCTGGCGAATTTCTTCCGGGGAATGGCCGGGGAAGATGCGGCAGTTCACGTTGGCAATGGCGGTTTGCGGCAGGGCATTATTGGCATGGCCTGCCCACAGGCGCGTGGCAACGCAGGTGGTGCGGACGTTCGAGTTCAGGCCCGGTTCTTCACTCAGCCGTGCTGCCGCGGCCATATCCGGCGGAGTTGCCAGAATTGCTTTGATGTCGGCAGCCGTCTGGCCTTTCTCGCGCTCGGCGAGCATTTTGAAGTGCTCGCGCGTAATGGAATTCAGCTCGAATGGAAACGAGTACACCTGCAATTTCTGGAGCGCGTCCATCAGCTCATAGATTGCATTGTCTTTGCGAGGCAATGAGCTGTGACCACCGCGATTGGTCGCCTCCACGCGGTAGTCGGCGTATACCTTCTCGGTGGCTTCCACGTCGGCCAGCACAGCCTTACCGTGTTCGAGCTCGATACCGCCTGCGTCGGGATTAATGACGAAGGCCGCATCCACCAGGTCACGGTGCTGTGTCACCAACCAGTCTGCACCGTTGTACTTGCCGCCTTCCTCGTCGGCGGTAAGCGCAAGAATCAGATCACGTTTCGGCTTGTAGCCCTCGCGATGCAAGCGGAGAAACGTGGCCACAAGCGCGGCATCGCTGTCTTTCATGTCCTGCGTACCGCGGCCATAGAAGTAACCGTCCTTCTCGATGAACTGGAAGGGATCGGTGTGCCAGTCTGAACGCAGCGCCTGCACCACGTCGATGTGGCAAAGAAACAGCACGGGTTTCTCATCGGGCTGTCCGGCGGCACGGTAGCGCACAACAAGATTCTGCTTGTTTGGCGCCGGCCCCAGCAGATGCATGTCGGCGGCTGGAAAGCCCGCGTCCAGAAAGCGCTTCTGCATTGCTTCAGTTGCTTTGGTCACGCTGCCCTGCGGCGTATCGGTAGTGTTGATTTCGATGAGCTGCTTGAAAATCGCGCGTGCTTCGGCACGATCGGCAACAGAGGCGGTCGGCAAAGTGGTTTGAGCAGAAACGGCAATTACGGCAAATGGCACGGTAGCCAGCGCCGCGGTCAGGCGGAAAGGCAAATGTTTCTGACGCATGAACGCATTGTACTGTTTGCAACGGCCAATTCGAGCGCACTCCCAGCTTGCGTGGTGCAGCAAAACCGATTTAATTTAATGCCGCAACTGATTGTGAGGTTTTTATGCGTTTTACCGTCCTTTCCGCGGCCACTCTCCTGCTTGCCGCTACCACTGCCCTTGCCGCACCGCAGCGGCCCAAAATCACAGGAGTCTCACACCTGGCTGTTTACGCCTCAGACCCCGCCGCCACAGGCGAGTACTTTACGAATGTGATTGGCGCGGAAAAGGTTTCTGATCCTGAGGCCCCCCAGGGTGTGCGCTACATGATCAACTCCACACAATTCGTAGAGGTACTGCCACTGCCATCAGGCGAGGGCATCAATCGCCTGGCGCACGTTGGATACAAAACAGACAACGCCGAAGCGATGCGCGCGTATCTTGCAGCAAAGGGATATAAGACTCCTGCAAAGGTCATGCATGGCGCGGACGGCAGCAGCTGGTTCGCTGTGCGGGACCCTGAGGGCAATGAAGTGCAATTCGTGCAACCGCCCGCTCATCCTGCGGCAGTACATGCACCCAAGCTCATCGGACATCACATCATCCACGTGGGTTACATGGTGCACAACCGTGCAAAAGAAGATACCTTCTATCGCGGACTGCTCGATTTTCGTCCCTACTGGTACGGCGGCATGAAAGAGGACCATGTGGACTGGGTCAGCCAGCAAACGCCCGAGAGCCGAGACTGGATTGAGTACATGATGACCGGCCAGCCGACCGACATCGGCATCACTCCGGATATCACACAGGCTCATCTTGGCGTGATTGACCATGTAGCCATCGGCGCCGTCTCCGTGGATAAGGTATTCCAAACGCTCAAGGCGGAGGATCGCCTGGTCGGTCGGCACGACGACGCACCCAAGATGGGTCGTGACGGCAAAATGCAGCTCAACCTTTATGCGCCGGACGATACACGCATAGAGATGATGAACTTCAAGGCCACGGAAAAGCCGTGCTGCTCGCCGTTCACGGCTCCCGACCCGAATCCAGCGGAGTAGCATGGGCGCAGGGAGTCATTGTCCTGATGCGCCAGTTGTATATGGCAACTTTATTGATAATGGCTGGCTGCACTTGCGTGGCGCAGACCCGTAGCCAGCTGGTCTTGCCCAGCGTTCAATGGGCTCCGCCCGGATTCGCGTATCCAGACCAACTGCCGCCTACAGTTCCGCGCATGATGATCTCCTCTCTTCGAATCGGAAATGTACGCGTCGATCTTGAGAACACCACGCTCAACCAGGCACAACACCGCCTGGGAGGTACGGTCGGTTCTCAAGGCGATGCGGGGAACTATGAAGCGTGGCTTTGCTTTCGAGGCACAGACAAGAACGGTGCATGGGGACTGTGGCTTACGAGCGGCGAGATCGATGGGCCCGCCATTGGCGGCTTTGAGTGGCGACGGCTCCAGTCTGGAGAAGAGCTGGACCGCCGCTGCAAAGTCCTATCCAATAGCCATCAACCAAAATTACCCCTCGGGCTTTCACTCGATATGCCGGAATCCGCAGTGCGCGGAATCCTGGGCAAACCAACACTCCGGATGAAACAGACATTAATCTACTTTCACGAACACAACGAAACGATCCATCAGCTTCCCTACACAGCAGACAACATTGTGACAATCATTCTGCGCGCCGGCCGGGTTCTTGCCATCGACGCCTCGTTGACCATCTCCGATTAATGCCTGCTTGCGGCGGGCGCCCTTATGCTCCACGCTAAAATGGAACTATGCCCGCCACAGCGCTTGCCCCTGAAATTATGGCCAAGTATGAGCCCGTCATCGGGCTTGAAGTGCACGTCCAGCTGCTGACCACAACGAAGGCTTTCTGCGGATGCGCCAACAAGTTTGGCTCTGCGCCCAATACGAATGTTTGCCCGGTTTGCCTCGGTCTGCCCGGCGCGCTGCCGGTGTTGAACGCCAAGGCTGTGGAATACGCTACATTGGCTTCGCTGGCGCTCAACTGCCAGGTGCGCGAACGTTCCATCTTTGCGCGCAAGAACTACTTCTACCCTGACCTGCCGAAGGGCTATCAGATTTCGCAGTTCGACAAACCGCTCTCTGAGCATGGCTGGATCGAAGTGCCCACGGCAGACGGCAGCACAAAGAAAATCGGAATTACGCGCATCCACATGGAGGAAGATGCGGGCAAGAGCATTCACGATGGATTCGCCGATTCGTCGACGCGGACTTATCTCGATCTGAACCGCTGCGGCACGCCGCTGGTTGAGATCGTTTCCGAGCCTGATATTCGTACACCAGACGAGGCCTTTGAATACCTCACACGGCTGAAAGAGATTCTGCTCTACACGGCAGTCTCCGACTGCAACATGGAGGAGGGCTCGCTTCGGTGCGATGCGAACGTGAGCGTTCGTCCGTACGGGCAGAAGGAATTAGGCACAAAAGTCGAAGTCAAGAACGTCAACAGCTTTCGCTTCATCCGAGCCGCCCTCGAATACGAGATCGAGCGCCAGATTGAAGTTGTCGAGTCGGGCGGGCGCATTGTGCAGGAGACGCGCCTTTGGAATGCCGGCGAAGGCCGCACGTACTCCATGCGCTCGAAGGAACAGGCACACGACTATCGCTACTTCCCCGAGCCCGATCTGCCGCCGTTGATTGTGCCGGCGGAGTTTCTTGAGGCCCGCAGAGCCGAGCTGCCCGAACTGCCTGAGGCACGCCGCGCACGCATGATCGCCGAGTACGAGCTGAGCGAGAAGGACGCGGCTACGCTGACCTCGACGCGCGAGTTTGCCGATACATTTGAAGCTGCGGCGAAGACCGCAAAGAGCCCTCGACGTGTGGCCAATTTGCTGCTTAGCGAACTCGGCGGCCGTCTGAACGCTCTCGGGCTTGAGCTCGATCAATCGCCGGTTTCGATGGCCGGCGTGGTACTGGCCGCAGATCTTCTGGAAGAGAACAAAATCAGCTCGAAGCAGCTCAAGCAACTGCTCGACATCTGTTTTGAAAAGAATGAGGATTTCCCGTCAGTTTACGAGCGCGAAAAACCGCAGCAGATCACGGACTCGTCGGCACTGGAAAAGATGATCGACGAAGTAATTGCTGCCAACCCTAAGCAGGTGGAGCAGTACAAAGCCGGCAAGAAGACCGTGGCTGGATTCTTTGTCGGGCAGGTGATGCGAGCGTCCAGGGGACAGGCAAATCCAGCACTGCTCAATGAGTTGGTCATCAAGAAACTTGAAAACTGAGACTACCGACTTTCATCGTTTAAACGAACGCGGCGCTCCGGATTTCTCCACGAGCGCCGTTGTTGCTTCAGTCTGTTTCTCTGCGCTACTTCATCTTCAAATCCACTTCGAATTTCTTGCGTGCATCCCAGGAACTCACCGTTTTGGTGCCGGTTTTGCGACCGTCCTTTTCGGCCCAGATGTCATAATCCTCTGCCATATTCACCTGAGCAAAGTGGAACCGGCCATCCTTGGCCGAGGTATAGCTGCGGATAGCCTTGGACTTTTGATTCTTTAAAAAGACGGTCGCGCCCGCCACCGGCTGGGAGTCACCGTCCACAACAAGCCCTGATACTGTGCGCTGGCCAATGTTTTGTGCCATGGCCATCGACGACACACGCAGGCTACACTGCGGTATCACCAGTACAAGCCCAGCGGCCAGGCCGCCTAAGGCTGCCCAGACAACCAATCTCGTACGTTTCACGTTTACTCCTCCTCTTCTTCGTCAAAGTACTCTTCGTCCTCGTCGTCGTAATCTTCGTCCACCCGGGTCAACTCCAGCGGGTCAACGCCAACGACTTCAAATTCGGTCCCGCATTCTTCGCAGGTCACCGAATCGCCTTCTTCCACTTCGTCTACGTCCAGATCAAGTTCGTTCTCGCATTCAGGGCAGATCGGCATGGAGCCTCCTCTCTCAAGGCATCTCGTGTTGTAGGATGACGGTACCTATCGGTACGACTCCGCTATCTTTAGGGAAGTCATGCTTTTCGGTCAAGAGCAGTCCTCGTACCTTGCCGTTGAAAAATCCACAATGGATGAATTCCCCATGAAATTCTCTCAAATCGTACCCTTGTCTGTACTCATCCTTGCCTCGACGGGCCTGCTTGCGCAGCCAGACTACCTTCGCTATGGGATGGCTTCGCAACCCGCGCCGGCCGACCCCGCAATCGTGCATGCGCTCGAGTCAATACATGCCTCCTCTATTGAACAGACGATAAAAACGCTGGTAAGTTTTGGTACCCGCAGTACTCTTTCGAGCGAAGAACACGATTTACCCCCAAAAGAGGGTATTCGGGCCGCCAGCGACTGGATTTACGGCCAGTTCGAGGAAATTTCCCACAAGTGCGGCGGGTGTCTGGAAGTTCATCGCGATACGTTCATCGCAGACCCCTCAGCCAGCGGTGCCCGCTGGGGCAGGCGCATTCCGCACCCTACCGAGCTGACCAACGTCTATGCCATTCTGCGCGGAACCGATCCCGTGCAGGCAAAGCGCATGTATCTGGTTACGGGCCACTATGATTCGCGCAACACCAATGTGCTCGACGCCCGCGGCAAGGCGCCTGGCGCCAACGACGATGCCTCCGGCGTGGCCGTCTCCATTGAGTGTGCTCGCGCGCTGAGCAGGCTGCGCTTTCCCGCGACACTCGTGTTTGTGGCTGTAGCCGGAGAAGAACAGGGACTTGTTGGCTCAGCTCACCTTGCCAAACTTGCGCACGATGAAGGCTGGCAGCTCGAGGCCGTGCTGAACAACGATATCGTAGGCGGTAACACCACACCCGGCGATAACCTGCAGCTGAAGGACCGCGTGCGTATTTTCTCTGAGGGTGTGCCCGCTTCGGCTACCGAGGCTGAAGTGCGCCGCATTCTTGCTCTGGGAAAAGAGAACGACTCGCCGAGCCGCGAAGTGGCACGTGCCGTGGCCGCTGCAGCGCGTACCTATTTGCATGAGGGCATGCCCATGGGGTTCAGCGCATTTCTGGTGGCGAGGCCTGACCGATACCTGCGGGGCGGCGACCACAGTTCATTCAATCATGAAGGCTTTGCGGCGGTGCGGCTTACGGAGTGGCGCGAGGATTACAACCACCAGCACCACAATGTTGTGATTCCTCCGGCGGGATCGAACGATCCTATTCTTGGCGATTTGCCGCGCTTTGTGGACTACCACTACGTGGAACATGTCGCAAAGCTCAACGCCGCTACATTGGCCACACTGGCTTCTGCTCCACAGGCCCCGCAAAAGCTCGCCATTGAAACACACAATTTGGAGAATGACACCACACTCACATGGCAGCCTTCAGCGGGCGCCACGCACTATATAGTCCTCTGGCGCGCGACCGATGCACCGGACTGGCAGTACGAACACAGAGTCGAGAAACAAAACGCGACAGGTGACATCACGGCTACGCTGCCCATCTCCAAAGACAATGTGATTTTTGGTGTCTGCGCAGTGGATGCCAAGGGCCATCGCAGCCTGGTCTCGGTACCGTAATCTTCATCCGGTCAAAGCAGCAAATAGCCTTTCAGCGGTTCGACAATTGGATGGGATTTCCATCCGGATCTTTGCCGTCGCAAAGACAATAGGTCTCACCTTGACGGACTTTGCCGAACCGCGCTCCCCGCGCCACCAGTTTCTCGCGCTGGGCAGCGACATCGCTGGCATGAAACACGAGCTTTGGCCCTTTCGTGCCCGGCGATGAGGGGCCCGAATGCAGAGCAATGCGCATACCACCTGCCGCAAACTCCTGCCAGCCCTTCTCTTGCGTCACCTGCTTCAATCCCAGTACCTCCCGGTAAAACTTCGACATCGTATCCATCTGGCCGGTAAACAAAATCACGCGCATTATCTTCATTGAACGTCACCTTCTGCTTATTTCTTTGCTTCATAAACTCCGAGGCATGCAAAGTCTATCAAGTGATTCACGCTGAACCGCGATGACACCGTCGCCTCCCAGCGTTTACCCTGTTTCCTACATGGCTCGAATGGGCACAACCATGCTCTCGTTTCCCAGTTTCCGGGGTGCCACGCGCCGCCTGGTGCTGGTCAACACTATTGGTTTCTTTGTCTTTGCACTCGTGCGCGTGGCCAACGTCCCGCTCTTCGAGTGGCTTGTAGCCCACCTGGGGTTTATTCCGGAAGCTCTACTTCACGGATGGTTATGGCAGCCGCTCACGTACAGCTTCGTCCAGCTGGGACTTCTTAATTCAGCTTTTGCCATTTTGTCCCTGTGGTTTCTAGCCGGTTTTCTTGAGGGAATGCACGGCGACAGTTGGGTGATGTGGCTCTATGGAGCATCCATTCTGGGCACCGCTGCTGCCGCAGCAGCAATCTCGGGTATCGCGGGTCTCAGCGGTTACGGCAGTGGAACGGTCTTAATCACTGGTTCTTACGGCGGTAGCTTCGGACTTGTTGTCGCCATCGGAGTACTTTACGGCGATATTGAGTTCTCCATGTTCCCCTTTCCGATTCAGATCAAAGCTCGCTATCTGGCCATCATCTACGCAATTATTAGCATCGCCATGCTTTTCACATCCTCATGGATTTACGCGGTTGCCCAACTGGGTGGAGGTGTTGCAGCCTTGCTTTATGTACGCCGTGCCCCGCGCCGTGGCTTCGGCTTCGCGTTGAGCGAGCGTTGGTATGGCATGCGCAACGGCTACTACCGCTGGAAACGCCGCCGCGCCGCGCGTAAATTTGAGGTCTACATGAAGAAGCAAGGCCGCACCGTGCGCTTTGACGGCCAGGGTCGACTGATCGATGAAGACGACGACAAAAAGCGATGGAACTAAGCACGTTATCGGCGAACTACCTCATCCATGACCAAAAGAAGAATGCGGAAGGTTGAGCTACACCTGCATCTTGATTGCTCACTGAGCTACAACATCGTTAAGCGCCTTGATCCCACGATCACACGCGCACAATACGACGCGGAGTTTGTTGCGCCGCCTGTTTGCGCCAGCCTGGCTGACTTTCTTACGCGTGCACCGCGCGGCTTTCAACTGATGCAGAGCGAGGATGCGCTGCGTCTCGTCGTCGAAGACCTTTTTGAGCAGCTTGCTGCCGATAACGTACTCTACGCCGAGTTTCGTTTTGCGCCCCTGCTCCACCTGCTGCATGGGCTTACTCCCGAACAAGTGGTCCGCACCGTCGATCAAGCGACCGAAGACAACATCCGTGCTACCGGAATTGAAGCGCGCATTTTGCTTTGCACCTTGCGGCATTTCAATGCGGAGCAAAGCATTAGGACCGCGCATTTGGTGCAGGAATTTAGAGGATCGCGCGTTGCAGGGCTTGACATTGCCGGAGACGAAGCTGGCCATCCTCTCGATCCGCACATTGCAGCGTTCCGATTTGCGCAAGAACACGAACTCTACCGTACGGCACATGCCGGTGAGGCGGCTGGTGCGGCAAGTGTCTGGCAAACACTGCGGGAACTCAGACCCACGCGCATCGGGCACGGCGTGCGCAGCGTCGAAGACCACGCTCTCGTCGACCATTTGCGTAACAGAAGCATCCATCTTGAGGTGTGCCCATCCAGCAATGTGCAAACGCGGACGGCTGCCTCATATAGCGAGCACCCAGTTGAGCAATTACGCGAAGCCGGTGTTTCACTCAGCATAAGCACCGACGCACGCACTATCACCAACGTCACGCTTGAGCAGGAGTACGCGCGCCTGCGCGAACACTTCGGCTGGATGGACGAGCACTTTCTTGCCTGCAACCGCGAGGCACTGTGCGCGGCATTCATCGAAGAAGAAATGCGGGCGAAGTTGTTGGCCAAGCTCGATGCCACTTAGCCGATCTCCCTTCGCCACGGCACGATAAAATCGATGTGCAATGGCTAACAAGATCGCATTTCTCTTCCCCGGACAAGGCTCGCAAACCGTCGGCATGGGCCGTGAACTTGCCGAGCATTTTCCCACCGCGCAACAAACCTTTGCCGAGGCCGATGAAGCCTGCGGCTTCGCACTCTCGAAGCTCTGCTTCGAGGGGCCTGAAGAAGACCTGAAACTCACAGAGAACACACAACCGGCAATTCTAACCGTGAGTGTGGCCGCACATCGTGTGCTGGCCGAACATGGCATCAAACCTGCGCTTGCCGCTGGTCACTCGCTAGGCGAGTGGTCCGCGCACGTTGCCGCTGGCACACTGCAGTTTGCCGATGCAGTACGAGCCGTAAAGGCACGCGGTGCGGCCATGCAGCGAGCCGTTCCTGCAGGGCAGGGCGGTATGGCAGCCATTCTCTCGCTCGATGCCGCGCAGGTGGCTGAAGCCTGCGCTGAAGCTGCAGCCGAAACCGGCCTGACTGTTGCCGCCGCCAACCTTAACTCGCCGGGTCAGACGGTTATCTCCGGTGCGCTGGCGGCGGTGGAAATGGCCAATGCAATTGCCAAAGCAAAAGGCGCACGCCGCGCCGTAATGCTGCCCGTAAGCGCTCCCTTCCATTGCGCGCTCATGCAGCCTGCACAGGATGAGGTGGCGCGTGTTCTCGCCTCGCTCGAGCTCTCGGAACCCGCAATTCCCGTCGCAGCCAATGTAACTGGCGATTTGGTCTCATCGTCAGCTGCGGCGCAGGATGCGCTCACGCGCCAAGTGACCGGCGCGGTCCGCTGGGTCGAGTGCATACAGACCCTCATCAGCGCTGGCACAACTTTGTTCATCGAAGTAGGTCCCGGAAAAGTGCTCTGCGGCCTGCTACGACAGATCGATTCTGTTCAGAAAGCACTTAACGTAGAGGACTTCGCGAGCCTCGAAAAGACACTCGCAGAGATTACCGGTAATGCGCCTGTTGTCTGATTTAGATCTAGAAAAGAAGTGCGCACGGCATGTATAGCTCGTGCGCACTTAGCATTTCGATCTCTGCAATCTAATCACCCAGATACAACTCCACTGGAGAAAAGCCCAGAGTGTGGTCTTTCGGGTCATAGGCAAGCGTCAGATTCTCGGTCTTTACATTGTTGAACCGTAAACCGATCAGCAGCACATTGCCTGAAACTTTGGCAGCTATGATCCTGTAGCTGTGGATTGCGCCGAACTCGTTTCCCGGTCCCCAGTCTTGCTGAAACTTCACGAACGGATATGCCGCGTCCTTATTGGGGTGCTGCTCCCAATTCGCGTCATGGATAAAAATGCCGTAGGCTTTCTTCAGATCGTTGTGTTCCACGGCTGTCATGAATTGCTTCGTCACCGCACGGCCGCGTATATGTGTCCACCAGTTCCATGGAAAGTCTACGGGCATGCCCGCCCAAAGCCATCCGCCTATAAACAGGACACAAATTAAACCTGCTGTGCCGTAGATGATCAGGCTCTTCTTGCGCTCGCGCGCTTCGTTGTACGCCGGTGCATCCATCAAGCTCATCGCTTTTGCCCTCAATCCGTAGGATACGGTAATCGTCTCGCAGGTTGCGCAGTGGAAGCCACCCCTAAGACATTAGACACCACATATTAGTAAGCAGTTCCCTCTCCGAGAGACCTAGCCATCATAGCTATAGCGATTCCGTTCCTTCTCTTGCTGGCGCTCCTGGGCAAGCTCAATTAGCCGAGTGATCAGATCTGTGTAGCTGAGCCCCGTCGCTTCCCAGAGCTTGGGATACATACTGATCTGTGTAAAGCCCGGCAGTGTGTTCACCTCATTCAGATAAATCCGCCGCTTGCCACCCGGCTCCATCAGAAAGTCCACACGTGCAAGCCCAGCCAGATCGCACGCCTTAAAAGCTTCCACTGCCATCGCACGAATCTGCTTCGTCTCCGCCTTGGTCAGTTTGGCCGGGATGATGGGCACCGACCCCTCGCACAAGTACTTCGCTTCGTAATCGTAGAATTCCTTGCCAGGAATGATTTCGCCAACGACGCTTGCTTTGGGTTCGTCATTGCCGAGCACGGCGACTTCAAGTTCGCGCGCTTTGCCCTTCTTGCCGCCCACGCCCTCCTCCACCACGATCTTGCGGTCGTATTGCGCCGCCATGGTGAGCGCAGCCATCAGTTCTTTGCGATCATGCGCCTTGCTGATGCCCACCGACGAGCCGAGGTTCGCTGGCTTCACAAAGAGCGGATATTTCAGCTTGTTTTCAATTTTTACAATCGACTTTTTAGGCGACTTTTCCCACTCCGAGCGAAGCAGCGTCACATGCTTCACAAGCGGCAGACCCGCCTGCGCGAACATGCGCTTCATCGCATCCTTGTCCATACCCGCGGCCGAGCCCAGCACCCCCGAGCCGACGTAGGCAATGCCCGCCAATTCGAAGAGCCCCTGAATTGTGCCATCTTCGCCAAAGGTTCCATGTAGTACCGGAAAAACAACGTCGAGAGACTTGCTCCCTGAGTTTGTCGCCGGTTCAGGCGCCATTAGTGTCGGGATGCCTTCGTGCAGCAGTTTCGCGCCAGGCGTCGCGCGCGGATCGCCTGCACGCAGCTTTTCTTCTGTTGCGGCCGACGCGGCAATTTCCAGCCCACCATTACCTGCAAGCAATCCCTGCGCATCGCCCGCGCCGAGCCAACGCCCCTCTTTGGTTATGCCAATGGGAACCACATCAAACTTGGTGCGATCGATTGCTTTCAAAATCGAAGCGGCCGACAGCAGCGAGACTTCGTGCTCGCCACTGCGCCCGCCAAACAAAATGCCTACACGCAACTTCTTTGCCATGATCTTATTTCATCATTGCAGAGCGCTGATTCCATGCACAGGCATCGACATAAGCACTGTCTTCCACAGAAAACGCTTTGCATGCCAATCACAGAATCTTCTTCCCGAATGCTGAGCAGGCCAGTTCCACCGCCAGGTCTGCCGTGCGATTGTGCTCATCGATAACCGGATTCACTTCGACAATTTCCAGGCTCACCATCTTGCCGCTATCGGCAACAATCTCCATGGCCAGATGTGCCTCGCGGTAGGTAGCGCCGCCACGCACGGGGGTACCCACCCCAGGCGCATCTTCCGGGTCAATCCAGTCCATGTCGAGCGAAACATGAAAGCCCGCTGTGCCATCGCAGGCGGCACGGACAGCTTCTTCCATCACGACGCGCAGACCCCGCTCATCAATATCACGCATGGTATACACACGAATACCGGACTTGCGGATGTTTTCGCGCTCGGCTGTATCGATGTCGCGTACGCCAATGAGCACGGCGTTTTTCGGGTCCACTTTGGGCGCGAAGTTGAAAATTCCGCTTAACCGTTTCGGCTCCATACCCAGTAACGCTGCCAGCGGCATGCCGTGCACGTTGCCAGAGGGTGAAGTCCCCGGCGTATTGATATCCGAGTGAGCGTCCATCCAGAGCAAACCGATCTTCTGTTTTTTACGCCGGAAAAACTCCGCAATACCGCTTACCGATCCAGCCGCTATTGAGTGATCGCCACCCAGCACGAGCGGTGTCCGGTCGTCCTCCAGCGCCTTTACGACAGCTTCGGCCGTTCGGGTACACGTTTCCGCAATAGGTTTCAGAAACCTAGCATTTTCCTCACCCAATTTCTGGGTCTCGGCAATCTCAACGCGCACATTCCCGGCGTCCTTTACCTTGTGCCCAAGCGCCTCAAGCCGCGGCTCCAGCCCCGCCACACGCATGGCCGAAGGTCCCATATCCACGCCACGTCGGCTTGCGCCCATATCCAAAGGCACACCCAGTACACGGATATGCCTGACTGGTTGTGCCTGATTACCAGTAATCGCTCCTGCAGCCCTGCTGGCTCTCAACTCCGCCGTACTCATACAACCCTCTCTCTTTACGCCATTTCCAATCGCTCAATGAATGGCACCCCGGCCAATCCATCATCCCGCGCTCCACATGTCAAGAGGTGGAGTTACGATGGGTCATTCTTCCACATGACTCTGGTTCTTCCGGCTGGCCCAAAAGGGGTATTAAACCAATTTTCATTCAGGTTAAGATTTTATTCTGAAGGTGGGGGCAACGGTGTCCGCGTATCCGCTTCGTGAAGAGCAACTTAGCGGCAGGCGGATTGGTTGGCGACAAGAAAGGTATTGGGGAATGCGCTTGAAAGGAAGAACCATGCTGCGAAAGTGGTGCAGTGTGGCACAACTTCCACGGTGCGGAGTGTACTTCTGCCTGTTGGTAAGCGCGGCATTTATGCCGATGCTCGGCCAAACTGCGCCCCAGTCGCTAACCTCCCTTCACGATATCCGTAACCTGAGTGATTCTCAGGCGGCCAACGCCATACCGGTTGATTTCCAGGCAACTGTGACTTATTACCGCTCGTACGAGAAGACCCTCTTCGTGCAGGATGGGGCCTATGGCATTCAGGTTCTGCCCAGCGACGCACCGCCGCTTTCCGCTGGTGATCGCGTCCGCATCGTTGGCGTCACACGCAAGGGATTTCGTCCTTCTATCGAGAGTTCGAGCATTACGGTTGTTGGCCACGCAGATCTTCCTGCCCCGGTTCCTGCCACCTTCGATCAGCTTACCGATGCAAGCCTCGACGGACGGCTTGTCACCGTTTATGCCGCTGTGCGCAGCGCGGACCCTATTGTTTCATCCGGCGTCCGTAGTACGCTTCTGCAGTTGCACACAGATGGTGGCAACATCGACGCACTCGTCGATACAGACAATACCCTGTTACTGCACAATCTGCTGGATGCGCAAGTTGCAGTGACCGGTGTTGATTCAGGCAATTCTGATGCAAAGGTGCAGCAAACCGGCATCCTGCTCCACGTAACTTCCATGGCCGATGTGAAAGTGGTCACAGCGGCGCCTGTCGATCCGTGGTCATTGCCGGTTACTCCAATGGATCAGACCATATCCGCTTATCACGTAAGAAACTACACCCATCGCATCCGCGTACATGGCACGGTCACCTATTTTGAGCCGGGTGTGGCCGCAGTACTTCAGAATGATTCGCAGTCGCTCTGGGTAAACACGCTTTCAACGAATCCAATTCCAATTGGCGAAGCAGCAGATGCTATCGGATTCCCTGACTTCGACAATGGCGTGCTTTCGCTTTCCAGCGCACAGCTGCGAGATGCAGGTGTAAGTGTGCCGCTGACGCCCATAATGACCAGCTGGAACCAGCTTGCCGCCGGCAAGCATCTCTTTGAGCTGGTATCTATCCAGGGCAAGGTCGTAGCCCAGGTGCGGGGTGTCGACAAAGATGAATATGTTCTGTCGGCGAATGGCAATCTCTTCTCGGCCATCTTCCGTTACGCCAATATGGGGGGCAACGCAAGCTCCTCTTCATTGAAGGGGCTTTCTGAGGGCGCAACAGTCAAGGTAACAGGCATCTGCATCCTCAACTCACCAAATGCGTATGACAGAAATTCCTCGTTCAGCATCCTGCTGCGTTCGCCCGACGACATCAGCGTTGTCGGTAAGCCACCATTCCTATCCATCGATAACCTTTCTCACCTAGTAACGCTGCTGATTGTCGTCGTGCTCGGTGTTTCGTTGTGGGGCACTATGCTGCGCCGGCGCGTTCATCAGCAGACTGCCGCAATTACCGAACGCGCGGAACAGGAAGCCGCCGAAGAGCGCCGCAATATGCAGCTGGAGCAGTGGCGCAGCCGCATTCTCGAAGACATCAACAGCTCACAGCCCCTGGGCGAACTGGTTGAAAATATATGCGCTATGGTCTCCTTCAATCTCCATGGCGCTCCATGCTGGTGCGAAATAATTCAAGACACGCGCCTGGGACGCAAACCGGCAACGACCGAGGGTATGCGCATTCTGAGTCACGAGATCCTTGCGCGGTCAGGCGCGCCACTCGGTCACATTTACACAGCCTTTACCCAGAAGCAACCGACAACTGAAGACGAGTCACTGGCATTGGCCACAGGCGCGCGTTTGGCCATGCTCGCAATTGAGACACGCAAACTCTACTCAGATCTCGTCTATCGTTCGGAGTTCGATTTGCTCACCGACGCGTACAATCGCTTCTCACTGCAAAGGTTGCTTGAACAGCTCATAGACGAGTCCGATGCAAAGACCAAGGTCTTCGGCCTGATTTACGTCGATCTAGATGAATTCAAACAGATTAACGACGTCTATGGTCACCACGTTGGCGATCTTTACCTGCGCGAAGTTGCTATGCGTATGCGCCGCCAGTTGCGCAGCGATGACATGCTCGCCCGCATTGGTGGAGACGAATTCGCGGCATTGGTGCCAGTTGTTCGCAATCTGGCGCAAATTGAAGAGATTGCCTCACGTATGGAGCGCTGCTTCGATGCGCCGTTCAATCTTGAAGGCAATATCTTCCGCGGCGGTGCCAGTGTGGGCTACGCGTTGTATCCCGTTAACGGCACTACCGCCGAAGAACTCCTGAAGGCCGCAGACAGCGCTATGTACAATGCCAAAAATGTACGCAGGCAAGCGCGCGCCACGACGATTATCGGCACTACACGCTCAAGCCGCTAACGCATATCACTAGCGGACATGTAGCTGCGAAATCTCCACCTTGCCGGACTTGATTTCAGCTTTACGCCAACTGCTCTTGTCATTCAAGGCGACCCAGCGGCGTTCCTCGGCGCGATAATGCCAGTCCTTGTCCAGTTGGAAGTAGATCAACTGACCGCTCGTTTCCATAATGTTCAGGATGCTGTTGTCATGCGAATTGCGCTCGTCGAAATCAGTGGACGCACTCTGTCCCATCTCGGAATAGATTTCGTTCAACTCAAAGAGCATTGCATTCACTTTGTCATCCATTTCCTGCGCGTTGAGCCCAATTCGTTTCGCCTCTCGCAAGGTGATGGGATAACTATGTGATGGATATTCAGAGTTCAGTTTGCTGCTGATCTCCGTTGCTTTGCTCCGGTCTTCCAGGTGATAGGAAAGAATCTCTTCACAAATCCGAGTTGAGAGCGCACTGGATCTATCGACCGCTCCGATAACAAGAGGATGGACGTAAGGATAGAGCGCCTCGTACGGATTTCCTCCTGTCCCTTTGGAGTGTTCTGTCCACAGACGAATCACACGAAGAAGCTCATCGTTGCTCACGCTGACGCGGTCATTGTCCCGGTCGATTGGCGAAAGATCATGTGTAAGCGAAGTATCCACTGCGGACAGGTGCGCCAACGGCCCCATGAAAATTCTGTCGGCACCCAGGGCAAGCATGGTTGCGGCCGATTGGCACTCCAGTGGAGCCAATGCAGTCAGATGCTTCACATTTCTTCGAAGGAGATTCACCATACGCAGCGACGCCTGTGGTGATCCGCCATCCGATTTGACGAAGAGCGTGAGCCGGTCCAGCTTGCCGAAGTTGCGCAGGAGCGCATACAAACCCACTACATCGTTATGGCAGATCGATCCCTTCGTCGAATTCCAGTAGGTGAGCACCGGTTCATCGAGTGCAGTCGAAAGCTTCTTAATGACCGCTTGCGTTTTCTTCATTAGGACGGGCGGCATGGTCGCTGTGTTCGGTTTGGCGTTCCTGGTCTGCCCTTTCTTTCCACCATTTATCTGCTTTGCGGGCATATTCGGTCACTTACTCCATTCCGCGAGCCTGACTCGCATAAAAAAGGGTCCGGCAATTACCGGACCCTTGAAGTTTAAAGCAATCGTTTGGCATTCCGCCGCTGCGGTTTAGCGGATGCTGAGTTCCGCTGGACCACAGGTGATTTATTCAGCGGCCATCTCTTCGGCTTCGCCTTCCTGGCGCATCATCTCCAGTTCGCGCTCTGCCGCTTCGATTTCCGCGCTCACTTCCTGCTGCACGCGCGCTGCCGCTTCTTCCAGCTCTGGTGAGAGCTGCACGTTGCGGTAGTACTCGAGGCCCGTGCCCGCGGGGATGAGGCGTCCTACGATCACGTTCTCCTTCAGGCCGCGCAGGTTATCAATTGCTCCGTTGATGGAAGCTTCAGTGAGCACGCGGGTCGTCTCCTGGAAGCTCGCTGCCGAGATAAACGAATCGGTCGAGAGCGATGCCTTGGTAATTCCAAGCAACAGCGGACGTCCGATTGCGGGACGGCCTCCCTCGGCCAACACGCGCTCGTTCTCTTCGCGGAAGCGGAAGCGATCAACCTGCTGTTCAAGCAGGAAGTTCGTGTCGCCCACTTCATCAATACGGACCCAGCGCAGCATCTGGCGAACAATCACTTCAATATGTTTGTCGCTAATGGCTACGCCCTGCAAACGGTAGACTTCCTGGATTTCGTTCACCAGGTAGGCCTGTAGTTCCTTCTCGCCAAGCACCGCAAGAATGTCGTGCGGGTTCAGCGGTCCGTCCATCAGAGGATCGCCGGCACGCAGACGCTCGCCTTCCTGCACATTCACGTGCACACCGCGCGGCACCGAGTATTCCTTCTCGTCGCCGTTGTCGGCCGTTACGTAAATCTTGCGCTGCCCCTTGGAGACTTCGCCGAAGCGAACCACACCATCGATTTCACTGATAATCGCGGTTTCACGCGGCTTGCGCGCTTCGAACAATTCCACCACACGCGGCAGACCGCCGGTGATGTCCTTCGTACGCGTCGACTCCTTGGGAATCTTAGCCAGAATGTCGCCAGGCCCCACTTCATCGCCGTCCTGCACCATGAGGTGCGCACCGCGCGGCAACAGGTAGCGCTTCTGCGTCTTTGCCCCCTTGACGACGAACGCCGGCTGGCGCTTTTCGTCAGGTGAGTCGCCGACAACCCAGCGCGAAAGGCCAGTCACTTCGTCGACTTCCTCATTCAGAGTGATGCCTTCCTGCAGATCCTTGAAGGTTGCCGTGCCGCCGATTTCGGTGAGAATCGCATAGGTATACGGATCCCACTCAGCCAGCAGGTCGCCAAGCTTTACGGACTGGCTGTCTTTCACGCGGAGGCGCGCGCCGTACACGACCTGGTAGCGCTCCTTCTCACGGCCACGCTCATCGACTACAGCGATCGACCCGGAACGGTTCATCGCAACCAAGGCGCCGTCCTTGCTCTCAACCGTGTTCAAGTTGATGAAGCGGACAAAGCCGTTGTTCTTGGCATCGAGGCGCGACTTGTCAGCCACACGGCTCGCTGTACCGCCCACGTGGAAGGTACGCATAGTCAACTGTGTGCCGGGCTCGCCGATGGACTGCGCTGCGATGACACCGCAGGTCTCACCAAGCTCAACCATGCGGCCGGAGCCGAGGTTGCGGCCATAGCAAAGTGCACAGACGCCGCGGCGTGACTCGCAAGTCAGCACCGAACGGATCTTCACCTTCTCTACACCCGCACCTTGAATTGCCGATGCGATGTCCTCATCAATATGCTGGTTCACTTCAACAACCACGTTGCCGTCGTAATCCTTGATGCGCTCGAGCGATACACGTCCGATGATGCGATCACGCATGGGCTCAATGATTTCGCCCGACTCGACAATCGAACCGACGTAGATGCCTTCGCTCGTGCCGCAATCGATCTCAGTCACAATCACGTCCTGCGCCACGTCGACCAGACGGCGGGTTAGGTAGCCCGAGTCCGCGGTTTTGAGCGCCGTGTCGGCCAGACCCTTACGCGCGCCGTGTGTCGAGATGAAGTACTCGAGCACCGTGAGGCCTTCGCGGAAGTTCGCGGTAATCGGCGTCTCGATAACTTCACCCGAGGGCTTGGCCATCAATCCACGCATACCGCTGAGCTGGCGAATCTGCTGCTTCGAACCACGGGCGCCCGAATCGGCCATGATGTAAATCGGGTTCATGGCTCCTTCCTGATCCGCCTTTTTCATGTTGCCGAACATCTCGTCGGCCACCTGTTCGGTCACCGACGACCACATCTGGATAACCTTGTTCGAACGCTCGCCGTTGGTGATGGCACCGTCCATGTACTGCTTCTGAACTTCGATCACCTTCTTGTCAGCATCGTGCACGACGGTATATTTGGTCTTCGGAATGACCATGTCGTCCAGCCCCACAGAGAGGCCCGAACGCGTCGCGTACTGGAAACCCAGCTGCTTGATGCGGTCCAGCATGCGCACGGTCGTTTCGAGTCCGAGGTTCTGGTTGCAATAGTTCACCAGTTGGCCAATGCCCTTCTTCTTGAGAAGGCCATTGATGAATGGCATTCCCGCCGGCAGCGAGTCATTCAGAATCACGCGGCCAACCGTCGTCGATAGATACTCCTTGTTGAAGTCGACAGGCTCGGTGTGGGTCAAATCCTGATCGTCGTACGCCGTGGTCATGTCCAGCACCTTGCCGGTGTAGCGCAAACGAATCGGGGTCAACGTCTCGACCTCTTTCGCTTCGATAGCCATCAGAATTTCTTCTGAATTTGAGAAAGTGCGACCTTCACCGGCTGCGCCCTTCTTCTCTTTTGTGAGGTAATAGAGGCCAAGCACCATGTCCTGCGTGGGCACCGTAATCGGGTGGCCCGAAGCTGGCGACAGAATGTTGTGCGAGGCCAGCATCAATACACTGGCTTCCACCTGCGCCTCAGGCGACAGCGGAATGTGCACGGCCATCTGGTCGCCGTCGAAGTCGGCGTTGAAGGCGGTGCAGACCAGCGGGTGAATCTTGATGGCCTTGCCTTCCACCAGCACCGGCTCAAAGGCCTGAATGCCAAGGCGGTGCAGAGTTGGAGCGCGGTTCAACAGTACTGGGTGGTCCTTGATGACTTCTTCAAGGATGTCCCACACCACCGGCTCCTGCATTTCCACCATTTCCTTGGCCTGCTTGATGGTGGTGCAGTGGCCCGTCTGCTCCAGGCGGTGATAGATAAACGGCTTGAACAGCTCGAGCGCCATCTTCTTCGGCAGACCGCACTGGTGCAGCTTAAGCTCTGGACCAACAACAATGACCGAACGGCCGGAGTAGTCCACGCGCTTGCCGAGGAGGTTCTGACGGAAGCGGCCCTGCTTGCCCTTCAGCGTATCGGAGAGCGACTTGAGCGGGCGGTTGTTGGCTCCGCGCAGCACGCGACCACGGCGTCCGTTGTCGAACAGCGCATCTACGGCTTCCTGCAGCATGCGCTTTTCATTGCGCACGATAACTTCAGGCGCGTGCAGATCCATCAACTTCTTCAACCGGTTGTTGCGGTTGATGACACGGCGATAGAGATCATTCAAATCGGACGTGGCAAAGCGGCCGCCATCCAGAGGCACAAGCGGGCGCAGCTCCGGAGGAATGACCGGCAGCACATCGAGGATCATCCACTGCGGCTTGTTATCCGACTTGCGGAATGCCTCGACCACCTTCAGACGCTTGGCGTACTTCACCTTCTTCTGTGCCGATGTTTCGGTCTTCATACGCTCGCGCAGCTCGATGGCTAGTTCATCTACGCTCACGCGCTTCAGAAGCTCCTTGATGGCTTCTGCGCCCATCATGGCTTTGAAGCCCGAGGGGCGGAACTGCTGATCGAGCTCACGGAAGCGATTCTCGTCCTTGATGATCTCGCGCTCACGGACTCCAGGAGCATCACCCGGATCGATGACAACATAGGATTCGAAATAGAGAACGCTCTCGAGGTCGCGCAGCGAAATATCGAGCAGGTGGCCAATGCGAGATGGCAGGCCCTTGAAGAACCACACGTGCGAGCAAGGCGACGCCAGCTCAATGTGGCCCATGCGCTCACGGCGCACCTTGCTGACGGTGACTTCCACACCGCACTTGTCGCAGATGACGCCGCGGTGTTTCATGCGCTTGTACTTGCCGCAGAGACACTCCCAGTCCGTGACAGGGCCGAAGATACGCGCACAGAACAGGCCATCGCGCTCCGGCTTGAAGGTACGGTAGTTGATGGTCTCCGGCTTAGTTACTTCGCCGTGCGACCAGGACCGGATCTTTTCCGGCGAGGCAAGCATGATACGGATGGCGTCGAAATCGGTAATCGGGCTCGTAAGCTCAAACGGGTTCGAACGGAACAAGGCGACCCTCCTTGGCAGACCTCGTTGGGCCCTGCCATGGCTCTCCCGGGTGTTGTTGTCAGGCTCTCCTTACCCGGGTAGCGGTATGAATCACCGCTTTCAGAAGAGCCTTCAAAAAGCTTCAGCGCGCATGGCCGGATTGCACCGGCCCGCACTCACTTAGTCGTCGGCGACTGCCGCCATCTCCGGCGCCGGAGCCTTGCGCACCAGATCGGCACGCTTGATCAGCTCCACGTCGAGGCACAGCGACTGCAGTTCGCGAATTAGCACGTTAAACGACTCGGGCACGCCCGGCTCAATGGCCGCTTCGCCCTTCACGATGGCCTCGTAAATCTTCGTACGGCCATACACGTCGTCAGACTTTGCCGTCAGCAGCTCCTGCAGAATGTACGCAGCGCCATATGCTTCCAGCGCCCACACTTCCATTTCGCCAAAGCGCTGTCCACCGAACTGCGCCTTGCCACCCAGCGGCTGCTGCGTAATCAGCGAGTACGGTCCGATCGAACGTGCGTGAATCTTGTCGTCGACCAGGTGCGACAGCTTGAGCATGTAGATGTAGCCCACTGTCACCGGCTGCTCGAATTGCTCACCCGTCATGCCGTCGTACAGCGCGGTCTTACCCGAAGTAGGCAGGCCTGCAGACTCAAGCAACGCCTTGATCTCTTCTTCCTTGGCGCCGTCGAACACTGCCGTACCGAACCAGATACCGCGCTCCATGCCGGCGGCGACACGAAGCAGCGTTTCGTCGTCCAGTTCAAGAAGCTGATTCAGAGTCGCCGTTCCGGCAAACTCTTTCTTCACTGCTTCGCGAATGAAGTTCGCGTCGCCATTCTGCTTCACCAGTGCGGCAATCTTCTTGCCCAGGTCCGCAGCTGCCCAGCCCAGATGCGTTTCCAAAATCTGGCCCACGTTCATACGTGAAGGCACGCCCAACGGGTTCAGGACAATTTCAACTGGCGTTCCATCGGGCAGATACGGCATGTCTTCTTCAGGAAGAATGCGCGCAATCACACCCTTGTTGCCGTGGCGGCCGGCCATCTTATCGCCGACGCTCAACTTACGCTTCATGGCGACGTAGACCTTGACCAGCTTGATGACGCCCGGAGGCAGTTCATCGCCCTTCTGCAGTTTGGAGATCTTCTCGTTGGTGATCTTGCGCAGAACTTCAATCTGGCGCGAGGTCATCTCCTCGATCTCGTCAATCTGCTCGTTCACCCGCGGGTCCTTGTCGGCATAGCGGATACGCTTCAGATTCTTGGTCGAAATACGCTCGATGGTCTCACGATCAAGGATCGCTTCCTTGGTCAGCAGGCGCTTGTTGGTGCGCTCGTCGTGCAGGTCAGCCAGCACTTCCTTGCCACCCAGAATCGCTTCCAGACGCTTCAAACGCTCATCCGTCAGAATGCGGATTTCGTCGCCCAGATTCTTCTCAAGCTGCGCCACATACTCGGCTTCAATCTGCTTGGCGCGCTCGTCCTTCTCCTGACCCTTGCGGCTGAAGATGCGCACGTCCACAACCGTGCCTTCAATGCCCGGAGGGCAGGTGAGCGATGCGTCGCGCACGTCGCCGGCCTTTTCACCGAAGATAGCGCGCAGCAGTTTCTCTTCCGGTGTCAGCTGAGTTTCGCCCTTCGGCGTCACCTTGCCCACCAGAATGTCGCCATGCCCGATCTGCGCACCAATGCGTATCACTCCGCTCTCGTCCAGATCGCGCAGTGCATGCTCGCTCACGTTCGGAATGTCGCGCGTGATTTCTTCCGGCCCAAGCTTCGTATCGCGCGCTTCAATTTCAAACTCCTCGATATGCACCGAGGTGTAGTAGTCCTCCTTCACCAGCTTCTCGCTGATGAGGATAGCGTCTTCGAAGTTGTAGCCGCGCCACGGCATGAAGGCCACCAGCACGTTGCGTCCCAGAGCCAGCTCGCCCTGCTCGGTGCAGGGTCCGTCGGCAATCACCTGGCCCTTCACCACGCGGTCACCTTCGCGAACGACGGGCTTCTGGTTGATGCAGGTGTTCTGGTTTGACCGCTTGAACTTGATGAGCGTGTAAATATCGGAACCCACCTCGCGCGACAATTGCGTCGGGTGATGCTCACCCTCGACGCGCACAATGATGCGCTCGGAGTCGACCGAATCTACGATGCCGTTGCGCTTGGCTAGAACCACGGCACCGGAGTCACGTGCGGTGACGCCCTCCATGCCCGTGCCCACCAGAGGAGCCTCAGCCACAAGCAGCGGCACTGACTGGCGCTGCATGTTGGCGCCCATCAGCGCGCGGTTTGCGTCGTCGTGCTCGAGGAAAGGCACCAAGGACGCGGCCACCGAAACAAGCTGCTTCGGCGAGACGTCGATGTAGTCCACTTCGTCGCGATTGACGAGCACGAAGTTGCCGAGACGGCGTGCGTTCACCAGGTCATCGGTGATCTGGCCATTCTCATCGAAATCGATGTTCGCCTGCGCGATAGTGTGCTTATCCTCTTCCCACGCGGAAAGGTAGAAGCTGAACGGGATGTGGTCGATCTGACGCTTGCCCGCTTTCTTGAGGCTTGCATTGAGCTTCGCGGCTTCGTCCTTCTCCAGACGGTCGCCTACACGCAGACCACTCTCGCCCGCATTCACCACTTCCACATAGTCCAGAATCTTCGAATCTTTCACCTTGCGGTAAGGCGACTCGATGAAGCCGTACTCATTGATGCGCGCAAAACAGCTCAGTGAACTGATAAGACCAATGTTCGGACCTTCAGGCGTTTCAATCGGGCAGATACGCCCATAGTGCGTCGGGTGCACGTCACGGACTTCAAAGCCGGCGCGCTCACGCGACAAACCGCCCGGTCCAAGTGCCGAAAGGCGGCGCTTGTGCGTAATCTCCGACAACGGGTTGGTCTGGTCCATGAACTGCGAGAGCTGCGAAGACCCGAAGAACTCGCGGATAGCCGCCATCACAGGCTTGGCGTTGATCAGGTCATGCGGCATTGCCGTCGAAAGCTCCTGATAGACGCTCATCTTTTCCTTGATGGCGCGCTCCATGCGTACAAGACCGATACGGAACTGGTTCTCCATCAGCTCGCCGACGGCGCGCACACGGCGGTTGCCGAGATGATCGATATCATCGACCACACCAATGTTCTTGCGCAGCTTCAGCAAGTAGCGAATCGTCGCGTAGAAGTCTTCCGGCGTCAGCGTACGGTTGTCGAGGCCGGTTGCATCCTGGTTCTCATAGAGCTTGATGTTGAACTTCAGACGGCCCACGCGTGAGAAGTCGTACTTGCGCGAATCAAAAAACATGCCTTCGAACAGAGCGGTCGCCGTGTCAAGCGTCGGCGGGTCGCCGGGACGCAGCTTACGGTAGATTTCGATCAGCGCCTCTTCCGGCTTGCGCACGGAATCACGCTTCAATGTATTCGTGATGATGTTGCCCACGTCGTCGCGCTCGGGGAAAAAGACCTCGATGCTCGAGACGCCAGCCGCCATGATTTTGTGCAGGCGATCCGCAGTCAGCTCGGTGTTCGCTTCCACGATAACTTCGCCGGTGGCCGTATCCACCACGTCTGCCGCGGTCAGCGAGCCGTCGAGCTCGGCATTCTCAATCTCAACCTTCTCAATGCCTGCCGCGCGTAGGCTCTTCAGCGCATGCGCCGTAATCTTACGGCCCGAATGCGCAATTTCCTCACCCTTATGAGTAACGGCATGCGCAGGCTTTGCGCCCTGCAGGTGCGTGTGCTTCACCGTATCCGGCGGCACTGTCCAGAACAGCTTGCCATCGGCAACCTGAATCTGATCGACCGTATAGAAGGTCTTCAGAATCTCTTCGTCCGAACGCAGGCCGAGAGCGCGCAGGAAGATCGTTCCCAGGAACTTGCGCTTGCGATCGATGCGGACATAGAGCGTGTTCTTCTGGTCGTACTCGAACTCGACCCACGAACCACGGTAGGGGATGATCTTGCCCAGGAAGTACGTACGGTTGTTCGCCGTCTCAAAGAAGACGCCGGGCGAACGGTGCAGCTGCGAAACGATCACGCGCTCGGTGCCGTTCACGATGAACGTGCCATTCGGCGTCATCAACGGAATATCTCCGAAGAAGACTTCCTGTTCCTTGATGTCGCGAATGGTCTTGTTGCCCGTCTCAGGGTCCTTGTCGTAAATCGTCAGGCGCACAGTGACCTTGAGCGGAGCCGAGAACGTCATGCCGCGTTCTTCGCACTCCTGCTGGTCGTACTTCAGCTGCAGGCCAACTGGGTCGCCGCACTTGTTACAGAAGTCGGGCGTGTTCTTGTTATAGGTGCCGCACTTGTGGCAAAGCACATCGCCTGGAAGAAACGGGTCGGTAATCACCATGGCGCCGCAATTGACGCAGGCGGTGCGCAGGTGATGGAGTCCCTTCAGGTGGCCGCACTTGCACTCCCAGTTGCCGATCGAATAATCGACAAAGTCCAGCTGCGAGATGCCCCGGAAGTCCGTGATCGGGAAGACCGAGACAAACACAGACTGCAGGCCCGAGTCATCGCGCTCGTTGGGCAGCTTGTCCATCTGCAGAAAGCGCTCATAACTGCGGCGCTGTACTTCGATCAGGTTCGGAATCTGCGTTGCGGTGGGAATCTTTGAAAAATCGAGCCGGCTGCGAATCGCGCGCTTCTCGTTAGGCATGCTTCACTCCTGAGGCTCGTCTCGCCAGCATGGCATCCTCTCGGAGCCACACCGGGCCGGCGCCTGAGTCTCTTGGGGCACCGGCATAATGCCGTCGAACTACTAATTCATCACGGGCAGGCTCATCCGCCGCCCACAATCGCTTTCCCCTTGCATCGGAAGCCTGCAAAAGGCTACCTTTGCCGGGAAAACGTCGGCCAAGCCGCTCGCCCTTAAGTCAGGACTGCGGCGGCGCACTGCGGAAGGTGCAGTGGTTTGGGAAAGAGCGCCCACTTGGCGCGGTAAGGAGAGCCGGGCGGCACAGGTGAGCTCAAAGATACCCTGCCTTTGCCCGCACACTATCTAGATTGGATGCACATTGGACTCCGCCAGACTCCAGCACACATCCCAGGAAGACACGAAAAGCCCGCGAAGACGCAATGCCTCACGAGCGCGGCTGAATGCCAGTGCCCCTGTCCGAATTCTCCTGTCCTGCTCTCGACTTTCCCAAAACGCTTTCTGCGCTTGCCCGCCTGCCACTCGCCACGCGTCCACGGAAATGATATTATTCCGCTGACTCTAAGGCACTTACTAAGAACCGCGACCCGCTCTCCAGACTCTTGGCCATCCCCTGGAACGCTGTCCCGGCGCCCTGCCGTCACTCGCTCAGCACGCCCTTGAATTCCTGCTCCAACCCCCAAGAAACCAGATTGGGGCCGGAAAGACGCGCAACGATTATCGTAGCGCGTCCCGGGCCTCCTTGCAAGTTGATTGCCGTTACTTGATTTCGATGGTCGCGATGCCGTCGAACTTCTTCTTGATAGCCTCAGCCTCTTCCTTAGTCGCCGACTCCTTCAGCGCCTTTGGAGCGCCATCGACCAGGTCCTTGGCTTCCTTCAGGCCGAGCGAGGTTACTTCGCGCACTGCCTTGATGGTGTTGATCTTGTTCGCGCCCGCGTCCTTCAGAATCACTTCGAACTCGGTCTTCTCTTCAGCCGCGGGAGCCGCAGCGCCACCTGCCGCACCTGCAACCACCACCGGAGCCGCAGCCGCAGCCGAAACACCAAGCCGCTCTTCGAGCTTCTTTACCAGAGCCGCCGCTTCCAGAAGGCTCAGGCTTACAATCTGTTCTTCCAACTGTGCCAGATCCGCCATTTTTCTTGTTCTCCAATCAAAAAATCCGTGTTGTTGTACCCGGCAGCAGCTTCAGACCTGAAGTTTCCGATGCGCCAGACTCGCGCCCTTCCTGCCCGCCTTACCGCCAAAACTCTTTACCGCAAAATCTCTTCGAAAATCCGCCCATTTAAACGGCTAGGCCGCGGCGAACTTTTCCTTCTCCACGCCTTGGCCCAGAACCACCGCCAGGTCACGCCCGGCAGCATTGAGTACCGTGGCAAGTCGCTGCGCCGGAGCATTGATCAGGAACAGCAGCTTGGAGTAAATCTCATCCTTGCCTGGCATGCTGGCCAGCGCTTTCACGTCATCGACGGTCAGCAGCTTGCCATCCACAATGCCCAGCTTGAATTGAAACTCGGCGTTCTCGCCAACCCACTTCGAAAATCCCTTGGCCAGCGCAACCGGATCGCCCGAGGTAAACGCCACCGCGCTTACGCCTTTCAGGCCCTTCAACGCTTCTTCTACCTGGGTGCCCTTAGCTGCAATCGGCGCCAGCTTGTTTTTCACCACACGATACTTGCCGCCCGCCTCGCGCACCACTTTGCGCAGTTCAAAATCCTGCGCCACGGTCAGCTTGGCAAACGTGCCAATAATTGCGGTAGTCGAGCCTTCCAGCTCCTTGGCCAGCTGCCCGACCTTCTCTTCCTTCTTCGCCTTCGAAATCGCCATCGTCTTCGCTCCGCTACGGCAGAAACAGGGATCAAGGATTAGTCCTAAATCAGCCTAACCTTGTCTCCGCCTTCGCCTTCCTGCGCCACATGAGGCACATCGATCAATCTCGTTTTCCCGGACTGCGTACCGCTCTCCGGCTGGCAGAATTTCAGGAACCGAGAACAATCGACTCCCAGCCCCCTGCTTCCCGCCCTCTATTCCTTAGTGCTTGGCAGCCGCATCCACAACCGCGGCATCCAGCGGAACTCCGGGGCCCATCGTCGAGCTCAGCGTGACGCTCTTGACGTACTTGCCCTTTGCCGCCGAAGGCTTCGCACGAACCACCGAGGTGATCACCGTGGTTGCGTTGTCGATCAGCTTCTGCGGATCGAAACTCAACTTGCCCACCGGCACATGCACCAGGCTGGTCTTGTCGGCGCGGAACTCCACCTTACCGGCCTTGATTTCCTTCACCGCCGAAGCTACATCCAGCGTCACGGTGCCTGTCTTCGGGTTCGGCATCAGCCCCTTCGGCCCCAGAACCTTACCCAGACGGCCGACGACCTTCATCATGTCAGGCGTCGCAATCAGAGCGTCGAAGTCGGTCCAGTTTTCCTTCTGGATCTTCTCCACCATCTCTTCGCCGCCCACAAAGTCCGCGCCTGCTTCCTGCGCTTCCTTCTGGCGGTCGCCGGTCGCGATCACTGCGACGGTCTTCGTTTTACCCAGTCCGTGCGGCAGAACCACCGTGCCGCGCACCATCTGGTCCGCGTGACGAGTATCGACGCCCAACCGCATGGTCAGGTCTACCGTCTCATCAAACTTTGCGTATTTCACCTGCTGCAGCAGGCTCACAGCTTCAGGCAGCGGATACGCCGGTTTCGTTACAGCGGCGCGCGCCTTTGCAATATTCTTGCTGACCTTGGCCATTCTTCCCTCGCCTCCCACCGTACTTGCCAGCCCTGCCTCGCAGGGAGCGCTTGCCGCAGAGGCGACCTAACTCGAAGCCTTGCCACGCAAACACGCTCAAATACCGTGGTACTAGTGACTGCCCAAAAATACACTTCGGGCACATCGATAGAGTGTATTGGAGTGGCTGCGAAATTGCAAGCCCTTTGCAAGGCGGCACTCCCTAAGCATATTCCGCATTCTCTAGCCTGAAGCTGCGCCTCCACACCCTCCGCTACAATCGGCTTATCGACGCACAGCCTTGAGCCAACTGTGAGGCCACATGCCCAACCAACTCCGATTGCGCCAGGCTTTGCCTCTCTGGACACTCTTTGTTGCCTTCTGCTTCGGACTCGGCTATCCCACTCTCAACCGCTATGACCCCGGCAAGACCCCTGGTGCTTCGGATGCCGCCGCCTACTGCGATCTGGTCCGCGCTCCTTACCACATCGCCTATCGCGCCTTTGTCCCCTGGATTGCGCGGCCCTTCTACCTTGCCGCCAAAGGGCACATTCGGACTTGGGACCCTGCCCTCTTCGGCATGCTCACGGCGAACTCCATGCTCACGGCCGGCACCATGGTTGGCATTATCGCTATTGGTTTGCGTTGCGGGCTGCCATGGGCCACATCGCTCACCGCCGCTTTTCTCTTCCTTGTTGACTGGGTCGTACCTAATCTCAACCTCTCGGCCTATGTCGACTCCGGTGAAGCACTTTGCCTCGTTCTGCTCACCTGGTCCATGCTCTCCAATCGCTGGTACCTCATCCCGCTGTGGGCCATTCCCGGCAGCCTGTCGAAAGAGACTTATGCCCCTTTTGCCTTGGTGTTTGCACTCACATGGTGGTTCTTTGATCAGCCGAGGGCCTGGCGCCGAATAGGGTGGATTGCTCTTGCCGCCGTTTTAGGCTGCCTTGCGGTTGTGGCACAGTTAACCGCGCAGGGCAACGAAGGCGTGCTGGGATTTACGTCAGGGATGAGCGCATTTCAGAATGTCGGCTTTTTTCACGCATTCCTGCGCAACCTCACCGCACGCGAATTCTGGTACACCTTTGCCTGGCTGCTGCCCCTCGGCCTCTTCCGCATCCGCGCAATGGACCGCCGCTGGCGATGGGCTGTTGCTGCCACCTTCGCCATCGCGCTGCTTATGGGCACCTACAATGATGCGCTGGGCAATACCACACGCGCGTTCTTCAATATCGCAGGACCGCTCCTTTGCCTTTCGGCTGCATCTGTCCTGGTGCCCCGCGAAACCACCCTCTCCTGAAGAAAGCCACCTTCATATCGCCAACACCTTGCGGCCACATGAAGCGCAGCATGAGCAACCGCGTGGTTTCAGATGCGTCGAATACAGTGGAGAGTTTTGAACAGCGGCGTCCCGCGATAGGAGGAAAAATTATGAAATTTGTACGATGGGTCACTTTTCTGGCCGCCAGCACTTTAGCCATAAGTATTCAGGCTTTTCCGGCCACCCCCTCGACACCGGAGTCTGGTCAGACTCTGGTCACCATACTTCCCAAGTCCGGTCCTGATTTTATTCCGGCTATACCTGCACCCGAGAGCCTGCAGTTAAAGATCGACGGCAAGGAGACACCAGTCACCAGCGTGACGCGCGCACAGGGACCGGCCGACCCCATCGAGCTTGTCGTTCTGATTGACAGCGCGGCACGCGGCTCCATCGGCAACCAGCTGCCTTCAATCAAGAACTTTGCCAAAGAGTTGCCCGCCAATACCCGCATGGCCGTTGCTTATATGGCCAATGGCCGCGCTGTCTTCTCTGGGCCGCTTTCCTCTGACCCCGCGCAGATCGCTGCCGGTATCAAACTTCCTCCCGGACCGGTCGGTGTCAGTGGCAGCCCCTACTTTTGCCTGTCAGATCTGGCCAGGCACTGGCCCTCGCAGGACAAGAGCGCCCGCCGTGAAGTGGTCCTGATCAGCGATGGCATCGACAACTACCAGCCACGCTACGATCCCGATGATCCTTACGTACAGGCGGCAATCAACGATTCTATCCGTGCGGGCCTGACTGTCTATTCCATCTACTGGAAGAGCCAGGGAGAACTCTCGCGGTCGCCGATCATCTCGTCGGGCGGGCAAAATCTGCTGCAGCAGGTGACGGATGCGACCGGCGGCTACAGCTACTGGCAGGGACTTAGCAACCCAGTCTCCTTCGATCCCTATTTCAAAGACCTGCGCGTCCGTTTTGAGCATCAGTACCGCATCCGCTTCCAGGCATCCGGCAAGAATAAACCGGAAGTTCTTTCCATGAAGCTCAAGCTTTCTGGCACGGAAGCTAAGCTATCTGCTCCGCAGAGGGTTCTGGTAGGCGCGCAGACAACCGAATAACGCAGCGCAGCGCATACTCACTTCTGTCCACTCATTTGCATATATGAAAGGCCCCTA
>DASZRJ010000025.1:0-66324 GCA_035550015.1 Occallatibacter sp. | reverse complement strand
CGTGCACGGCCGCTCCACCGTCCCCAAGGATCTACCTGGACCTGTACCACTGCCGAATGCTTCAGCGGATACCAGTGCGGCCCCGAAGGATTGGCTCCAGGTCGACTCGCCCTCTGAACTGCTCTTCACCGCCTCCGGAGCCGACAAGAAATACAAGCTCATACCCATGTACAGAATTGCCAGTCAGCGCTATGCCGCCTACTGGCAATTGCATGACAAGGAGAAGCAGAGCTAGGCGCACATACAGAAAACCGCTTTACAACAATAAGTACGCTCGACGAAGGTTGTGTGTGGCGTTTGCTGCCGTCTGCACAGCACAGCAAACCATCCCCACCTGCTGCGAGGAGTTCCTTTGTCTCAGGGAGAAGTTCACGCGCCGGCGCGAATCCCCGGCCGCCGCTGGCGAATCGCATGGCTGCTTGGCCTCGGCGTGCTGGTCAATTACTTCGATCGTGTCAATCTCTCCGTCTCCTATGAGTCGCTCTATGCCTCTTTTGGCATCTCCACCGTCATCTTCGGCTATCTTTCGAGCGCCTACAACTGGCCGTACGCTGCCTGCCAGCTTCCCATCGGCGTCGTGCTCGACCGTTTCGGTGTGCGCCGTGTAGGCCGCATCAGCACCTTTCTCTGGTCTATCGCGTCCTTTCTCGCCGCCATCGCACCCGGTGTGCCCTTTCTCTTCGGCGCGCGTTTTCTGCTTGGCATTGGTGAATCCCCGGCTTTCCCCGCAAACGCCAAAGCCATCGGCGAATGGTTCCCCGCGCGTGAACGCAGCTTCCCCACGGCTATCTTCGATGCCGCTGCCAAATTTTCATCCGCCATCGGCGTGCCTTTGCTCGGAGTCATTCTGCTTGCCATTGGCTGGCGCTGGAGTTTCGCCGCCACAGGCTTCATCAGCCTCGCCTACTTCGTCATCTTCTGGCTCGTTTACCGTGAGCCACACGAAGATCACAAGCTCACCGCCACCGAGCTCGCCTACATCGAATCACACGACGCCGCGCACCCGCCAGCCAATGCCGCAGCTTCCACGCCGCTCTTCCACCTTATGTTCCGCCGCAAGGTTCTCGGCCTCGCCATCGGCTTTGGCTCGTACAACTATGTCTTCTACCTGCTGCTCACCTGGCTACCCACCTATCTCGCACTCCAGCTCCACATCGATCTGCTCCATTCTTTCCTCTACACAGGCGTGCCCTGGCTCGTGGCCACCATCGCGGAACTCACCATTGGCGGCTGGCTCGTCGACTTCCTTATCCGCCGCGGCTTCGATGCCAATCGTGTACGCAAAACGGTGCTCATCTGCGGAATGGCCTGTGGGCTGGGCATCATCGGCGCGGCACACCCATCGTCCGCAGGTGAAGCTCTCGCCTGGATCAGTCTCTCCATCGGCGGTCTCTCCGCGGCGGCACCCGTCGGATGGTCCGTACCTTCGCTCATCGCCCGTCGTCCCGATGTGGGTAAGGTCGGAGGCATCATGAACTTTTCAAATCAGATTTCGGGCATCACTGCACCCATCGTCACGGGTTACCTGGCCTACACGCGTCACTCCTTCGCGCTGGCCTTTGCTGTTCCTGCCGTCTACCTTCTCATCGGCATCACAGCCTACTTTGTCCTCCTTGGTCGGATCGAGCAAATGGACCGGATGGCACAGTAGTGGTCAAGCTCATGATGACTTCTGCTCTTCCTCACTCTTGTTCCTGCTTACTCAATTCGGAGCGCTGTCATCGGATCGACGCGGGTGGCGCGAAGCGCCGGTATCCAGACGGAAATGAGCGCAATGAAGCCCAGCAGCATCGGTGTGGCGATAAATGAAAGCGCGTCGAGTGGTTTGACGCCGAAGAGGAAACTGGCGAGAAAGTGGGTAAGCCACAAAGCTCCGCCGCTTCCGATAGATGCTCCAATGAGTGTAAGGATCATCCCCTGCCGGAGGACCATGTTGCGCAGGTTGGAAGCCTGCGCGCCAAGCGCCATGCGGATGCCAAGCTCCTGAGTGCGCTGTTCAACGGAGTAAGACATGACGCCATAGATCCCAATTGCAGCCATAAGCAGTCCAGCGAACCCAAAGACGGACATAAGCAGCATGTTCAGACGTTGACGCGAAATATTGCGTGCTTCGAGTTCTTCCATGGTGCGGATGTGGCCCACGGGCAGACCGTCACTGGCCTGACGCAGGCTGGTTTCGATGGGCGTGAGTAGGGTGCGCGGATCGACTTGGCTGCGCACGAACCAGTAAAGAGGTGCGACGCGGGAGTTGAAGGCGGTTTCAAGATCGGGCATTTGCGCCAGCGGGATATACATCATGGGCGTGGGATCGTTGCCGGGACCGTGGTCATTGGTATCGCCGACAATGCCGACGACCTGCCGCGGCCCTTCCGCAAAAGCTGGTCCGGCTCCGACGCCGATGTGAATCTGGTCTTTGAGCGGATCGCTGTTGGGCCAGTAACGACGGGCCATTGCCTGATTAATGACGACAACGCCGGGTCCTCCGGCCACATCGTTCCGGGTAAGCACGCGGCCGCGCAGAAGGGGAATTTTAAGGCTGCTGAAGTAGCTGTAGGAAACGGAACAGAAGCCCGCGCCGCCTGAGGCGTTCTGATCGCCTTTGGGACGGCCGGCAACGTCAAAGCCCATGCCAAAGCCGCCTGCCATGGGCAGACAGTTGCTGACACCCGCGTCGAGAACTCCGGGAACGGAGCGCACGCGATCGACACCATCCTGCACGAGCTGGGCAACCGGCGCCGATTTCTGGAAGCGGTCGCCGCTGATCGACATCGACATGGTGAGGACATTGTGCATGGCGAAGCCGGGATCGACATTTCCAAGATTCATGTAGGTGCGAATGAGCAATGCGGCCCCGACAACCAGAACCACCGTGAGCGCCATTTCGGCAATGACGAGAACAGAGCGCAGCCTGCCGCTGCGTACACCAAAACTGGTGTGCGTACCGTTCTCATTGAGCGCGGCGGCAAGATTGGCGCGTGATGCGCTCAATGCGGGAACGAGACCGAAGAGAAGTCCGGTGAGAAGCGAGATGCCCAATGTGAAAAGGACAATGTTGAGGTCGAGCGAAATGCCTGCGGCTGCTTCGCCCACACGAGGGAGATTGCCCGGTGTGGACTTGAGCAGCAGCCGAACTCCCGTGAACCCCAACGCGAGCCCGATGATGCCGCCTGTAAGCGAAAGCACAAGGCTTTCGACGAGAAGCTGGCGGATGATCTGCCCGCGGCCCGCACCCAAAGCGGCGCGTGTGGCAAACTCGCGTTTGCGCGCGGCCGCGCGCGCCAGAAGAAGATTCGCCACATTGGCGCAGGCGATGAGCAGCACGAATGCGACCGCGGCCCAGAGTACATAGAGGCTGGGGCCGGTGTTGCCGATAACCTGTTTACTCAGCGGCATGACTCCGAAGCTCTGGTTGGGAGCGAGAGCATCATTGCCGAATTGTTTCCTGAACTGGTTTGAAGCCAAGCCTAGCTGGGCTTTTGCCTGGGCAAGCGTGATGCCGGGTTTGAGACGCGCCGCGACGGTGAAGAACATCGCGAAGTCTTTCGAGTTGAGATTGAACTGAAAGGGTACCCAGAGGTCGACCGGAGTATCACCGGCGAATCCAAAATGGACGACGCCGATGACAAGATAAGGTTTGCCGTCGAGTTGAATGGTTGACCCGACGGTTTTGGGGCTGGCGCCGTAGCGGCTTTTCCAAAAAGCATCGCTCAGGACAACGGAGTTGCCACCGTTGGGACTGTCTTCAGAGCGTGAAAAAGTGCGTCCCGCGACGATGCGGGCACCGAACATGGCGAAGTAGTCGGATGTTACGTGGCGAGCCTGTACCTGCTGCGGATGATCTGTTCCCGTGATGTTAAGCCCGGCGCCGCCGAAGTCGTAGGCCGCAATCTGCTGGAAGATGTTGGTCTGCTTTTGCCAGAAGGCGAAAAAGGGGATGTTGGCTCCCTGAAACTCACCGAAGGGAGTTACGACCGTGTTGGCGACGAGCTGGTCGGGGTCGGGATACGGAAGCGGCTTGAGAAGAATGTTGTCGATGACGGAGAAGACGGCGGTGTTGACTCCGATGCCGACGGCAATGACCGCCACGGCAATGATGGCAAAGGCGGGCGCCTTTGCGAGGGCGCGGAGTGCGAAACGAAGATCGCGCGCCAGGTCTTCGGCCCACGGGAAAGAGCGATTACGCCATTCCCGTTCGCGCATGGTACGCGGATTGCCGAAACGCAGACGCGCCTGCCTGTGCGCCTCTTCCGGCGAAAGCCCGCGCGCCAGGTTGGCATCCACTTCGTGTGCGATGTAGGATTCGATCTCTTCCGCGAAGTCCCGGTCTTTTTGATTTTTATCTGTAAATCGCAGCTTGCCCATCTTCGTTAGCTCCTGATCAGTCGAACGATTCACCAAGAATCAGGCCAATGGCGCGCGTCATCTTCCGCCACCGGCCCGCCGCGGCGTTCAACTCGCTTCGCCCTTTTCTAGTGAGGCGGTAGAACTTGGCTTTGCGGTTGTTCTCGCTCACTCCCCACTCCGAGGAGAGCCAGCCGCGCTCCTCAAGCCGATGAAGCGCTGGATAAAGCGAGCCTTGCTCGACTTCGAGCGCGTTTTCCGAAGTTCGCTCAATGGCCTGGGCGATTGTGTGTCCATGGGCTGGACCTAGAACCAGCGTGCGCAGGATAAGCATATCCAGCGTGCCCTGAAGAATTTCTCCGGCCTCGGGCGGTCTTTTCATTGCCATAAACACTCTCTCCACTCGAATGACTATGGGAGAGAATCATACTCCACTCGAATGGCTATGGGAAGATATTTTCGCCGCGGGCATTTTTCAAGTAGCCTTTAAGGCGTTAAGGACTTTCGCTCGTCCTCCCCCCATGCACTATCCTTTTCTGTTACCGCCCTGCACCGTTTGTCGTGCGCTTCGGCCACAGGAGCCTCATGAAAGCACTCGTCCTCTCCGCCTACAACCAGCTCGACCTCACGGATATGCCCGTGCCTCAATATGCAACCGATGAGTTGCTCATTCGTATCCACGCCTGCGGCATCTGCGGCAGCGATGTGCATGGCTTCGACGGCAGCACAGGCCGCCGCATTCCACCCATCGTCATGGGCCATGAGGCTGCGGGTGTCGTCGAGGCTGTCGGCTCCGACGTTCCGGGCTTCCGCCCCGGCGACCGCGTCACCTTCGACTCCACCGTTTACTGCGGTCTCTGCTTCTACTGCCAACGCGGCCAGATCAACCTCTGCGACAATCGCGAAGTCGTCGGCGTCTCCACGCCCCTCTTCCGCCGCATGGGCGCCTTCGCCGAGTACGTCGCCGTCCCCGCGCGCATCTGCTACCACCTGCCTGAGTCCATGCCCTTCTCGCATGCCGCGCTCATTGAGGCCGTCTCCGTCGCTGTCCACGGCGTCTCACTCACGCCCATCGAGCGCAACGACACCGTCATCATCGTCGGCGCAGGCATGATTGGCCTGCTCACCCTTCAGGCTGCCCTTCATGCAGGCGCAGGCAGCGTCATCGTACTCGATCTTGACAACACGCGCCTCGCACTCGCGCGCGACATGGGTGCAACGCATACGATCAACTCTTCAAGCGATGACACAATCGCACGAATTCTCGCACTCACCGGCGGACGAGGAGCAGACTCCGCCCTCGAATGTGTCGGCGCCACTGCACCTATCAAGCTCGCTATTGAAGCTGTGCGTAAAGGCGGCGCGGTCACGCTCATCGGCAACGTCTCGCCCATCGCGGAGATTCCTCTTCAATCCGTTGTCTCGCGCCAGATTCGCTTGCAAGGCTCTTGTGCCTCGTCAGGCGAGTACCGTGAATGCATCCGCCTCATGTCCAGCGGAGCCATCAAGGTGGACCCGCTTATCTCCGCCGTCGCTCCGCTTTCTGAAGGCGCAAGCTGGTTCCACCGCCTCCACGAGCGCGAACCCGGTCTGCTCAAAGTCGTTCTCGAACCATAAAGAATCTTTTGCCTTGCGAATCTCGCGCTCTGAGGAATCCCGCCATGTCAGAAAAGCCTGCTGAAAATCTCTTTGACCTCACCGGCAACGTCGCCCTCGTCACCGGCACCTCGCGCGGCCTCGGCCAGTACTTTGCCCGCGCGCTCGCCCGCGCCGGAGCGGACATTGCTCTCACCAGCCGCAACGCCACCGATCTCGCCGACTTCGCTGCCGAAATCGAAGCCCTCGGCCGCCGCGCCTTCTCCACGGCCCTTGACGTGCGCGACCAGCAGAGCATCGAGTCAGCCGTCTCCGCCATCGAAACTCACTACGGCAAAATCGATATCCTCGTCAACAACGCCGGCTGCAACATCCGCAAGCCCGCGCTCGATGTCACCTGGGACGACTGGAACACCATCCTCGATACCAACTTGCGCGGCTCCTTCTTCGTCGCGCAGGCCGTTGCCCGCGGCATGGTCGCCCGCGGTTATGGACGTATCATCAATATCGGTTCGGTCACCAGCGTCGCGGGCTTCGCCGGCCTCGGTCCCTACACCGCCAGCCGCGGCGGCATCAAGCAGCTCACCATGAGCCTCGCCGACGACTGGGGCCGTCACGGAATCACCGTCAACTGCCTCGCGCCCGGCTGGTTCAAGACCCGCCAGAATCAGGTGCTCTACGAGAATGCCGCGTGGGTCGAATACATTTGCGACCGGATCCCGCTCAAGCGCCCCGGCCAGCCCAACGACCTCGACGGCGCCATCGTCTTTCTCGCCTCTGAGGTCAGCCGCTACGTCACTGGCCAAACGCTGCTCGTCGACGGCGGCGTCTCCACCGGCGCTACCAAAGCCACCGTCTGATGCAAGCTATTTTCCGGGTACTCCAAGACAGGGGTCCCCATCGACAGGTCCTCGTCGATGGGGTGGAGGTCTCGATTCTGAAACCCGGGAATTCACAATTTACCGGGTGCCCCAGGTCTCGATTCTGAGACCTGGGAAGGTACACCCGCTGCGAGCGATCAGAGAGCGACGGCTGCATGCAATGCCCGCACCACAGGTGCCTGAAACGATACGATGGAATTTGGAGACCAGCATGCCGAAGATTCTCGATGGAACCGCCATCGCCGCAGCCATCAAGCAGGAAGTCGCCGATGAAGTGAAAGCCCTCGCTGCTAAGGGTATCCGCCCCGGTCTCGCAGCCGTGCTTGTCGGTCACGTGCCCGCCTCTGAAATCTACGTCCGCAATAAGGTCCAGACCTGCGCCGAGCTCGGTCTCTACTCTGACCTCATCACTCCGCCTGACACGGTCACCACGGAAGAAATGCTCGACCTCGTCCACGGGCTCAACAGTCGCGACGACATCGACGGGATCCTCATCCAACTGCCATTACCTGCACAAATTGACTCCAAAAGTCTGCTCGACGCAATCGTTCCGGAGAAAGACGTCGACGGCTTCCATCCTGTGAATGCAGGCCGCCTGCAGGCAGGCCGCCCCGCGCTCGCACCCTGTACGCCCGCAGGTGTCATCGAAATCCTCAAACGCGGCAGCATTCCCATCTCCGGCCAGAATGCCGTCGTCGTCGGCCGCAGTGACATCGTCGGCAAGCCCGCTGCCATGCTGCTGCTGCATGAGAACGCCACCGTCACCATCTGCCACTCCAAGACACGCGACCTCGGCGCCGTTACGCGCCAGGCCGACATCCTCGTCGCTGCCATTGGCAAGCCTGGCTTCATCACGCCCGACATGGTCAAACCCGGCGCCGCCATCATCGATGTCGGCATCAACCGCATTACCACACGTGAGGATTTCGACCTCTTCTTCAAGGGCAATGCCAAGCGCGAAGCAGCCTTCGCCAAGCGTGGCTCGGTCCTCGTCGGCGACGTTGACCCGGCCGCCTTCGAGCTCTCATCGGCCTACACCCCGGTCCCAGGCGGTGTCGGCCCGCTCACCATTGCAATGCTCATGGCCAACACCGTCCGTGCCGCCAAAATGCGCAGAGGTCTTATATAAAGATGCTTCGCGTGGGTCTCACCGGCAGTCTCGGCAGCGGAAAAAGCACTGTTGCCGCCTATCTGCGTGAGCTCGGCGCCGAAGTCATTGAGGCCGACGAACTGGGCCGCACCCTGATGCAGCCCGGCCAGCAAGTTTATTCAGAAATTGTTCGCACATTCGGCTCTGACGTCGTCAACGCAGACGGTTCTCTCAACCGCGCCAAACTTGCCGAGCTCGCTTTTTCACATGGCCGGCTCCATGACCTCAACGCCATTGTCCACCCCGCCACCATCGAAGCGCAGCGCCAATGGATGGACGATGTCTTCGCCCGCAACCCCGCCGCCATCGCTGTCGTAGTCTCGGCACTTATCTTTGAGGTGGAACGCGATGCACGCGCACGCGGCGAGTCTGATACCGTCCTTGCTGACTGGAAGCGCCGCTTCGACCGCATCATCGTCGTCACGGCACCTGATAGCGTCAAAATTGCCCGCTATGTGGCCCGTATTGACCTGAAAAACGGTAATCGCGCCCTTGCCGAAGCCGACGCACGTGTTCGTCTTGCGCACCAGATTCCCGATGCACAAAAAGTGGCCCGCGCCGATTACGTGCTGGAAAATACAGGAGATAAAGAGAATCTTCGGCAACACGTTGAGCGTCTGTGGCTGCGCTTAAAGGCAGAAAGCAACAAATCTGGCGAATAGGAGTATCTAAAATAGATAGAGGCAGCGGGGGGGGTGTAAGTAAAACCCGTCCACGCCTGCCCGTCGATTTTCAGAAAGGTCTTTCGGTTCCTACACCATGAAATTGCGCCGCTTCTTGCTGGTTGTCTTGCTGGTGGGTGGGTTTTGGTACCTGACGACCCATGCAAGCTCGCCTTTCGGCCTCTTCTCATTTCTCCATGGAGGCCGTTCAGCGTCTCCGCTTGAACTGACTGAAGCTCATGCCGCACCTGCATATGACGCTGAAGAACAGAACAATATCGCCGTGTACAAGCGGGTGTTGCCCTCTGTGGTCAACATCACCTCCACAGCGCTCGTCTTCAACTTCTTCTACGGAGCAGTCCCGCAGCAGGGCCAGGGATCGGGTTTCATCCTCGACAAGGCCGGCCATATCCTCACCAATTTTCACGTAATTGACGGTGCCAATCGCGGCATCGAGGTCTCGCTCAGCAACAAGCGACGCTACTCTGCCAAGGTCATCGGTGTCGACAAAGTACACGATCTTGCTCTGCTCCAGATCGACGCTCCCGATTTGCAACCTGTCACGCTCGCGGATTCGTCCGGCCTGAACGTTGGCCAGAAGGTCTACGCCATCGGCAACCCCTTCGGCCTCAGCGGCACCATGACGCAGGGCATCATCAGCTCCATCCGTTCCATTCGCAATGCAGACGGCGCACTGATTGAGGACGCGATTCAAACCGACGCCGCCATTAACCCCGGTAACTCCGGCGGCCCGCTGCTCAACTCCCATGGTGATGTTATTGGCATCAACACCATGATCGCCTCCAATGGCGCAGATCAAAGCTCCGGTATTGGCTTCGCCATCCCTATCAACACCGCCAAGGCTGTTTTGTCTGACCTTACTCGTTACGGCCGCGTCAAGCGCCCCTCGCTCGGCATCGTTTCGTATGCAATCGGTCCTGACCTTGCACAGCAAATGGGCCTTGCGGCAGATTACGGCGTTCTTATCCAGCGTGTCATCCCCGGCGGAGCCGCGGAGCGCGCAGGTCTCAGAGGTGGCAATGAGCGGGCCTACGTCGGCAATACTCCCATCATGCTCGGCGGTGATTTAATCGTCGCCATTGATGGCCAACAGATCACCAATACACAGGACATCAGCGCCATCATGGACAAGCATCAGGCAGGCGACACGGTCAGCGTCACCGTTCTGCGCGGCCAGAAGCAGATCACCTTCAAACTCTTGCTCGGTGAAGCTGAAGTCTCCAACAACTGACATAGTGCATTGTTCCGGTAAGTTAGCGGTTCCCTGTTTTGGGAACCGCTAACTTCCGATCGACTTCTGACAGTCGTCGATTGCCTGGCGTTCCATCCTTCGCTCCACGAAAAGCAGAAGCCACAAACTTCATGCGAGCGTCTGCCGCACCGCATGTGCTTAGAAGCCCGCCTGAAATGCGGCCGTACGGGCCCTTTCCACCTGCATTGCGGCCACCTCGTCAGACTCACCATAGTGAGCGGCCACGGTCCGTATCATGGCGTTGCGATCCATCAGCGGTTCCACCTGCGCAATCTTGATCGCCGAAGCCGTCGCCATTTGCGCCACTGCTTTTCCGCTCGAAACGGATTGCACCAGCGCCAGAATTGCGGACACTGCCGTAGCCACCGCCTGCACTGCCACCAGCGCTCTCTGCCGGCTTGCCGCGTCGCTAATCCCCGCCGCCGTCAAAAGCGACGCATTCACTTGCTGCTGAAATGTCACCACCTGCATCTGCAGATTCGCCAGCGTTCCGTCGTTCGGATTCGCGAGATACGCCTTTGCCTGCTGCACCAGCACGTTGGAAGCGGCGTCAAAGCCCGCCGTCACCATTGCGAAAGCCTTTCCGTTCTCCGATGAAAGAATTGCGGCAGTTGAGTCCACCGTTGCCACGGCGCTCTGTAGCGCCGGTGTCCAGTTCGCAATGTCCTGCGCCACGCTCGTACTGTTGCATCCTTCCATCAGCGGTAACGGCAATAGCAGCGCCATCACCACACCCACACGCAGAATCGCTCCGCTCGTGCTCTTCGCCGCTGCTTTCGATGTATCGCTTGCGCCCTTGCTATCCTCGGACTTGCTAGTGTCCTGGCCATTTCCGCCTCGCGCCGCGTTTCCGCCGGGGTCGCGTGCCACCAGCCCCAGCAGCGCCGTTGCAAGTGCGCCTGCCAACGCCACGGTATTTCCCTCGCCGACGTGACCAAGCGTGACTCCCTGCTGTGACAGCACGCCCGCAACGCTCGCAATTGCAATCAGCAATCCAGTTGCGGTAGTGCGTGGATGATTCCACACATTGGCAATCCAGTTCTTCACGTGAACTCCTTCCATGCAAAGAGGGCGGCCTTAGCCGCCCTCTTCTCGCCTCCCGATCCCTGCGCTGCCCGCCTGCAAACAGAGATTGCCTGTTATCTCCGTTTGCAGGAGAGGTGCTCGAGCTATCGCAGGTTGTCAGTGGATATATCCAGCCTAGACCGAATCGCAATAATTTTCTGCAAACAGGCGTAAGAACACGAATTCCCTTTGATCTAGCACAAATCCATAGGAAACCCCACGGCACCGATAGCCTTCCGATTCTGAATGGGATTTCTCGCAGTCACAGCGCGCTACACGAAGATTGGATCTGTACTCTCAGTTGAGGTTCTTTATGTGTGATTTGAAAACGCGAATAATTTTGACTTACTACTTACTTCTGGCTACTTCTTCAGATACCTTCGATCGCTTAGTTGATATTCCCCGCTCGCCACGCGCGCAATCGCCTCGCTATACGCGATGTGCTCTTCCCTCAGAATCCGTTCTGCCAGCGAGTGTGCATCGTCCGTCTCCAGCACCTCGATCGCCCGTTGTAGCACAATTGCACCGTGGTCCAGATGCTCATCCACAAAGTGCACCGTGCATCCGGCCACCTTCACGCCATACTCAAAGGCCTGCGTCTGCGCATCCAGACCTGGAAACGCCGGCAGCAGTGAAGGATGAATATTCAAAATACGATTCGGAAACGCCGCGATAAACTCCGGCGAAAGTAGCCGCATATATCCGGCAAGAATCACCAGATTCACATCATGCTTCTTCAGCGCAGCAATCACGTCTGCATCGTGCTCGGCGCGAGGTCTCCCCTTGGAGACAAACAACTCTGTCTGCAGACCCATTTCCCGTGCCGCAGCCAGCCCAGGCGCATCTGCCACGTTGGCGATTACCACCGAAATCTCAACACCGCGTAACTTGCCTGCACGAATGTTCTCGGCAATTGCCAGAAAATTTGACCCGCGCCCTGAAAGAAGAATGCCCAGACGTATCGGGCGACCTGGTGTTTCGCTTGTCAACGATTACGGTCCCCCATCACCAACACTCTATTGCTGACCGGCGCATAGCAACGCTAGCACGATCATCCTGCACTCTCAGCTGGCATACCTTGATGCGCAGGCGCTGTCGGCCCCGTAGCAGGTGGTTACGTGTACTGCACCCGGCGCTCACCCTTCACCACGCGCCCAACCACATAGAACTTCTCTTCCGCGCGGTCCAGCAGCGCCTTCGCCTTCGTAAACTTGGCCGCCGGAATCGACGCAATCAGCCCCACGCCCATATTGAACGTGCGCATCATTTCGTCCTCTGAAACCTGTCCCAGTTCGCGCAGATGCTCAAATATCGGCAGCACCGGCCATGATCCGATCTCGATCTGTGCCCCCGTACCCTTCGGCAATATCCGCGGCAGATTTTCTGTGATCCCGCCGCCTGTGATGTGCGCCATCCCGTTCGTAACGCCCGCGGTCACCAGCTTCTGAATCACGCTCAAATAGCTGCGATGCGTCTTCATCAGTGCCACGCCTGCCTTCTCTTTGATGGCCGAAACATATTGCGTGTACTTGTATCCCGCCACCTCGAACAGCAGCTTCCGCGCCAGCGAGTAGCCATTCGTATGCAAGCCTGTTGACGGAAACCCAATCAGCACATCGCCCGTTTTGATGCCCTGGCCCGTGATCATCTTGTCACGGTCCACCGCACCTACGATGAATCCCGCCAGATCGTACTCGCCGTCGGTATAGAAACCCGGCATCTGCGCGGTCTCCCCGCCGATCAGTGCGCATCCGTTCGCGCGGCACGCATCCGCCAGACCCGACACCACGTTTTCTGTCACCTCAGGGTCCAGCTTTCCGCTTGCAAAGTAGTCCAGAAAGAACAACGGCTTTGCGCCCTGCACCGCAATGTCATTCACACAGTGATTCACAAGATCCGCACCCACTGTGTGGTGCAGCCCCAGCTCAAAAGCCACCTTCAGTTTCGTCCCCACCCCGTCGGCGGAACTCACTAGTACAGGATTCTTCCACCGCCCCGTATCTAGCTTGTACAACGCCCCGAACCCACCGATACCGCCCAGCACATTGCGGGTAAATGTCTTTTGCGCCAGGAACTTGATGCGTCCCTTCGTGCGATCGCCCTCGGAGATATCCACTCCGGCGTCGGCATAAGTCACAGACTTCTTTTTGGATTCTTCAGGCACGGAAACAGGCCCTTTACAGAGGTTTGGACGCCATGTAGGGTTGCGTCGGAAAGGTTGATTCTAGCAGGATTTGCCTGCCGGACCTGTGCATTGCCTGTAAGGACAAGTCAAAGGTCATAGCGTTCCGTTACCTGCTGCTCCAACTTCGTCGGCTTCTAAAATATTAACTCTATTGTCAAGTAAGCTTGACATACACATAAACTTCAGCTACTCTCAAAAAGTAAAGCTTGCTTGACATGGAACCTGCAATCGTCAATCGCGTAAAAGAGCTTCGCTCCGCCAAGGGCTGGACGCAGGAGGAACTCGCCAAGGTCACAGGTGTCTCGCGCCAGAGCATCAATTCCATTGAGCGCAACCGCTACGTGCCCAGCCTGGCCCTCGCCTTAACCTTCGCGCGTGTCTTCAACTGCCCCACCGACCATATCTTCACTCTGGAGAAAGAGTCATGAGCCATCCACTCAGTCGAATCCCCTTCCTCGGCCAATTTGTAGACGAGCGCTTCCTTGAGCATCGCCGCCGGTCAACCAGTGTTGCCGGTCTTGCCGGAGTACTGCTCGCCCTCTGCATCTTCGAGTACCGCTTGGTTGTGCAGCACGCCATCAGCTGGGATCTCTTCGCCATTATCGCCCTCATGGCCACCGTAAAAATGGGCATGATGCTCTGGTACAAGCTGCGCGACTGAAAGGGAGAAAGCCATGTGCATCGCAAATGAGTCTCTCGGCCGCCATCATCGCGTACTGCGCGTCCTCGCCAATCTCGCCCTAGTCGCCGGCCTGCTGCTCTGGAACTTCGCGCCGAAGACCGTCCTCGCCGCGCATCCCTGGCTCGACGGCATCGTGGGCCTCTGCATGGGCATTTCAATCGGGATGAATTTGATGCTTGTTCTCCGGTTGCGCCGCAATCGTTTGGCAAGCAATTTATAGGAATCGCGCGCGTTCCTCCGCCGTGGGCAATGGGCACACATCGAACCGTCCCCAAATGGAATATCTCCAGCGCGCAATCAGCCCGTAGCCCCAATCTCTCAATGACCTCGGGACCAATTGCAATAAGCCACCCCAAAATAGCCACGGTTGCGGCAGTTCATGCAACATCGCAATCACCGCATCGGAGCGCAGCAGCATCTGTGGTTGTTCATGCTCCAGGCCCCGCACCACAACGATGGATCCCGGCCCGTCCGGCGCCCCTTTTACCGCAACTCCAAACTGCACCAGCAACTCACTGATACGCGGCATCTCCGAAGGCGCAAAACGCATGCGATCACGGCTGTCGTGCCGCAGAAACCAGCGCACCGACCGGTTGCACAGTCCGCAGTGTCCATCGAACACCACCAGCAGCCTGTCGTCGAGTTGTGGCCACTCGCTCACACTGCACGCGATGATAACCAAACACGCGGAGATTCAGGAGTGTAATCACGTCGTTTTGCAAGCTCATCCCTTTTATACTGAAGCCATCATGACCACCCCTGCCATCACGACCAAGCGTGCGCACTCACTTGCTCTTCAGCAGCGTGCCGAGCGACTTTTTCCAGGCGGAGTGAACTCCCCCGTACGCGCCTTCCGCGCAGTTGGCGGTGCGCCGCCGTTTGTAGACCACGCCGAGGGAGCATATCTCTTTGATGCGGATGGCAATCGCTATATCGACTACTTCGGCTCGTGGGGCCCCATGATTCTTGGGCATGCGTTTCCGCCGGTGGTTGAGGCTATTCAGGAAGCTGCTGGCAAATCAGCAAGCTTTGGCGCTTCAACGGCGGCAGAGGCCGACCTGGCTGAGCTGGTTATTGCGTGCTATCCGCAGATTGAGAAGCTGCGCTTTGTGTCTTCGGGGACAGAAGCCACGATGTCAGCGATTCGACTGGCCAGGGCGGCGACGAACCGCAAGCGCATTATCAAGTTCGAAGGCTGCTACCACGGCCACGCCGACAGCCTGCTGGTAAAGGCCGGCTCGGGCATTGCCACGCTGGGCATTCCCGGCTCAGCCGGCGTTCCGGAAGAGATTGCCTCGCTTACACTTGCGCTGCCGTACAACGATCTGACTGCCGTGGAAGCGGCTTTTGCCGCGCATCCGGGCGAGATCGCAGCCATCATCCTTGAGCCCGTGGTTGGCAATGCCGGCTGCATTCTGCCTGCGCAGGGTTATCTTGAAGGCCTGCGGAAACTTACCACGCAGTACGGCGCACTGTTCATCGTGGATGAAGTCATGACGGGGTTCCGTCTGGCACCGGGCGGCGCCTGCGAATATTTCAAGCTGGATCCTGACCTCATCACGCTCGGAAAGATTGTCGGCGGCGGATTGCCCGTGGGCGTGTTTGGCGGGAAAGCCCAATATATGGATCAACTTGCGCCGCTGGGGCCTGTCTACCAGGCAGGTACGTTGAGTGGCAATCCGCTGGCCATGGCAGCCGGTTTTGCAACGCTCAGCCATCTGCGCAACCACGCAGACGCAGTTTATCCGCACCTTGACGCGACCGCGAAGGCCCTTTTTGACGGCGTCGCAGCGGAAGCGCGCAAACAAGGCATCTCTTTAACGGTCAACAGGATAGGTTCAATGGGCACATGGTTTTTCAATCCTGATGCAGTCACAAACTATGAAGAGGCCGCAAAGTCCGATACGGCCGCATTCGGACAATTCCATCGGTCCATGCTCAACCGCGGCATCTGGTTGCCGCCTTCGCAGTTCGAGGCTGCTTTTGTGAGCGCTGCTCACGGCGAAGCGGAAGTGACTGCAACCATTGCGGCTGCGCGTTCCACTTTTACATCCCAGGCCTGACAACGTATGCTGCCGCACTGAAATGTTGAGGACTACCATCAAGCGTCAGCGTCTTTACCGCAGGCTCATCATTCACCACCTTCCACTTGCCGCTGCAAACTTGATGAGCGGATTTCTGCTCTACATAACACGTCCATATCCCGATGTAATTACAAGGCTTAGCTTTTCTACCGCATACCCGGCAATGGCCCTGTTGGCGGCTACGCTGGTAATTGGACCACTGAATCTTTGGACGTCACGTCCTAACCCCATTTCCAGCAACTTGCGGCGCGATATTGGCATCTGGGCAGGGATTATGGGTCTGGCGCATGCGGGTATTGGCCAATGCGTTCACCTGCGCGGAAAGCCATGGCTTTACTACGTTTATGGTGCGCAGGACCACAAGCACATATTTCCCATCCGCCACGATTTGTTTGGCTTTTCAAACTACACAGGTCTCGTAAGTGTGCTGCTTTTGGCAGCGTTGTTCGCGACTTCAAACGATTGGTCGTTGAAGAAGCTGGGGACGCCGCAATGGAAGAGTCTGCAGCGATGGAATTATCTGGTCTTTGTGGCTGCTGGAGCCCATGCAATCGGCTATTTATTCATCGAGAAACAAAAGCTCAACTTCGATGTGACGATTGCGATCTTTCTTGCGATTGCACTTGTATTCCAAGGGGTTGGCTATCTGCTGCGCCGGCAGCAGCTTGCAGGAACTGGAAATGCCTGAGGCTCCCTGGCTGGAATGGGATGGAGTAGCCTTATTCCGCGTTTTTTGGAGTTGAGGGAACGGTTGGATCCCAGGCATCGACGGTAACAAAGCGGTGCGTATGTTTATATCTTGCAAGGATTTGACCTGCGGCCTGGACGGACGGGCCGCGGTCCGCTCCGAGCTTCAGGTGGCCGCCATCGTGGAGCACGATATTTGTGGCCCAAAAGAGTTGTTCCAGATGATCGACGCGGCGGATGAGCCGTTCGGCGATCCTGTCGGCTGAAGACTCCTTCCAGTCGTTGGTGATGGCATTCCAGAGAACCGGGGTCATGTCCAGCTCAAGCGCGGAGCGAAGGACACGCGGGCGGCGGCCGCCGAAGGGCGGGCGGAAGTACTTCACATGTTGACCGGTTATGTCCTGCAGAGTCTTGCAGGTACGCATCAGTTCGTCGTCGATGTGCGGACCACTCTTGATGGCGAGATTCGGGTGGCTCCAGGAGTGGTTGCCGATGAGGTGCCCTTCCTCCGCAATGCGGCGCGTCAGCTCCGGCTCGGCCTCAGCGTATTTGCCTACGAGGAAGAAGGTGGCGCGAACGTTGTGGGTATTGAGGATATCGAGCAGGCGGGGGGTCCAGGCGGGGTTGGGACCATCGTCGAAAGTGAGGGCGAGCTCGCCGGGACGGGGCGGGGCCTTGAGCGCCCAGCCGAAGATCTCGGATGCGGGCCACATGGCGGCGTAGGCGAATCCGCCTGCGGCAAGGCCTGCGCCGGCGACAGCGCCAAGTCCAATTGACAACCCGGTTTGGAGCGGAATGAGCATGTAATTGCACCCCTAGTGTGCGGCGGGCGGCGGCTCCACGGCAAGTGGGCAGTGCTCAGGGAAGCAGAGGATAAGGGCCAGGGAAAAAACTACTGGATAAATCGGGCGATTTTCAAAGATTCTGGTGAGGAAATGCTTGCCGTTTCTGCGCCGCAAGTGATGATGGCGAAAATGGCGTGCATTTCGTGACCGTGTGGAGCGGGAACGGAAAGGAAGAACTGGCTGAACGGTTTGCGCGGCCTGCGCAGAAAGCGGAATTTAAGGCGAAATAGGCCGAATTTAAGGTGTGCGAAATGAGCGCACCTATATATTTGGGGCAAGTTATTGAGTTTTGGTGGGGCGGGGGTAGTGTGCGCGTCGCGACCCCCGCTTTTGCGGTTGAGACGAATTTCTAAAAACAACTGCGAGGCCCTCGGCTCATTTACCCACGAACAAAGACCTTTCGCAGGCACTCCGGGTAGCCTGTTGGTGGCTGGGTTGGCATCGCGAAAAAGCAGATCCTTCGCTTACCACCCCCGAGCTGAAAAACGCTCAGGGCCCCTTGCGCTCTGGATGACAATTCTGTGGCTGGGGTAGGGCGGTGGCTTGGTGGGCTGTGCTCTGGATGGCGAGGCATTGGCGGGTGGGCTTCTGTCAGGTGCAGAGGTGGGTGTACCACGAGGCGCTGAGGTCTTCCCAAGTTGGATTGCTGGATTGGATGAGGGCGATTTTTTTGGCGCGGGACCAGCCTTTGAGTTCCTCCTCCCGGTCGATGGCATTGCTGATTTGAACAAAGCTTTCGAACCAGACGAGGCGCGTGCAGTTGTAGCGCGCAGTGAAGCGGGAATGTTTCTTCTGCTTGTGCTGGAAGGCGCGGGCGCGCATGTCTCCGGTGACACCGATGTAGAGGGTTTTGCTTTTGCTGGCCATGATGTAGACGAAGTAGGGGCCGCGGGACATGGAGCGAGGGTAGCCGACGGCGAGGAGGAATGGGGTGCTGTGGGTCACTCCTGATTCGTGGCTGGTTGGCTTCGCTTGTGGAGCGGGCTTGGACACCCTGTTTGTGGCTGGGTTGGCGTCGCGAAAAAGCAGATCCTTCGCTTACCACCCCCGAGCTGAAAAACGCTCGGGGACCCCGTGCGCTCTGGATGACAATTCTGTGGTTGGGTAAGAGTGGTGGGCTGTGCTCTGGATGGCGAGTCTGTGGTTGGGTGAGAGTGGTGGAATGAGCATCGATCCCAAAAGTGACTGCGGGTTCCTCGACTTCCGTTGGTCGCTCGGGATGACAGTTGGCGGTGGCAGGGTTAAGTGGCGTGCTTCCCCACCCTAGCAGAGCCAGGATGGGGCACCCGGAAAGTGGTGGCGAGGTAAGTGCCGATCTATCCCAGGTCTCAGAATCGAGACCTGGGGCACCCATTTTCGTGCTAAGGACGCATCCTAAAAACACCCGCAGCCAGCATCGCCCGCATGGGCGCATCTCATATGGGCGTATACTTGGGTTGTTCGGGCCGTATCCTGTGTCTCCGGAACGGCACTGGAGCCAACTATGAGTCTTACGCATTTCCCAGCAAGCGGAGCTTCTTCTTCCGCAACTCCCGTCACGAAAATCACCATGCCTGCACTGGCCGAGATGAAGCGGCAGGGCAAGCCGATCAGTGCGCTTACGGCATACGACTACGCGACCTCGCGTCTTGTGGACGAGGCCGGAATCGACATGATTCTGGTGGGCGACTCGCTGGCAATGGTGGTGATGGGCCACGACAACACGCTGGCCGTTACCGTGGACGAGATGCTGCACCACACACGCGCCGTTCGGCGGGCTGTGCACCGCGCACTGGTGGTGGCGGACATGCCGTTTGGCAGCTACCACGGAGCGATTGAAGATGCGGTGGCAAATGCGGTGCGGTTTGTGAAAGAGGCGGGCGCGGAGGCCGTGAAGATTGAAGGGCCGCGTGTGGAACTGGTGCGCGCGCTGACGCTGGCAGAGATTCCTGTGGTGGCGCACCTGGGACTGACTCCGCAGAGCGTGCACCGTATGGGCGGATACCGCGTGCAGGCGAAGACACAGGAAGCAATTGCACAGGTTCAGGCAGACGCGCGTGCGCTGGAAGAAGCAGGCGCAGGGGCAGTGGTGCTGGAAGGCGTGCCGCGCGAAGTGGCCGCGGCAATTACGGCAGAGCTGACGATTCCAACGATTGGAATTGGCGCCGGGCCGGACTGCGACGGGCAGATTCTGGTGTTTCACGACCTGGTGAACCTGACGTTTGCACCGGCAGCGAAGTTCGTCAGAAGGTACGGCGATGCGGCAAGTCTTGTCCGATCAGCGGTTGAGCGCTATCGTGAAGACGTAGAGCATCGCAATTTTCCAAGCGACGAAGAGAGCTACCATCTGCCGGCGCAGGCGCGCAGCGCGCTGAAGCACCGGCCGGAGGCGGGTTCTCACCGGCGCACCGCACGACCAGCCTGATGGAACTATTACGCACGGTAGCCGAGCTGCAGCAGCGTGTTCGCCAGCAGCGGGCAAGAGGAATGTCGATAGGACTGGTCCCCACCATGGGGGCGCTGCATGCTGGGCATGCGTCGCTGATTCGCGCGGCGGCAAAAGATTGCCAGTACGTTGTGGTGACGCTGTTTGTGAACCCCACACAGTTTGGGCCCAATGAGGACTTCGCGAAGTATCCGCGGAGCTTTGCGGCGGACTGCGAGCTGGCGGCGAAGGAGGGCGCGGATGCGCTCTTCACTCCTTCAGTGGATGAGATGTATCCCGAAGGTGCGACAACGTTTGTGGAAGTGGAAGGGCTGAGCGGCAAGCTGGATGGCGCTTCGCGGCAGGGACATTTTCGCGGCGTGGCCACGGTGGTGACGAAGCTGCTGGCCGCAGCCCAACCCGACCGGGCATATTTTGGGCAAAAGGACGCGGCGCAGGTGGCAGTGCTGCGGCGGATGGCACGCGACCTGTGCTTTGGAGCGGAGCTGGTGGTGTGCCCGATTGTGCGGGACGCGGACGGACTGGCGCTGAGCTCGCGGAATGTGTACCTGACAGCGGACGAACGCAAGCAAGCGCTTGCACTCAGCAGGGCGGTGCGACGCGTGGAAGCGCTGGTGGCGCATGGCGAGCGCCGGGCGGAGGTGTTGCTGGCGACGGCAAAGGCGTCACTGGCGGCGGAACCGAACCTGAAGATTGACTACGTGGAACTGGTGAACTGGGCGACGCTGGAGCCGGTGAAGACGGCCGAGGCGGGAACCTTGTTTGCGGTGGCGGCGTGGGTGGGCGAGACACGGCTGATCGATAATGCGGTGGTGAGCTAGGGCGTTCGAATCGTCAATAATTGAGCCACGGCAGCAGTGGATTTTTGCTGCGTCGGGGGCGACAATAACGGTATGCAGCCGATACTTCGCAAATACTCGAGCCTGGATGAGATGAAGCTCGACGAGTACCGCTACTGGCAGAGTCGGCCCGCATATGAGCGCTTCGAGGCGGTGGAAGAGATTCTGCGCGCGGCGTACGCCATCAAGGGATTGGAGCCCGAGCCGGATGTTCCAAGACTTCAAAGACCTTTTGTCCGCGTTCAATGCCCGTGGGGTTAAGTATCTGATCGTCGGTGGCTACGCCGTCATTTTCCACGCCCAGCCTCGCGCAACACAAGATATCGATCTTCTGATTCACATCGATCCCGCAAATGCTGACGCTGTTTTCCTGGCACTCAGCGATTTTGGATCGCCGTTGGGTGGTGTGACTCCAGAGGATTTTAAGGATAAGTCCAGCTTCTTTCGATTTGGCAGAGACCCACACACCATCGATTTGTTGCCTGAAATTCCGGGTGTGGATTTTGAGCATGCATGGAAACGGCGCGTTGAAGCTCAAGTGGATTCTGCGAGCGGGCTGAAGGCCTGGTTTATTTCGGCAGAGGATTTGATTGCTTCAAAGATTTCTTCTGGCCGGCTGCAGGATCTGGCGGATGTCGAAGCCATTCGCAAGACACAACAGGCAACCAAACGGTTGCCTAACAGGGATTCAATAGAATAACCGCGCTTTCACCCAGAAATGGTGTAGCTACATGCCCGAGCTGCCTGACATCTCCGCGTACATTACGGCGCTGGAAGCGCGTGTGCTGGGGCAGGTGTTGGAACAGGTGCGGCTGGCATCGATCTTCCTGCTGCGCAGTGTGGAGCCTCCCCTCGATGCGACGCACGGATGCAAAGTTGTCGCGCTGCGGCGTGTGGGGAAACGTATCTGCATTGGCGTGGAAGGCGGTGTGTGGCTGGTGCTGCACCTGATGATTGCGGGGCGGCTGTACTGGAGGCCCGCGCATGCAAAGTTGTCAGGCAGGCAGATGCTGGCGGCGTTTGATTTTGCAACGGGATCGCTGGTGTTGACAGAGGCGGGATCGAAGCGGCGTGCGTCACTGCATGTGGTGCGCGGCGAAGATGGACTGCGGGCACTCGACGCAGGCGGCGTGGAGATTTCTTCACTCGACCTGGATGGGTTTCGTGCGGCACTGACTCAGGAAAATCGCACGCTGAAGCGGGCGCTGACGGATCCGCGGATTTTGAGCGGGATTGGGAATGCGTTCTCCGATGAGATTCTGCATGCGGCGCGGCTCTCGCCGATTGCGCAGACGCACAAGCTGAAGGACGAGGAGTGGGCGCAGCTGTTTGAGGCGACATGGGGTGTGCTGGCGGAGTGGACGGAACGGCTCGGGTCCGAGGCCAGGAAGAAATTCCCTGAGAACGTGACGGCGTTCCGGCCGGAGTTTGCGGTGCATGGGAAGTTTGAGCAACCGTGCCCGCGGTGCGGGGCGCCGGTGCAGCGGATTCGCTACGCGGACAACGAGACGAACTACTGCCCCGTGTGCCAGACGGGCGGGAAGGTGCTGGCGGACCGGAGTCTTTCAAGGCTGCTGGGAGCGGACTGGCCGCGGACACTGGACGAGCTGGAGGCGCTGAAGAAGTGAGTGAGGGTTGGGCAAGTTGACTTCGTAACCGGGTTTTGCGAGACTCAGAGATGCTGCCGTTCTGGCTGATTTGGCCAGAAACGTGTCCCGTGCCGAAGTGGCGGAATTGGCAGACGCGCGTGGTTCAGGTCCACGTACTCGCAAGGGTGTGGGGGTTCGAGTCCCTTCTTCGGCACCAAAAGATTGAATAGCGCAGGAAGCCACCGTGAAGGTGGCTTTTGTTATTTGTGGAGCGGTTGGAACAGTGCACTGGGCTGCGGGGCATCACACCGGTTTGCACTCAGGGCGGCGTAGCATGGATGCATGAGTGCAACTGTTTCCGATAGCTATACATTTCGGCCCATAGGGTGGGTACGCAGTCCGTTTCAAGACACGCATTCGGTTCCGAAAGGGCCAGGCGCGCGGCACGATGAAGAGGGGATTCTGGAACTGCGCCCGGAGCTTGAGCCGGGGCTGAAGGATGTGGAGGGATTTTCACATCTGTTTGTGCTGTGGGTGTTTAGCGAGATCAAAGACTATGATTTGACATCGCATCCGCCGGCAGACGACCGGCCACATGGGTTGTTTGCGACGCGTTCGCCGCGGCGGCCGAACCCGATTGGGTTGACAGTGGTGGAGATATTGGGGCGCGAGGGAGCAAAGATTCGCGTGCGTGGTGTGGATATGCTGGATGGGTCGCCGATTCTGGATATCAAGCCGTATTTGTCGTCGGTTGCCCCGGAAAAACTGCGGCGCGGGTGGCTGGCGGAGGCCGACGAGCGGCGTAAGCAGCAAAGCTGAATGGTGATTAGGGTGGTGGCACCCAGCTCCCCATGACACCACAATGGTTTTATCTTGTTGATTCAAGCGCGCTTCATGATACGAATAGCGCGGACCGATACACAAAAGTGTGATTGTTTGTGGAGCAATATCGTCCTAAATTAAAGAGTGTTCAGGACTGCGGGTATCAGACCGGGGTCCAGATAAAGCGATTAAGTGGTTTTCGCTTTATGCAGTTTGCCAGGCCGATCTACTCTCCCTTTCTCCGCTTTGCGGTGATCGGGAGGCAACTACAACCTCCCCCTAACCCGCCCGATGGCGCCGGACAGTTGAGACAATGCTCATAACGGTTGGACAGATCGCACTTGTAGTAGCCATCGTGGCGTACTTTGGCTACTGGCAGATCGGTGTCCGCCGCCGGAATCGCCAGAGCTGGGAGTCGCTGATTGGGCGGCTGAATGAGGGACTGAAGTTTAACGCCCTGAGCGAGCATTTTCCCTGGAAAGAAGGCCTGAGCACCACTCCTGAGGAAACCTGGGAGCGAATTGGCGGCGTGAGCGGACTGAAGGCGATCTACAAAAACGCAGGCATTATGCTGGAGATCGCAGATTTTGCGGCGCGCAATGCCAGCAATGTCGACCCTGTACTGCTCAAGAATATTCACGCGGATGCGGCGCAGATTCGAGTTTGTGTAATCAAAACCCTGGCGCAGTGCCTGGTGAGTCAGGCGACCGAGGCCGTACGTATGAATGCTTTTCAGGCGGCGTCGTTGTACACGGGACTCGCGGCGCACATGACGGAATTGTTGCAGGCGAGCGCATCGCAAGCGCTGCCGGCGTTTGTAGCTGCTGCCTAAGCACCACACACACTTTCATTCAGTTTTAGCGTTTCTTTGAACGTGCCTTAGCCGCTGCGCGCAGTCGGGTTCTTCTCCGCTCCATAATGGCCTCTGCGTCCGGTATTGCCATCACAACTGACTCCAGATGCCTACAGAACTCCGGCTCATCGGCGGCCATCCGCAGCTCATTCAGGTAGGGCTGTATTTTGCTGAATGTGGCGAAAATCTCATCGTGCGCTGCGCGAAATGCATCCCCGTCGATCGCGCCGGTTGTCACCATCGATGCTGCCATGTTCCAGTAGCTCAGCACCATTCTGAATGATGCGTTTTGTTTTCCTCGCACTATTGTAAGCAGCTCTTTGAAACTCTCAGGATTGAAATCCAAAACAAACCAACTCCGCGCCTTGCGCAAAGCCTGCTCTCGCCGCAGATCGAATAACTGCAAGTTGAGTTGCGCATTCTCAAAAGGGGTTGTCATTCCCGCCCTCCGTAATCATTGCGGCCTTTTCACCTGCACGCTCAATGGCACGGCATTGTGAAGCAGCCGCTGCTCGTTAGTTGCATCTATCGATAGCCGACCATTCCACGCACAGAATCAATCAGCTTCTTTGAGTCGTAACCTGCGCCTTTCTTGAAGACAGTCTCGACGTTATAGACAGCGGAGATATCCTTGGCAACATCGCCTTGGACGACGACAAGATCGGCCTGTTTGCCGGTGGCGACAGTTCCGATACGGTTGTCGCGGCCAAGGTATTTTGCGCCGTTCTCTGTGGCGATGTGAATGGCTTGCTGCGGCGTGAATCCCGCTTCGACGAGCAGTTCAAGATTGCGTTCATCGCCGAAGCCGGGAAGCACGGCACCGTAGCCGGTGGGGTCGCAGCCGGACATGAGAAGGCCGCCGGCGCTGGCGAACTCGCGCTCAAATTGCATTTCTTTTTTGACGAGTACACCCATGGGTGAACGGGCGGCATGATCGCCGATCTGGCCGCGAATGCTCATAATGCTGGCGAAGACTTCAGCCGGCATGGAATCTTTCTCGCGCAGAAGAAAGCTCATGGGCGGATGGCCGGGGGCCATGCTTTCGAGTACGGAGAGGGTGGAAGTAACGGCGACATGTTTTTCAACGAGGGTGTGGATCATAGCCATAACGGGTGGGCTTGCGATGTCAAGATCTTTGGCCATTTGCTGACGCAGGCCACCGGGGCACTCGCCCTCTTTGCGTCCGGGATAAAACTCACTGTCGGCCATGATGCCGTGCTCAAGATTGTCGATGCCCATGTCGGCGGCTTCAGTGAATCCGACGGTGCAGAGATGGCCGGTGAGTTTCTGGCCGTGCTTGTGGGCTTCATCAATGGCGGCCTTGAGCTCTACCGGCGTGATGTTCATGTACGCCTTCCACGAGGTAACGCCTTCACCGACCCAGTAGTCGACCATTTTGCGGGCGTCGTCAGGGCCCGTAAGAGCGTGCATCTGCGGAATGAGTGGCGGAATACCTTCAAGGTAAGGTCCGGTTACGTCGAGATCGGGACCGGGGCGCAGGCCCGCGTCGATTTCTTTTTTGAGGTTGAGATCGGTATAGGGCGAAATGCTTCCGGTGGTGCGGCCTGTGGTGACTCCGGCAGCGAGATAAAGAGTTGGTGCGGAGTCGACGAGTTCGCCTGCGACGAGGCCACCAAGCTGCCGGTTTGAAGGCTCAGTGTAGAAGAGATGTTCGTGCATGCCGACGAGACCTGGGTAGACCGTGTGACCGGAGAGATCGAGGACACGTGCGCCAGCGGGCGGGTGCGTATTTGCAGTGGGGCCAACGGCAGCGATCTGGCCGTGGTCAATAACGATGGTCTGATCCAATTTTGGATCGGAGCCGGTGCCGTCAATGAGCTCAACGTGGGTAAGAGCGACAACGGGATCTGTGACGGAGAGGAAGGGCGCGAGGGGGTTTTCGTGATGGGTCTGGGCGAAGATGGTGCTCGCGGCAAGGAAGGTGACCAGGACAAATCGACGCAGAGGAAGCATGCACCCACGATGCGTGGTGTGACCGGATTCGTCAATCAAAAATGGGAACTACGTCCATATCTCAACTTAATAACTCGCACGATTTTGTGAATTCCACTCTTGTTTTCGGGGTAGAATCCAAGCCATTCTCCCTCAGAAAGGAAACTTCGAAGGCTGGTTCAACCGCGGAATATTTGTGCCTCCTGTCTGTGTGTATCCGCTAATTAAGGGGCACGCACTCTTCCCCAGCAATTCTCCCCTTAAAGCGTTAGTGCATGGCACTGCAACCGGCCGCCGAATACCCTCAGACGCTATCGCGTGCCCAATTCGGGCGATTTTCAGGTATTTCGCACGCTGGCTAGAATCCAAAGACATTCTCAGCTGCGGAGGGGGTCCCACATGCTTGTTATGGAAAAGATTGACTATTACGAGCTCATGCAGATTAGCCGCTCGGCGGATTTTGACACGATTCACCGCGTCTACCGCTTCCTCGCCGCCCGGTTTCATCCGGATAATCCTGACACGGGAGACCGGGAAAAATTCAATCTGCTGCGTGAGGCGTACGATGTGCTTTCCGATCCGGAACGGCGAATGTCATATGACATGGAAGCAGATACTGCAGCAGCCCAGCCTCAACCCATGTCCACAAATGTGGACTTCATGGATACATTGCAGGGTGAACTGAATCGCCGTCTCGCTGTGCTTGCAGTCCTTTATTACCGGCGCCGTCATACCCCCACGGCACCTGAAGTTTCGCTCGCAGAAATCGAAAAGCGCATGGGATTTCCGCGCGATTATCTTGAGTTCACGACCTGGTACCTCGTGAAGAAGGGATACATCACACGCGCTGATAATGCGGATTTCACTCTAACTGTTGCCGGCGTGGATTTCGTTGAGACTCAACGCGCAAATATTCCCGTTCTCAATCGCATGTTAACGAGCGGAAACAGCACAGATAAAGAAGTCGACGAGAACAGGACGCTCGATTCGGAATCTGTGCGTTGGATCGTGCTACCCGATATGACCCGGATTCGCGACCGTCGCGATCCCAATCGAGCGGGCGATCGACGTCAGGGCCAGTTCGGACGCCGCGCGACCGACATCATTGCGTAACGCTACGGTTTTCGCAATCAGAGCATTTACTGCAAAGAAGAACCCCGTCCTGATAAGAGACGGGGTTCGATTTTTTGAGTAGCAACGATACGTTGCTACAGATTGAGCCGGTCAGCTCATGCCGCTCCCAATCTTTCGAGAAGCGCATCAAAGTCCTCGAGCCGAGCGTATTCGATGATGACACGGCCGCGGCCCTTGTGGTCTTCAATTTTGACTTTCAAGCCAAGCGATCGCTGCAGTTGTTCAGCGGCTTCCTTGACGTTCGGATCGATGGGCTGCTCAGGCTTAGGCTCCTTCTTTCTGGATTCAGGATTGAGCAAACCTTGCACATAGGTCTCGGTTTGGCGAACAGATAGCGAAAGTCCAGCGATGCGCTGAGCTGCTTTCTCAATTTCTTCTGCGCTATCAAGCGCAAGGAGGACTTTTGCATGTCCAAAACTAAGCTGTCCATTTTCAACGCGATCCTGGACGAGTTTTGGTAACTTCAACAAACGAATAAAGTTAGATATAGATGCGCGATCTTTACCCGTTCGCTCAGCAATCTTTTCCTGCGTCATATGAAACTCTCGCCCCAATCTCTCAAAAGCCCGGGCTTGTTCCATCGGGTTAAGGTCAGCGCGCTGGAGGTTCTCAACAATTGTGATTTCCATCGCCTGTTCATCCGAGACCTGGCGAAGGAGTGCGGGGATCGTTTCCCTGTTTGCTAATTCCGAAGCACGCCAACGGCGTTCGCCGGCGATAAGCTGGAAGCGCCCATTGGCCTGGGGCCGAACAAGGATAGGCTGCACAACGCCATTGGCAGTAATGGAAGCCGCAAGATCGCTAAGATCCTGGGGATCGATATGGCCTCGCGTCTGGTACGGATTAGGATCAATCAGCTTGATGGAAATCTCACGTGGCTTGCCGGACTCCGCCTCAGGAGCTGTCTGTGGAGGAGTGGACGGTCCCTGGCCCATTGATCTTGGAATGAGTGAATCCAGACCCTTGCCAAGTGCGCGACGTTTCATTTCCGGGGTGGCTGCTGTCATGATGTTTTTCCTTCTCCGGCCAGTTGGCCAGCTTCTATCCGTTTCTCAATGCGCCGATTTGGCACTGCATGCGTTCTATGGAGCGGAGGATGCTCAGGAATAGGGCCAGAATCGGACTTCCTTCTTACTGTCAGGGGTCGCTTCGGCGGCCGCCTTTCGCGCTTTTCCCTTGGGGCTCTCCATATCGTTTCTAGCCAGAAATTCACCCGCCAACTCGAAGTAGGCCTCAGTCCCTCGGGAGCGCCCGTCGTAAAGTGCGACAGGTTTTCCATGGCTTGGCGCCTCCGCAAGGCGAATATTGCGCGGAATGACTGTATGGAAGAGGCCATCGCCGAAGTATTCGCGGAGGGTTTGGGTGACTTGCTGGGCCAGATTCGTACGATCGTCGTACATGGTAAGGAGCACACCCTCGATGAAGATTTCGGGATTGAAGGCTGCGCGGATACGTTCAAGTGTTGAAAGGAGCTCGGTGATCCCCTCGAGGGCGAAGTATTCAGCCTGCATGGGGACAATGAGGGATTGCGCCGCGACGAGCACATTGAGGGTAAGGAGATCCAGCGCGGGAGGACAGTCGAGAATGACCAGATCGTAGTTGTCCTGGACCGATTGGAGCGCCTTCCGCAGGCGCAGGTGGCGGCCTTCTATACCTGCAAGCTCGACATTAGCGCCGGTAAGGTTCTTGGATCCGGGCAAAATCCAGAGAGTTTCTATTTCTGTGGGCAAGATAACCTGCTCCGCGGGCGACTCTCCTACGATCACGTCGTAGATGGAATGGCGGTTATCGTCCCGTTGAAGGCCAATACCGGATGAGGCATTCGCCTGCGGATCGCAATCGACCAGGAGGATACGCAAACCCTCCAGCGCCAGGCAGGCCGAGAGATTGATGGCGGTTGTCGTTTTACCGACGCCGCCTTTCTGATTTACTACACCGAGGATTTTGCCCATGGGTGTTGAGATTAAGACACTTGTGTGGTTTGGGTACAGGCGCGACGGCTGTGGAGATTGTGGGGATGCTGTGGAAAGATTTACGAGCGATTCGTGTGCGAGACAGGTAAGTCTCAGAAGGAACATGTGTTGCAAGAGGTTTTGGATGAGCTCTGGAGGCAGGCTTAAGAAGTGAAATCGGTGGAAATCTTCCTTACTTTATCTGTGAGTTTAGGTCTGTTTTTGTGGGCTTTCGGTCTCATGTGTGATTGTCTGATGGGTCAATTTCGAAATTTCAATAGGGTCTGTTCCACGTGGAACATTATTGGCCTAGTTCTGGCTGACAATTGTTCTACGTGGAACAGTGGATGGTCTGGAATTCCGAGTGTTCCACGTAGAACATATGAATATGCGACTTGAAGATTGTTCCACGTAGAACAATGACTTCTCAGCATTCCACGCGGATTGCAAGCGCAAGTATGCGCTCTTCGCTGAATGGTAATGAAATGGGATGCTGCCACTGAAAATGCGGCCCTGCCGCTAACTGAAGTACGGGGAGTTCCGCATAGGTCGTCATCGGTGCCAGCAGTCCGCCGGGACGAATCAAACGTGCACCCACTGCAATGGCGGACTCCATGCGGTCGACAGCGCGAAGAGCGACGCAATCGAATAGCGCTGTGAGGGTTTCAGCACGGCCTGCCAAGACCCTGGCAGGGACTTGCAGGCTACGAATGACTTCCTGAAGGAATGCAGCCTTCTTACTTTGGGACTCTGCAAGTGTTACTGCAATTTCAGGACGACAGACTGCGATAGGAATTCCAGGAAAGCCGGCACCAGAGCCAAGGTCAAGAAGCGTTGAAAGCCCAGATGGAAGGGCCTGTGCACAGGCAATGCATTCAACGAAGTGCCGAGAAAGAATGCCGTCCGTATCGCGGATCGCTGTGAGGTTGAGGCGGGCATTCCACTTCTGAAGCAGATCGAGATAGGCCACGAATCTATCGAGTTGTGCGTCCGTGAGCGGCTGAAGGCCTGCTTCGGCGAGCATTGCCGGGAGTTGGTGGGCAAGATCGGGACCGGTGCTCACGGCAGCGTGACCGGCTGGGAGGTTTCCGCAGAGAGAAGATGCCAGGATTGGGAGGCCTTGACGAAGGCGGTGAACAGAGCTCGAGAGAACTCGTTTTCCGCGTAGGTGCGTTCCGGATGCCATTGGACAGCAATGACAAAGTGGTTTGGATCATCGAGCTCGACGGCTTCAATGACGTGGTCGGCGGGAGAGACGGCCGTAATGCGGAGATTGTCACCAGCGGTTTTGATAGCCTGGTGATGGCTTGAGTTGATCTGCTGCGGCACGCCATGGGCGAGGGCTGCAAGGCGCGAACCGGGGGCCAGCTCGACAGGATGTGCATCGGCAATGTGGCGACCGGGTGTGTGGTTAACAGCTGTGCCCACAGTGGAAGGCAGGTCCTGGTAGAGTGAGCCGTTACGCCAGACATTTAAAGTTTGTGCACCATGGCAGATGCCGAGGATTGGCTTGCGCAGATTGAAGGCGTCCTGAAGGAGGAGCTCGTCGACGGCGGTGCGGGCTGGGTCGTCGGGGCCGCACTCGGGTTGGCGGGTTTCGCCGAAGCGCTCTGGATCGACATCGAAACGGCTGCCAGGCAAAAGGACACCCTGGACAGTGGAGAGAGCGTTGGCTACCTGGTCCTGGCGATCACGCAGAGGAATGATTACTGCAGTAGCGCCAGCTGACTCAAGAGCGGCGACATATTGCGGAAGAGCACGCTGGTTGTATTCGGTGTCGGCCGAGGTAGGCTCAGGGATAGCGATGCGGACAGACATGACGAGTTCAGTGTACGGCAAGGACAAATGCTCTGTGTTGATATCTCCGTTCCGGCCAAATTCATCCTAAGCTTTTGCTTCACAAATAAACGCTCTCCTTGACGGACTAGGGGAGCGTTGTTATTCTCCTAGTTAATCTAGGAGACGTGGCAAAGAATGATTTCGAGGGGAAACCGCGCTACTGTAACAGGCGGCATGAATCGCAAAGTAAAGGTCCATTCGATCAACACAAAATGGGTCTGCCTTGCGCTGCTCGTTTTACCACTGGCCGTACGAGTTTTGGCGCAAGGAGCTGCCGGCAAAGACAAGCATTCAACCTGCACGTTTCATCAAGCCGAGAGCCACTTTGAGGGGTCCTGCGGTACGCTTTTTGACCAAACCCCTGCGATGACCCTGCAACGCGCCGATGCAATTTCTTCCGGCGTGTGGCGCAAGGATATTCATCCGTCCTCGGTATGGTCGGGCGATATGACCGATCAAGGCTATCCGAATGCTCCCATCGAGCTTGAAATCTATGCCGGCAACTGGGGCGTTCTACGCACGGAGTACGGCTGGTTTCCTGTGAAAGGATTCGCCCTTGAAGGTTCATCCCTGAGCTTTGCTTTGGACTCTTCGCACGAGGTCAAACCAAACACTCTCGATCTCCAGATTGTTCGCAAGGCCTCATCCATTCTCTCCACAGTGGACGTGTGGAATCGTGCCGATAACCGCAAGTGCCCTGCGAACGCCAGGACATGGAGTATCTATTGCGCTATGGAAGAGGCCACCCGCGAAGTAACCGGTGGATTCCATCACCGGCGTCCAGCCCTGCAGGCGGTCAGAAGAATCGTGGATGAACGAACGGCCGCACGTGCATAATACCATCACCGCCTGATGGACTACAACAACGACCCGATCACCCATCTTCAGGATGTTCAGTCGCTGTTCCGTGAAGCCGAGACGGAAATAGAAAACCTACAGCGATAAGATGGAGCGCGCGGTGGACATCTATACCGCCGGAGCCGCGGGCGAAGGACAGCCACAGAAGTATTTAGACGATCACTTGCCATTTGACAATGCGATTTCGCATTCTTCGATTCGCTTATTCGCTGCGCAGAGCCTGCATGGGGTCGGTGGCTGCGGCGCGGCGCGCGGGGATCCATGCGGCAACAAGTGCGGCAGCCGCAAGAGTGAGCGAGACTGCAGCAAACGTAGAGAAGTCCCAGGCATTCACACCGAAGAGCAACATGCGGAGAAAGCGCCCAGTGAAGAATGAAGCCGCAATGCCGAGGATAAGTCCGAGAAAGACGAGCCGGACAGCCTCACCCAAGATGAGTCGTCCGATGGAGAAGCGTTGTGCGCCGAGAGCCATGCGTATGCCAATCTCGCACGTGCGCTGGCTCACAGAGTAAGCGATGACTCCATAAAGGCCGATCACACTGAGCAGCAGTGCACAGACGGCAAAGCCGCCAACAAGCCAAGCGGCGGAGCTATGAAGATAGGATGCCGAACCGGCCTCTATATGCTGCGTCATGGTGAATTCATTGCGCACGCCAATGCCGGGGTCGAGCTTATGGATGGCAGAAACGAGTTCAGGCAGAACAGCGTCCGGAACCTGCGTGGTGCGCATGACCACAAAGAAATAACCCGATGGATTCTGCCTGACCGGAAGATAGACGGCTGGACGGATGGGATCGTCAAGCGTACCTTCGCGAATGTCGCCGACGACTCCGACGATGCGATGGAGCGAGGCAGTCGAAAGTGACTGGTCGCCGATCATCTTGCCGATGGGGTCCTGCCCAGGAAAGAACTGCTGCGCCATAGCCCGATTGATGACAGCGACGGATGGATGTGCTGCGTCGTCTGTTTGAGAGAAGACGCGCCCGCTGAGGAGCGAGGCTTGAAGAGTGGCGAAGTATTCTGCGCTCACCGTACGCGTAACCGCCGATTGCTGTGCACTGCTCCATAACTGGCCCTGCATGGACTGCCCCTGTACGCGATACGGAGCCGCGTCGCAATTGCACGTAACTGGAAGATACGAGGTGATTCCCACGGATTGAATGCCCGGCATGCCAGTAAGAGTGCGCATTAGATTACGCGCGAGCGTGTGCTGCAGGTCCGGGGTGTTGTAGGTGGTGCTGGCGTCGATTTCAAGCGTGGCGAGATAGGCGGGGTTGAAGTTGAGATCGACGTGAAGAATACGGTAAAAGCTTTGGCCGAGCAGTCCCGCTGCGACGAGCAGAATGATGGCAAGGGTAAGCTCGACAACGACTAGATTGGAACCGAAGCGCCGCCACACACTGGAGGAACCACGTGCACCGCTGGCGAGACCGGCACGCAGGTTTGCAATGGAGAGGCGTGACAGAGGTGCGGCTGTACAGACGGCAAGCACTACCAGAACAATAAGGGCCGCAAAAAGAAGTACGCGGTGGTCAAAACCGATGGATTGGAAGTAGGGCATGCCGCGCAAAACACGATTGGGGATGAGTGCAGCGAGAAGCTGTACCGCTGCCCAGGCAGCAGTGAAACCGAAGCATACGGCAAGTGCGACGAGCAACGCAGCTTCAATCACGAGTTGCCGCGTGAGCCTACCGAAAGAGGCCCCCAGTGCACCACGCACAGCCATCTCTCGGCGGCGGCTCTCTGCACGGGTGAGAAGCAGGCTTGCAACATTGACACAGGCTATGAGCAGCAACAGAACCGCACCGGTGAGCAAGATGAGAAGAATCGGACGAATGACGCCAGTGATGTATCGAGAGAAAGAAACAACGAATGCGCCCTGGCCGCGGTTGGCTTCCGGGTATTGCTTTTGTAGCTGAGCAGCAATAATGGTGATGTTGGCCTGTGCGGCGGAAATATCGACGCTATCTTTGAGGCGCGCGATGCCTACGTAGGAACGGCAGGTGCGGTCCGTCTCACAAGCACCGCGGTCGTGGATGGGAACCCAGAGTTCGGCAGCACGCGGTGCAAATTGAAATTGGCGAGGCAATACACCGATGACAGTGTAGGCCTTGTTGTCGAGTGTGATGGACCGGCCAACGATGTCTGGACGTGCTCCGAAGAAATGCTGCCAGGTAGCGTAAGGAAGCACGACTGTACGTGTCGCGGAGGGCGTGTCGTCTGTCGAGGTGAAGAGACGTCCTAGAAGCGGATTGACGTCCAGGGTTTGAAAGAATCCGCCAGAGACGCGGCCAACACGCAAGGCGACCGCGCCGGAAGGACTCTGAAGAAGATAGGCATCGTCTTCCCAAACCTCGAAAGAGCGGAAGACAGCGTTGGTGCTCTTCAAGTCGAGGTAGTCAGGGTAGGAGAGTCCGCAGTCAGAACAGGAAGCAGTGTCACCAAATACGACGGCTAAGCGCGATGGGTTTTGATATGGAAGGGGCTTCAGTATGGCGGCATTGACGAAAGCGAAGATACTGACGCTTGCAGCAATGCCGAGGGCGAGAACAAGGATTGCCGTGACGGCAAAACCGGGAGCCTTGCGGAACTGGCGAAGCGAAAAGCGGATGTCCGCGAGGACGGACTCAAGCAAGGGCCACATCCAGACCTCGCGGCTGCGCTGTTCGATGAGGGTTGTGTTGCCGAATTCGCGGCGGGCTGTGCGTTCGGCTTCTTCGCGCGACATGCCGCCGTCGATCAAGTCTGCGATTTTTTCGTCGAGATGCTCCTGGATGGACGCGGAGAGCTCGGCGTAGCGGCGGCGACGGGAGACGAGTTGCTGGAGCCAGTTCAAAGGCACTTCCTTTATTCGGCGCGCAAGGCTTCGACGGGATCGACTGAGGCCGTGCGGCGTGCGGGGATGTAACTTGCAAGAGCCGCGGCAGCAACGAGGATCGCGGGAACGACGGTAAAGGTAAGTGGGTCGAGCGGATGAATGCCAAAAAGCAGAGTGCGCATGAGACGCACGAGCAGAGCGGCAGAGCCAAGGCCAAGGGCCGCACCGACTGCAGTGAGCACAAGCGCGGAACGGACGAACATCCAAGCCAGTTCACTCTTATTAGCACCGAGCGCCATGCGGATACCGATTTCGCGCGTGCGTTGCGCCACGGCATACGAAATGACGCCGTAGATGCCAAGGATGCCAAGAGCCATCGCCATGGAGCCGGCAATGGCCAGCATGACGAGCGTGAAAGAGGTACGCGCCATGGACTGGTTGTAAATCTCCTGCATCGTGCTGACCCTGGAGAGAGGCAGATCGCGATTGACGGACCAGACGGCCTGCTGCATTTCATTGAGGAACGCCTGTGTTCCAGCGCGCGGCGTACGTATGGCGAAGTAGACGGTGCGACGCGTGCCGATAACATCTGGGCCGTAAAGGCCACGCATCATCATCGGCCAGTAGACGGTTGGCGGGGAAACCTGATCTACGCCGTTTTCGCGCACGTCCTCTGCGACGCCAATCACTTCAAACCAAGGTGAGCTGTTGAACTCACGGAAGTGTTGCCCGAGGGCCGCGGCGGGCGAGCCCCAGATTTCGCGGGCTAGACTCTCAGAGACCATGCCGACGGGGTGGAGGCCGTAGATGTCCGTCCATGTGAAGTCGCGGCCGGCAAGGATACGTGTACCGGCAGTGTGGAAATAACCGGGGGCGACGTAGTTGTAAAGGCGCATGGGCGGATCGTCGCCCGGAGCGTTCTTACCCTCGACAAAGATTTCATCCCAGCCTGGCTCTGCACCCGTCATGGGAACGCCCGCGGCAATGCCGACAGAAGAGACCCCGGGAACGGAGGCCAGCTTGCTCTGAATATTGGCCTGCATCTGTAATACGGCAAGCGCATCGTGAGCAAGGGCGTCAGGAATGGTGATGCGCATAATCTGGAGCGAACGGGGATCAGAGAAGCCCGGATCGACATGGCGCATGGCGTTGAAGGTGCGGATCATGAGCACCGCGCAGATGAGCAGGACCAGAGCCATGGCGACCTGAGCGATGACGAGCAGATTGCGTCCGCGCTGGCGGCTGCGGCTGGCACTGACCGAACGGGACGCTCCGAGCGGTTGGGATTGGCGCGCGCGTGCATAACGCAGAACGGGAACCGAGCCGAAGAGAAGGCCAGAGAGAACGGAAAGGACCAGCGTGAAGAGCAGCGAATATGCATCGAGCGTGATTTCACTGAGGCGCGGCATTTGTTGCGGTCCAATGGCGATAAGAAGACGGAGGCCAGCGTAGGCAACTCCTATGCCGATGGCTCCGCCGAACAGCCCGAGCGTGAGGCTTTCAAGGAGAAGCTCGCGCGCGATGCGCCAGCGACCCGCACCCAGCGCCGCGCGAACGGCGAGCTCCTGCTGGCGCGCGTCTGCACGCACGAGCAGAAGATTGGCTACGTTTGTGCACGCGATGAGCATGACCATGCCAATGGTGGCCATGACCACCCAGAGCACGTTGCCGACGCCGCCAACGACCTTGTCCTTTAACGGCAAGAGCGCGGGCGTGATCTTCCAGATGAGGTAGTAGTGCGGGTTGGAACCGGGGCCATTGGTCCAGGAGTCCATCCAGACATTGATGAGGCGGGCGATGTCGTCATTGGCCTGCGCAATCGTGACACCAGGACGAAGACGTGCGACGCCGCGATATGCAAAACCTGCGAGCGGCTGGTGCGTGGGATCGAAGGCGAACGGGGCGAGCAGATCGAAGTTGTAATTAAGGACTTTGAATCCTTGCGGCATGACGCCAGCGATCTCGCGCGGGCGGTTATCGACCTGGATGGTGCGACCGACTATGTTTGGATCGCCACCGAAGCGCCGTTGCCAGTAACCGTAGCTGAGCATGACTCGCTGATTTCCGTGCGGGTCCTGGTCGGCCGCGGTGAGCCATTGGCCTATGGCGGCAGGTACGTTGAATGTCTGAAGAACGCCGTCAGAGACGAGCGCTACATCAATCTGCTCAGGCTTTGCGATGCCGGTAATGCTTGCGGTGCCCGGACCCCATACACCAATGGACTGAAAGACACGGTTGTGCGCGGAGAAGGTGAGATACATCGAGGCCGAGAGGTTTAATTCATCGCGGAAATCGCCGAGACCTGGTGCACCCGGTGCGATGAGATGCAGAGCGACCAACCGTTGCGATTGAGGATAAGGCAGCGGCTGAATGAGCACACGATTGATAACGCTGAAGACGGCGGTATTGGCGCCGATGCCGATGGCGAGCGTAAGGATGACCGTGAAGGTGAATGCCGGAGCAAGGCGGAGTCGGCGGATTGCGTGCTTCAAGTCCATCCACAGCGACTCAAGCTGCTGCCACTGCCATTGTTCGCGGCTGCGCTGCTCGATGAGAGTTGTATTGCCGAATTCACGGCGCGCGGTGCGCTCGGCTTCTTCGCGCGACATCCCGTTGTCCATCAGATCGGCGATCTTTTCGTTGAGATGTTCCTGGATGGAGGCAGAGAGTTCGGCGTAGCGATGGCGACGGGAGAAAAGCCTGTTGAGCCAGTGCATGAGTGCCTCCTATTGCCCGGCAAGGGCAAGCACGCGGGAGATGCCAGCGAACATTTTTTCAACGCTGGAAACCTCTTGCGCGAGATGCTTTTTGCCCGCAGCCGTGACTTTGTATACGCGTACGGGGCGGTTTCTGGCCGAGAGGCCCATTTCGGACTCGAGCCAGCCGGACTTCAACATGCGCTGCAGGGCCGGATAGAGAGAGCCTTCCTCGATCTGCAGGAGGTCGTCGGAGATCTCCTTGATGCGTTGGGCAAGGGCGTAGCCATGCATGGGCTTGCGGCTGAGGGTCTTGAGGATCATCAGCTCAAGCGCGCCGGGGAACAGATCGCGGTATTCAGTGTTTTTGGTCATTGTGATTCTCAAATAGTGTTTTAGAAAATACCTTTTTAAAAATAGTATGTCAAGCTGAGCACGGAGACAGGCCGCGGCATAGAATTGCTCTATGCATGAGGTTGTGGTGTATTCGCGCGAAGGGTGTCACCTGTGCGATGTGGTGAAGGAGACCCTGAAACGGGTGCAGGGTGAAGCCAACTTCGCGTGGTGCGAGGTGGACATTGATGCCGACCCGGAGTTGCGCGCGAAGTACAACGATGAAGTGCCGGTGGTGTTTATCAACGGGCGCAAGGCATTCAAGTACCACATGGATGCGCAGCAGTTTTTGAAGGTGTTGGCAGCGCGGAGGTAGTGCAGGAGACTTTACTTGCCGCCCGATGTGCCCCCTTTGTGAACACTCAACTCTGCATGGGACCTACTCCCTAGTAGTAGTAACGTGTCTTCGCTGTCCACGGAGATTTGGGATAACGCTTGTGGAGCAGCGTGAAGGCGGCGCGGCTGACTGCAGTGTTTTCTTGCTCAGCAGCCTTCCAGTCGGCCTCTCTTGTGTTTGGTTGCTCTCTGGTGAGTCCCCAATCGAGGCAGGCGTAGTGGGTGGCACGGACTGTGAGGGCAAGGGCTTCGGGGAGCCTCGGGTCGTTGGGATGCGAGGTGGCATAGTCAACAACGACGCGTCCCATAAAAACCGGAGCGCAGGGCATCTGCATCAGGCGTGTGAATTCGGAGTGTGCCGCGGCGCGCTGCTCCGGCGTAAAGTAGGCAGGCGGTGCGGGTTCGATGGTTGACCAGGGATCGGAAGAGAATTGACCGTATCCGCCTGCACACCACCAGTTATTGCGGAAGTTGTCGAACCGGTTGTAGCTGACCAAGCGGGAAACACCGGGTTCGACATAAGGGCGCAAGCCGGGATTGTGGAGAATCGCGAAGACAGCAGGAAAACCGATGGAGTCGCCGGCAATTTTGCGAAGGGCCGGGGGCAGGTGTGGCGCGAGGGCGCGGGCAGACTGCTCGTCGCCGAGGATAACACTGCGCGTCCAGGCGGCGAGGACGAGGTCGCGACGCAGGTTGGTGGGCAACCGAGTTGAGTTGGCGGCCTTCACAAGGAGCGCGAGCGGTGTCTGGCGGTTGAGAACGAGAGCCGCATCATCGGCGAACTCAAGCGGAGTAAGGCCGAGCGGACACTTCTTTGCGAGATAGGCAGCGCCGCCGTTGGGATTGCAGTCCCAACCAGCATCGTCAGCCCCTGCAGAACCGACTTCGAGAGCGCGGCGCGGCGCATAGGTGAGGAACTCGTCGAAGGAGCGGGCGACGGCCATACGCTCGCCGAGGTAGGCATTGGTGGCGGAGCTGGGTGAGGCCGTGCGCAGCGCAGGCATACGCTCGTCAAGAAGGGCACGGGCTTCATTGTCGCGATGGAGCGCGGTGAGCAAGCGTACGCGATGGAAGAAAACCGAATCATACGCCGGGCTGGATGTAGGGATAGCAGCGGCGGCGGCGAGGAGATCGGGGACGGCGGGATTGGCCGCATCGACTTTCATGAGCGCGAGGACGAGCCAGGGAAGCGTATGGGTGCTGCGCCATGTGGCGATGGTGGACGATGTAGCGGCAGGGTCGCGAACGGCGTGAATCCAGGCCAGGAGCGGCGGCGGGTCTTTGAGAGGAATCTGCTTCATCAGAGCGTAGCTGAGGTCATCGAGATCCCACCCAAAGTTAGGGTCGGGCGCGGGACCGGTGAGCGCGGCACAGATTTCGGCGATACGTGCCTCTGGCTCGGTGCGCATGCGGACAAAGTTGAGCTCAGCCTGCACGGCGTGGCGCGAGGGCGAAGGATTGGCTTGCTTGAGAAGCGACTCGAGCAGATGCTGCGCGTCGAGCATGGTGGGCTTGTCGAAGGTTGCGAGGTCGCCACTATAGGGGTCAGTTTTGGGCGCATCTGCGAAGGCTTTGCGCACGAGGGAGCGCGCGACCAAATAGGGCGCGATAGAGGACCAAGGGGATGCGGGATTGTGCGCGATAGCCTCGAAGCCGGACCGGGCCTGGTCAAGCTGGCCCGCGTAGAAGTCGGCGGCGGCAGATTGGTATGCGCGGTCTTCATGCAGGAGAGCGGGTGCACCGGCGGGTGCGGGTTGCGGCTGTGTGACGGTCTTGCCTGCGCAGTTGGCAAAGACGGCGTCCTGGCCACTGATCCAGTTGAGTAGCCAAGGACTCTTTGCGCCCCACGCCTGCGCACGGTGATTGAGCGTGAGCGCAGCAGTGACAAAGGCGTCGTCGGGGCAACGGCGGCTGTCGGGATTGAACCAGTCGTCGAACTGGGCGTAATCGGCGGGCAGCGGGTTGGCCGTGCCGGCCGGAACAAATCGGGCGCGCGCGTTGCGCCACTGGTTGACGGGCTGCTTGTCTTCTTCGGCCTTGCGGGCGGCGGCAACTTCAGCGTGAGGAACCTTAGACCAGTCGCGGAAGGGCGTGGGCGGAGGCGCGTAGATCGCACGTTCGACCGGCGAGAGTGTACCGCCGTTGAGATAGCGGAAGGCGACGGCGTATTCGTTGGAGTCATAGCCGGTTTGCAGAATGCCGAGATGACCTTCGGCGTAGGTCTGCAGGTTGTCGGGCATGTAGGCGCGGACGAAGGTGTCGGGCTCGAAATCGGGTCCGCAGGCCTGCACGGCAGCGAAGGAGAAGACAAGGAAGACTGCGAGCGCAGAGAGAAAACGGCGACGGGCGTTCATGGAAGTTTCTCCTCGACCTGTTCAAGAGCATTGGGGGACCAGCCGTGATCGGGAAAGATATAAAGCCGTTTGCGGGCAAGATTCTGCGGCCAGGGTTCTGTGGTGGAAACGCCGAAGGAATGGCTGCAGAGCGGTTCGCGGATGCGGAATTCCTGCAGGTCGCGTGGGGCGCGGCGGCGATCGGGTTCCATGCGGAAGTACATGGGCACGGCTTCGTCGATGGGGAGGCCGCGGAGCCAGTCGTCAAAGGAGCACCAGGAAGCAAGCGCTGTGATGGAGAGCGGTAGCGAGGACGGCATCTGGCGGCGAAGATCGACGAGCAGGGTGCGGTAGAAGGGGCGCTGCGAGAGAGTCGCGTCGAAGTCGATTTGAAGAGCCACGATACCGGACTTATGTGCGCTGCGAAGAATGGCAGCGACAGCTTCGCGGCGGGCAACGTCGTCGAGAACAGCATGACGCGTGGGCTCGATGCGAACAACGGCAATGCGCGCAATACCGTCGGGGAGCGCGACGGGATTCAGGCGCGGATGCGGTGTGACGGAGAGATCGATGGCGAGGGTCTGGTCAAGGTAGGCGACGACGTAGCGATGGGGATCGAGCGAACGGAGGTCTTCGCGGCGCTCCCATACCCAGAGGGTGACGCGCGGAAGGGCGGCGAGACGTGCATCAAGCGGCGCGGGAGGATGCAGAGGCGTGTCAGACCGTGTGGCGAGACACACGAGCAACAACGCCAACGCAGGCAGGATGCCTTTGGAGGAGAGAAAAGAAGGCATAGCGATGACAGCAACACAGTGACGCAGAATGGAGAAGAATGCAAATCACTCTTGAGCTGTATCGCATTTCGGCGAATGATTACTCCGTACGCAGAGCCTTCATTGGATTGACCGACGCAGCGCGGCGGGCGGGCACGTAGCAGGCCATGAGCGCCGTCAGGATGAGTACGAGCGTGGCCACAGCGTAGGTGATGGGGTCTGTGGCCTTGATGCCGTAGACGTATCCGGCCATGACCTGACTGAGCGCGAGAGCCACTACCAGACCGACTCCAACACCGAAGAGTGTGACGCCGAGTCCCTCGCGCAGCACCTGCTGCAGCACCATCTTGCGGTCGGCGCCGAGAGCCATGCGGATGGCGAGCTCATGCGTGCGGCGGCTGACGGTATAGGACATGACACCGAAGATGCCGACTGCGGAGAGAACCAGCGCGAGCGAGGCAAAGATCCAAACGAGCGTCATGGGAAATGCGAGTGTACCGTAGGTCTGCGCTATTTCCTCAGAGAGCAGACGGACATCATTGACGGGCTGCTCGCTGTCGAGTGTCCGCACGGCTTCGCGGATGGAGGGAACGACCGACATGGGTGCGACCGAAGTGCGCACGTAGAGATTGCCCCATGCGATGGGGTGCTGCTCGAAGGGAACGTAGATATCGGCACGCGGCTCCCAGAGGTTGTAACCACGACGGTCCTTCATGATGCCTACGATCTCAAGCGAATTTGCGGTATCGGCGCTCTGGCCCGAGTAGACGCGTTGCAGAATCGTGACGTGCTGGCCAATGGGGTTGGAGTTTGGCCAGTAGCGATGCGCCACCACTTCACTGATGAGTGCAACCGGAGTTGCACCGGCGGCATCGTTCCGCGTAAAGCCGCGCCCCGCTGCCAGGCCGATTCCCATGGCTTTGAAGTCACCGGGAGAGACCACATTCAGGCTTGCCGTCGGCTCCTGTCCCGGCTGCGCGGGCGGCTGGCCCTGAGGGCGGAAGAAAACCGAAGAGCTGGGCTGCTCGATGCCGGCCGCATTGACGCCGGGAAGATTCTGCACGCGATCGAGAAGCTGCTGGAAGAAAGCCTTCTGGTTGATTGCATCCGCGTATTTGTAGTGGGGCAGATCGATCTCCATGGTGACGACATTGGTGGGATCGATGCCGAGGTCGACGTGCATGAGACCGAGAAACGTGCGTACGAGTAGCCCGGCGCCAGTGAGGAGCACGAGCGCCAGAGCAATCTCAGACATCACGAGTCCGTTGCGCAGGCGGCGACGGCCTGAGTCTGCCGAGGAGTTTGCGCCGCTTTCACGAAGCGACTCGTTGAGATCTGTTTTGGATGCGGCGAAGGCCGGCGCGAGACCGAAGACGACGCCGGTAAGCAGGGTGAGGCCGAGCGAGTAGAGGAGAACGCGCCAGTCGATATTGACGACACTTGCATTGGGAATGCTGAAGCGATGGTACTGCGTCATCTGCGTGGTCAGGATTCGATCGCCCACGTACGCGAGGAGAAGTCCGAGTACGCCGCCGATGGCAGCCAGCAAAACACTCTCTGTAAGGAGCTGGCGAATGATACGCGAGCGGCTGGCGCCGACAGCGGCGCGCACGGCCATCTCGCGCTTCCTGACGGTGGCGCGGGCGAGCAAGAGATTGGCGACGTTGCCGCAGGCGATGAGCAGGACGAACAAGACGGCTCCAGACATGATGAGGAGTGGCTTGCCCATGTTGCGGTAGTACGCGGCATGGAGCGGCTCGACTTTGAAACCCCAGCCCTTGTTTGCGTCGGGATGCTCGACGGCAAGATTGGCGGCCAGTGTGTCCATCGCAGCCTGAGCTTGCTTGATGCTGATGCCGGGCTGCAGGCGGGCCTGGGCCTGCAGGTCGCGCGTGGTGGCGCGGCCTATTTCGCTCTTCTCCTCGGGCGTGAGAGCGAGCGGCACGAAAACGTCCATCTCCTCGTCCCACGTGAAGCGGAAGCGCGCAGGCATGACGCCGACAATGGTGTAGGGCTTCTGGTCGAGGTGGATGGTTTTGCCAAGGATGGCGGGGTCGGCGCCGTAGCGCGTCTGCCAGAGATGGTGGCCGATGATGGCAACCTGGTCGTGGCCCTGCTCCATCTCTTTCGCGGTGAAGAAGCGGCCGAACAGCGGCTGAATGCCGAACATGGGCAGCATGTCGAGAGAGCCCTTGATGCCCTTGGCGCTCTCAGGATGATTGCCCTCGGTGATGTTGAATTGATTCCAGCGGTAGTAGCACACCTGCTGAAAGATCTTCTTCTGCGCGGCGATGTCTATGAGGTTGGGCGCGGAGACGCCTGTCTGCACATAGCCCTCGCCTTTCTGATTACGCCACTGCCCGAGGCCGACGAGTTGCTTGGGGCTTGGATAGGGCAGAGGCCGCAGCACGATGGCGCTGACGAGGCTGAAGATGGCGGCGTTGGCGCCGATGCCGAGCGCAAGCGTGAGACATGCGGTGAGAGTAAAGCCGGGACTGCGCAGCAGCCCGCGCCACGCATAACGGATGTCTTGCCAGAGACGCTCAAACATTGCCCACCCCCATACTTCGTGTGTTTGTTCGCGAATAAGAACCGTGTTGCCGAAGGCGCGGCGCGCGGCGTAGCGAGCCTCTTCAGCCGATGCGCCGCGTTCGCGCTGCTCTTCCACTTCGAGATCGAGATCAGACTGCAGCTCGCGCTCGAGGTCGGCGCTGCGCTTGCGAAGTTGCCACCACTTCATCTTTAGTTCTCCTCGACGGTGGGCCACATGACGCGCGCGACTGCTTCGGCCATCTGCTTCCACTGCGACTCTTCGACCATGAGCTGCTTTCTGCCCTTTTCCGTGAGGCGGTAGTACTTGAACTCGCGGTTGCGGTCGGGCGCAGTCTCCCATTTGGCGGTGACCCATCCGCGCTTCTCGAGTCGGTGCAGCGCGGGATAGAGCGAGCCGTGCTGCATCTGGAGAAAGTCGTTGGTGGTGCGCTGAATGTGTTTGCCGATCTGGTGGCCGTGGGCGGGCCCGTAGAGGAGCGTGCGGAGGATGAGCATGTCGAGCGTGCCCTGGAGAACGGCGCTGCGCGTCTGTGCCTGTCTAGCCATGGAAGATTGTCTACCCTCGATGAGATGCGATGGTAGACATTCGACTCTCGCATGTCAAGAGCAGATTGAGAACGGGCAAGCTATCGAAGCACGGTGTTTCTAGTGGGGCAGCCGTCCACGGCTATCGAGAGGGCTCTTTCTCCTGTTTCGTGTATGTTGCACACGATTCGCCAATTACGCCCTTGCCTTCTTCCACTGTATAGATGCGGTCGACGGCTGGAAGCTTAATCTGCTCGACCTTGCCGCTTGGCCAATGAATTTCTACGCCGTCAATGACAGTACTGTCGACAAGACCGAAGTGGACGCGGAAATCGTTGGAAGAGAGATAACTGCCGCCACTGAGCACATCGCCACGTTGGCGCATTCCCGCCGCTTTCAGATAGACGGTTGCTCCTACGGCGTCGCGGGGGCTTTTGTGGCCTCCAATGAGTTTCAATTCCACCCAGTGATGGTGGTCGGGATTGACGTTACGCAGGAGCACCGGCGCTCCATCCATGCTGTTGATGACAACGTCCATCTTTCCATCATTGAAAAGGTCGCCGAAGGCAGCCCCGCGCCCCACAGTAACCACGGCAAGGCCAGTGCCGATAACGGCTGGAACTAGGGCGAATTTTCCATCGTGGAGATTGTGATAAAGCAACGTACGTTGCGCGTAGCTGTTGACCCACTCCGGATGCTGATCCACTTCGGGATAAACGTGTCCGTTCACAATCATGAGATCTTTCCAGCCGTCATTGTCGTAATCGAGAAAGCCGTCTGCAAAGCTGACGAAGGGCATGGATGAAAGCGCAATACCAGCCTGGATGGAAACATCGGTGAACAGGCCAGTGCCATCGTTCTGAAAAAGTACGTTGTAATCGTCCGCAAAATCCGTGTTGACGATCGATAGATGGCCGTTGTTCTCGTAGTCGCCGGCTGCGATGCCCATATTGGCTATTTCACGGCCATCTTTATTAAGCGCGTAGCCGCTCATGTAGCCTTCTTCGTCGAAGGTACCATCGCCCTTGTTCATGTAGAGATAGTTGGGAGACGTATCGTTTGCAACAAGCAGATCGGGCTTACCGTCTCCGTTCACATCTGCGAAGAGAACACCCAGACCGTAAAAGCCGCTCGGATCATCCAAACCGAGCTTCTTGCTCACATCCGTAAATGTTCCGTCTCCGTTGTTGTGAAAGAGATGATCATGTTCTCCGGGTAAACCGCGCGGACCACACATCACCTGCGCGCCCCGATACTCACAACGCGCATAGCCCACTGATTTGGTACCAGAAAGCGGCGGATTAGCCAGATCGATTCTGGCGTATCCATCTACAAAAAGATCGAGTTTACCGTCACCGTCATAGTCGCCGAAGGTTGCTCCGGTGGACCAGGTACCGACTGTGACGCCGGCTGCTTCAGCAATGTCGCTGAAGGTTCCGTTATGGTTGTTGTGATAGAGGCGATTCTTTCCGTTGTTGGTAACGTACAGATCGGGCCAGCCGTCATTGTCATAATCCCCTACGACGCACCCATATCCCCATCGATCATTCGCAACACCGGCTTTCTCAGTTACGTCGGTAAACGTGCCATCGTGGTTATTACGAAAAAGCGCCGCATGCGCTGGCGGTTCCTTCCCTTCCAACTGCAGATAAGTCAGACCATTCACCAGGTAGATGTCGAGCCAGCCATCATTGTCATAATCGATCAGGCAAACTCCCGGTCCTTTCGCTTCAAGGATCAGTTTCTTGGCTGGGGTCCCTGCAATGTGGTGCCATTTCGTCAATCCGGCTGCCGCCGCCACGTTCTGAAAAATGATCGGTCCACTTTTGACAAAACCTCCCGAAGTGATCGGGTGATGCTCGCTGTCATACTGAGCTGCCTGTGGCCCCGCGTTGGCCATTCCGCTCACGGACTGCTGCACTGCGGCTGAAGGATTTGGTGTCGACTTGTTCACCTCCGCCGTCTTCGCAGAGGCAGGCTCAATTGCCCAAGCATTGAATGCTGCGGGAAATGCAAGGAAGAGAACCGGGAGCACCACGCAAGCGAGATTTTTAAAATACACACTCCGACGCACAATGCGCGCGTTCGCGCGGAACGTCCTTCCGGATGCACAGGTTCTCTTCAACACGGCTACACCTTCCTACGAATAAAGCTCTTCCAAAATGAGCGTGTACGACAATTAACACCCCAAGCTATGATGGGGGTCACATTTTGCGACCTGCTCAGGGGATGTATATTTACCCGTCCTATCAATGCCTCCCGTAAAACGGGCAAAGTCACTCCCAAACGATTCCAAAAGCGGCGCATCGCGGAATGGAATTCCCGCCTCTACTGTGTGGCGCGTGTGCTTTCATCTGCCGCAATGAGAGCAGGATGCCACCGACTGGCCCACTTCGACGGCTTGGGACCCATGACGAAATGCAGCGTGCCGCCGGCTTGAATTTGCTCCCATGTGATGAAGGGAACATTGAGTGGTTTGCCGTTAAGCGCGGCAGACTGGATATAGACATTCTGCGCGGAGTTGTTCGCGGCTTTGACGCGGAAGGTGTTGCCGTTTGCCAGGGTAAGAGCAATTTCTGGAACCATGGGGCTGCCGATCATGTAGTCACCGCTGGCGGGATTGACGGGATAAAAACCCATGGCGGTGAAGAGTAGCCATGAAGACATTTGGCCGCAATCGTCATCGCCGTCGAGCCCACCGGGAGTTGCGTCGTACTCTTTGGCTGCGATCTTGCGCACCATGGCCTGCGTTTTCCAGGGTTGGCCGCCGAAATCGTAAAGATAGCCGTAATGATGGCTTGGCTCGTTGTTGTGCACATTGTGGCCGCCACTGAAGTGCTGGTCGAGCTTGGCATCGTATTTGTCAGCTCCGCCCATCAGCTGGATAAGTCCGGCCTGATCGTGCAGCGGCGACCAGGTGTAGACCCATGCGTCTCCTTCAGTCCAGCCGGCAGCTCCTCGATTGTCGGCTCCATCCTTTTCACTGCCGAGCGGCGCCCATTTGCCATCCGATGTTTTGCCATTCATCAGGCCAATGACCGGGTTGTAGAGGTGGCGGTCGTTGAGCGAGCGCTTGAGGAAGAAATGGTAGTCGTCCACGCGGCCAAGGGCTTTGGCAATCTGTGCGACGCACCAATCGTCGTAGCTATCCTCGAGTGTGCGCGAGGCGGCTTCGTCGGTCTTGTCGGTAGGAATGTAGCCGAGTTGCTTGTAGTAAGTGAGGCCGCCGCGTCCTTCGTAGGGCGTATGCGGCTCGCGATCTAACCAGCGGCGCGTGGTGTCGCCGTCAGGTGGGGTCATGGCATCCTTATAGACCGCCTGCCAGGCGAGCTGACGATCAAAGCCGTGGAAGCCTTTGCGGATGGCTTCGGCAACGAGCGAGTCAGCGTGCGTACCAATCATGATGTTGGTGTAACTAGGATTGGGCCACTTGGGCATCCAGCCGCCTTCCTTGTAGTTCTGCAGAAGTGCGGTGATCATGCCGTCGACACGCTCTGGCGCAAGCAACGTGAGCATGCTGTTCTCGGCACGGAAGGTGTCCCATATGGAGTAAGCAGTGTAACTCTCGCCGGAGTGGATGGAGTCGTCGTAGGCGCTGTAGTAGCGGCCATACTCAGAAAATACACGTGGGTAGAGCAGCGCGTGATACATGGCGGTGTAGAGCAGCGACTTGTCCGCATCGGTTGCGCCGCCAATCTGGAGATGTGCAAGCTTTGCATCCCACGTCTCGTGGAGTTTTTGCTGTACGGTCTCAAAACTCCAGTCAGGGATTTCGTGGCGGAGATTGTCGCGTGCCTGGTCAATGCTGATGAAGGACGTACCGACACGGACGAGAATGGTTTGGCCAGGTGCGAACTCCGCGTAGGCACCGCGGCTGGTGGAGGCTTTCGCGTCGTCCATACCGTAGGTCTTCATTGCCACAGGCGCCTGCTCAAACTGAATAACGAAATAACCTTTGAAGTGCGGCAGCTTGAACGGGCCGAGATGTGCATCCATGCGATGCGGATTGTAGCCGGTGATTTCGTGGGTTTGCGGGTTCACGGATGCACTGCCCGCAATGCCGGGACGCGAGGCTTCGACAAGTACGCGCGCTGTTCCGGTTTTAGGGAACGAGAAACGGAAGATGGCGCAGCGCGTGGTGGCGGTCATCTCAGTGTCGATTTTTCCATCAGCGCCGGCGTCAAGCGATACGCGATAGAAATCTGGGCGTGCGGTTTCCGATGCATGGCTATAGGGGAGTTTGCGCGCATCGGGTGTGGTGCGCAATTTGCCGATTTCCGGCATGAGCGTTACGTAACCGTAGTCGCCCATCCAGATGGCGGGCTGATGCGTCCCGATAAAGCCGGAGATGGTTGGGTCGTCGTAGTTGTAGGAGACGACGCTGATTTTGTTCTGGCGTGTCTGCGGAGTCCAGTTCGTCATGCCAAAGGGCGGCGTAACAAACGGCATGGTACCGCCGTAGCCAATCGAGCTGCGGTGTGTGCCGATCAACGGGTTGACGTAGGAGACAGCATCACGTTGCGCGGCACGCGCGGACAGTGAACAAAAGGAAAGGACGACGAGAGCAGCAGCGAGAGTTTTCGACCGATTCATCACGGGGGAATTGTATCTTGCAGAGGTTTGACGGCGATGAAGCGCGAAGCGAACGAAACCTAACTCGTAATGCGCCGCAGGTGCGGATACCGCAGACCAAGGCTGTAGTTGAGCTCAACCTCCTCCTTATCGCCCGTCTCAAGCGCAAGCGTGAGATGGACGGGATCCTTCGCCGATGCTCGAATAGCAGAAAAAAGAGCATTGGGAGAAAAAGCGTCTCCATTCACCTTGAGCACCTTCATGCCTGGTGCAACTCCGGCACGAAAGGCTGCACCCTGCCACGCAACCGACTCGATTTTTCCGGAATCGTCGATGACAGCGCCGATGGAGTAAGAAAGATCGATCGCCTCGCCCTCCGCCTCCTGGGCAAGGTAGAGCGGACTTGCCGAGTCATTGAAGACCAGCCGATAACCGGCGAGCTCAAGTCCGTCGAGGACATGCCGATCATCGTGCGCATGCAGACGAATGGCGAAGAACTGCTTCCAGTCGAAGGAAGCGACGCGGTTTAACGCAGCGATGAGGTCAGGAAAAGTGTACATAGAGACAGCCGCCTGTTCGCCGTTGCCTGTAAAGAACGAAGAAACGAAGTCCGCAATGTTTTTGTTACCTGACGAACACTGCCGAATTTGCTCATCGATATTCAGCCAAAGCAGGACACCTTCAAAGTAATAGTCCTCACGACGTTCCCAGTCCTGCCAGTCCACATGGTGACCGGCAAGGTAGACAGGATCGTTGTCGCTGTCGGCAAGTGACTTCCACGCACGCCCCGGCCTGTTGACAGCCATGGCCGCATCAAGAGCAAGCATATCGAGATATTGGTTTTGCGTGATTTGGCCAGAATCCTTCGCAATGCGCATCGCCAGGAACTCAGTCAGCCCTTCGTAGACCCAGAGCATGCTGTCGCGCATGGGCGTGTTGAAATCCTGAGTGCGCATACCCTCGGGCCGACGGTAAAGGCCATTCCACGAATGAATAAATTCATGCGCAAACAACGTTGCCATTTGTGGATAGCTTTGCGGCTTGAGGAAGTAATCGGCCGGTACTGCAATTTCACCGGATTCGAGATGTTCGATTCCGCCATCGTTGGGCAGAACATCACTGGCAGAGGCGAGAAACTTGTAGCGGCGGAAATGCTTCGACACGAAGAGCGTTTCAACGGCGCTCACCATGGCGCTTAGGGCTTCGATTTGCCGCGGTGCCACCGCCAGATCCTCCGGTGCGTCAGCGACCAGATCGAGTGAAACAGAATCGTCTTGGGCAAGCGACCAATGCTGCGTGTACCGCCCAGCGAAGACAGGAGAGTCTACCAGAGCAGCGAGAGATGTTTCCCGATAAGAGATTGTGCTGCCGTTTATCCGATCAACCTGCAGACTGGAGGCCGCGTGGAACGAAGGAGGCAGAATAAGCCGCGCCTCGACTGGGAGCTTTTCGACTGACAAGCCTTTCGGATAAAGAACCAGATGTTGCCATTGCACCTGGACAATGTTGCGCGTAATAACAGTACCTCTATTGAGCGGCGAGAGGTACTGAAACTGCACGTCGAGCGACTGCGCGCCATGAGGCAGCTTTACATGAAATTCATGCGCATCCAGCGGGTCGCGTTCCCAGTCCACACGATGGCCACCTATCGTGATGACAAGGCCTGCTAGATTCGCCATGGACACTGTTGGTGCATGGCTGGCCAGTTCCCAACGTGGATAAAGCAAAGTGATTTCTGATTCGCCGTGAAGTGGAATCGTCTCGCGCACGGACAAAATCTTGTGCGCGGTATCGATAGCATCGACAGTGAGATGAATGACCGGCTTTGAATGAACGTCTGCTACGGGAACAGCAAAGCACATTGTGCGGCAAAGTAAGGCAATCGCGAGAGCAATCAGCCCGCGGACAACAAGATTGAATCCCATCCAATGTTGCGACACTTTGCGACTTGCGTTCTTCAGACAAAACATTTGTTTCTTCTCGTTCGTTGCAGCGGCAACCATGCTGACCTTACACCATTGAAAGTGCTGACGGCTTCTATTTGAAGTATGGCGCACGGTTGCCGAAGATTTCGTCAATCTCGGCTGGAGTGAGCTGTAGATTCCTTCGCAGGATTTGTGCGTATTCCTTAGGAGTTGCTACAGGCCAGTCTGTGGCAAAGAGGACGCGATTGAGACCGATGCGGCGGAGGTTGGCGGCCAAACGCTCCGGTCCTTCGGTGAAATCCTTCTGTTCGTCATAGAGCAGCCGCTCATCACTGCCCGGCGGGGCGTCTGCCGCGGAAGATGGAAGCACCACGGCAGCAATATCGAAGTAGAGATGGCGGCAAAGCTTTGGATGCGCCTCGCACTCCGTAATAAAGGTCGAGATGCTTTCATCAGTGGTGCGATCATAGCCGCCCCAGCCACCCAAATGCGCTATTTGCACGGGAATCTCTGGTGCAAGTGGTAACACCTGCATCATGAAAGTTCGGACACTACGCCGTGCATCCCACTTTTCCGCTGAGCGCAAGTGGATCAGGATAGGCATGCGATAGCGATTGGCCTGTCGAAATACCTCCTGGAGCTTTTGGATCTGATTCGGATCGTCGAATTGGAATTTTGCATTGGCGAGATGCAGTTTGAGTCCGCCGCGTAGTCCGATATGCACACAGTGGTCAATGGCGGCCAATGCATATGGACGGACGGGGTTCACACTGCAAAAGCCAACCAGGCGCTTTGGATAAAGCTCCACCTGGTGAAGTGTCCAGTCGTTTTCGGCATTGACCTCCGCAGCTTCATTCGATATGTGGACAAACGGTGAGCCGAGACGATAGGAGTCAGACAACGCAGCAGCGCGTTGCACACCTGCCGCATCGAGAGCGGCAATGAGATCACTAGCGGTGTTTGGCGTTTCGATACGCTTCTCTTGGCCGGGCCTGGAAATCTGCCCCTCTGTCAGGAGTCGAGCAGCACGTGGGCTCTGCAGATGGGTGTGGTGGTCGGCCGCAGGCGCTGCCTGCGCCTTCATTACAGCTGGCAACGCAAAAATGAGAAAAGCCAATACAAGATGGCAAAGTGGACGCCATTGGCAGGTCATGCGTCATGATACATGCCGCAAAACGGATTGAAGCTTGATGGAGTCAGGACATGCTACTGCTTCTGCAACTTGACGTAGATTTCGCGTGCTGTTTGAAGCATCTGGAGAGTGCTGGCTTTCTCTGCAAGTGTGTTCCAGTTTGCGTTGGCATCCACCAATGTGGTCAGGCGATCAATCCACTTGATGAAGAATGCCGCATCTTCTCTGGGATGAGGTATCGAACGTGCGACATCGATATAGATAGGGCTTGTGGTGGCATAGATGTAGTCGTCGTAGACGGGGTTCTCCGGTTTATCGCTTGAGGCACGCAGGAGGCACCAGCCGGTTTGAGCAGCTGGAATTACACCTTTCACATCTACGGATTGGCGATTACCGCTGAGCGGGAAGTTGCGCACAACCTTGCCGTTGCAGACGAGCTCGAAGCGATCGACGGGAACGAAGGAACGAAGCCAGGCGGTGAATGGGATTTTGTTTTCACCCGCAGGGAGCTTGAGATCGCCGCCGGCAGTTTTGCCGTCGAGAGTCAGGCCAAGCAGCGGGCCATTGGTAGCAAAGGTGCGGCCATGTTTAAGCTCGTTGAGAAAATGGTCCGGTGTGAGGCCGGTCTTTGGCAAATCCGCATACACGCGCACAAGCCCAACGGGGCCGCGGAGAGATGCATAGTTGGCCATGGTGTCAGAACCTGCACCGGCGGGTAGGCGGAATCCGCAGTTGAGCAGGCGGTACCAGACCGAAGCGGTCATGCGGTGATCGCTGAAGCCGAGCGCTTCAATGTAATCGACTTTTCCGAGCGCCACATCCACGGGCAGTTCGAGCGCTTCGTCGAGCGGCTGCCCCTGATCGAGTGTGGGGTCGCTGTAGGGATCAACTTGAATGTCGAATGGATGCGCATAACCGACAAGGCCATTCTGTTTATGCACCAAATCTTCGATGTCAGCGTTTGTGGGAACGAGACTGGCTGCGGCGGTGTTGCCATAGGAGGCGTAATCGGGCAGCAGGTAATTGCGTGTGAGATGGAGCAGCGAAAGATGGCCCCAGAAGCTGGTGTGAAACTCCTGGCCCTGAAGCAGCCAGTGATTCGGTGTTGAGGCTGGGTCCGGAGTGGTGCGGAAGTAGGCTATGTCGGGGATGCGCTGTTCTTTGTTAACGACGAGGTTGTCGACAAGGAATAGTCCCTCTGCTTCCTGTTGCACAACGAGACGTGCGGGTGTGTTGCGATAGGCGCCGCCGTAATTCATATGCACGTGCAGGTCGGCGCTGACCCATTGCGAACCCGCGGGTGTGGGCATAGCGATTCGCTGGAGATGAATGACGACGTGAGCGTTGGGAGCGCATATAACCGAACGGCGTACGACAGAGTATTCGATACCTTTAGCAACCTCCACGTTAACGCGACCGGCGGGAACAATGAGATCCGCGCTGCCATTCGAATGGAAGTAGTGCGCCTCAAACGTGCTTTGCTTGTGATCGTAGGCGTCTTCGGCCTGCATCCACGCCCCGTCAGGAGCGTACGCGCGTGCATCCGCACCCGTGACGGAGATGCGGGCGGGCATGGGCTTGCCAGTGGCATCGATGACTGTGATGGCAAGGTGGCCCATGGGATGGATGTACTGCCTGTGTTGAGGGATGATTTCGTGTTGCGCACCGCCCAGGACGTCTTGCACCCAAAGCGATGTGTTGCCTGTGCGGTTTGAGATGAACGCAATATGCTTGCCGTCTGGCGACCAGCGCGGATTTGTATTGTCGAAATCACCGTACGAGATGGGGAAGGCATCGCCGCCCTGTGCCGGCATGAGCCAGAGCTGATGCCACTGGCCGCCTAAATAGGAAGCAAAAACAATACGTTTGCCATCAGGAGAAAACTCCGGTCGCGCCTTCCACGCAGTTTCTTCGTAATGGATCTCGTGCACCTCAGAGCCGGTTTCTGCCTTCATACGCCAGAAACCACCGGTACCGTAAATGTGTCCACGATTAGAAACGAAGAGTATCTCTTTACCGTCAGGCGACCACGTTGGGCTGATCTCGTGGTTGAACTCGCTGTAATAAAAGCGTGGCAGTGTACTGCGCGTTTCTTCGGTCAGCTGCCGCATGTTGGTGAGTGCGCCATTGGAGAAATCCGCGACAAAAATGTGGAAGCGCTTGTGATATGACGTAGAGACAAAGACAATGCGCTTACCGTCGGGCGAAAAACGCGGATCGACGTTCACGTTGCCGCCTGAAGTAAGCTGGTGTGATTCATGTGTCGCAAGATTGAGCGCCCACAGCTCCATCGCATCATGTTCGTAACGAACGTAGGCGATCCAGCGACCATCGGGTGAGCAGTCGGGCTCGTAATCATACCCTGCAGAGGCAGTGAGCTGCTCGGCATTGGTCGAGTCGACCTGTTGACGCCACAAAGTACCTCCCATCGAATAGATGAGTGCGCTTGAGTCGGGCATCCAGGCTGCGGCGTTGGGACCCGTAGTCAATTGCGGCAGATACATCTCGCGATAGTAGTAGCGATGGGGCAGATCGATCTGCTCCAGCACTGCTTCACGTTGCGCGGCAGCAGAAAGCGAAATGAGAGTGACGATGAGGCCGGTGACGAAGCTTTTCATCAAGGCGAATTTTACTTTGCATCGATACGAAGATGCGACGCGATGCGAGAGAACCGACCGCGAGAATGCCGTATATGAGGACCAGAAATAAAGGCTTTCCGAATGAGCGAAATAGAGTATAGGGCGTGATGAAAATCACACATGGTGGGAAGGAGTATTGAACTACGACCAATTTTGTCGTATTTTAAGTTGAGTCGGATTAAGTTCTTGGATTCGACCTTAGTTTTGAGGAATTTTTAGGCTGGGGCCCTGCCACTGACTTTTGGCGAAGCGTATGACAGAGCACCCAGGAATCGACAACCAAATGGCTGGCGATGTGCCTCTCAGCATAGGCGCTTTCGACAGCTCATGCAAGAGAGGACCACGTGATGCTGGTGAAGCAAGCTCCTATTTTTCATAGGTTTACCGTCTGTTTTTGTTCCTTCTTCCTATTTGTATTCATTCTCCTTCCCCACCCTCAGGCAAAAGCACAGGGCAATGGCCATGCGCACGTTACCATGCCTGCGAGCGCAGCCATAGTAGCGGATGCCGCCTTGGAAGGCGCAGAAACAGCACCCGCCTGCAATTTCACTGCAGGTACCGCCACGGATCTACCCGTCACAGTGACCGACACGAGTGGCGCGGCGATCCAGGGAGCACGGGTGTGGCTGCAATGCGGCTCGCATACCGTTGCGGGAGAGACCAACGCCGAGGGCCAAGCTGCACTTCGGGTGCAGCCTGGGGACTGGCAGTTGACCATAGAGGCACAGGGCTTCGCACAGGACATACGCCCAATCACGATAACGTCCGGGTCAAAAGCCGTGGAAGTCACGCTCAAGGTGGCATGGGCTTCCAACACGGTGCGTGTGACAGCCGACGCAAAGTACGCGGTAAACCAGACGGAAACGGGCATGAAGATGGAGATGCCGCTGATGGAGACACCACAGGCAATCACGGTGGTGAACCGGGAGTTGCTTGACGCACAAGGCGCCGTCAAGTTGGACGATGCCTTGAAAGACGTGGCCGGTGTGATGGCGGGCGGCTACTACGACGGCTGGGACTACTACCGCATTCGTGGTTTCGATGCCTCATTCAATACATATATCGATGGCTTGCGCGGCGGCAACGGCATGATGGAAGAGACCTGGGGCCTGGAATCTGTGCAAGTGCTGAAAGGGCCTTCGTCGGCGCTCTACGGACAGAGCGTACTCGGCGGTCTGGTGGATATTGAAACTCGCAAACCTGTGCCGGCAAACTTCGCTCATGTACAACTCACCACTGGTTCTTACAACTTTGTCGATCCCGCAATCGATATCGGTGGTCTATTGAATCCGTCGCACACGGTCTACGGACGGCTTGCGGCGCTGTATCACTCAGCTGACACGTTCGTGGACTATATCTACCGCCATCGCTACTACTTCGCGCCATCGCTGACGTGGCGGCCTTCGCCGGCAACTTCGCTCACTCTGATGGGTCGCATTCAGCGTGACAATGGCCGACAGGCAATGCCTTTGCCTGCCATCGGTACGGTTCTTCCCAACGTGAATGGCCAGATTCCCATCAACCGCTACGACGGAGAATTGGAAAACAACGCGAACAAGATGTCGCAGGCCACACAGCAGTTCGGCTATCAATTCACGCGAGCTCTTGGCGAACATATTTCCGTAAATCAGAATGCACGGTTTGCATGGTATCAGCAGGATTGGAACCGAATTTATTATCCGGCGTATCTCGACTCCGACGAGCGAACACTTTATCGCTATCCGTTGAGCTGGCACGGTCCATGGCAGACGCACGAAGTAGATACGCATGTGGATGGTACTGCGCACTTCTGGGGTATGGATCATGCGGCTCTAGTCGGCTTCGACTTCTACCGCAGTCCATCGACAGGTATTGGCTATTCCATCGACTTTTCCGATCCATCGCAGTATGAGCCGTTGGATCTGTTTAACCCCGTATATGGCGCCAATCCTTTTCATTCGCTTTCTCTCTACACTGACAGCGAAACGGTGACGCAATATGCCGGAATCTACGTGCAGGATCACATTCGCCTGCCCAAGCGTGTGACATTGACCGGCGGCGGCCGGTTGGATTTTGCAAAGAATGAAACGAAGGGTTCACCGAACCAGAACGGCAATGGTCTGACTCCGCGTCTGGGCGTGACATGGCAGGCTATCCCGGCAACCATGCTGTATGCGAGCTTCAGCAAGTCGTATTTGCCCCAGTCGGGACTTGTGTACGACGGCACGACAAGCGGCGCGTATCTTGCGCCTGAACGCGGACAACAGTGGGAAGCCGGTACGAAGAGCGCGCTGTGGAACGGGCGCGCGATGGCAACGATCGCGATCTTTCAATTAAATCGGAAGAATGTTGCCACAAGCGATCAGACGCATCCGAACTTCTACCTGTTAACCGGTGAGCAGCGCAGTCGCGGTGTGGAGTTCGAGACGACGCTGCATCCGCTGACTGGATGGAATCTGACAGCAAATTACTCATATGTGAACGCAGAGGTTCTGCATGATACGACACTGGCCGCAGGCACTCCGACCATCAACTCGCCGAAGAATCTGTTCAATATGTGGACGACCTACGAGATTCCAAAGGGCGTGATGCGTGGACTCGGTTTTGGCTTCGGAGGACGCCATTACACGGATCAGTCGGGCGATCTGGCAGATACATTCCAATTGCCGGGCTATGGAATTGTCGATGCGTCTTTGACGTACAAGCGTGGACGTTCGCACTGGCGAGTAAATGCATATAACGTGGGTGACACACGCTACGCCAGCGGTTCGTACAACGACACCTATGTGAAGCCAGGCGAGCCGCGCACAATTCGCGGAACAGTCTCGTGGGACTTCTAAATACGGGCCTTTGCGATGAGTCTGTTCACCACAATCGTTCATCATCCGCGAAAACTGTGGATTCGCAGAGCGCTATTCCAGGTGCATCTGTGGGTAGGCGTACTGCTTTCTCTGTATGTGGTGGTAATTAGCCTTAGTGGGTCGATTCTCGTCTTTCAGGACGAGATTCGACTCGCTTCCATCCAACATCCATCTCTGGACAGAGAGCAACTTCCGCCGCTCAGCAGCGTCGTCACACAGGCACATGACCGTTTCCCTTCCGCGAAGCTGACTTATGTTGGGTTTCCGCAGAAGCATGCACCGTGGTGGACTCTTTACCTGACCAAAGAAAATGGGCGTCCGGACCTGGCTTATGCCGATGCCACAACGGGAAGCCCACTGGTGCAGCGAGGCAGGCTCTTTATCGATTTTGTATTGGACCTGCATGTGTATTTGCTGGCGGGTCGAACTGGGTTCGTTGTGAACTGCATTGCGGGTGCCGGACTTTTGCTGCTGGCAGTGACCGGCATGATCCTCTGGTGGCCGGGTATCAAACTCTGGAAACGTGCACTAACGGTAAAACTGCAACGCGGATGGAAGCGGACCAATTACGATCTGCACAACGTAATTGGAATGGCAACGCTGGCGATTGTGAGCTGGTGGGGTATCACAGCAATCTACTTCCTCCTGCCTGCGCAAGTAAGCGCCGTGGTCGATACCATTTCGCCACTGGAAGGAATGAAAGCGCCGGTTCCACACACACCGGCAGCCAGCAAAGAAGTGACGCCCATCGATACGATTCTTGCCGGCCTGCCCGCGGCGGAGCGGACACGAATTGGTGGCGTGAGCTTGTCAGAGAAGCCCGGAAGCGCTGTGACGATCTATGTGGACCGGCAGGAATCCGGAGATTTTTCGCACCGCGACATCCTGACTTTCGATAGTCACACCGGAAAATTGCTAACTGTGTGGCACTACGGAGAAAACCACACCCTGGGTGACTGGATTATATGGCTCATGTATCCCTTGCATTTTGGAACAGTGTGGGGACTCGGCGTGAAGGTTCTTTGGGCACTATTGGGAGTCTGTCTTGCCCTGCTGAGCGTGACCGGGCTGCTGATGTACTGGAATCGAAAGTTAAGTAAATATTTCGCCGCTTCGTCTCTTGTGCAAAGACGGGCACAGGTTTCCGGTATGCAGCTGAGATCGATACGATAGAGTATGGCTTTGTATTCTCTCCCCCAGCGGCGCACGTTTACCAGACGCCGCTTTTTAACCGCCGGTTTGGCCGGAGCCGCTGGATTAGCGCTTTATTCGGGCGAAATAGCACGGCACTGGCTCGACATCTCTAAAATCGAAATCAAGCTGAAGAATCTGCCTGAAGCGTTCGAGGGTGTGCGCATCGCCCAGCTGAGCGATATTCACCTGGGGGAATTTACCGAAGAATTCTTTCTGCGGCACGCTGTGGAAACCATCAATGGACTTAGACCGGATGTTGTATTGCTTACAGGCGATTTCGTCACCCAGAGCATATTGGGGAAGAAATATGGCGCGCGACAGGCTGAACCATGCGCACAGACTCTGAGCGCAATTGCGTGTAAGCAGCGATTCGCGGTCCTTGGAAACCATGATGTGCTGGTAGACCCGGAAGAGGTTACGTCCACACTCACGGCCAGGGGAATCCCAGTATTACGAAACGCGTTCCTCCCCCTTGAACGGAATGGCGGGCGCATCTGGCTGGCAGGGTTGGATGATGTGTTGCAAGGAGATGCCGATCCTGAACTCGCAATTCCGCCTGCAATTCGCAACCAGAAAGATGAGCCGATTGTGCTGATGTGCCACGAACCGGATTTCGTGCACTGGCTGTTGAAGCGGCCGGAAGGCGCGGCGGTAAGTCTGATGGTGAGTGGACACACACATGGCGGGCAGGTGCGTTTACCGTTTATGCCACCCTTGGAACTCCCGCCGCTCGGAAGACACTACGTGGAGGGCTTGTTTCAAGTGGGTGAGCTGCAGCTCTATGTGAATCGCGGACTGGGTACGGTAGGTGTACCGTTTCGCCTGAATTGCCCACCGGAGATTACCTTGTTTACGCTGCGACGGGGATAAAGAACAACTAAAAGCGGACCATGACGCCCGACTCGCAGAGGTCGGTAAGAACCGAGAGCAGGTTTGTGATTCCAAGAAGCTGACGAATACGCGGCGTAAGGTTGATGAGCTCAAGGCATGAGCCGTTGCTTTTGGCCGAGACGTAAAGCCGCACAATGGTGCCGAGTGCGAGTGAGTCCATGTGTGTGAGATCGGTCAAATCGAGCACAACGCGCTTGCACGACTTAACCAGAGGACGCACAGCCGCAGTCAATTCTGAAGTGGCATAACCCACCATGCGGCCGTGACAGTAGACAACGGCACGGTCAAGGTTGAGATCCACATCGAGCGAAAAGCTTGTGTTTGCGGCAGGGGACGACATGCGGAACTCCGCGATGCCGGTTTTGTTTTCGGGGGAAACCGGTACGGCGAAATTGTCTCATACCTTTTGCTGAACGCAATGTGCAAAGTGGCATTGCAATGCTCGGTGGTGGTGTCAGGCTGATTGAGCATGCTGCTCGGCAAGCATTTCTTCAATAGCTGTACGGAGGCGTGCGGTGAGCTCGTCGGCCTGGCGGATGGTCATGCCTGTGGTGGGAATTGGTTCGCCGACGGTAAGAGTCACATCGCACGGGTAGAAGTGGCGCGTGTGAATGGGAAGCAGGTCATAGACACCTTTGAGTGCAATGGGGACAAGCGGAACCTGTGCGCGAATCGCAAGGAAGGCTGCTCCAGCAAGGAAGGGTTTGAGGGAGCCGTCAGGAGTACGCGAGCCTTCAGGGAAGACAAAGAGAGGCATACCGGCCCTAAGAGCTTTAACACCGGCACCGAGGCTGGAGAGCGTTGTGTGCGTGTTTTCCGTGTCGATGGGAATTTGGCCGGAGCGGTTGAGGTGCCAACCGATGAAGGGCAGGGTCCAGAGTTCACGCTTGGCGAGGATGCGGAATTGGAACGGCAGGGTCGAAAATACGACCGGCGTATCCATATAAGAAGTATGGTTAGCGGCATAGACGGCCACCGGATGCTGACGAAGCCGTTCCGCGCCTCGGACAGTGAGTCGGCCACCGGCAAAGAAGAGGCTTCCACGCGCCCAGATGCGGGCGACAGCATGCTGAATGCGGCCTGACTTCTCAAATAAGGAGAAGAAAAGCGAGCAACTGCCGCAAAGCGCTGTCCACGTAAAAAAGAACGGTGCCTGGAGCACATTGGTGCGCCAACGGTGGTAGCGCGGCATGGGATCGGGCCGGCGCGATGTAAACATGCTCTGCGTCATGCCTGAAGTTCCGGAACAGGGGCGAGAAGTCGGGCGCGAACCTCGCCGACAAGATAGACCGAGCCCGCCACCACCACCTGCGGTATGGTGGATGGCGTTTGCGCGCCCGATGGCGAAGAGGTAAGAGCAAGTGCTTCTGCGACTGAGCCAGCGGCGATGGCAGATATGCCTACGGATTCTGCGGCGGCGAGCAGGTCCCCAATTGGCGTGGCTCGAGGGCTCGCAATGGGCGCGAAGATGACACGTTCAAAAAGAGGGAAAAGAATGTGCGCCAGCTCATCGACCGGCTTATCTTTGAGGCAACTGAAGATAAGCGTTGCGGGAACGGCGCCGGGTTCTCCGATGCCAAACTCACTGCGTAAAGCAGACCGAAGAGCCCATGCACCGGCGGGGTTGTGGGCCACGTCCAGAATCCACTCGGTCTTCCCGGAGAGAATGACTTCAAGCCGTCCGGGCCAGCGTGTGGCGTGGATGCCTTCTTCGATAGCTGCGGCAGTGATAGGGAAGGCGTGCTGCTCGGCGAGCTCAACGGCCGCTGCAACGGCCAGTGCGATGTTCCGGTGTTGATGCGCACCATGCAGAGGCGAGTCAATCTGAATTGTGGATTCGAGAGCGTTAATCGCATAGGGTCCCGGCGTTTCAGTCTGGGCGGCACTCATGGGTGGCATGTACGGAACCGCGCTGACACCGCGCACATTCAGCTCCGTGGCAACTTCACCAAGAACCTGGTTGGCCTCAGGGTGCTGCGGCAGGGTGACGAGTGTTCCATTGGGCCGCAGGATACCGGCCTTTTCCCGTGCGATAGCGGAGATGGTGGGGCCAAGCCACTCGGTGTGGTCGAGGGAAATGTCGGCGACAACAGACAAAAGCGGCGAAACTATGTTGGTAGCGTCAAGGCGGCCACCCATACCGACTTCAAGCACAGCAAGATCAATAGACTCGGCAGCGAAATGAAGAAACGCCATCGCTGTGAGAGCCTCAAAAAACGAGGGTGGTTGGGGAAGCTTTTTATTTGCAACTAAATGGTTCCCTGTTTCAATCACACGAAAAAAGTGGCGCGCAAAGTCAGCGTCGGGAATGTCAACGCCGCGGACGCGGATACGCTCATTCGGCCGGACCAGATGGGGTGAAGTATAAAGACCGCTGCGCAATCCTGCTGTATTGAGGATGGAAGCAAGTGTTGAAGCTGTGGATCCCTTGCCGTTTGTGCCTGCTATCAGGACAGAACGGAACCGCAAATGTGGATTGCCGAGGGCATCCAACAAGATGCCAATTTCGTCGAGCGAGAACTTGCGCCGCGGCTGGCCGGGCTGCGTGTGCAGCTCGGGGGTCATGGCGTTGAGTTGCTGGATGGCCTGAGCGTACGACATGGAATCTTCAGTATAGATTCCGGAGCGATGGTCAGTGGTTCAGCAAGAGCTGCAATGCTTCACGCGCGGATTGAAGACATTGGCGGGCTTCGTCTTCACTGAGTATCCCTTGATGGACGGCTTTCTTGCCGGTGTCATTAACCCTATTGGCGATGGCTGGAAACGCGGGGTCAATACCGGTGAGCTGGAGGTTATTGTTGACCTCATGGAGCAGATTGCCCAGAGTTGGCGCATTGCGGTAGCGGCAACGGATGAGTTGCGTCATCGATTCGGAAAGGCTCTGCTTGAGGGCTTCTTCAAGAACCGAACGGCACATGACAGCACAAGCCGTGAACAAACCATAAAAGTAGCAGCGTGTGGCCTCGTCAAGATAACGGTCAGCCTCCTCCGAGGTGACCTCAGCAACCACACACTCGCGCAGATACGTGGCGCGCGTAACGGCCGGTTCTACCATCTCAAGAAGTTCAAGAGCAAACGCTATGCGAAGCAGGTCACTCTGCTGCTCGTCAAGCGCGCGTTGAATTTGCTGCCAAATCGGAGTAGCACTGGCGGTCGCTGCCCGGACATGAGTGAGCGAGGTGAGACGCTGGCGGGCGTGATGGATAAAACCGTGCCTCATTTCATGCGCAAGATTGCGCCACTTTGCAATGAACGAGACAGGATCGGAACGGTAGTGCTCCCATAGTTCTTCATAGACAACCGATGGAAGAATGGACTGAAGTTGTGGAAAACGACCGGTTCGCGCCAACTCCGCAATTGCCAGACAAAACTCCAGACCAGGCGCCCCTGCATCGGACATCGCGAAAAGCTGGTCCTTGAGATGTTCGATGTTGATGGACATGGGATCATGTTCCCTTGCGGCAAGCATAGGCACAAAGAAGTGCACTTGAAACAGCATTCAATAGGAGATCGTCTTCTCTTTCCGAGATTGAAACAGTTGTCCAGAATGAATTGAAGATGGGAATTACCAAAAGACAAATTTCAGCCGCCTGTGGATGAAATGCACCGTCCAAACACGCTCCAGGCTTGCATGGGAACGCGCTCTCCACAAAACGCACAATCTTTACACAGGCGTATTGCCGCAGGATGTGGAATCTGAGGGGAAACAGGGGTCTGAATCCATGGCATAGACTCGGTTTTCAAAGCTTCCTGATTTTCACAGCTGAGTTTTAGAAAACCCACACCATCCTCATAGGCGCATCGTTATTGAATTCACGCAATGTTTCCACTTTTCCTATCGCACTACGGCGACTACGAGAGTATTTCTATGGTTTTCTTCTGTGAACCGTAATCGTCGGGATTGAATGCCGTGTGCTTTACAGAATGAGCTGCAAAATCAAAGGGACAAGGTCGATGAGATGTCTGCTATAAAGGCTGCGCGATGTGGACTGGATAAGAGAGGAACCCGATGGGAAAGTTTTGGATATTTTTGACTGCGGCAACGGTGTGGTTTACCCACAGCATTGGAGTCAAAGCAGAAGACTGTTCCGCGCTGGCGAAGTTGAAGCTGGAGTCTACAACGATCACGCGAGCAGAGTTGGTGATGAATGGGGAAGTGAATGCCGCTGGCCAGTTGATGAAAGGGCTGCCTGTTATGTGCCGCGTGGTTGGGGTGATTCGCCCAACAAGTGACTCGGAAATTCGGTTTGAGGTGTGGTTGCCGGAGTCGAATTGGAACGGGCGCTTTCTAGGAGTAGGCAATGGCGGCTTTGCAGGTTCCATCGACCACGGAGAGATGGCAGCCTATGTAAAACGGGGCTATGTGGCAGCGGGATCAGATGCAGGACATGAAGCGGAAGGGACAGATGCGACCTGGGCCTATGGGCATCCAGAGAAGGTGAAAGATTTTGGCTGGCGTGCGGTGCATGTTACGCGTGAACAGGCGAAGCAGATAGTGCGGGCTTATTACGGCAAGCCGGAGAAGAAGGCATATTTTGATTCGTGTTCGGATGGTGGCCGGGAGGCGCTGATGGAAGCGCAGCGGTTTCCGGAGGATTACGACGGCATTTTGGCAGGTGCACCAGCAAACCAATGGTCAACCCTGTTGGCGTCAGGTCTTGCTACAACCCAGAAATTGATGGTGGATCCGCATGCATGGATTCCACCGCGGAAATTATCAGCGATTCAAAAAGCAGTGCTGGCTAAATGCGATGCGCTAGATGGCGTAAAGGATGGCGTGATCGGTGATCCCACGAAATGCCATTTCAATCCAGAAGAGCTTCTGTGCAAGGGCGAAGAAACAAATGAATGTTTGACGCAGCCACAAATTGCGTCAATGCGAACCATCTACTCAGGACCCAGGAATGGGATGGGAGAAATAATATATCCCGGCGCAACGATGGGCGACGAGACGAGTTGGCGTGCATGGATTACAGGCGATGATCCGGGCGCATCAGCCGGAGCACGGTTTGTGCGGAACGATTTTCGCTATGTGGTAACTGGCGATCCCACATGGAACATGCTGACAGCAAATCCTGATGCCATGCTTAAACTCTCCCGCAAGAAGACCGCAGCCGATCTGGATTCGACTAACCCTGACTTGAGCCGATTTGCAGCACGCGGAGGCAAGCTGATTCTTTACCACGGATGGAATGATCCCGCCATTTCACCCTGGAGTACAGTTGCCTATTACCAGAAGGTGCGGAAAACGATGGGTGCCGACAAGGAAGATAGCTTCGTGCGGCTTTATATGGTTCCAGGCATGGAGCACTGCATAGGAGGTCCGGGAGCGAGCGTGTTCGGCCAGTTAGGAACAGAGACATCTGCCGAACCCAAGCACGGGATTTTCGATGCATTAGAGAGTTGGGTGGAAAAAGGGATACCCAATGAGGAAATCATCGCAACTAAATATGATGCGCAGCGGAAGGCAGAGTTCACCCGGCGGCTGTGCTCTTATCCCAGGATAGCGAAGTACAAGGGGACGGGTGATGAAAAAGACGCGGTGAACTATGCGTGTGCGACACAGTAGATGTCTTCAACAAAAGCAACGGGATATCTGCTCTAAATCCTCAATTCTGGACGCGTTTTCCACGCGCGCGCATTTCAATCCGTGACTACAATCGAAGTCAAGTAAAACAGCCGTTTTCTGCGCGTACGCCATGTGTTGTAGAGTGGGGGCGAGCCTACACAAGGGTGAATGCGGCAGAAAGCACAGCGCGAAGCGAGGGTGACTGCATGCCGATGGTGGAGAGCGAAGTCGAAAAGCCGGCCGCGCAGGGGGCAGCAATGGAAATAACCGTAAGCCGTCAGGAGTTGTTGAAGGAGCTGACTGCAACGCAGAGCGTTGTGGAGCGCAAAACGACCATTCCTATCCTCTCAAACTTTTTGCTTGAAGCAGAAGGCGAGAAGCTGAATATCACGGCAACGGATCTGGATCAGGCCATTCGCACCAGTGCGAGTGTAAAGGTGAAGAAGCCTGGCGCCTGCACTATTCCTGCGCGCAAGCTATACGACTACATCAAACTGCTGCCCGAAGGCGACATCTCGATCAAAATGCTCGAGAACCATTGGGTACAGATCCGCAGCGGCCGTTCGAATACCAAGATGGTGGGTATGGCACGCGCGAACTATCCGCAGGTGCCCGAGTTCCCTGCTGTCTCTGCCACAAGCATTTCTGTCGCGGCGTTGAAGACGCTGATTGCCAGAACAATTTTCGCGATTTCAAACGAAGAATCGCGCTACACGCTGAATGGCGCTCTGCTTGTGATCAAGGCTGAGAGTCTGGCGATGGTGGCGACAGACGGACACAGGCTCTCGTTTGTTGAAAAACCAGGCGAAGAGTTGGAAGGCATCAGTGGTGAAAAACGTGTACTAATTCCACGCAAGGCACTGCAGGAGCTGCAACAACTGTTGAACAACACGGACGCGGAAAAAGTGGATTTTGCCGACGATGAGCACACACTGTTCTTCAAGGTTGGCCACCGCACGCTGAGCACACGGCGGCTGTCAGGGCAGTTCCCGAACTACGAAGCAGTCATGCCACGCGACAACACGAAGTTTGCCGTCGTTCGTTCGAGCGAGCTGGCTGCCGCGATTCAACGCGTGGCGCAGTTTGCCGATGAGCGTTCGGGCGCGGTTCGTCTACGGCTTGAGTCGAACGAGTTGAAGATAAGCTCGCAGTCGACAGAGTCAGGAGAGTCGGAAGATACCATCGATACGCCGTACTCGAGCGATCCAATCATGGTGGGCTTCAATTCGAGCTACATTATCGATTTTTTGAAAGCACTCGGAAATGAGGGCGAAGTGCGGCTGGAGTTCAAGGATGCACAGTCGGCCGGCCAGATGCGGCCCGAAGATCCGGATGCGGAGTACAAGTCGCGTTACGTGTTGATGCCGATGCGCATTTGAAAGACAGAGAAGAAGAGAAATAGAGAAGGGCCCGGCAAGAT
>DASZRJ010000024.1:0-58066 GCA_035550015.1 Occallatibacter sp. | reverse complement strand
GATCGGCCCAGCGGAGGGCGGGTACCTCGAACTGCGCCTGCTCCCAGCTGTTATTGCGGGTGGTGGCGCGCTCGATAGCGCCGTAGGGAACTTCGTAAGTGGCCATGTTGCTGGTGGCGGCCAACGGGAAGGCGGCCTTCAGAAGGACATGCGTTTCATGCCAGTCGATGTCGTTGACGACATTCACCTGGTCTGCACCGTTTTCCAGCATAATGTCCTGAACGAATTTCGACTTCTGCCACGTACGGGTCACGCGGACCACTGCTTCCAGGGGGCCCTTCTCGACAAGCTCAACAGAGTCCACATTCTCGATGGGTGTGAAGTGATCGAGTGTGCCCGGATCGATGTTCCACGCATCGTAGTCTTTCGGCAGATCGTGGAATGTCTGGAGCTGGTTGCCGCATCCGCCGGTTGCAATCGACTCGAAGTGAGACTTCTTGTCATAGAGGCTTGTAATGCAGCCATTGTGCGGATCGACAACGACCTTGAGGTTGGCGTTCTCAAGCGTCAGGTTCTCGGCCTTGAGATCGGTAGCGAAGGACTTGGCGCCGGGGACGACATGGAGAATCTTGTAGCCCATCGAAGGAACGTTGGGCACGTCGATGAGCAGCTTGTAGGTTCCGTTTTTGTTGTCGCTGGAGAGAACCTGCGACGGGACGACGTGGTTGGCCGCATCGAGAACGGAGACGCCGCTGCTGGAGGGTGAAGGCAGCTCCACATTGACAGTGACGTTGCCGGAGCGCTCCCATACGAGCGGATTGAAGACCATGACAGGCACGCCGGCGGCCACCTTTGTGTCGATGTCTTCGGCGATGGTATGCAAGGCCTTGCTGGAGATTTCGTTGGTGGCCCAGCGAACCTCGTCGAACTCCTTCTGCGCATCCTTATAGATGATGCCGATGCCGGAGCCGGCAGCAAGATCGTGGAAGTCGTTAAAGGTAATCTTCTCCCACGCCGTGGTGAGTTCGCTGCCAGGATACTTGTCGCCCTTGAGCCAGGCGAGCGAAGCGTACTTCTCGGCGTTGATGGCCCACTCTTCGCTGTGGCGGATGTTGGCCTTGTGATTTGCCTGCGTGGTCATGACACCACGGTGGTACTCCAGATACATTTCCGAGTTCCATGTGGGAATGGAAACTTCACCGGCAGGCGGAGCGGCAGGCGGCACATAGCCTTTGGCGATGGACTGGTAGTTCCATGTCCGCGAATCGGGAGCAATTTCCTTTTCGACGGAAGAGAAGAAGGTCTGCGCGGTGCCGAACTTGAGCGGAGGAACGACCTTGTTCGGCTGCGCCCAATGCACACCCTCGTCGAGGACGGAGCGGGTAGGACCGCCGCCGTGGTCGCCGACGCCATAGAGATCCATCATTTCGTTGAGGCCCGGGGCCTGCTCGCGGGCGGTCTTGAGGTCTTCACTCAGGCGAACGGGGTTGAGATCGTCGTTGCCGTATCCGTGCGGGAAGTAGGTGAGCACCTTGCTGCCGTCAGGCGACTCCCACCAGAAGAGCTTGAAGGGAAGCTGATTGGTGTCGTTCCAGGACATCTTCTGGGTGACGAAGTAGTCGATGCCGGACTTCTTATACATCTGCGGAAGCTGCCAGGTATAGCCGAAGGAATCGGGGTTCCAGCCGATGCGGACGTCGACGCCGTAGTGCTGCATGTACCAGCGCTTGCCAAGGAGGATGGAGCGCACAGTGGCTTCGCCATCGGGGATATTGAGGTCGGGCTCTACCCACATGCCGCCGACAACTTCCCAGCGCCCTTCCTTGATGCGCTTGTTGATCTCGTCGTTCATCTCCGGATACTTTTCGGCCATCCACTCGTTGTACTGCGCGGCGGATTGCGTGTAGGTGTAGTCCGGGTACTCGTTCATGAGCTGGAGCGCTGTGCCGAAGGTGCGCTTGACGACATCGACGGTTTCGGTCCAGGGCCACAGCCAGGCGGCATCGATATGCGAGTTGCCGGTGACGTGGAAGGTGGCGCGATCCATCATGGGCTTGAGCGCTTCGAGCGTGGACTGCGCCTGCTTGAGCGAGGCATCGAACTTGGCCTGATCGCCGGTGTCGAGGGCCGGGAGATCGATTTCACCGAAGGCTTTGTTCAGAGTGGCCGTATCAGCCGGGATATTGGTGGAGAGAGTAGGCACGAGGATGGCCGCGGAGAGAAGCTCGCGGCGCAGGTCCTCGGGGTTGGGGCGATCCTCGGAGAAGTCGATCTTGAGATGCACACCGGCGAAGGTCTTCTTGCCAGCTGTATGCAGCAGCTTGACGGCGACGAGGACCTTCTCGCCCGGCTTCGCGTGGTCAAAGAGGACGATAGGCTCGAGGTCCTCACCGAGGGCCACGCGGCGGCCGTTGAAGTAGATAATCTGCGGCATGGCGCCGTCGGCATAGGCATGGAATTGGAACCAGATGCGCGCGCCGGTCAGGTCGTAGCCGTGCAGCGTCTTGGGAACCTCGATCCAGCGGCGGAACCACTGGGCATCGTCGCTTGTTTCGGTGCGGGCCTTCAGCACTTGCCAGGAAGAGTCATCGAGGCTGGTGGATTCACCATGGGGAATGTCGCCGGAGTGGAAGCGCCACTCGTCGGCGGAGAGCTGGTTGAACTCAGAGAGCCGGGTGGCTACGCTTTCCGCCTGGTTGCCGTAACTTTTCACAATTTTCTGTGCGTCTTCCGCCGATTGAGCACGGACGAACTGGCTGCTGACGGCAAACAATCCGCAAGCTACAAGCAAAATGGCAGCGGCAAGCGAAGCAGAGCTTTCCTTTTTGCTCGCATTCAACCACGGCAAATTCATCATCTTCTTTCTCCTAATTGTGCACATCCGGTGACGCAGAACATGTAGCGCCTGCTCGATTGGCGCATAGAAACATTGGGGCGAATCATACCATGCAAAGGCATGAAGTGGAAACGATACCATTACGTTCATTCCATACAACCAAGAAATGTAACTGGTAGGAACATGGACCTCCTCCCTTCGTTAACCCGAATGGCGCATCTGCAGACCACATTACAAGCAGCGAAAAGCAGAAAATTGAAAGTGCACCTCAGAAGTAATTTGCCAATCGACAATTGTGACGTGTATGGTATCGTTTCCAAGGATTGCACGGCCCGGGTTGTTTTGTGTGTCTGTCAAGGAGTTTCATCACAGGCAATTCGCATCTCAGCCCAGGACTGGCGGACTCAATCCCAGGTGTGCCCGTGCCAGGTGATGATCAATGATGAATGACTATGCTCAAGCGCTGACAGTTGGCATTGACTTGGGGGGTACCAGCCTCAGGGCTGCTTCTTTTTCACCCCATCAGGGCATTTTGCAATCAATTACTCTTCGTACCCGTCTCGAAGCCGGTCCCATCGCAGTTGTTGAGGACATGTGCGCAGTTGTGCGGGATTTGATGTCCAGGGAAGGTAGTAAAGCCCAGTGGGTTGGTATCGGAGTAGGTTCACCTGGCCCGCTTGAACTGCCGGCAGGCCGTTTGCATCATCCGCCGAATTTGCCCGGCTGGGATGGATTTCCACTTTTGGAAGAGTTGCAAAATCGACTTGGACGGGAAGTAGTGCTTGAAGGGGATGCAAATGCAGCGGCTCTGGCCGAGTTCCATCACGGACTTGGCAAGGAAATGCATGTGAATTCTCTCTGCATGCTGACTCTTGGCACTGGTGTGGGAAACGGAATTGTGTTGAACGGCAAGCTCTGGCACGGCGAGACCGGAATGGGTGGAGAGGCCGGACACATGACCGTGGACCGCGATGGCCCTGTGTGCGGTTGCGGCAGCCGTGGGTGCCTGGAAGTGTGTGCAAGTGCGACGGCCGTGGTGAGTGCCGCAGAACGATTGATGGATGCGGGTAAGGCTGCAAAGTTGGCAGCATTGAAAGCGAAAAATGGCAAATTAACCGCGTTTGATATAGCCGAAGCTGCACGCGCCGGCGATAAAGATGCAGCCGCTATTTACAGTGAGACTGGTCGTTCGTTGGGAATTTGTCTGGCAGGGTTGGTCAATATTTTGAACTTGCCTTTGTACGTAGTGGGTGGAGGAGTTGCAAACTCCTGGGATTTGCTCTCGCCCACGCTTTTTGAGGAGCTTGAATTACGCAGCTACGTGTACCGTCTGACGGCCCCCGGCAGGCCTGCGGCTGGTGGATTGCCGAACGGCGGCACTCATGTAATGCCGGCAAAACTTGGCGCGGAAGCAGGACTGCTCGGCGCCTGCCTGCTGCCCTTGCAATCCATCACCGGCGCAAAGGCCACAGATGTTGCCGTAGCAGACTAGCCTGGCTGGTTCCTGACTCCGGTGGTAAACCGGAGAGGGAATTCACGCGCACGACGATGAACTGATAAAGTTCTTCATCGTGCATTTGAACAGCAATACTGATTGATGCAAGCAGCGCGCATGCGCGCCATTGGAATTCTAAGATGAAAACGTCTCCATTTGAATTGATGCGGCAGCCGCGCTGGAAGGGCGTGGCCTGGGCCATAGTGCTGTCTATCGGTGTCTATGGCGCGCAGGTTCTGACAGCACAGTCGAGCGATGTGGCTCCACTTCGTGCTCCGGCAACACCTCTCGTTGTTCACGACCCGTACTTCAGCGTGTGGTCCACTACCGACAAACTGACCGATGGCCCTACGCGCCACTGGACAGGTGATGTGCAGCCGATGAATGGTTTGGTGCGCGTGGACGGTAAGGCCTATCGTTTTCTTGGTGACGCCGATCGCGACGTACCCGCATTGGATGAGATGTCGCGTGAAATCACGCCCACGCGCACCATTGTGACACTGGGCAGTGCGCAGATTGAACTCAAACTGACTTTTCTTACACCCGCGTTTCCTGAAGATCTGAAGGTTATGGCGCGGCCTGTCACGTATCTGACTTGGGACGTGAAATCGCGCGACGGCGCCACACACGACGTCACGCTCTACTTTGACGTCGAGGGATCTATCGCTACCAATAGCTGGGGTGAACCGGTCACATGGTCGCGCTCGCACATCGACGGAATCGATCTGCTGCGCATCGGCTCGCAGAAGCAGCCAATGCTGGAACTGTGGGGCGACAACGTACGCATCAACTGGGGCTACTTCTATCTGGGGGTACCGGAAGGTCAGGGTAAAGTCGTGATGGCCGCCGGCAATACGGGAGATCGCAACAGCTTTGCACAGAAGGGAACTTTGCCGGCCGACGATGATCTGGCGCAGCCGCGTATGCCACAGAGTCGTTATCCGCATCCGCCCGCATTGGAAGTCGCATTTCCTTTGGGCAAGGTCAGCGTACAGACTGTAAGCCGCCACATCATGCTGGCCTATAACGATCGCTATTCCATCGAGTACATGGAGAAGAAGCTCCGGCCTTATTGGCGCACAGAGTTCGATTCCTTTGCAGCCATGCTTGAGGCAGCCAATCATCAGTACGAGGAACTGGGAAAGCGCGCTGTTGCGTACGACTCTGAGCTTGAACACGATCTGAACCAGGTAGGTGGCAAGGAATATGCGACTGTCTCCGTGCTAGCCTTTCGTCAGGCGATCGCGGCGCACAAACTGGTCGAAGATGACGGTGTGCCGTTCTTCATGCCTAAGGAAAACTTCAGCAACGGTTCCATCTCAACCGTCGATGTGATCTATCCTTCGGCGCCGATGTTTCTCTTCCTGAGCCCCAAGCTGGTTGAAGCTCAGATGGAGCCGGTACTGCGCTATGCCGAGTCTGGGCGCTGGAAGTTTCCCTTTGCGCCGCACGACCTGGGCGTGTATCCGCTCGCAAACGGCCAGCTCTATGGCGGCGGAGAAGTCAGTGAGGACGATCAGATGCCGGTGGAAGAGTCCGGCAACATGCTGCTTCTGGTTGCCGCTCTCGAACATGCCGAGCACAACACTGATTTTGCCGTAAGGCACTGGGCCGTGCTGACGAAGTGGGCCGACTATCTGATGGACAAGGGATTCGATCCGGAGAATCAGCTTTGCACGGACGACTTTGCCGGACACCTGGCACACAACACAAATCTCTCCATCAAGGCGATTGAAGCACTTGCGGCGTATGCGCAGCTTGCCAAGGAGCGCGGCGAGGCGGCCACAGCTGAGAAGTATGCAGGCGCTGCAAAGCAGATGGCGGAGAAGTGGGTGAAGATGGCCGACGATGGCGACCACTACCGGCTGGCCTTCGATAAGCCCGGAACCTGGAGCCAGAAGTACAACCTTGTGTGGGACGATATTCTTGGCTTCCATCTCTTCCCGAAGAGCGTTGCCGCCGAAGAGACGAAATTCTATCTGTCCCATCTGAACGAGTATGGCCTGCCACTGGACAATCGCGCGAAATATACAAAGCTCGACTGGACCATCTGGACGGCAACTCTCGCGCCCACAAAAGTTGACTTCGAAACTATCGTGCACCCGGTCTACAAGTTCCTCAACGATACTAAGGACCGTGTGCCGATGACCGACTGGTATGACACCGTGACCGCGAAGCAGATTGGCTTCCAGGCCCGGTCGGTTGTGGGTGGTGTTTACATCAAAATGCTCGCTGAGCCCGCCATGTGGCAGAAGTGGGTCAAGCGGGCGGATTCCGTTCAATAGGGACTGCGCAAGCGCGCAGCTTTGGCCCACTCAGGCCAGAGCTGCGCACTCCCGCAGGTCGCTGCACAGATTATCGATTCGATCCAGATCGCTGTCCCATGAAAACATGAAGCGCGCCGAGCCGCCGATAAAGGTATAGAACTTCCATCCACGTTCGCGTAGTGCATTCAGCACGCGCTCCGGCGCAAGCAGAAAAGCTGCATTCGCCTCTACTGGTCCGGCCAGCTGTACTCCCTTGATGTCCGCAATCTGTTGCGCGAAGTGCTGCGTGCAGTTATTTGCATGTTGCGCATTGCGCAACCATGCGCCGCTTGAGAGCATGCCCACCCACGGAGCGGCAAGAAAGCGCATCTTCGATGCAAGCTGTCCTGCCTGTTTGCAGCGATAGTCGAAGTCCTCAGCAAGTTTGCGATTGAAAAACAACACAGCCTCGCCCACCGCCATACCGTTCTTTGTTCCGCCAAAGCAGAGCACATCCACACCGTTCTTCCATGTCAATTCTGCCGGAGTGCAGCCGAGCGTCGCGCATGCGTTGGCAAAGCGGGCTCCATCCATGTGCAGGTAGAGTCCGTGCTTGCTGCAAGCCGCCGCAATTGCCTGCAGTTCCGGCAGCGAATACACGCGTCCGGTTTCCGTTGGCTGTGTAATGGTCACCACGCGTGGCTTGGGGTAGTGAATGTCTTGCCGTTTTGTAGCCAGTTCGTGAATAGCTGCGGGCGTCAGTTTGCCATCGGCTGTTTGTGCAACCAGCAGCTTTGAGCCATTCGAGAAAAACTCCGGTGCGCCGCACTCATCGGTCTCAACGTGCGAGGCATCGCAGCAGATGACTCCGTGATAGGACTGGCAGAGCGAGGCCAGCGCAAGCGAATTGGCGGCTGTGCCATTGAAGACAAAGAAGACCTCGCATTCCGTTTCAAACAGCTCGCGAAATGCATTGGATGCGCCACTGGTCCACGGGTCGTCTCCGTAGGCGGTGCAGTGGCCCTGATTGGCCTGCGCCATGGCTTCTGCGGCTTCCGGGCAAATACCCGCATAGTTATCGCTGGCAAACTGTTGCGTAAGTTCAACCTTTTCGATAGCAATCATTGTTTTCTTCTACTCCGAGCCGGTGCTGACGAGTATCTCGAACATTGCGAATCTCCTCGTGTGCGATACACTGCAACTCGTGGAGGAGCGCGTTGCTCGACGATGCAATGCCGAGCGGCACCGGGATGGACTCAGATTATCAGCGCAGCAAGATGAGATGTGCCGGTCGCTGGTACGCGCTCACAGTTGCAGCTCTCATCGCATACAACTTCATTGCAACAGCACCTGTCTCCGCGCAGATGGGGCAGGGGCATGCTTCCGCACCGGCGGCCAGTTCGACGCCAGGCGAGAGGCAGGTTCCGCCCACAGCAAGCGGGTTTGTCGACAGTGGTCCGATCGTCTTTAAGGACATCACGAAAGAAGCCGGTCTGAGTGGGTGGATTCACGTGATGGGCAATATGGACCGCAAGCTCATCATCGATACGAATGGCTCTGGCGTTGGCCTCATCGATTACGACAACGATGGCTGGCTCGATATTTATCTGGTGAATGGCTCCACATTCGATGCGATGGACGGCAAAACCGCGCCGCCCCATGCCGCGCTCTTTCATAACAATCACGACGGCACATTCACCGATGTCGCTGCCAGGGCAGGCGTAACCAATGACCGTTGGGGATTCGGAGTTACCATTGCCGATTACGACAATGACGGCTGGCCGGACATCTTTGTCTCGAACTGGGGCAAGAACAGGCTTTATCACAATAATCACGACGGTACGTTTACGGATGTTGCCGAGAAGGCGGGAGTCACGCTAGGGAACTGGTCTGCCGGCGGCGCGTGGGGTGACTACGACGGTGACGGAAAGCTGGACCTCTTTGTTTCGGGCTATGTGCACTTTGACCGGAACAATCTGCCGTATTCCCATACGCCAGCCACAGGCTACTCGTACTGCGAGTTCCGTGGAGAGACTGTGATGTGCGGACCGAAGAATCTGGAAGGTGAACCGGATCACCTTTTTCATAACAACGGAGATGGTACGTTCACCGATGTGAGCGTGCAGGCTGGCGTTGCAGACCAAAAGAATAAGTATTACGGGATTACGCCGGTTTTCGTCGATGTAAACGGTGACGGCAAGCCTGATCTGATTGTGGCCAACGATTCAACCTTGAGCTACATGTACATGAATCGCGGTAATGGAAAGTTTGAGGATGACAGCTATACAACGGGATTTGGTTTAAATGAAGACGGTAGAGAAGCCGCCGCCATGGGCGTAGCGGTAGGAGACTATTTGAATAATGGCCGTCTTGATTTTGCTGTGAGCGATTTTTCCGATGAGGCTACGCTGTTCTTCCGGGCTGACGATAAAGAACTCTTCTCCGAGGTATCCATGCAGGTGGGCATCGGCAAAATCACGATGCCTTATCTGGGATGGGGTGATGGGTTTCTCGATTACAACAATGATGGCTGGCTCGATCTGATGCTCATCAACGGTCATATCTATCCCGCGGCTGATCGGCTCGATTGGGGAACATCCTATGCGGAAAAGCCTTTGTTGTTCCGCAATCTGCATGACGGCAAGTTCGATCTTGTGCCTGCGGTGAAAGGTACCGGTCTTGCGGAAGTGATCTCCGGCCGCGGCGCTGCGTTTGGCGATCTTTTCAACGATGGCCATATTGATGTCATCATCAACACCATCGACGGCCCGCCCGTATTACTGCGTAACGTCGACGACAATCACAATCATTGGGTGGAGTTGAAACTGGTTGGCGGACCTAAGAGTCCACGCGATGCGGTTGGTGCAACTGTGTATCTGTCGGCAGACAACATACGTCAGCGGCGGGATGTCATCAGCAGCGGAAGCTATGTGTCAACGAATGATCCGCGATTGCATTTCGGGCTCGGCACGGCAACCGATGCCGGAACTGCCGAGATCCACTGGCCATCGGGTACGGTAGAGAAGGTAAAACTGCCGGCAGAAGACAGGATCTTTACGATTACAGAAGGGAAGGGGATTACTGGCGCGTTGTGTGGAGTGAAGGCATGTGCGGAACAATCGTCCGCCACAGTAAAGGAGAGCAGACAATGAAGCACGTGCGATGTGTGCTGCTTGCGCTGCCGTGCTTCTTTGTGGCGTGTGGATACCTGAGTCTGAGTGCGTTGGGACAGGAAGCTAAACCTGCCGATGGGGCGATGAGTGCTGAATCTGCGCAGAAGGCTGACCCCGATCTTGTGCCCGCAAAATTCGTCGACGTCACAAAGCAGGTTGACGTTGATTTCAAACACTACACACTGCACACCACGCGCAAATATCTGCTGGAGACTATGGGCTCTGGCGTTGCGCTCTTTGATTGCGATAACGATGGCCGCCTGGATATCTATTTCGTCAATGGCGCGCCATTTACTGACCCCACTCCGCCCGGAACGATTCCCCAAAAGACAGGCCCGGAATACTGGAATAGGCTTTACCACCAGAAACCGGATGGAACCTTTGAAGACATCACGGAGAAGGCGGGGCTGCAGGGCGTTGGCTACGGCATGGGCGTCGCCGTCGGCGATTACGACAACGACGGCAATGAAGACCTCTATGTAACTGGCTATGGCGGCAACCGGCTCTACCACAACGACGGACACTGCAAATTCACAGATGTGACCGACAAGGCCGGTGTTGCAGGCGGCGGATGGTCTTCTTCGGCTGCCTGGGTCGATCTCGACAATGATGGTCTGCTCGACCTGGTTGTAGCGCGCTACGTCACTTGGGACTGGAATGATGTCTGGTGCGGTGAACACCGGCAGGGTTATCGCGCCATCTGCCATCCTGATGTATTTCCACCCATCAAAATACTCGCGTATCACAATAACGGCGACGGTACTTTTACCGATGTGGCGCACAAACTGGGACTGGACAAGCCTGCCAAGGCGCTTGGCATTGCCATTGCGGATTACGACCGCGATGGGCGTATCGATCTTTTTGTCGCCAATGACTCCATGCCTGAGTTCCTCTTCCATCAGAAACCCGATGGCACGTTTGAAGAGGTTGGACTTGAAGCCGGTGTGGCCGTAAATGCCGAAGGGCAGACATTCGCGGGCATGGGAGTGGATTTTGCCGACTACGACAACGATGGTTGGCCCGACATTGTCGTTACAGATCTTGCACGGCAGGTTTATCCGCTCTATCACAACAATCACGACGGAACGTTCGATTACGTGTCACAGTCTTCCGGCTTGACGTCAGCCACGCAGATGCACTCTGGATGGAGCCTGCGTTTTATGGATTACGACAACGACGGCTGGAAGGATTTGTTCATCGCCCAGGGCCACGACATGGACAACATTCAGGTTGTTTCGCCCATGCTTCGTTACCGTGAGCCCATGATGCTTTTGCGCAACACTGGCAAGAAGTTTGTGAACGTCGATGGTGTATCGGGCGATATCTTTCACGACGAGTGGGTAGGCCGTGGCATGGCAATCGGCGACATCGACAATGATGGTCGCCTGGATGCCGTGGTTTCAACCAGTGGTGGTGAGGCCCACATTCTGCTGAACAAGACCGTGACTGGAAATCACTGGATCACGTTGCATCTGGTTGGACACAAGAGCAATCGCGATGGCATCGGCGCGTTGGTTAAGGTCACCACAACGGCAGGCTCGCAGTGGGAGACGGTATCCGATGCAAGCGGGTACATGTCGTCAAGCGACCTGCGTGTGCACTTTGGCCTGGGAAAGAGTGCAGAAGTCAGTGAGATTGAGATTCACTGGCCGAGTGGGATTGTGCAGAAACTCGACCACATAAAAGGAGATCGGCAGATTCAGATTGATGAGCCGGTTGCAGGTCAACAAGCAGGGAAATAAACCGCCAGAGCCATCATGAAGATTCCGCGGATCGATTGTGGAGTTGAGAAACACAATGAGAAACAATTCAATTTTGCTCAACCGGTTGCGCAAACTAAAACAACACCGCCTTCCAACCTGCGCCGAATGAGTGAAGTGCGGTCAGAAAATTATTCTTGACAGCACCGCTGAAGCACAAGTATAGTTGGCCGCTGTGGAATCGTTACCACCTTGAAGTGGTATCGATTCCACAAGCTAGACAGATGTATCAACTGCATCCGGCGGTATTTCATGGCTTTAGCCATGCCGCCTTGTGTGTCTTTAACGAGAATGCAGCATGAAGGAGACCCAGTGAAACAAACACCCACACCCCAACTATCCCCATGGAGACAGCTCGTCGCGCAATCCGCTTGGATTGTTTGTGCGCTTTTCTCTCTGGCCTTGTTGGTGCCGCACGCCGCCTTTGCTCAGGCATCTGCCGGCGTCACGGGCACAGTCTCGGACCAGACTGGCGCCGTGATTCCGGGCGCAACCGTGACCATTACAAACGACGCAACATCGGTTTCCAACAGCACCATTACAACAGACACGGGAACCTACTCCTTCAAGGGCTTGCTTCCCGGCAAATATGACCTCATCGTAGAAGCGGCAGGCTTCAAGAAGCACATCAACACCGGCGTTAACATCGAAGTCAGCCGCGTGGCGACTATCGACGTCTCGCTCCAGACAGGTGAAACGGCAGAAACAGTTCGCGTTACTTCAAACGCAATCTCTCTGAACACCACCCAGCCGCAAATCGGTAGCACCATTGAGCCGGTCACGGTAAGCGCGCTCCCGGTGGAAGTCTCCGGCCGCGGCCGTCAGATCGACCAATTGCAGTTCCTTGCTCCTGGCACAACCGGCGACACCTTCTCTCACCGCATTGGTGGCGGCGCCGACTTCGAACAGGAAATTCTCTACAACGGTATTCCCGTGCCCCAGCCGGAAACGGAAGGTTACACAACCAACTTCGATCCGCCATTCGAGATGGTGCAGGAGTTCCGCGTGGAACGCTCCACGTTCTCCGCGCAGTATGGTCTCGGCCAGGGTGCTTTGACTTACCAGATGGCCTCCGGTACAAACAAGTACCACGGCGATCTCTTCGAAATTAACCGTAATAGCTTGTTTGACTCGGTAGGCTTCTTCAACGGCAAGGATTGGGATTCATCGAACCCGAACAACCACGCCCCGGTCGACCACGAAAACAACTACGGCTTCACCATTGGCGGTCCCATCCGCATTCCGCATCTGTATGATGGCCGCGACAAGACCTTCGGTCATTACAGCCAGGAATGGTTCAAGCTCAACAATGAAAATTTGAGCACTTCGACAGTACCTACGGTTGCCATGAAGAATGGTGACTTTACCAATTATGTCGACTCCGACGGAAATCAGATTCCGATTTATGACCCGACGACTGGACAGCAGTTCCAGTGCAATGGCGTGCTGAACGTTATCTGCCCGGATCGCATCAGCCCGCTCTCGGCAACTCTGATTCCCTATATTCCTGATCCGGATCGCTCGGGAACCGGTGGTGGTGGTCTTGATAACAACAAGAACTACACTCCATATCCAAACCCGCAAATTCAGCACGTCTGGGGCTTCACCGTTGACCAGAACCTGAAGGCAGGCCAGAGCATCCATTACAGCCAGTGGCACAACAGCTTCCACAACGTTGGCTTCGACCGCTCGCCTCTTGTTGCTCCGCCGAACCCGTTGAATAGCTTGCGTGACTATCCTTCGCAGGGTAGCGGCTATCTGCTTACCTACAACAACGCGATCACCGCGCACTTGGCTGCCACGGTTGGTTTTGGCTGGATTGGTGAAATCAACAACCAGTTCAACTTCAGCCGCTACGCTTTCCCCGCAGTTCAGGATGGATACATTCCGCCCGACATCACCTTTGATGGTCAGCATGCACCCACTGACTGGGGAACCGGTGGATCGAACACTGGCTCGGTAAACCGTAAACTTGGTATCGCAATCGTGAACAACTGGCTCTGGACCTACGGCCGCCACACCTTCAATATCGGTGGCGAATTCCGTCGCTCTTACCAGGATGACAACGAAGAACAGCACGCAGGTGGTCAGTTCAACTTCAGCCAGAGAACCACATCAATTCCTGATCCCACGAATTCGAACTTTGGCAGCTACGGTAGCTCCTTCGCCAGCTTCCTCCTCGGTATCGTGGATTCGGCTAACCGCACCAATTCTCAGGAATTGAAGCTGCGTAACTGGGATCTGTCACCGTATATCCAGGACGATATCAAGGTGACTCCGAAGCTGACCCTCAACTTGGGTATTCGTATGGATATCCAGGCTCCATTCACTGAGGTTCATAACAACGTAGTCTTCTTTGACCCCAACGCTACTGACCCGTACTACAACACGGCTAACGGTGTTCCTTTGGCTGGTGCCGCCACCAAGCTGGGTAATTGCACTGGCTGCTCCGGCTATGATCGTGCGGACATCCACTGGACGCACTTCGGACCCCGTGTAGGCTTCGCATATCAGATAAGCACGAAGTCAGTTCTCCAGGGCGGCTTCTCGATTGCCTTCCTCAATGGTGGTGCGTATGAGTACGGAACCAATAAGGTGGCTGTGAACTATGGCAACCTGTTAACTGGTTCTTATACTCGCAACAGCACAGGAACTCAGCAGCCGGCTTTCGGAAGCTGGGATACGAACACCTTGCCGAATCCTCCGGCGACGGCATTTACACCTAGCCTTGGCGCTGGTACGCAGATCAATGCGTTCAGCCGCAATGATGGTTACGCGCCTTACGCGCAGCAGTGGAACCTCAACTATCAGCGAGAAATGCCATACAACATGTTCCTCACTGCTTCTTGGCTCGGCAATCGCGTGATTCACCTGCCTAGCCAATTGAACCGCATCGACCAACTCGATCCTCGCTACTTGGCTCTGGGGACCGATCTGGGCTTGCAGTTCTCGAATGGTGATGCTCAGGCTGCTGGATATTCGCTTCCATACAACAACTTCGTGACCGACTTCGGTGACTCGGCAACTGTTGCCCAGGCACTTGAACCCTATCCACAGTACTCCTACATCTTCAACAACTTTGAAGCCAAGGGTACAACTTACTACCAGAGCGCTCAGGTGCAGTTGGAAAAGCGCTTCAGCAATGGATTGTCCTTCCTGGCCGGCTACACGTTGTCGCACCAGATGGATAACACCAGCAGCGGTTTCTCCAGCTTTGCTAATGGCGGTATCAATAAGTACAACCAGAAGCCCGAGTGGGCAATTTCCAGCAACAATCCTCCGCAGACTCTGAAGGTTAGCGGAACTTACGAACTGCCAATCGGTCCTAACAAGCAGTACTTCAACAACCGTGGAGTTACTGGCCAGGTTCTTGGTGGATGGCAGGTTAGCTGGATTCTCGATTACGAGTCGGGTGTTCCGTTCGGCGTGGGCCAGAACGGAAGCCCATTCCCCAATGGCTTCTATCGCCCGCTGCGAGTTGATTCAGTCAAGCTCTCGACGGCCAGCTACAACAATGCCAAGAAGTACTTCCTTACCGGAGTACCGCAGTTCATCTTTAATCCGGATTCCTTTGTGGACAGCCCAGCGTATACCTTGGCCGACACAAAGAGAAACTTCAGTGAACTGCTGCAGCCGGCCTACTACAGTGAAAGCCTTGGTGCCAGAAAGAAATTCTTCTTCGGCGAGAGGTTCACTGGCATTCTTCAGGTCGACTACTTCAACGCATTCAACCGGACCAGATTCAACGGGCCGGAAACAAACGTAGATAACAGTAACTTCGGGCAAACGACTGGTACTTCATCCCAGCTCCCGAACAGGCAGGGCCAGGTTACATTCAGGCTCGAGTTCTAAAGCACCGTATGTGCGTCCTATGGACGCACATACGAGACTCTGATCCTATCCGGCCGGCTGCCTCCTCGCAGCCGGCATTTTTTTCAAATAGCCTTTTGACCGATTCGACGCGGTGTCACCCTATACAGTCTGAAACCCGCGTAAAACAAGGAATACCTTCTATAATCGAGAGACATGATGATGCAGTCGCTGTACAAAATTTGTATTAGGTCTTCAGTTCGTCGGCTGCCCCAACTCTTCTCAATTTGCGCCCTTCTTCTTATCCTGAACGTGCCGCAAATCCTGCAGGCGCAAAATGAAGTCACTCCTGCTGTGCAGCGGCTCTATGGAGAAGCGAAAGCTGCCGAGCAGCAAGGGGATACTGCAACCGCGATCGCCAAATATCGCGCGATGCTTAAGCTCGCACCGCATCTTGCTCCCGCCTATAACAATCTCGGCATGCTTTATTTCAATAGCCGCGATTACGCAAATGCCGCAAAAACATTGGATCGCGGCCTCAAACTGAACCCGAATATGCCGACAGCGAGTGCCATGCTTGGCATGAGTTACTTCCAGCTTGGCGAAAACGCAAAAGCGGAGCCCCTGCTCTTGAAGGCGCTGCATGCCGATCCCAGCAATACTCAGATCGAGATGATGGTCGTGCATGTCCTTCTTGATGCACAGAAATATGATGAAGCGGTAGTCCATCTTAAAGATGTCCTTGCGCGCCAGCCTAAAGATCAGGGCGCATGGTATCTTCTTGGGAAAACCTACCTGAAAATGTCCGAGGACTCTCTCAAAAAAATTAATGAAATTGACCCGGATTCTGTAGTCGCGCACATCATAGCCGGCGAGATTGACCAGAGTATGCATAACTACGATCTCGCTCTGGTGGAGTACAAGAAGGCAGTCGATAAGGCTCCAAACCAGCCCGGCACGCACATGCATATGGGAGATGCCTATTGGTACATGGGCAAGTGGGAGGCTGCGCGGACAGAGTTCAAAGCCGAACTCGTAAATGATCCGAGCAACTGCATCGCTCAATGGAAACTTGCCAATTCCATCCTGGAAGCGAATGATTCCAGCAGTGATGCTCTGACGCAATTGAATCAGGTTGTGGACCGTTGCCCCAATCTCATGCAAGCGCGTGTCGATCGCGCCCGGGCTTTGATTCGTCTCGACAAGCAGCCGGAAGCACTGCCCGATCTGTTGCTCGCGGAAAAAGACAGTCCCAACGAGCCAACAATTCACTTTCTTCTTGCTGCGGTCTACCGTGCGCAGGGTAATTCGGAAAATGTCAGGAAAGAAATGGCGATCTACAGCAAATTGCAGCGCGAAGCTAGCGCGACAGTAGCTCAACAGGCTGAGGATGCAGAGAGGCTCAAGAATTCACCGCAGTAAACTTTTAGCCCTTTTGGGCGTAGCGTTCTTCACATTCGTAGCGGCAAGAAGCTTTTCGAGTGAGAATGGAGCGTCTGTCACTCCCGTTCGCGATGCGGATGCGCAGTGCGCTCAGTGTCATCGCGCCATCTACGAGAGCTATCTTGCAACGCCAATGGCGAATGCGAGCGGTCTTGCGTCAAAGCATCTGAAGCCCACTGTTTTTTTGCACAAGTACTCCAATGAAAAATACGAAATCGCTGACGTGGACGGAAATCCGACGTTGTCATTCAGCGGGCCCCACGGCACAGGGCAGGAGCAATTGAATTACTCGCTGGGCTCAGGGCATCTGGGGATTACCTATCTGTACCAGATTGGCAGATACCTGTTTGAATCGCCCATCGCTTGGTATGCTCCCACGAATAGCTATGACATGAAGCCGGGTCTGGCTTTACTGCGCCAGATGCCTCCCCCGCTTCCCATGGAGAGCAACTGCATGCGTTGCCACATGAGCGCGGTCCAGCACAGCATACCGGGAAGCGTGAATGCATTTGAAGGCTTGCCATTTCTGCACGCAGGTATTACATGCGAGGCTTGCCACGGTGACACCAGGGAGCATGCGCTGACGAGCGGCAAAGCAAGTGTCGTGAATCCTATCAAACTTAACGCGGACCGCCGTGATTCGGTATGTATCAGTTGTCATCTTGAAGGGGATGTGAAGGTCGAGAAGGCCGGTAAATCCGCAGTCGACTATCGCCCCGGCGACCCGATCGAAGACTATCTCGCTTACTACGTTCGTGCTGGAGAAAATTTGACCGTGCGCGGCGTGAGCGAAGTCGAGCAGCTGAGTCAGAGTACTTGCAAGAAAATGAGTGGCGATGCAATGTCGTGCATGAGCTGCCACGATCCGCACTATACGCCCGATGCCGAGCACCGCGTCGAGTTCTACAGACAGAAATGCCTTGTCTGCCATGCAGAAGCGAAATTTGCCCAGACGCATTTTCCGCAGAATCGCGATTGTACAAGCTGCCACATGCCGCAGACGAAAGCAAAGAACATTCTGCATGTAGCGTGGACGGATCATCGCATCCTGCGAGTTCCCGAAGAAGGCAAGGCAGTGTCAGCAGCCGATGATGTGCAGAGACTGGTTCCGATATTTTCTCCCAATGCCAATCCGCGCGATCTGGCCATGGCCTACTACAAGGCGCTGCTCACCGGTGACAGTCAGTTTGAACCAATTGCTTGGAAGATGTTGAACCAGCAGAAGAGCCAGCTCGTGAGCGACAACGACAAAGACGCGCTCGATGCTCTTGGCAATATGAGCGCCAAGCGTGGAGACGCGGCCCAGGCGGAACAAGCATTTCGTCAGGTTTTAGCGATTGATCCGAGCGATACGACGGCATTGTCCAATCTGGCCATCCTGCTCGCCAGAAAGGGAGACTTGAAAGCATCGCTTCAAATGCTGCAAACTGCCTTTAATCGCAATCAGGATCTTCCTGCTCTGGCGATGAACCTGGCGCGCGTGCAGTGTATTGCGGGTGACACAGCTGCGGCCCAATCCACGCTGAAGACAGCACTTGTTTATTCCGCTAACTTTCAGCCACTGCGGCAATTGCAGAGCCAGCTCACGCACTGTGATGCCGCAACAGGGAACAGCACTTCGCAATGAGGAATGATCGGAACAGAATGGCCATTGTCGTGAAATCGATGAAAGGATGGGCTCTTGTGGCGCTTAGTGCCATGGCGGTCTTCAGTTGCATGCCAATGGCCTCCGCGCAACCTTCTGCAGATCCTGTCGCTCAAGCAAGGCAGCTGGCGGTGCAGGGCAAGCTGGCTGAGTCGCAGAAGCTTCTTAATAATTTTCTCTCTAAGAATCCATCCTCAGCGGATGGTCATTTCCTTCTCGGTTACGTGTTGTTTCGTCTACAGGATCCGAAGGCGTCGCTGGCGGCGTTTACTGCAGGCGCGAAATACAGACGCCCTGACCCTGCAGATTTGAAGATTGTCGCCTCAGACTATGTTTTGTTGAAGGACTTTGCGGATGCGGAAAAGTGGTTCAACGCGGTTGTTACCGAAAGTCCACTTGATGCCGACGCGTGGTATTTGCTTGGACGCACGCAATACAACGAGGAAGAATTCACCAAGGCAATCAAGAGTTTTCGTCAGGCTTTGGCATTGCGGCCGCAATATGTTGAAGCGGAGAACAACCTTGGCCTGGCCCTCAATGCCTCAAACCAAAAGGATGATGCGCAGACTGCATACAAGACCGCGATCGCGTGGCAGGGGGAAACCCCACACGATGCGCAGCCCTTTTTGAACATGGGAACGATGTTTGTCGATAGCCATAAGAACGAAGAAGCGCTGCCTTATCTGATTAAGGCTGTGGCATTGGCGCCGGATAATCCGAAGGCGCATCAGGAGCTGTCGAAAGCATACTCAGAATTGCATCAGCTGGAGCAGGCTCAAAGTGAACTGGAGGCAGCAGTTAAGCTTGCGCCAAACATTTCAAGTCTGCATTATCAACTCGCCCAAATTTATCGCAAGCGTGGTCTCGCGGAACAGGCACAAAAGGAATTCGATATTTGCGAACGGCTCGGCAGTGCTCACTCCTCTACGGAGGCGCCGAACCCACCTAATAGAACTCCAGCGCCACATTAGTGCGCCGGAGTAGGTTCGCCGCTTGCGGCCAGCACCAGTTTCTTTACCCCATCGGTCACAGCAAACCTAACCAGCAATTTCTCCTGTGTCATTGCGGTCAGACGCGCGAGTTGATCCTGTTTCCAGCTATCGGGTGCGTGCGACCCGGACTGGATGTAGTGGAGCGCTTCTGTTCCCATTGCGCCCAGTTCTCCCATTTCAGTTGCGCGGATCGCGTAGGTGCTCAATCGCGGAGACTGTTCCATCAGGTCCCTCACGCGCGGTGCAGATGTTGTCCAGGAGCTGAAGACATGTCCGAGCCATGCCGCGCTGATGGGCTTGTCAGATGAACCGCTAAGAAGGTCGTCGATCGCCTCGTTGAGTTCATGGCGTGCCGGTGGATCGGGCACCAATGCATCCACGAGTCCATTTAGCGGTGTGAGTTGGTCTGTATGCTGCAGATGGTAGCGCTCGCCAAAACTGACTGGCTCAAGAATGGAAGTCAGAGTATGGAACGCAGGAGACTCAGGAGTACCTGTCAGCTCGCGCCTCAGGCGTTGCGGATAAGAAATCTGACGCAATCCAAGCGCATCCAGGCGCAGGTTCTCCACATCGAGCCGCCGGTACATATCGCTGACATCGCGTATGGAAGCCGGCGACCAGAATCGCTCTGCAATGACAGCGGTCCGCGGCCATATGCGTGAGTCGATGGTGTTCTGATTAATTTGCTCGCCCCACATGCAGGCCTCGCCTCCCAGAATCTCCTTCTGCTCTACGGGCGTCATCTTTGTATCTGCAGGAATTGGATCGGCCAGATAGTGCTCAGCAGCTGTCTTCATCCCGTCCAGATAATATGGCGCGGAGAGAATGCCCTGATAGCCTTGTTCGGCTCCCTTGCTCAGTGACTCAATGCCGCGCCACGATTGCACCACCACATCCTTGGGTAATCCGGGAGTAAAGATTTCATCCCAGCCCACCATGTGCTTGTGGTACTTCTTCAGAATCTTGAGGAGTTGCTGATTGAAGTAGACCTGCAGTCCCGCCGTGTCCTTGATGCCATGCTTCTTCATGAAGGCACGAATGCGCGCATTCGACATCCACTGCTTTCCGTTGCTCTCGTCGCCGCCAATGTGCATGTAGGCATCGGGGAAGAGCCCTGCCATTTCGCCGATGAAGCCGTCGAGAAACTTGTAGGTCGATTCGCGCGTCGGGTCCATCGCTGGATCGTGAATGCCGAAGACAGTCTGCACTTTATAAGGACCGGGGCCGCTGGCAAGGTCCGGATAACCGGCAAACCAACTGGTTGAATGGCCCGGCATGTCGAATTCGGGCACAACGCGGATGCCGCGCGCATGTGCGTACGCAACCACTTCGCGAATCTGCGCCTGCGTGTAGTACAAGCCGTTCGAGCCCATCTGCTGCAGCTTCGGGTATTTCAGGCTCTCCACGCGAAAGCCCTGGTCTTCTGTCAGGTGCCAGTGAAAGACATTCAGTTTCACTGCTTCCATCCCGTCGAGCGTGTGCAGAATCTCGGAGACTGGTTCAAAGTGCCGGCCCACATCGACTAGCAGTCCACGCCAGCGGAAGCGCGGCGCATCTGTGATGTCCACTGCGGGCACGATGTATCCGGAAGGTTGCAGCTGCACGAGCTGAAGTAGTGTCTGGAATCCATGCAACGCGCCAAGATCGGTGGGGGCTTTGAGCGTGATGTGATTTGCGTCGACGTGCAGCGTGTACGATTCGTCCTCGTCGAGAGACTGAACCTCCTCCGCACTGTGCTCCACATGGATCTGCAGCGTCGCGGAAGTCGCATCCTGTGCAAGTGTTTTCTTGAGTTCGATGCCCGTGGATGCTTCCAGCCCATTCAGCATACGTAGCGCGCCCTGATCCAAAAGCGCATCGTGCGTTCCCGTGAAGCCAACCGAGAACGACGGTGTAACTGCGAGACTGCCCGATTCCACGTGAAGCGATGAAGGCTGCGGCATCAGTGTATTGCGGAAGCCCGGTGTATTCCCATCCGTCGCGGCATGGCACATGGAGGTTGCCACGATGAGCAGCGAAATGGTTACCGCAAAGCCAATGCTTTTATTCAGCGTTCGTACCATATCGATTCCCTTGCTTTCTTCTGCTGCAAACTGTACCCGAATCATTGCGATCTCAACGCCTTTCATTAGGCTGCTCTGTATGGAAATATCTACGCAAGCAACGTGATAAATGCCGGACTGCCTACAGCTGCATAGTAGCCGGTGGGCGAGAGCAACCCGGACGATTCATCGCGCCGGAACGACACGATGTTGTCGCTGTGCTGATTGCACGAGAAGAGATATCTCCCGTTTGGCGCGAGTGCGAGATTGCGCGGATAATCGCCACCCGTGTGCGTGTTGCGCCGCAGCGTGATCCGCCCATCGGAACCGATCGCGCAAATGGCAACCGAGTCGTGGAGCCGATTGGCCGAATAAAGGAATTTTCCGTCTGCCGAAACTAAAACCTCTGAACCGAAATTGGTTCCTGCAAAACCCTCTGGTAGTGCGGAGATGGTCTGCACATGTTGTAGCGCGCCGCGCTCGGCATCGTAGTGGAAGAACGAGAGCGTACTCGATTCCTCCTGCAGCGTGTAAAGCCACTGCCCGTTCGGATGGAACACGAAATGGCGCGGCCCATCTCCTGTAGGAACAGTCACGATCGGCGTGCCTGAATTTGTTGACAGCTTTCCCGTGCGTACATCGAAGCGGTATACGTAGATGCGGTCCTGGCCGAGATCGGTTACCAGAACGAAGCGATTGTCCGGCGCCGGTGCCACCATATGTGCATGGGGGGTGTCATGTCCGCTGATGGCGAAGCTGCCGCGCGGAGCATCGGTGGCGTGCTTGGCTCCCACATGCCCCTGATGATGAACCACCTGGATGGCCGAATCGAGTTTTCCATTTGCATCGATCGGCAGCACGGCGACGCTTCCGCCAATATAATTGGCCACGAACGCATAGCGTCCTGTGTGGTCAAGACTCATATGCGCAGGTCCGGGTCCCTGCGAGCTCGTCGTGTTGAGCGCGGTGAGTGTTCCGCTCGACGCGTCCAGCGCATACGCCGTTACAGATCCACTACCCCCTTCAAAGTCGGAAATCTCATTCAATGTGTAAAGGTAGCGATGCGAGGGATGCACGGCCAGCCACGAGGGGTTGCGTGTCTTCGCCGCAAGAGCCACATCTTTCAGTTCTCCCGTGTGCGGGTCAAGCCACGCGCGGTAAATGCCTTCGCCATCTCCTCCTGGCGGCCCATTCGGTTCCGTTGGCGCGGATGTGTACGTGCCGATGAGGGCAAGAACTCCACGCGAAGACGCTCCAAAGGCGTGCATTGCAAGAGGAGCGGCTGCGGAAGCGGAAGCGTATTTCAAAAAGTTTCTGCGTGTAAAGTAGGGAGACGTCATATTCATCCATCCTTAGAAGTGCCGCGGCGCGGCGAAAGCTAAAGCGCGTACCACAGGCACAGAGTAAAGCAGAGCGCGGTGACAGAAATAATGGTTTCGCACACAGACCAGGTCTTGATGGTCTGTCCAACGGACATGTTGAAGTACTCTTTCACGAGCCAGAACCCGCCGTCGTTCACATGCGAAAAGATCAGCGCGCCTGCCCCGGTGGAAATGGCCAGTAACTCCGGATGCATGTGTGGCAAATGAAGCGCGAACGGCGCAACAATCGTTGCTGCCGTTGTCATGGCCACAGTGGACGAGCCCGTTGCCAGCCGCATCCCGGCCGCCAGCAACCATGCCAGAAGAACAATGGGAATGTGCGCATTCAATGCCAGCTTCACCATCGCATCGGAGGCGCCTGTGTCATGTAAAACATGGCCAAATCCGCCTCCGGCGCCAATCAGCAAGGTAATCGTCGCGGTGGGCGCAAGGCAGTCATTTGAGAAGCGCAGAATTGTTTCGCGGCTGAAGCCGCGCATGGTGCCAAGTGTGATAAAGCTGACGATGGCGCCCACAAGCAAAGCAAAGTCGTCATTGCCGGCAAAGTGCAGTGCGCTGTTGAGAGCCGAGCCAGTGGCCGAAAGCGCATCTGCTGCGCTGCCCAGAATCATCAATAGTACGGGCAATAAAATCGTCAATACGCTAATCCAGAACCCAGGGCGCGAGCGGAGTTCTTCATGCTCCGAGAGCTGAACGGCAAGCGAGCCTTCATTATTGAGATGAATATGCGGCGCAATAATGCGCGTGTAGATGGGGCCCGCAATGGCCACAGTGGGAATACCGATGAGCAGCGCGTACAGAATCGTGCGGCCCACGTCGGCATGGAAAATCGTCACGGCCATAATGGCGGCCGGATGCGGTGGCACCAGCCCATGCACTACGGAGAGCCCCGCAACCATGGGCAGTCCGACAGAAACCAGCGATAGCTTCGTGCGGTGTGCAACCGTGAAGGCGACGGGAACCAGCAGCACAAATCCGACCTCGAAAAACGCCGGTAGCCCGATAAGAATGCCGAGCAGCGCCATCGCCCACGGTACGTTTTTTTCGCCGAAAGCCTCAATGATGGTTTCTGCAATTGTGTCCGCCGCGCCGGACTCGGCCATCATCTTGCCAAGCATCGTGCCCAGGGCAACGATGATCGCAATGTGCCCGAGAATGGAGCCAACGCCGGCTTCAAATGAATGAATCACCTGCGTCATGGGCATGCCCGCCACCAGCGCCAGCGTAAGGCTGGCCACCAGCAGGGAAATGACAGGGTTGAGTTTGACCCAGGCTATGAGAAGGATGAGTCCAATAACGGAGAATAGTGCCGCGGTGAGCAGGAAGAGGCTGTGATGATCGAGCGCGGTCATGAATGCTGGGCGACTCCAAAGGGGGCGGAGAAATGAAATCGATGATTAGAAAAGAAGCTCCGCGCGGCGTACATTGCAGGCTTCGAGGGCAAATATCTGTCCTAGAAATCTTAACGGACTAAACTCGGTCGGCGAACTCATTTTCACGCCCGAATTCAGCTCATTGACGGCATTTGGCACATAAAACAACGCTGGCGCGACCGCATTGCGATCACGCCAGTGAGTAAGGCCGTAAAGCTTGTCTTATGGAATACAGTGGCCGCTTAGAATTCGTTCCACAGCGACTGATTGTAGATTTCGTGATGGAACTGAACTTCGGAGGGCTTCACAAACGTGCCCAGTTCGCGCGGGCAGCGGTCTGCTGACGCTTGCTTCAGTTCGCTGTATCGGCCCTGAACATCCGAGCCGATGATCGTTGAAATCCACTCCGAAGCCTGGAAGTCAGCAATGGCCTTCTGAATATGATCCGGCAGGTAGCGTTGTGCCTGGCGCAGATTCGCAATCTTGGCCTTCGTGCCGTCGATGCCGGTCTTGAAGATCGAGTAAAGAACCAGGTACGGATTCGCATCGGGAGCAACAGAGCGCACCTCAACGCGCATCGACCGCGAATTGCCGATGGGCACACGCACCATTGAGCCGCGGTCCGTAGCAGAGGCCTTGATCTGGTTCGGTGCCTCGAAATGCGGATCGAGTCGGCGATATGCATTCACACTCGGATTGAGAACGAGGCAGATATCGAGCGCATGGCTCAGAATGCGATCAATAAAGTCCCAGCCGAACTTCGACAGCTTTTCCTGGCCCTTCTCGTCCCACATCAGGTTTGTCTTACCCTTGGAGATCGAGACGTTGGTATGCATGCCGCTGCCATTCACGCCGACCACGGGCTTGGGCAGGAAGCTAGCCGTGTAGCCCATATTGTTCGCAATCTGCCTGCAGAGCAGCTTGTAGAGCTGAATCTGGTCCGCGGCCGCCACCACTTCGCCGTAGCCATAGTTGATCTCAAACTGCGATGGCGCCACTTCCGGATGGTCCTTCTCGTTCTGGAAGCCCATTGCGCGCTGCACCTCGGCGGCTGTGTCAATGAACTGGCGCAACGGGTCCAGCGGAAGAACGTGGTAATAGCCGCCGGTGTTAATAAATTCAAACTTACCCGTCTCGTGGAACTTGCGTTCCGCGTCTCGGCCCGCAAACAGGAAACCTTCGATTTCGTTGGCCGCGTTCAGGGTGTAACCCTTCTGCTTATACAGCGTGTCGGAATAGTTCTTGAGCACACCGCGCAGGTCGCCGGAGTAAGGTGTTCCGTCCTTGTCGATCACCGTGCCGAAGACCAAAACCTTGCCGGTGCCGAAGACATCGGCGGGTACCCAGTAGAAGGCGCTCCAGTCAATGCCAAGACGTAGATCGCTTTCCTTTTGCGCGGTAAAGCCGCGAATCGAAGAGCCGTCGAAAGTCAGATTTTCGTAGGCGCCCAGCAGAAACTTCTTGTCGTAGTCCAGAAGATGCAGCCGGCCTTCAAGATCGCTGAACAGCACGGTCACTGCTTTAATCCGCTTCTCGTCGGTCAGATACTTGATGCGCTTTTCGCGAATCTCGTCGATGGAAACACGGTTGGCGCGGTCTGCCTTGGCTTGCAGATTCAATTCCTCGAGTTCATCGTAAGGAAGGGCCAGAAAGTTGCGATATTCGGTGGACATATATCTCCTCGTGGCAAATGGAACGGATGTGCATTCCTGCGAATGCAAGATGGTGCATTCCGCGACGATGGGCAAACGGGAGACCGGTCACTGATCTGTGAGTCGCTTGCAGCCGCAGCTTTGGCCTGCTGCCCGGGCTGCCCCTCGTGCTCCACACCATTGTATCCATAAGACACAAGGGCGCGCCGGATCCTGTGACCCGGTGCGCCCTTGATTTCTGTGGAGATTATGGCATGCCTGGATTAGGCGGGTACGGCCACGTCCACGGTGTTAATTGTCGTCAGCAGGCGTTCGACAATCTGGTAGGGATCGCCCTGTGAATTGGGACGGCGATCTTCCAGGTAGCCCTTGTAACCGTTCTTGATGAAGTTGACAGGCATGCGGATTGAGGCGCCGCGGTCCGACAGTCCATAGCGGAACTGGTCGATCGGGGCGGTTTCATGCAGACCGGTCAGGCGCAGGTGGTTGTCCGGGCCATAGACGTCGATGTGCTCAGCGCGATACTTGGCGAAGGCGCCCATCAGCGCTTCAAAGTATTCCTTGCCGCCAACTTCGCGCAGGTACTTGGTGGAGAAGTTGGTGTGCATGCCGGAACCGTTCCAGTCGCCGCGGATCGGCTTGCAGTGCCAGTTCACGTCCACCTCATACTTCTCGCAAAGGCGCATCATCAGGTAGCGAGCCACCCAAAGATCGTCGGCGGCTTTCTTGGAGCCCTTGCCGAAGATCTGGAACTCCCACTGGCCCTTGGCCACTTCGGCGTTAATGCCCTCATGGTTGATGCCTGCATGGAGGCAAAGCTCCAGGTGTTCTTCCACAATGGTGCGCGCCACTGAACCCATGTATTTGTAGCCAACGCCGCAGTAGTAGGGACCCTGAGGACCGGGGTAGCCGTCCGCAGGGAAGCCGAGCGGCTTGCCGTCCTTGTAAAGGAAGTACTCTTGCTCAAAACCGGCCCAGAAGTCAGGGTCGTCCGCAATCTTGGCGCGGACGTTCGAAGGATGCGGTGTACCATCCGGCAGCATCACTTCGCTCATGACGATAAACGCGTCCTTGCGCGCCGCATCGGGATAAAGCGCAACGGGCTTCAGGATGCAATCGGAGCTTTTGCCCTCGGCCTGCATCGTCGAGCTGCCGTCGAAGCCCCACAGGGGCATATCCTCGAGTGTCGGTGTGCTGTCGAACGACTTGAGGGTAGTCTTGCCGCGCAGCTCCGGAGTCGGTGTATTACCGTCGAGCCAGATGTATTCCAGTTTGTACTTTGCCATGGGTCTCCTTTTGAAAATGGAACTGTATAAGGCAGTCGAGGAGAGTGTATTGCTGCGCTCATAAAGACCACATGAAGATCAAAAGGGAGTTCTAATGGCTCCGCGCCACGAGCACCATCAGCACAAGAATTGCGACAGGAATCAGGCCGAGAGCGATGTAATAAAGAATGGTGCGCGGCAGGCGGACCTTCCGTTTTTGCCAGTTTCGTAACTCGGCTCTGTCTTCCACGCCAACTTGGTCAAGATGCTTCAAATCTCGTGCAAAATCATGCGCCCGCGCATAGCGGTTGACCGGGTTGCGCTCCAGAGCGCGGTAAATCACTTCCTGAAGCTGCGGAGAAATCGAGGAATTCAGCACCGTCGGCGGCACAGGATGGTTGACCAGCCGGTCGTTCATCACCTGCATGGGCGAAGAGCCGGTAAATGGCATCGATCCAGTCAACATCTCATAGAGAATTACGCCCATGGCAAAAATATCGCTGCGGCCGTCGCCGCGTTTTCCCTTCACCTGTTCGGGCGAAATGTAGTCGGGCGTTCCCAGCGTCGAGCCGAAGTTGGCGTATGTCAGGCGCCGTGCCGACCCATCGCCGGCAATGCCGAAATCGATCAGTTTTACGTGGTCGTCCGCATCCACCATGATGTTTTCTGGCTTCAGGTCGCGATGGACGACGCCGTTGTCGTGGATGTACTCGAGAGCCTCAAGAACGCCAGCACAAATGCGCAAGGCGCGATCCTGGGCAAGCTTGCCGCCCTTCAGAATCTCGCGCAGAAGGTGTCCCTCGCACCACTCCATCACCATGTAGACCTGGCTGCGCTTGTCTCCGCTGAAAACCCGCATCACGCGCGGATGATGGAGGCGTTCTCCGATAGAGGCTTCGCGCTGAAAGCGGTCGAACAGAATCGGGTCGGCTTCAATGTCGGGATGAGGGAACTTCAGAGCCACAACGTGATTGTTGCGCGTATCGATAGCCTTGAAGATGCTGGCTACACCACTGCGCGCCACACGCTCTTCAATGCAATACGAGTCTATTTGTGTTCCCGGTTGGATCTTGTCGAGTGCGCCCATACGCTATCCCTGTTTTGCCGCTGCTCTTTTCCTGCACTACCCGGTGTTGATTCCGATACAGTAAACAATCGGATTGGATGCATCTTTCTGTATGCGTTTAGGAAGTCATTCGGTAGGGTCTGCCGCGATACATCCCCACCTGCTCCACACTCCGCACCTTGATCACCTGAGCCGTTGTATTGTCATGTCCGTCCAATTCCACGGCACGTAAAACCAGTTCGCGCGCCAGCTCATCGGCAGACTTGTTCTGTGAGACGATCTCCGCGAGTTCTGGAGCACTCAGTCCACCGTGTAGTCCGTCGGAGCAGAGTACAAGCACATCGCCAGGATGCAGCGTCAGCGCAGTCGTGTCCGGTGCAACCACAAGCTGCGGCCCCAGCGCTTTTGTCAGGATATTTCCTTGATCGGATCCCGCTGCTTCCTCGGCTGAGATGAATCCCTTCCGCTGTTGATCGCGCAGCCAGGTATGGTCCTGCGTAATCTGGCGTGCAATGCCTCCGCGTACAAGATAGCAGCGTGAATCGCCCACATGCGAGACAATTGCCTGGTCATGTCGCAAAGCGCAGGCCACCAGCGTGGTTGCCATCTTTCTGCCATGAAATTCCGGCGCCATGGATTGGTCGTGCACCGCTGAGTTGGCGAACTGGATGAGTCGGGGCAGAAGGCTGATCAGCATTGCTCCGGATTGCGCCCGGCCGAACTCATTGGTCAGTACGGAAACAGCCGTTGAGGAAGCGACCTCTCCAAGGTCCAGACCTCCCACTCCATCTGCAACTGCAAACAGAAATCCGTGCGAGCGCGCCTGCTGGCGCGATGCCGGAATAAAGCTTCCCATCGCGTCTTCGTTGTTCGTGCGAACCTTGCCGGGATTGCTGGCTTGACCAAATACAACATCCAACATGACGCCGCCGACTGAACTCCTTGCCGCACACATGCGAGGTGCGGAGTAAACAAACTCCAACCATTGAGACCGGAGGAGCTTCCTGACTACATTATCCCGCTTCCAGGATTCCGGCCTGCGAGTGAATCCCTTCCGCTTCGCATCGTCGAAGACTGTTGAAGGGAGTGGTAACCGGTTGATGCATGAATCGTACCGTTTTCGAATCTGTCTCTGATTCCGAAGTCATCTCCAAGGCTAGTTACTTCTTGATAAAGATGGAATCAAGACATCGCGATTCTCTTTTGTCGATCCGTGTGCGCAAAAAAATGTGGCCCGGATATTGCATCCGGGCCGTCCCCTTACATGAAAATTGATGTTCTTAACGCTTCGGTCCAAAGAAGGCGATAAAGCCCACACTGACCGTTGACTGCGCGTCCACCATGTTGGTGTCGCCCTTGTGGAAGAATGGCTGATCCGACCAGTCGCGGCGATATTCGACGCGTGTCAAAAGGCCCTCGGCCCACTTGTACTCATAGGTGCCCGTGAACTCTTTCAGCTTTTGTGCGGTGCCGGTGGAGTATCCGTTCATGTCATGGAAGAACTCAAAGCGGCCTGTGAGCGCTGACGTTCCCGTGACCTGTCCGTGGGCGGCAAAGGCAACGCCCTGCCAGTGGTTCAGAGCCGTGTCGCCCTGGTCTGCTAAAGCGTCGCGATTCTGGCCGTAGTCATAGTTGATGTAGGCGCTGAAATTGCTCGTTGGGCTCAGCGTTAGAACCGTGTCGATCAGGTTGCGATAGCCTTTCTGCGTGCTCGCATTCGACGGACCGGAGTAGAAGTTCACCAGCCACGAAGCTTTAGGCAGTGTCAGTGCGTTTGTCAGGCCGATCGTCACACCGCCGTTGTTCGAGGTTACATTGTTCCAGCCGTTCACAACCTGCACGCCGATCGTGTCCTTGCTTGATACGGGCATGGAGGTGCGCAGGCCAAAGTGATAGTAGGGAATTGCCCACGCGAATAGAATGCCGCGCGAATAGCTCCAGTCGTCCTTGGCTTCAATCACTTCCGCGCCGGCCGAGGTTACAAACTTGCCGAAGTCCATCTCGAACCCCTTGCCCTTCGGTGGCTTCAGGCTGAGATAGGCCTGCTCGAGGTAATCGCCCTGATCGTTGGAACCTCCATTGATCAGCGTGTTGGTACGGCCAACGAATAAGTCGATGCGCGCTCCCACCGGATCGGGATCGTGATTCAACGTCAACTTCGCCTCGGAAAGATTGAACTGGTCCGTTTTGTCGTTGAAGTTGTACAGGTCGTTGATTTGTCCGTTGGCTGCGTCGCTGGGGCGATTCGCGTTGTAGCTGTAGTAGCCGTCAATTAGGCCGCTCAGTTCCATGGGGCCTACGCTCCACGTGGGCGGTGCGGCAGGGGCTGGAGCCGGTGCGGGTGCCTGGCTGCTTGACTGCGCCGGGGCCATGGCGCCAACTGCCAGGGCAAGTGCTGCGCCCGTGAATGACTGCAGAATGCGGGTGTGAATCAAAGACATCTGCGCTATCCCTCCGAATGAAATCGAAATGTGATGGGTACGGAATTAATGCAACGGGTGCGTTCTTGATGACGCGCCTCTGTCTGTGAGCCCCGGCGCAACCGGTGTCTTGGGATTTCTCCTTATCCTGGCTGCGCGGGCACGACCTTCCCTCGGAGCCGCGGTCCTGCGCGGTCATAGGGATCTGCCCGGTCGTTCTGGATTAGGTCTAGTTACGCAGACTTTTCATAAAGACGAAATGAAAATGGACAAAAGAAATTTTTCTCCTGTTCATCACAATCTTTCGTAGAAGCGGCTTTCCCCTTGGAGCCTGACGTGGTCGCATTACATCGGCGGAGATAAGAATGAAATGAGGAAGCTGATAAAATTGCGCATACCAGCTCCCTGCAGTGCACAGAACCCAGTGGACCCCGCAGAAGATGTTGGATTGGCTAATCCTTCCCCTTCAGGTGTGTCCAATCATGGAGCGCGTTGCGGTTAAAGTTGCAGGCTCTGCTCCGCAAACAATAGGTTCGTAGCAGCATGCACTGCGCTTGTATGCGTTTTGCATGAAGTAAGTCGGCCGCGCCATGGCGTCGTGCCGAAGGAGACGGAAAGGCTCGGCGCCGCGTGTCAGGAACCTCCATTCCCGTCCGGTCGTTGCTCGCCGCAAGGCGTATGCGCGGCTCCGTGTCCACTGCCTTTTACTTCGCTGCCGAATGCGTAGCAGGCATTCTCGCCGTCACGCTCGCCAGTGCTGTTGCGCATTGGCTGCAATGGCTTATGCCGGTTTCTGCATTGCTCTGCCTGCTCATCGTTGTCCCCGTGGCGCTCTGGTGCGGTTTCTGGCAGTCGGTGGTTGTTTCTCTCGGTGCGGTCCTGGCCCAAAGCTACTTCACCACTCACGAAGCTCATTTCAATCCCGCGCTCGACGCCGCCAATTCCGTCACGCTTATGGTCTTCGTACTTACCACCTTGGTCATCAGCCGTCTTTCCGCTCGTGCAACCGAGCACGCCCGTGCCTCAGATTCCTGGGGAAGTCAGATGCGTGACCTCTACGAGTTCACGCGTCGCACGCTGCAAATGAATTTGCATATCGAGCCTGGCGCGCAGCTCGCTGAGCTTGTGCATGAGACCTTTGCGCTCGAGTCCGTTGTCGTCTTCGATGCCGATCTGCACGAAACCTATCAGGCCGGCTACTGGGCCGAGGATCCGCAGGAGCTGGCGCAGAACGTCTACTATTTCGAAACCTCCGACGACGATCCGGAGACGGGAATAGGACGCCGTATCGTGCGCCTCGGCAATGTGCCCATTGGCTCTGTCATTGTCCGTGGCGATACCAGCCCGCTCACCAACAATGCCATCGCGTCGCTCATCGCCATCACCTTTGATCGTTATCGCGCTTTCGCCAATGAAAGCCGCATTGAATCCGAACGCCAGACCGAACAACTGCGCTCCACCGTTCTCGACTCGCTTGCACATGCGTACAAGACTCCGCTTACGGCCATTCGTGCCGCATCCACGGGACTGAGTGAGATGGGCCGCCTCTCGCCTGCTCAGGCTGAGCTTGTTTCACTCATTGATGAGCAGGCTGCCGTCCTCAGTGACCTCACTGCCCGGCTTCTGACCACCGCTCGGCTCGACGCCGGCGAAGTTGCGGTCAACGCTGAATCCATCCGTGTCGCCACTCTCATTGAAGATGTGCTCGCCAGCATGAACGAGCGTCTTGCCAATATGAAGGTGAATGTCGACATCCCCGATGCTGAACTCCAGATTTGCTGCGATCGACAGTTGATGAACATGCTGATGACGCAGTACATCGACAATGCGGCCAAGTACTCCAATTTCGGTTCCATGGTCACGGTGCGTGCCGAGATGGTCAAACAGGAAGTCATCCTGTCCGTGCACAGCTTCGGTCCTGTCATTCCCATGGCGGATCGGGAACGCATCTTCGACCGCTACTATCGTTCGTCCAATTCATCCCAGCGTGCGGCCGGAACCGGCATCGGCCTGGCTGTTGCAAAACGAGCCGCCGTCATTCATGGCGGTTATGTCTGGGTCACCAGCGATGAAGACGAAGGCACCACATTCTATGCGGCCATTCCCGCACCCGATGCAAAGAGGAAAACACAATGAGTCAACCTGCCATCCGTGTCTTGATCGTCGATGATGAACCCGCCATCCGCCGCGCGCTACGGCCGCCGCTAATGGAGCTGGGTTTCCAGGTCGCAGAAGCTTCGCGCGGTGAAGAAGCGCTGCAGCTCCTGCACTCCACGCCGATCGACGTGGTGCTGCTCGACATCAACATGCCCGGCATCGGCGGGATTGAGACGCTGCGCCGCATCCGCTCTTTTGCGCCACGCCTGCCCGTTCTCATGGTTACCGTGCGCGATGGTGAAGAGGAAAAGGTGGAAGCGCTGGAACTCGGTGCTGACGACTACGTCACCAAACCCTTCAGCATTCGCGAGCTCATTGCGCGCGTTCGCACTGCCTACCGCCGTGTGCATGCGCCCGCCCGTGCGGAAGACGCGCCCATCGAGATTGGCGAGATTCGCCTTGTGCCCAGCCGCCGCAGCGTCACCAAGCGTGGACAGGCCCTGCACCTTACGCGCAAGGAGTTCGAAATTCTTTACTGCCTTATGTCGCGTGCTGGCCGCGTCGTTACTTACGCTCGTCTGCTCACTGCCGTATGGGGCGCGGAATGCCGGGAAGAGGTCGAATATCTGCGCACCTTTATTCGCCAGTTGCGCAAGAAGATTGAAGACGACCCGTCCAGCCCTGTCTATCTGCTTACAGATGTCTACGTCGGTTATCGCTTCGCCGATGCGCAGATGCTGGCCGAGTCGGCCGGAGGCAAATCCGGTGAAGTGGAAACGAAGAGCACGGCCGAAGCGTAGAAAAGGAAACTATTCGTCGTAGTGCAGCAGGCTGAAAATGTCGAGTCCTTTGAACCGGTCGCGGCCCTTCAGGAAATCCAGCTCCACCGCGAACGCAAGTCCGGCGATCTCTCCGCCAAGCTCCTTCACCAGCTTTACTGTCGCTTCCATCGTGCCGCCGGTCGCCAGCAAATCGTCCACGAGCACAACGCGCTGGCCAGGCTGAATCGCGTCCTTGTGAATTTCCAGAGTGTCAGAGCCGTACTCCAGATCATAGGTCACGCGCGCAACCGGCGCGGGCAGCTTGCGTGGCTTGCGCACCGGCACAAAACCTGCATTCAGCCTGTAGGCGAGCGCAGGCCCGAAGATGAAGCCGCGCGCCTCAATGCCGAGCACCAGGTCAACATCCTCTGCAATATAGTGCGCCGCAAGAGCATCGATTAATTGCGCGAAGCCCGTCGGGTCCTTGAGCAGTGTGGTGATGTCGTAGAAGAGAATGCCGGGCTTGGGGAAATCGGGCACGGTGCGTACCAGCTCTTTCAATGCTTCTACGTTGACGGTTGGTTTGCTCTCGGACATGCTTCGCGTCACTCCTGTGGGGTTGATTATGTGCGGGTTGAAAATGCAAAGGGGAAGCGAACCGGAAACGGTTCGCTTCCCCTGCGATTATACCGGGCCATGCTGCATGAGCAGACCCTCTGTGCGCTCTGCCTCAGCGTTCCGCATCCAGCTTCTTCAGCATCGTTCCAACTTCTGGATTGGCCATGAAATTCTTCCAGAGAACTCCCGTCCGGTAGTTTTCGATCATGTCCACAATCGGCGCCTGATTCAGCCCCATGAAGATGGGTGAAACCCAGTGACGCGTCGCGTCATACGCATCGCGTGGACCGTATGCTCCCCATAGCTCTTCGCCAAGATCGCGATAATCGTGCTTCAGCGCGGCTATTGAAAACTCCGGTGTGTACGGAAATGCTGCCAGCGCTCCTGTTGGCGCAAGCGTTCCGTGATCGTCGGCGGCATCCGGTGCGGAAGCTGCATATCCGTCGGGCGTGTCGGCGGCGGTCAATCCCCACGCATCTGTGCCATAGCCAACGTAGTGCTTGGGATTGGCTTCACAGTAGGCATGATTGATTCGCGCAATGTTCCGGTTGTTCACAAAGTACGACGTCGTGAACCGGTCGTGTAGCGCATGCGGGTCGAATCCGAAGAACGAATAATCGGTGAAGAATAGCGGTCCGCCTGGCCCCACGCCCACATCGAGCTTGATGCCGTAGTAGGTGTTGCCATTGCCATAGTGATTGCCGTCCTTCGTTCCACCCCAGCCCTCGCGATATTCCTGCGCCATCTTTGACTGGCTGGCCCAGCCAGAGTAGTACATCGACGCAGGCACGCCATGCGTCGGTGAAGCAATCGCCAGCAGGTACGTAATCATCGTCTCGTTAAAGCCGATGAGCGGATGGTGTACCTTGTAACTCCACTCCGGTGACCAGTGCCAGTAAAGAAAATCGCTCTGTGCATTCTGCCGGTACCACGACCAATCCACTGCCTCCCACAGCGCAGTGATGCGTCGATACAGCTCCTTTTCTTCTGCGCTTGGCCCGTTAAAGTATTGCCGTGCCGTTAGCAGCCCTTCCATCAGGAACGATGTCTCCACAATGTCGCCGCCGTTGTCGAGCATGCCGAACAGTGGCATCGTCTTTCCCGTCGCACCATTCATGTAATGCGAGTACGCGCCGTGATAGTGATCGGCGTGCTCGAGAAATGTGGCGATCTTCTCCATGCGCTTAAGGCCCTGCTCGCGCGTAATGAAGTGGCGGTCCACTCCAACCACGATTGCGCCAATGCCCATGCCGCTCGCGCCAGTTGCCACAAGACGGGCGTCGCCAGGAATGTTTTCGTGCGTCATGCCGCTGTGTGGATCGGCGCCATCCCAGTAGTACTCGAATGTTTCCTTCTGCACCATCGTCAGCAGTTCGTCATCCGTCATCGCGAGCGTCGCTGCGCTCACAGAATTGGAGAAGGACGAATCGCGATAGTCCCAGTTTTCTGCCACCACTTTGTACTGCGCCTTTGCGCCCACTTTGCCAATCCAATCGGCATACCGGCGGATGCCGGGGATCTGAATACCGACCGGCTTGAATGCGCTGCCATCGAGTGAACGGTAGATCACAAAACGCGCCAGATTCGGTGAATCCACTGCCTGCCAGCTCAGGTCAACATGTCGCTCGTATCCCTCGGCGGTTAGATGCATGGGTGTTGCCGGAGCAGTCGCGTTGCTTGAGTCGTCGCCCACCCGAATCTCATCGAGATAGAGCGTATGCGGCGTATTGTCGGCGCGGCTCTGGTGGAAGACAATGCTCTGAATCAGTTCGCGATGGAATGGATACACCGACCCTGTCGGCAGTGAGGCCAGCGGAATCTTCACCTCAACCCACTTGCCGGCCGGAATGTCGCCCGAGTACTTGCCCAGCGAAACAGGAGCAGTGAAGCTGGCAGGAAATTCGGCCACCTGCAATCCGTTTTGCGCTGTTGAAAGCACGAAGTCCGGCAAGTCCGGCGCGGCGATCCTTTCCGGCGCATAGACCCACAGAAACAGCGTATTGCCCACAAGCTCCGGGTAACGGTTGCGGAAGTCAAGCAGGTGAATCGATGCATCCCATCCGCCGTCTGCGTGTGACTGCCAGCTTAGTCGCAGCGCATTGGGCGGCGTTTTGAAGTGAGCAGACTCCACAGGAAGCCGGTCGTCCTGTGCATCGAGCGTGCTCGGTGCGACGGCGCTCGCCGACGAATAGAAGTACGCGCCCGATCCCAGGCTGTTATCGAACAGTACATGCCGGTAGTAGTCTGATTGAGCGTATGCGGAAGAGTTTGATGCCAGGGCTGAAATTACACAAGCGCAAACGGTTGCGCACAGGGAAACACGATGCCGCGAAATCATTTTGACTGCCATGCGCGGAATTATAGTGCGCCGGGCGTCCGATGTGCGCTACCAGGCGCCTTCGATGCAGAATGCTTCGAGCTTTTCGCCCTCGCTGTCAGTGAGCAGGTGCTCGATCACTCGATCCACACGCGAGCCGCGTGGTCCTTTATGCAGACAAGTGCGCAGTTCGTCGAGGTCGGCAGGATCGCCGGTGACAACGATCTCAACGTCGCCTTCTTCGGTGTTGCGAACCCAGCCGCGCAACTCAAGCTCGCTAGCTTCGCGGTGAACGAACCAGCGGAAGCCGACACCCTGCACGCGTCCCTGAATGAGGAAGTGAAGAACCATCGATGCCAGTGTGGCAGACGCACGCAGCGCCATGCAAACACTCCGTCCCAGAGAGCTAGAACACGAAGGGGATCAGCGCCTTCACGCGTCCGCGATAATCCGGGTACGCGGCGGGGAAGGTTTCCGTCATCAGGCGCTCTTCCTGAGCCATCTTCATCATGAGTCCAATGAAAACAAGAATGATGCCGGGAACAACACACCAGCGGCCAACCAGGATTACCGAACCGAGACCCGCGAAAAACAGGCCCGTGTAAATGGGATGACGTACCAGCCGATACGGCCCTTTAACGACGAGTTCGTGGTTCACCTTCACCATGGGCTGTCCGCTCCAGTTGGAGCCGAGCGTAAAGCGTGCCCAGATGGCAAACAGGACGCCTGCCCATGTGACCGCAGCACCGGTAAAGGCGACGGCGAGCGTGGTGTGCCAGATGGGTGTACGAAGCCAACCGATCTGAATGCGCCGATCAAAGATAAGCAGGAAGCCGGCGAGGAGAATCATGGAATACACGATCCGGTTAACAGCGGAAGTGGTGCGCGCTTGCGGCTTGCTGAAGCCCACGGCCGCAATCCAGACCAGCAGAAACGTGATCCACGCCAGTCCAAAGGCACGATTCGCCGATTCCATGTTCAAGACGCCGCCTGCGGACACAATCATCTCTACGACCTCCGTGGTTGAACTACGTGGTTGGGAGCTTCCCGGTTCCATAGGAATGGTACGCCCGCCGCCGCGCTACACTGGAGTTCACTATGGTCTTCGTGCTCGACAACTACGACTCGTTCACCTACAACCTGGTGCAGTACCTGGGCGAGCTGGGCGCCGAAGTGGACGTACGCCGCAACGATGAGCTGACGGTCGAGGAGGTTGAGGCGCTGAAGCCCGACCGCATTCTGCTGTCGCCGGGGCCGTGTACGCCGGGCGAAGCAGGCATTCTGGTGCCGCTCATCCGCCACATGGCCGGCAAAGCCCCGATTCTGGGTGTCTGCCTGGGCCATCAGGCCATCGGCGAAGCGTTCGGCGGCAAGGTGATCCGCGCGAAGAACCTGATGCACGGGAAGACCAGCTCGATTACGCACAGTGGAACGGGCGTTTTTGCAGGGCTGCCTACGCCGCTTACGTGCACGCGCTACCACTCGCTCATCGTGGAAGAAGAGACCCTGCCGGGCGAGCTGGAAGTGACGGCGCGCGTGGACGAAAGCGATAGCGGCTCCGTGATTATGGGGCTGCGGCACAAGTCGCTGCCGATCGAGGGTGTGCAGTTTCATCCCGAGAGCGTGCTGACCGAGGGCGGCCTGCAGATGATTCGCAATTTCCTGGCAATGTGAGCGCGATGCGGAGAGAGCCTGGAGCCTTTCTTACTCGGCGTTTCGGAATCGTCCTTTTACTGCTTCTTCTTTCATGCACAACGGCATCCGCTCAGACGGCCTCGCCTGCTGCAACAGCCGGGCCCATCGCTCTTGTTTCGACCGACAATAAAGACCCCGGCGCGGCAGCAAGCGTCACAGGCTCGCTTGAGGTGGCCGGCGGCAAGGCCATGATTGGAGCAAGCGGCAGCGTGACCGCTGGTACGCATACTGCCAATGTGACGCTGCCCAGGCGCGGTGTACTGCGTGTGTGCGCGTCGACGACCGTGAAGCTCGCAGAGGACACCTCAGCTCCCGCAGGCGACAAGCCGGGGCTGATGATGGCTCTCGATCGCGGCGCTCTTGAGATGAGCTTCGCCTCGGGCTCGAGCGCCGACGTGTTGCTCACGCCCGACTTCCGCATTCTGGTGAGCGGACCGGGCGCGGTGGACCTGAAGGTGCGGCTGAGCGGGAACGGCGATACCTGCGTGGACAACGCGGGCATCAACGCTCCGTATGTGCTGGTCACCAGCGTCTTCGGCTCGGCTAACTACCGCGTGAAGCCGGGGCAGCGCGTGATGTTCCAGCATGGCAGCCTGGAGCAGGTGGTGGACAACGAGAAAGAGCCGTGCGGCTGCCCACCCGCCGAGACCGGAGCCAACGCGTTTCCCATGGCGGAGAGCGCAGGTCTTGCGCCGATGGCGAAGCCTGAGACCGCACCCGCCGCAGCGGCGAATCAGCCAACGACAGCGCCGCTGGTCTACAAGGGAGATGCAAAGACCGCTGAGCCGCTGCCGGCCGTGCAGGCTCCTGAGACAGTTCAGGCGACAACAACCGCGCCGACGCCCGTGAAAAAAGTTCAGGAGAAATCAGCCCAAAAGAAGTCCGGCTTCTTCGGCAAAATCGGGCGGTTTTTCAGGCGGATCTTCGGGGCTGAGTAAGCATCGTGTGCGGCAGTCATACTAGTCGCTCGCGCAGGGATCTGGGCGTGGTCCGGACATATAAACTTCCGGACTCTGTGGCTAAAGTCTTCATTTCATTCATGATACGCAATGGGTTTCGGCGCAAAGTCCCTATTTTCATGCATTTAGCCGCAGAGTCCGTAATCCATTCGAGTTAGGGCCGCTCTCGCAGTGCTCAATCGTTCGTGGCCAGGCGAAGCCGCATGTATCGATTGTGCTCCGGATGCGTGTAATTATCGGCAAGGCCGCAGTGCCGGCTATTACCTTCCTTCAACTGAGAGCAGATGCGGGCCACGTGCTGGCTGCGCGTCTCCGGCTTTTTGACGGAGATGGTCCAGCAGATCCACTCGTTGCGGGCGAGAGGTGTGAGGGTTTCCCACTTGGCGCGGGCTTCGGGGCCGGCGAGAAGCGCGGCGCACAGATCGGCCGGGACAGTGTGGACGACGCCGGAGGAAAGCTTGGTGGGCTGGAATCACTTAACAGGGAATGGTGATCAGAATAGTTTGGCGTAGTAAAGAGGATGGTTTCTGAGATGCTGAAGGTGAGGAATTTCTCGTTCAGCAGATAAGAACCACGATCTGGAATATTACCTTATCAAGCATTCAAATTCGTCAATGGCGATTGGGCAGCCACTGATAAGACGTTTAGTTTTAAGCGATTTCATTAACATCTGTGTCTCTAAATTTGTTCTGCGATTGAAAATAGTTCATCACCGAAATCAGCACGAGATGCACGGGACAGAGATCCCCCTGCATACTCAATTGGCAAGTCCCGTAAAACCGTGCCTCTTCCTCATTCGAAACGTTATATACAGCTTCGATAGGGTTTAGTTAGAAAAGTGTTCATTGGGGATAAGAGTTAATCCATAGAGATATAAATCCGCATATTGCGTGTAATTTCTTCTTTCAAGTAACTAGGCAAGATGCTAGATTGTATGCGGATTATCGATAATTCATGACTTAAGAGGTAATGCCTATGCATTCTTCTTTGGAGATTGTGTGCAGGCGTGTCGCCTGCACTATCTTGTTGAGCGCACTTTACTTCAGTTCCGTTTCCGGGCTTGCGCAAGCTGTGTCTGGTGATCAAACTCGCGTGAAGTTTGTGTCCGCAGGTGGGCAGCAGCAACTTACGGTCAATGTGACCACTCCGCTGCAAGGGGCGTACCTAGTTTTTGCTGGGACGGGAAATGGGGCGGAAATCGTGCTCTTGGGCAAATCTCTCGCGGACAAGCAGAAAATTTCGGTCCAAGAATTGGAGAGTAGTTCGAAAATCGTTCAAGATACCGGTCTAGTTCTTTTGGGACAGAATACCGGGATCGCGCACGGGACTCTAACTCCTGGAAACCACTTCGATCCGGGAAAAACTTACCTTGTTTCGCTTTATGAAGGAACGGGAGATGCACAGAGAATCGTGGCGACTATACCTCTCGATCTTGAATACTACATACGTCAAAAAGTGATTGCGGATCTTGCTCCCAATCTTTCCATGATTCCCAATCCTAATATTCTCAAATTTAGTCAAACTGAATCAGCAAGGCAAATGCGGAGGAAGGCAAAGAAGCTCAGTAAGCAAATTCAGTCAAGTCAAAAAGCCATATCGGCGGTTATTGGCGCGGCAGAAATTCAACGTCAATTGTATCTTCAGGCTCATCCAGAAATTACTTCTCCCAGTTTCTTTCCGTTTGGAGTTGCGGCATCAGAGCAAAAATCCACAACCCAAAGTGATGGAGGCAGTAACCCATATTGCCCGGCGGGAAGCGCAACAGAGAGTGCATACATCCATGTGAGGCGCTCTCTTGTTGATCCCAAGGAAGCTTCTGACAGCTACGGGAGGCGTCTGGGCAGAAGGTTCATCGTCTTCGAGATTACGGTTGAAAATACGAATCCGAATCTCCAGTACATGCTGCATGATGTGAGCGTGGACCTCAGTCGCCTTCACAACGTGGCCCCGGGGACCTTCAGATGGGCATTTTCCAGCCAAGACCTGATTATGCTCCGAGGTGTGCCAGAGAAAGGCACGGATTACGATCCGCGTAACCTTGCGCTCCATTTGACGCGTGGTGTGGGGTCAGTGGCAGGCGGTGTGGCTGGATTGACTGCGGACGGGATTCGGGAAGCTTATTCAGGATCAGTGGCTGCATTCAATGGTCCATTTTTGACTTCCTACCTCGATATCTTCCCCGACCACACTGCGACTCAATTGAACCGATTGAGCGACAGTGCGTTTACAGCTAATACCGTTGTGGCAAAACAATCAGCGAAGACGTTTGCGATTTTCGTGCCTGAGAATCTATTCATGACTTCCGACGAACAATCGGCATATTGGAAGAATCCAGTATCGGTGTTCGACACCCCATGGCTGGATTTTAGGCAGGCTGACGTTTGCGTCGACGGCACCTTTATCAGTGAAGTGCCAGCGCTTACTCTTGCGACGGCGAAATTCGATGAACCGGACAAAGTGGCAAACGGTGCACAATCCGCTATTACCGTGACGGGAAGCAACCTGGCGGTGGGCGATACTCTTGTGGACGTATTTGGCGTAAAGTCCGATGTTTCATCGGTTGATGCCAATGGAACATCGGCAAAGCTTACCGTGACAGTTCCTAAAGACACTGATCTTTCGACTCCGATTGCACTTAGTCTAGAAAGCAAAAAGACTGGTTATGGAACTCCCGTAATTTCAATCTCGCTGCCGCCAGTATTGAAATCGGTTCGATACCAAGAGATCGATAGTCCGTCGATAGTCGTTGCTTTTACTGCCGATCATGTGCGTGACGGAGGCGACATTGAAGTCAAATACGGAGAATCGTCGTGGCCAGCTGCGGGCATCGCAAAAGGTTCGGGAACAGCGCAGATTAGTGGAGTCGTCCAAGATCAACTCAAGGGCGCCGTTAAAGTGAGCTTGCATTCGAAGAGCTCGGGGCTGGACTCGAACTCGATGGATGTGCAGATCGTTGCGCCTACGCTAGAAAGTGCAAGCATTGATAGCAAGTCCAACGAGAATAATGTCGTGTTGGATATTAAGGGCCAGAACTTGATAAGCGATGACACTCAGGTGGAGATTCAGGATAGCAACGGTAATGCAATCGGGACGGTGAGTCTCAAAGTGACTGACGGAATTAGTGGAACTGCTACTTTTTCAGGGATAACAAAAGAAAAAGTGAATGGCGCGAAAGCGGCTCTGTATTCGAAAACAAAGCAAGGGCCAAAATCTTCGTCCGTCTCCATTGCGGCCAGCAATTGATTGAAAGGTCCAACATCGTCTGCTTCAGTCGTAAGGGTATTTAGCATCGTAGAAATACGATTCCTATTCATTACAATTCCTTCGCATGCTCGATGGCGCGGATGACGGCCTGCGCTTTGTTGAGCGATTCCTGGTGCTCGTTCTCGGGGACCGAATCGGCGACGATGCCTGCGCCGGCCTGGACGGAGCCTTTGCCGTCTTTCACGAGGAAGGAGCGGATGGCGATGCAGGAGTCGAGGTTGCCGGAGAAGTCGGCATAGAGCACGGTGCCGCCGTAGGTGCCGCGGCGCGCTGGCTCGAGCTCTTCAATGATCTCCATGGCCCGGACTTTGGGTGCGCCGCTCAAGGTGCCGGCGGGGAAACAGGCGCGGAGCGCATCGACGGCGGTGAGTTCGGGGCGCAGCTTGCCGTGAATGGTGCTGACAATGTGCATGACGTGCGAGTAGCGCTCAACGTACATGAGGCGGTCAACTTTGACCGAGCCATACTGGCTGACGCGGCCCACGTCGTTGCGGCCGAGGTCGACGAGCATGACGTGCTCGGCGCGCTCCTTCTCGTCGTGCATCATTTCATCTTCAAGCGTGAGGTCTTCCTGCTCTGTTGCGCCGCGCGGGCGTGTGCCGGCAATGGGGCGGTACTCGACTGTGCCGTTGTTGACGCGGACAAGCAGCTCAGGCGAGGAGCCAGCCAACTCTACCACCTGCGGTGGGGCGGACTTTTTGGATTTCTTCTTTGGTTTCTTGCCGCCAAGCTCTTCTTCCGGTGAGAAGCGGAGGAAGAACATGTAGGGGCTGGGATTGACGGTGCGCAGCGAGCGATAGATCTGGAAGGTGTCGAGACTGGTTTCGACATCGAAGCGCTGTGAGAGCACGGTCTGGAAGACGTCGCCCGCGCGAATGTATTCCTTGGTGGTTTCGACGGCGGCGAGGAAGTCTTTTTTGCGCGTGCGGTGCGTAACCTTGAGCTTGCCTGAGTGTTTCGGTGCAGGCAGCTTGGGCAGCGGCTGCGCGAGCCGCTTCTCAAGTTTGGACAGGCGCTTGAGCGCGTCCTGATACGCCGCGTCGGGCGATTGCAGCGTGACGTCGGCGGTGGCGATCATCCAGATCTGCTTGCGGACGTGGTCGAAGGCGAGCACTTCATCGAAAAAGAGCAGGCATGCGTCGGGTACGCCGAGCTCGTCTTTGGCGTGGTTGGGCAGGCGCTCGATGAGGCGCACCGCGTCATAGGAAAAGAAGCCGACGGCGCCGGCGGTAAAGGGCGGCAGACCGGGAATGCGCGCGGGCTTGTGGCCGCCGAGCGCGTCGCGCAGGATGGTGAAGGCGTCACCCTCAATGTGTGTGGTGCGGTCAGCCTCAGTGATGGCGATGTTGCGGCCGCGCGCGACGATGCGCTTGTAAGGGTGCAGGCCGATGAAGGTGTAGCGGCCCACCTGCTCGCCGTTTTCAACCGACTCAAGAAGGAAACACTCGCGCTCGCGCCAGGCCGCGCGCAGGAAGGCCGAGACGGGTGTTTCGAGGTCGGCCGTGAGCGTGCGGTAGACGGGAACGAGCGTGTGTTCCTTCGCGAGGGCGAGGAACTCCTTGCGGCTGGGCTGGCTGGGATGGGACGCGGGCTTCACAGAAACCAGTGTATAAGGCTACGCCTGCCTAGATGCGATGTACGGGACCGATGATGTGCCAGTGCATGGCGAACCAACTCAGCACAATGCATGCCAGCGCAACGAGCGAGAACTTGAGCTTGGTGATCCAGCGCAGATCGCTGCGCAGCGCAATGCGAATGGCGGCGAAGACGGCGAAGAGGCTGAAGAGCAGCGCGATGGCCGTAACGGCATTCAACAGCATGAACCATTTGAACCAGTCGGCTGTGGGCGGCATCAGGTTGTCGCCTGCTTTTGCGAAGTAGCCAAACATGCTGCCGAGAATGAGAAGCCAGAAGAGCGAAGCGCTCTTGAGCGAGAACGTGAGGTAGGCGGTGCCGGGCTGCGGCTGCCAGCGCGGACGCCCGCGCAGAAAGATGCGGCGGCCGAGGCGCAGAAGGAATGCGAAGACGACAAGCAGCGTAATACCGAGGCTGGCGCCTACCAGGAGAAGGACGAAGTGGCTGTCTTCATACCAGGGGACGCGCTGGTATTGCACTCCGGGGAAGTCGACGGCGAGGCGAACGATTTTGTTGCTTGCGTTGCGGATGGCGAAGATGCGGGCCTGGTCGTCTTCGGTTTGCCAGAGGTCTTTGCCGATGGGACGCCATTTGAGGATGTGGCCGCGCAGATCGCGTGCGCCGGAGAGGGTGAGCTCGCCCTCCTTGTTGATGCGCGCAGAGCGCTGGCTGAAGAGGTCTTCAAGCTTGAGGCGCGTGCTATCGGCACGGCGCGTGGATTCGTAACGGCCCTGGATGTCTTTGAGCTGGTCGGCCGGTGTTTTGAGGAACGGGAAATTCTGCGCGCCGGGGAAGTAGCGGTCGGAGAAGTAGCGAATGATTTCGGGACGGGGCCTTGATGCGCCGCCTGCCGAGTTGTAGGAGACGAAGAGGACAATCTTCTGCGATGGCTCCATGAAGAAGAGGCTGTGGAAGGCGATGAGATCGCCCTGGTGGCCGATCCAGCGGAGGTTGTTGCGCCAGGTCTGATAGAAGCCCATGCAGATGGGCGGCAGGTCCTGGTTGGCTTTGAATTGCGGCGTCCACATTTGCGCGAGCGTTTCAGTTTGCAGAATGCGGTGTCCGTCGAGCTCGCCGCCGTTGAGCAGCGCCTGGCCGAAGCGGCCCATGTCCGCCGCAGTGGAGGAGATGCCGCCCGCGCCGACGGGGTTGAAGATTTCAAAGCCGACCGGAGGCTTGGTGGTGTCTTCGCGATAGCCCTGCGAGTCAGTACTCTTCAAACGCGCGGGGAGCGGCTGGTCGAAGCTGGAATGCGTCATGCCGAGCGGTGTGAAGATATGCTCCTGCACATATTGCTCGAAGGGCTCACCGCTTACGCGCTGCACGATGTAACTGGCCAGGCCCACGCCGTAATTGGAGTAGGCGGGGATTTCGCCAGGAGGATAGATACGCATCGGCTGGTTATCGATGAGGAACTGGCGCAGTGTGACGGGATCTTTCGAGCTTGTGACAATGATGTCAAAGACGGTCTCCTCAAAGCCGCCGGTATGCGTCATCAGATTGCGCAGCGTGATGGGCTTGTTGAATGCGGGACGGATTTTGAAGTCGAGATACCGGTTGATGTCGGTATCGAGGTCAAGCTTGTGCTGTTCCACAAGTTGCATCACCGAGACCCAGGTGAAGAGCTTGCTGATGGAGGCAAGGCGAAAGATGGTCGAGGCGGGGTCGACAGGCGTCTTCTTTTTGACATCGGCATAGCCATAGCCTTTTTCGAGCAGGATCTGGCCATTCTGCATGACAAGGACGCTGGCGCCAGCGATATCGCTGCGCTCGAGCTGCAACGGAAAAATGCCGTCGAAGAAGGCATTGAGATCTTCTGCAGTCAGCGGATGCGCGGCAGAGCCGGAAGCGTCGAAATCGGGATTCGGGGTGTTGGAGAAGGCCGGAATGGGCTTGTGCGCCGCCAGACTGATAGTAGACGTGCAAAGAACAAAAGAGCACACCACTAGTGAAACAAGCGATTTGAACTTGGACACGCGATTCTCCCCCGAATGGACAGCGCGGCATCGTCAGGCGTGCACCGCGAGTGGGACCATTGTCCGTGATGGGATGGCGCGGTGCAAGCGCGGTGTCAGGCGGGATCGAGAATGGATTGCGGGTTATGCGCGCGCAGCCATTCGACGAGCTCGTTGGCAGGCAGAGGCCGGCTGAAGAGAAATCCCTGAACCTGATCGCATCCGCAATGCCGGAGCAATTCCAGTTGCTGGCGCGTGGCCACGCCTTCGGCAATGACGGTCATGCCGAGTTCGTGACCCATCTCGACAATCTTTTCGACCATCACACGATCACTGAGATTGACATGCATCTTCTCCACGATGCCGCGGTCGATTTTGAGTTCAGTGGCAGGAACGTTCTGCACCTGGCGCATGGTGGCGTAGCCGGCGCCGAAGTCGTCGATGGAGAGCTGGAAGCCCTTCATGCGCAGGCGGGTGAGCACGTCGAGTGCGCGCGAAGGCTCAAGAGCGAGGCCCGATTCGGTGACTTCAATCACGATCTGGTCAGCGGAAAGGCCGTGCTCGTGAGCCATTTTAAGAAGAGCATCGGGGAAGGTGAGGTTTTCCAGTGTGCGGATGGCGGCATTGAGCGAAAGACGCAAGGTGCCCCGGAAGGCTTCGAGAATGGTTCCCGCATCGGCCAGAGCAAGGTGGATGGAACTCCAGCAGAGCTCATCCATCAACCCGAGCGCATTCATTCTGGGGATGAAATGTTCGGGAAGGATTACGCCATCGCGCGGATGATTCCATCGAACGAGAGCTTCCAGACCGATAATCTGTCCAGTCCTAAGATCGATCTGCGGCTGGTAGAAGTTCTGGAAGAGTTTGCGGTCAAGAGCTTCTCGCAGTTCTTCATCCCGGAACGAGTAGGCCGGAGATTCCAGGCTGGACTCTGGTGCGCTGGTGACGGCGAGGGTTTCGAGTGCTTCTTTAAGCGCGGGCAGCGGGATGGGCTTCTGCAGCCTGCCAACGACCCATAGGCCGAGGCTCTGGGCGAGCCGTTCGGCCGTTTCGAGGATGCGATTGTCCATGCCACTCATGAGAAGGATGCGGGCTGTGGACCGGCGCTCACCAAGCTGGCGCAGAACTTCGATGCCGTCCATCTCGGGCATCATGAGATCGAGGACGATGAGGGATGTATCGCGTGTGAGGAGGTCAGGGAAGGTGGAGGGATCCTTTGTGGTGGCGCATTCGAGCCCGAGGGCCTGCGCCAAACCCGCGACAACGTCGCAGACGACAGCATCGTCGTCGATGACCAGGATCTTCTCTGCGTTCGGCATCGCTGCTCCCGCGGTAGGCGTGCAAAGGATTTGCAAGTCCGGCGGGGACCTGAGATTTGCTGGGGGAGCAGGAATCCGTCGGCGTGCGTCGAACTGTGATGAGTCTAACCGAGCCGTAATTGAGCGCTCCAGCGTTTTCCGCCTCAGTGCCGCACAGCAGTAACGGGGTATCCGCGATAGTTAACTTGACAGAAATGGGGTGCCGGGTAGCCGGTCCGGGCGGGTATGCCAAACTGGGAGGGGAGTTTTCCAGGCAGGTTCCAAAAGGATGGGAGCCCCCCTTGTCAAGGCTTGACGGCGCAGTGTGGCGGGCCTAGACTCACAGGGGTTTGGGCGAATTGCCCTTTGCGACCGTTCCGAACGCCTGCCGTAGAGCGGGTATGCAGGCAGAGTAACGGCGCAGTTGGGATGGCGCCCCGACAGTGCAGCGCCGTGGAAGACGATGGGTGCGGATGGAAGGAACGAGCGAATCCTCCTCACACCGGCGCCGCAGAGAATTGGAGAAGGTTTATGGCACTCGCAGCACATGCCGTGACCCTGGACCAGGAGATTAATCCCTGGGAAGCACAGAGTGCACGGTTCGATTTTGCAGCCCGCAAACTCAATCTGGATGATGGTTTGTGGAAGCTGCTCAGAACTCCCTCACGCGAGATCATCGTACATTTCCCTGTAAATATGGATGACGGAAGCATCGAGATTTTTACGGGATATCGTGTGCAACACAATATAGCCCGCGGTCCCGGCAAGGGCGGACTCCGCTATGCAATGGATGTGACGCTGGACGAAGTGCGCGCACTGGCAAGCTGGATGACCTGGAAGTGCGCTGTGGTCAATATCCCCTTCGGCGGCGCAAAGGGCGGAGTGATCTGCGACCCTCACAAGATGTCGCAAGGCGAATTGGAACGGATGACCCGCCGCTATACCTCGGAGATCATCGATTTCATCGGACCGGAAAAGGACGTGCCCGCGCCCGACGTGAATACCAATGAACAGACCATGGCATGGATGATGGACACCTACTCCATGCACATGGGACACACCGTCACCAGCATCGTGACGGGTAAGCCGCTGACGATTGGCGGTTCGCGCGGACGCACCGAGGCAACCGGCCGCGGCGTGCGTGTTGCGTGCGACGAGAGCCTTCGCTACCTGAACATGCCCATCGACGGATGCCGCGTTATTATTCAGGGATTCGGTAACGTGGGATCGAATGCCGCGCGCCTGATGATGGAACACGGATACAAGATCATCGGTGTTGCGGAGAAGGACGGCGGCCTGTATAACTCGGGCGGCATCGATATTCATCAGCTCGCCGAGTATAAGTATCGCAATGGAACCACGCTGGGATTCCGCGGCGCAGAGGCTATTCCAAGCGAAGAGCTGATCGTGACCGACTGCGACATTCTGATTCCCGCCGCGACCGAGAACGTAATCACCAGCCGCAATGCGGAGCGCATCAAGGCGCGCATTGTGGTGGAAGGCGCGAATGGGCCGACGACGGCTGTGGCCGACGAGATTCTCGCCGAGAAGCGAATTTTCATTGTGCCGGACATTCTGGCCAATGCGGGTGGCGTGACAGCCAGCTATTTTGAATGGGTGCAGGACCGCCAGGGCTACTTCTGGAAGGAAGCCATCGTCAATGAGCAATTGGAGACAATCCTGCGTGACAGCTTTGACGATGTGGTTCGTTACGCTGAGGCGCACAATGTGAACAACCGCATCGCGGCCTACATGCTGGCCATCGATCGCGTGGCGTTCACCATCAAACAGCGCGGCATATACGCGTAACTGTTATTGAGTTGCAACAGGGGGTAAGAGGGCGGATCGCTTATGCGGTTCGCCCTCTTGGTTTGTTCCTTTGTTACGACACGGCGAAGCTCAATCCACTTCCATACGGGTGAAATCAGCGCCCGCAAAGCGCAGAATGCGCGCCTTGCCCGCAACCACCTGCAGAAACTCCATCGTTTCCGGTGACCAGGTTTCCTCTCCCGCGCGGAAGAGTGCGCCGCCTACGGGCGTGAGTGGAAGACCGTCGGCCAGGAGTTTTCCTTTCAGCGCATAGATGTGAATGCCGCCTGCCCAGGGGCTGTCGCTGTAGTAGCAGCCGACGAACTGCGACCACTCGTGTGGCACTGCGAACGTGCGTGGACCCGTGTAGGCAGCATTCACATACCATTCGTCGCGATAACTGACTTCGACAACGGGCGGCTTGGGTTTGGAGTCGTCTTCACTGCCGCTTTTCGGTTCTTCCTTGCGGCCAAAGCTGAAGCCGGCTTCAGTGAATTCACCGGGAATTGTGGAGACGAAGCTGTCACTGCCGGTGCGCTGCAGTGGAATCGATTTTCCTTCGACAACGAGTATCAGTCCTTCGCCGTCAGCCTTGAAGGTGAGTGCGCGGCCGGCGGGTGAGGTGAAAGTTCCGGCATAGTCCGTTGCATTCTTCACTTCGAGCGGATTCACAATCGCAGGTGTTGCGGGTAGCGGCTTGCTTTCGCTCTGCGCGCGCATAAGCTGAACGGCGTATTCGGTGACAGCCGTGGGACGATATCCCTGCATGGCGTTAATCGACGCGAAGGCCGCAACGCCGCCATCGAGATCGATATGCATGGACGAGGCGAACGAGACCATACCGCCGGTGTGGCGCAGAATCTTGTGGCCATCGAGTGTGTCGACCGCGATGCCGTAACCGTAACTTGCCGTGGGACTGAACTCCTCGGCCTTGATATACGGCGTGGACATGAGCTTGAAACTTTCAGCGGAGAGGATGCGGCCATTGAGGCCGACGCCTTCATTCAGATACATGCGCAGGTAGGTCGCCATGTCGCCGGGCGTGGATGCGATGCAGCCGGCAGTGTCGTCCATGATGAGGTTGGGCGCGGGCGCGAGGCGGCCCTGGCGCGCATACACCTGATCATCCCAGTAGGGCTCATATCCAACCGCGGACCGGTCACGGTTGGCAGTGGTGATCACACCGGTAGTCGCCTTCATGCCGAGCGGAGTGAGAATGCGCGCGGTCACGCACTCCTTCCATGTGCGGCCGTCGAGATGCGAGGCCAATAAACCGAGAATGTCGAATGCGGCGTTGCAGTAGTGGAAGTGCTCGCCGGGCGCGAAGCCCTGGATAAGACGCGCATTGGCGTCGCCGGAGAAGAGCGCAAGATTGTCCGGCAGGCCCGAGGTATGGGTGAGCAGATGATGCACGGTGATGGTACCGAAAGGGCAGGCGATGGGTAGATCGGGCAGGTAATCGAGGACGGGCTTGTGCAGGTCAAGCTTGCCCTCGTCGTGCAGCTGCAGAAGCACGACCGCAACAAACGATTTGGTAATGGAGCCGATCTGAAAGAGCAGGTCGGGGGTTACGGGTGCACGCGTGTCGAGATTGGAGTGGCCGTAGGACGCAGCACGCACGGTGGCGCTTTTGTCAGTGAGGCCTACAGTGAGCCCCGGCGCATTCATGGCTTTCATGTAGGGTGCGATGAAGCCGTCGAGTGCGGTTTCAAGCGCGTTGTGCGCGGCCGGCATGGGTATTTCGGCTTGAAGGGACTCAGACCAGAGAAGCGGAACACCGGCAGCGGCAACAGCGGCGGCGCTGCCGCGGGAAAGAAACGCGCGGCGGGAAAACGATGCTGTGTACATGAGTAGGGCGAGTCTACCACGCGGAATTTGCAGCATGTGAGATTTGCAGCGTGGAAGAGGGGGGAGAGCAATAAAAATGCGCGGACCGAAGGAGCATGGTCCGCGCAGGCGCAAATGGTGCGATCAAGCCGGAAGACTATGCGTCGTCATAGTCCTCGGTAAGCGACTGGAGAAATGCGGCGAGGGCCGCAACGTCATCTTGCGAGAGATGCATATTGGAGAACTCGGGCGGTGCGTTGCGCAGCAGGCCCGCATGCGCAAGGCTGGAGCTGTTGATGTAAAAGTTGATGACTCCGGTGAAGGTGGCGCGGCTGCCGTTGTGGAAGTAGGGTGCAGAGTCCTCGAGATCGCGCAGGCCGGGGGTCTTGAACCGCGCAATCGTGAGTGCGAGGCCGTCGTCGGTGGAGCAGTCCACACCTTCGGTGCAGATGACGGATTTGATGTTGTCCTGGGGGAGGGGATGGTCGGGATTCTGGTAGATGTTCCAGAGTCCAAGATCGGTGTATTGCGGGTTGGACGCGGCTGCCGGATGGCGGAAGACCTCAAGCGCATTGGGATGAGAGGCGCTGGGGGGCATGTACGCGTCGAAGTCGGCATTGCGTTCGGCGAGCGAGGGAATGTGAAGCGCGGCAAATGCGCCCTGTCCCCAGACTGCGTCGTACTCATCCTGAGAGACGCCGGTGTTGTGGAATTTGAAATCAGTAAAGTCGGGAGCCTGATGGCATGCTGCGCAATTGCCGGCATGCTGCGAATCGCCGCCATTGGCTGAGCCGATGGTGAGGAAAATTTTCAAGCCCTGCAATTCAAGTGGACCGAACTGATACGTCTGATCGTGGTACTGGAAGGAGCCATCCTTCGCCGTGATGTAGATGGGATTGCTGAGTGCGTTGACCTGTGCGAGCAGGCGCTGGTTGTATTGCGCGCGCGTTTCGCCCGCGAGCGGTTGCACAGGCAGATGGTTAACACGCAGGAAGTTGTCGTAGGGCGAGCCGATATAACGTCCGAACTCGTCCTGCTGGAAGAGGAGGTCGCGCATATAAGTGGCGATGCAGAGGGCGACTTCGTCGAGAATCTGCTGGTCGGATGCGGTTGTGACATCGAGCCGTTGCGAGACGGGCAGGCGCAGATCGGAAGGAATGTTCGGATCTGTGCCCAGGAATAGCTGGGAGTAGGAAAAGCCCGCGGTCCGGTCGGCCGCCAGATCGTCGGAGCCGTTATCCTCGCGGATCACGCGGGCAACCTGCGCCATGGCCTGCGACAGTTGCGTGGGCGCCCAGCCGAAGTTGCGGCCGGTGATTGTGCCCTCGACAAGCTGCTCGGGCGTGGCGAATTCTCCGTCGAAGTGGAGGAACAGCGGTCCGGAGTGCGGCTGCAATGCGCCGACCATTTGCATGGCGTTGCGTTGCGTGTGGTCGAATCCGTCCATGGGGAGCGGGAGAGGGCTATGCGTGGTGAAGTCGGCGTAGGTGCGGTTGCCCGCATGCGTCACGCCCTGGAACTCGGTGACGAAGTGGCACGAACGGCAGTTGATAGCCTTGCCTGCGAAGGGCCCCGGCAGCGTGTACTGGCCGTCTTCCACTGTGGAGACGACGGGGTCGCCCTGTGCAAGCGGTTCATTGATGCCGGTCATGTGCGTGGCGAAGTATTCTCCGAAACGTGTGTCGAGGAAGAGACGCTCGCCGATGGAGTCGGCGGCAGGTGTGGAATCGGCTTCGGTGGGGAATGCGGGCGCTTTGCCGGAACCGCAACCGGCAAGCCAGGAGGCAGAGGCAACAAGCAACACAACAGCGAACATGGCCCGCACAAAGAGCGGCAATGCCGGTGTCCGCTGAGAGGATAGTTTTTTTGCAGCAGTCTTCATCGTCAGCTCCAGTTATCAGCGGGTGTGGGACTTCGAATCGGTGGGCAGTGTGCGCAGAAACGTGATGATCTGCCAGCGCTGCTGTTCGGGCAGCGAACTCCACGAAGGCATGCCGTGGAAGGCCTGCCCGTTACGCAGAATCCACGCAAGCTCGCCGTCGGTGGCGTGCGCCACGCGCTGGGAACGCAGGCTGGGCCGACCGTGACGGCCTTCGGCGTCGTCACCGTGGCACTTGGCACAGTTGTCTTCGAAGATGAGCTTTCCAGCAGCGGCGGCTTCGGCGTTTCCAGCATAAGGATTCACGCGTGCGCGATCAGCCGCGGGAACCTTGCTGAGCCATCCCTGGCTGGCCCAGCTCTGACTCGTGATCACCAGTGCGACCGAAAGCAGGAGGAGAGATGCGGCGGCAAAACGGCGCTTCATCGCGCACCTCCTCGGCGGAACCAGTCGCGAAACTGCTGAATTTCGTAGGAGACTTTGAAACGCCACAGCACGCCTGTGCTGTTGTCGTTCAGTCCAAACTGCGGGGAGAAGCTGATGTCCGGTCCGTGCGGCAGTTGAAAGCCGACGGTGGGGCCGGCGTAATGCGAAGTCGCCTCAAGCCCGAAGCCATGCGACGTGCCCAGGCCTCCGTACAACTCCGTGCCGGCGGTAAAGTTCTGGCGGCAGAAGGTGCAGGCGCGGCTGCTGCCGGCCAATGCCAATGGGCGGCTCGTAGCCAGCGCGTAACCAAACTCCCATGGCTCATTGGAGATGTTTTTCTCCGCAATGAAATTTTCTGAGAAGTTCCATCCCTTCGCATTCGATGAAAGAATCAGCTTGCCTTCCAGCTCGCGCTCAATCTCGGGGCGGGTGGAACTGTTGTTGAGTTGGAGATCGGCGATCGAGTCGTGCCCCACGATCTCCATCAGGCTCTTATCGGCTTCATTATTGTTTTCGTATTCGATGTAAAGCACCGGATTTATCCAGTGTTCTGTGGGCAGAAAGCGGAATCGATTTTCCGAACGGAAGCCGGTGAAGACGGTTGAGTCGTTCGATGTGGATTGGCCCTGCAGATAGAGCTCGGTGGTCCACCACGCCGTGGCGCCATACTCCAGCTCCAGCGTATGGCTCATAAAGGCGTTTGCGTTTTTGGGTGAGGCGGCCAGCCCCTTGAACGCGATCTCAAGATTGCCGGGCTCTTCCATCGCGGTTGAATAGGCCACGAAATATGGCGGCTCCTGCGCCACTGCGCGGGGCAAACCCGTAAAAAGCAAAGCAAGGACAAAGAGCAGCCCCAACAGTACAGGACCGGAACGACGGGAGGAGGGCTTTAGGCGGAGGGCTTTGAGCGCACACAAACGCGCTCGCCCCGCGCATACACGCATGGGCACTGGCATCGAATCCCTTTCAAATGTGTGGGCTCGGATTCGCCGTGGGCACCGCGCAGAAATGGCGTATGCTGGGGGGAAGCCGTCAGCTCACAGGTTGCCGGTTGCGCGGTCCTGGTGGATCTTCGCCAAAAGGTCTCCACCGGGGCCGCCTCGTTTTTTTACTTTTTCCTGCTGCTCCGGGCGCCAGGCCCTGAGCATCCAAAAATCCCTGAAAATAAGAACGATGTTTGGCCTGAATCAACTGCGACCGATTTAGTCCTATATCAAATTATCACAGGGCCCGGTACCCCGCAACAATGGACTTTCTCATCCTGTGATGAATGTCTCAGCCTGCGGAACTGATTTGCGGTATCGTTTCCAATCCGTTCTGTTACAACGTTGTGGAACACCATTCGCGCATTTGCATGCGTCGAATTCCTTGTCAGAGGTGAATCCGTTGAAGCTTGTCTTTGCACGACCTGCCTGTATGGTTGCACTTGTCATGTCTGCCTTCATTCCCGCCATTGCCGCGCCGCGCCACCATCCCATTCAGCCTTTGCCTGCTCAAGTGGAGCTTTCATCGGGCTGGAAGCTGGCCGATATTGCGAAAGTGCCTCAGCAGGGCGCGCAGGTTGCGGAAGCGGGCTTTGACGCGAGCGCCTGGTATACCGCTACCGTTCCCGGAACGGTGCTCACCACGCTGGTCAACAACAAGGTTTATCCGGAGCCGCTCTACGGCGAGAACAACCGGCCGGAGATTATCCCCGAGAGCCTTGCACGGACAAAGTACTGGTTCCGCACGCAGGTGGAGGTCCCGGCGAGCTACAAGGGCCGTCATGTCTGGCTTAATTTTGACGGCATCAATTACGACGCGCAGGTCTGGGTAAACGGTAGTCAGGTCGGTTCCATCAAGGGAGCCTTCATTCGCGGCAACTTCGACATTACTCCGTTTGTGACGCCGGGCAAGACGGCCGCGATTGCCGTCCTCATTTCACCGCAGCCGCACCCCGGCGTAAGCCATGAGCACACGCTGCGCGATGGGCTGGGGCAGAATGGCGGCGAAAGTGCGATCGATGGACCGACATTTCTCTGCACCATGGGCTGGGACTGGATTCCCGCGATTCGCGACCGCGACACAGGCATCTGGCAGAAGGTGTATTTGTCGGCTTCAGGGCCGGTGCTGGTGAAGGAGCCTCTGGTCACCACTGACCTGCCTTTGCCGAAGACGGATTCCAGCGACGTGGCCGTGCAGGCAACGGTGGAGAACGTGACCGACAAGCCGGTAAAGGGTGTGTTGAAGGGAACCATTGCGCCGGACGAATCGGGCAAGACTGCGCCTATTTCCTTTGAACGCGAAGTAGACCTTGCGCCGCATTCCAAACAGGTGATCAAGTTCACCCCAGCCGATACGCCTGCGTTACATGTGGCAAACCCATTGCTGTGGTGGCCGAACGGCTACGGTCCGCAGAATCTCTACACGCTGCACTGGAGCTTTGGCGAAGCAAAGGCTGTAAGCGACGCCGAGGATGTGAGCTTTGGCATTCGCAAAATCAGCTACAGCGTTCCCGGTACCGATACGCTGACGATTTCCGTCAATGGCGTGCCTGTGTTCATCCGCGGCGGCGACTGGGGCCTGGACGAAGCGATGAAGCGGATTCCGTATGAGCGCATGGATACGCTCATCAAGCTGCATAAGCTGGCTAATCTCAACATGATTCGCAACTGGGTGGGCCAGAGCACAAGCGAGGATTTTTACAAGCTGTGCGATAAGTACGGAATTCTGGTGTGGGATGAGTTCTTCCAGCCGAATCCCGGTGATGGACCGAACCCGACGGATATTCCAACCTACATTGCGAACGTGCGCGACAAGGTGCTGCGCTTCCGCAATCACCCATCGATTGTGTTGTGGTGCGCGCGGAATGAAGGTTATCCGCCGCCTGAGATCGACAAGGAATTGCGCAAATTGCTGGCCGAACTGGAGCCGACACGGCGCTATCAGCCGAGTTCGACCGATGGAGCGGGTGTGCGTTCGCACGGGCCATACTGGTGGCGCACGCCGCGCGAGTTCTACAAGATCACCGACGACTACTTCAAAACCGAGACAGGCAGCGTGTCGATTCCCACGCTTGAGTCCATTCACGGCATGATGCCGAAAAAGGACTGGAACTCCATCAACGACGACTGGGCCGAGCACGATCTGGCCAAGGGCAACTCGGGCGGAGACAAGTATCCCGGCGAGATTGCCGCGCGTTACGGCGACTTCCGCAATCTGGCGGACTTTGTGCGCAAGGCGCAGATGGCCAACTACGAGGCCTTCCGCGCGATGTACGAGGGCCGTAATGCCAAGCTCTTCCATCCGGCCACGGCCATCCTGACCTGGATGAGCAACCCGGCGCAGCCGAGCTTTGTGTGGCAGATCTATCACTACGACTTCGAGCCAATGTCGTCGTTCTACGCGGTGATGCACGCCTCGGAGATGCTGCATATTCAATACAACCAGGCCACGGGCGATCTGGAAGTCATCAACAATCGGCCCACACCGACGCCGGGATTGACGGCGCGCGTGACGGTCTACGGATTGGATGGGCAGCAGCTCTATGCGCACGATACACCGCTGACAGCCGCGCCAGAGGCGGTAACGAGCCTGGGCAAGGTGGATTTTCCCACATCCATTCATTCGGTGCACTTCCTCAAACTGGATCTGAGGGACTCCGGAATGAACACGGTCTCCACCAACTTTTACTGGCTGGGTGCACCGGGCTATCCGGATGACTTCCAGAGCCTGCAATCGATGCCGGAAGTGGCGCTGCATGCGACGGCAACGGCCATGGACGAAAATGGCCAGCGCGTGGTGCGGGTAACACTGAGCAATCCGACCGACAACATTGCGCTGATGGCGCATGTGCAATTGCGGAGGAAGGCAACCGGCGAACGCGTACTGCCGGTGTTTGCCAGCGACAATTACATTTCGCTGACGCCGCATGAGGAGCGCACCATCACTCTGAAGGCGGATACCGCCTTGTTCAAGGGCGATTCTCCGCTGGTTACAGTAGACGGATGGAACACGACGGTTGCCGCATCGACAGATGGCAATGTTGCGATTCAGCCGAATACGGATGCAATGCCGGACAAACAGCCGGCGACCGGGCTGCCGTTTCAGACTGCAAATTTGCGCTGAACGAAGTGGCAAGCCGCGTTGAATGACTGCTTTGGATACGCGCACATTTTCTGAAATCGGAAATGTGTGCCTATCCATATGTGTTTTTGGTACTGTCCGCCGCCGACGGATTCGGTTGACGTGCAGCAAACACGTTTATAGTGGTGGAAACCAGAGTTTGCGGTGCGGAACAAGTTTCTGCGCTGAAGATGAGTCGGCTCGATAACGTACTACCAATGGAAAGAATGCGATGAATCTCCCCAATTCCATCACGATGAGCCGGATTGTCATGATCCCGCTGTTCCTGTGGATTCTCTCGCCGCACTTTCCAATACGAGGAACGAACGGCGAGCAGGAACTGATTGCGGCAATTCTGTTCATTCTTGCTTCGATGACCGATGGCCTCGATGGCTATCTTGCCCGCAAGCGCGCACAGATTACTACCATGGGCATGCTGCTCGATCCGCTGGCCGACAAGATCATGGTGACGGCGGCGCTGATCGAGCTGGTGTCTTACAACCCCCAAGTGGTGAAGGTCTGGATTGCGGTGGTGATTATCGGGCGCGAGTTCCTGATTTCGGGCCTGCGCTCCATTGCCGCATCCGAAGGTTTCACCATTCAGGCCAGCGACCTGGGCAAGCTGAAGACGGTGATTCAGATTGTGTCGGTGGTGGCGGCGATCCTGGCGCACCGTTGGGACTTCTGGCACTTCGGTTTCATTGTGATTCCGGTGATGTGGATTGCCGTGGCGGCAATCTATTTCACGGTGCTGGTTTCCGTGACCAGCGCAGTGGATTACTTTATAGGCTTCTGGAAGCACATCGACCACGCTTCAAGCCAGCGCCGCAGCTCGTATGTGCTGACGCGCGACCGCAGTGCAGGTACTTCCGGCACGCGATA
>DASZRJ010000023.1:0-7183 GCA_035550015.1 Occallatibacter sp. | reverse complement strand
AATCTTCGACTTTGCAAAAGAGATGTCGCCTGTAATGTCGGCGGTAGTATCGCTGGCTGCCTGCCAATAGCCATCGACCTGAGCGTAACAAGGAACAGAAAATACAAGAGCCGCAAGGGCCAGAACACAAAGGGACTGAAGGGACCTCATATATTGAGGATGACATTGACGGTGGGGTGAGGGCAAACAGGGAACAAGGCGTACTCAGCGCGCATTCTAAACGCGTAGGAGAAAAGCACTTGTATAAGTACGAAATAAATCGTTGACATACGATATTGGTCGTAATACGCTGCAAAGCATGGCAAAGAAGTCCGAGCGTAAGGGGCCGCTGCCCACCCAGGCAGAACTGGCAATTTTACAGATCCTATGGTCTGGCGGGCCGATGACGGTTCGTGAAGTGCATGAGGCTTTGAGCAACAAGGAAATCGGCTACACAACAGTACTGAAGCAGATGCAGGTGATGACCGAGAAGGGATTGCTCGAGCGCAATGAGCGATTCCGGTCGCATGTCTACAGCGCCAGCGATGCACGTGAAGACACGCAGCGGGGGCTGGTACGAGACTTTCTCCAGCGCGCATTTTCAGGGTCGGCGAAGGGACTGGTGCTGGGAGCGCTCTCCGCAAGGCCAGTATCGCGCGAAGAACTTGCGGAAATTAAGCGGGCCATTGAGAAGTTCGAAAAGGAGGCGCACTGATGGCGGGTTTAGGCGCTGTTGCTTCCGATCGAATGTTGACATTTGGATGGAGCCTGATTCATTTGCTCTGGCAGGGTGGGCTTGTGGCAATCGCACTGGCTGTGGGGATGAGAGCCGCGCGGAGATTATCTGCCCGCGCGCGCTACGCTATCGCCTGGGCGGCGCTGGGTAGTATCGTGGCGTGCTTTGCTCTCACGTGGTTCACTCTAGCGCTTGGGACAATGAGGCCGTCGACCACCGTGCGCGTGCGGAACGCATTTGCTCAAACGTATGCAACTGAGGGCATATCTCATTTACCGATTGCGCACGGGCTTGGTGTTGCGGTTGAGTGGATAAATTTCCACATGGGAGAGATTCTGCTGGTCTGGGTTGTGGGTGCCGCTTTTATGTTAGTTCAGACATTGTGGTCCGTGTATGCCGTCCAGCAACTGCACGCATGTGCTGCCGATGTTGATTCGGACGAGATAAGGCGCAAGGCCGAAGAAGGAGCAGTATCTGCAGAGATCGCTTCGCCTCCAAAGCTGAAGTGGTCCGAGCGGCTCTCCGCGCCTGCAGTTGTCGGTTGGCTGAGACCGACTATTCTTCTGCCCGCTGTATCCATTGAGGGGCTTTCGGAGCGGCAGGAGAGAGCCATTCTTGCGCACGAACTGGCGCATATCCGCCGCTACGATGCATGGGCGAATCTGTTACAGGCCGTGATCGAAGCCGTGTTCTTCTACCATCCTGCGGTCTTCTGGATTTCAAAGCAGATACGGCGAGAGAGAGAACATTGCTGTGACGATTGCGCCGTACGTGCAATTGGTTCAGCACTTGAATATGCCAAAGCGCTTGTCCTGCTGGAGGAACGGCGTTCGTTGACAGAGGTGCGATTTTCCATCGGTGTTTATGGAGGTGACTTATCTATGCGAATCAAGCGGCTAGTGGAACCTGTGAAACCTGCGCGCGCAGTGCGCAGCATAGCTGCCGTTCTTACCCTTCTTGGGGTATCAACTGTTGTCGCAATCGTGATACTGTCCGGCTCGGCAACAAGACAAGTAATGGCGCAGACCAATATTCAGGCGATGCAATCGAAGGCTGGTAAAGCTGTGGGGTCAAGTACTTCCGTGAAACCTGATCTAGATTGCACGTACTATGACGCAGATGCCAGGTCATATGAGGGTGTTTGCGAAGGCAGTGCCACAGACACGCGAGGAAGCTTTTGCCGACAGATCGATGGTGCCCAATTAAGAGAGCAACAGAGCAGCTGTATGTGGAAGCTAAAGCGGATGCGGGAGTGGAAATTACTGCAAGAGAAGAGCGGGAAGTGATGCGTCGAACGCACCTTTAGCTGTGAGATGGGACCAGGTTTTGTGATTAACAACGTGCGAAAGGCCGGGAGCGATCCCGGCCTTTGCTGCCAGCTTACTGGTATTTCCAGACCACCTAGACCACCAGAGCTGGAATGGCGCCGAAGGCGCAGCTGCCCCACCACAGGTGGTTAAAGCTGATTCATATTGGTGAGGAATTCGGCGTTGTTGCGCACCTTTTCCAGGCGGCTGATGAGCAGTTCCATTGCTTCAACGGGTGACAACGGGTTGAGCACCTTGCGGAGAATCCAGACGCGCTGGAGGTCTTCCTTGGGGATGAGCAGCTCTTCCTTACGCGTGCCGGAGCGTTGGATGTCGATGGCCGGGAAGACGCGCTTGTCGACCAACTTGCGGTCGAGGATGATTTCCATGTTGCCAGTGCCCTTGAATTCTTCGAAGATCACTTCGTCCATGCGCGAGCCGGTGTCTACCAGAGCAGTGGCGATAATGGTGAGCGAACCACCTTCTTCGATGTTGCGCGCCGCGCCGAAGAAGCGCTTGGGACGCTGGAGGGCGTTGGAGTCAACGCCGCCAGACAGCACCTTGCCGGAAGGCGGAACGATGGTGTTGTAGGCACGGGCGAGGCGGGTGATGGAGTCGAGGAGGATGACGACGTCGCGCTTGTGCTCGACGAGGCGCTTAGCCTTCTCGATGACCATTTCGGCGACCTGGACATGGCGGGCAGCGGGCTCGTCGAATGTGGAGCTGATGACCTCGCCTTTTACCGAGCGCTGCATGTCAGTGACTTCTTCCGGGCGCTCGTCGATGAGCAGAACGATGAGAACGACTTCCGGATGGTTTGCCGAAATGGAGTTGGCGATCGACTGCAGAAGGATGGTCTTGCCGGTGCGCGGCGGGGCGACGATCAATCCGCGCTGGCCCTTGCCGACCGGAGTGAGCAGATCCATGACGCGGCCGCTGGTGGCTTCGCGCACGGTCTCCATCTTGATGCGCTCCTGCGGGTAGAGGGGCGTCAGGTTGTCAAAGAGGATCTTATTGCGCGTTTCCTCGGGTGACTCGAAGTTGATGGCCTCGATCTTGACCAGGGCGAAGTATTTCTCGCCTTCGTGCGGTGGGCGGACGTTGCCGCTGATGGAGTCGCCGGTCTTGAGGTCGAACTTGCGAATTTGCGAAGGGGAAACGTAAATATCGTCGGGACCTGGCAGGTAGTTATAGTCGGGCGAGCGGAGGAATCCGTAACCGTCGGGGAGGATTTCAAGGACACCATCGGCAAAGATGTGTCCTTCCTTTTCGCTTTGCGCTTGAAGGATCTTGAAAATCAGATCCTGCTTACGCAGACCGCTTGCACCTGGAATTTCAAGGGTGCGCGCGATACGGCTCAATTCCGTAATATTTTTTTCTTTCAGCTCAGCGATGGTCATGATTCACCTGCGGTCGGGATTTAGAGATGGAGTGATGGATGGAAAATGAAGGGACAAATTACCAGCGGCAAACGGGCGAAGGCCCGAAGGAGCAGCCTGAGGTGGCACGCTCTAAAGAGGATTCACAGCGTATGCCTGGGAAATTGGAACTTCGAAGTTGTTGTTGCGGCTGGTTGCGAAGGAACCGCGTTCAAAAAGCACACAAAACTACCAATGAAACAAGCGCCTGCGGGCGACCGCGTGCCTAGGCAGCGCGGCGCGCCTCGACAGTCTGTGTCGCAGCTTCACTTACGGGCGCTGCGGAGCCGGGATTGATGGTATGGAAACGAACCAGCACTTCGTTGGTCGTATCCTGCAGCCGAGTATTCGGCTTATGCAGCTTGCGCGTGGCCTTACTGGCCAACTGGCAAAGCTGATAGCGATTGGACACGTGAGTGAGTGCCCCAAAAACCAAATCAGAACGCATAAGAAATTCTCCTTCCAAAAATCCGGTACGTGCACGGAACTTCGTGGTGCCGGCTGTGTACCAGGGAATTGAACGCACGGGTAAAGCTCACCCTGCTGAAACCCTCCCCAAGCTGTTAGACGCAAGAAACACACGCCGAGTTTTAAAATCTTGGCGTATTTCCTCATCCACGTGTCCGTCGACGATTCGGATATTCGAACTTTTCAACCAGTCATGGAACATGTCTATCTGCTATTCCCGTTCCGGTCACCTACACACCGGCTGTTACACGATGTACATCTCTTCAGCTTAGATGCGGGGAAAAGCAATAAGACTGACAGGAGATCGATCTATGCAATCTACCCTTGTGGATGGCAATCATGAATGTATACCCAGTCCAGCGAGGGGTCAACAGTTTTTTGGGGGTAGAAAGCACGAAAAGGTGCCTGTTGGGGTACATCCCAGGCATTTCAGTAAACGATTTAAATTGATTGACTTGGATAGGTTCGTGTCCATTAGCGCCGTCTCATTAGATGAAATTCCGCGTGGCACTGTTCTGTTGCACCTTTTGGGGGATTAGAACACGGATTTTGGAGGGTTTCCACAGGGTTTTGGGCTATTCAGGACCAATAGCTTCGATCAAGAGTCCTATATTGGATAGCTTCCGCTAGATGAGAGACGTTGAGATGATCGGCACCCTCGATATCCGCAATTGTTCTAGCGACCTTCAAGATGCGGTCATGAGCGCGGGCGGTGAGTCCTTGCTGCTGCATGGCGCGTTCGAGAAGCTTTTCAGCGTCGGAGCTGAGCTCACAGTAGGCACGAATCTGGCGGGTGGTCATTTGGGCGTTCGAATAGATTTTCTCGCCATGCTGCCGAAACCGGGTCCTCTGCCGTTCGCGGGCAGCTAAGACCCGGTCGCGGATTTCCGCAGAACCCTCGGCTGCTGCGTTGCCACGTAACTCCTTATATTGAACCGCGGGCACTTCGATGTGAATATCGATACGATCAAGCAGCGGCCCCGAAACCTTGGCAACATAGCGTTGGATCATGGGCGGTGTGCACATGCATTCGCGCGACTTGTCGTTGAAGTAGCCGCAAGGGCAGGGATTCATTGCAGCGGCGAGCATGAACCGCGCGGGAAAGCTCAGGGACATGGAGGCGCGCGCAATGGTGACCGTATGGTCTTCGAGGGGCTGACGCATCACTTCAAGAACATTGCGCGGGAATTCGGGCAGTTCATCGAGGAAGAGGAGGCCATTGTGGGAGAGCGAAACTTCGCCGGGGCGAGGGACGATACCTCCTCCGATAAGACCAGCGTCTGAAATCGTGTGATGTGGGGCGCGGAAGGGTCGCTGTGTAACCAGACCCTGAGCGGCATCGAGAACGCCGGCTACCGAGTGAATCTTGGTGGTTTCCAGAGCCTCCTCAAACGTAAGGGGAGCGAGGATGGATGGTAATCGCTTGGCGAGCATGGTCTTACCCGAGCCAGGCGGACCGATCATGAGAATGTTATGGCTGCCTGCCGCAGCCACTTCCAGTGCACGTTTGGCGGTTTGCTGGCCGCGAACATCCTTGAAATCGACAGAGAATTGCTGCAGTTCTCCGAGCAGGGTCTCATTCGACACACGGAAAGGCTCTCTCTGTACAACACCGACGACAGAACGATTGAGCAGATCAATGACGTCAGTAAGTGAGGAGACAGGATAGACGTTCACGCCTTCCACAACGGCGGCTTCCGCGGCATTCAGCGCGGGGAGAATGAAGTTAGGAATGTTCTTTTCGCGCGCAAGGATAGCCATGGGAAGTACACCAGATACAGGGCGCACGCTGCCATCGAGCCCTAGCTCACCGACAATGAGGAACTGGCTGACATCGGAGACCTGAAGTGCTCCGTAGGCGCCTAGAATGCCCAGGGCGATAGGAAGGTCAAATCCGGAGCCTTCTTTTTTGATGTCGGCTGGTGCAAGGTTGACAGTGATGAAAGTGGGAGGGATGGCGTAGCCGGAGTTCTTGATGGCGGCGCGCACGCGGTTGCGGCTTTCGCGTACCGCGGCATCGGGCAATCCGACGGTTTGAAATACATCCTTGTCCGCGACGGTCCCGCTATAGTCAATTTCGACATCGATGAGGTTGGCGTCAATCCCGTAGACGGCAGCGCTGAGAGCTTTGAATAGCATGGCAATGAATGGACGGCAGTTTAGCACTGGAATTTGAGATACACAGTGACGAACGTCAGGTATGTTGAGGAATCCGGCCAGGAGCGGTATCAACTAATGTCAGATTTCCGGGTATGAAGCAGATGCGCTCTTGCATGATTGATTTGGAACCGCCTGAAGCTTCTGGCGCCGGCCGGATAAATGCTGGCTAGAATGACGACTGGGGGGCGCATTGTGGGTGTGGCAGGCATCGATCCAGCTTTCGAGAAAAAGAGGCGTGACGGAAAGGCGTTTGCGTTTGCGGGCGCGATTATCATGCTGGCGCTAAGCGGTTTGCTGTGGGCTTTTAGCCGGAATGCAATGGGCGACTTCAAGGTCGTCTACTACAGTGCGCGTACATTTCTGCAACACGGAAATCCCTACAACGAGCAGGATGTTTTGCGAGTTTACCAAGCCGAAGGCCGGGAGCGCCCGGATGAGATTGCTGAAAACCGCGCTGTGTTTACCCGGTTCATCTACATGCCGCCTACGTTTGTTGTGACTCTCCCCATAGCCGCTGCAGGCTTCACAGCCGGTCAGTTCATCTGGGCCGCGCTGGAAGCAGCATCTTTGCTTCTGGCGGCATGGGCCGTCTGGGATTTGAGCTACAAGGCAGCGCCTTTGCCTGCGGGAGGATTGATTGGCCTGCTTCTATCCGGCAGCTTTTGGATGCTGATGATGGGCAATAGTGCGGCGATTAGTGTTGGATTGTGCATTTTCGGTATATGGAGTTTTCTACGCGAACGAAATATTGTTGCCGGAGTGCTGTGTATGGCCATAAGCCTGGCGCTCAAACCGCACGATGCCGGCCCTGTTTGGTTATTTCTTCTGGTTACTGGTCCAACGCTACGGCGTAGAGCATGGCAAGCACTTTTTGCAGCAGCAGCAATTGGCTTGCCATGGTTAATTTATGCTCAATTGTTTTTTTGCATTGGTTTGAACAAGTGCGGAACAATCTCATGTTTCTGGGTCGGCCTGGAGGAATTGCCGATTCAGGACCTGCGGGCTTTGTGGGTAAAGTGATGGACCCGATGGTGCAACTGCAGGTGGCAGTGCGGCTTTTTTGCACCGATGCACGGTTAGCCAATCTCATGGTCTATCTAATCTGTGGAGCACTT
>DASZRJ010000022.1:0-122431 GCA_035550015.1 Occallatibacter sp. | reverse complement strand
ATGCTGGCGGAGAGAGTGGGATTCGAACCCACGTTAGAGTTTCCCCTAAACACGCTTTCCAAGCGTGCGCCTTCAACCACTCGGCCATCTCTCCCGGTCGGTTTCGCCTTTTTGACTTTACCATAGCGGCGCGGTGCGGGCAGGCAGGGCGGCACGGCTGAGGAGAGGGTGCATTTAGGCGGCTTGCGGAAGGCCCGCGGAGAGGTACACGGGGCAAAGATGTAACCGTTTACCGGAAAGGGCTGGCAGATTTATAGTGATCGGTTGCTGGAACGCACCGCGCTGCTCATCTGCCGATCACAAATCACCCTTAACCACAATAGGAGTTTCCGATGCCTGGTATCTCTCGCCGTTCTCTGCTGTCATCCGGTCTGGCGCTTTCCGCCACCACATTTGCTTCCCGTTCCGCTTTTGCGCGGGCGGCGGCGCTGCTGGCTGCCGATGCGGAGAAGGCGCATGCAGGCGCACTGGCTGCAGTAGCTCCGAGGGAGAAGTATCTTTTTGACTTTGGCTGGAAGTTCATGTTTGGGAACGGGAATGATCCGAGCAAGGACCTCGGCTTTGGCATGGGGCAGGGAGACTTCTCGAAGACGGGCGAGTTTGAGTTTGCGAAGGTGAAGTATGACGATGCCAAGTGGCGCGAACTGAATCTGCCGCATGACTGGGCGGTGGAACTGCCGTTTGTGTGGGATAACGAGCAGGCGTCGCATGGGTTCAAACCGTTGGGCAGGCGGTATCCGGAGACGTCAGTGGGCTGGTACCGGCGCGTGTTCGATATTCCGGAGACGGACAAGGGGCGGCGGCTTGCGGTGGAGTTCGATGGCGCATTCCGCAGCGTGCTGGTGTGGGTGAACGGATGCTTTGTGGGCCGGAATGACAACGGGTATGCGCCGTTTGGGTTTGACATTACGGACTTCATGGAACTGGGCAAGCCGAACTGCATTACGCTGCGCGTGGACGCGGCGTTTGGCGACGGGTGGTTTTACGAGGGTGCGGGTCTCTACCGGCATGTGTGGCTGACGAAGATGGATGCGCTGCACCTGGGCAAGTGGGAGAGCGTGGCGCGCGCGGAGGTGAAGGGCACGAGCGCGGCACTGTCACTGGAGACGGTGGTGGAGAATGACGGCGGCACGAGTGAGCAGGCGCGTGTGACGTGGACGATCAAGGATGCGGACGGCAAGACGGTAGCCACGGCTCCGGCGGCGTCACAAGAAGTTGCGGCGGATGGGAAGGCGATATTCAGCGCGACGGCGGAGTTGGCGGGAGCGAAGTTGTGGTCGACCGAGGAGCCGTATTTGTATACGGCAGTGGTGACGGTGGAGACCGGCGGGAAGGCGCGCGATGCGGAGCAGTTTACCTTTGGCGTGCGCACGGCGAAGTTCACGGCAGACAAAGGGTTCTTCCTGAATGGAAATCCGCTGAAGATTCAGGGCACGTGCAACCACCAGGACCATGCAGGCGTGGGTGCGGCGCTGCCGGACAGGTTGCAGTATTATCGCGTGGCCGTGCTGCAGGGCATGGGATGCAACGCGGTGCGTACAAGCCATAACATGCCGACGCCGGAATGGGTGGAAGCGTGCGACCGGATGGGCATGATGATGATGTGCGAGACACGGCAGATGTCGTCGAGCCCGGAGGGGATGGCGCAGCTTGAGGTGATGGTGAAGCGGTATCGCAATTCGCCGTCCGTGATTATCTGGTCGATTGGCAACGAGGAAGGGCAACTGCAGCAGGGGCCGATGGCCGAGGAGGGCGAGAAGATTGCGGCAGCGATGGTGCGGCGTTGCCACGAACTGGACCCGACGAGGGTAGTGTCGGCCGCAGTGAATGGCGACAACGAGAAGGGCGTGTCTCTGGCGCTGGATGTTATTGGATTCAACTACCACCAGAATTATCCGGTGCCGTATCACAAGGAACATCCGGAGCGCGCGATTTATGGGTCGGAGACATCAAGCGCGATCAGTACGCGTGGCGAATACTCGACCGATCCAAAGCGGAATACGGTGAACAGCTATGACGGTGTGGTGCCGTGGGGTGCAACGCCTGAGGGCTGGTGGACTTTGTATGGGGGACAGGAATGGCTGGCTGGCGGGTTTGCGTGGACGGGATTCGATTATCGCGGTGAGCCCACACCGTATGGCTGGCCATCCGTGAATTCGCAGTTCGGCATTGTGGACATGTGCGGATTTCCGAAGGACTACTTCTACTACTACAAGGCCTGGTGGCGTGCGGAGCCGGCGGTGCATGTATTTCCGCACTGGAACTGGCATGGGCGCGAGGGCGACGAGATCGCAGTGTGGGCGTACTCGAATGCCGAGGAAGTGGAGCTGTTGGTGAATGGGAAGAGCGCGGGCAGGAAGAAGGTTCCGAGCCTGGGGCATGTGGAGTGGAAGGTGAAGTACGAGCCCGGTGCGATTGAAGCACGCGGATTGAAGGGCGGTAAGGTTGTAGCGACGGACAAGCGTGAAACGACGGGCGATGCGGTTGCGATTCGCATTACAGCGGATCGCACGGAGATCGATGCCGACGGAGAGGACCTGGCGTTCATTACAGTGGAAGCGCTGGATAAGCAGGGAAGGTCTGTGCCAACGGCGGACAATCTCATCGGGTTCAAGTTGTCTGGCGAGGGCAAGTTAATCGGCGTAGGCAACGGTGATCCGAATTGTCAGGAGAGCGACAAGGAGCCGAAGCGCTCACTCTTCAATGGGCTTGCACAGGTGATTCTGCAATCGACCAAGCGGCCAGGGGAGATTCGCATTGAAGCGGTGAAGGAAGGCTGGGCTGGCCCGGAGCTGACACCGGCGAAGCTGACGATTACGACCAGGCAGGCAACGCCGCGTCCGGCGGTTCCACGGGTGCATGGCGAGTAAGAGTCTCTGAAAAAGCACGCCACCCCTCACGCCTGATCCGCGCGAAGGGTGACATTTGATTAGGCGTATTGCTTCAGCAAGGTATCCACCTCTTCGTAGCCGCAGGGAATTTCGATGCCTTCGAGCGTGGCGCCGGCTTTCAGTAAAGGCTCCACCCACTCTGGCGTGCGGCGGCGTTTCCAATACGAATTTGTACAGGCGGTGATGGCACGCTGCAGTGGAGTTCTGCCGCGGCCGTCTTTTGCGTTCACATCGGCTCCGCGGGCAAGCAGGAGCTTTGTTGTTTCAGGCCAGCCGCGCCATGCAGCCACGTGCAGCGCGGTGGAATCGGGTGCCTCGTCAAAGTAGGCGTCGCCGCCGTAGCGCGCATCGACAGGTATTCCGAGTTCCAGCAGGCAGTCAATGCCTTCGCCGTTTCCAACGCCGGCAAACTCGGCCAGCAGATGTCCGCCGTAGGGGCGTATGAGGAAGAGCATCTCCGGATCTTCACTTGCCAATTTCCGCGCCTGCTCCCGATCGCCGCGAGCACATGCGGCAATCAGTTGATCCGCGCCGTCAAAGTGCGGATCAATGCCGCGTTTTTCCAGGGCGAGAAGAAAATCGCCGCGGCCTTTGTGCGCAGCCATTGCTGCGGACGTGCGGCCATCCTGCGCTGCGCGCAGCAGGGGATCCGCGCCATGATCCAGAAGCAGTTCCAGAATTTCGAGGCTGTTGTCACGCTGGATGGCATGCTGCAGCGCATTGCGTCCCCAGCGCGGCATCAGGTTCGGGTCGGCGCCATACTCGAGTGCCATGCGCATGCCGTCGAGGTCGTGCCAGTCTGCCTTGCGCACCAGCAGCCAACATGTATGCGTCGCGTCGAGTTTGCCGCTCTCGAGCAGTACCTGCATCACGCTGTTGTCGTAGCCTTCCGGCACGTGATAGGCCGTTTCTTCATCGGCGCTCGGGTCGGCGCCGTACTCCAGCAGCAAACGCGTCACATCTACGTTTTGCGCAAGGCCTGCCGCGCCATACAGCGCGCTTTCCAGAATCTTGCGCGGATTCGGATGATCGATAGTTTCGTACCATCCTGTCTGCGCGTGCGCCCCCGCATCGAGCAGTGCGCGGAGTGTTTCCACAAAGGCATCGTTGCGCGCCTTGTCCAATCGCAGATAACGCGAGAAGCAGAGATACGTCACCGCATCCCATGCGTAGACGCCGCCATTTTCTTTCGCCAGGCGGGCATCTTTCGCAAGAAAATCTCGTACTCCCGCCGCATCGCCCAGCACAGCGGCTGTGTATATGTTGGCGCGCGCCACCTGCGGGTACAGCGTGAGGATCGCATCGGCTTCCTGCAGTGTTCCGGCCTTGTGATCGTCTTTGCGGGGTACGCTTGCCGCGATCAGGAAAGCTTCCACCGGATCGTGAACGACCTGCATGGATTGCGTAAGAAGAATACGTTCGATTTCGCGCGCGAACTTGGGCCAGCTATCGATTCCATGCTCGCGTGCAATCACCAGCTGCGCGTCTGCCAGCGTCACGATGCGTGTGGGGGGATGCGGATGAAACTGCCGCAAACGTTCGAGCGACTCCGCATCGCCAAGCGCACAGGCGCGGCTTAATTCTTTGGCTTGTTTTCTGTATTGCTCAAGGCTGGGGCGGGCAGGGAATTCCTTGTGAGGCATACGAAGCTCCTTTCGTTGGGTGCCTGGGAGTCCGCATGCGTCAGGCTGAAAGAAGATTCGCTCAATTGTCTTCAGTGAAGGTGGGCACGGCCCTTTCCGCGGACTGGATGCGCCCTACGCGCTGATGCCTACGCTAATCCTGCCCGCAGCCGATGTCAAACTCGTCACGCCGCGTCGCGTGTATCGTCCTGTTCCAGGCTCTCAGTCACCAGATCGCAAAACGCTTTCATCGCCGGTGAAACCCACTTATCCCGGTGCCACAAAATGTGAGTTTCAATGTCGAGAGTAGGTCCCGCCCAATGCAATGCCTTTATCTGCTGCGAGCGAAGTTCTGCAGACACCACGATGGCGGGCAGAATAGCGAGCCCGAGTCCGGCTGTGACGCATTTTTTGATCGCTTCCACACTGTTGAACTCTGTGACATGGCCGGGCTTAATGTGCTGCAGCGTAAGCACGCGGTCCAGTTTGGCGCGATACGAACATCCCTGCTCAGTGAGCAGAAGCGTCTGTCCTGTCAGATCAACCGGCTTTACCGTGCGCTTTTTCGTGAGTGGATGAGACGGATGGCTGAGCAGAAAAATGCGCTCGGTGCGCACCGGCAGGGAGAGGACGGAGGGATTGGTGATCGCATCGTTCATATAAATAGCCAGGTCTACCCTCCCTGATTCAAGGTCCGACATGAGAGGTTCCGGCGTATCCGGCCTGAAGATGATTTCCACCCGTGGATACTTCTTGCGAAAGGCGCTTAAGACACGCGGCAGACGATAGGTGACCACGCTCTCCGGTGCGCCAATCCGCAATGGGCCGCTCGGTTCCGCGCCGTTCTGCACCGCGCGCAGTCCGTGCTCCATGGATTCAAGCGCCTTCTCGGCAAAGGGCAGAAATCTGCGCCCAGCATCAGTCAGGGTGACGCGTTTACCCAGCCGGTCGAAGAGTGGAACGCCAACTTCCTGCTCCAGAGCTTTGATCTGTGAAGTGACATTCGACTGGACCGTGTGCACGCGTTCTGCGGTCCGGGTAAAGTTCAGTTCTTCTGCAAGCGCTGTGAAAATCTGGAGTTGCCGTACTTCCATTCTTCCATCTCTCCTGAAGATGGAAAGCATTCTATCAATCTATTGGACGTATGAATAGCTTTTCCGCACACTGCCCTTATGAGGCACTCCTCCAATGCCTCGGAGGCCGGAAATGCAGCCGCAAACAGAAGTCGGGAAGTGCGCATCAATTTCAGACAACAATGCATTGAACAGCTCTGCGATTTGTTCGCAAGAATCGGAATGCGCCGCAGGGACAACACGCGGCAGAATCGGTGGCATGAATGCTCGTTGTGCCATTGCCGCAATGCTCTCCTTTGTCCTCCTGATCCTGGGCGCTCTTCTCATGTCCTCAACAATTCTCTGGGCCGATCCCGTCGCTGCACCGCACACCACGATTGTGGTGAACGGCGCGGGAAAGCTTGCACCAGGCGAGTGGAACGCCTTTGCAGCCGCGTTACGTTCCAATCTCCGCAGCGCGAAAGATGCGGTCTCCGGCATGGACGATGACCCGGTCATTCTTCCTGACAGCGACGTCATCGTGGGACTCGAGGTGGATGATCCGCTGGTTGTATTTCTCCACGGTGACTGCGCGCCCAGGCTCGACAGCGGCGCCCGCTTCGAAGGTGGGCGGCTGGGGTGGGTGAACGATACACAGGGTTCCATCGAACCCTTCATTCACATCGAATGCGACAACATTGTGCGGATGCTCGCGCCGGTCTTTCTTCACCTCCGCCGTGAGGCACAAATCAATGCGATGGGGGAAGCCATGGCGCGCACCACATTGCATGAATGGGTCCACATTAAGCGTCAGCAGCCGGGGCACGACAACTCGGGTATCGAAAAGGCGTATTACAGCCTGCGCGATCTTATTCCTGACTTCTGCATTCCTGTTCCCGCGAAGCCTCAGGCCTGCTTTCCCGCGGAATACGGCGGATCGATGTAACGCAACTGCTTAGCCACGCATGCGGAGTCTTTGCTTTCGCGATTCCGCATGCGTTTTTTTGTTTGTTCATTGTGGTGCGCATCTATGGATTTTCGGTTGCGCCAGAGGCAATTCCTTCTGCGATCGTTCGCATTCACGCTGCCTCAAACACCCGGCGGCAGAAAACCTGTACCATCACCAACAGGACTGATTCGGCATCGGCACGCGGGCAGGGAAGTACGTGAAGGCAACTCGGGCACAATGGAAGGCTGAACTGCGCGCCATGATCGCGCTTGCTGTTCCCGTTGTGCTCAGCGAACTCGGCTGGATGCTGCAGGGCGTGGTGGACACAATTATGGTGGGCCGCCTGGGGCCAGTGGCCATTGGTGCGGTTGCTGTAGGCAATGCCGTTTATTACGCGCCGTCGCTTTTTGGCGTTGGCCTGCTGCTCGGGCTCGACACGCTTGTGGCACAAGCCTATGGCCGCAACGATCACGACGAATGCCATCGCTGGTTTGCGCAGAGCGTGTATCTCGCGCTCATTGCGACGCCGCCATTGATGCTGCTCACCATCGGGGCCAGCTATGGCTTCGTGCGCTTCGGAGTGATTCCTCAGGTGGCGCATCTGGCGGGTGGATACCTGCGAATCTTGAGCTTCAGCACATTGCCGCTTCTGCTGTACAGCGGTGCGCGCCGTTATCTGCAGGGAGTTAGGCAGGTGCGCGTTGTGACCATCACGTATGTTGTGGCCAATCTGCTGAACTGGGGCTTCAACTGGGTGCTGATTTACGGAAAGTTCGGTTTTCCTGCACTTGGCGTGAACGGTTCCGCGCTTTCCACGTGCATCGCACGCCTCAGCATGGCAGGCGGGCTTTTCGTGTTTGCTTGGCGCTATGAGCGCAGGCGCGGTCATCCGCTCTTTGCGCACTGGGCAAAACCGCAGATCGAGCGCATTCGCGCGCTGGTGCGGCTTGGCCTGCCGGCTGCGGGGCAGATTGTGCTTGAAGTGGGCGCATGGAATCTGGCGACCTTTTCCGCCGGCTACCTTACACCGGTGGCGCTGGCCACGCATACCATTGCGCTGAGCTATGCCAGCCTGACGTACATGGTGCCGCTCGGCATCGGCGCCGCCGCTGCCGTCAGTGTGGGGCATGCCGTCGGCGCGGGAGATCCGCATCGTGCACGCCGCGCCGGATGGCTTGCGCTCGGCCTTGCAACGTCGTTCATGCTGTGCGCAGCGCTGGTGTTTTTCTTCGCGCCGGGGCCGCTTATTGCGCTCTATACACATGACCCTGCGGTGATGGCGGTTGGCCCCAGTCTGTTGGGCCTTGCGGCGGTCTTCCAGGTCTTTGACGGTATCCAGACCGTTTCCACCGGAGCGCTGCGCGGGCTGGGCGAAACACGCATTCCCATGTTTGCCAATCTCGTCGGCTACTGGGTGCTTGGCCTGCCGCTCGGACTTTCGCTCTGCTTTCTGGCGCATCGCGGCATCTATGGACTCTGGATCGGCCTGACGCTCGCACTGATCATCATCGCGCTCAGTTTGTTGAGGCGCTGGAACCGCGACTCCCACCGCATTCTAGTCACGCCGGCTTCCGCTCTAACGCCTTGAATTCCAGTCAGTTCATCCATCTGGAGAGCGCTGTTTAACGGCTGGATAGGGGGCACGCAGACGTGCTTCCGTGTGTGCGGCGGCGCCTGCCGCTGTTTGTTTAAAAACAAGGAAAATCCCTTTTTTGCACAGGTTTGCGCTGTTGTCTCACTCGGTACTTTGGGCGTAATCCTGCGCGTCAGCACGCGGTACGACGACATTGAGTGGTGACTATAATAAATGTGTAGTTGAAAGATTCGTTCTTTCCTGAATCTATCTGAAGGGATTCCCGCCAAATGGCGACTGGAGACCTGGCCCTGGGTCAATCACAGGGCGAAAAATCCTCACGCTCCCGCGTGACGAATGACTTCAGCATTATCGTAGCAACGGTTAACGGATCCGGCTCCCAATCCGCCAATAGCGTTCTGCTGAAGAGTATTTTTGGAATGGGTGTGCCCGTAAGCGGCAAAAACCTCTTCCCCTCGAACATCGCCGGACTGCCTACCTGGTACACCATTCGCGCAAGCAAGGACGGCTACGTAGCCCGTAAGCGCGACATTGACGTACTGGTGGCTTTGAACCCCGAGACTGCCAAACAGGACATTCTCGGCCTCCCCTCCGGCAGTTGCGCCATTTACGAAGAGGCACTGAACCTCAAGCAATATCGCGATGACGTTGTCTGCTACCCCGTTCCATTCGACAAACTGACCGCCGCCGTCTGCTCTGAGGCCAAGCTGCGCAAGCTGGTCAAGAACATGGTGTATGTAGGTGTGGTTTCCTTCCTGCTTTCCATCGACCTCGCGGTTGTGGAAGCGGCGGTGAAGAAGCAGTTCGCCAAGAAGCAGAAGGTTTTCGATCTCAATTTCAACGCCGTGAAGGCGGGCTTCGATTACGCACAGCAGAACCTCACCAAGCAGGATCCTTTCGTACTTGAGCGGATGGATCAGACTGCGGGCAAGATCATCATCGACGGCAACGCGGCCTGCGGCATGGGCGCGGTTTTCGCAGGCGTCACGGTTGTCGCGTGGTATCCCATTACGCCTTCGACCTCGCTGATTGAAGCCACCACCGACCTGCTCAAGAAGCTCCGCGTAACGGACGAAGGCAAGGCCACGTTCGCTGTGGTTCAAGCCGAAGATGAGCTGGCCGCCATTGGCATGGTGCTTGGCGCAGGCTGGGCGGGTGCACGTTCCATGACATCCACCTCAGGCCCCGGCATCTCGCTCATGGCGGAGTTCGCGGGTCTTGGTTACTTTGCTGAAATCCCCGGCGTCATCTTCGACGTGCAGCGTACAGGCCCCTCGACGGGCATGCCCACGCGCACCTCGCAGGCCGACCTGCTCTCCACCGCATTCCTTTCTCACGGCGACACCAAGCACATCGTTCTGTTGCCTGGCTCCGTCAAGGAGTGCTTCGAGTTCGGTCACGACGCCTTCGATCTCACCGAACGCTTGCAGACACCGGTCTTCGTGCTCACCGATCTCGATCTGGGCATGAACAACTGGATGTCCGAGCCGTTCGATTATCCAGACAAGCCCTTCGATCGCGGCAAGGTTCTTACCAAGGAAGATCTCGACCGCCTTGGCGGCTTTGCCCGCTACAAGGATGTGGATGGCGACGCCATCGGCTGGCGTACGCTGCCCGGCACCATGCATCCCAAGGCTGCCTACTTCACGCGTGGTTCGGGACACAATGACTCAGCCGGTTATACCGAAAAGCCGGAAGAGTATCTGGCCATCATGGACAGACTGTCGCGCAAGTTTGAAAACGCGCGCGCGCTGGTTCCTGCTCCGGTCATGGTGAAGAACACCGGTTCGAAGATTGGTTTCCTGGCGTACGGCACCACGGACTTCGCACTGCGCGAATCGATCGACCAGATTGAACGGAAGCACAACACCAAGGTCGATTACATGCGTATCCGTGCGTATCCGTTTGCACACGAGATTCACGACTTCGTGGCCGCGCATGAGCGCGTCTACGTGGTCGAACAGGATCGCGATGCGCAGTTGGCCAGCCTGCTGAAGCTTGACCTGCCCGCAGAGCAGACCACCAAGCTGCGCAGCATTCTGCATTACAACGGATTGCCGGTCGACGCCGAATCCATCACCGAAGAATTTGTTACACGGGAGGGTTTGTAAATGGCGACCGCAGCACCAGCTCCCAAGGTCAATCACATCGGACTGCCGATCATCGAGTATCGTGGCGGCAAGTCCACGCTCTGTGCCGGTTGCGGACACAATGCAATCAGCGAGCGCATCATCGACGCCATGTTCGAGATGGGCGTTGAGCCCGAACGCGTCATGAAGATGTCCGGCATCGGCTGCTCCTCCAAGAGCCCTGCCTACTTCATGAGCCGTTCACACTCTTTCAACTCCGTGCACGGCCGCATGCCGTCGGTCTCCACCGGCGCCATCCTGGCCAATCACACCATGAAGATGCTGGGCGTCTCCGGAGACGGCGACACCGCTTCCATCGGCATGGGCCAGTTCGTGCACCTCATGCGCCGCAATCTTCCCATGATTTACATCATTGAAGACAACGGCGTGTACGGCCTGACCAAGGGCCAGTTTTCGGCCACCGCCGACATCGGCTCGAAGTTGAAGACCGGCGTCATCAATGACCTCCCGGCCATCGACACCTGCGCGCTTGCCATCCAGCTTGGCGCAACGTTCGTGGGCCGCTCCTTCTCCGGCGACAAGAAGCAGCTCCTCGCCATGCTGAAGGCAGCCATCGCGCACAAGGGCACGGTCATGCTCGACGTCATCAGCCCCTGCGTCACCTTCAACGATCACGAAGGCTCCACCAAGAGCTACAAGTTCATGCAGCAGCACGACGAGGCCATCAACGAAATCGGTTTTGTGCCGAGCTTCGAGGAGATCGAGGTCGATTACGATTCCGGTCAGGTTTACGACGTGGAGATGCATGACGGTTCGAGCCTGCGCCTGCGCAAGCTGCACGAGGACTACGACCCCACTGACAAGGTGAAGGCCGTGCACACGCTCATGGAGTCGCATGCCAACAACGAAGTGCTCACCGGCGTCTTCTATATCGACACCAAGCAGCCCAGCTTCATCGATCTGCTGAATGTCGTCGACGAGCCGCTGGCCACTCTGCCCGAGTCTGCCACGCGTCCCCCCAAGGCGATGCTCGACAAACTCATGAGCAACCTCCAGTAGCTGGCTTCCTCGTTCCACACAAAAGCCCCGCTCCACGCGGGGCTTTTTCTTGGATAATTGTGCTTTGAATTCTTTCTAAAAGTTAAGCGAAAACTACACTTTGAGTTGATTCGATTAGGTCTCATCAATTCTTGGTGGCCAATCTTCTCGCAGATTCTTTGCAATCCTACTGCCTCTGGCAAGCTTTATTAGCGTATCTCGTGTTTCACTTATAAGTTTTGTGCTTGAAAATATGCACCGCAATTCAGACTGCTGCGCGCACGTTTGAAAGAGCACAGGTGGAATTGCTGAACCAAGAAAAAGTCGAAACTCAATGCCAGGAATCATGAAGTTAAACACGCGATAACCTGGAGCCTCTCCCTCTCGGGGTGTGTAGGCGATACGGGGAACGTCAAGTTTCGGCCAAACGGTTATAAAGATCGCTGCATTCTGTGGAAATTTGCCGCCGAGCAAAAACTGGCGAATTGGTTCGAGGAATTCTCGCAAATTCAATTGTTCAGTTCTAGATGTGATGCCCGGCCAAGAGTGGATTGACGAACGCCAGAAGATGCTCATTGCAAAATAGACAAGTGCATCAATATTTACAGACTGAATCTTCGCACCAGCAAAGATGGCAAAGTCTTCATTCTGGTCAATTGGTCCTTGGGCAGAGAGGAAAGCCTGTAAGTGGAAACTCTCTTCTCGCGCCATGTTCGCCAGTACCCATCTTTCGCCATTCTCATTGAACCGCTCTTCGCATTCAGCGCAGAGCACAAAATCCTTCGGCTGCCTTGACGACGTGAGTGTGACTTCTTTCGTGATGAGTACTGGGTTGGGGTTTTCCTTGGATTTAACCCTCAATTGGGAAAATACACCTGCCGGTAGGTAGTGGCTAGCTAATAGTTCACGATCGAGTAAGCAAAGCTTGCAGACCCCAGTAGGCATGAAATGTATGTTATGCCATTTTTTGACAATCAGCGCCTCCCCATACTGGGGATCCGAAGCTTCCTATGTGAGGCATTCCCGTGCAGGCGGGTGGTACATTCTTCCCGGTTAGAACTCATCCCTAACCACGAAAATGGGTGCCCCATCCTTGCGAAGCAAGGGTGGGAACCGCAGCCCTCCTGCGAGCGAACAGCGAGCGTCCGCTCCATGCAATGGCGATACACTGTCTCCATCCATGAAAAATTCAGCCGACCCGCTCCGCACTCCTACGCGCCGCAATCTTCTTAAATCCGGTCTTTTCGCCGGCGCTGCTGCCGCTCTCACATCAACGCACGCTTCCGCCTCGTCCTCCACCTCCGCCGCGCCCTCCGTCCCCGCCTTCGAATTCGAAGAGATGGGCGCAGCCGAGCTGCAATCCAAAATGCAATCCGGCGAGCTCACCGCGCGTGCACTCACTGAAGCCTATCTTGCCCGCATCGAAGCTATAGATCAGGCAGGCCCCGCGCTCCGCGCCGTCATTCAAACCAATCCCGACGCGCTCAAGATTGCCGAAGATCTCGACCGCGAGCGCAAGGAGCGCGGTCCGCGCGGCCCGTTGCACGGTCTTCCCGTCCTCATCAAGGACAACATCGCCACCGCCGACCACATGGAGACAACCGCCGGCTCGCTCGCACTCGTCGGCTCGAAGCCGCCGAAGGACTCTTACGTTGCCAAAAAGCTCCGCGAGGCCGGCGCCATCATCCTCGGCAAGACCAACTGCAGCGAGTGGGCCAACATTCGTTCCGGCCACTCCACCAGCGGCTGGAGCGGCCGCGGCGGCCAAACCAGAAATCCCTACGCGCTCGACCGCAACCCCTGCGGCTCCTCGTCGGGCTCAGGCTCCGGCATCTCGGCCAACCTCTCCGCGCTTTCCATTGGGACAGAAACCAACGGCTCCATTGTTTGCCCCTCGTCCATCAACGGCGTCGTAGGCATCAAGCCCACGGTCGGCCTCTGGAGCCGTGCCGGCATTATTCCCATCTCCCATTCGCAGGACACCGCGGGTCCAATGTGCCGGACTGTGCGTGATGCTGCGTTGCTTCTCGGCGCAGTCACCGGTGTTGATTCCGACGACAAATACACAGCCGAAAGTGCAGGGAAGTCCTACACCGACTACACGAAGTTCCTCGATCCCAACGGCGCGCGCGGCATGCGCATCGGCGTCGCGCGCAGCTTCTTCGGCTTCAGTGAGAAGGTCGATCCAGTCATCGAAGAGCAGCTCGACGTGCTCAAAAAGCTCGGCGCAACCATCGTCGATCCTGCCGACATCGCCACCCGCCGCGAGATGGGCAAGCATGAGCTGCTTGTGCTTCTCTACGAGCTCAAGGCCGACCTCAACGCATACCTTGCTGGCCTCGGTGCCAACACGCCCGTTCACACGCTCCAGGAAATTATCGAATTCAACGAGCGCAACCGGGAGAAGGAAATGCCCTACTTCGGGCAGGATACCTTCCTCGCCGCGCAAAAGAAGGGTCCGCTTACCGATAAGGAGTACATTGACGGCCTTGCGGCTAACCACAGATTCTCGCGCACCGAAGGCATTGACGCCACAATGGACAAGTACAAGCTTGACGCCATCGTCGCGCCAACGGCGCCTCCGGCCTGGCCCACGGATCTGATCAACGGAGACGCGGATTCGGGCGGCAGTTCGGGACCCGCAGCCATCGCGGGATATCCCAATATCACTGTGCCTGCAGGCTTCATCTTCGGCATGCCCATTGGCATTTCGTTCTTTGGGCGCGCCTGGTCGGAGCCCACGCTCATCAAGATTGCCTATGCGTATGAGCAGGCCACACACCATCGTAAGCCGCCTAAGTTTTTGCCCACTGCGGACCTGAGCATCTGACAGCGAAGAGAACATTCGCAACAATGCAAAAGCCCCGCCTAGTGCGGGGCTCCTTGTCCAACTTAGAACTGTTCGTGCTCTTTATTCCCCTGTGCGCGGATTGATGCGCACGCCCATACCGTTCAATTTGGTACGAGCGTGTGCTGCTTCCGTTGTTTGCGGATAACGATGAATCAGTGAACGCAGTTCCTGAATACCTGCCTGGCGCTTGTCCGTCTTGAACAGACAATCCGCTTTGTGCAGCTGCGCCGTGGGTGCATTCACGTTGCCACTGAAGCCTTCCAGCACGCCGTTATACGCCTTGATGGCATCGTTATACTTCTTCTGCCGGTAGGCGATCTCGCCGAGGTAGAACTGTGCGCTACCCGAGAGGTCGTCCATCGGATAGTAGTGCACCACATCGTTGAATTCGCTTTCCGCCACGGAATACTTTGCCGCGTTAAAGTCGCGGAGGCCGGCCTGAAACGTAGCCTGCAAAGGCGGCGCGGCGTTTACTTCAGGCGTGCCTGCCATTGGCTTTCCATTGGCGGCCATGCCGCCTCCGGAGCCGTTTGGCTGGTCATCCTGCTGTGCCGGCTGTGCTCCCGGCTGGTTTGCATCGCCTGGCATTCCGGTGGCAGGCGGCGGGTTCTGGATATTTTGCAACTGGCTCTGCATGTCCTGCAGTTGCTTGTCTACCTTGGCAATGCGAGTCTTCAACTCGTCAATGGAGTCGTTCAGGCTCTGCACCTGTCCGGAGACGGCATCGATCTTGCCGCTTACGCCATTGCCCTGGTTGTTAACTTTCTGCTGCAGATCGTTCACCACCTGCGTCATCTGGTTGGTCTGGTCGGCGGTCTGCTCCACCAGGTGCTGCAATACGCCAAAGCGCGAGTCCACGGTCGATTGCAGGCGTTGCACCATGTCCATCAACTGCTGCACTTGTGTTTGCAGAGCGATGATTTCTTTCGGCACGGCATGTGCCGGGGTCGGTGTCATCAAAAGCAGGGCGCCAAGCAAAGCTGTTGCGGCGGCTCCGGTGCGAACGGTCTTGCGGGCAATTTTCATAGTTCACCTATTGCAGATAAAGCAGCGGCAACTCGCACATGCATGCGCGAGCTGCCGCTGAGGTTCTTCAATGTGGACGCTGCCGGAGGCCGGCTGGTTAGCGTTCACCTGTTTACTGATCCATGCTGAAGCCGGCGCGGCGGTTCAACTGCCAGCACGACTCATTGGATTCAGTGCAGAACGGCTTTTCCTTGCCGTAGCTGATGACGCGAATACGGTTTGCCGAGACGCCGGCATTCACCAGAGCGTTCTTTGCCGAGTCCGCGCGATTCTGGCCCAGCGCCAGGTTGTACTCGTTCGATCCGCGCTCGTCGCAGTAGCCGCCAATCACGATCTTGATGTTCGGATGGCTGACCAGATACGAGGCATCCTTCGACAGCGTCGATTGTGCATCGGTACGGATGTCATACGAATCGTAGTCGAAGAAGATGGGCTGCACATTGGCCTGGAACTCTTCTTCGGCGCTCATCGTGTTGGTGGGTACCTGCACGGCTGGAGGTGCGTTCACGGTTACCCGCGCGCTGGCTTCGGCACTGCCGCCATCGCCGCGTGCCACCAGACGATAGGTGGTCGACTCTGTCGGTGTTACCGTTTTCACGCCCGCTGTGGGCACTTCGCCAATGCCGTCGATCGATACGCTGGTCGCGTCCGTCGTGCGCCATGTCAGAGTCACCTGCTCACCGGCTGAAACAGCCGTCGGCGATGCAGTCAGTTGAGCCGTCGGGGCCGGAGCAGAGACTGCCGGAGCGGTGGCCATGGGCGGCGGTGGTTGTTTCTTCTTGCAGCCGGCAACGGCAGTCAGCGCGACAACAAGGGCAACAGGAATCACAACACGATTTCGCAAATTCAATGCAATACTCCTTACGTTCCTTTTGAAATTCAAAAAAATGATTCCACAATCACCACAACAATTTTAGACCCTGTCCCATGCGGACCATTTCTGGCTGTTCCGCACAGTCCGCGTTCTTACTTCCAACTCCAATCGGGCATAAAGTTGTTGCCTGTTTTGGTGAGTTGGTGTTGCTGTGTGCCATCGGCCAGCATCGACCAGATTTGCGTTCTCCCACCAACCATCCGTTCAAAAACGATGTGCCGCCCGTCCGGTGCCCACGACGGAAAGTCGTTGGTCCCCGAGTCGTGCGTCAACTGAATAAAGCGCAGGCTCGCAATGTCCATTACGTAGATGTCCTGTCCGCCTGGTGCTCCCGGTCCATATTTGCGGTTCCAACTAAAAGTCAAAAACTGTCCATTAGGAGACCACGATGGCGACACCGCATATCCCTGGTCGGTAAGCCGGTGTACGTTCGAGCCGTCCTGGTCCATGATGTAAATCTGCGGCAGGCCTGTGCGCCCGCTTGCCCATGCAATCTGCGCGTTGGTTTTGGGATTCCATGTGGGCGAAACGTCAGGGCCCTTGAAGTAGGTAAGCCGGTGCAGGTTCGATCCATTGGCATCTCCCACCCAAATCTCCGAGTCGCCCGACCGCGATGAGGAGAACGACAGCTTGGTTCCATCGCTCGACCAGGCAGGAGACTGGTTGAGCGATCCGGCCGCGCCCGCAGGGAAGCTCACCATCCGGTTCAGATCAAGTGAATACATGCGAATCTGCCAGCCGTGCTGCCCAAGCGACTCAAATGCGACTCTGGAGTTATCCGGAGAAACATGCGGCGACAACGCAACGCTGCCCAGATGGGTGACCTGGTGCTGATTTTCGCCGTCGTAATCCATTACCCAGACTTCCTTCGAGCCCGAGCGCGAGCTGATGAAGTAGATCTTTGTTTCTGCAATACCGTTAATTCCGCCGCCCAGACGCGCGATGATCTCGTCGGCAAAACGGTGCGCGACAGTCCGCGCCATGTCCACGGACGCGGCTTCGTTGTACTGCTTGCCCAGCACTTGTGGATTCGCGGTGTTGTGCGTATCAAAGAGCCATCCGTAAACCACCAAACGGCCATTCGTGGCCGAAAGAGCGCCGAATGCCACCATCGACGCATTTACCGGATCGTTCGCATACTGCGCGACATTGATCTCCTGTGGAGAGCCCGGCGTTCCCGACGGCAGAAAACTCTTCGATACCATTTCGAAGATGCCCGCGTTGTTCAGGTCGTTATAAAGCGTAGAGTCAAACGCCGCTTTGAGCGTGGGCGTTTGCGGATCGCTGCCAACCGGCTTGAAATCGGCCGCGGCCAAGCGAATGGGCTGGCTGCCCAGATTCGAGCCCGTACGTACCCAGTCCTGCGCCTTCACAGAAAGGGAGGCGCAGAGTGCCAGAAAAAACAGAGCGGAGGAGATAAGGGAGAAACGGAACTTCATGCAGTACGCAATCCTTCCTCAATAAGGTCGTGCGGAATCTGCGCAGTGGAGGCGGATGTCTTTTTAGACGTCTTTTTCTGTGATGGGCTCAACCCTGCGCTGGTTGCCTGCATATTTATTGTACTTAGGCCAAAGTGATCACGGCTAATATGTGCAATCGTAGAACACTTGTAGATAACTGCCCCGGTACTGCCCCGGCAGCGGTCCAAACGAGTCCACACGCTGTGCCGCACGGACGCAGACGTTGTCCCAGCTCCGGCTTCCGCTCGATTGTTCCAACTGGACATCGCCGTGCGATCCATCGCGATAGATCTTGAATTCGATACTTGCTTTGGCGCCCTTGGGCGTGCTGGGGTCTGCCATATTGCGATAGCCGTTGGCGTTCATCTGCCGGTCAATCTGGCTCACATACCAGCCGAAGAGGCTGCCGAAGCTTGCGTCGCTGACGGAGGTCTGTCCCACCTGGAAATTCTGCGTGGTGGCATGAGGCATGGATGAGCCCGATTGCTCACCATACTGCGCGCGGTTCTGTGGGACAGGCTTATCCGGCTTCACCACGTTGCGCTTTTGTGTTTCCTTCTGGGGCTTCTTCTCTCGGCCGGGGATCGGAATCGCTTCCGTGTCCACTCTCTGCGTAGTTTTCTGTTCGGGAATCTGCGGAGCTTCGCTCGGCGTCTCTGTGGAGAGCACATTGTCATTCACCGGCTGCTTGGAGGGCAGGGGAATGGCGCTGCTGACCAGGTTTACCTGAATGGCGGAGCCAGATCCGTCCGAGCCCCACAGGCTGTGCTTGAACCAGCCTTGCAGGGCGCCATAGAACAGAAGGCTTCCGAAGATCAACGAGTGAAGCAGAACCGACCCGATGGCCGGGCCCTTCACCGGTTCCGGTGAAAGCTCGCGCTCCAGTTGATCGGTTCCATCCAGAAAACTGCTCATCGTGCCTGTACTTTCACTTCGTGTTCAGCGGCTGCGTCACAATCGAAATGTTTGTAATCCCAGCCTGCTTCACTGCATCCATCACTTTCGCAAACGCGCCAAAGGGAACACGCTCATCGGCGCGCAGGTAAATCACCTGCTTGGCCTGGTCCAGGTTTGGCTTGTGCAGCAACTGCGGCAGATCGTTAATGTTGACTGGCTTGTCTTCCAGGAAGACCTCCTGGTTCTTGTTGATGGTCACTACCATCCGCTGCTGTGTAATGGCTTTCACAGTGCGTGTCTTGGGTACCGCCACCTCAATGCCCGACTGCAGAACAGGCGCCGTAATCATGAAGATCACCAGCAGCACAAGCACCACATCCACCAGCGGAGTGATGTTGATGTCCGCCAGTGAACTCTGCGTTTTGCCGTTGCTCGTGGTAAAAGCCAATGCCTACCTCGCTTGCCCGAATCCAGGGCTGCTCAATGCAACCGTTTTGCCGAAGCTTCCAGTGAAAGCCAAGTCGTTCCTCGCCGCGCTTTCTAGCGCAGAACGCCGCGCTCGGCTTCGTCGTCAGCGGGAATGCCGCGCCCGGCGGAGGAGCGCACGGGAATCTCTTCAAGCGAATTAAGCAGCTCACGGCAGAAGTCGTCGGTGGCGGATGCAAAGACGCGAATGCGCGACGAGAACTGGTTGTATGCGACCACCGCCGGCACCGCTACAAAGAGTCCGGCCGCCGTCGTGATCAGCGCCTCGGCCATACCCGGTGCGACCGCGCGCATGGTTGCCGCGCCGGCTGTGCCCAGGCCGTGGAAAGCTTCCACCACGCCCATCACCGTACCGAAGAGGCCCACAAACGGGCTGGTGGAAGCGATTGTGGCCAGCCACGTCATGCGCCGTTCGAGTGCCGTAATGGATTCGCTTGCGGCCGTCTGCGCCGAGCGCTCCAGCGCTGTTATATTTTTCGGCGGGCCACTGCCGCCTGTCTGCCGCTTGTAGGTCTCGTATACGTCTTCGAAAACCTGCGCCAGCGGGCTCGCCTTGAACTGCGCGGCCAGCGCGGACACTTCATGCAGCCGTGTGGCCTTGCGGAAGCCGCGAATGAAACTGCGGCTCTGGCTCGTCACGTGCCGGAACGTGCCCATCTTGCTCAGGATTACCATCCATGAGTAGAGACTCGACACTAATAGCACCACGAGCACGAAGATGGCGATGGGGCCGATGTGGTGAAACAGGTCCACCATCGCACTGGTGCTCGACGTTGCGCCGCCCGCATCCGGGGCGCCGCCATCAGCCTGAAAAAGAAAGAACAACACAGACGTAGGAATAGGAATTCACCTCGCCACTTTCACGGTATCAGACGCCAAGTCCCCCTCCAAGTTATCGAGTTGGTCCCGGCTTGCACAGGGCAGGCGGCGCTTCATGCTATGCTGCGCTCGGACTCCTGCTGCAAAGTTGGATGCGCAAATGCAGCCATTTGTGCAGGATGATGGATTCCAACGAATGCTCGTCGAACTGCGCGCTGAAAATTACGCTGTCATCGATCACGCCATTGCCACCTTCGGCCCCGGTCTGAACCTGCTTACGGGCGAAACCGGCGCTGGCAAGTCCATCCTTGTGGATGCACTGGCTTTATTGATGGGCGGCAAGGCCTCCACCGACTTTGTGCGCCATGGCGCTGACAAAGCCGTGGTTTCCTGCGTTTTCGAGTCAACGCCCTCGGCCGAAGCGGTTCTTGAAGAAAACGGCATTGATTCCGAAGGCTCCGAGATCATCCTTCGCCGTGAAATTCAGTCCGGCGGCAAGGGCCGCGTCTTCGTCAACAACCAGCCGGCCACCGTTGCGGTTCTGCGGCAACTCGCGCCTGAGCTTGCACTGGTTCATGCACAGTCGGAAACGCTGTCCAGCTTCGACCAGATGCAGCAACGCATCCTGCTCGACCGTTTCGGCGGCATCTCCACAGACGAGGTTGCCGAGGCGTACGCGCATTGGCGCGAAGCGCAGTCGAAGCTTGACGATCTGCTGCAAGGTGAGCAGGACCGTCTCCGCATGGTAGATCTGTGGAGCTATCAGAAGAAGGAGATTGACGCCGCGCATCTTGAGGCCGGTGAAGACGAAGCTCTTGAAACGGAAAAGCGCGTCCTGGCCAACGCCGAAAAGCTTTACGCCGCTGCGATGGGGGCATTCGATCAGCTCTATGAGGGAGGGGCGTCGGCGGAAACCGCACTCCGCGCGGCCGAACGCAATCTCGATGAGCTCTCCCGCTACGATGGCCGTTTTACAGAGTCAGCCCAGCAGCTTGCCTCGGCGCGCGCCACAGTCTCGGACATTGCCAGTACTCTTCGCGATTATGCCGAGGGGATCAACGCCTCGCCTGAGCGCCTTGCTGAGATTGAAGACCGCCTTGCGCTGCTTGATCGGCTCAAGCGCAAGTACGGACAGACCGTTGCCGAAGTGATTGCCTTCGGTGAAGATGTGACGCAGAAGCTTTCGGAAGTGGAAGACCGCGACGAGATTCTGAAGACGCTGCGTGCGGCCGTCTCCCAGGCATCGCAGGCCTATCAGAAAATGGCCAAAACGCTCAGCGCCGAGCGCAAAACTGCCGCCGCCAAACTCGCCAAACAGGCTGAGACGCAGATCAACTCGCTTGCGATGAAGGTCCAGTTTGAGATTGCACTCACCGCGAGCGAAGAGGAATCCGCCTGGACCTCCTCCGGATGGGACACGGTCGAGTACCGCATCGCTACCAACGCGGGCGAGCCGCTGAAGCCACTGCATGAAATTGCCTCGGGTGGTGAAATGTCGCGTGTGATGTTGGCGCTTAAAGTGGCGGTTGAAGAGTCCACGTCTAAAACAAAGAAAAAAATCCCTACGCCGCGTACGCTGGTCTTCGACGAAATCGACATCGGCATCGGTGGACGCGCAGCCGAAGCAGTCGGCCAGAAGCTCAAGGCGCTCAGTCGCGGCCAGCAGGTTCTCTGCGTTACCCACCTGCCGCAGATTGCCGCATTCGCCGCACAGCACCTGGCCGTTGAAAAGAAGGAAGACCACGGCCGCACCAAGACGCAAATACGCGTTCTTGATGACCGCGCCCGCACTTACGAAGTTGCGCGCATGCTCTCCGGCGCCAAGGTGACGGACACCAGCCTGCAGCACGCCGCGCAGATGATCGCAGCAAGCCGCTGAGCGAGTTTAGGTGTCAGTTCTGTATGGAAGCGCAGACTTCATTGGGAACGGGGCACGCGGGATTCTTGTAGACCGCTAGATATGGCAATTCCACAATCGGCGTAAAGTGCCCGGTCTCCTGGATCACGCGCTTATACATGGGCGTCACATACACCAGATAGACCGGACGCGTGTGCTTTATAAGGTGATCGACAACCTTGTTGAAGATGGGCGGCTTGAATGGGTTGTACATGAAGATCACCAGCGGCTCGTCAGGAAGCTGAATCACAGAAGCATCTTCCGCGTATACTTCCACGTCCGTGATGCCCAGCTTTGCCAGGTTCCGTTTGCAGATGGCTATCAAGCTCTGTGACAGTTCTACTCCCGCCACATGCTGAAAGCCATGCTCATGTGCCATGATTAGCACTCTGCCTTTGCCGGAGCCAAGATCGAAGAAACGATAGTTTTTAGCCTCTTCGGGAAGGTACGAGCAGGCACGTTTGAAGAATTCCGGCTGGGTCGCGAAATAACTTTGCGCTGAATTACCTACACGGAGGCGCCGCCGATGGACGGTGCGGGTGGTCTCTGTGTTGTGGGCTTTGTCAAATTCGTCGTGGGCAAAGAATTCTTCGTAAATGCGCACGCCAACCGATTTGATGGCGTTGCCGATGCTCATGTATTTTCCCCAGGAGATCAACTGTAATCGTAACTCCTAAGTCAGTGCGATGAAATGCATCGAAAGTTCCATCGGAAAAGCTTCGACATAGCACCGTCAGGTGCGTTGCGCGAACCCACTTGTTGCCTGGAATTACAACAAGCCCCGCCAGCATTTCACCAGCGGAGCTTGTTTCGTTCATGCGTACTTAGAGCAGATGTAACCTGCACCAACGATATTAGCCGCGACCGTGTCCGTGCTCATGGTCGCCATGTGGATTGCCGTGGCCATGATCGCTATGGGGGTTGCCGTGCTCCTTGTAATGGCCGTTGTGGTTTCCGTTGTCGTGACGATGTTCTTCGCGCATTTCGGAGCCATGCCAGTTATGTTCCCACCCACGGTGACGGCCCCAGTCGGCGCGCATTCCACGGCGGGGAAATGGTCCGTGGTAGCCGTAGCGGGGGTCATACCGGCGGTCAATGTAGCCGCGGAATCCGACCGGTCCGTGGAACCACGGTCCCGCGCCCACGAAGATTCCATTTGTAAACCAGGTTGGCCCGTAGTAGCCAAACGGCGCGCACTGGTACGGAGCGTAGTCAAAATATCCGTAGGGGCAAACGGGCTGAGGGCCAATCTGCACGTTAATGCTTACCTGCGCTTTGGCGACAGTTGAAGCAAGTGCAACTCCCAGAACGGCAAAAGCAACTGCAAACAAGTGCCTTTTGATTTTCACTTTATTCCTCCTTGTTGCATGGCAAATTGAAGTCTACTTGACGCATGAAATCCGTTGATCTGAATGCACGTTCCATGCCATACCCCAAAGTCATGTCCGTCTTCGCTTCGTCTTTGCCTCGGACGTTCGTCTCCATTGTGCCCGGCTTGACGCGATTGCCGTTCAAAAGACTCAGTCCAAACGTGTTGCCGTCCATTTCCCGTAAGTGCCACGGAATCTAGAAGCAAACGCTATTTATCGTGCGCTTGAACTCGCCCGTTGGTATACTCATTAAGTGACCACAACCGTCCTTGACCCCGTCTCGAACTCCGGCCAATCTGGTCCGGCAGCAGCCACCCGCAAAGTGCTCCTTCTCAAGCCTCGCGGCTTCTGCGCGGGTGTCGTTCGTGCCATCGACATTGTAAAAATTGCACTCGATACCTTCGGCGCGCCCATCTATGTGCGCCGTGAAATCGTGCATAACCGGTACGTGGTCAATGAGCTCGCAGAAAAGGGCGCCATCTTCGTGCAGGAGATCGACGATGTGCCCGATGGCCAGCGTGTGATCTATTCCGCGCACGGAGTTTCGCCCGCGGTGCGCGAGCGCTCCAAGGGGCGCAATCTCAAGGTGATTGATGCAACCTGCCCGCTTGTCACCAAGGTTCACATTGAAGCGGTGAAGTTCGCCAAGCAGGGGTACTCGCTCGTGCTCATTGGCCATCGCGATCACGACGAGATTGAAGGCACGCTGGGTGAAGCTCCCGATGTGACGCAGGTTGTCTCCAGTGCGGCCGAAGTGGAGACGCTCGAAGTTCCCGATCCGGATCGTGTTGCCTACCTCACGCAGACCACTCTCTCACTCGACGAAGCACGTGACATTATCACGGCGCTCAAGAAAAAATTTCCCAACATTGCAGGGCCGCACTCGCAGGATATTTGCTATGCAACTGAGAACCGTCAGGTGGCGGTGCGCAACGTTGCGCACAATGCCGAACTGGTTCTGGTGGTTGGGTCCACAAATAGTTCCAATTCCAATCGTCTCGTGGAAGTCTCGCGCAATCTCGGCACCAAGGGATACCTGATCGACAACTCGGCCGCCATCGATCCGAAGTGGCTTGAAGGCATCAGCACGGTTGCCGTCACCGCCGGTGCGTCCGCACCTGAAGTTCTCGTGGAAGACGTGGTGAATTATCTGAATCAAAACGGCTTTTCCAGCGTCGAAGAAGTAGAGGTGATGCCGGAAAATGTTCGTTTCGGTCTCCCCCCTGAAATTGTCCAGGCAATTGGCGGAGCCAATGGCGCTGAGCCGGTTCCGGTCAACTAGCGCAAGGCGTAGAGCCCAGTTTCGGTGCGCTCGCGCGGCACAGCAGCATCAGCCCGGGTGGCGAGACTCAACTTTCCGCATCCCGGCGCTCGACAATCGGGCAGCACTATTGCCCCAAAAGACATAGAGGGTTTCTGAAATCCCATGAGTGCAGCGGACGGTAAGGCGCAAACCGCGGTTCCAAAATTTGGGCGGATCGATTCCGATCTTTCCGATGTCGAACAAGCCATCTCCCGGTCGCGAGACTACGTCCTCTCTCTTCAGCATCCGGATGGCTATTGGTGCGGTGAGCTGGAAGCCGATGCCATGCTCGAGGCCGACTACATCTTTCTTCATGCCCTTCTTGAGTCCGGCGATCCAGGCCGCCTGAAACGTGCGTTCACGGAGATGATGCGCTTCCAGAACGACGATGGCTCGTGGAGCCTCTATCCCGGCGGTCCCGGCAACATCTCACTTTCAGTGAAGTGCTACTTCTCGGCAAAGTTGATGGGCCTTACCGCCGACGATCCGCGTCTGGTTAAGTGCCGCGAGTGGATTCTTGCGAATGGCGGCGTGATTGCGTGCAATACCTTTACCAAGATGTATCTTTGCGCGCTGGGGCAGTATGACTACGATGCGGTGCCCGCCATTCCGCCGGAGATTGTTCTTTTTCCCAACTGGTTCTACTTCAATATCTACGAAATTTCGTCCTGGTCGCGCTCCATTCTTGTGCCGCTCGCGATCATGTATGCGAAGAAGCCGTTCAAAAAAATTCCACCGGAGCAGGGAATCGATGAGCTCTTTGTGGGGGGACGCGCGAACGCCATTCTGCGTCTGCGCATCGATCGGAAAAAACTCCTGAGCTGGCGCAACTTCTTTCTCATTCTCGATCGCATTACGCACCTCTCTGAGCGCGTGCATATTCGTCCGCTGCGCAAGCTTGCACTGAGACATGCGGAGAAGTGGATGCTTGCGCGTCTTGAAATGTCCGACGGCCTCGGCGCTATCTATCCAGCCATGATGAACGCCATCATCGCGCTGCGCTGCCTTGGCTACTCCGAAGACGATCCGCAGGTCATTCGCGCGCGCGATGAGTTTGAAAAGCTCGGTATTGAGCAGGAGCCGACTGAAGATATTCCTGAGCCGACCTTCCGCATGCAGCCCTGCATGTCGCCCGTGTGGGATACAGCGCAGGCTGTCTACGCACTGGGTGAAGCCGGCCTGCCGCGCGATGACGAACGCATACTCAAGGCTGTGGACTGGATGCTCTCCAAGGAAGTCCGTCATCCCGGCGACTGGTGCGTAAAAGTGCCCAATGTGGAACCGGGCGGCTGGTACTTCGAGTTCAACAACGAGTTCTATCCCGACACGGACGACACGGCGCAGGTTCTGCTTGCGCTCAAGCAGGTTGATAATCCGCGCGAGCGCTATCAGTATGAAGTAGCCCAGCGCGCCATTGCGTGGGAGTTCGCCATGCAGTGCAAAAACGGCGGCTGGGGATCCTTCGACAAAGACAATACGAAGATGATCTTCCAGTACATCCCGTTTGCCGACCACAACGCCATGCTCGATCCGCCGACCGTCGACATTACAGGCCGCATGCTCGAAATGCTCGCCGCTTACGGCTACACACGCGACGACAAGCGCGTGAAGAAGGCCATTGATTTCATCCTCAAGGAGCAGGAGCCGGATGGAAGCTGGTTTGGCCGCTGGGGCGTGAACTATCTCTACGGCACGTTCCTCGTACTGCGCGGGCTTGAGGCCATTGGCTTCGATCAGCATGAACCGCAGGTGCAGCAGGCTGCCGAATGGGTGCGTATGGTGCAGAATTCCGATGGCGGCTGGGGGGAAACCTGCGGCACGTACGACGATCCAAACATGCGCGGCGTCGGTCCCAGCACTCCTTCGCAAACTGCATGGGCGCTGCTGGCTCTGCTTGCCGCGGGCGATGATCGCTCGGATTCCATCGCCAAAGGTGTTCGCTGGCTGCTTACGCACCAGCTCGAAGACGGTTCATGGGATGAATCCATGCGCGAAGGCATTCGGCGCGAATCCATCATCACCGGCACGGGGTTTCCCAAGGTTTTTTACCTTGCCTACACCTACTACCGGCACTACTTCCCGCTTCTGGCGCTCACCACGTACAAGCGGGCAATGGAGCGCACGGCATAAGTACCGCGTTCATGCACGATTCTTGGTGCCCCATGTCTCTGGTTTTGAGACATGGGGTTACGCACGCTCTTCAGGTGCGCCATGAGGTACCTGCCGAGACCACAACGGCGAAAACCTCTACAATGAAGTTGAACCCCTGTTTTCTAGCGCCGAGGGCAACACAAATCGGCGCCGGAGGTTAAACCAGAACAATGGCTGTTCCTATTTCGCAGATGTGGACCGTAGCCAGCTACGTCCTCAAGAAGCGCTTTACCGGGCAAAACCGCTATCCGCTTGTGCTCATGCTGGAGCCGCTCTTCCGCTGCAACCTGGCCTGCGCCGGTTGCGGCAAGGTGCAGTATCCGCCGCACGTGCTTAAGCGCATGCTCTCGCCGGAAGAGTGTTTCCGCGCCGTGGAAGAATGCGGCGCGCCCATGGTTTCTATTCCTGGTGGCGAACCGCTGCTGCATCCGCAGATCGTCGAGATCGTGAATGGCCTCGTCGCGCGCAAGAAGTACATCTACCTCTGTACCAACGCGCTTGAGCTTAAGCGCCGCATTCACGAGTTCACGCCGTCCAAGTACCTCACCTTCTCCGTGCATCTCGACGGGCAGCGCGAGCACCACGACTTCTCCGTCTGCCGCGAAGGCGGCTGGGATCTCGCCGTGGAAGGCATTAAAGAGGCCGTCAAGCGCGGCTTCCGCGTGACCACCAACGCCACATTCTTCGACGGCACCGATCCAAACTCCGTCCGCTCTTTCTTCGACGAAGTGATGACCATGGGCGTCGAGGGCGTCGTGCTCTCGCCCGGCTACAGCTACGAGATGGCTCCCGACCAGCAGCGCTTTCTTGGCCGTGCGCGCGTGCGCCGCCTCTTCCGCGCCATCCTGTCCAATCGCAAAAAGTCATGGAAGTTCAACATGTCTCCGCTGTTCCTTGAATTCCTCATGGGCAAGCGCTCCTACGAGTGCACGCCCTGGGGCTCACCCGCGTACAACATCTTCGGCTGGCAGCGTCCCTGCTATCTGTTGCAGGACGGCTACGCGGATACCTTCAAAGAGTTGATGGAGACCACAAAATTCGAAGAGTATGGCGTGGCTTCAGGAAATCCCAAGTGCGCCAACTGCATGGTTTCCTGCGGATATGAGCCTTCTGCCGTGATGGATGGCTTCGGTTCTCTCCGCGGCTTCTGGGGCATGATCCGCGGCACCTTCTCCACGTATAAGGATGAAGGCGCTCTCCGCTTGCTCAGTGAGCCTGCTCCGCACGGTGCATCGACGCTTGTGCAAATTGAACAACCCGAACGCGAAATGGCACAACTTTAGATGAAATCTTCAGAAGTGTTCACCTCCTGAAAATTTCAACCAATGGTAACTGGCCCTCGGGTCTCGAAATGGTTTGTAATGGTATACGACGTGATTTGTGCAGATGGATGGAAGTACGAAACACAGTGGTTTCAATTCCTGTAGCAAAAATCGGTCGCGCCACGGGCACCCTTGTCCAAGAGCAACAATGCTGCATGCAAGACCCGCATTGCAGTCCCGATAGGAGAAAGCAATGAATTCGACTGCAATGTTCTTCCTCGTCATGGCCGGCATCATGCCCGCACTTGTCATGACAGGCGTTCCCAAGAGGAAGACAAAGCGCAATGGCGATCATCTGCAATGCCACGGCTGCGGCCAGGCGCCGCCGCTCATCCGCATGCCCAAGACCATCCATGAAGGTCTATGGGGTGGCTGGACTTGCCAGGAGTGCGGAACGCGCAACGAAGTCGGCCTGCATGGCAGTGTGAACTAACCAGTCGTACATGCCGCTACTTGTTCTGAAAAATATGAGGATCAGCTGGCACCACGAACTGCTGGCTCCGCAGGAAAACCATGACCGCTGAAGTCTCCAAATACACCATCGAGCAGATCGAATCTCTTGAGCTTGCGCCGGGCACTGTCCACGAGAAGCTGGAAGGCTGGGTTCCTGAACTTGCCAGCGAGGAAGACCTGAAGAACGCGCTCGAAAAGGCCTTCGACTATCGCGGAGATATCACTCTCACGCTCAAATCTGGCGAGCGTATTGAGGCATTCGTGTTCAATCGCTCCACTGGCGCCACTCTGGCGGACTCATGGGTGCAGTACTTCGCTCCCAACGTGGACGGCAAGCAAAAGCTTGCTTACGACCAGATTGCACGTCTTGAATTTACAGGCAAAGATCGCGCCGCGGGCAAGCACTGGGAAGACTGGGTGAAGGCCTACAACGAGCGCAAGGCCGCTGGCGAGAAGAACATCGCCCTCCATCCCGACAAGCTCGACTAGCTTCATGTATATCTGGGCGTCGCAACTGCTTTAATCCGTGCTTTGCTATACAATCAAGCGCGTATTGGGGCTTTGCTCATAAGCGCACTTCGTGTTGAGTTCTCAGGGCCTGCCTTGCGCCCTTTGAGCAAGTGGCTCGTTGCTTTTGCAATACTTGCCGTTTGTGCCTTTCTTCTGGGGCTTGGTGTTGACCGCGGCTTTCCGGCCTGGCTTCAATATGTTGGTTGGGCTTTTTTACTTCTTTTCCTGTTCGGCGGTATTGGCCGTCTCATTTGGCTTTCTACTCGGCAACGCCGTTTTCGCTTTGGCGAGCTTGCTTGTGTTCCCCAAAGCTGGAGGCGTTGGATTCTCGACGAGCCTGCACCTGCGAAGAAGCCTGAACCTGGCCGTTGAGTAGATTTTTCTTTTCGTACCTCGATTGCTCTTCATCCCGCGTCGCGTCGCTCGTGCAACTTTGCGCGAGTTTACGCATCTTCATTAAGAAAGAGATGTATGCGAGCCGTAAATCCGTCTTCCTCCGGAAATCGGTCAGCTAAGCACAGCCAATGAAACATTGTGTGTCAAAGAGCACGAAAGGTCAGTCTGATCCTTTCATTGCACCGCACTTTGGTTTTTCTGTGACTACGTGCTGTTCTTTTCTCCCGCAACGGGACTTGCTCGGCTTTCTTCTTGCGTTTCAATTCGTCCAGACAGAAGGCCTGCATTTTCCAGCCTGACTGTGAAGGTGTAAAAACTCCGCCGGCTTCCCCTCACCCCTAGTTGTACGGATCGGAGAGATCGTGAATAAATCCGAAGTGCTTCATGCGTGGGCCAGCATTCTTGCAGGCCGCGAGCCGTCGCTTTCCATCGAGATCACCAAGGAGTGTCCCTTGCGCTGTCCAGGCTGCTACGCCTTTGATGCCGCGCATCTTGGCGGTTCCACTGGATTGCGCGATCTCTCCGACTTCCGTGGCGACGATCTTGTCTCGCGTATTCTCGCACTCATTGACGAGCACAAACCGCTTCATGTCTCTCTCGTTGGCGGAGATCCGCTCGTGCGCTATCGCGAACTCGACGTGCTTCTGCCGGAAATTGAGCGCCGTGGTGTTCATACCCAGGTTGTCACCAGCGCATTCCGTGTTATTCCACAGGAATGGATGTCGCTGCGTAAACTCAATGTCGTAGTCTCCATCGACGGTCTTCAGCCTGAGCACGACGTACGGCGGAAACCGGCCACATACGACCGTATTCTTGCCAACATTAAGAATGCACGCGTTACTGTCCACTGCACCATCACATCGCAAATCGCAGACCGTCCAGGCTACCTCGACGAGTTCCTCGCTTTCTGGACCAGCCGGCCTGAAATTGTGAAGGTCTGGTTCAGTGTTTTCACGCCACAGCAAGGCGCCACCGATGTTGAAATCCTCTCGCCCGCGCAGCGCGCCTCAGTTGTCCGCGACCTGCGTGCGCTGCGGCTCAAGTATCCAAAGCTCGATATGCCTGAAGCTGTCATCCGGGAAATCCAATCGCCACCTAAAAATCCAAAGGAGTGCATCTTCGCTCGCACAACAAAAACAATCTCCGCTGATCTCACGAGCAAAATTACTCCCTGTCAGTTTGGCGGCGATCCCGACTGCTCTCAGTGCGGCTGCATTGCTTCCATGGGCCTCGCGGCAGTGGGTCACTATCGCGTACTGGGCCCGCTCACAGCCGGACACCTGTTTCTTACGTCCGACCGTGTGGGGCGCGCATGGCACCGTTTACAACAAGTGTTTGCCCGTAGGCCCGCCCTGCAGTCCGCACCGTCTCCATTTAATATCCTGGAATCGTAGCTCGGCTTTGTAATGGCACTTGTTGCGCCCGGCGTTTACTTCACCGCGGCATTGTTTACGCTGAGTGGAACGGAGTTTGCTCCCGGCCTCAGCTCCACGCGCAGATTCCACACCGCAACTGGCGCGTAGCGCGCGTACAGATAGTACGTTCCCGATGGGACATCGTTGAACACGCCCACTGCGTCTCCGTTGGTTTTGGACTTCGCGATTGTGTGTGCCTCAATGGCCTTCATGCCGCAGGCAAAGTCCGCCTTGTTTGTGTCAGACATTTCCTTCACAATATCGCCTTGCCCCAGCGCGGTGCTTAGGCCGCTCAGCAGCGGTCCAAACGACGAATCTCCAACCTTTGACACTCCTTCAATCATCGCGAAGGTGGCCAGGCTTGAACCCAATAGTCCAGGCCCAATGCCCGCTTCGCGCAGCGCGAGCTCCGCATCTTCGTCGAGCAGGAACAAGTCCGTATCGTCGAAGTTTCCTTCTCTCGTCCATTGGTTGGTGATTGCGCCAGTTTGTGTGTTTCGTTCTGTGTGCGTCACCCTGTAGCCCGTTCCATGCACCAGCAATCGGCTGTTGCCGTGTGCTGGAATCTTGTTTCGTGCGGGTGTTGCTGTTACGGGACAGGGAGGAGGCGCCTCCGCTTCTTGAGCCGGCGCCAGTGCCGGAGCGCTTGCCGCTGCAGCATTTCGCTGCGCCATTGCTTGCTGCTCCGCTGCGTACGCCTGTCTCCGCGCTTCTACGCGCGCGCGGCTCTGGTGCGTCGTAATCAGGAACTGATCCTCAAGTTGCGGCGTCAGAAAGATCCTGAACAGCTCGTCGCGAAACGCATCGTCCGTTTCATAAAAACCATGCTGTTTGAACCAATCGGCTTTGTCGTTTGGCCCAAGCGTGCTCTGCACGCCCGTATTAATCTGCGCGTACGTGTTGCGATAGGCGGCTATCAGCCGGTTCTCATCCGGCGTTGGGCTCCGGTAATAACGTGGCCCTGCCAGCCCTTCCACAATCTGCTCGAGTTGCCAGAACGCGCCCATCTGGCGCGCCGCTGTTTCGCGCGCGTTGGCTCCATGCACCTGAGCTCTCACCTGTTCTACCGTGGGAAAGCTCTTCAAATATGCCGGATTTGAATTCTGGCTCAAAGCCGCAGGCGCTGCTGCAAGCGTCAGCAGCGCGCAGCTTATGCAAAGTACATCGCGGAAACGGAAAGCACGTCTCATATGCCACCCGCCTGGACTGCATGTGATTGGGGTGGCATCATTCTACGCGCCTTCGTAATTTGTGTTCATAAAAAAATGCGCTTTCTATTCCACGCCGCTCCTTTCCCGAATCAGCGCCATTGCAGACCGGTTTACCAGCCTCTTGAACACAAACTGCTCGCCCCACTCCAGCGGCGTTACGTTGCGGTATACATACACGTCCGGAAACCCATACCCCGGATGCAATTCCTTCCTCAGCGACGCGCGCGCATGCACATCCGCTCCGTGGTCAAGCAGCAGCCGGGTCATCGCAACATCGTCCTCCGTGCCAAAGTAGTTTGCCCAGAAATTCGTCTGCGCTACGACTGCCCCAAACAGCGCCGTGTGCCCGCCAAACCCTTCTGCATCCACCGCCGCACGTGCATTCACATTCATTCCACGCTTCAGCAGCCATTCAGCCGTTTCCAGCTCGCCGTAATCCACGCACAGGTGCAACAGCGTCGCGCCTCTCAGCGGAGTGCCATGCGTCGTCATAGCCTCCTCGTGGCATCCCATCTCCGGCGGATACATCTCCTCAAACGCAAACGTCCGCTCCAGCAGTTCGGGGTCGCGCCTCAAATGCTGTTCCAGCAAATCAATCCGCCCCCGATGCACTGCCATCACAGGCGTATCCGGAAGCTGGAAACCATACTGCACATACAGCTCCAGAATTCTGTGCTTCGCCTCCGCCTTCCGGCTGTCTGTTTCCAGCACCACACTCACCGGCGCCAGCCTCTGGCCATCGTCGTCATAGAGCCGTGCGCCGCACTCCAGCATCAGCTGCGTTCCCTCTGCATTCAGCGTGTAAGCGGGCCAGCCCAGCATGTCGTCAGCAGGTCTCCGCCCGTCCATCAGTGCGTACAACCTGCGCGCTGTCTCAATCTTTCCCTGCAGGCACGCTCGCCCAAATGCATATTCAAAATCTTTGGCGCCCAGTCCAAGCAGCATTTCAATCACTGCATCGCGTCCCAGGTTTGCCGCATAGCTCAGCGGAGGTCCCCAGTTGCCTTTCACGCCGCGCGCGTCCTCTTCCAGAAGCGCCGGTTCGCGCAACACCAGCTCGCGCACCTCGTCCACATCGTCGCGCCAGATTGCATCGGTCATCCGGCATGCCATCACCAGCCGCGGCCAGCTTGGCAGTCCATAACTCCGTGCCAGTACGTGCTGTGCATCGGCCAGCCGTGCTTCGCTCGCATCAACGGGCTTTGCGTGAAGCTCGCGCAACTCTGCCAGTGCATCGGGCTCACCCGCGCGCACTGCCTTCAGCAAGTCTTTGGCCTGGTGTCTTAATTGTTCAAGATTGGGTCGAACAGGGAAGTGACGCTTCGTCATACACAAACCTCCTTCGTGGTTGCGCCCGTTGTCCGCCGTCTCGGGCATAAAAGGAGATTCGTTCGTATTGTTTTCTTCGCTTCAGCACAGGTGGACTCAGTCCTCTCCGCGGACGGGTGGCGCCCTGCGCGCCGAGCTCAGTGTACTCCAGATCCTGAAAAACTTCGAGCAACTTTAAAAAGCCTCTGGAAAAGCGATTTTCCTATGCAGACGTACTTGGAAGGAGTATCTTTTTCGAGGTTCAGAAATCCAGCGTTTTTTGTGCGCAATATTCTGCGTCACCGGCCTCCACTTTGCATGCGGCCCAGTTTCATGCGTGCTCAAAACGCGAGAAGCAACGGGAGTTTGTACGAATGTCCATTCGATCTCTTTCCGCCCTTCTTCTTCTGGCGCCACTCGCCACCTTCGCTCAATCCGCTCCGATGCAAATGCACGTCACGGACAACAACTACCTCGACGCGCGCGGATTCAGCGTCGTCCTCTACCAGGACACGTACCACCCCATCTTTATCGATCAGAAAGACACGGCCATGCAGATGATCCTCCACGGTCATCGCATCGCCACCAATGGCGACGTGCGCCTGATGCCTACGCCCGAGCAGTGGGATCTTGTGGCCAAGCTTGAGAGCACCAAAGCAGACAAGGAACATGGGACCCTCACCGCACGCCTCTCGTATCCCACTTATCACGTCGATTACACATTCCAGATTGCTGCGGAACCGGGCGGCGTGCGCGTCACCATCAATCTTGACAAGCCGCTCCCCGCGCAGCTTGTGGGTCGCGCCGGCTTCAATCTAGAGTTCCTGCCTTCCATCTATATGGGTAAGAGCTACGCTGTCGACGACAAATCTTTCGGCGTGATTCCGCGCAGCCCTGAAGATGCCATGCATGTCGTTCTGCCTGACCCCGACGCGCCCAAAAAGCTTCCCTTTCAGGAAGAGTGGGACAAGGAGAAAGGCTACACACAGCCCTATCCCATCGTCACAGGCCACTCCATCACGCTCGCTCCGGAAGATCCACTCTTCCGCGTCAGCGTCAGTTCGGAGACCGCTTCTGTGTCGCTCTTCGATGGCCGCGACCGCGCGCAGAACGGGTGGTTTGTCCTTCGCTCACTCATTCCGGCCGGCAAAACCTCCGGCGCAATCGTCTGGCACATCCATCCCGTCGACATTCCCAACTGGACGCGCCCACCTATGATTGCGCACTCGCAGGTTGGCTACGCACCAGGCTTTCCAAAGGTCGCCATCATTGAGCTCGACCCCAACTTCAACGCTCCTAAAACGGCAAAGCTCGTTCGTCTTGCAGAAGACGGCGCCTACAAGCAAGTCTTTGAAGGGCCGATCAGCGCACCCGAGCCCTGGCTGCGGTATCGCTACGCTAAATTCGACTTCTCCTCGGTTAAGCAGCCCGGCCTTTATGCCATCGAATATGCTGGCGAACGCACCGCTCTTTTCCCCATTGAGCAAAGCGTCTACAGCAGTACATGGCAGCCCACGCTTGATGGCTTCCTCGCTGTTGAAATGGATCATGTCTCTGTGCGCGATGCATATCGTCTCTGGCATGGGGTCTCGCATCTAGACGATGCACGCCAGGCGCCGCCCAACATCGAGCACTTCGATGGCTACCGCATGGGCCCCAACATCGACTCGCCCTTTAAGCCTGGCGAGCATATTCCCGGTCTCAATGTTGGCGGATGGTTTGACGCAGGCGACTATGACAACATCGCGCCCAGCCAATACTCCGTCATTGAGAATCTCTCTATCACCTGGCGCGAGTTCCATCCCAAGTGGGATGAACTCTCCGTCGATGAAACCGCGCGCTCGGTCGAGATGCATCGCCCCGATGGCGTCCCTGACATTGTCCAGCAGGTGAAGCACGGCATCCTGCAGGTGCTGGCGCAGGTTCACGCAGTGGGACACCCCTTCATGGGCATCATCGCGCCCAATCTCCGCCAGTACACGCACCTGGGCGATGCCGCCTCCAAGACCGACGGGCGCATTTACTCAAGTAAGCTCGATCCGAACCAAATTGATGGCAATGATTCCGGCAAGCCCGATGACCGCTGGGCCTTCACCACCAAGCTTCCTTTCCTGCAGTACGGAGCGGCCACCGCTCTCGCTTCCGCATCGCAGACTTTGAAAGGCTATGACGATGCGCTCTCCAAAGAATGCCTCGACACCGCTATTCAACTTTTTAATGAAGAGCGCGCACATCCCACTCCCTTCACAGGGAGGGGATTTGGACCTCCGGGCATGGCTGCCTTTGGTGAGTGGCGCGCCGCGCTTGAGCTTATGATTGCCACCAACGGTGGCGAGCCCTACAAGAAAGCCTTCCTGGAACTCTACCCAACCGTGAGCAAGAACTTCCGCTTTGGCGGATGGATGGCCGTTTTCGCGCTTCCGTACATGGATGCAAACTTCAAGCATCAGTTTGAAGAGCAGGTGAAAATCTACAAAGCAGAAATGGATACGGAAATGGCCAAAACGCCCTTTGGAGTTCCGCCGAGCCTGGGTGGATGGGGTGGGTCCGGTGCCGTTGCCAGCTTCGGAGCGGAGATGTATTTCCTCCATCGCGCCTATCCGCAGATCGTGGGCCCCGAGTACACACTGCGTGCCGCCAACTATCTGCTCGGTACGCATCCAGCCTCAAGCACGTCGTATATCTCTGCTGTTGGCACTGTCTCCAAACTCAAAGGCTACGGCAACAACCGCGCAGACGGAGCATTCATTCCTGGTGGCATGATTCCCGGCTACATCATCATTAAGCCCGATTTCCCGGAGTGTATCGATAATTTCGGCTTCCTTTGGTTTGAAGACGAGTACACCGTGGGGGCCGCCGGAGAATGGATTCTTGCCGCCAACGCTGCGGAGGCTGTTGCAAAGGAATAGCTCTGCAGTAATTTCCCCTCCGCCCCGCAGCGAATGTCGGCGGAGGGGAAATTACAACGCACCTGCGAACCGGGTTCCTGGGAAAGAGACAATTCTCTGCGCCGCAGATGCCGGTGTCCGCTGCGTGCAATGGTGTTCATTTCCGAACACGTTGTTGCGCATCCGCACACTTCCGCGTGTTCCTGCTGCCTCTAACCTCTTCAGATCAAAATTAAACGTATAAAACTCAATGGAACTTTACATGCTCGCATCAACGTAAGTCTTTGTGTGCCTTGGAGGTTTATTCCATGAGGGTTCTGCTTCAGGATCTGGTGTATGGTGCGCGCCAATTGCGCAAAACACCCGGCTTCACCATTACGGTTTTGCTCACGCTCGCACTCGGTATTGGAGCCAACGCTGCCATCTTCACTTTGGTAAATGCGGTCCTGCTGCGTAGTCTCCCCGTGACCGACCCCAGTACTCTTGTCCGCATTGGCAACACCAACGAGTGCTGTGTGAACGGTGGCATTAATGACAGAGGCGACTACTCACTCTTCTCCACTGAAAGCTACTATTCCTTCAAGAAAAACCTTCCCGAGTTCCAGGAACTCGCCGCCATGGAATCGGGCTACGCCTGGCGCCCGCTCACAGTGCGCCGCGCCGGTCCGCAAACCATCGCCAAGTCAGTGATGGGCACTTTCGTCTCCGGCAACTACTTCCGTGTCTTCGGGCTTGCGCCTGCAGCCGGCCGCTTCTTTGTCGATGCGGATGACAAGAAGGGGGCGGCCTACACCGCTGTCATGAGCTACGAGACCTGGCAGCAGGATTACGCAGGCGATCCCTCCGTGGTTGGCAGTACGTTTTACATGAACACCAAGCCGGTCACCATCATCGGAATAGCGCCCAGGGGCTTCTTCGGCGATCGCATCTCCAGCAATCCGCCCGAATACTACCTGCCTATCGAATCGATGGATGCTGTTATCGGCGCTCCTTACTTTAACGATCCTGAAGCCCGGTGGGCGTACGTCATTGGCCGCATTAAACCAGGCGTTGCGCTTCCTGCGCTGCAGCAGAAGGTCAGCGGTCTGCTTCGTCAGGACTTTGCTACTCAGAAGATGTTTCAGGACGAGAAGAATAAGAAGTACCTTGCCCGCACTCACGTTGTACTCACTCCCGGCGGCGCGGGCATTCAGAACATGCAGGAGCAGTATAAGGAGCATTTGCAACTCCTCTCCTGGATTGCCGGGCTTGTTCTTCTCGTTGCATGCGCCAACATTGCCAACCTTATGCTCGTACGCGGCATGAGCCGGCGCGCGGAAATTTCAGTTCGTTCGGCACTGGGCGCGCCGCGCTTGCGTATCATCCGCCAATTGCTCACGGAGAGTGTTCTCCTTGCAACACTAGGCGGTGCGCTGGGGCTTGTCGTCTCCTATCTTGGAGCGCATGCGCTCCTCGCGCTCGCATTTCCCGGCGACCAGGCCGTACCCATCAATGCTGCTCCCTCACCCCTTGTCGTTGCCTTCTCTTTCGCTCTTGCACTTGTTACCGGCATTCTCTTCGGGCTCGCGCCTGCCTTCATTGCGGCGCGCACGCATCCGGCAGAAGCACTTCGCTCCAATGCTCGTACGACAGCACAGGGCGCCTCCATCCTGCAGCGCAGTCTTGTTGTCGTGCAGGCCGCGCTTTCTCTTGTTCTGCTTGTTGTAGCCGGCTTATTCGCGCAAAGCCTCAACAAGGCGCAGGGAACCAACATGCGCCTTGACGCTACCAACCGCTACATCATCCACATCAATCCACAGGCTGCCGGTTATGCCACCACGCAGGTTGAGCAGCTCTATCGCACTATTGTCGACCAGTTCCATGCGCTTCCGGGAGTGGTTAAGGTTGGCTTGGCTACCTATACGCCTATGGAACAGAACAACTGGAGCCGGGGCATCAAAGTGCAGGGCCTGCCTGACCCGGACAAGGGAGCTTCATTTGTCAAAGCTACCGCCGAGTATTTTGACGCTATCGGTACGCATGTTGTCATGGGACGCGGTTTCACGCCCAATGACACGCTCTCCGCGCCGCCCGTAGCTGTTGTCAATCAGGAGTTCGTCAAGCAGTTCTTAAACGGAAAAGACCCCATCGGCCGCCGCATTGGAAGCCCTCGCCACGACAGCGAATTTGAAATTGTCGGCGTCGTCGAAGACACCACCTACACCAGTGTCTACTGGAAGAACCACGCTATGTACTTTGTTCCATTAACACAGCGCCCCAAAGATGAAGAGGAGCCCATCGAGAAGGACCTCTCACTGTACGCAGGCGCCATCGTTGTTCAGACGTCGCGCCCCGTACCTGATATGGAGAAGCTGGCCTATGCCACGCTGACCGGCATCAACCCGAACCTGACCATTGTCAAGTTCCAAACTTTCCAGCAGCAGATCAACGACCAGTTCACACAGGAACGCCTCATCGCGCGTCTTACTTCTCTCTTTGGTGTACTTGCGCTGCTTCTTGCGGCCATCGGCCTTTACGGTGTCACCGCTTACACTGTCGTTCGCCGCACGCCGGAGATCGGTATCCGCATGGCTCTCGGTGCCGAGCGTATTCGCGTCATCGGCATGGTCATGCGCGGTGCAATGTTACAGACACTTGTCGGTCTGCTCATTGGTGCGCCCATTGCCATCGTCTGCATTCGCTGGGTCAAGTCGCAGCTCTATGACATTACGGCCGTCGATCCAAGGGTGCTTGCCGGAGCGATCCTGATCCTTGCGGCGGCAACAGCCATCGCCGGACTGATTCCCGCCAAGCGTGCCGCATCCATCGATCCAGCGCGTGCGTTGCGTATTGAGTAGAAGATTTTTTTCGTACCACATATAGGGCCTCGTTCAAGAGGCCCTTTTGGGTGAAGTACATAAGACAAAGGCCGCGGAGTTAACGCGTGTCCGCTGCATGCAATGCGAGATCGCCATCTCGCAAACCGATCAAATACAGCAATCCGTCCAGACCGAGCGACGAGATCGATTGCGGAGCGCTCTGGCGTACCAGTGGCTTTGCTCGGTAGGCAATCCCCATTCCCGCCAGGCGCAGCATAGGAATGTCATTTGCTCCATCGCCCACGGCCACAACCTGCTCCAGAGATATATCTTCGCTCTGCGCGATCTCCCTGAGCTTGGCGGCCTTGCGTTCGCCGTTCATAATCGGCGGAATCACGCGTCCGGTCACGACGCCGTTTGCAATCTCCAGCTGATTCGCATGCACATGATCGATGCCCAGCCGCTTCTGCAGGTTTTGCGCGAAAAAAGTAAATCCGCCGGAAAGAATCGCGGTCTTGTAGCCCAGCATGCGCAGCGTGCGCATCAGCCGCTCCGCGCCCTCGGCCAGGGGAATCGAATCGAGCAGGCTGTACACGCGCTCTTCCGGAAGTCCCTTCAGCAGAGCCACGCGCCGCGTAAAGCTCTCGTCGAAATTCAGTTCGCCGCGCATCGCCGCTTCGGTAATGCGCACCACCTTGTCGCCCACACCGGCCATCTTTGCCAACTCGTCAATCACTTCGCCCTGGATCAGCGTCGAGTCCATATCGAATGCAAACAATCGCCGGTTCCGCCGGAAAACCGTCTCGCGCTGAAACGCAATGTCGATCGAAAGCTCCTGAGCCGCTGTCAGAAACTCTGCACGCATCGCGGCCTCGCGTGATTCATCGCCGCTCACCGCCAGCTCTACACACGCACCCGCTGATGCTTTCTCCGGCGCAAGCGGTCCGGACAGCCGCTCAATCCTGTCCACGTTCATTGCATGCGCAGCCAGAATAGCCGTCACACGTGCCAGATGCTCGGCGCGCAGCGCACGTCCCAGCACCGTAATCACAAAGTGCTGGTGCTTCAGTCCGCGCAGCCAGTGCTCCAGAGCATCCGGTGCAACCGGAGAAAACCGTACCCGCAACTCCAGAGCTTCGGCCCGCTCGGTCAGGGATTTCTCCAGCTCTGACCGGCTGCTCTCATCCTTCAACTGAATCAGCATTCCCAGCGACAGTGTCTCGTGCACAACGGCTTGTCCCACGTCGAGCACAACCACGTCATGCGCGGCGAGCGTGCGCGTCAACTCTGCCGTTAATCCAGGGCGATCCTGCCCTGCAAAATGAATCAGGATAGTCTTGCTGTTTTCACTCGGGCTCATGCTCTTTCGACTATAGAGCACGGACCTTGCTTAGACCCATGCGTATAGGATTCCCAGCACATCGAAGCACGCAAACTGCTTGCGAAGCGTCCTAAGGACGCTTCGCATACGTATTCGGCGCACCCGGCGTCGGCAGATAATCACTTACCTGAACGCCTTTCACGTGTGCATGCTTCAGTGGAGCTGTCAGCGTAATGCCGCTGCCTGCCACCTCCGTTCCCGCAGCGTGCGCGTATGCCAGGGGCGCCTTCATCACAAGTATTGTCTGTCCCCACCGCCGCACCGAAGCAATCACGGCCGTCTCTGCATCCGTGCCGCTTCCAACAGTGACCGTCTGCCCATCGCGAAAACCAAACGCATCATTGACTGGAAGATCGGTCGTACCTGCCTTCGTGGCGGAATGCACAAGTGTTCCACCGGCTGTTCCCACCGTCGCAATCTCGGCGGACTCCGCGTTCGCCCCCTTGTCGATGATCACCTTCTGTCCGGCGCGGAATCCCTCCACGCTGGCAACCTTGAGGTTCGTTGCTCCCACTGCGGAATCCGACGCCAGATTGGCCGCAACCTGCTCCACAAAGTCATCGCAGTTGCTGTCCGTGTCTGTGCCGTCAGGAAAGCGTCCTGCGCTTGTATTCGCTCCGCTTCCTGCAAAGGCGTCCGGTCCAAAATGCGTAGCCTCGCCAAGCGCCGGCGCATAGCAGCCATTCTTCTCTGTGCCCGATTCACCCTGGTATCCTTCAGCCGCCCATGGATCCGCCATGCCGCCGTAGTTCAGGCTATCCACAACAAGCCCGTGCGCATCGCGTAGTACCATGCTGCCTTGCCGGAAGGTAACAGGGAACCTCTCGAATGCAACATCTACTGTGTAGAACTCCGGTCCACCGAACCACTGATTCGGCGCGGGACCGCCCTGATAACCGGCTGTCTTCACTGCCGCATCGCGCACAACCGCATTCACTCCATGTTCCTTCGCCAGCGGGCTATCCAGCGTGATGCCTGTACCCAGCGCTTGCACAGGCTCATTGCTTGAGCGCGCAAACTTCGTCGCCGGTGTAAAGCTGATGCCCGTACCATGATCGCTGAAGGGCAGGTTTGCCGCGTGGTTATACTTCAGCGGTTCGGCAATATCCAGCCCCGTGCCTGGCACAATGGCTTCTTCCGTGGCAATATGTGCCTCGGAAAGCGCCGGTGTGATGTCGAAGCCCGTGCCTTCCGGTCCTGCGGTGCCCACCTTTGTAATCGTCACTGTGTTCAAGTTGGCGGGCGTGCCAATCGTCAGCTTGTCGCCCACATCGAATCCTCTTGCGTCGCTTACCTTGATATTGGTTGCACCCACGCCTGCATCTGCGGCAAGGTGTGTCTTCTTCGCGGCTGTGCCCACATGCGTCACCGTGACGGTTTCAATTCCGTGGCCCACGCTGTCAATATCCAGCCTGATTTTATCGCCCACGGAAATGTGTTCAACCTGCTGTACTTTGATGTTCGTGTCGCCGATATTCGCATCTGCCGCAAGGTAGGATTGCGTGCCCTGTTTGCCCACCACCGTCACCGTGGCCACTTCATACTTCTCCTTGCCCAGATAGACTGAGGGGAAAACTGCTCCATAGCCCAGTGCAATCTTCTCGCCCACCTTGAATCCGGTCTCCTGCGTCACCGGTACATTCGTCGAGCCCGCAGGGATCGTAATCATTGGGCCATCAGGCAGTGGTTGCCACACAGTCGTATGATTTGTCGCCGCTGTTCCCACGCTTGCAATCTTGCGCGTCTCTGCATTGGCTCCGCTCCCAATCGTGACCGTGTCGCCCGCCTTCATATCCGTCACATCGCGCACATGGATCGTCTTATCGCCCGCACTCGCCGGTGCCGCGAGTCCGGAGTTCGAAAGCCCCAGCAGATAAAAGCCGCGGGCCTTGAGCTTTGTTCCCGCGGGAATTGTCACTGTTGAGAAGACCGCCTGCTGCGTCGGATGCGCGGTCATGGTCCAGTTGGAAATGTTCACGCTCTTCTTGCCCGCGTTGTAGAGTTCGATGAACGAATCCGTCGGATTGCTCGGTGCCCCGGTGCTTACGCGATACTCATTAATCTTCACCGGACTCACATTGCGCACCTTTTCGGCCTGCATCTCCATCTGCTTTTCGCCGCTTGCCGCATTCATCCACGTGGCATGGCCAACCAGATCGCCGTTATACGGCTCATCGTCCGGCGTCACCTTGAATGTTGCGCTTACGCTCGTGCCCGGAGTTACCTCGTCGAACTTCTTTGAAGACTCATTCGAATCCGCAACAACCGCTTTCCATCCGGAAGAGGGAAGGGAAACGCTGAGTGTCACGTCTTTTGCTGTAGTGCCCGTCGTATTCGTAAACGTCACCGTCGTCTCTTGCGACGTCCCTGGCGTAAATGTCTGCAATCCTGTCGGTCTGTCCTTCGCCATTGCCGGCGCCACGCTCAGCGGAGCCACATCGTACTTTGCCGCAACCACATTCGCGTGCACAAAGCGGTCCGTTGCATCGGTTGGGAAGGTCCCAGCCGCGGTCATCGCTCCTTCGTAGAACGTTCCCTGTGAGCCGTTGCTGTTGTCGCCGCCATTACCCAGCAGGATTGCTCCCTGCTTGCGCATTGGATCGTAGGTCGCATTCACACGCGGCCCTGTGAACATCACCTTCAAATCGCCGCCTTGCGCGTCGCCGCCCATCGACGTCCAGTGATGCGGTTCACCCTTCGCCATCGCCGTCACAAAGTGCCAGTCGATGCTCGGCAAATTGGGACAACCCTTTGTGCCATCTGTGTTCACGCAGCCCACCAGGTTGTTCTCCTGGTCGGTCATAATCCACGGGCCTTCGCCTGCGCCGCTGAACCATGGTGTCGCATTGCCAAAGTACGCTGTCTCCATCGTTCCGTTGTCGTCGTCGCGGCTGTCAATCTCGGCATTGCCGTAATCAAAGCAGCATCCATTATTGAAGTGGTGCCCATTCACCACCCAGTACTGCCCCTCGGCCTGGTCGTCCACTGCTGTGCCCTTCGGATCGTCCTGCCGCAGTCCCATGCCTGGCTCAATGAACACGCCATACACCTTGTGTCCCATGACCGTAATTGGCGCCATGTCCGCTACGGGCAGATTGTTGTATCCACCCAGCGCTCCACCGTTAAATCCGCCACGTGGCGCCTGCGTCAGGTCGTTGTGCTTGGGAGACTGGTCATAGATCGTCGTGATCCAGCAATACGTGTTTGCGCAGAACTTGTCCTGCGCTGCTGCATCGGCGTATCCGCCCGCGTCTCCCGCTGTTGGCTGCACCACACCAATGTCCAGCTTTGTGCCATCCGACTGCCGCAGCACCTGGTACAGCGGTCCGCTATAGCTGGCATAGAGCGCCCGCGTGGTGCTGTGCGCCGCCACGCACGGGTCGCCCGCTGCCGCATAAATATCGCACGGTCCCTTCGGTCTTGACGGAGTTCCATCGGCTCCATTCGTCGCAGCCATCGCCGCTGAACTTATTGTTGCGCCCAGTGCGATAAAAGCCAGCGCGAACATTCCTGCAAGCTGAAGTCTCGTTTTCATCTGTATCTCCATCCGCCTCGCCTTGTCCGTCCCGGCAAAAGGAAGGGCCAATACGGCCTCATTCCCAATAGGCTGCAAAGAAATCGCATTCTTTCTACCGGGAATACGTATACCATCTGGACCCAAAGTCACTCCACCTGGTCCGATTTCCTTCTAGAGAAAACGTATACCAAATAGCGGATTAGAGGCTTTTACGCGCCCACAACTGAATCGCACTCAATTTTGCTGGCTGCTTCCAATGCAGGTCTCGCGTCAGGTTCGCTCAAACCGCACAGGAGTGTAATCGTAGCCCCGCGCAACTCTTGGGTTGACATCCGACAGGAACAGTGCAACATTTATGTCGGATGCCGACCCAAACAAATTCCGATGACCGCATCGCTCTTTTGCAGGGCACACTTGACCTGCTGATTCTCAGGATTCTTGTCCTCGGCCCGTGTCACGGGCAGGGAATTGCGCGTTCGATTCTGCGCCAGTCTGAAGAGGTTTTCTTTGTCGACCATGGATCGCTCTATCTCGCGCTCCAGCGGCTCGAAGACAAGAAATGGATCTCAGCAAAGTGGGGCTTGAGTGCGAGCAATCGCCGCGCCCGTTTCTATTCGCTCACTGAAAAAGGCCGCGAACAGTTGCTGCAAAAAACAAATGAGTGGCGCCGTCTTACGCGCGCAATGGGGCTGATTCTCGGTGACCCCAGTACAGAGGAGGCTTGAGGCATGTTGAAGCGCAAACGCAAGGTTGAAGACTTCGGCAACGAAATTCAGGCGCACATTGCGCTTGAGGCGGAAGAGCTCCAGCGCGAGGGCCTTAGCGAAAAGGAAGCCTGGCGTCGTGCGCGCATTGAGTTTGGCAGTGCGCAGGTTGCGCGGGAGCGCTTTTATCTCCGCAGTCGTATTGCAGGGATCGACAATCTTATGCGCGATGTGCGCTTCGCATTTCGCCAGCTCGGTCGCAATCCTGGTTTTGCATTCACCGCAATTCTTGTGCTTGCTCTGGGCATCGCCGCCAGCGTGGCAATCTTCGCGTTCGTTGATGCGGCGCTTATCAAGCCGCTTCCATATCAGGATCCGAACCGGCTCGTCATGCTCTTTGAGAGCATTCCGCTTGGTCCGCGCTTTCATCTCTCTTATCCCGACTATCTGGACTGGAAGCGCGATAACAAAACCTTCTCTTCGCTCGAAGTATTCGAACCCTATGGCTTCATGATGAATACGCCTGATGGCCTTCGCCAGGCAGACGGCGCCCGAGTCAGTGCAGGTTTCTTTCGTACGCTCGGAGTCAAACCCATTCTCGGCCGCGATTTCTATGACGGCGAAGACATGCCCAAAGCTCCGCGCACCACTTTGCTCAGCTACTCCGCGTGGCAAAAGCGCTACGGCGGTAACTCCGGGGTCATCGGCAAGCCGGTCACGCTCGATGGCAATACCTACATCATCATCGGAGTACTTCCGCGCTCATTCAGCTTTGCGCCTGCGGAACCAGCCGACTTCTGGTCCATCCTTGAACCCAGCAAATGCCGTGGATGCCACGGCCTTTACGGCGTCGCACGTCTCAAGCCCGGCGTCTCCTTTGCCACGGCATTTGCAGACATAACCACCATCGCGCAGAAGCTTGCCCGGCAATACTCCGATTCCAACCGCGACCAGGTTGCTTATATGTTGCCGCTCACGCAGGTCATCGTAGGAGACATTAAGCCCGTTCTTCTTGTTGCTCTCATTGGTGCGGCTCTGCTTTTACTCATCGCAAGCGTCAATGTTGCTAGTCTTCTGCTTGTGCGTGCTGAAAGCCGCAAGCGTGAAATGGCTGTGCGCGGAGCTCTCGGTGCTCCGCGCCGCAGGCTCATCGCGCAATTCGTCACGGAAGGTTTACTGCTCTCGCTTATTGGCAGTGCGCTTGGCCTCCTTCTTGCCCAGCAAGGCATGCATCTGCTCACGCTTCTTATCCCCAAAGACATGCGCATCGCCATGCCGTTTTTTGTCGGCATCGGTCTTAACGTGCGCGTCATTGCCTTCGCATTTCTGCTTGCCGTTCTGGCCGGTGCGCTCTTTACTTTTGCGCCACTCGGCCGTTTCCGGTTTATGCGCATGCACGAAAGTCTTGTCGAAGGCGGTCGCACTTCGTCCAGTGCGCTTTGGCGCAAATTTGGCTCCAACCTCGTCGTTATTGAGCTGGCCACGGCCATGGTGCTGCTCGTCGGTGCGGGCTTGCTTACCCGCAGCCTCTATCGTCTTCTCCATACTGACATCGGCATCGAGCCCGATCATATTGCCATGGTGCGTGTGCAGGCGCAGCCCAGGAAGTATAGCGATAACACTACGCAGGCCAACCTCGTCCGCGAAATCCTCCATCGCGTTAATGCGTTGCCCGGTGTTCTCTCCGCGGGAGTTACCACAAAGCTGCCCATTGAAGATGCGGACTGGACCTCAGGCTTCGACATCATCGGCCGCCCCGACGACCACCAGCATCGCGAAGTCGCCGTTCGATTTGTCACGCCCGGTTACATGAGCACCCTGAAAACAAAGCTCGACTCCGGACGCTACTTCTCAAGCGATGAGGACGTTTCGAAGCCGCTAGTTGTCATCATCAACCAGGCTATGGCGCGCCAGTACTTCCCGGAGGAAGATCCAGTCGGTAAGCAGATCTGCTTCGGCGGCGACCAGAAGCATCCCATGTCCATCGTTGGCGTACTCAGTGACATTCAGGAGGGCCAACTCGATGCGGCTCCCCGCGGCGCAATGTACATTCCGTTCTTTCAGAACACCAACAGCGGTTTCGTCGTTCTTGTCCGCACTGCACGCGATGATCGCGCCTTCCTTCCCACGCTCACTGCGGCCGTTCAATCTGTTGACCCTGGAATGGCTCTCTATCAGCCGATGACCATGGACCAGAAAATTCACGATGCGCCGGCAACCTATCTGCATCGCTCCACCGCATGGCTCGTAGGTGGCTTCGCGGTCGTAGCTCTACTTCTCGGCGTCGTCGGTCTCTATGGTGTTATTGCTTACTCGGTCGGCCAACGCCGGCGTGAAATCGGCGTGCGCATGGCGCTCGGTGCACAGCGCAGTGCCGTCTATCGAATGATCTTCTTCGAGTCGGGCAGGCTCATTGCCGTCGGCATCGCCATCGGCATCGTCTGCGCCATCTCCGCGGCCACGCTCATGCGTAAGCTGCTCTTCGGAGTGCACGCATGGGACGCGGCTACCATCTTCACCGTCGCCTTCATCCTTGCTTTAGCTTCGTTGCTCGCCAGTTTTCTCCCCGCGCGCCGTGCTGCCACTGTGAACCCGACTGAGGCGCTTCGCACTGAATAGTGAACGGCGTTCAAACCTGCCACGCCTGGCCTTGGCGGGGGAGTACCATTGCTAAGTTCGTATTGCCCTGTCATTGAGGCTGCATGAAACCACTCTTCTTGTTCCTGCTATTGATCTGCCTCGTTGCGCCTGCTGTCCTTGCACAAAAAAAGCCTGTACCAATCAATACTCCTGCCATGGTCTCGCATTACGGCCACGGCACCCCACTGCTCACCACGATGAAGGGCCTCGACGGCAAGCCATATTCCGTCACACCGCTCAAGGAGCACTGGACGCTCCTCTACTTCTGGGCAGATTGGTGCATTCCGTGCATTGAAAAGGGCATACCCGAGCTCAGCAACTTTGTGCGCAGCACGCCCGCCGCCGAGCGCAATCGCTACCGTATCGTCGCTATTCGCTTCAACAGTTTGTCCGAGTCGGGTGACTGGAACGATTTCAGGCGCAAGACCGAGCGTCTTGAAAAAGGCCTCTGGCATCAGCGGCCGCCGTTTCCCATCGTCTATGACTCCACGACCCGGGTCACAAGCGCTTGGGGCGTTCACGCGCTTCCCACTACCGCGCTCATTGATCCAAACGGCAATCTCGTCCGCGACGGCAGTCTGGAAAAACTAAGGCAGGCGCTGGCCCAGCCTCCTGAATAGCCGCTTCAAATCACAAGAAACCTGTGCGGCTGTGGCCATACGAGATTTCCTCGGCCGGGCAGGAAATCGATTCCAGTTCGCCGTGGGTCGCCATCTTTCCCTGCAGTTCGTCTAACACTATTACAACCCTGATTTCTTCCTGTACGCTCAATCCGGAACCACCCCCTCGTGTTGTATGTTCGATGAAGCAACGGAGCCAGAATGACGATTACGTTGGCGAACTTCTTCGGGCTGCTCGGTGGACTTCTCGTCCTTGCCTATCTGGCCAATCGCTTTGCGCATCGTACGCGCGTGCCCGATGTGATGGTTCTGCTCGTTTGCGGAATCGTCCTTGGCCCGGTTCTCCACTGGATAGACGTCAACAGCTTTCCCAAATTCATTCGCGGAGTGGGCACACTCGCGCTCATCCTCATCCTCTTCGCCGCCGGCCTGGAACTCGATCTGCGCCGCGCGCGCAAACAGTTCCTCGCTGGCACACTGCTTGCCATTGTCAGTTACGCCCTCACCATGGAGGCCGTGCATCTGCTTTGTATGTGGTACCTCCATATGAGCCGCATGGCATCTCTGGTGGCCGCCGCGGCGTTGGCCTGCATGAGCGGCTCCATCGTACTGCCCATTCTCGACCAGATGCGTATCCGTGCCGAGCTCAAAACCACGCTGGTCATCGAATCCGCCTTCGGCGATGGCCTCGGTGCTCTCGTCGTCGGTGTTCTGCTAAGCCTCATCGCCAACGGCACAACCAGCGACACCAGCGGTGGCACCATCCTCAGCGGGATGCTGACCGAGTTCCTCTTCCGCTTTGCGCTTGCGTTCGCTGTCGGCATCGTCGCCGGTTATCTATGGGCGCGTCTGTTGCCCAAAATTTCCAATCGCCAGTTCTGGCAGGTGCTTACCTTCGGCGCCGTTCTCATCATCTACTCAGGCACGCACGCCATCGGCGGCAGCGATCTGTTCGCGGTCATGGTCTTCGGCGCCACGCTCACCAGCCTGCTGGGCCCGCAGAGCCTCTGGCGCGATCTTGAAATCGACTTCAACGTCACCGACGAGAGCAGTCAGATTCACTCCTTCCACTCAGAGCTCGCTTTTCTCGTGCGCAACTTCTTTTTCGTCATGCTCGGCGCATCCATTCAGTTCCGCGGCCTGCAGGAGCAGCTCATTCCCAGCCTTGAAATCCTGCTCGTCATCGTCGTTGCGCGCTTTCTTGCCGTTCAGCTCAGTCGTGTTGTCTGGCGCGGCCTCGCCTGGCACGAGCAGGAGCTGGCCACTACGCTTATCCCACGTGGCCTCATTACAGCCGTCCTTGGCCTTGAAGCCATCAATGCCATGCCGGACGATCTGCACTTCTTCCCGTCGCTCATCTTCGCGCTCATCCTGCTCACCAACGGCCTCGGCCTTGTTGCAACCTTCCGCGCAAAGGTAATTGAACCTGAACCCGAGCCTCAAACGGTTGAGCAGGCTTAGGTGTAGAGGACAGGCGTTTTGAAACAGATAGATTAAGGGGTAAAGCTTCAACGATTACTTGATGAATTAGAAAAGGTGCGGTTTCGGATCTGCGAAAAAATCCATCCGCTGCTTTTACTTCACTTCGCGATCCACGCGCATCATCGGTGTGTGTCCGGCCGATTGCAACCCCCGAATCACATGCGGCGTGATTACGAGCAGCAGCGTCGCATAGTCTCTCTGGTTGGTCTTGTTCGTCAGATCGTTCATGCCGGGAATTTCTGACAAGCCCGGCACACCGCTGATGGCCCGGCTCTGTTGCTCGCTCAGTTCGCCCGCCAGCACAACCGCCGCGCCGTCCTTTACCTGCACCACACCCGAGTACGACTGATTGTTCAACACCGGCAGTCCATTAATCGACGAGCCGGTCAGCGACGTCATCTTGTAATCCAGCGTAAGCGCCACCTTGCCGTTGCGCATTACGCGCGGCCGCGCCTTCAGCATTAGTCCCAGGTCCTGGTACTGTACCTGCGGAATCGACTCCGCCGCCGACGTCAGCGAAGAGAGCAGGGAAGTCAGACTGCTGGAAGTGCCGGCCGTGGACAGTCCTGGGATATTGATCGAGCTGTTCGACAAACTCGAGTATGACGATGTCTCAATCGGATAGCGGAAGCCGCTACGAATTGTTCCGTCCTCGTCATCGCCAAGCCGTAGTTGTACGTCGTCCAGTTGCCGCGACTTCGACGAATTCAGCGCAAGGTTCAGTTTTGTTGAGCCGGGAGACAAGCCGGAGAGTGTGATTCCGCCGCCGAACAGCAGAATGCCGTTCTCAAACAAACTGCTCGATACCTGTCCCGATGCAATCAAAATTCCCAGAATCGCCAGCGGGTCGTTCGGCGACGCAAGGCCCGAAGCAATAATTTCGTCCACCAGGCTCTGGTTCGCACTCAGAATCGACTGCTCTTCCGAGTACACGTTGAACGCCGTCAACTGCTGCGGCGGTGTAATGCCCGTGTTCCGTCCCTGCGAGTGGGCCAGTTGAATGATCCGCACATTCAGCAGTACCTGGCTGCGCCCGTCCAGCAGAGTGCGCAGAGTCGTATTGAACGCGTCTTCGGTATCGCGTGTCGCGCGCAATGTCATGGTGTTGTTGGATTGCGAGAGCGCGATATGCGGCACACCAAACACCGTACGCGCCAGGTTGCCCACGTCCTGCAGTTCCTGTGCCGTAAGCCCTGGCAGATACACCGTCTCCATTTCCAGCCGTTCGAACTCGCGCCTGTTCGCCGGCGTGTCGCGCGCCACCAGTGCACGGTGCGGATCCAGCGCCACGGCAAACGTGTCCGTCACCATATCCAGCGCATGCATCGTGTCCACATAGTTCGCGTTGTCAATGTCGAACCGCACTTGCCGCCTGCTTACGCTGTTGTCGAGTGTCGGCTCAATGCCAAACGCGCGATACACCTGCTGAATCACCTGCCACGCATCCGCATGGATGTGGAAGCTCTTCGTCACCAGCGTGGGCGCAAGCTCCGGTGCTGGCCCCAGACCCCGGCCTGTCTCGGAATAGATACCCTGCTGCTCGGGCGCCATGTCGCGCGCCAGCTCATACATGTGCTCGGTCACCAGCGCGCTGTGCGGGTCGAGCGCGCGCGCCTGCCGAAAAGCATTCACTGACGCCGCCGTATCGCCGCGCAACCGGTCCTTGGCCGCCTCTTGCACAAGCTGCGTTACGCGATGGCTCTTCGCCACCTCCGCTGCCGTCGTATAGTTCGTATTGCCTGGGTCGAGCCGTGCCGCCTGCTCATACTTCTCCTGCGCTTCGGCAAATTTCTCTGCTTCAAACAGCTTGCTCGCTTCCAGATACAGGTTCACCGCGCGCCGGCGGTCGCGGCCGCTCAACTTCTTCTTTGCTGCGGGAGCGTCATCCTGCTTCGGTGCCTGCGTGGCATCATTCTGTGCAACCGCGGAGCTCTCCTGTGCGTGCAGTGCGCTCACCGCGCACAACGCACATGCCAGGGTCCACGCCAGGTATCCGCGCGCCCTCATGGCCGCGCCACGCTCGCTGCAAGCAGGTCGGCAAGCGACGACGCGCATACCTCCGGCTTGTGCTCGGCCAGTTGCTCAAAGCTGAAGTGCCCGGTCGCCACTGCAATCACCGGCAGCCCGTTCGCATGTGCCGCGGCAATGTCGCGCGGTGTGTCGCCCACCACGCACACACTCGCCTCCATGCCGGCCAGCTCGCGTGCTTTTTCCGCTGCTTTGGCAATCAGCTCTGCGCGGTCGGGATAGTGATCGCTGAAGCCGCCGAAGCGGAACCACTCGCGCAGACCCGCCGCTTCGATCTTGATCCACCCAATCGCTTCCAGATTGCCCGTGGCCACGCCCAGCAGCGCTCCGCGCTCGGCAAGGTGCTTCAGAGTTTCGGTAATGCCCGGCATCAGAATCGGGTCCAGTTCATCGCGCCGCTCTTCCACGCTCGCGCACATGGCCGCGCGAATCGTTGCCACCTGTGGCTCCAGCGTATCTTCTTCAATGCCCGCCTGGCGGCAGGCCTCGCGCAGAATGCCCGTGTCGGTATTGCCGTGAATCGGCACGCCCGCCAGCGACACCTCAATGCCCATGGCGCGCTGCACGCCAATTGCCACCGACTCAAAATGCACACGGTCGCGGCTGCGCAGCAGTGTGCCGTCAATGTCGAACAGATAGGCGTTCTGCCCATCCCACTCAAAGTGCGGATCGACTGCGATACGTATCTCGTTGTTGTCTTGAATCGTCTGCATGCCTCAGGCGTACGGCTGTGCCCAGGGCTATCCCTGGCGGAATCCCTGGCGCACGACCGCTCCAAATACAGGACGTTCGCTGCGCGGCGGACGCTTGAGGCAGGCACGCACTTCCGCGAGGCTCAGTCCCAGCTCGGCCATCGTGCGGCTCAGCGTGTTGCGGTGGATGCCGAGTTCATCGGCCGTCTTGCACTGGTTGCCCCGGTTTGCGATCAACACTTCGCGCAGATATTGTTTTTTAAACTCCCGCACGGCGTCTTCGTAACGAACACCGCTCGAGTGCATCTGTGTCACCAGGTTATCCAGTTCTCTTCTCACGTCCACCTCTTGCTCTTACTAATTTGCCACATCGGAGCGGGTGCTGCGTCCGAAAAAATCTCTTATCGCGGCTGCTGGTTCTGGTGCATCCACTCCGGAGTGCGCTCTTCCAGCGTCTGTAGCGCTGTGCCCACGCGTTTACTCAGCCCTTCCGGGCTCACATGTGTGCTCAGGTGGCAGGCGCCAAAAAAATAACGCGGCAGCCTTGACTCGGTCAACCACTGTGTCTGCGGCAGGAACGCAACCGTCACCCAGACACACAGAACCAGCAGTAACGCGCCCTGTACAAGTCCAAACACCGCACCGCCCAATCGGTCCAGGCAGCCCAGCCCAATCTTCTGCATCGCCTTCGCCAGCAGGTAGCCCACAATGTGCGCCGCAACCATTACCGCCACGGCAATCAGCACAAAAGCAACAATGTCGGCGGCCGACTCATCATGCACAAACGTCAGCATGTGCGCCAGATGCGCGTAGTTCCACGCCGCCAGCAGCAGTCCTGCAAGCAGACCGCCCAGCCCAAACACCGAACGGAAGAATCCGCGCACCATCCCGCCCACGGCGGAAAACGCCAGCACCGCGATAAAGATCCAGTCCACCAGGCTCAGGCTGCTCAAAGGTCTTCTCCGTAAAACTGCGTTCCTCTTCCGATGCGCTCTTTGCAACCCTCAGTTGCCTGGCGCATGTGCGGCAGCGCCGCTTAGTCCTCAATTTGCAGGTCGTGTCCGGTGAGCCTTCTGTAGGCTTCCAGATATTTAGCCTGCGTGCGCTGCACCACCTCGGCGGGCAGGCTCGGCGCCGGCGCCTGCTTGTTCCAGTGAATGCTCTCCAGATAATCGCGCACATACTGCTTGTCAAACGACGGCTGTGGGCCGCCCGGCGACCACAGCGCGCGCTCCCAGAAGCGCGACGAGTCCGGCGTCAGTACTTCGTCGGCCAGCACAATGCCGTCCGCGGTTCGTCCAAACTCGAACTTCGTATCTGCCAGAATCAGCCCATTCACTTCCGCATGCTCGGCGGCAACCTGGTAGATGCGGAGCGTCAACTTTTTCAGTTCCGCTGCATCCTCCGGCCCCACCACCGTTTCCATATGTTCGTAGGAAATGTTCTCGTCGTGCGCGCCGTCCTGGCTCTTCGTCGCAGGCGTAAAAATCGGCTTCGGCAAACGCGACCCATCCAGCAACCCATCCGGCAGCTCGATGCCGCACACCGTGCCCTCTGTCCGGTATTCCTTCCAGCCTGACCCCGCCAGATATCCGCGTGCCACACACTCCACCGGAAACATCTCCGCGCGCTTCACCAGCATCGAGCGGTTTTCCAGTTGGTCGCGATATGCATGCAACTCCGGCGGATATTCGTCCACCTTCGCTGTCAGAATGTGGTTCGGCACAACATCCTTCAGCAGGTCAAACCAGAACAGAGAAATTTGCGTAAGGATAATGCCTTTGCCGGGAATCCCCGAACCCAGTACATGATCGAATGCCGATATCCGGTCTGTCGCCACCATCAGCAGCGCATCGTCCACAGCGTAGAGATCGCGAACTTTTCCTCGTCCGAGCAAAGGGATTTTGCCCAGGTCGGTTTGCAGTAAAGCTGTCATGGAATATCTTCCTCGGGCAGGTCCTGAAGCTCCGATTCTCTAGCCCGCGCCTCGCTTTGTCAACGAAACCATTCCATTGCGTGCATTTCCGTCCACTGGTGCAGGATTAGCGCCTTCGACCACCCTTGTGATGGCTGTCACGGACTCAATATCTGGGCTGGGCGACACTGTGTTTGTCACCAAGGCTTGGGGGTCAGCAGTAAATAGACCTCTTTGAGCCGGCTGGCACGAGGCAGCAGTGGAAAGGGGAAGCCGCCGCTTGCTTCGTCTTAGTAAAGGGTGTCCAGTAGCCGTACGATACCGACCTCCATCGTCGGCTACTGGCCCCACAATATCTCTTGTGAGTAAGGCAAGTGCCTCCGAAGCGACAAGTTCCTTCGGAGGCGTTCTTTTTTGTGTCTGCATGATCGTGTACGTCGTGTTGGGTGCCTCTGAACACTGCGAGCTTTCTGGTTGGCGTACACTGATTCCGATTTCAAAGCTCAATTGCTGACAGGTAAAAAATGCATCGCTTTCTGGTGTCGCTTCTTTGTGTCTGTTCTGTTGCCGTTGCCTCTGGTCAATCCTTTCAAAACCCTCGTGCCATTCATGTGGATGGGCCTTCGCCGATTGTCTCCGTTGCCGACATGAACAACGATGGCGTGCCAGACCTCATCGTTCAAACCGGCGATGCGGTCACGCCCACCACGATTCAGATTTTTCTGGCTGACGCGGGTGGAAACTACGCCACTGCCGCGCAGGTTTCCGCCACGACAATTTTTCCATTCCCGTGCGTGCCCGCCGATTTCAACGGCGACAAGAAGATGGACCTGGTTTGTGCCACCGCTCAGACTGCCACGGGTGAGGTCGACGTCCTGCTGTATCTCGGAAATGGCAATGGTACCCTTCAAACTCCGATACCCACAAATCTTGGAAAGATCTGGAATCCTGGTGCGGTTCCTGACATCGTCGCTGTAGCCGATGTCAACAAGGATGGGCATCTTGATGTTGTCATGACCACAGGCCCAAGCGGTTCGTGGGCTGAAAGTAATTTCACGCTCCTCGGTGATGGAACCGGGAACTTCAGCGTAGTACCTTTTCTGGGCACCCTCTACTATGGTGGCGCCACCGTGGCCGACGTCAATGGCGATAGTATCCCGGATTTGCTCATCGCCAATGGCCCCAATATCTTCCTTGGCAACGGGGATGGAACCTTCGCCGAAACTGGCAAGTATCAATTCTTCAACGGGCGCTGTGTGTTCGGAGATTTTGAAAAGAACGGCGGACTCGACGCTGCCTGTCAGATGCCCGGAAACAACCAGTTGGGGATTTTTCACCAAAACAGCGATGGCACACTCGATACAAGCAATCCTCTCGCGACGATCTCATTAGCTGGCGTTCCTCTGCTCCAGGCGCCCCTGCAGGCAATTGATCTCAATGGCGACGGCATTCTGGACCTGGCCATCAGCACAAGTGACGGCCTCGAGGTGTTACTCGGCGAACCCGGTTTTCAGTTTGGCGCTCCTGTTCCTTATCTCGCCGGTTCGACAAGTTCAATGAATACGCCGTTCGGGTTGTTCACAGACATGGATAACGACGGGCATCCCGACTTCGTTAGCACCGGTCCTGGGGCCGTCTACATTAGCTACGGAAACTCCGATGGCTCTTTGATGGCTCCGGTCCCGGCCCAGTCAGGCGACGCAATTTACGTTGCCAAAACAGCCGACTTTGATGGCGATAATTTGCCCGACGCCCTTACAGTTGGGCCTTCCTCGATTAACTTTCTGCACGGAAAGGGCGACGGCACATTTGCTGCCCCGGTATCTGTACCACTGCCTGCCGGTTATTCGTTCCCGCCCAACGAACAAACTGGAGCCAATCTTCTTCTTGGTGACTTCAATGGCGATGGAAAGCAAGACTTTCTCATCCCGCTCAACGCCTTTTCTGACAACTTGCTTTTCTTCGGTAACGGCGACGGAACATTCCAGCCTGCAATTGCAGTTTCTGCGTCCACGCTTCCCAATGCAGCCTATTCCGCAGGCGGTTCGGTTGTGGCTGATGTCAATGGAGATGGCAAGGATGACATTGTGCAGGTGACCCAGACAGCGATAAACACCTATCTTTCGCAGGGCGATGGAACCTTTGCGCTGGTGACAACCACCATTTCCAATCCCACCAACGAAAACACCGCTATCGCTTTCGGGTACTTCAATGGAGACAAGATTCTGGACGCCGTGGTCAATTTTGCCGATCACGCCACTGTATTTACCGGCAATGGTGATGGCTCCTTTACCAGCACGGCGACGGCGCTGACGGTTCCGGCCATAGATGGCATCAACCTGTCGGCAAATATCGTGCCTGCCATCGCCATTGGAGATTTCGACGGAGATGGCAAGAATGATGTGGCACTGCTTGGCCTGTACAACAACTACACAACTAATCTGTTCCTCGGCGAAACTGGAGTTAGCTACTCCAGCGCAATCTGGGCCTTCTACGGCAGCGGTGACACGACCTTTTCTCAGCCAGTATCCGCCGGAGTTTTTTATGACACTAGCTTCTCGACTCTGAGTGCGGCCGCCTTGCACGCGGGCGGCTCATCCGATCTCATCGCGTTCGGCGTTGGCAACATCGGTGCACCGCAGGCGTCACCGCTCGTCCTTGTCCCCTCGCTATCCGGGCGCACATTTGGCGACCCTCGCTTTTTCGAGGGCGGAGATGGAATTAGTTCGGTTCAAATTGCGGATTTCAATCACGACGGCAAACCCGACCTCTTTGCCTCCGATGGCGCTTGGTATCCGGATCGGCTCGGCGCCAACTCATTTGCCGCCCTTCTCAATCAGCCGGTTACGGTGAAGGGAACTCTCACATCCGATCCCGTGACCTCCCTGGCGGGTAAGCCTTACTCCATCACGGCAGAGCTCGTTTCCTTCCAGTCTCAACTGGCCAGCATCACAGGTGATCTGAGTTTTTCCGTGGATGGAACGCCAATCTCTCCGGCCAGCCTCAACAACAACATCGCCACTGAGACTGTATCGGCAAACCTCACCGGGGGCGATCATGTCCTAACAGCTACCTGGGCGGGAGATGATACCTTTGCTCCCACCACGTTCAGCACGGTGCACCACGTGATGGACTACTCGCTCACAGCCGACTCGAGTGTCAGTGTTCAGACCGGACACGAGGGAACGATCAATGTCCACCTCACATCGATCGATGGTTTCGCCGACACACTCTCCCTCTCCTGCGGAAATCTCCCGGCGTACGCCACCTGTACGTTCTCTAACCCGTCGCCAAGCCTGTCCTCCGGTCAGGGAGTAGATGTTCAAATTACTCTCGGCACTACCTCCAGTACTTCCGCGCAGAACAACCATGCGAAAAACTATTTGCCGTTATCCTTCGCTATTCTTCTGCCTGGTTTGCTTGTGTTGTTTCGGCGGAGAATCCGTCCCGTCTTGCTGCTCATCGTTGTAAGTCTGGCTCTAATCACCGTGAGCGCGTGCGGAGGTGGCAGCAGTAGTAGCACCGGAAGCGGAAGTGGAGGTGGGGGTGGCACACCGAATCCTCCGCCTTCTGCTCCGCCGTCCACGCCAGCCGGTACCTACAGCATCGATATTGTCGCTACCGGCGCGAATACACAGGTGCAGCACACTGCGACTGTTTCCGTGACTGTTTCACCATAGCTGGACTTGGATCAAACAACTGGGCGGCTACCCTGCAGCATCCCATTTTTGCGTCTTCTGCACTAAGAATGCGACCTGCACCTCTGCTGCGAGCGATTAGCGAGCGTTCGCAGCACCGCAGGTGCGGGAGCCACAAATCCGGTGGCGCGCAAGCGCCGTCTGCACCATGCAATGGTCCGCCCGTCCGGCAAGGACTGCAGAGAATTTCCACGTTTTGGCGCACACTGATTCCAGGCGCGAATTGGCTTCACTCGCTCAACCTGCACGCAGCCCATTTGCGAACTGCCTTTGAATCAAATACGCGCCTTCAAGTCGTTTGGAATCAGATATGATCCCGGACAGGTGTCCGGGAAAATTATTTAAATCAAGACTATAGGGCAAGAGGAAAAGTTTTATGATCCGCGAATGCAGCCACATCATGCCCAGCGGCAAGCACTGCCGCTCCATCGCCATGCGCGACTCATACCTGTGCTACTTCCACTCCCGGCAAAACCGCATCCAGAAAGAAAAGAAGAGGTACCAGCCGCTCCCGATGGCGCCTGTTGACGATCTGCGCAGTATCCAGCTCGCCATCGCGAAGCTCATGAACCTCGCCAACAATCCGTATGCCGATAGCCGGCGCGTGGACCGAATGCTCAAGGTCATGAAGCTTGCTGCGCGTGTGGCCAGGCAGAGCATCGCGCTGCAAGGTGCAGGGCTCAAATGTCCTCACTGCGGCAAGGCCATTGGCGCGCCCGTCAAAACGGATGCATCGGGGCTAATCGCCCCCGGCGCTCTGCCACACACAGACCGCTGACGATTTACTGGTGGCTATTTGCCACAGGCGTTATCCGTACCGCCGCACCGCCGCCCGGCGCCAGCTTCAGCGTCAACACCGTTGCCGCTGTGACAGTCTCCTTGCGGATAACCACTTGCTTGGGGTCTGTTGCGGCATTCGGTCCATCGGCATAAATCTCTGCTGTGTAACTGCCTGCGCCAAGAAATTTCAGAGGAACTTCAAGTGTGCGTGGCGTCCAGTTGGTGATGCTGCCCAGGTCCCATTCGGTGCCATTGCGCCGTGCCACGGTCGCATACTCACCGGGATAGCCGTTCAGGAAGTGGGTTTCATCCCACACCACTGGCACGTTTTTCAGAAACTGGAATGCTGGCTGACCTTTGTAGTGAATCGGAGCGTCCGACACCATCGGAATCGGATTCTCGTACACCACATAGAGCGCCAGTTGGTTTGCGCGCGTGCCCATCACCATGGGCGATGTATTGCGCTGCTTGAACTGGTCCTCTGTCACGTTGTCGAATCCGCCTGCGGTGTAGTCCAGCGGCCCGGCCAGCATCCGTGTGAAAGGATACCGCGCTCGCTCACGCACTGTGTCGCGCCGGCCGGCCTTGTTCTGCTCCATGCCCAGCACGCCCTCGTAGCTCATCACATTCGGATACGTCCGCAGAATGCCCCACGGCGTACGGCATCCGTGAAAGTCCACCATCAGATGATGCGCCGCCGCATAAGCCGCCGTGTCATAGAACCACTGGATACCCTGCTGGTCATCGCGATTCACAAAGTCGATCTTCAGCCCGGCAACGCCCCACTTCTCGTACAGCGGAAAGGCCTCCTTCATCTGCTTCATCGCAGCTTCGGAGTAAAGCCAGATCCACACCTTCACATTCTTCTTCGCTGCGTACTTCACCAGCGCGGGCACATCCACCTTGCCGTTCATCTTTAGGATGTTGCTGCCGTCTGACCAGCCCGCATCCAGAAAGAAGTAGGGAAATCCCGACTCGGCCGCGAAGTCCACATACTGTTCCATCGTGGCGGTCGTAAAGTTGGCGTCGCCTGCGTGACCTTCATTGTCGATGTTGTCGCTCCACCAGTTCCACGAGGCCTTGCCCGGTTTGATCCAGCTTGTGTCCTTGATGCGATTGGCGGGGCTCAGGTCCGTCACTAGATTCGATTCCGCCAGCCCGCCCGGTGTGTCGGCCACATTCAGCACGCGCCACGCGGAGTGATGCGGCAGCTCGTCGATGATCGCCAGATGCGGCTCGTCCCAGCGCGGTGCGAGCAGCACATTCAACCCGTGCCCAATCCAGCCGCCATCGGCGTTGGTCAGATACATCGAGCTGTTGTTTTCCAGATCCGACTCCATCAGCGACATCCACGCCACGCCCGGCTGATGCAACAGCAGCGGTGTGCCCACCAGAATGTGGCTCGCGACGCCACCCTGATTGCCCAGTGCGGAGATGGTCAGCGGCAGATATTCGGCCTCGTAGCTCGAGCGGTAATTAGGCAGCTCCAGCGCCCAGATCGGATCGTCTTCGGTAAAGTTGAACTCCGTAGCCTCGCCGCTTTGGCGCAGGCTTGAGATGCCCGGCTGGCGCGGCACCACATAACGGAATGCCACACCGGCATCGTACGCGCGAGCCTCCACCACCAGCGTGCGGCCATTGCCGCCCGGTTCCGCCACCGTAAGTGTCAGGCTGTTGTACGCGTCCTTCACGTGGCTGAACTTGCTGTGCGGCAGGTCGTAGTCATCCACGCCGCTGCCTGCCTTCGCATCTTTCAGTTCTATGTGACTGCCCAGCGCCGGCTCCATCTCCAGGTCCAGTCCCATTGGCGACGGCTCAAGAATCGCCTTGCCATGAAACTTGACCGCGTAGGTCAATTGCCCCCCATCATTTACCGGCGCATCCTTTGCGGGCTTGATTGCGAAGCTCATCTCCAGTTGTCCATCCGGAGAGGTCAGCGTAGGGATCGCGTCCTGCGCGTACAGACTGGTTGCTGAGGCGACAAAGGCAACAAACAATGCGGAGGCAAAAGTCTTCATGGTGGAGTCGTTCCTTGGGAGTGTGAGTTGAGCGCGGTGGATCAGTCGTGGCCGTCAAGGATCTGAGAAGCGCACAGCAAGATCGAAAACGTTTCCAGCCCGGACCCTATCACTCGCCATTTTTCTGTGTCAATCCAGCTCGCCTAATTGCGTTATGGGCGTGTTTTCTCTGGGGGGAATCTTCACGTGAATCGCAATTACGGTTGCTACCGCAATCAAATCAATACAGTACGAAGCGAGCGAGCGCCTGCCTGCAGTGCGGGCAGGCACTGCCGGATAAGTGTTTGCCGGTCGACACGCGAGATGTGCGTGCCAACGTTGATGGCGGCCACAACCTGATGATTGCGCGTTTCAACGGATACCGCGATCGAACGCAGCCCTGGCTCGAGCTCTTCATCCACGATGGAGTAGCCGTCCTCTCGCACCTGGAGAATCGCTTTCCTGATTTGTGGAATCCGGGTGAGGGTTTTGGGCGTGTATGCCTTTGGTTTCAGGCTGCGCAGGTACGCGTTTAACTCCTCGTCGGGCAGGGAGGCGAGGAGAACCCGGCCCATCGAGGTGCAGTACGCAGGCAGGCGACTGCCGACCGACAGCCCTGCCGCGAGAATGCGGCTTGCAGCAGATCGGGCCACATACACGATCTGGCCGCCATCGAGCATGCTCATTGAAGACGATTCATGAAGGCGTTCGCTGATGCCTTCGAGAACAGGCTGCGCAGCTTCAATAACAGAGGACGAGGATAGAAAGCTGAGGCCCAGACGAAGCACCTGCGACTTGAGCCGGTAAACCTGGCGCGAGCGCTCGGCATAGCCGAGCACCTCCAGCGTATATAGAATGCGCCGGATGGCCGCGCGGGAGAGCCCTGTTGTGTGCGCAATTTCAACGATACTGCGTCCGTCGTGATGACCTTCGAAGCTTTCGATCGCGCGCAGACCGCGCGCGAGAGAGAGCACGAAGTCGGGATTACCCGCAAATGCGGCGAACTCATTCTCCCCTTCGGCGGTGCGGCGTTTGGAAGGTGTTTTCCGGGCAATCATAGTTCTGTGCGATTATCGCACATATTGTACAAACATGCCCATTCACGGGATAATCTCGCAGATTGGAGAAGTTCAATGGCGGAGTGGCTGAATCTGGCCGAGGCAGTTGCAGCGCACGTGCAGGACGGCGACAGCGTGGCGATGGAGGGCTTCACGCATCTGATTCCGTTTGCGGCCGGGCATGAAATCATCCGGCAGAAGCGGCGCGAGCTTTCGCTGATCCGCATGACGCCCGACCTGATCTACGACCAACTGATCGGCGCGGGCTGCGCCAGGAAGCTTACTTTCTCATGGGGAGGCAATCCAGGCGTTGGATCGCTGCACCGGTTTCGCGATGCGGTGGAGAACGGCTGGCCGCGTCCGCTGGAGATTGAAGAGCGCAGCCATAGCGACATGGCGAATGCGTACGTTGCGGGTGCGTCTAATCTGCCCTTTGCCGTGTTGCGCGGATACACGGGTTCAGATTTTCCGCGTGTCAATGACAAAATCCGCAGCGTGACATGCCCGTTTACAGGGGAAGTGCTGGCTGCGACACCGGCAGTGAGGCCGGATGTGACGGTGATTCATGCACAGAAGGCCGATGACAAGGGAAATGTTCTGCTGTGGGGAATTCTTGGAGTGCAGAAAGAGGCGGCGCTGGCTGCCAAGAGAGTGGTGGTGACGGTGGAGGAGCGTGTGCAACGGCTGGACGCACCGCCCAACGCATGCATTCTTCCTTCGTGGGTGGTCAATGCGGTTTGCCATGTGCCACATGGAGCAACGCCGTCGTATGCGCATGGATATTACGAACGGGACAACGAGTTTTATCGAGCGTGGGATGGGATATCGCGCGATCGCGAGGTTTTCAATGCGTGGCTGGAAAGCCATGTTCTGAGTACGGCGAACTTCGCAGAATATTTGCGGATAGCGGCCGAACAGCAGGCGGTGCACAAATGAGTACGGAGTACACGCAGGACGAGATGATGACCGTTTCGGCGGCGCGGATGCTGCGTAATGGAGCGGTTTGCTTTGTCGGCATCGGATTGCCCTCAACCGCGGCGAACCTGGCACGGCTGACGCATGCGCCGGATGTGGTTCTCATCTATGAATCGGGCCCAATTGGAGCCAAGCCGCCTGTACTGCCTTTGTCCATTGGAGACGGCAACCTTGCGGAGACCGCGGACACAGTGGTGTCGACGCCGGAAATCTTCCGGTACTGGCTGCAGGGCGGGCGTGTCGATGTAGGGTTTCTGGGAGCGGCGCAGTTGGATCGGTTCGCGAATATCAATACGACAGTTGTTGGTCCATATGAAAAGCCGAAGGTGCGGCTGCCGGGTGCAGGCGGCGCGCCGGAGATCAGCTCCTCAGCGAAGGAAGTCCTGATTGTGGTGAAGCACTCGAAGAAGACGCTGGTGGAGAAGCTGGACTTTGTTACCTCCGTAGGTTTTCTGACCGGTGGCGATGCGCGGGAAAGAGCAGGGCTGAAGGGGAAGGGACCAGTGGCAGTGATTACCGATCTTTGCATTCTGCGGCCGGATGTCCAGACGCGCGAGTTGAAGGTGGCGAGCATTCATCCAGGCGTGGAGCGTGCAACCATTGCGGCAAATACCGGATGGCAGATTCAGTTTGAAGAGAGCTGCGTTGAGACAAAGCGGCCTGGAGATGGGGAATTAGCTATTTTGAGGGACTTGAAGGCGCGTACGGCGGCGGCGCATGGCGTGAAGGGAGAAGCTGCATGAGGCCGGCGTTTTTGTGCGATGCGGTGCGCACACCGATGGGGCGTTATGGCGGTGTTCTGGCCAGCGTGCGGACAGACGATCTGGCAGCGACGCCGATTCGCGAGTTGATGCGGCGCAACGCACTGGTGGATTGGAGTGCGCTGGATGACGTTGTACTTGGATGCGCGAACCAGGCGGGCGAGGATAACCGCAACGTGGCGCGGATGGCGCTGCTGCTAGCTGGACTGCCGGATTCGGTGCCGGGGACGACGGTGAATCGATTGTGCGGTTCCGGGATGGATGCGGTGGGAATTGCCGCACGAGCTATTGCGTGCGGAGAAGCGGAACTGGTGCTTGCCGGTGGTGTGGAGTCGATGTCGCGCGCGCCCTTTGTGATGGGGAAAGCCGAGGCCGCATTTCAACGCTCGGCGGAAATGCACGATACGACGATTGGATGGCGGTTCGTGAATCCGAAGATGCGTGAAGTCTACGGAACCGACTCGATGCCGGAGACGGGTGAAAATGTGGCGCGCGAGTGCGGCGTGGAGCGCTCCGCGCAGGATGCGTTTGCCTACCGGAGCCAGATGCGAACGGCACGCGCAATCAAGGAAGGATTCTTCGATGGCGAGATTGTGCCGGTTGAAGTTGCAGGGAAGAAGGAGAGGATTGTCGTCTCATGCGATGAGCACCCGCGGCCGGATACGACGCCGGAGAAGCTTGCCTCGCTGAAGCCGCTGTTCAATGGCGGCACAATTACGGCGGGCAATGCGTCAGGCGTGAACGACGGCGCAGCCGCGATGATAGTCGCCTCAGAGGATGCGATCTCAAAGTATGGCCTGCGTGCGAGAGCGCGTGTGCTGGGCATGGCGACTGCCGGTGTGCCGCCACGGGTAATGGGGCTTGGCCCTGTGCCCGCGACGAAGAAATTGCTGGCGCGATTGAACCAGCAGATCGGCGATTTTGACTGGATCCAGTTGAACGAAGCATTTGCGAGCCAGTCACTGGCGTGCCTGCGGCAGCTGGGCCTGCCTGACGATGCGGAACATGTAAATGCGACCGGCGGCGCCATCGCGCTGGGGCATCCGCTGGGAATGAGCGGCACGCGGCTGGCGATGACGGCTGTGCATGAACTGGAGAGATTCGGCGGAAAGCTGGCGCTCGCGACCATGTGCATTGGAGTGGGGCAGGGAATCGCGATGGCAATGGAACGCGTTTAAATACGCGCCATGTGTAAGCACACATGGCGCGATGGCATGCCGCGGCGCGACCTTGCAGCGCCAACTTCATTCGTGCGGCGCTAGTATGTGCGGGCCGGTTGTATTTCGTTCAGGAAGCGCCAGTTGCTTTGGAAGTTGGGCGTCAGTTTTTCATTCGTCAGGATTGCGCGCAGCATTGCAACCGGCATTGTGCCTTCGTGCAGAATTGCATCGTGATACTGACGATCAGTCATTTTGCCGGAGTCAACCAGTTCATGATGCAGCGCGCGAAACTGCAGCGCGCCGAGCATGTACGCACACTGGTAGAGAGGATCGTAACTGCCATTGAAGGAGCGCCGGACTTCCGCTGCCGCATTGTCGCGCTCGTGTCCAACTTCATTCACCAGCAGATCGATGGCTTGCTCGGGCGTCATTTTGCCGAGATGGAAACTAAGCGAGAAGATGATGCGCGCGCAGCGGTGCATGCGCCAGAAGAGCGCTCCGATACGCTGCTGCGGAGTGACGTCAAATCCGTGATCCCAATAGACCATCTCCCAATAAAATGCATTGCCTTCAATCCAGAATCCGTCATAAAAGAGCTGCCTATACGGGCGGTAGCGCGCGTTCATAAATTCCTGCAGCCAATGACCGGGAATCAACTCATGAAAAACGGTTGCATGAGAAAACGCGGGATTGTTACCGCGCATGCTCATCATGCGCTCTTCATAGGTCATGGTGTTGGTCGGATAGCTGACGCTGATGGTGTCTCCGCCCGTAAAGAATGGGTTCACGAGTTGTTGTTCAGGAGTCATCATGTCCATGCGCCAGGTTTCCTTGGCCAGGTCCGGAATGGTGACCAGATTGTTCTTCTCCGCGAACTTCTCGCCTTCAATGGCCAGGTCGTAAATGAGCTTCGGCTGATCGCCGGGCTGCACGTACGTGTTTTTCACGGCTTCAAGCGCTTTGTGCCAGTCGTCGCCGTAACCCATTTCCTGGCTGGCTTTGATCATTTGTTTCTTGCACCAGTCGAGCTGTTCGCGCGCCATGGCAATCAACTCTTCCGGCGTATACGGAATCATTTCGTCCTGCAGATCCGCAATGAGCGCCTCGCGGCCAATCGGCGTTCCAACAATGGTGGTTTTATCGCCAGCAGCAACGCCGGCCATTTTTTCGCGCAGGAACGCAGCGTAATCTTTTAAGGCGGTGTCAGTCTTTTTGTACGGCTCGGCCGTCCACCACGTGAATTGAGGATCGTATCCGTCGTAGAACTTGAACCATGAGTCAAGTTGGCCGCGCAACTGGTCTGTATCGTCCGCAGCGCGCCATGCGGCAATGCGCGTGGGCCGCTGCGGGTCGTCTTTTGCCAATGCTTCGAGATCCTTGCGGCGGCTGGCGATTGCGGCATTCATTGCCGTGAGAGCCGCCGCGGTTTTCTGCCCGTCCGGGCGCTCTACGTCGCGCTTCGCATCCTGAAGCTCAAAAACCGCGGGCGCAAACGGGAGAAGAGAGGAGACCTGTTTCCACTGCGTATCTGCAAGCGTGCGCGCATGGTCGTTGCGGACGATATGGTTCTTCAGCAGAAGATAGTCCGCTTTTCCTTCCTGATCGAGGGAGTCGAAATCGATGGCTTGAAGCTGCTTCGTCCAATCCGCATCAAAGCGTGCGAGCCGGTGAATGCAGGATGGAGAAAGGGGATCGGCGTATTTGGCCTCCAGAGTTTGCTCGTCCTGCTGGTAGCGCTGGATGAGTTCGCGCATCGAGACGGGCTTTGTGTTCTCTTTGAGCGGCAAAGCGAAGGTTGGCAGGCAGGCGCCGATGAAGACGGCAGATGTGAAGAGAATGCGAATCCGCTTCCAGTTGCAGCGAGACAATGTGGACTCCTTGAGCAGGTGGGATCGAGGATTGCAGTCATTTTATCCGTGAGCGAATGATATACAGAATTGTACGAAGTGAGGATGAGCTGTTCTGAATATGCGGACAGAATGTTCCGCGCACTTCGTTGTCATGGATGCGAAAAGCGATTCTATGGACAAGCCGTTTTCCATCATTGTGAATGGGCAAGATGTTTCCGTCAGGCAGGGAATGAGTGTTGCTGCGGCGATTTTGTCCGCACGCCAATTCAGCCGGAGAAGTATGAATGGTGCGCCGCGCGCGCCGCTTTGCGGAATGGGCGTATGTATGGAATGCCGCGCAACCGTGAACGGCACACCGCATGTGCGCACGTGCCAGTTGCTCTGCGCCGAGTGTATGGAGATCGAGGCGCAATGAGCGAACACTTCGATGTCATTGTGGTGGGCGCGGGCCCCGGCGGCATGGCGGCTGCGGCGATTGCGGCCGAGGCAGGCAGGAAGGTTTGCCTGATTGACGAGAATCCCGCGCCGGGCGGACAAATCTGGCGTGGCTACGAGCGCGAATCTGAAACGCTCTCCCCACACAGGATGGAGTTTCTGCGCTGGCGCCGGCGCCTTGCGGCATCGGGTTGCGCGACCTGGAATGAAGCATGCGTACTCGCGGCTCCGCAGCGCAATACGTTGCGTATCGAGCAGGGAGCGCAATGCGTCGATCTGAGCTACGGCAAGCTGATTTTGGCGACAGGAGCACGCGAGAGATTTCTGCCCTTTCCCGGTTGGACGCTGCCGGGTGTGCTGGGCGTTGGAGGGTTGCAGGCTTTTATGAAAGCGGGTCTCGACGTGCGTGGGCAGCGCATTGTTCTTGCGGGCAGTGGTCCGTTGCTGCTTGCCGTGGCCGCGAGCCTCACACGCGCCGGTGCGCGGGTCTTGATGATGGCGGAGCAGGCAAGCCGGCAGACCTTACTGAATCTCAGCTTTCATCTTGCGCTGCTGCATCCCGCCAAAATGATGGAGGGTGTAACGTGCCGATGGCAGACGCGCAGGGTTCCGTATAAGCAACAGGCATGGGTGGCACGTGCGGAAGGACGTGACCGGTTGGAGCGCGCGATTCTGCGTGTGAACGGCAGCGACGAAACTATCGAATGCGATTTGCTTGCGTGCGCCTACCATCTTGTTCCTAATCTTGAGCTACCGTTGCTTCTTGGTTGCGCGGTTGAGAATGGCGTGGTGCGCGTGGATGAGCAGCAGCGAAGTTCGGTGGAGGATGTGCTGTGCATCGGCGAGCTGACTGGAGTTGGCGGCCTGGACAAAGCGATTGTCGAGGGGCAGATTGCCGGAAATCATGCGGCGGGCCGCACGACGCAGGCGTATGAGCTGGTGCCTGAACTCAAGAAACACAGGCAGTTTGTGCAGTGGCTCGATGAAGCCTTTGCGCTGCGCCCGGAGTTACGTGCTCTTGCAGAGGCGGATACGATTGTCTGCCGTTGTGAGGATGTGGTGCGCGAGCGGCTTGAAGCATGTAATTCATGGCGTGAGGCGAAGCTGCACACGCGCTGCGGAATGGGACCGTGCCAGGGACGCATTTGCGGGCCGGCAACGGAGTTTCTCTTCGGGTGGGACACGCGTTCCGCACGGCCACCTGCGATGCCAGGCCGGGTGGGTTCACTGGCCGGCGAAGATGTGCATGAGAGCTGAGTTTCCTGCCAGGTTCCGATCTCAGGCAGGGAACGGAGTGCTTGATTGTGCCACTGACGGCCGTGTGGCAAGAGCATGCTGCAGAATGGCGCGCGTCTCGGCAAGCTCTTCGCCGATAATCTGCAGACGCGGCCCACGCACGCGCGCGTTGCCGACGCCGAGTTCTTCCTGCACCTGCTTGATGAGCTGAATGAACTTGGGCACCGTATCCATGCGCAGCAGAGGCAGGAACCAGCGATACAGTTCGAACGCCTCGCCGCTTTTACCGTCACGCGCCAGATTGAACAAGTCGACGCTTTCGCGGGGCAGGGCATTCACAAGGCCGGCAACCCATCCACAGGCGCCCACAGCGATTGCTTCCACAATTGCGTCGTCCACGCCAACACAGATGGAGATGCGATCCCCGAGAATGGCGCGAATGCCGGAGACACGGCGCACGTCGGCGGAGGACTCTTTCACCGCGCGAAGATTGGGGAACTCCCTGGCAAGCTCTTCAATGTGCTCAGGGAGAAAATCCGTGCCGTACGCAATGGGATTGTTGTAGAGCATCGCGGGAAGACTGGTCGCTTCAAGTACCGCGGCGACGTGAGCCTTCATCTCGCGCCAGTCGCCCTTATACACGTAAGGCGGCAGAATCATCAGTCCGCTTGCACCACGCTCATGGGCGGCTTTTGCCAGCGCAACCGCATCCGCGGTGGAGAGAGCAGAAATGGTTGCAACCACAGGCACTTTTCCTGCAACCGCATCCACCAGCGCTTCAATGACGGTCAGCTTCTCATCCTGTTCCAGCGTTGCGCCTTCACCCAGCGACCCCAGCGCCACCAGACCGTTTACGCCGTTGTCCACCTGCCAGCGCGCATGGCGCATCACAAAGTCCACGTCCACCTTCATGTCTTTGTCGAATGCTGTTGTCAGCGCAGGCAATACTCCCGTCCAGTTCATTGCTTCCTCGCTCTCGTTCTGCAACTTTATTGTAGAAACTCGCGGTCATGTTGCGCGCAGCCGCTTTACGCCGCCATGGTGCGCGACGGCAAATATGGGTCCAGTGGAATGTGCGTGGTCTGCCCCGTCATCAGGTCGGCAATCATCTCCGCCGTCGCCAGCGAAGTGGTAATCCCCAGTCCTTCATGACCGGTTGCCAGCAGCAGCGTGGAGTCCTGCGTGTCCGGGCCAATGAGCGGCAGCTTGTCAGGCGTCGCCGCACGAAAACCTGTCCACACGCGAATCGCATTGAGTTCGGAAATCCCTGGAAGATATATCTCCGCGCGCTTCAGCATGGCCGTCAGAATGCCATGGTCTACTTCAGGATATTCCACGTCGAACTGCCGCGAAGAGCCAATCAGTAATTGTCCGGTCTTTCTGGGTTGTACGTTAAAGGCGACGGAATCGCTTCCCAGGCTGTGCGCGCTTTTCAGGTAGCCGAGCTCAACGAGTTGATGGTGCACGAAACCGGGATAGCGATCTGTGATGACCAGGTGCCCTTTACGTTTGCGGACAGCGATATGCGGCGCCAGCCGCGTGGATTCAGCACCGAGCGCGAGCACCAGTTTTGTTGCTCGAATGGTTTCACCGCTTTCAAGTTCAATGCGGCCTGCGCCCATCGCATTTACCGTGCGTCCTGCGAATCGTTTTGCGCCAAGCGCCTCAGCGCGGTTTGCGAGTTCAAGAGCAGCCACGGGCGGATAAATTACGCTGTCTTCAGGAATGAGCAGAGCACCGGCGAGTCCCGGCGCGAGATGCTTCTCCGCTTGATAGAGTTCGCTCGCTGTCAGCATGGTTGCGGGTACACCGTGTCTGGCATACCAGGCCTGCTTGCGTTCCGCTGCTTCCAGTTCTTCCTTGTCTATAGCGATCCAGAGTGTGCCGGTTTGTACATACTCTGCAGCAGGGGGCAGTTCCATGGCGTTCCACAATTGCTGGGAGTAACGTGTGAGCGCGAACTGCGCTTCCGAGTCGTCCATGACCACGATGTGGCCCATGCCAGCAGCTGTTGCGCCGCTGCCCCATGTATTGCCTTCGACGATGGCAACATGCAGGCCGCGTTTTGCGCATGCCAGCGCACAAGCGCAACCTACAATGCCTCCGCCCGCGATGGCGACATCGAACTCCGCAGCGGAGGTCATGCCTGCGATTGCCCCAGTGCAGGAATACCTTCCCGGAATGGATCGTTCACTTCAAAGATGAGCGAGGATTCCGCCGTAACGAAAGCCGAGCCTGAAATGAAGGGGCGAATGCAATCGCCGCCTGGTTCATACTTTCCCGTGAAGACCGAGCCCAGAATGCCTTCCTGGTGCCACACCTCGCCGGGCTTCAGTTTGCCGTCAGCGGCCAAGCATGCCATCTTGGCGCTGGTTCCTGTGCCGCACGGGGAACGGTCGTATTCCTTGCCGGGGCAGAGCACAAAGTTTCGGCTGTTATTTCCGGCGTCATGTGGAGCAGTGAAGATTTCGATGTGGTCGATCTCCGCGCCGTTGGCCCCGGTGATGCCTGCATGGGGCAGCGCCTTGCGAATCGCCCATGTGAAGGCCATCAACTCTTCTTCGTGCGCAAGGGTCAGACGGAACGGATGCTCTTCCACGAGGAAGAACCAGTTTCCTCCCCATGCCACGTCGCCTCGCACCGTACCGTAGCCGGGTACTTCCACGGCAGCGGCTTTGTGAAGCCGATAGGCTGCCACATTGGCCACCGTCACCGTATGGTCGGTTTCCAATCGTATGGTCACATCGCCGACCGGCGTTTCAATCCTGTGTTCGCCGGGCACGATGTGCTTCATATATTCGAGCGTTGCGGCAAGCCCGATCATGCCGTGACCGCACATGCCCAGATAGCCCGCATTGTTGAAGAAGATGACGCCTGCGGCGGAAGACGCATTAGCTGGCTCAAGCAGCAGCGCGCCTACAAGTACTTCAGATCCGCGTGGTTCGCAGAGAACCGCGCGACGAAAGTGGTCGTGCCCGGCGCGAAATCGCTCAAGACGTTCAGCCATGGAGCCGGAACCCAGATCGGGGCCGCCAGACACGATGACTCGCGTAGGCTCTCCAGCAGTATGGGAGTCAATCACCTGAATGCGCGGCGGCAATTGCGGCATGTTCATAAGTTGGTCTGCCAGGATTCTATTGTATGGCGCAGAAACGATTGCCTATCTCCACCATGTATGGTGGTAATCACAACACCGATGACAGAATCTGACAACAACATTGCCGAGGACAGTAAGGCACCGGGCAACGTACGACTCGACCCTGCTTTGAATCAGGAAAAGGCTCAGCCACTGACGCAGCGGCTCGGGCTCTTCAGTGCGACAGCGCTTGTTGCCGGCTCCATGATCGGCAGCGGCATTTTTATTGTGGACAGCGACATAGCGCGGCACGAATTCGCCAGCGCTCTTTCTCGCCGCGTGGGTCATTACCGCAATCATGACGCTGATTGGCGCGCTCAGCTATGGCGAGCTTGCCGCAATGATGCCACGTGCGGGCGGCCAATACATCTATCTGCGCGAGTCGCTCGGTCCGCTGTGGGGATTCCTTTACGGATGGACATTTTTCCTTGTCATTCAGACCGGTTCCATTGCGGCGGTCTGTGTGGCATTCGGCAAATTCTGCGGTGTTTTCTTTCCGTCGATTTCGAGCACGCATTGGCTCTGGCACATTGCGCATGTTCCCGCGCTCCGTGTTGGGCCCATGGTGCTGGGCAACATGGACATTGGTCTGAGCACAGCGAATCTCATTGGTATCGTCATCATTGTTGTGCTTGCCGTGCTGAACTGTTTCGGCCTGCGGCTTGGCGCACTGGTGCAAAACATCTTTACTGTTGCCAAGGCGCTGTCACTTGCCGCGCTTATTCTTCTGGCCTTCACCATTGGGCGCGATCCGGCGGCCATCTCCGCCAACTTCGGTGAGCATTTTCGCAACTTCTGGCAGAACGCAGGCTGGCCCGCGCTGCATCCGGTGCAGGTGGGCGTTGGAGGCCCCATTGTTCTGGTCAATGTTGTGGCAATCCTCGCCATCGTTCAGGTGGGGTCTCTCTTCTCCTCGGACTCCTGGAACAACGTGACATTCACCGCCGCGGAGACACGCCAGCCGCAGCGCAACATTCCGTTGTCGCTGTTCTTCGGGACGAGCTTTGTTCTTACCGCATATTTCTTTGCAAGCGCTGCCTACCTGATGGTGTTGCCGCTTCATGGCGATCCGCATGGGACAACTGTTTTTGCGCGCGGCATTCAGTACGCCGCGGAAGACCGCGTGGGCACCGCAGCGCTTGAGCAGATGTTTCCCGGCCTGGGCGGATACCTGATGGCCGGCGCCATCCTCGTCTCAACTTTTGGCTGCGCCAATGGTCTCAGTCTTGCAGGTGCGCGCGTTTACTACGCCATGAGCCGCGACGGACTTTTCTTTCGCGCGGTCGGACGGCTGCACACGCGCACCGGCGCGCCCGTTACAGCGCTGCTGGTGCAGGCTGCGTGGGCGATTGTTCTTTGTGTCTCTGGCTCGTATATTCAGTTGCTCGACTACATCATCCTTGCCGTGCTCATCTTCTATATCCTCACGATTCTTGGGCTCTTTGTGCTTCGCTTCAAGCGGCCGGATGCGCCGCGTCCATATAAAGCCTTTCTTTATCCCTGGCTGCCTGGGCTTTATCTTGTGCTTGCGGCATGGGTCTCGCTCACGCTGCTGCGCTATAAACCTCAATACACATGGCCTGGGCTTGTTCTGGTGGTGCTCGGCATTCCGGTGTACATGATGTGGAATATGCGCAAACAGACGGTTGCCTGAGTTTGAATGGAATATATGGAGTGCGCCCGGTTGGATATTCCTATGCGGTTTGGCTCTGACACCTGCATTGCAAAAGCATGGTCAAAATACCAATAAAGAATCTCCACTTTGACTTGAGCAGCCTCGCCCGTTATAAACAATTTTGTCGTCTGAGATTTTTCAGTCCTGAGTTGCGTCCAATTGGCCGCGTCTCGTTTCATTCACTGTAATCGTCAGGATGCTCGGGAAGGCGGTGAAAGTCCGCCACTGCCCCGCAACTGTAAGCGCAATTGCACTCGGCTCCGTCTTTTGGGCGGGTGCACACGTCCGGCAGGCTCGTTTTGTTGATACATGCGAGTCTTCATCCACTGGAGAACTCCGGGAAGGATGCCGGCGGCGGCGCAAGTCAGGAGACCGGTCCTTGACGCTTCCAACCGCTTACGTTCCGAGGGGAACGGAGGAGTCCATATGCCCGCATTCAGGCACACTCGATGCCTTGCCGCGCTGCTGTTTGCCGCAGCCTGCCTTTCTTTTTCAATTTCTGCCTTTGCCGCCGCGGTCCACGGTGTTGTCACCGACACGTCTGGAGCACCCGTCTCTGGAGCATCCGTTACGCTCATCAGCAAGGGTGGCATTGTTTCCACCACCATCTCCGGCGCAGATGGCAGCTTTCAGATTCTTACCGGTGTTCAGGGCCGATTCTACCTCGTTGTTACCGCGAAGACATTTCGCCAGTTGCAGACGCCCAGTTTCTTTGCGGGGCACTTTGATAGCGTGGAGCGCAACCTGGTGCTTGAGCCCGAGTGGGTGCGGCAGTCCATCGTTGTTACCGCGACAGGCACGCCCACACCGCAGGGGCAAACGAGTGAATCGACTTCTGTGATTGGGCCAACCGAACTTGCGCAAAGAGTCGATCTGCCCGGTTTGTTGCGTGTCACGCCGGGAACTTTCGTCGCACAGCTCGGCCAGCGGGGTGCGCAAAGTTCGCTCTTCGTTCGCGGCGGTAATTCCACGGCCAACAAGGTTCTTGTGGACGGCATTGACGCAGGCGAGCTGGGTGGCCAGTTCGACTTCGGCCCCTTCTCCACTACGGGCGTTGAGTCCGTTGAAATTTTCCGCGGAGCCAACTCGTCTCTTTACGGCGCCGACGCGGGAAGTAGCGTTGTGAGCATCACTACGCCACGAGGCACCACGAGTTTTCCTTCGCTCTTCCTCTCCGGCGACGCGGGCAACTTCAATACCTCGCATGAGTCGGCTGAAATTGCAGGTGCGCATGGAAAGTTCGATTATCTGGGCGACTACAGCTGGTTCCAGACATCGAACGCACTGCCCAACGACCAATTTCATGTTGGCACCGCAGTGGGCAACTTCGGTTGGCAGCCGCGCGCAAGCCTGCAGTTGCGTGGAACTATTCACTACGGCGTGGATGCCACCGGTGTGCCCAATGCGTGGGACTTCTATCACGTTGCCGACGACGTTACGCAGAAAGATCAGGATCTTTACCTCAGTACGTCGCTTGAGCATCAGACGACTGCGGCCTTTCACAATTTGCTGCGCTACGGCGCAACACGCAAGCGCGAGCAGTATCACCAGTGGTCGCAACAGGGCAGTGGAGACTTCGATGCCTACGGTGACAGCCTTGGCGAATTGGTCACCATTACCGGTGCGAACGGCTACTCGGTGACTGGCCAGGCGATTCTTGACTACGCCGGAACGTATCCATTCAACGAATCGTTTGTGAACAACCGTGATGAGTTCGACTATCAGGGAGACTATCGCGTGACGCCACACCTGCTCGGGCTCATCGGCTTCCAGTATCAGGATGAGCGCGGCGTGGAGAGGATTCCGTCGTATGCAACCGACGAGTCCACCGAACGCACGCAGGAAAACTACCTGGCTGCCGTGCACGGCGACTTTCACACGCGTTTCTTCTACAACCTGGGCGGCGCCCTGCAGCACGACACACTCTATGGCACCACCACTACGCCGCGTGCCGGAGCGACCTACTACATCTTCCGTCCGCATGACGGCAAATTCAGCGGTACGCGCGTGCTGTTCAACTTTGGCGATGCCGTGCGCGAGCCCAAGCTCTCCGATCAGTTCGGCTCGCTTTATCAATTCCTCGCCACCAGCGGCAACCAGGCCACAGCGCAACAGCTCGGTATCGGTCCTATTGCCGCGCCCACTACGCGCACGTATGAAGGCGGCGTGGAGCAGAGTTTCTTCAGCGAGCACATTCTTTTTCGCGGCACGTACTTCCACAATCAGTTCGGCAAAGAGATTGAATCCGTTGGCGCGCAATTGCTTCCGGGACTGCTCGGCCTCACCGGGCAGAATGCAACGGACCTCATCGACGCGCTCGGCTACTACTACACCTATGACTATGGTGTGTATGTGAACACGGAAGCATTCCGCGCGCAGGGTATTGAAGCCACGCTTGAGGGCGGCATAGGCCGCAGCATCTTCTTGCGCGGCGGCTACACCTATCTTGATTCGGTGGTGCAGCGCTCCTTCTCCAGCGACAACGAGGCGCTCAACGGAGGCTATGAGCCGACGTACAATGGCATTCCTATCGGAGCCTACTCGCCGCTCAAGGGAGCACGGCTCTTCCGCCGTCCTCCGCATACGGGCTTCATCACCGCGACTTACTCGAGCCACGGCATCACCGGCCTGTTCACTGCAGCCTTCGCCAGCCGCAGCGACGACTCAACCTTCCTGACCGATGCAAATTTCGGCACATCTCTGCTGCTGCCCAACCGCAACCTCGATCACGGCTACGCGCAGCTCTCGCTCGGCGGCAGTTACCAGTTGCGCAACTGGCTCAGTGTCTATACGCAAATGGAGAACCTCACAAGCAACCGACACATCGCGCCAATCGGCTACCAGAGCCTGCCATACAATGCCCGCTTTGGTCTCAATTTCCAATGGACAAAAGCTAGAAGGTGAAGGGAAGGGATACCTGTCCCTTTCGCGCAGGAATAAAAAATCCCCCGGCCGAAGCCGGGGGATTTTGCTGATCACTGAACTCTGTCCACTGATCACTGTTCTCAGTACATGCCGTCCATGCCGCCGCCGTGGCCGCCTGCCGGTGCCGGAGCCTTCGGCTCGGGCATTTCGACAACCAGTGCTTCAGTGGTAAGCAGCAGACCTGCGATGGAAGCCGCGTTCTGCAGAGCAGTGCGGGTCACCTTGGTCGGGTCGATTACGCCGGACTTCACCAGGTTCTCGAACTCGCCCTTGGCCGCGTTGTAGCCATAGTGCTGTTCCTTGCTCTCCAGCACCTTTGCCACAACCACAGCACCCTCTTCGCCGGCATTCGCCACAATCTGGCGGAGCGGCTCTTCGAGCGAGCGGAGCACAATCTGCGCACCGATCTTCTCGTCGCCTTCCAGGGTCTTGGTCAGCTTCTCCACTGCGGGGACTGCACGCACCAGGGCAACACCGCCGCCCGGAACAATGCCTTCCTCCACAGCCGCACGAGTCGCGTGCAGAGCATCCTCAACGCGAGCCTTCTTCTCCTTCAGCTCGGTCTCGGTTGCCGCACCCACCTTGATGATGGCCACGCCGCCCACGAGCTTGGCGAGCCGCTCCTGCAGCTTCTCCTTGTCGTAGTCGGAGGTGGTCTTTTCAATCTGCGAACGGATTTCCTTCACGCGGCCGTCGATATCGCTGGTCTTGCCTGCGCCGTCCACGATCGTCGTGTTGTCCTTGTCGATGGTCACGCGCTTTGCACGGCCCAGGTCCTCAAGCTTCACGCCTTCGAGCTTGATGCCGAGATCTTCCGTGATGGCCTTGCCGCCCGTGAGAATCGCGATGTCGCCCAGGATGGCCTTGCGGCGATCACCGAAGCCGGGAGCCTTCACCGCGGCCACATTCAGCGTGCCGCGCAGTTTGTTCACCACCAGGGTGGCCAGCGCTTCGCCTTCCACGTCCTCGGCAATGATCAACAGCGGCTTGCCGCCACGAGCAACCTGCTCCAGCAGAGGAAGCAGATCCTTCATCGCGCTGATCTTCTTCTCGTAGATCAGGATGTACGGGTCGTCGAGAATTGCTTCCAGGCGCTCCGCATCGGTCACGAAGTAGGGGCTCAGGTAACCGCGGTCAAACTGCATGCCGTCCACGGTCTCAAGGCCGGTGTGCATCGTCTTCGACTCTTCGATGGTGATGACGCCGTCCTTGCCCACAACCTTTACGGCCTCGGCAATGATCTCGCCGATTTCGGAGTCGCCGTTGGCGGAGATGGTGCCCACCTGGGCAACCGAACCCTCGTTCACCGGCTTCGACAGCTCACCCAGAGCGCCGCCATCGGCCCACTTGCCGTCCTTGTCACGGGTGCCAATCACGGCCGCCACGGCCTTGTCGATGCCGCGCTTCAGAGCTGTCGGGTTCGCACCGGCAGCAACCGTCTTCACGCCTTCGCGGAAGATCGACTGTGCCAGAACGGTTGCCGTCGTGGTGCCGTCACCGGCCACGTCCGAGGTCTTGGAGGCAACTTCACGCACCAGTTGTGCGCCCACGTTTTCCAGCGGGTCCTTCAGGTCGATTTCCTTCGCAACCGTCACGCCGTCCTTGGTGATGGTCGGGGAACCGAACTTCTTTTCGATTACGACGTTGCGGCCCTTCGGTCCCAGCGTCGCCTTCACGGCGTCTGCCAGCGTATTCACACCGCGCAGAATCGCCTGGCGGGAATCCTCACCATGCAGAATTTGCTTTGCCATGTTTCTCTCCAGTGATCAGTGAACAGTGTTCAGTGATCAATTCGTTTTGAAATTCAAGTGTTTCGGCCGGTGGCCGGTCGATGCTCAGTGTGTGGTCGTGTCAGCGGATTGTGCAGGCCGCTGTCCACTGTCCACTGTTCACTGATCACTTTTTGATGATGCCGAGGACTTCTTCCTCACGCATGATCAGGAACTCTTCACCGTCGATCTTGATCTCGGTGCCCGAGTACTTGCCGAAGAGGACCTTGTCGCCAGCCTTCACGTCGAGTGGAAATACCTTGCCCTCGTCGTTTGACTTGCCCTTGCCCACTGCGACCACTTCGCCTTCCTGCGGCTTTTCTTTGGCGCTGTCGGGGATGATGATGCCGCCGCGGATGGTTTCCGTCTCCTCGAGACGGCGCACCAGGATGCGGTCATGAAGCGGAGTAAAGGTCGTTTTTACCGATGTTGCAGCCATCGCTTTGCTTCTCCTTTGCACACGGACAGGCCTCGCCGGTCCGCTGAGTTTCAAATGGAAAGTAGTACTGAAAAACCTTGGCTTGCGACTCTCGACATCCAAGCAGCCGAACGCACTTAACGTTTGCGGCTGGAGTGTTTAGCACTCTCGCCTTCCAATTGCTAAAGATAGGGAAACAGTCAAAGACTGTCAAGGCCTAACAGTGAAATCTTAGCGTATAACACTCATATTTTAAGATTGAGTAAAAGTTAGATTCAATTTCTCCTGGGTGCATTGCCGTAAAAGCCGCTGACCGTGATGCCGATTATGGCAATAACACCAATATTTTGTTCGAGATGTGCTCGGCTCATCCTGAGCCGGATATTCAGTGCCTCCAGTGTTCGCCCGGGCGCGCCGTCTCCCACATCTGCTCGCCAATTGTGTCGAACAGCGCATTCCGGTCATCGCCTACCTTATAGAGATCGAAGTGCGTGCGGCCGGGAAGATAGGTGAAGTGGGGATCGCCGCCCAGCTTTTTCAGTACTGCTTCAAATTTGTGTGCCGGCCCGTCGAGATAAAACGTGTCTGCTGTGCCCACATACACATGAATGCGTCCCTTCAGATTTGTGCCGAGCTTGGCCCAGTTCGATTGCACAAGGTACGCCAGGTCATAGTGGTCGTGCCAATACTTCACCACTTCGGGATGCACGTTACCCGTCACTCGATCGAACACCGGTTCCGGCGCGCCGCTTGGCGACTTGGGTGAGAATACCCAGTCGAACGATGCAAGCTGCCCGCCATATGGACCAAGCACGGTCTCCATTTGGGCAAACTGCTCCATTGTGGCAATCACTTGGCCGTGATCGCGAAAGATGGGCCACGGTGTGCCGTCTGGCTTGCGATACATGTTGGCGTGCGGTGCGTAGATATCCGGTCCAGTGAAGTCGTGGAAGTCGCTCGGATCAGGCGATGTGGACCACGTTCCGCCAAACACCTTTGGATAATTCACCTCGAGCTGCAGCGTCGCCCATCCGCCGCTCGAGTGTCCGTTCAGCAGGCGGCTGTTGCGCCGCGCATCCATGCGGTATTTGTGCTCGAGGTATGGGATGAACTCCGTTGTCAGCGCCGTGCCCCACGGTCCGTTGTTCACGCTGTCGGCAAACTCGTGTGTGCCCTCGGGCAGTGACTCGTCGAGCATTACCCAGAACATCGGGGGCATCTTGCCCTCCGCCATCCGCGTATGCAGCATTAACCCTTCTACGAGCGAGTAATCCAGATTACCGCCAAATCCGTGCGTCCAGTACGCCGTTGGCCAGGTTTGCTTCGCATTGTCCTTGTATCCAGGCGGCAGAATCACCCACGCCTTCACATAGGTCGGTTTGCCCCAGAATTTGGTAAGCACCGGGCTTTCTAGCTCTTCCAGCCGCGCTATATCGTGCGTGGCTTCAGCCTTGGCTTTCGCAATCATCTCCGCACGGCGTCCGCTGGCTTCAGGATGGTGATCGAGCACCAGCACAGGCTCGGTTGAGCCTGGCGTCCACGCCGCCAGAGCAGCCACATTGCTGATCCAGTCTTCGGGGCCACGCTGGCTGTAGTTGTAGGTGTGGTCCACGTCCAGCACAGCCTGTACTTCATATGTCCCCTTGGGCATCTGGTCGAAGGGCCTGGGATACGCAATCTGGTCCGCGTCCAACTCCACGGTCGCGCCCGGCTTCAGGTCGTGCACTTCCACCGCAGCCACGGCAACATCGCCAGGATGGAATTCGCTCAGCTCAACTTCCTTGTCGCCCGCGCCTTCTTTCATAAACACAAGCAGTCGCCCGCTGACCGGTGCGCCCACGTTTGGCCCTGCCTGTACGCGGAAGAAAACATGTGCTGGCTGTTGCGCCGCTGCTCCCATGGCCACGCACAGCGCCAGCATCAGCCCCGCTGTCATCTTTCGAATCCGCATCTCTGCACCCCTTCGCCGCGATTCACTTGCAAAATCCATCCTTGCATTCTCGCTTTCAGCTTACAGAGCGGAACTGCATCCATCGCAAACAAAAACGCAGGAGCTGTTGCTCCTGCGTTTTCTGCATAGTGCTACTTTGTTCAGCCAGCCAGAGCCGCCTTCACTGCCTCACTCACCAGCCGTCCCTCGGCACGCACTCCCTGTGCGGCAATCTTTGCCTGCACGGCCTTGATGACCACGCCCATCGCCTTCGGTTCGGGTTTTGCGCCGCTCGCCGCTGTTTGCTCGGCAATCGTCTCGGCCACCAGCGCCTTCAGTCCGGCTTCGTCCAGGGCTTTAGGCAGGAATTCTTCGATGACTTTGATTTCTCCTTCTTCCTTTGCGGCAAGCTCCGTTCTGCCTGCTTTGGAAAAATGTTCAATGGAGTCGCGCCGCTGCTTGATCATCGTGGCCAGCGTTGCCTGTTCCTCAGCCGGCGTCAGCGCGGCATTTTTCTCAACGGCCTTGTTCATCAGCGCCGTCTTGATGAGCCGCAGCGTACCTGTCCTCTCGGCATTCTTCGCTTTCATGGACTCAACAGTCAGTTTGGTAATCTGCGCCGCCAGCGCACCCGGATCAATCATTGTTCTCCTCGTTTCCACGTCGATTCTATCGAATTTTTCTGCTCGATCTCCGGTCTCGATGGCTTACCAATTGAATCCAGGCGAAAGGTTGCCTTGTATTCCTGTCTCGGTTTTTGTCAGACGCAATCCGACTCCGCTGCGCCGTCTTTCCTGCCGCAACTTCTTGCCTTGACGCGCATTTCCTACTTGTAGGAGTTGAATAACGATGAAATCCGCATTGCTGACCGTACCGATCGTTGCACTTGGACTTCTCTCCATCCCTTTGTGTGGCGCACAGCAGGCGCCAGCGGCGCAATCCGCCGTCCCCGGAACACTCAACTACATGGAAGGAGCGGTCACGCTCAATGGAATCTCGCTCAACAACCGCCAGGTGGGCATCGCCACACTGCAGGCTGGCGACACGCTCTCCACGGATAAAGGCCGGGCGGAGATTCTTCTTACCCCCGGCGTCTTCCTCCGACTCGATCATGCCACCCGTATCAAAATGATCTCCCCAGACCTTACCCGTACGCAGGTCAACGTCGAGAGCGGACGCATCGCCGTTGAGGTCGATCAGCTCTTCCCACAAAATGACATCGTCATCGGAGACAACGGCGTCTACACCGAGTTGGTGAAGACCGGTCTCTATGAGTTCACCACCAATCAGCCGGCCGTGATGGTCTTTGACGGCAAGGCCGCCGTACAAATTGGGGGTGGAAAATACCGCACCGTCAAAGCGCATCACATGTTCACGCTTGAGGAGCAGGACCAAGGAAGGCCTCTTGCGAAGGAGAAGCCCGTTGGTTTTAATGTGCGCGATGCCCAAGGCGAGTTCTACAACTGGAGCAGCCTGCGCTCCGAATACCTGGCCCAGGACAACAACCAAATGGCGCCTTACTATGCGGCAAGCGCAGGATTTGTGCCCGGCTGGTACTGGGATCCCTACGCATGGGACTACACCTACATTGGCCTCAGCCCGTTCTATAGTCCATTCGGCTTTGGCTACTATCCCTTCGGCTGGACCACCTGGTATGGCGGATATGGATGGTATGGCGGACGCTGGTACGGCGGTGGCCATCGGCACTTCATTGGAGCCCATCCTCCGGCAAACTCACATGCCGGGGTTCGACCGCTCTATAGCCGCAGTGAAGTCCACTCCGGCTTTGCCACTCGAGGCACAACGCCTGCATTCAGCGGCGGTGGTTTCCATGGCGGCGGCTTTCACGGTGGCTCCGTCGGTGGTGGCGGATTCCACGGCGGTGGGCGCGGCCGTTAATTGCAAACGCATTCGATTTGCTTTACGCATCCGCCGGTCTTCACGATCGGCGGATCTTCTTTTGTGTCAAAAGCGCACTCGAACGGAACTGCCGCTTCTGGCGCTCTATTGCTGCTCAATGCCCGTTTGCAGCGATGACCACAATCTCCGAGCTGAGCGGTAATTTCAAATGCACGTGTATGCCTTCGCTCATCAGCTCGGCGCCTGTTATTTGTGTATCCGGCGCGCTTCCATCTTCAAAGTGCAGATGGTAGCGCACATCTTTCTCAAGTCCGCGCAGCACGAATGCGTGCCGATCCTCATCCGCAGCACTCCCGCGAAATGCGAACACCACGCCGCGTTCGTTTGCCGCATCCCAATACTCCATGCCATCCCAGTGCACACCGTCCGGCCGAGCCGACACGTGATACAACTTTGCATCGCGAATCAGCGGCCGCAGTGTTTCTTTGTAGAACGCAATTTCCCGTTTTGCCGCCGCATGCTGCTCCTGCGTCCAGCTCGTCGTGTCGATCATCACGGAGAGCCAGCCCATCATGCCGCTGCGCAGCATATAGAGAAAGTTCTCCATGTGCGGCGTCGGCCACTTCTCCACATAGCTCTCCAGCATCGCCGGTGGAAGCATGTAGCTCGTGTCATAAAACGCGCGCCGGTTCGACAGTGGATCATATGTATCCGTGATGGAGAAGTAGTCCCCGTGCGCTGCTGTGCCAAAGTCCACCATGCGCCCGCCGTCATTGCAAATCTCAAACAGCAGTCCGGGATGCCTGCGCCGCATCTGCTCATAGATGTCGTAATAGGCGCGCACTGCGTGATAGCTCACATCGGTTGAGTTCGGCCCCAGAGCAAAATCGAATCCACTGTCGTGCACAATCTTTGTCCGGTTCGTCACCGGCGGGGCGTGCGGATGATCCGCTTTCATGCATCCCTGCGCCACTAGATAGCCGTCGTGCTCCAGCATGTCCAGGTGGTAGCCGGTCACAATACGCTCCACCTCGTGCGCAAAATAGTCATGCGCTGCTGGTACGCCCACATCCGCCGTCTGCCCCTTGAATGCTTCGGGCTTCCAGTCAGCCGGCAAATCCGTCACCAGCCAGTCGCGCACCTTTGGGTCATGCACATTCAGCGCGCCTGGCTCCGTGTCCACGCCTGCTTGCGTCCAGTCCACCCACAGACCAAACTTCAGTCCCGCCTTATGCGCCGCGTCCGCCACATAGGCCAGCCCGTGCGGAAACTTCTTCGGGTCCGGATACCAGTCACCCACACCGCGAAACCAGCCCGCGTCCATGTGGAACATCTCCAGGCCCAGATCCTTCGCGTCGGCGATCATGCGCAGCGCAATTGCTTCGTTCACATCCATGCCGCCGCCCCAACTGTTGTTTACCGTGTAGGGATAACGCGGATTGCTCCACGTCTTCGCGTTGCCCAGCACCGCACGCACCCATGCATGCAGCTCGTTTGCTGCGCCGTCCGGTCCTCCGGTAAATGTGCCAAGAAACACCGTTGGTGTTGTGAACGCTTCGCCCGGTGCAATTCGCGTGCGGAACGGTCCCGGTTCGGGATCAAGCCCGAGCACTGTCGATATGCCCCTCGCATTTCGCTTCAATGCAATACGTGTGCGCCCGCTGAATTCAATCCCGGCAAACCAGCCGGCCTCCGGCTCATTCGGGCCCCACACAAACTCGGCAGGAATGATCTCTCGCGCCTCTCCCTTGCGCGGAAACGCATACGTAGATGAGTGCCCCTCCCACCTGTAGCCATCGGCAACGTCTTCGATATGTGTGCCCACCGCTGACGGTGTGTCCGCTCCCTTCTCCACATACAGGTGTTTCAACACTGCCTTCGGCCTGTATGGAATCTCCAGAGCAAGCGAGTCGATCATGGGCAACCACACCTCTTTGCCGCTCAGGTTCTTCACTGTCACTCGATGCTCCACTGGCCCAAAATCCGCGCGCGCCTTCCACTCCCAGCTCAATTGCAGCTTCGGAGCACCTGCCTCGTCGCCGGTTTCATACACAAACACCGCGCGACGCTTTTCCGAGTGCCCCAGTTTGGGCAGTAAGTGCCACATCACGGGCACACTTTTGCCGTCTGTCTCCACTGTGGAGGGAAGTGTTTCGATTGCTGAATTGCTGAAATGCTTTCCCGCATCGGCGCTAAACCACACCAGCCGAGGTTCAGAAGGGTCCGCGCGCAGCGCGACAATCACGCTCTTGTTGGCCACTATCGTTGGTGGTTGGGCAGTCGCTCCATGTAGCCCGGCAACCCCCAGCAGAGCATCCGCCAACACCAGCCCAATCCACTTCATTGCCACCCCATCTCAAATCCGCTCAACATCATCGCAGAGCAGGCCTCAGAGGGCGAAGCCAATTTGAAAACACAAAATAAAAGACTTAATGAGTTATTTCTCTATATGTGAATGATTTGCGCCTGGTTTTCCACAGATTAAAATAACCACATAAATCACATAAATGTGTATTATGTGATTGCAGTCCTACCGCTCTGCTCCAAAGCGAGGAAAAGAATGTTCCGCAAAACACGCCTCTACACCCCCGGACCTACCCCCCTGCTCCCCGCAGCCCAGTTTGCTATGGCTGCGGCCGACATGCATCACCGCACTCCCGAGTTCCGCGCGCTTTATTCGAAAGTGCTGGCTCAGCTCAAGGTCTTCGTCGGTACGCAGAACGACGTGCTGCTCCTATCGAGTTCTGGTTCCGGCGCCATGGAGGCATCGGTCTCCAACCTCACTTCGCCTGGCGACAAGGTCCTCGTTCTCACCGCCGGCAAGTTCGGTGAGCGCTGGGTCGCTCTCGCCAAGGCCTTCGGCTGCGAGGTTGACGTGGTTACCGCTCCCTACGGCCAGACATTCGATCTTGCACAAGTGCGCGCCGCGCTCAAGCCGGAGCATAAGGCTCTCTTTGTGCAGGCCACGGAAACCTCGACCACCGTACGCCACGACATTGAAGCGATCGCGAACCTGATCTATGAGGTGTCGCCCAACACACTGCTTGTCGTCGATGGCATCACGGGACTCGGTACCACACACTTCGATGTGGACGCATGGGGCATCGACGTCCTTATTGGTGGCTCGCAGAAGGCGGTCATGATTCCTCCCGGCCTTGCCTACCTCTCCGTGAGCGATAAGGCATGGGCCGCAATGGAGACAAGCAAGAATCCGCGCTACTACTTCGATCTGCGCAAGGAGCGCAAGAGCGCCGCGAAGGGTGAAAGCGCCTATACGCCTGCTGTCGCGCTCATTGCCGGCCTGGGCGCAGCGCTTGATTACATCGCCGCGCAGGCTGGCGGCGATCTTGAAAAGGGCCGCATTGCTCTTATCGACAACGCGCAGTTGAATGCCGCAGCAACGCGCGCCGGACTTACCACGCTTGGCTTTACGCTCTTTGCTCCTACAGCGCCCGGCGCTGCTGCCACTGCCGTCGCTGTGCCTGAAGGCATGGACTCCAGCACCGTTGTCAAAACGCTCAAGTCGAAGTTTGCACTTGTCACGGCCAACGGTCAGGGCGAGATGCAGGGCAAGATCTTCCGCGTCGCGCACCTTGGCTTCTTTGACTATCTCGATACCGTTGCTCTGCTCGGCGCCATGGAGCATATTGCGAAAGACACGCTCGGCCTGCCCGTCATCTATGGCTCAGCCGTTGCTGCCGCGCAGAAGGTCTATGCGGAAGTCGCCGCAAAGTAGTTGACTGCTGAACACTGAGTACTGTGACCATGCCCGAACTTACCTTTGCTGAAAAACTCGTCATTGCCCGCAAGCAGCTCGATCTCTACCAGTACCAGATGGCCGAGAAACTCGGCGTGCATCCAAACTCGCTCACCAAATACGAGAAGGGCGAGGGCAAACCGCACGCCGCCGTGCTGCGCATGTTCGATCTGTTTTGCGAGCAGAACTACGTCCGCTTCGACGACTACCAATCCGCCGAGCAGCCCCAGGGAGAAGCCATGAAGATCGTCCTTGCCGAAAAAGTCTCACCCGCAACGCTCGCCGTTTTTGCCGCTGAGCCCGGCTGGGAAGTTCTCACGCACGACAAGCTGCCTGACGGCCTGCCTGCCGCGCTTGCCGATGCCGATGCGCTCGTTGTCCGTTCTGCCGTACAGGTGGACGAGGCACTGCTTGCGCACGCGCCTAAGCTGCGCGTCATTGGCCGGGCCGGTGTGGGCGTCGACAACATCGATGCGGAGGCAGCCACACGCCACGGCGTTGTTGTGATGAACACACCTGGAGCGAACGCTGTTGCCGTGGCCGAACTCACCATTGGCCTCATGCTCGCGCTCGCCCGCAAGGTTCCCGTTGCCAACGCCACCATGCACGCCGGCAAATGGGAGAAGAAATCGCTGCAAGGCTCTGAGCTGCGCGGCAAGACGCTCGGCATTCTCGGTCTCGGCCGCATCGGCCTTGAGGTGGCCCGCCGCGCACGCGGCTTCGGCATGGAGCTCATCGGTTCCGATCCCTTTGTATCCGCCGCTGTCGCTCGCGAAAACGGCATCACGCTCGTTTCGGTGGAAGAGCTCTTCGCCAAAGCCGATTACCTCACGCTTCACGTCGGTCTTACGCCACAAACCGCCGGCATTATCAATGAGAAGACGCTTGCCACCATGAAGAAGGGCGTGCGCATCATTAACTGCGCCCGCGGCGAACTGGTGGAAGAAGCCGCACTGGCGGCTGCGCTCAAATCCGGCCAGGTCGCCGGCGCCGCGCTCGATGTTTTCTCCGTCGAGCCACCCAGGGACTCTCCCTACTTCGGGTTCGACAACGTTATCCTCACGCCGCATATCGCAGGCTCCACCGGCGAAGCACAGGAGGCCGTCGGGGTGCAGATCGCCATGCAGGTGCGCGAATATCTGAAGCTCGGCGTTGTGCAGAATGCGGTTAACCTGCCGTCGCTTTCGCACGAAGAATACGTTGTTCTGGCGCCCTATATCGATCTTGCAGGTCGCTTGGGTTCCTTCCTTGCACAAACCGGCAAGGGCGGTACGGAGTCTATCAATCTTGTCTACAGCGGCCGCCTTGCCGAAGCCAAAACCGAACTCGTCCGCAATTCGTTCATCGCCGGTCTGCTGCAGGGCTCCGAAGCGGTCAACCGAATCAATGCCGCGGCCATCGCGCAGGAGCGCGGCATCCGCATCCACGAAGAGAAACGGGAGCGCAGCCAGCGCGGCGGTGCATCCACGGTTCTGTTCGTTGAACTGATCTCGGCGGAAGGCCCGGTTCATGCCACTGCTACTGTCATCCACGGCGAGCAGCCGCGCCTGCTTGAATTTGACGGCATTGATATTGAAGCGCCGCTTGAAGGCAATCTTCTCGTCTGCCGCAACCTCGACGTACCGGGCGTCATCGGCAAAATTGGAACCACGCTTGGCGAGCAGGGGGTGAATATCGCCAACTTTGCACTGGGCCGCGAAAGAGCAGGGAAGTCAACTGCGGATGAGCCGGTGAAGGCGCTTGCTGTGGTACAGATTGACGCGCCAGCGCCGCAGTCGGCGCTCGACGCGCTCAAGTCCATTAAAGCAATGCTCGCCGCACAGCCCGTGCAACTCTAGGCGCACATCCCGAGCTATTCAGATAAACCAGGGGGGAACAAAAAGCCGCGGCACAATCGCCGCGGCTTTTCATTGCAGCATCGGCAAGAATAATCTCTTGCGTCCGCTTTAGTGCGCATTTTTCGGAGCATGACTCGTGAATCGCTTCAGCACAAACTCGCGAACCAGGTTCGACGCGGCATCCGCACCAGTATCTGCCAGGCCATTCAGCAGAGTGAGTGAGAGTCCACGATCCGCAGCGGGGTAATACAAATTCGACAGCGCGCCCGCGGAGAAATTGCCAAGCACATTCGCGTAGTTTGGCTTCCACTTTCCGTCGTCGCCTCGTGCAATCACAGCGGCCGCCATTGCATACAATGCGCGTGATTTGATGCTGCCTTTGCCCTTGTAGAAATAACGAGGATCCTCGTGAAACAGGCTGGGAAATACTGCTTTGCCCAGCAGGTCGCCAGAGACATGATTGGCCATTGCTGCGCCGTAACGTTTGCCGTAGCCTTCCCATCCGCTGCCGTAGGCGGGAAACACATTCCGGTATTGCTCGGCGCCAGCAACCGCAGCCACTGATGCAAACGAAACAGGATCGAGAATCGAACGCAGACTCAGTACATACTTCTGTTTGGTCAGCATGGGTGGAGCGTTCCAGTCATATGAACTGTAGAAGTTTGGAATTACGCCGCCAATGCGCTGTTGCACCGCAATTTGCACCTGTTCTTGCGAAAGCGTAACGGGATCGCCCGACACGGTCACGCTCGTTACACCGCCGGAAACTACCAGGTGAAGCGGCGGAACAAGCAATACCTGACCATCCTGGAGCGCCATTGGTTTTGAAGAGAAGGGAGCCATCCCCGCGCCATGCACTGCTAACGTATATGTCCCAGCGGCAACGCCGTGAAAGACGAATTGGCCATCGCTACCGGAGCTTACAGTTTGTACGCGCTGCGAGGGTGGATCGATCAGGTCCACACGCGCGCCTGGAACGATGTCGCCGTTTTCATCCAGAAGCGTTCCGGAAATGACTCCGTCAGCATTGGCTTGTGGAAGTTGAGGAGTAGGAGCTGAGCTTGTTTCGGAATTACTCTTCGTTTCGGTTTGTAAAGTTATTTGATTGCCCTGCGCAAAACATGGCATGCATGTGCATGCCAATAGCAGAAGTGCAGCCGCGCTTGTAGTGCGCAGAAGCGCGGCTGTGCGTGCAGGTTTTCGGAATAGACGTTCAGGGAAGCTTCTTGATTTTTTCACCTGCTCTCTAGACGCACGCTTCGCGCATGTGTCAGTCTTCGCGCAGATGAAATCTTCGTCATCTTTTATATCTACGATGGGTTCTCTTTGCTTCTATCCCTGCGGTCCGCCTTTGCCCAGCCAGCAGCGCACATAAGCCAACTGACCCATGTGGTAGCTTTCGTGCGACACAAGAAAATACACCATGCCGCTTACCTTGCCGTTCAGGCTTGGCCGGTGCGCCTCGCGTTCCAGCGTTTCCTGGGTTGCTCGCTCCAGACCCGCCTGCAATTCCTCTGCAATTTCCTTCCATGCCGCAAGCAGTTGTTCCGGCGCGGGATAACTCGTTCCATCGCCCGGCCTGGCGCCGCGCTCAAACTGATTTACCCAATCGCCTTGCCACTGCGAGCCCAGCATGCGCGCGCAGCGTGAACGCGCCCAAAGCATGTGGCCCACGATCCAGAGCATGCAGTTCGTTGTCTCGCATGGCCTGCGTGTCCATTCTTCTGCCGCAATTCCTTCGCTCACTTTCGCAAACAGGCTCGTATTCAAATTGAACAACGTTGCTGCGTGTGCAATCTCGTCTCTCATGGTTGGACTGCGTCTCCTTACGATTCGTGACTTCCAGTGTAGGTCGGCGCACCCTGAGCAGGCACGCTGTGGAGCAATTGCCTGGGCCTGCGTGGACGCGGCACAGTACAGCGTTGGTCCATCGGACCACGCTCACAGGCTTGCGGTTTGTCGTGTATTTGAAAGAGAAGTGAAAGGAAACTAGCGGTGCCGTCCAAACCGTCTGCGCTCGCGACGCGAGAGCCGCGGCGAACTCACGGGAATGGATACTTCAATCGCTTCGAGGGGATCAGTCTCCAGCCGCATGGATTCCACATAAGCCGCCCGGGCGGATTGCACTGCGCGCCACGGCGCCGGATTCAGCCAGCTGCTGTTCTCAGCATAGTTGCGAGGAAGTCCGCCGCCTTTTCTGCCGATAATTTCCATCTCAGCCTCCGGCCCGGTTCAGCTCAAACTATCAACACTTCGGGCACTGTCTGAAAACTAATCCAGGGGATTGCAGAGGTAAATGACACTTCGCTCCAAAGCCCGTGCAACTTTCTGGTCAAGTCGCACACATATTAGGCCTGCTGGCGCGGAAAAATGCAATGAGGTTACTTACTAAGCAACCTGCGACTTTAGTCATGTTGCATTTCTGGTCACTGCCGTATGAGGCGATTCAATATAAATAAGGCCGGTCGATATTGAAGCGCACATCTCCGGCCATTCTTTTATTCCGTTACGCCCAACTCCCGCAGTACAAACGCATAGTCAAACGCAATCTCTTTCAGATAGTCATAGCGCCCGCTTGCGCCGCCGTGGCCGGCCTCCATATTTGTTACCAGAAGCAGCGGCATCGTATCGCGCTTCAGCGTGCGCAGCTTGGCCACATACTTCGCCGGTTCCCAATACATCACCTGGCTGTCGTAGAGACTCGTCTTGACTAACATTGCCGGATAACTTGCCTCTTTCAAATTGTCGTAGGGCGAATAACTCAGCATATAGTCAAAGTATTCTTTTTGGTTCGGATTGCCCCACTCCTCATACTCCGGCACCGTCAGGGGCAGGGAAGCGTCGAGCATCGTATTCATTACGTCTACAAACGGCACATGCGACACCACCGCGCGCGCCACATCCGGCCTCAGATTCACCACTGCGCCCATCAGCAGCCCGCCCGCCGAGCCGCCTTCAATCGCCACACGCTTTGCATCGCCGTAGCCACTCTTTGTCAGGTGTTCCACCACGGCTACAAAATCCGTAAACGTATTGCGCTTGGTGAGCATCTTGCCTGCGTCGTGCCATGGCTCGCCCAGGTCGCCGCCGCCGCGGATATGCGCATACGCCATCACCACGCCACGATCCAGCATGCTCAGCCGGTTTGAGCGGAAGCCCATCCCCAGTGTGTAGCCGTACGATCCGTAGCCATATACATACAGCGGATTCCCGCCCTGCTCGCGCATGTCCCTGCGGTAGACCAGCGAAATCGGCACCTGCACGCCATCTGCCGCCGTGGCATGCACGCGCTCGCTTGCGTACAAGCTGCGGTCAAATCCGCCCGGCACTTCCTGCTGTTTCAATAGCGCGGACTCACCCGTCGCCATGTCGTGCTCCATTACCGAGCTTGGTGTTACCAGCGACTCGTATCCATACCTGTACTTGCTCGTCTTCCAGATACGATTCGTTCCGCCATACGCGTTATACGCGGGCTCCGGAAATGCAATCTCGCCCGCCTGCGTGGCCTCCGGTCCTTCGCCGGCAAATCGCCACAGACGCAGCCGTGGCAATCCCGCCTCGCGCTCGGTTGTCACCATGAAGCTGGCAAACAGGTCTACGTCTTCCAGCGCCACATCCTCGCGATGCGCAATGTGTTCCACCCAGTGCGCGCGCCCCGGCGTTGCCAGCGGAGCCGTCACCAACCGGAAATTCCGGCCCGCATCGTTCGTGCGGATAAACCACGTTCCATTCCTGTGATCCACCGAGTACTCGTGATCGTCGCTGCGCGGCTCAATCAGCGTCCATGCGCCCTCCGGCTCCGCGGCCCGCAGGACATGGCACTCGCTCGTCGTGTGACTGCTTGACTCCATCACCAGCCACTCGCCGTCGCGCGTCCTGCCCGCACCCAGATTGAAGCGCTCGTCGTCATCCTGGTACACAAGCACCGCATCCGCGCTGTTCAGCACACGATGGCGAAACAATTGGAATTGCCGCTTCTGCTCCTCATCCTCAACCGTGTAGAACAGCGTCGCGTTGTCCGCCGCCCACACCACACTGCCCACCCGCTCCACTGTCAACGGCAGTGTCTCGCCTGTTGCCAGATCTTTGATGTGCAGTGTGTACTGCCTGAAGCCCGTCGTGTCTGTCGTGTAGGCCAGCCAACGCCCATCGTCGGTGATCGCCGTATCGCCAATGGCAAAAAAAGCGTGCCCCTCGGCCAGCTTGTTCCCATCCAGAATTACTTCTTCGGGCGCATTCGCATCCGGGCCTGCCTCGCCGCCGCGTTTGCGGCAGCTCACACCATACTGCAGGCCTTCCTGGGTGCGCGAGTAGTACCACCACGCTCCCTCGCGAAACGGCGCCGACACGTCGGTCTGCTTAATGTGGCTCAGCATCTCCTGGTACAGCGTCTCGCGCAGCGGCGCCAGCTCCGCAGTCTGGGCTTCTGCGTAGGCATTCTCCGCCTCCAGGTACGCAATCACTTCGGGATTCTCTTTTTCCCGCAGCCAGGCGTAATCGTCCACCAGCATGACGCCGTGCAGATGGGTCTCTTTCCGTTCTTTCCGCGCAACTGGCGGTTGCAATGCTTCCACTGTGCTCATGTTTCTAGTTTATTGGGCCGGGCTACTCCCAGCTCGCTCTCCTGTTCTGCCGTTATTACCTTTATGGTAGGAAGCGCATGCCTAATGCGAGCGAATGTTGAGCGTGCGCTCCATGCCCTGGGAACATCCGCTGCCCTTTTTTCGTACAATAGAGAGTAATGACCTCGATGCGCCGCGCCTGCACCACCGGCACACGGCTGTTTCTGGCAGCCCTGCTCGTCCTGTTTCTTCCTGCAGCCCATGCAGAAAAGGTCTCCGACCTCCCTCAGCCAACCGACTATGTCAGCGACTTCGCGCATGTGCTTTCTCCTGAAGCTATTGCACAGCTCGATGCGCTTTGCTCCCAGCTCGACCACACCAAGGCCAACGCGCAAATGGCCATCGTCACCGTACGCAATCTCGACGGGGAAGACACCGCCGACTGGGCCAATGAGCTTGAAGACAAGTGGAAGATGGGCAGGAAGGGCTCTGACCGCGGCATCCTCATCCTACTTGCCGTCGACGACCACAAATATCGCATTGACGTAGCCTACGGGCTTGAAGGCATTCTGCCCGACGGCAAGGTCGGCGATATTGGCCGGAGTATGGTGCCCTACCTGCGCTCCGGGGACTATGACAATGCAGTGCAACTCGCGGCTATCGCAATTGGCAACGTCGTCGCCCAGGATGCGGGCGTCACGCTTACCGGCCAGCCAGACATTGCGCCCAAACGGCAACAGCGCCATTCATCGGCCTTGCCCGGCATCGTATTGCTTCTCATCATCCTCTTCTTCGGTGGATCCTTCCTCATCCGCCTGCTCCTGTTCATCTTCCCCTTTGGCGGCGGAGGTTGGCGCGGTGGCCCTTGGCTGGGTGGCGGCGGCTGGGGCGGTGGTGGCTGGGGAGGCGGCGGTTTCGGAGGAGGAGGTGGCGGTTCTTCCGGCGGTGGAGGTTTCGGCGGTTTCGGAGGCGGCAGCTTCGGTGGCGGAGGTGCCGGCGGAAGCTGGTAGTTTGTACCGCTCAGTTGTACGAACTTGCGTTTGTTGTACCGGCCACTCTTCAACCAGAGGGCCAAAGGAGAAATCACTCGTATGCGTCGTGGACTTTGGATTGTCCTTGGCATTGTCGGCGTTCTTTTCCTCGTCGTACTCATGATCGGCGGCAGCTACATCTCCGCTCGCAACCAGATGGTTGCTAAAGATCAGGCCGTCAAATCCGCCTGGTCTGAAGTGGACGTGCAGCTCCAGCGCCGTGCCGATCTCATCCCCAACCTTGTCTCAACCGTGAAGGGCTTCACCAAGGAAGAAAGCACGGTCTTCGGCGACATTGCCAACGCCCGCGCCGGCCTGCTCAGTGCTCAGGGGCCCGAGGCTAAAATCAAGGCCAACGGTACACTCGACTCGGCTTTCGGACGCCTGCTCGCACTCACGGAAAACTATCCGCAATTGCGCTCCAGTGACCAGTTCATGCGCCTGCAGGATGAGCTGAGCGGTACGGAAAACCGCATCAGTGTCGCGCGCCGCCGTTACAACCAGGCCATTCAGGACTACAACACCTTCCTGCTGCAATTCCCCAACAACATCTGGGCAGGCTTCTCGGGCTTCCATGAGAACACGGCTTACTTCAACGCCAGCCCCGAAGCTCAAAACGCTCCCAAGGTCAGCTTCTAACTGCCCACGAATCTCTGAGCCTCATCCATTCCGCGCATCCTGCGGAATGGATGGGCAATCATTACTCTCCCGCGCGTCCGTATCTTGCACAAAAAATTAAGGGCGCGACACTCTCTGTCGCGCCCCCCAAATCGCATGCGGCCTGCTCACGCGGCTGATTTCACTTCAACCAGCTTTGCGGGAGCTGCCTTGACCATGCGAACCTCAAGCACTCCTTTTTCCAGTTTTGCGGTTGCTTTGTCCGGGTCTACCGCGGCTGGCAGGGCAATCTGGCGCATTGCCTCCTTCTGCGAAATTTCGCTATAGTGCCGGATGGTCTCTTTGCCTTCCTTCTTCGGTTCCTCCTTGAATTCCTTCTTGCCCAGGATCGTCAGGACGTACGGCTCCAGTGTGACCGTGATATCCCGAACCTCGAAGCCGGGAACCTCCGCCCGCACCACAACCTCCTTGTCCTGAACCTCCACTTCAATAGGAATGCCGCGCAGAAGTTCTCTTTCGGCCTGCAGCCAGTCGTGCAAATCGAAGCCGTTGTCGCCTCCACGCTCCTTGAACAGGTGGAAGGCTCTCTGCTGAATCTCATTCGTCAGCTTTTCCATTTCTTCAAAAATCGTCAGCGGCGGACGCATCATCATCCGGAAGGATTCCTCCGCCGTTGGTTGTGTCAGAAGGGTGGACATGATTTCTCCTCCTTTGCTCTCTCAACGGGCCGCTCTGAGGCACAGCAGGGAATCGGGGGATCATCGCCCGGAGCGAGGCTGGACAGGGTTCGGCGGGGATACAGGCGATGAGGCCTCGCGATTCGGAAACGACCAGACAATGTGTCGCTTGAAGCACGCTTCAGAACCGCACAATGAGGCGGCATGATGTTAGTCGTGCGACTTCAGCGCCGCCGTGACAGCGGTCACAGAAACTATTCTCCGGCAGGCGCAGGCTTCGGCCCAGGAGGTGGCAGCCATGATCTTCCTACTCTGGCTCGTGCTCTTCCTCGCCGTTGTCTCCATTATTTTGCTTCTTCCCGCAACCTGGCGTCGCGCGCTCACCGATCGCTACTCGGGCGGCCGCCCCGTAACCTGCCCGGTGGACCAGCAGTCCGCTGTCGTCCATATTGACGTGCAACATGCGGCAGCCAGTGTGATGGATGGAAGCCCCAAATTGCGCCTTTCCGGTTGTACGCTCTGGCCTGAGCGTGCCGGTTGCCACCAGGACTGCCTCGACGAAGCCGTAAAGGCCGAGTCCTACAAACAGATTGAGATATCTGCGGACAGAAAGCCGATTCACCACCTGCCTGTTCTACTTGGCGCCTTCGCCGCCTGGTATGTGGGTCTCATATGGCATTCGCACTATCTCTTCCGCGAGCGGCTCGCACACGACGTTGGGCTCACGCACGCGCAGGTGAGCGAAATTGTCGCGTGGCTGTCGCCGCATCTGCTTAGCGCCGCCGTCTGTCTGCTCTTCGCTTACGGAGTCGCCTGGCTTCTTGCGGTTTCTCATCGCAAAGGCGTGCTGCAGGGCGTACTCATGTCGGCGGTGCTCTGCGGAACCGTGGTCGCCGTAGGCTGGTATGGAATTTCGCGCTTGCCGCGTGACCTCTTCCTGCTTGAGGCGGGTTACATTGTTCTGGCCATACTCATAGTGGGCAGCATTGTCGGCGGATTGTGGGACAAGCTCGTGCTCCGTCCGCACTGACCGGTGCGCAATGGATAGACGCCTGCAAGTTGGACAGGTGGCGGAGACCGGGAGCGAAAAAAGTATGTGGGGAATTGTGTGCGTTCAGACCGCACCGGTAGCGCTGCACGTGACGCATTCCCGCACGAATCCAGTGATATATACAACGTGAGTGTAGGCGCTGACGAGTGCAGCGATACGCCTGTCAATTTCGCGAGCATGGTCGTCAGTTGTTCCCCGAAGCCGGAATCGGATTACGCATGGATCGATGTGCGTGGCCGGAGGATTACTCCTCTTCATACATCAAGTTGCGGCCCCTTCCCCAACTATCGGCGCTCTTGATAGACTGAAGCAGGCCGCAACGTAGGCGCGTAGCTCAGTTGGTTAGAGCGCTTCCTTGACACGGAAGAGGTCGTTGGTTCGAATCCAATCGTGCCTACCATTTTCATCAAAACGGGTTAGCCACCATTTTGCGTGTGCTGATCCCCCTTTCCCTGGCTCAAGGCCGTTCGCCGTTTCCTGCCAACCTGCATCATCTATATAGATGGGGCGTTTTTCTCCATCTCAAATTGCGCTAAATCCGGGCAAAATCTCCTATAAATCAACAGCGCGGAAGTCGGGCTCTTCACTTTTGTGCACAATAGTCGTGCTTTTTGCATCTTGAATTGCCGGATAAACCCGCCAATTCAAGTCATGCATGGGTTGGTCCCGCATTTTCGCCGCATCCATCCACCGGTTTTGCGCAGGTATTCGCCGGGTTAATCCGGCAATTTGTATGCATGTCGCTTCCAATAGACTGCTGGTTTAAACTGTCGGAAATGCGCGTCTTTGGCATCGACTGCGGCACAGAGATTACCGGCTTCGGCGTGGTGGACGCGGATGCCGATGCCCCTGTCCCCCGGCTCGAGTTCCAGGCTCTTGGCGCCATCCGCCTCAACCGCAATCACACTCTTCCGGAACGGCTCGCACGGGTTTACGCCGATCTCGTCGCGGCCCTTGATCGCTGGCAGCCAGATATTGTTGCTGTTGAAGAAGTCTTCTACTCGGTTAACGCCAAGTCTGCTCTCAAGCTCGGCCAGGTGCGCGGTGTTGCATTACTTGCCGCCGCTTCCTGCGGTCTGCCCGTTGCCGAGTACGCACCGCTTCGTATCAAGTCCAGCGTGGTGGGGTACGGTCTGGCCAAAAAGGAGCAGGTGCAGTTCATGGTGGCCCGACTGCTGGAGTTGAAGGAACTGCCCGAGCCGCCCGATGCGGCCGACGCGCTGGCGATTGCTATCTGCCACATCCACACCGCGCAAACCGCGGACCGTGCGGGAGTTGGCGCCCCATCAGGCCGTGCGGCACGCCGGCCGGAGGCAATTCGTTGAAGCCGCTGCTCGCGTTCCTCGCTGTGTTTGGCCTGCCTCTGGCAGCCGTTGCCTCCTCTGCAACCGTCCGTGTCGATTTCTCCAACCCGAATCTCACGCCCTCTTCCTGGACGCTCGTTCTGCACCCCGACGGTTCCGGCCATTTCACGTCCAGGCCGGGCGCGCCCTCCAAAACGGACCTGGAAGCCCCAGCCATTAACCGTCCCGTCCAACTGAACCCCGCATTCGCGCAGCAGGTTTTCCTGGCCGCCTCTTCGCATACGGTTCTTACCGGCTCATGCGAGAGCCACGCAAAAGTGGCCTTTCAGGGATGGAAAACCATTACCTATCAGAGCGGGGAAACTCAAGGATCATGCAAGTTCAACTATTCTAAAGACAAGCAGATACAGAACCTTTCTGAAGCACTAGTTGCAGTTGCGAATACTGTTGTGGAGGGTGAGCGCCTGCTGATGCTGCTTGAGCATGATCCTCTGGGCCTCGACAAGGAGATGGGGTTTCTCGTAGAGGCTTCCGCCGACGGCCGGGTACGCCAGATCTGCGCCATCCGCAGCATTCTTGAGCAGCTTGCGGCAGATCAGACAGTAATGGAACGCGTACGCAAACGAGCGCGCATCCTGCTGGCCAGAGCGGAAAAAGGCGACTAATCAAGCATTTCGAAAATTTTTGCGCGACTTTGTGCTCGACAATAGTGTCACAACTATGTTGGCCTTTGTGTGAACAGTGTTTCCGCACGTACGGAGCACGCAAACAAACAATATGGAAGGGGGGCTCCATGTACTCTCTGCTGGCTGTACCGGTCCTTCGCACACCTCGTCCCAACTCCAACCGATTCAACCTTCTGCAATCTGCTCAATCCCGTCTTATCGCATCCCTCGCAATTGCCGCTGCGCTTTTTGCCGCACCGCTGCTGGTAGCGCAGGATTCCTCTGCCGGCGATGACCCGCAGATGGCCCCTCCGCCGCCCAGTCAAACGGCCGCTGTTCGTTTAAGCGATGTGGAAGGCGCGGTTCAACTCTCAAACGGCGACATGATCCTCGCCTCGCAGGCCCTGGTGAATACACCGGTTTTTGAGGGCACGCTGATCACGACGGGCGACGACGGCCGAGCCGAGCTGCAGTTTGACGATGGCAGTGTGGCGCGCGTCCCGCCTGACAGTGCGCTGCTTGTTCGCGTGCTGCGCAAGCAAGGGAGCGCCGACCAGTCTGAGCTCGATATTCAGAGTGGCATGGCTTATTTTGAGTTGCAGCCCAGCAACTCCGGTGACAACCTTCGCGTCCGTTTTGGCAACAATGTTGTCACCACCAGCGGCTTTACCGTGATGCGTGTTCGCCTCGACAATCCTCCCGGCGAAATCGCTGTTTTCTCCGGCAATGTGCATCTGGACTCGGGAACGGCGCTCGCACTGGATCTGCATGGCGGCGAAACTGTTTCATTGAACGAAACCAATCCCGACAAATACCAGCTCGCCGAGTCCATTGAACCGGACTCCTGGGATGAGTGGAACTCTGACAGAGATGAAGCATTGACGACGGCCGAGGCGGATCGTGCTGTTGCGCAGAATGCCTTGCCGAACGGCAACAACCCCGCTTACAGCGATCTGGACGCCAACGGCAACTGGTACAACGTGCCGGGGCAGGGATACGTCTGGTCTCCTTATGAGGCGCAGAACTCGGCGTGGGACCCCTACGGTTGCGGTAGCTGGATGTGGACACCGATGTATGGCTACATCTGGGTCTCCTGCGAGTCGTGGGGTTACATGCCCTACATGTTCGGATCGTGGAACTATTACGGCGGCTTTGGCTGGGGATGGTCGCCGGGATATAACCCATGGTGGTCGTCGGGCGGCTGGAGCAGCAATGTTGTGGCAACCAGCAAGATCCACTATCAGCCGCCGTCGAGGCCGCGCGGCGGTCCCATCAAGCCGCGGGATGTCTCCGTTTTCCCGAGCCAGCCGACCCATCAGCCGCACAGGATCGTGGTGGTGGACCGCATGAAGAATGCCGATGGCGCCAAGCCGATTCGTCCACAGGGAGCACCGCTGATGGTTGCCGGCAAAACCGTGGAACCCATGCGTCCGGTGGCCATCAAGCAGCGTGCGAGCTTCTCGGAATTCAACAACAATCGCCGCACCTCTGCGGTGGTTAGCCGTGCGGGTGGCGGCCAGTACAACGGCTTTGTGCAGGCACCGCCAAAAATGATGCCTGCGCGTCCGGTATTCACCGGCTCTACTGGCACGGGATCGAGCTTTGTGCACCAGACTTCCGGTGGAAGCCTGAATATGCCCCGGCCCGCAGCACCGCATTACTCGATGCCACGTCCGCCGGAATCATCGGTCGTCAATCGCGCACCTTCGGTGTCCATGCCGTCGTATCGTCCGCAGGGATCGCCATCCATGGGCGCTCCGCGTATAAGCGCGCCATCAATGAGTGCACCTCGTATGAGCGCACCGCACATGAGTGCTCCAGCACCACGGATGAGCGCGCCCTCAATGAGCATGCCTCGTATGAGTGCACCTGCGATGAGCGCTCCACACGTGAGCTCCGGCGGTGGAAGCCCACACAAATAATCGCAGGAATATGGAAATAATCGGAAGGCTGCTTCGTTTGTCGAGGCAGCCTTTATTTTTTGAGCGTGCGCCAGAGAGTGGCTAATTGTTCCAGGCCCAATACTTCGGCGCGAGCTGTAGCGTTGATGCCGGCTTGCTGTAGCGCTACAGAAATGCACGCGGGTTCATAGCCGGCAGCGCGCAGATTATTGGCCAAAGTTTTACGCTTTTGCGCGAAGACCTGCTTCACGAGTGCGAGGAAGCTTTCCTCTTCTACGCCCAGTTCCTCAAACCGCGGTGCAAAGTGCCAGCGAAAGACAGTGGAGTGAACCTCCGGCGGCGGTGAGAAGGCTGAAGGCGGCAGCGTGAAGAGTGGCGTTACAGGCCCGTACATTTGCGCGGTTACGCTGAGCACGCCATAGTCGCGTGAGCCAGGTTCGGCGGCAACGCGGTCGGCAACTTCGCGCTGCACCATTAACACGGCCCGCTCGAGGACGGCGTGGCTTGCGGCCAGCTTCAGCAGAATGGGCGAGGTGATGTAGTAAGGCAGATTGCCGACGACAAGCAGCTTCTCTCCTGCATTTGCTGCAACTGCCGCAAAGTCGAAGGAGAGCACATCCTGCTCAACAACAGTGACTTGCCCGGCAGGGAAAGAGGTGCGGATTCCCTCAGCCAATTGCGGGTCAACTTCGACGGCGACGACTTGCTTTGCGCGGTCGGCAAGCAGGTGTGTGATGGCGCCTTTTCCGGGACCAATTTCGACGACCGTACGTGTAGAGCAGTCGCCGAGCGCTGCGACAATACGCTCGATGGCTGCGGTGTCGCGCAGGAAGTTCTGGCCGAGTTTGGACTTCGCCGGCATGGTCTCTCTTGATCCTAGACCAGTGAAGCTGTGCCAACGGCTCTGGACCGGCGATGCCGGATCAGCGGAAGAAAGTTACCCGCTCTGCTCGTTCCGCAATGCGACCACATAGAGCTTTTTGCGCAACACGAAGCCCATGCGCTCGTAGATGCGAATGGCGTTGTAATTGTCGGCCCAGGCGTGCAGAAACGGTGTGGCATTGCGGCTGCGAATTTCATCGACGGAGAGGCCAATGAGGATGTTAGCGTAGCCGCGTCCGCGCGCGTCGGGATGCGTGCAGACGGCGCTGACCTCGACCATTCCAGGCAGATGCAATCGCTGGCCGGCCATCGCGAGCAGGCGTTCGCCTTCAAAGATTCCCCAAAAGCTGCCAAGCTCATGCGTGCGAATGCGGAAGGGGCCTGGCTCAGTGAGTGTGGCCAGTTCGAGCATTGCGGGAGCTTCGGCAGGAGTAAGGATCCGGAGATTGCGCGCAATCTCCGGCGGGACGATGGTGGTGGATTGCGGCTGCTCCTGAACCATCTGCACCAACGGCCCTTCGCGCACCATGGACCAGCCTTCGGGTGCCGGTTGCGGACCGGGAAGGAAGAGCACAATAACCCCGCCGTGGCCAACAGTGGCTGCGAGCTCCTCCATGTTGGCGGGTGCGTATTCGGAAGTGCCGCTGAGTGGGCCGATTTCGTAGGGAAAGCTCCGCGCCAGGGAGCCGCCGCGTGCGATGGAGGATTGCTCCGTAATGAGCGCGTTCCAGATGGGGTTGTCGAGAAGGGAAATGTCGGGCATTGGTTGTATGGATGTGTGGTACCGGTTGTGCGATGCGATTTCTGTTTTTACTGCTGATCGTGAAGCGCAGGCGGCTGGGGAAGATGACCGTACCGCTTACGCACAAACCAGAGTACAGGCAGTCCGAGCAGGATGAGAAGCGTTCCAAGCAGAGAGCCGCGCAGGTTTTCCGCATAACTCCATACCAGCACAACGCCTGCGCTGACGACGAAAACAATGGGAATAACCGGATAGCCCCACACACGATAGGGACGTGTAAGTTCAGGATGTTTGCGGCGGTAATAGAAGACCGTGGTGGTGGTGAGCATATAGAAAAGCCATTCAGCAAAGACGGCCAGTTCAAAGTGCTGCTGGAACTTGCTGAGAAAGACGAGCAAAACGGTGGAGAGCAGTCCCTGCACGATAAGCGAAGTGGATGGCGACTGGAAGCGTGGGTGAATGTCGGCGAAGCGCGCGAAGAAGAGGCGGTCGCGTGCGGCAGCGTAAGGCACGCGTGCGCCGGACATGACCGTTCCGTTGAGCGTAACGAAGATGCTGAGTGCCATGGCGCCCGCCACAAACATGGCGCCGCCGGGACCGGCGACGGCGTGCAGGGCGGTGACGGCAGGCCGCTCGCTCGCTGCAATTTGTGAAGCGGGCAGCACATATTGAATAGCAGCATTGGTGGCCATGAATAACGCACCGACAATGAAGAGGCCGCCGATGAGTGCGATGGGCAGGCTGCGCTCGGGGTGTTTGACTTCACCGGCAACCATCGTAAGGTCGTTCCATCCGTCATATGCCCACAGAGTGGCGATAAGCGCGAGCATGAAACCGCCAAAGCCACCCATGGCATGCGGCAGGCCGGTGGTGAAATTGGACCAGTTGCCGATGCTGGAAGCGAAGCAGATGACCACCACAATTAGGATGAGAACGCCTTTGAGAATGGTGAAAATGAGCTGAAAGTCAGCGGCTTTTTTGATGCCGAGATAGTTAAGGCCGGTCATGAACCAGGTGACGACGATGGCGAAGACCTGCGACCAGAGAATGGGCAATCCGGCAACGTGGTCCGTAAGGCCGTGGAAGGCAGGGAACTCACCGAGAATGCGCGCGAGGCCACTTGTAACGGCGGCGATGGATGCGGGCTTGGCAACCGCGAACCAGGTCCACATATAGAGGAAGGCGGTGGTGTTGCCATAGGCGCCGCGCAGGTAGACGTACTCGCCGCCGGCGTAAGGCAGCATTGCGCCTAGCTCGGCGTAAGTCATGGCTCCGAAGAGGGAGAGCAGTCCGCCGACGATCCACGCAAGGTAAACCATGGCGGAGGAGCCTGTGTCGCGCATCATCTCCGTGGGCACAAGAAAGATGCCGCTGCCGATGATGGTGCCGACGACGATGGCCGTAGCCTGGCTTGCGCCGAGGACGCGAGGAAGATCGGCGGGCGCCTGCTGTTGTGAGCGTGGGGTTGAACTCATGCGGTGATGTGAGAGTAGCACGCGACGAACGGGGTGCCCGCGGCGATGTTTGCGTGGTGCGCATTTCCAGCGAGTGAATCGATTGAGCAGGCTCCAGCGACCTGTGGTAAGCTGCGCTGTTCTGAGATAAGGAGGGCTGGCGATGCGTATACGGCTGGCGGTGCGTTGGGTGCTGGGGGTGGCTGCGGTTGCCTTTTGTGCGGGAGCGGTGTGGGCGCAGGCAGACTACCCGTTTCGTGATACGAAGCTGAGCGATGAGGCGCGTATCGACGACCTGCTGAAGCGGCTGACGCTGGAAGAAAAGATTGATCTGATGTCGGATCACCCGAAGTTCCCGAGACTGGGCCTTGAGTTTTCAGGACAGGTGGAAGGGCTGCACGGGCTGGCGCTGGGTGGACCGGCGAACTGGGGTGGGCATGACCGCCTGGATCAGCCGACAACCACCTTTCCACAGGAGAAAGGGCTGGGCGCGACGTGGGACCCGGTCCTGGTGGAGAAGATTGGCGCACTCGAAGGTTATGAGGCGCGCTACGACTATCAGAACCCGATCATCGACCGCGGCGGTGTGGTGGTGCGCGCGCCGAATGCGGATTTAAGCCGCAATCCGCTATGGGGACGGACCGAGGAGTCATACGGCGAAGACCCATTTCTGGTAGGCACGTTAACGGTGGCTTTTGCGCGCGGTTTGCAAGGGCCCGATGCGAAACACTGGCAGGCAGCGAGCCTGATGAAGCATTTTCTGGCGAATGAAAACGAAGATGGCCGTGCGCATTCATCGTCGGATTTCGACGAACGGCTATTTCGTGAGTACTACTCTGTGCCGTTCCGCATGGGATTTGAGGAGGGAGGATCGCGCGCGGTGATGGCGGCCTACAATTCGTGGAACGGTATTCCCATGATGATTCATCCGGTGCTGAAGGACGTGATGATCAAGGAGTGGGGTAACGATGGGTTGATCTGTACGGATGGCGGCGCACTTGGACTGTTGATTACTGCGCACAAGACCTTCGACGATAAGGAACACGGTTCAGCCGCGGCAGTGAAGGCTGGCATCAACCATTTTCTCGATACTTATAAGGATGATTTGCGTCAGGCGTTGAAGGACAAGCTGCTGACTGAAGCGGATATGGATGCATCGCTGCGGAATCTGCTGCGGCTCTATCTGCGGCTCGGTGAGATGGACCCCGCCGGCGCCGATCCGTACGCGAAGATCGGGCGCGAGAACAATAATGGAGAGCTCGCACCGTGGGATCGGGCGTCGAGCAGGGAACTGGCGCGCAAGGCAACGGATGAGTCGATTGTGCTGCTGAAGAACGAGAACAATACGTTGCCACTCGACAAGACAAAGCTGAAGTCGATTGCGGTGATTGGTCCCTGGGCCAACCAGGTACTGCTGGATTGGTACAGCGGTACGCCGCCTTATGCGGTGAGCATCCTGCAGGGAATTCAGGAAGAGGTTGGACCCAATACGAACATCCTGTTCAGCGACGGTGCCGATGAGGACGCTGCTGCGAAGCTGGCGGCGAAGGCGGACGTGGCGATTGTGGTTGTCGGAAATCATCCCGAGTGCAACGGCGGATGGGACAAGTGTCCCACGCCATCGAACGGCAAAGAGGATGTGGACCGCAAAACGATTTCGCTGGAGCAGGAATCGCTGGTGAAGAAGGTGCTGGCGGCGCAACCACATACGGTGGAGGTGTTGCGGTCAAGCTTTCCGTACGCGATTGTATGGAGCCAGCAGCACGTGCCCGCGATTGTGCATATGGTGCACAACAGCCAGGAGGAGGGGCATGGTCTGGCAAATGTGTTGTTCGGGGCGTATTCTCCCGCGGGCAGGCTGACACAAACCTGGTATGCGGGCGACGACCAACTCAAACCGAAGATGGACTACAACATTCGCGACGGAGAGACGTATCTCTACTTCAAAAGCAAGCCTCTGTATGCGTTTGGCTACGGGCTGAGCTATACAACGTTTGCGTATGAGGGTGTCTCACTGAGTTCGCCAACGATGGGGCCGGATGGCAGCGTGGACGTGACGGTGAAGGTGAAGAACACCGGCATGCGCGCGAGCGACGATGTGGTGCAAATGTATGTGAAGCATCTGGGCTCAGCGGTGGAGCGGCCGATTGAAGAGCTGAAGGGATTCGAGCGCGTGCATCTGAACGCAGGCGAAGAAAAGAACGTAACGATGAAGCTGAAAGCGCACGATCTGGCGTACTGGGATACTCCGAACCATAAATGGAAGATGGAAAAGGAGTCCGTACGCGTACTGGCGGGGGGCTCTAGCGACAACCTGCCCGTACATGCGGATGTGGAAGTGACGGGCGAAGGGGAGTATGCTCCGTAGCAAGGTGTTTTCACACCGTGGTGAAAAAATCTGTTCGTGAACGTCTATTGAAGCAGGCGCCGGTCGAGCTATCTCTGGTATTTCGGCCGCGCATATTGTGCCTTGATGGGCTATCAAAGATTGCCCGTGCATATTCGTCAGCAGAATTCTGGAGGACGCCATGTTCCCATCTGCTCACGCGCAGAGATCCGATGCTTTGAATGGGCTCTTCTCCGGTTACGGAGGGCCCGCGTTTTCACTCCGCTTCTGGGATGGTTGGCAGTGGACTTCATCCACTGCCGAACGACCGGCCTGCACGCTGATTGTGCGCAATGAAGAAGCGCTGCATACGTTGATTGCCGAACCCAATGAGGTCACGCTCGGTGAGGCATTTATTCACAACGACCTGGACGTGGAAGCCGATATTTTTTCGGTCTTCTCCATTGGCGAATACATTTTAAAGCGGCCGCTTTCGTGGCGTCAGCGGCTTGTGGAAGCTGTTGCGCGCACACTTGTAGGCGCGGGTGAGCGACTCCGCCATGGCGTACGTCACTCCATGCGCCGTGACCGTGCTTCGATTGCTTACCACTACGACCAGCCCATCGATTTCTACCGGCCATGGCTGGGCGCGACGCTGGTATATTCCTGCGCGTATTTTCGCGATGCCGAGGACTCGCTGGACCGCGCACAGGAACAGAAGCTCGAACACATCTGCCGCAAGCTGCGGTTGGAACCGGGCGAAAGCTTTCTTGACATTGGATGCGGATGGGGGAGCCTGCTGCTGCATGCGGCGCGCATGCACTCCGCAATTGCGCGTGGCATTACGCTCAGCAAAGAACAGGCGGCTGTAACGAGGGCGCGCATTTATGAGGCGAGGCTTGCGGATCGTTGTACTGTCGAATTGCGCGATTACCGAACTCTGGAAGGCATGGGACCGGCCTTCGACAAGATTGCGAGCGTAGGCATGTGCGAGCACGTGGGGATCAAGAACCTGCCGCATTACTTCCGCATTGCGCGCGACCTGCTCAACCCTGGCGGTGTTTTTCTCAATCACGGAATTGCAAGAGCGCCGCTGTCGCCGATACGCAAGTCATCGTTTATCGATCGCTATGTATTTCCCGATGGCAAGCTCGTGACACTGACGGAAACCATGCAGGCTGCCGAGTCGCAGGGGCTCGAAGTACGCGATGTGGAGAATCTGCGCGAGCACTACAAGATGACGCTGCGCCGGTGGGTGGAAGGACTGCGCACGCATCATGAGCAATTGCTGCGGCACGTTTCGGAAGAGACGTATCGCATCTGGCTGCTTTACATGGCCGGCTCATCCGCGGCGTTCGACCGAGGCGACATTGCCGTGTACCAGGTATTGCTGCGGCGCTATCAGGAAAAGCGCAGCGTGCTGCCGCTCACACGCGAAGACTGGTATGAGCCGGAAGGGATTCGTGCGGAAGAGATGGGCACGATGGCCGAATGAAAAGGGCGGTCCAAGGACCGCCCAGCTCAATAGGTTTGTGGTGCATTACGCAGGCTGAACATTCTCCGCCTGAAAGCCCTTGGGGCCCTTTACGACGTTGAACATAACGCTCTGGCCTTCCTGCAGGCTGCGGAAACCGCCGCTCTGAATTGCCGAGAAGTGCACAAAGACATCTTCGCCATTGGCGCGGCTAATAAAGCCAAAGCCCTTAGCGTCATTGAACCACTTAACTGTACCTTGTTCCATTTGAACTTGTTCCTCTTAGATTGATGTACCGCCGAACACAACGTGGAATTTAGTTGCGTGTAGCGGTAGAGCGGAACAAGCAAGAAAGACCAAATCGGATTCTTCGATCTTCTTCAGGCTACATCAATTAGTGCAAAAATCCAACCAGAAGTGAAGGCGCATCGCGTTGGGTGGCCTGAGGGAATGTCCCTTCAGTGCTCGGTGTCCACCGCATTCCGGCGGCAGGGTCGTACTATGGACGGGCGTATTTTTCTGCCATCCGCTCAGCGGTGAAAAATCCTGAGAAACACGACGACAAAGAACACCGCGTCCAACGAATTGCCGTTGCACCAAACTTTTGTAAAACGGGCAGTTAGCTCGACCGCCGGTGTTATGTATTCGCCAATAGCTTCGTAACCTTTTGGAGGAGTGATGAAATCCGATGAGCTTTCGGTAACGCGCCGTGAGGTTCTGGCACGTCTGGGTGGCGCGGCGTTGACTACAGCACTTGCACCTCATGTCCTGTCGGCTGAATCCAGCGTGAGCGGCAGTGAGGAGCAACTGGCAACCGGCGCCCCGGCCGGAAAACCCAACATTCTGTGGATCACCACGGAAGGCGTTCCACTGAAGGCGCTCAGTTGCTACGGAAGCCAGCTCATTCAGACACCCAACATCGATCGCATTGCCAAAGAGGGCATGCGTTTTGAGAACAGCTTCGTCACCAATGGTCTTTGCGCGCCCAGCAGAGCCACGCTTCTCACCGGAAAATACAGCCACATGAACGGCATGCTCGGCAATCCCGGTGAGATGCCGAACCCTGCTGATACGGTATTCGACGCCAAACAGCAGACCCTGCCAAAACTGCTCAAGCAGTCTGGCTATCAGACAGGCATGGTGGGCAAATGGCATCTTCCTGCGAATCCAGGCGAGGTGGGCTTCGACTATTTTGTATTTAAGCGCGGTGCCGGCGGTCCGTACTACAAGGCTGAGGGATATCTGCGCAACACCAGGCTCGGCGACAACGAGATAGTGGAAAAGAGTTATCCAGGCTACATCACAGACAATGTGACTGACCTGGCGATCGAGGGAATGCAGCAGTTCAAGAAGCCCTTTCTGATGATGGTTCAGTTCTTCAACGATCACAGGCCTTTCGATCCGCCACATAAGTATGAGCACATCTACGACGATGTGCGCATCCCCGAGCCCGGCACTTTTTACGATGACTATTCAAGCCGGTCGAGTGTGGCGCGCGAGGCGAGGATGCGCGTCGCGAACATGCCGGATTTCAATCCGCCTGCCGGCATGACCGAGCGTCAGCGTAAGCAATGGAATTACCAGCAGTTCATGCGGCATTTTCTTGGTACCTTGCGCGCACAGGACGATAGCGTGGGCCGGCTGCTGGACTTTCTGGACAAGAGCGGTCTCGCCAAAAACACGATTGTCGTCTTCACTGGAGATCACGGTTTCTTCCTTGGCGATCATGGATGGTTTGACAAGCGGTTCATGTACGAGGAATCTGTGCGCGTCCCGTGGATGATCCGCTATCCCGGCGTGGTGAAGCCCGGCAGTGTCACCAGCGATTGGGTGGTGAATATCGACAATGCGCCAACGGTTCTGGATCTGGTGGGTCTGCCGGTTCCCGGTGAGATGCAGGGCAGAAGCCTGAAACCAATTCTCCAGGGCTCCCCGCCCAGCGATTGGAAGATGCCGCTCTATTACCACTACTACACGTTTGGGCCTCCGCACTGGGTGCTGCCCCATTACGGAATCCGCACGGACCGCTACAAGCTCATCAGTTACTACACCGTGAATGAGTGGGAGTTGTTTGACCTCGAAAAGGATCCGGACGAAATGGAAAATCTCTTCGAATGGGAAGGGTACAAGGTGCACCCGGAGTATGAATCGATTGTGCCCGGACTGGTCAGTCAGCTCAAGGAATTGCGGGAGAAGTATAAAGACACCACGGGTGCTCCGGTCAAACTCTGGCCAACAAGCAGCTATGACTAATTAAGCTCACTTGCAAGTATCGGTGACTCCCATTCTGACCCGTACTGCCGGCGTTACCGGACCGGATGGGAGTTGTTTGTTTGCAGGGGGACCATGCTTGATGGCTGAGCTGCGTCTAGAGCAGCTCATGAACGCCCTCGGATCAGCAGGCAAAAACTTCTATTCAGCTTCAAAGGAACAATTTGTAAATTTTCTTGAAGAAAAAGGGAGCGGAATTCCTATCTAATACGTCTCATAGCTTGGGAATAACTCTACAGTATGATGGCTGCTGTGCAGATGGGGAGTTTTTTGCCGTCGGCTGTTCAGTAACCTCGCGATCATGCCAGCAAGAAGAGTGTGATCACTCAGACACGTCCAGGCAGTTGGTTCACAGGGGGAAGGCCGGATGGAAGCTGGAACTGGTCGCTCACAACGATCGCAACGATCCTGTGTAGACAGCTCACTTCGAATTGAGCCACAGCGTGCGCTTAAGTGGATTGCCATGGCTGTGCTCCTGTTTGCGGCCACGGCGTTTTTTGCCGCCTGCCATCGGACCAGCAAGGGAAAAGCTACAGCTACGGCGCAATCTGCCTCCGCCAGCATGGCTTCACTCCGTCTTGCGGGCAAAACAGAGGCCATCCTCTCCCGTTCTATTCAGGCGCCCATTCTTACCGGACAACAGATGAATTCGCTTACTGTGACGTATCTTGCGCCAGCGGGTGCGCGCGTAAAGCGCGGCGACATGCTGGTGGAATTCGATCAACAGGCGCAGCTTCGCGACTTTATGGATAAGAAGGCGGATGCGGACGACAAGGAAAGCAAGGTGCAGCAGGAGCAGGCAAAGGAGGACGCAGCCAAAGCAAAGGACGAAACCGAGATTGAGCAAGCGCAGACCAGTCTGCAGAAGGCCGAGCTTGAGATGCAGAAGAAAGAACTGCTTTCGCGGATTGACGCCGAAAAGGCCCAGGAGACTCTGGACGAGGCACGCGCTACGCTGGCACAACTCAAGCAGACTTTTGCCCTGAAGCGGAAATCGGCACAAGCCTCCATTCGCATTCTGGAGATTCAGCGTGACCGGACACGTGAGGCTATGCTGCACGCCAAGGCAAATGCGGCACTCATGCAGATTCGCTCTCCGATCGATGGCGTTGTGGTGCTGAAGACGATCTGGAAGAACGGAAACTTTGGCGAAGTGCAGGTGGGCGATCAGATTCGCGGCGGTAACGCGTTCATGGAGGTAGTCGATCCCTCTGCGATGGAGGTTCATGTAAAGGTAAACCAGGAAGACATGAGTTGGCTCAAGGTGGGTGAGCAGGTGGTTGTATACCTCGATGCCTATCCGCAACTAAAGTTCCGCGGCCAGCTTGAGTCCGTCGATCCAATGGGGCAAAATGGCGATTTCTCGTCGCTGGTCCGCACGTTTTCCGCCACGTTTTCGATTCAGGGAACAGACCCACGGCTGATGCCGGATCTTTCGGCAGCGGTCGATCTGAAGAGGCTGGCAGCCACACAACCAGGGAGTGCGAAGGAATGAAAGAGAAACTGCGCGCTCTGGTTCAATCACGCGCGATGCGTGTAGCCGCTGTTGTTGTCATCACGCTGGGTGCGGCGGCGTTTGTGTGGGGACGCTATTCGAACAAACGGCCCACGGTGCCTGTGTTTCAGGTAGTTCGAGGCGAGTTTCAGGACACGTTACAGTTTCAGGGACAACTGAAGGCACAGAGAACCATCACGCTTTCTGCACCTGCAAATGCGGGCGTGTTGCAGATTGTGAAGATTGCAAGTGATGGCAGCCACGTGGCCAAGGGCGATGTGGTGGTGCAGTTCGACGCTTCAAAAACCGAGCAGGAACTCGCGCAGGATCGTGTGGCGCTCAAGTCGGCACAGGCGCAGATTGACGAGGCGCGTGCACAGGGGATGCTCCAGCAGGAACAGGACACTACCGCGGTGATGAAGGCCGAGTACGATGTGAAGTCCGCAAAGCTGGATGCCAGCAAGCAGGAGATCGTTTCTCGCATTGAAGGCGCTGAAGCCAATTTGAAAGTGGACGACGCAGTGCAGTCCTTGCATGAAGCTCAAGCCAAACTGAAAGCAGACAAGTCGCAGACAGAGGCGACTGTCGCGAGCGGAAAGCATGCCCGTGAGAAGGCGCTTGCGGATGTGCAGCGGGCCGAAAGCGCTCTACAGGCCATGACCTTGAAGGCTCCCGCCAGTGGCGTGATCTGTCTTGTCTCCATGTGGCACAACGGAGGTGTTTCGCCCTTCAAGGCAGGAGAACAGGTTTGGCCCGGCGCGCCTCTGGTGGAGTTGCCTGATCTTTCTTCACTTGTCATCACGGCGCATGTGGACGAAACCGAACGCGGCCGCCTCTCGCTCAAAGAGCCAGCAAGCCTGCAACTGGATGCGATTGCCGATCGCCAGTTCACCGGACACATCGAAAGCATTGGCACAATTGCGACTTCAGACTTCAGCGCGGGTTGGCCCTTTCCGCGCAATTTCGATCTTCAAATTTCAGTGGATCAGGATGACCAGCGCTTAAGGCCCGGCATGAACGTACAGGTCACGGTAATTGTGGACCGCGTGCCAAATTCCATTTCGATTCCGGCGCAGGCGTCGTTTCAGCGCGAGGGGCATACGGTCGTATACGTCTGGCACGGAGGGAAATTTGTCGAACGCACGATTCAGGTGGCACGCCGAAATCGCGATCGGGTTTTGATTGCAAGTGGACTGCAGGCGGGAGACCGCATTGCATTGAAAGATCCCACGGTGACGCAATGAGGCAAACAGTATGAAGCGATCACGGCTCCTGCTCATTTCCGGTGTGGTTGTCGCCCTGGCGGCGGCAGCGGGTGCTGTTGTCACCATGCGGCACACGCCTGCCTCTGCCGCGCAGGACTCGATTCCGCTGGCCACAGTGACACGAGGTGACCTCAAGCTGGATGTGTATGCCACAGGAGAGCTCCGGCCGCAGGGGACTGCCATGGTGGCGGCTCCAACACTGGGCGGCGGCGTGTTGCAGATAACGCAGATTGCACAGACGGGGCAGGTGGTGAAAAAGGGCGACATGATTGTTTCGTTCGACCCGAGTGAGCAGAACTATAACCTCGATCAGAGCCGCTCAGAGCTGCAGGAGGCTGAGCAGGAAATTGTAAAGGCCAAAGCCGATCAAGCCGTTCTTGCAGCGCAGGACAAGGTTGCCTTGCTTAAGGCCCGCTACGATGTGCGCAAGGCAGAGCTCGACGTGGAGACCAACGAAATTCTGAGCGCCATTGATGCGCAAAAGAATCTGCTTGCTCTTGACCAGGCAAAGCGCGTGCAGGCTGAAACGGAATCAGACGCCAAGTCGCATCACGACACTGGCAACGCGGCCATTCTTCTCGCACAGCAGAAATACGCCAAAGCGAAACTCGCCATGGATCAGGCGCAGCAGAATCTGGAAAAGATGCATGTTACGGCCCCGGTGGACGGCATCATATCGCTGAAAAAGAACATGAATGCCGCGGGAGGATTCTTCTTTACCGGCATGGCCCTGCCGGATTTTCACCCCGGAGACCAGGTGCAGCCGGGCACACCCATCGCGCAGGTGCTGGATCCCAACAACGTTGAGCTGGTGGCCCATATCAAAGAGATCGAGCGCGTGAACATCAAGCCTGGCCAGGCTGTTCAAGTTAGCTTCGATGCATTGCCCGGTGTCGTGGTACAGGGAACGGTGAAAAGCGTGGCCGGAGCTCCAGCATTCCAGTGGTTCGACGAAGCAGGCGACCGCAAATTTGATTGCATCATTCAACTCAAGCAGACCAGTGCCCGTCTTCGTCCCGGACTCACGGCGCACCTGCTGATTGAAGCTGACCAGCTGCACAATGTCCTGAGTGTGCCGCGCCAGGCCGTGTTCAGCAAAGACGGTAAATGGGTGGCATTCGTCCGATCGAATGGCGGATACGATATGGAAGCCGTCAAGATCGTGAACCAGAGCGAGAGCCGTGCGGTTGTCGAAGGACTGAAGGAGGGGGCTCAGGTGGCAATGATGGACCCAACCGTTGCACGCAAGCAGGCACCGGGGAATGCGGCTGCAGGATTGGAAGGTGCGCCATGAGTGTAACGGAAACGGCGGAATTCAAACGGCGCGCTTCTTCCGTATGGCAGCAATGGAGCCGCGATGCCGAACTCGGCATACAGAACCTCATGCTCCACGGCTTGCGTTCGCTGCTCACCATGCTGGGCATGATCTTTGGTGTTGCCGCGGTTGTGGCCATGCTTTCCATCGGTGCTGGCGCGCGTCAGCGGGTGATGGCCTTCATCGAACAGATGGGCGTGCGCAATCTGATTGTGGAGGCCCATGAAACCACCGAGTGGCAGGCGCACCAGAAAGTCCGCAAAATTTCACCCGGCCTTACGCTGTCGGATTATCGCGTAATCGGAGATGATCTGAAAGGAGTCCTTGCGTCCACTCCGCGCAAGCGCTTTACGCCATCGAAGATGATCCCCAAGCCGCAGCAGGATATGCCGGTACTTTATGGCGTAAAACCCAACTACCAGCAGATTGCAGGCCTGCATGTGGTGAGCGGCCGCTTCTTCACGGAACAGGAAAATGCAGATGCGGCACCGGTGTGCGTGATTGGCAACTCTGCCAAGTGGAGTCTCTTCGGTGCAACCGATCCAGTGGGGCAGTACATCAAGGTCAACGAGCAATGGTTCCGCATCATCGGCGTTGTGAACCCGCAGCTCAGCGCGGAAGGCACAGGATCGGGTGTCGGCTCTGAGGACGTCAATAATATCGTCTACGTTCCACTTGAGGCCGCGTTCCTGCGTTTGGAGGACAGCTACAGCGAGGTGCGCGATGAGATCGATGGCATCTATGTAGAAATGCGCGATGCGGACAGTGTCCCTGCCGCGGCGCAGGTCGTACGAGCGATTCTCGACGGATCGCACCACGGTGCCAATGACTTCAGCATCATAGTTCCCGCTGAATTGCTGGCGCAGCAGCGCCGCACAGAGCGGCTCTTCAACACGGTCATGGTGGCCATCGCATCCATCTCGCTTCTGGTTGGCGGCATTGGCATCATGAACATCATGCTGGCCAGCATTCTTGAGCGCACCAGCGAGATTGGCCTGCGGCGTGCGCTCGGGGCAAAGCGATCAGACATCGTTCGCCAGTTCGTTGTGGAAGCCATGCTTATTTCGCTGGCGGGCGGCACCATCGGCGTTGTCTTCGGGTTCGTCATTTCGCGTGCCATTGCATGGCTGGCTGGATGGTCAACCATAGTTACCTTCAGCTCCATTGCTTTGGCGTTTCTGGTTTCTTTCTCCATCGGCCTCATCTTTGGAATCTATCCGGCGACCAAGGCTGCACGCCTCGATCCGGTGGAGGCAATTCGTTATGAGTAAGACGCGGTTGCTGCACAGGAAGATCGCGCGCGTTCTGACGTAAAAGCCGCTTTGTGGAGTGTTGTGAATGAGTCTGAAAGTTTTTGCTGTTCTCGTGTGTCTTGGTTTTGCTGCAATCGCAACTCCCGCCGTGCAGGCGCAGTCGTCGGAACGTTATCACGCGCTGCTCACAGGGCGTGTTGCCTCCGGTCATATTCAACCTCCCGCTGACCTGAAGACGTTTGTTGACAATGGAAAGATCCGGCTGAGCCTGAAGCAGGCCATTTTGCTGGCTCTTGAAAACAACAGTGCCATACGTGTGGAAGAGTCGCAGATTGAGACGCAGAAGTTCGGTGTGCTTGCTGCGCATGCCGCCTTCGATCCCGTTATTGATAGCGATTGGAACGTGAATCGGTATTCATCGCCTACCTACAGCCAATTGCAGGGTGTTGGTACATCCGGTGCGTATGCGCTGAACACGCTCACCCAGACTGCCAGCGTGGATTACACACAGACCTTCACCACCGGAACCAATGTTGTGGCCAGCATCTCGAGCAGCAAGAGTTCGACCAATAGCTCTTACAACTTCTTCAATCCGTTCTTCAGCTCCGCTCTCTCTTTTCAGTTCACGCAGCCGTTGCTCAGGAATGCCGGCCGCTTTGCCAACACTGCGCCGTTGATCGTCGCGCGCAAATCGCTGGACGAGTCGCGTGCCGGCTTTGAGGCGGAGGTGAACGATGCTGTCCTGATGGCCGTGAACAGCTACTGGGCTGTGGTGCAGGCTCGCGGCGCGCTGGATGTGCAGCAGCGCTCTCTGCAACTCGCGCAGAAGAGCTACGACCACGACAAGCGCGCTCTTGAGCTTGGCGCGTTGCCACCGCTGGATATCAACCGCTCCGCATCGGAAGTGGCCGCGCGCAATGTGCAGGAAATTCAAACTGAGGTGGTTCTTTCCCAGGCGGAGGAGGCGCTGCGGTCATTGATTGGCGCGGACCTCGATGTGCAGACTCGATCCATGCACTTCGACCTGACAGAGAACCCCGAGCCGGATGGAGCTCTCGCCGCCGTCGATATCGAAGCTGCCTTGAAGGAGGCTTTGCAACAGAGACCGGAGACGCGCGTGGCGGAAGATGCGCTTGCCATCGACAAAACTAATATCCGTCTGGCGCATAATCAACTTTTACCGGGTCTTTCCTTCACCGGCTTCTATCAGAGTAACGGCCTTGGCGGTAATCAATACGATCTCAATACCGGACAGTTGACCCAGCCGGGTGGACTCGGCTCGTCGTACTCGCAGCTCTTTGGTTTCGGCTACCCCGGCTATGGTGGCGAGATCAAACTTACGCTGCCGGTGAGAAACAGTACCGCGCAGGCGCAACTGGGTACCGCTCTTGCATCACGCTCACGCGACCTCTATAGCCAACGGCAGACGCAGGAGCAGATTGTGCGTGATGTGCGCACCGCGTCTCTGCAGCTGGAAGCGGCCAAGCAGGCTATGACTGCCGCGAAACAGTCGCTCGACCTGGCAAAGAAGTCGCTCGCCGCCGATCAACGCAAGTACGAACTGGGTGCGGAGACCAACTTCTTTGTACTCGACTCGCAGACGCGTCTTGCACAGGCCGAACTCGCGCTCCTGCAAACCGAGGTGAATTACCAGGTGGCTGTGGCGGCTGTGGAACATGCAACCGGAAAGTTGCTGGCGCCTTATCAGATTCAGGTGGACGCGACGATGAAGTAGAGATTCGTTGTTCGCATTTTTTTACGCGAATCTGAATACATCAATCTTCGCTCTTCTAACGATCCTCGGTCCTTGTATTTTTGTCGTTTTACTGATGTGATTTTAATCACCGCAATTTCTCCGCCGCCGGATAAATGCTTACAATAGAGGGCAGGGAAGCAGAAGCTTGAGCCGCTTAAGACAATGCGCAGTGTTGTGGATGGTGCTGCTGGTGGGTTGGACTGCCGCACCTGCTGCGACATGTATGCTGCCAGGCAACCACTCAACGGAGCCCGCATGCTGCAAAGGAATGCCAGTTGATTGCTCCCGGACGATGGGCATGAGTGGCTCCTGCTGCCAGTTCCGCGATCATGCTCCGGTGGTTGAGGTTATGCCACCCTTTACCCCGGCTCATACACACGACATCGTTTTCCTCGCCTGCCATGCAGACCTGCAGCATGAGGCGGACAAGTATGTGCGGAATCTTTGCGCCTCTCATCGAGCCACGCCCACTGCTTCGCCGGGTTCCGGCACCATCCTTCGAATCTAGTCGTTTCTCCATTTCCATCTCATTTTGGGCCTTCGTGTGCCTGCACGTTTTCGCGTGCGCATACAGGCCGCCTTCGAGATTTTCTGGAGAAACGAATGCGATTCCTGTTTTCACTCTTTCTTGTGGCCTCTGTGTCACTTATGCCGCTGAAGGCTGCGCATGCGCAGTCTGCCGGCGATGGCGATGGGCTTCAACCTCTCGCTGCGCTGTTTGCCGCGCAGCCGAAAACCGAAGCGCGTGCTCCGGCCATCACGCTGGACGAAGCCGAGCACATTGCACTCGAGCGCAATCCCGAAATTGCCGTAGCGGCGCGCAAGGTTGCCACCAGCCAGGCGCATGTGGCAACGGCCGGCACATTAGATGACCCCGTGGCGATGTATCGCGGATGGGGCGTGCCGTTGAATCAGCCTGGCAATTTCAACGCCGCGCAAAACATGTTCAGCATCAGCCAAACACTGCCCGGAGCGGGTAAGCGTGCATTGCAGTCCAGTATTGCCCGATCCGATGTTGAAATCGCTCAATTGCAACTAGACCAGGCGCGGCTCTCAGTCCGCGTCGGCGTGCGGAAAGCTTTCAATGATTTGCTGCTCGCGCAGGAAGAGATGCGCATTCACGATCAGCATGTGGACCTGGCGCGGCAGGCCATTGAAGCTGCCCGGATCAAGTATGCAGTCGGCAAAGTCTCGCAGCAGGACATTCTGAAAGCGCAGGTCACGCTGACTGCGCTGGCCGAACACATGATCCGTTTCGACCAGGGTGCGGATCTGGCGCGGGCCCGCCTGAACACTCTGCTGGGCCGAGACCCTGACACGCCGGTGCGAGCGCTCGGCCAGTACACCGATCCAAAGCCGCTGCCCGACTTGCTCCAGTTGGAGCAGATGACGCTCGACAAGCGGCCCGATCTGCAGTCGGCCGGACAAATGGTTCAGAAAAGCCGCAAGGAACAGGCGCTGACACGCAAGACCATGGTGCCTGACTTCACCGTCGCTGCCGGCTACATGCTCATGCAGCCTGACAAAGACATGCGCAACACCTATATGGTCGAAGGTTCCATGAGCCTGCCCTGGCTCAATCGTAGCAAACACAATGCGGAGATTGCCGAGGCCACGGCCAAGGTCTACGAGCAAAATGCCGATCTCGACGCTCTGCGTAATGCCGCATTCGGTCAGGTGCAGGAGGCGCTTGTTGAAGCACGCGCCGCGCAAAAGCTCGCTGCGCTCTATCAGGATCATCTTCGCCCGCAGGCCGAGGCCACACTCCAGTCGAGTGTGATTGCTTACGAAAACGACAAAACAGACTTTCTGAACCTGCTCGACAGTCAGATGGTCGTTATCAATGTCGACCTTGCCTGGCTGCAGGCAAGCGCCAATTTTGAGGCGCGCCTTGCAGACCTTGAAATGGCCACGGGAACCGTCATTGACACAACCAAGAGCTCCACGCCTGAGGTAAAGCCATGAAGACACGTTCATATCAAATCGCATTGGCTGTCGCTGTTGCCGTCAGCCTTCTGCTTGCCGCGGCGCTGGCCTGGGTCCTGTATATGCATCGCGCTCCGCATCCAATGGAAGCGTCGAATGACCCTGTCATCGCGCGCGGTCCTGAGGCTGGGGCGCACGCAATGCACATGTCTCCAGCCGCTGCGGAGCCTTCCACCGGTCCTGCGCTTGCTCCGTTGCAACTCTCACCTCAGCGCTTGCAGGAAATCGGCGTAACGATGGCCGAGGTGGAAGACAAAGACATCAGTGACGAACTGCAGGTTCCGGGCAACGTCGATGTCAACGAGCAGCGTCTGGCCTATGTGCAAACGCGCTTCCCAGGCTGGATTCAGAAGGTCTACGCAAATGCGACCTATCAATACGTGCGTAAAGGGCAGCCGCTCTTCACCATATACAGCCCCGAACTCGTCAGCAGTGAGCAGGAATACCTGCTCGCCCGCCAGAACCAGAGAGCTTTCGATCAGGACGCGCACGGCATGGCAGTTAAGGAGAGCGGCTGGCTGCTGAAGGCAGCAGAAGAGCGCCTGCGTCAGTTCGATGTGCCTTCGCAGGAAATTGCCAATCTTGAGCAGACCGGCAAAGTCCGGCGCGAAATTGAAATCAATTCACCTGTCTCTGGCTACATTCTCGAACGCAATGCATTGCCCAATGCCTATGTGCAGCCCGAAACAAAGCTCTATACCGTCGCCGATCTCTCCAACGTATGGGTTTACGCCAACGTCTTCCAGAGTGACATTGGCCGCCTCAAACCGGGCGATTCCGCCGAGGTCACAGTCGATGCATATCCAGGCCGTACCTTCCGAGGCCGCGTCGATCAGATTTTGCCGCAGGTCGACAACACCACGCGTACAGTGCGCGTGCGGCTTGTCTTCAGCAATCCCGGCCTTGTGCTCAAGCCCGGCATGTTCGTCAACGTAGGCATCCACGTGCACCTTGGGCGCCAGCTGGTTGTGCCTTCTTCTGCCGTTCTGCATTCCGGCCTTCGCAGTGTAGCGTTCGTCGATCACGGTAACGGCAATCTCGAACCGCGCATGGTCGAGACAGGACCGCAGATAGACGACTCGATCGTCGTACTCAGCGGCTTGAAAGCCGGTGAGCGCGTCGTGCAGTCGGCCAACTTCCTCGTTGACTCGGAAGCGCAGTTGCAGGCTGCCATGCAGGGCTTTTCGCCTGCCGCGCAGCAAACGCCCTCTGCGGCTCCCGCTGCCAGCACGCCAAAGTTGAATATTGAGCTCAACTCGCAGCCATCTCCTCCACGCAAGGGAGACAACACTTTGCAGGTCCATTTGACCGGCGCAGACGGCAAACCTGTTGCAGGCGCGCAGGTACAAGTCACATTCTTCATGGCCGCAATGCCCGCTATGGGCATGGCCGCCATGCGCTCCACGGCAACGCTCACTGACCAGGGAAATGGCCAGTATGCCGGCCCGCTCACGCTTCCTTCCGGCGGTACCTGGAAAGTCACAGTCACGGTGCTGCGCAATGGGCAGACCGTTGTCGTCAAGCAGCTCACGCTGGATGCAACCGGAGGCATGTGATGATCAATCGAACAATTGCCTGGTGTGCACGCAATCCATTTCTGGTCTTTACTGGCGCTGTCGTTCTCGTTGTCGCGGGCGTGTGGTCCATGATGCGTGTTCCGCTTGACGCATTGCCCGACATCAGCGATGTACAGGTCATCATTCATACAGGTTGGGCCGGTGAGCCGCCGAACGTCATTGAAGATCAGGTTACGTATCCCATCGTTACCGCCATGCTGTCCGCGCCAAAGGTTAAAAATGTGCGCGCGCAAACCATGTTCGGTGACTCCTATGTGTACGTCATCTTTCAGGACGGCACTGATCTCTACTGGGCGCGCTCGCGTGTCATTGAGTACCTGCAGCAGATTGCAGGCAAACTGCCCGCGGACGTGCACCCCACCATCGGCCCCGACGCCACCGGTGCGGGTTGGGTTTTTCAGTATGCCGTCGTCGACAAGTCGCACACACACAGCCTTGCAGACCTGCGCGCACTGCAGGATTGGTATCTGCGCTATCAGCTTGAGACAGTGCCCGGCGTGGCTGAAGTGGCCAGCATTGGCGGATTCGTGCGCCAGTATCAGGTCAATCTCGACCCCAACAAACTCTTCTCCTATGGCATCTCGGCCAGCACCGTTATCCAGCGCGTGCGTGACAGCACCAACGAGGTCGGCGGCGACGTGCTTGAGATGAGCGGTGCGGAATACATGGTGCGCGGTCTCGGTTACTTCAAGACGCTCGCCGATCTTGAAAACATCCCTGTCGCAACCAAGAACGGAACTCCTGTGCGCGTCAAAGATCTGGGTACCGTCACCTTCGGTCCGGATGTGCGCCGCGGCGCTGTCGACTGGCAAGGGCAGGGAGAAGCTGTCGGTGGCATTGTCGTCATGCGCTACGGCATGAACGCGCTCAACGTCATCGACGGCGTGAAGGCAAAGCTGCACGAGATTGCGCCGTCGTTGCCGCCCGGTGTCGAGATCGTATCCGGCTATGACCGCTCCTGGCTCATTCACCAGGCTATCCACACGCTCAAACGCGACCTGCTTGTTGAAGCCATTATCGTCAGCTTCGTCAGCATTGCGTTCCTCTTTCACTTCCGCTCGGCGCTTGTGCCTATTCTCACGCTGCCCATCGCTGTGCTCTCCGCATTCATCCCCATGTATTACCTGCACATCAGTTCCAACATCATGTCGCTCGGCGGGCTGGCGCTTGCCATCGGCGTCCTTATTGATGCCGCAATCGTCATGGTCGAGAACGGTTACCGTCACCTTGCCGAACGTCCTGATATTCCCGGCCCCGAAGACCGGCGCAGGATACTCGTGGGTGCGGCACAACAGGTAGGCCCAGCACTCTTTTACTCGCTCATCATCATCGTGGTTTCGTTCCTGCCTGTCTTTCTTCTTGAAGCGCAGGAAGGCCGCATGTTCCGCCCGCTGGCATGGACCAAGACGCTGGCGCTTGTCTTCTCGTCGTTGCTTTCCATCACACTCGTTCCCGCACTTATGCCTCTCTTCCTGAAAGGCAAAATGCGAACCGAGTCGCAAAACCCCGCCGCGCGCATCTCGCAGGCTATGTATTTGCCCGTTCTGCGCTGGTGCCTGCGCCACTGGAAGCTGGTGATTGTGCTCAATCTCCTCTTTCTCGGAGCCACCATCCCTCTGTACTTCCGCCTGGGCAGTCAATTCATGCCTGCCCTCTATGAAGGCAGCGCTCTCTACATGCCCAGCGCCTTGCCGGGCATATCCATCACGCAGTCTGTTTCTCTCATGCAGGAGCAGGATCGCATCATCAAGTCATTCCCTGAAGTCGCAACAGTCTATGGAGCCGTCGGGCGCTCGGATAGTGCAACGGACAACGCGCCGCTCGACATGTTCGACACCACCATCATGCTCAAGCCGAAGGAGCAATGGCGGCCAGGCATGACCTATGAAAAACTTATTCGCGAAATGGACGAGAAGTTGCAGTTTCCGGGCCTCACCAATACCTGGACCATGCCCGTCCGCAGCCGCCTCGACATGGAGCTTACGGGAATCAAAACCTCGCTTGGCATCAAGATTCAAGGCCCTGATCTGAACCGCATCGAAGACATCGGTGCACAGATGCAGAAGATTCTTTCTTCCATGCCGGAGATGAACTCTGCCTATGCCGAACGCGTCTCGCAGGGCTTCTATGTCAACGTCGATGTGAACCGCGCTGAAGCCGCGCGCTACGGACTCACTGTAGGCGATGTGCAACGCGTCATCACGTCTGAAATCGGCGGTGCCAACATTGCTGAAAACGTTGAGGGCCGCGAGCGTTTCCCCATCTCCGTCCGCTATCAACGTGATTTCCGCGACGATCCGCGCGCACTTTCACAGGCGCTCATTCCCACACCCGTCGGTGCGCAGATACCCATTAGCGAAGTCGCTAAAGTCTCTTTCAGCCGCGGCCCGGCCATGATCCGTGATGAAGACGGTGCTCTCACTGGCTACGTCTATCTCGATCTCAGCTCGCATGACTACGGCGGCTTTGTCGAGCGCGCGCAGAAAGAGCTGAACGCACAGCTCAAACTTCCCGCTGGCTATACCTGGAAGTGGGCGGGCGAATATGAGTTTGAAATGCGCGCCAAAGAGCGGCTCAAAATCATTCTGCCCATCGTCTTCTTCGTCATCTTTCTTCTTCTCTACGTCGTCTTCAAGTCCGCGCTTGAGGCAGCCGTGCTTATCTTTCCTACGCTCTACGCCATGTCAGGCGGTCTCTTGCTCCAGTGGCTGCTCGGCTTCAACTTCAGCGTAGCGGTCTGGGTGGGGTATATCGCGCTCTTCGGCATCGCCGTCGAAACCGGCGTTGTCATGGTCGTCTATCTTGACGAGGCTTACCAGAAGCGTAAAGCACTCGGCGTGCCCATGACGGAACAAGGCCTCCTTGAGGCTGTCATTGAAGGTGCCGTGCAGCGGCTGCGGCCGAAACTCATGACCGTGACCGCAGTCATTCTTAGCCTTGCGCCCATCCTGTGGGAAACCGGCATCGGCTCCGACGTGATGAAACCGATTGCCGCGCCTATCGTTGGCGGCATGATTACATCGACAATTCACGTGCTGATTCTTGTGCCGGTGTTCTTCCTGCTCATCCGGCGCAGAACGATTCGTTAAAAGGGCAGGGACATTTTTGGGGCAGCTTCAATCAATGGAGACAGATTCTGGATAAGCACCTCTAATTCATTAGGGGCGACTATACGTAGATTTCTAGGCGATCTGGAACTTCGCGCGAGGAAATACCGTGCTGAAGGCATGTATTTCAGAAAAGAAGATCGCGCAATCTCAGCGGTGTTGGGGACGAGCGGCGAGTATGCCGACGAATTCACAGATACGCGATGCTCACTGTGCTTTTGTCTTGAGAAGTTTTTTCTCTAAGAATTCGGCGAGAACTGCCGCATTGTTGTGCAGGCTCTCTCTTGAACTGTAGAGTAGGGTAATATCCCCTCTGCGAGCCGCTTCTGCGAGTTGCATCCACGTTTCGCGATTCGATTCCAACTCTTCAAAGTAACAACGTCGAAACTCATTCCATTGGTCGGGAGCACTGTGATACCAGTTCCGCAGTTTGCTGCTCGGCGCCACATCCTTGAGCCAGGCTTGCAGGGACAAGGAGTCTTTCTTCAATCCTCTTGGCCAAAGGCGATCGACAAGAAAGCGTGCACCATCTGCCAAGCGAGCAGGTTCATAGACACGTTTAATGCGAATCATGGAAAGCCTCCTGCAGAGGACGGGTGAATACCTGCGTGTTGGCTTGGCCGGGCCCGTAAGAGTCAACCGCCGCTAGTTGGTCTATTTCGTTTCCATTTTTATCTGCACGAGGAGCATCTTGGTGGCTGCCTTTGTGGTAATGCCATGCGCTAGCATGGGCGGCATATAGACGAATGAGCCTTTTTGTACTTGCACTGTTTGCGATCCCAACTGTACATCAGCTTCACCCTCGAGGAAG
>DASZRJ010000021.1:0-7030 GCA_035550015.1 Occallatibacter sp. | reverse complement strand
CTGGCCAGACCGCAGATGATTTCGCCAATGCTTCTGCACTCCTGCTGCGCGCTCTTCACAATATGGACGCAGGTCCGCAAACATCTCCTATCTTGAGTGAGCCATCATGTGTACAAAACGTTTCTTGCGAGAATCTTATCTCGATTCGGGTAACAGGTCCATCGTCACATCGGAGTTGCTTCTCTGTCACCCATTGCTGTTCACAATGGGGCATTCTTTGCCAGGCAGGAGGCTCTCAGTACCGCTGCTTGCCGCTGGGCCTGTGTTACCGGTCACTTCTTCGCGCATAGGATCGGACCTGTATGAACGATATAAGATAGCCGTAATTCGCCAATCTGATTTCAAATAAAAACGGCTAAATTTGGGCAAATTTGCGCTTCGATAGGACGCCCCGCGGTTCACTTGACCACAAAATCCACGCATATCCCCTCCGTGATCGCCGGATAAATCTTGTGGAAGTGGCATATCACCACTCCCGCCTTCAAAAGCACCACAAGTATGAATCGTTTTCAGATGAAAATCGCTGGATAAATCCACCACTTGGCCACCGGTCGCACATTGCTTCGTCTCGTTTCAGTAAGAGTTCAATGCAACCTGGTCAGGCCTGAATCCGGGTCCCTTCCTGCGAAAGAATCCGCGTCCATCTGGAACGGTGGTCAAGGGATGGGACCTTGATATCGCCTAGCTTCTGGCCGCTACGAACAGCATCATCGAAAAGAATTTTAGCGCCATTTGGAATACGGACCGCACGTACAGGCGCAAGTTGGCCGAGGCGGCGCGCATAGTCATAATGGAAGTTTTCACGCAGGCCCGACTCAACTTCCTCCGTTGCACGGATAATCAGATCCTGAGCAGCATCGGCGTCAATATAGAGCAAATAGCCTGCTACATCTCCAGGGGGCGGGTCGGTGTCATAGGCGAGCATTGCAAACCCAGGAATAATTCCCAGCTTCTTAAAAACCTCTGCGAACACGCGGGAGACATGTGCATCGTTCAATTTTTCTCCAATCCAATCAGAAACGGAACCCTCCCTCCCCGCGAATCGCACCAACGGGCAGCCGTGGAAGTGGCCAGTGACCTGAATTTGGTCTCCCAGCAAGTAGCGATAAAGTCCTCCTCCTGTTGTAACCACAACTGAATAGAGGCCTCCCTGTTCAAGCCGATGGGCCAGCACAGTTTGAGCTGAGCCGTCAGGGAGAAACTCCAGAAAATGCGAGCGCACAGAGAGCGCCGCGTCGTTATGACCAGTAAGTGGAAACGAAATCAAGGCTTCTGTGGCGATGAGTCCCTTGCCCTGTACACGGCTGTGGGGAAAGAGCGCTGCCAGATTCGTTGCGGGGCCGGCAGAGGCCGCATCTTTCCAGCAGCTGATCAATTCAAGCTTCGGCCAGAGCCGCGCATGGGTTTCCTGGCGGGAGGCAGCTTGAAGCGCCTTCCGGAGTTCACGCGAACGGCGGGTATCCGCAGGGCCATGCACGCCATGTTCAAGATCGTAGACCATCTGCTCGCCCCACTCACTGAGACGATCAAGCATCAAGATGAGAAATGTGGGGCTCCAAATGGAGATCAGGCGGAGTTCTCGTGCTCTCACCAGGTGCAACAGCGTTGCATAGCGGAAAACATCGGAATCGGTTACAAGACGCACAGTACCGGGAACGGCCATGACGGTTTGAACCAGGCGTTTTTGCCAGCCACCAAGATACGATGAGTCGTCGTCAAATCCAATGGGTATTCCACCCGGAGTTCTTCTGCTTTCGATGCTCGCGGGGCTGATGGACCAGTAAGCCGGTCCGCCCAGCAACCTGGGAAAGCGCGTGAACAGATCGGCGATCCAGGCATTGATGCCTCGTTGAAACTCAGCCCGGAGCGATTGGGTATATGGGATCAGCTTGGTGGCGCCTGAAGAGCCGCTGGTCGGCTCAAAGAGCCGAATTGCTTCGTGCGTGAGCACATTGGGGGCGCCATTTGCGGCGCGGCTTATCCACCGTTGGTGCTGGTCGTAGTCCCGGAGCGGCACACTCCGCCGGTAATCCTCGCTACAGCGAATTGAAGAAAAACCGTGCGTTTTGCCGAATTCAGTCTCTGCATTCCGATGGATGATGCGACGAAGAATTGCTTCCTGCTCCTCCGCAACACGGCGCGCGCTACGGTGGAACCGTACAGCTTCAGGAAGGCATCCTGAGGCCCAAAGCGAGTTCGCCAGCGTGCAAATCATTCAAAGCCATTCTGCGATGCAAGCATTCGCGCTCCCGCGCGAGTCACATTCGATCGCGAGATCCTGGTGATACACGCAAGTTCGTCACCGAGGGCGTGGCCAGGATTCACGCGGTTAAAGAAGGCCACCATGGGATCATTCAAGCGCCTCTCGGTGATATCTGCAACGCCACGGCGCAGAGGAGAGGCATGAGTGAAACGTACGATGCCCGACGCCGCATCATATTCATGCCCGAATTTTGCCTTGCCGAGCGTGTCGAGAATGCGTCTTAGATTGCTGGCCGTGCTCGATGAAGGGCAGGGATAGAACTCGCGAAAGAAGACAGGCAGGAAACGATAGGTTTTATATCCGGAACAGATCAGGAACCAATAGACGTGAACCAGCGGGCGGCTGGCAACAATCAAATCCGCTTCGTTGAAGACAGTCTGACTCCAGAGTCTACTGAGGATAGTTTCTCCCCAGTATTCTCTGGCAACAATTGTGTCGCCGGAGAAGAACGCGACAATTTCGCGTGTGTCGACTGTCATCTCCATGCGTGCGATGGTCGAGAAGCCCTGAATTTGTCCGTCGTTGACATCCCTTAGAACAACCGCTGATTCCTTTTCCGCGAGATCCTCTTCAAACCGGTTGCGGCATGTGGCGTCGAAGTAGGTGGACAAGAGCGCATACATACGATCCCGGTCGGCGGGAGTCAGACGTTCGCGCGGTACTACGGAGCCAACCAGGCTTCGAGCGCCGGATTGGCTAGAGTGTGGCGATATCCACGTTGATTGGCCGTCGATCAAGTTGGTCATGAACACTAGCTCCATTTGACCATTCCGCTAGATAGATGCGGCTTGGGTAGACAATATGGCGATAGCCGCGGACCGCTGCCAGCAACGGGTCCCGGCAGTCGAAACCAATTAACAAGGTGCGTAGTCCGCGGGTTTCCGCAAGCACTAAAAGCTCATCAAGCAGGGCACGGCAGACATGAAGATCGTTGTCTGCAATGCAAAACGGCGAGGCATATGCGCTTTTGAGCTTCTCTCCCGGAGACGGAAGCTTGCTTCGTCCAAACCAGGGTGCTGACAGATTGTAGAGCGGAGCAACCAGCTTAAGCCAGCCAGAATAGCCATGCACGATTGTCTGCTTGTAGGCAGATTGATCCCAGAGGCCTGCTACACCGACGATCTGGCCTGCGCGCCGCGCGATTCTTAGATCCTGGAGCATTAATCCAAAAGCGAACAAACCGGAAATTTCTTTTGCGGTCCAGAATTTGGAGAATTGGCGCTCGGATCCATGAAGATTCAAGAACGCCACCAGCTCCGCCAATTCATCCGCCCGGGCTGAGGAGATGGAAATGTCGCTCGCGTGTGTGCGTCTTCCACGATGAATAAGGATCGCAAGCGTGCGGAAGTCTGCGACAGCATGAAAGTTCGGAAACCCAGGGCGCCAATTCCGGACCAATACTCCGGTCGCCTCCCGGTTGTTATCGATAATTGAAACAAGATAAGCAGGAAGCGGGTCGGCGTCGTGCAGCTGTTTAAGCTTTGAAAACCCTCGAGACACAAGCCACTGGCCACGAAAATGGGAGTCCACACGAAGCTGCCCGAGGTATCCGAGGCGCTGCGCGTCTCCGTTGACAAAGACCTTGCGCGTTGAACGGCACGCCAGGCCCACGATTTCACCACTTTCCGGTTCGCGTGCAACGGGGACGTGGCAATCTTCTCCTGTGATCTCACAGCCCAGCCAGAAGTTCGGTTCCCGCTCAAAGGTGACGCAAATCCTCCCCGGCATCGGTTCACGACGCAACAATTTGCGGATTGCGGCATCATCCGCAAAAGTCGCAAAGTCGATTTGCGGTCGCATCATAGGAGCTGCAGCCCGGCGCCAGCATGCTCAAGATTGAGGCTGCCGCTGGGATGGGCCTTGAGCAATGGCTCTGTGTAGGATTCATCGCCGAGGGGAAAATCCCTTCGCTTCAAAACCTCGGAACGGAAAAGTAGATTGATGGAAAAAAACTGGGCCCACATGAAAAGGCCGCTTCCATTTACCTGGAAATCCAGGCCGCGGCGAAAGATGGAAGGGAAGCCATAGAACGCCTGCCTGGCCTCAATGCAACGCTCCTTCACCTGACCGGCAGTCATTCCGTGCGGCGCAAATGGAACCATTCCGTAGCGGTAATCGGGGTCGAGCCACCATTTGTCATACAATAGGCGACCTTCCTGCTGAAGGCGTTCATAGAGGGGAGTTCCAGGAAATGGAGTCAGGTGATTGAAAGCCACAATATAAAAGCGATGGCGTTCCGCGAAAGCGAGCGTTTCTCGAAATGTGTCCCGGTTGTCAGCGTCGTATCCGAGAATGAAAGTGACGTAAAGCCGGATACCGTAACGGCGCAGGTTCTCCAGCGCCTTCTCATACCCGCCCTTCATGGTGTTGAACGATTTCCTCATCTGGCGCAGGTTTTCAGGATTGAGCGTCTCGAAGCCTATCAGCAACCCCTGGCATCCACTGTCCTTGATTAATTGGAGAAATTCCTCGTCGTGCGCGGCATTAATGCTGGCTTGGCTTACCCAGCGGATCTTGAGCGGAATCAGCGCGCGAAAGAATTCTTTGGCCTGGTCCATATTGGATGTGATGTTGTCGTCGACGAAGAAAATGAGCGGCTTTTTGATGCGGCGAATCTCATCGATAATTTCATCGACCGGACGCCGAGTTTGCGTATTTTTGAAATACGATTGAATGGCGCAGAACTCGCACCGGAAATGACAGCCGCGTCCCGCTTCCACCAATCCCACTTTCAGATAACGCTTGCCTGCGAAGATGGAACGATCAGGGTGGATACCGGTGAGCGATGGGCGTCCCGTTTGCCGATAAGCGCGACGCAAACGCCCGTTACGGAAATCTTCCAGCACAGTGGGCCAAACGCCCTCGGCTTCACCTATAACAATCGACTCGGCATATTCACTTACTTCATCGGGAACAAGGGTGGGGTGAAATCCGCCCATCACGACAGGCACGCCACGTTTCCGAAACTCTGTGGCGATCTGATAGGAGCGTTTCGCAGTGTATGTTTCAACGCTCATGGCCACCAGGTCAGTCTTTTCGTCGAAAGGAATCGATTCTGTCCGATCGTCGTAGAACCGGATTTCCGTATCGGCATTTCCTCGCGTAAGTCCCGCAAGCAAGGCTGGCGCCAGAGGCTCCATCTGCCAGGAGCGAATGTAAGGCTGGCCGCGCCGGCGTCCGATACAAGGATGAACAAGAGTCAACCGCATAACTCTTTATGCCCCCGGAGCGAGTTGCCAATCGCAGGTGTAGAAGGAGTCGAGATGACTGGCATAGAAACGGTAACCAAGATTCGCGGAAATCGAGATAGGCAATTGGATACCGGATCCTGCAAGGCGCTTGAATATTGACTTGTAGCCATAGGTTTGGGTCCAGGCACGCCGTGTATTCCGCAGCAGTTCATTCGCTGTCATGTTCTTCGGGCGGAAAACAACATGCTGGCCATCATAAAGACTCCAGTCTTCCGTCATGATGCGGCCCGCCGCTTTCAATTTATTGAACAATCCTGTAGCAGGAAACGGTGTGGCGATGGCGTAGCGCGGCAGATCGATGTGCGCCTCCATGACCAGTGTTACCGTCTGGTCGAACGAGTCGAGTGTATCGTTATCCAAGCCGAAGACGAAGCAGCCCATGATCGCTATCCCGCGTGCGTGAACACGCGCGGCCACGTCGCGGTAGTCGAGGCGCATATTGAATGCCTTCTTTGCATCGTGCAAGGTTGTCTGGTTGACCGACTCGAATCCGATCAGAAGTCCGCGGCAGCCGCTGCGCGCCGCCAGATCGAGTAATTCATCGTCCCAGGCAATGGTCGTTGTGGCCAGACCTCCCCAACGAATCTTCAATGGAATAAGAGCAGTGAATAACTCTTTCGCGTAATGAGGATCGGAGATCAAATTTAGATCAAGAAAGATAACGCGGCGCGCGCCCATTTGTTTCAGATCTGCGACTACATCGGCGACCGGCTTTTGCAAAGGCTTGCCCCAGGCTGCAGGAACCACGCAGAAATCACACTGATAGATGCATCCGCGTGTGGCCTCAATGGTTTCCGCTACATTGAACAGTCTGGAATCGTACATTTTGCGCTGCGGGAAGGGAAGATTGACCAACTTCAGATTAGGGCTTTGGTCATAGCGCTTTTTGATACTTCCAGCAACAAAGTCACGCAACAATTGAGGCCACGAATCCTCGGCGTATCCAACGACAATGCTATCGGCGTGACAGATGGCTTCTTCCGGCAACAGCGTTGGATGGACACCTCCAAGCACTACCGGGACGCCGCGCTTGCGTAACTCCGCACTAATCTCATAGGCGCGAGGCGCTGTTCCTGTGATGGCGCTAATACCGACAAGATCGGCGTCAATCCGGTCCAGATCGATCTCATCGATGCCTTCGTCGATAATGCGGACCTCGGCTGGTATTTCAGGCGGGATGAGCGATGCAAGCGTGGTAAGTGTCAGCGGCGCATACCGCATCGCCTTTTTCCAGATGCCGCCCCGATGGCGGTATAACGGCCCGCGAGGGGAGATCAGTGTGATCCGTAATTTTTCCCCAACCGGCGGCGCGGTGCGGAGTGCCTGACCGGATAATGCAATCAAATTGACTGGTTCAGCCATGGAATTCCTTTACTTCAGGATTCGCCCAATTCTGGTTTGCATTTCCATTCAAGTGAAAACTGCTTGAAAGCTCCTTAAAGTGATGCCTTCGATCAGTGTTGATGATGAGCGTGGATTTGTCGAGTACCTAACTAACCGAAGATGGTGTGTGATC
>DASZRJ010000020.1:0-55369 GCA_035550015.1 Occallatibacter sp. | reverse complement strand
GATTGTTGCCGTTTTGCCTTTGGGCAACGACACAATTGTGCCCAAAATTGTGTTGCGAAATCGAGGCGCGTTCCCGTGCATTTTTAGCGCCAATTTCCATTTCGTTGTGGCAACATTGCGCACAAAACACACGCTTTCAGTATTCTGCACATAGTAGCCCGCCGCCGAAGTTCTCCCTGGTTGAAAGCTATTGCCTGTCGGGCATTGTCGCGGCCTTTCCTGGCGGGGCTGGAGCGGGCTCGCAAACCTCTGGAGTGTTATACTTGCAAGGTCAGGTGCCGTCCGGCGCCATCATCGTCATTTCATTGAGGTTCGCATGTCCGGCCACTCGAAATGGGCCACAATCAAGCACAAGAAGGGCGCGCTCGACGCCAAGCGCGGCAAGATCTTCACCCGCCTGATCAAGGAAATCACCATTGCGGCACGCTCCGGAGGAGGAGACCCGGATGGCAATCCTCGTCTGCGCACCGCCGTTGCTGCTGCCAAGGCTGAAAACATGCCGGCCGACAACATTAAGCGCGCCATTCAGCGCGGTACCGGTGAGCTTGAAGGCGTCAATTACGAGGAAATTTCCTTCGAGGGCTACGGCCCTGGCGGTGTCGCCCTCATCGTCGACGTCCTTACAGATAATCGTAATCGTGCAGTCAGCGAAGTCCGCCACAGCTTTTCGAAGCATGGTGGCAACCTTGGCGAGTCTGGCTCCGTGCGCTTCATGTTCTCGAAAAAGGGCATCATCTCCATCGAAAAGGATGCTGCCACGGAAGAGCAGTTGATGGATATCGTTCTCGAGCATGGCGGTGAGGATCTGAGCGATGAAGGGGAGAACTGGGAGATAACCACTGAACCCTCCGCGCATGAAGCAGTATCCAATGCAGTGAAGGAAGCAGGCATTACGCCGACAGTCAGTGAAGTCACTATGATTGCTTCCACCTATACCAAGCTCGAAGGCGCGGCGGCCAACCAGATGGTTCGACTGCTGGATGCCCTCGAAGATCTCGATGACGTCCAGAATGTATATTCGAATTTCGATATGGACGCAGAGCAAATGGAGCAGGTCGCCGGCTAAGCCTGACTCCGACGAGTAAGAAGCACGAAGGCCGCCCGTTGGGTCGGCCTTTTTTGCGGTACGACGAACTTTTTGAAACAGAGAAGGGAAATCCATTGGACTCCACTGAGAAGTCAACCCGCGCAATGAAAGTTCTGTTTTGCCTGATGGCTGCCGTAATCCTCTCTTTCACTTTTGCACCTTCCATTACCGCCCAGGAGAGTACAAGCTCTTCTACTTCACTGGATACCGGGCACGCCGTTGTCCATGCCCAAAATATCGACCCAATGGATCCCGTTACAGACGTCCGCACAAACATGCGTTGGGAGTTTGGTCCCATCTTCAACTGGGGAACAGGCGTTGGTGACCGCTCCGATTTCAAATTCGTCTGGAGCGGATTTCAGCTAGGTAAGCCACTCACGCCAGTGCTGGGTCATGGTTTTCTGGCCGGGCAGTTTGAGTTGGGCGGGAATATCAATCCTCTCTGGCTTGGATTTACTCCGGACCCGCATACGCAGACCTATGAAGCTGGTGGGGAGACCTTCACGCAACACATCGGCGGCGGAACATTTCATGGCGTCAGCATGACGCCGGTAATTTTGCGCTGGAACTTTCTCACGCATTCGCGCCGCATTCAGCCATGGTTTCAGGGAGCGGGCGGACTGATTTACACCACACACAAATTTCCTCCGGACATTCTTGTGCCACACGGCGAACCCGGCGGAACTTCAGTCTGGAACTTCGCACCGCAGGGCGGTATCGGCGTCCACATCTTTACGCGCGCGCGCCGCTCCATCGATATCGGCGTGAACGCAGTGCATATCTCTTCGGCATCGCTGGGCGATAAGAATCCCGGCGTCAACGCCAGCATGCAGTTTCAGGTTGGTTACACGTTTTGGAAATGAACGAAGCAGAGCAGATCATCGAGTGCGTCCCCAATTTCTCTGAGGGGCGCGATATTCGTCGCGTCGAAGCTATCGTCTCCGCGATGAAGGTAGACGGCGTGCGTCTGCTCGACTGGTCTCTCGATACGGACCACAATCGCTCGGTAGTCACCATTGCGGGGCCTCCCGCCGCGGTCATCGAGTCGGCTGTGCGCGGCGCAGGGAAGGCTGCTGAGCTGATTGACCTGACGCAGCAGGAAGGCGTTCATCCGCGTATAGGCGCGGCAGATGTCATACCTTTTGTTCCAATTGCCGGAGTCAAGCTGGAGCAGTGTGTGATGTTCGCGCGCCAGGCAGGGCTTGAAATCTGGCGGCGCTATAACGTACCGGTGTACTTCTATGAGGCGGCGGCAGCACGACCGGATCGCGCCAATCTTGAGAACGTGCGCCGTGGCCAGTTTGAAGGTTTGCGCGATGCTGTTCGCAAGGATGCCGCACGCCGTCCCGATCTCGGAGGGCCTGGTCTGCATCCCACTGCCGGTGCAAGCGTTGTGGGTGCACGTAAATTTCTTATCGCGTACAACGTTTATCTCGACTCATCGGATGTTTCGATCGCCAGAGCGATTGCGCGCGAGGTGCGCGCGGCTGCGGGCGGGCTGAAGGGAATCAAGGCGCTTGGTGTTCTCGCGCATGGTCGTGCTCAGTTGACTATGAACATCACTGACTTCGAGGCAACACCAGTTTCCAAGGTCTATGACAAAGTTTCCCGCCTTGCTGCCCGTCACAAAACAGCGCCTGTCGAAGGTGAAGTGATTGGCCTTATCCCCGAGGCGGCCTGCGAGCGCGAAAGCGAGTGGATGCGTCAATTGATTGGGTTCGAAGAGGCTACAAAAGTACTTGAACGCCGCCTTCTATCACCCCTGATGTGGCCATCCTCTTCGTAACGTGCGGCTTAGGGCTCCGCCACACCGGCGAAGCTATATTGGCAGTAAAATGGAAGGATTGGCGTGTGACCTTTTCGCGCCACAACGGTCTCGATAAGTGGGTCAATCGCAAGCTGTTTGCATGTCGATGGAAGCAGGAAAGCAAGGCCCCTAGCGGTGCCTGCAACCCATTGGTGCAGCGTGGTTTATATTTGTGCGCTACTTTGACCCGATACAGGAAGGTGCGGCTATTTTTGGTCGGCTTCCGGAGGATGAACTTGCTCAAGAAACTTGCTCTACTTTCTCTACTCCCCTTGGCATTGGCCTTTGTCGTGCCCGCGCAGGCAGCACAGCTTTCAGGTGATGCCCGTGCTGCCATTCCGCATGACGTTCAGCAGCTTGTTGTCATCGACTATCGCGCCATGCAGGATTCGCCCACGGCGATGAGCCTTCGCGACCGCGTTATGCCACCCGACCTCAAGCAGTTCGATGAAGCGCTGCGTAAATCGGGTCTGAATGACAATCACGATGTCGATCAGCTGGCTTTTGCGCTCTTCCGTCCGCAGGGTTCCTCGGACAGCCTCTCCATCGTTGGTATAGCCCAGGGACAATTCTCTGTGGACGATATTCTTGCCAAACTGAAGAAGCAGAAGGTCAAAGCCACCAAGCTCCGCTCTAACGTTATCTATCCGATGACGCGCACTGGAATGGTTCTTTGCTTTGTCGACCCATCCACCATGATCTTCGGCGATTCAACCGCGGTGAAGCATGCGCTGAACGCGCGCGATGGAATGGAGCAGAGTCTGCTGACCAATGGTTCCATGATGGATGCCATGCGCTCTGTGGATTCCGAGCCGCTGTGGAGCATCCTCGATGGTAAGGGGACGCAAACAATGATGAAGCAGATTCTTGGTCAGGCTGGTTCCGTGGCGGATTATGAATCTGTGCGCAAGCGCCTGGTTGCTTCCTGGTATTCGATGGACTTCCAGCATGGCGTGAAGTTCGATCTCACGATTTCTACAGGTGACTCGTTTGCCGCTGCGACGATTTCCTCGCTGCTGAATGCCGCCGTTGCTTATCGCAAGCTAAGCGGGGACGATATGGAAAAGGCCGCATTGAGCGCAACGGATATCACCTCAAGCGCTGGTCAGTTGGGCATTCATTTCGCCACAACCGATTCAAACTTCAACGGCCTTCTGCAGTCATCTCTCTTCCAGAGCATGGTGCGCTGAACTCTCTGCGCATCATGATCGAATGAATGTGCGAATGCCGTCAGCGCCCCATCTTCGAATGTGGCGCCTTGCACCTTTCACTCCGCACCGCGGGCGTTTACTAAGGAATAAGGAAAGACGACTTTCATCGATACGGCAGAGGCTTTGGCAGGGTAATGCACTGCCGCATGGGGCCTTGGTAGGTTAACTTTGAGCACTGCCCAAAGTTGGACAATGGCTATTTGAGTTCTTTGAGTTCCGGCTGAAAGTCCGCTTTGCCGTCGGGCTGCAGCACGACGGTCATTCTTCCTTGCTGGCCTTCTTTCAACTCAGGGCCTTCTATCTTCACGATCTTCAGTGTGCTTGCATCGGTATATTGCACTTTCATCTTGCCGCTAAGGCGCACCTGAATCAGATACTGATAGCTTCCTCCGTTATTGAGGGAGTCAATGCCAAAGCTTGCACTGGGATAATCCACCTCAACCAGCTTGATGGTTTCGCCTGTGTGGTTGAGGACCGTGACATTGATATGCGCCGATTTGCAGCCAGTAAGCACAAGAAGTGAAACGATAACCAACGCAAGGGCATGGAACCACAACCGCAGCTTCATCTACTCTCCTTTGTCGAGTGAGGCGGCACTGTTTTCAACTGCGGCCAGCTTCTTCTCCATGCGGTCCATGCGCTTCCATAGTTCTGGCAGCTTTTGGAAGACTGTTACCGCGCGCAGCCAGAGCCGGTTGTCGAAGGCAGGAGAGCCGGACATCATCTTGCCTGCGGGGACATTGTGCGACACACCCGATTGCGCGGTCAGGATCACACCGTCTCCCAGCTCACAGTGACCTGCCACGCCGGCCTGCCCTGCGAGAATTGCATTGCTGCCGACGACCGACGATCCGGCCAGCCCAACCTGCGCGCAGAGCATGGTGTTCTTACCCACGCGCGAACCATGGCCTACCTGAACAAGATTGTCCACCTTTGTGCCGTCGCCAATTTCCGTTACGCCAACCGTGGCGCGATCAATGCACGCATTGGCCTGCACATCCACGCGATCTCCCAGCTGCACCGGGCCTGACTGAGGGATCTTTTCCCACTCTCCTTTTTCGTTCTTGGAGAATCCGAATCCATCCGCACCAACGATAGCGCCGTTTTCCAGCGTCACATGGTCTCCGAGAATGCAACCCTCGCGTATCACTGCGTGCGCATGCGCGAACAAGTGGCTTCCGGCCTTGACGCCTGAGTAGAGCACAACATGCGGTAAGAGCGTCGCATTCGGGCCGAGCTTTACGCCCGGTCCAACCACTACATAGGCGCCAATATGGGCACCTTCACCAATCCTGGCGGTCGGGTCAATCACTGCCGTGGGATGCACGCCCGGCGTGTACTGAGGCGGCTGATAAAACATGCCCAGCGCACGCGAGAATGCATGGTACGGATTTTTGATCCGCAACGTTGCAGTTTCAATTTCAGGGAACTCTGGATCCACCAGAACCGCGGCGGCTTTTGTGGTGCGCGCCAGGCCCGCATAGCGTGGATTGGCGACAAAAGTGATCTCAGTGGCTCTTGCCTCTTCAATCCCTTTTACGCCCGTGACTTCCAGTTCCGCGTTGCCACGCAGCTCCGCTCCCAGACGCGTTGCCAATTCGCCCAGCTTCATCACGTCGATTGTAAACGGGTTGCCCGATTGTCTACCCTTCGGCCTCTTCGCTGCCAAATAGTTCCGGCTGCGGCTCAGTCGCTGTACGCTTTCGCGCTGCGGCCCCAATCAGGCTGACTACTTCAAGGCTCTGGATTGCTTGCCTGGGTACGTAAATTCGCTGCGTGTTTGAGCGCGTATCTGGCGGCGTAAGCAACAGACCAGCCCCATTCACCAGAGACTTGTCGTTTGCCGCCAGCCCCTCCAGTTCCTCGCCGTCTGTCAGGATCATCCGTATCCAAAGTCCTGATGTCCTGGGCCGCACCGTAAACCGCTTATGCAGCAGTCGTTCGGGGTTTTGAGGGTCGCCTCCATTCAAATCGCGCACGTAGCAAACCCACTTCACCTGTTCCCAGCTCACCGAGAGTACTTTGCCACCGATATCCAGCATTTCCATGGCTTCTGGGTTCAATCCGGGGTTCTGGTCAGCGTAGCCGGCACACCAGTCCCGCGAGAACTTGCGCACAATCACTGGTTTACGCTGACTTCCCATCGTTGGTCATTGTCGCATGGATTAGGCATTTGAACGTAGCTGAAAGCAACAGTTCTGGTGCAGCCACTACTGGCGAAGATGCTGCAATTGTGTTAAGGTACTGGTTTGCAACCTCTGCCGTGCGTTCCGTAACAGCAATCGCATCAGGCACTTGCCTCGGCCAGAGTTCGGCAAACGTAGGAACGCAATGCCAGATTACGTCTACTTACTTGAAAACCGGCTCTCTCTTGACCAGCAGAATGCGCTGCGCCACATCCGCGAAGTTGTTCGCGAGGCTGGATCCATTGTTTTTCTCACCGGCGGCACAGTCCGCGACCTGACCAGCGGCCATTCCGTCCGTGAACTTGAAGTTGCAGTTCATGGAAATGCGCTCAAGCTCAAGAAAGCACTGGAAAAACATGGCGCACATGTTTGGGGCGAGGATGCCGATTTTCACGCGCTCTATCTTTGCTTTCCGGGCACGGTCCGCGTTGATCTGCTGAGCACCCACCGGGCCGAATACCCGAAGCCGGGCAAACCCGTCTTTCATGCGGCTTCAATTCAGGAAGATCTACGCCGCCGCGACTTTACCGTGAACGCCATGGCTGTCTCTCTCAATGAGGGTTCCTATGGCCTGCTCATGGACCCCTTAAATGGCGTGGCAGACATTGAGGCGCGCACATTGCGTCTTGTTTCAAACTACGGTTTTCTGGAAGAGCCGGCTAATCTCATCCGCGTGACTCGTCTGGCTGCTCGCCTGGGCTGGGAGATGGACGACCGCACCCGCCAGCGCTATGAGAACGCTGTCGAAGAGGACATCATCAGTGCTCTCTCCGCAACAGAGCGCAACCGCGAGCTTGAACAGATTGGTCATGAAGACGACGGTCTCAAAGTCTTGCGTGCTCTGGAAGATGCCGGCTGGATGAAGGTATTGTTCCCGGCATGGACCTCTGCCAAGGCTGATGAGAAGAAGCTCAATGAACTGCACGATCTGGCCGTGCAGCTCATCATGCAGGGTGTACATCCTGATATGTCGGCGGCACAGATGCACCTTCTTACCGCCAAACTCCAGTCCAAGGACGTGGGCCAGCTCAAGCGCCACATGCTGCGCCATGGCTTTGTGGAAGAGTGGAATGGCCTGGATGCTGCTGCCGCTGCGTTCTCGAAGATTCTCCTGGCTAAGGAAAATCAGACGCCTTCGACGCTCTACAAACTTTTCACCACGCACGATCCCGAGGCAGTTCTCTGGCTTGGCTTTACCACCAATTCGGTGGCCGTGAAGGAGCGCTACGAGCAGTTTTTGAAGATTTGGCCAGAGGTCCGTCAGCGCATTCCGTATGTGCAGATGCTCGAAATGCGCATCACACCGGAATTGCCGGGCTACAACGACCTTGTCCACGCCATCTTCCTGGAGATGATTGATGGACGCCTGACTACGCCTGAAGAGATTAAGGCCTTCCTTGAGCCGCACGCACCGCCGGCTCCTCCGCCGCAGCCCACTTACAAGCGTTCACGCGCACGCCGCGCCGCTGCCAAGGTCAAGGAGCGCAGCTTTGAGGACGAAGAGGACGAGGATTCCTCTGGCGACTCCGACGACGAGGAGGATCTCGACGATCTTGGAACCGATGACGAAGATGTCGATATCGATCTTGGTGACGAGGATGAGGACTTTGGTGGCGACGACTCCGACAAAGGCGACGACGAAGGGGATGAGGACGAGCCTCCAGCGCCGAAGAAGGGCAAGAAAACTCCAGCCAAGTTAGCGGAGCCGGAAAAACCCGCTAAGCAGCCCATGTCCAAGGCGGCAAAGGCTCCTGAGAAGCATGCGAAAGCAGAAGCTTCCGCCAAAAAACCTGTGCTAGCCAAGGCAGCCGCTAAATCTGCGCCTGCCAAGGAGAAGCCTGTAAAGGCAGCTGTAAAGGTCCCGGCGAAGGTGGTAAAGCCCGCGTCCAAACCGGCAAAGCCGGCGCGGAAGCCAGCGAAGCCTGCACCCAAGGCCGTGAAGGCTGCCAAGCCTGCCGCTAAGAAGATCGCAGCCAAACCCGCTGCCAAAGCTGCTCACAAGCCGGCACCTGCAAAGAAAAAAACTGCCATCAAGCCGGCAAAGGCTGCCAAGCCAGCCGCGAAAAAAAGCTTCGCCAAGAAACGCTAAGGCGCGCAACCGTTCCAATCCGTCTCCGGCATGCTATCTTCATGGCATTCCGGAGGATTTCCCTGTGACCTTTCCGCCTTACCGCGTAGTTGCCCTTCGTGTATTTGCCGCCGTCCTTCTAACAGCGCACATTCTTCTTGCAGCGCCTTCTCCCTCGGTCAAGCCAGGTTATATGTACGAGCGTGGCGGTTTGACCTATGTGCACCTTGAGGGGACTCCGTCTCAGATTGGGTTTCAACACGGCAGCTTGCTGGCGGACAAGATCGCCGACCTCGTGAACGTCTACAAAATAGAAAATCTGCATAGAACCAAGCGTGACTGGCAGTTCTATCGCGAAGCCGGCAAGAAGATCCTCTGGCCGCATGTCGAAAAGGAATACCGCGAGGAGATGGAAGGCATTGCCAGGGGCGTGCAGTCGAAAGGCTACAAGCTCGATCTTTGGGACATTGTTGCGCTCAATGGTGAGATTGAGCTTTCTCAGTATTATGTCCCTTGGCTGGATAAGAACACGCATGCCATGAATGCGCCCGATAACCGGCCGGAAGGGCGCTGCTCGGCATTTGTCGCCACCGGAAGTTACACCAGGGACCACAAGATCGTAATAGCGCACAGCAACTGGTCCGGCTATGCCGAAGGCGAGCGCTGGACCATGATCTTCGATATCGTGCCTGCGCATGGATATCACATCCTTATGGACGGCGAGCCAGGCGTCATCACAAGCGACGATGACTTTGGCATTAACAGCGCCGGTCTGATGATCACGGAAACCACAATCACCGATTTTGTCGGTTGGGACTCGGATGGCATTCCGGAATTCGTGCGTTCACGCAAGGCCATGCAGTATGCGAACTCCATTGATGAGTACGCGGCTATCATGCGCAAGGGCAACAATGGCGGCTATGCCAATGACTGGCTTATTGGCGACCGCAAGACCGGAGAAATCGCATACCTGGAGCTGGGGTTGAAAAACACGCCGATGTGGCGCACGAAAGACGGCTATTTTGTCAGTTCGAACTTTGCGCGCGATCCAAAGCTCATCAAGGAAGAAACGCCGGGATTCGATTACAACGACCTTTCCACTACTGAAAATGCGCGCCGCATCTCTGGCGAAAAGATGATGAAAGACAATAAAGGCAAAATCGATCCCGAACTTGCCGAGGCCTTCCTTTCCGCACACTTCGATAGCTACACGGGCAAGGAAGCAGCTGATCAGCGTTCCTTGTGTGGCCATGTAGACACGGTGAAAGAGGGAATTCCAGAATGGGATTGGGGAACCTACTATCCCGGAGGAGCGGTTACAGGTCAGTTAGCGGATTCCGACATGGCCGAGCATATGTCGGTCATTGCACGGGCCGGCCATCCGTGCGGGGAGGACTTCCACGCCGCGCCTTTCCTCAAGGAACACCCGGCGTATGACTATCTGAAGCCGGTTCTCAAGGACATGATCGCCGGTCCGTGGACGAAATTCACTGCGGGCGGGCATTAAAATTGCGCATGTTGCGGCCTACATAATCGTCAGAGCCAGGAGGGCGATCGGGTCTGCATGGACCAGCTCTTCCCCCCTTGCGAGCCAATTGTGCCGTCTATCCTATTGTCCGGAAAAGCATCGGCTCCGCCACGCAACTACGGCGTAGACCGGTTAATCACTATGCGGCTAAAACATCGGGGGAAAATGTACATAATTCGTGCGCTTGCCAGAGAAGCCCTGGTTTGTTTTTTCACGTTTGGTTTGGGATGCCTGACTTTGGCTTCTCCCGTTAAGCCGGAGGGCGGCGGAAAAGCGGAAACTGAACCAGCGACGGTATGGTTGCGTAAGCAGGCCAGAAATGTTTCGCCGGCGGAATTGAAGTTATTGATTCGTGCCCAGCAAACGCTCCTCGGCAATGAGGTCAAAAGCAATACCTGGAAGCCTTACCAGGGCATTGTGCCTTCGCTTGGTTCATACAAGGGCATCTGGAATTGGGACGCCGCATTCCACGCACTTGCTGTCTCTCATTGGGACAGGGAACTGGCGGAGCAGCAAGTCGAAATTCTCTTCAGCAAGCAGCAGTCTGACGGGCGGCTGCCTGACGTCCTTTTTCAGGATGGAAGAATCGTCACAACCATTACCAAGCCTCCCGTGATGGCCTGGGCCGTCGCTGTCATCGATCATCGTGCGCCTGATGACAGGTTTATTCGAGAGATGTATCCCAGGCTGGTAAAGCTTGGGGACTACTGGGAAAACAAGCATGGGGGCAAGAAAGACGGACTTTTCTATTATTCCGATGCCGATACAGGCGAGGAGTCCGGATGGGACAACTCCATTCGATGGGATGACGGATACAGGAAGTCGCAGACAGACAATCATCGTCTATGGGCCATCGATTTGAACTGCTTCATGGTAATGCATTACGACGCTATGGCGTATCTGGCAGGACGGCTCCATATACAGGACGACCAGAAACACTGGCTGAGCGAAGCACATGCATTGGCGGCGCGTATCAACGAGAAGCTGTGGGATGAGAAACTGGGATTTTACGTTGATCGTGACCGCATAACAGGCAAGACTGGTCCAGCCTTGTCGCCTGCGGGCTTTATGCCGCTTTTTGCCCACATTGCAAGCAAAGAGCGCGCCGAAAGGGTAGCCAAACTGGCAGATTCTCCCCTCTATTTTTACCCTGGAATGCCAACCGCAGCCTACAACACGCCTGGATACGAGAGCCAGGGGTATTGGCGCGGCTCGGCCTGGTTAAACACGTCCTTTTTTGCTCTTAAGGGCCTGCAGGAGTACGGTCAGTCGAGCTTGGCCGAAGTAATGCGGGGCAAACTGCTTGGCTGGGTCACTCGGAACCCTTCGATTCGCGAGTACTACGACTCAAAGAGCGGCGAGGGAGCGGGAGCAAAAGGGTTTGGCTGGTCTTCAGCCTTCACAATCGCGTTTATCCTGGACTGGAAGAATGAAAATCTCACATGGCTCTTCCAAAACGGGCCATCCACGTAAGTAGGGATGAGTTAGTTTCATCTTCGCAGTGCTTTCTAACTCAAAGTCCCAGTAGGACCCATGCTTTCAGGTGTCTTTATGGCAGGGATATCCTGTAGTCTTCCATTGGCGGAGAGTTATAGCTAACTTTCCGCCTGTTATGTGAAGGAAGAGCTGCACAAAGTGCGGTCCGGAATTGAATTCAAGAGCGCTGTATCAGTAGCGTCCGCGCCCGCCACCGCCGCTACCTTTGCGCGCGGAGTAGCAGTCCCGGCAGTACACCGGCCGGTCACCACGCGGTTCAAAGGGCACAGTTGTAGGCTGTCCGCAGCCTGAGCAGATGACCGGGGTCCCTTGTGTCGGAGCCGAACGATATCCGCCGCCACCGCCACCCTGCATGCTCTTTTTGGCCATGCGGCAGGATTTGCAGCGCTTTGGTGTCGAATAACCACGTTCTTGAAAAAATGCCTGATCGGCAGCGGTGAAGGTAAATTCCTGCCCGCAATCGCTGCATGTGAGTTGAATATCGTCCATTGGGTCCCTCGACGCGATTGTACCGCCCATTTGAAAAATTAGATAGAAGGATTCGAACTATCTTTTTGTTGAATCGAGTGGCATTAAGGATGGAAAAGATAGCTCCTCTGAAAGGCGGTATGCTGTGCCTCTTTCCCTGGCACTCCCTCCTGCAGAGGAGAAGTGCGCAGAGAATAGCCGTGCAAACAAATGACACAGTTTGAAACTCGAGGAGCTGGACTGCATCTCAATTCGTTTTTGATGCGATCCAAACGAAGGTCCTTCCTCCCAGGCGCGCAGTGACGGATATCACCGCAAGAGAACAAAGAGCGGCGGGATAGTTTCGCAGAGGTGAGCCATGAAAGTTACCTTAACCGTAATTAAGGCAGATATCGGCTCAGTCGGCGGACACGTCGCTCCCTCCCTGCACCTGCTGGAAACCGTTAAAACGTACATCGGGAAGCACGCTCCGGGGCTGATACTCGACTACTACATCAGCCACACGGGTGACGACATCGCCATCCTTATGACGCATAGACGCGGGATAAATGATGTCCAAATCCACCAACTTGCGTGGAATGCTTTTCTCGCTGGCACTGAAGCAGCGCGCCATGAAGGGCTCTATGGCGCCGGTCAGGACTTACTGAAGGATTCCTTCTCCGGTAATGTTCGGGGCATGGGGCCTGCAGTGGCGGAAATGGAATTTGAAGAACGCACCAGCGAGCCGTTCCTCTTCTTCGCGGCCGACAAAACAGACCCGGGTGCATTCAACCTGCCCCTGTATCTGGCCTTTGCCGACCCCATGAACACACCGGGGTTGATCCTCTCGCCCAAGATGTCCCTCGGGTACCGCTTCGTCATCATGGACGTAAGCTGTACGACCGCAGATCGCGTGATCGAATTGACGGCGCCTGAGGATCTCTATGACATTGCGGCTTTGCTGCGTGATCCTGAGCGCTTCGTTGTCGAATCAATCTGGTCACGCGCAACCGGCGAACAGGCGGTCGCATTGGCGACATCGCGGCTCCACAATATTGCAGGCAAATACACGGGTAAGGATGATCCTGTCATGCTTGTTCGTGTGCAGATGAACTTTCCAGCAACGGGAGAGATTCTGGCGCCTTACGGAATTGGCCACTTCGTAGGCGGCGGCATGCGCGGATCGCATCAGGTCCCTCTGATGCCCGTAACCACCAACACCGGAATCAGCTATTTCGATGGGCCGCCCGTTGTGAGCTGTGCCGGCTTCAGCATGCGTGACGGCCGCCTGACGGAACCTGTGGACAACTTCGAGCATCCTTTCTGGGATCGAGTCCGTGACCATGTCGCCGACAAGACAATGGAGATTCGTCGTCAGGGCTTTATCGGAGCAGCAATGCTGCCTATGTTCGAACTGGAATACACCGGCATCACTGAGAAGCTCGCCAAACTCGACAAGTTGTTCCGGGTTCGTGAAGCAAAGCCGGAACTGCAGAGTGTGTAGTCTTCGGTGAGGCGAAACTGCATAGGCCCGGCAGCCCAATGATGGGCTGCCGGGTTCTTTTCTTTTGCGCTGACCTTCAGGCAAATCTGATCATGGACCTGGATTCCTCTTCGAGGCTCCATGAAGTTATGGAGGTGTATCGAATGGCCATTCGTGGGCAGTTTCGCCGCCATGATAGTTTGAGGAGAGTCGACACAGTTAAGAAGGGGCTTGCTGGTCGACTGGCCTATGACGAACCTTGGCGCAGAGAACGAGCTCGAAATTATTCGCCGCATTCTTGCTGGTGAAAAGCAGCTCTTTCATGAGCTCATCCGGCCCTGCGAGCGCCCCGTCTACTTCATGCTGATGGGCATTCTGAAGAATGAGACAGAGGCCGAAGACGCCGCACAGGATACCTTCATCAAGGCGTACCGGAACCTGCATCTGTTTCGTGGTGACGCTCAGTTCCGCACCTGGGTGGTATCGATTGCACGGAATGAGGCTCTTGGCCGCCTGCGTAAGCTCGACAGCCGCAGAGAAGACTCGCTTGACCCAGGCTCGTATACCGGCTCAGACGAACCGGCCGGCGATTTTACCCCGGCTATCCTGACCAGTTGGCGTGAAATTCCCGTCGAAACAGTTGTGCGGGAGGAGTTGGCCGTGCTACTGCGGGAAGCCATCGCAGAACTGCCGGAGATTTACCGTAACGTTGTGCTGCTCAGAGACATCGAAGAGATGGATATCCGCCAGACCGCCGCCGCACTCGACATCACCGAGGGAGCCGTTAAGGTCCGGCTTCATCGGGCGCGTGCGCTGCTGCAGAAAAGCCTGGCGCCCAAACTGAAAGGGTTTGCCCCCCAACGCCGTGTCTGGTTCGGGAGGCGCACATGAGGATCGACTGCAAACACGTTTGGGAACACATCTCCGCTTACATTGACGGCGAGGTGGACCCCTCTCTGCGCGCTGAAATCGACCGCCATCTCGAGACCTGCGAGATTTGCTCTGCGGTTCTCGACTCCACGCGTAACGTGGTCGTTCTCATCGCCGATGAACGTGTCTTCGAACTGCCTGCCGGTATGAGCGAACGGTTGCATAAGCGGTTGGATGAGGAGATGAATACAGAGCCGCCTAATCCTGACCATTCAACCAGCTAGGTACTTTGTGCTGAGCTTTGGGATTTGTAACCTGCAACGTAGAGTTTGCAACTAGTCTCGCTCGCTGTGTCCCTCGCAGTGCAGCACCCCCAAATAGCGCTTCCACGGGCCAACTTCCTTGTCGTATTGCCTTGCCAGCACGCGGCTCACCTGATGCAGATGCGTCAAGTCGTGTGTGGCCCATGTGGCAAGCAGTTGGCCGAGCGTGACGATTCCAAATGCCGGATGCTTTCCTGTCCGTTCAAGGTCGGTGGGCTGCAGATGGAGTGCTCGCAACTCTTTTAAATTGCCTTGGCGCACGGCGGCAAACTCGTTCAGAAGCTCGGCAACTTTCATAGCTTTTAACTGTTCTCGACCGCCTTCCCGATCCAGCGGCTCAAAGGTCTTCAGTTCCCCGTGCTCCAGAATGGACCGCACACGGCGCATCCAATCTACCCGTTCGCAATAGAGCAAGTGAGCCACCACATACCGCGGGCTCCACGAGTCCTCACCTTCCGTGCAAGTGGTCAACGGTTCGGGCAGCGTGTGCAGCAGAGCGTCGAAAGCTGCCGGCCCACGTTCCAGCAGGGCCAAGGTCATGTCCAGATCTGGTTTCATCGGTTACCTCACCGTAGACAGAATGCGTCCTGACAGGCAGAGCGCTCAAGCAGGAAGGCAACGGAACGCTCTCATGGAAATGTGCAGAGAAGGTGAATTTTTACATGCTGGGGATGGACTTGATATCGAAGCGATTGATATTGCGGATGATTCCAGAAGTGATCAGCGCGACAGAACAGCGCGTTCTTTCCGTTCATTTCGTGGTTTCTTTTCAGCTTTTCCAGACAGAGACTGAACATAGGATTCAGCCTTTGGTTGCAGAATTTTGCCAAGCAGTGTGGTGATTTGTGACTGTGGCGCATCTATGCCAAGATTCGCCATGCAGCTACACGATCCGCACGTTTCAGGGTGGGGAACTGAGGGATTCCAAGACGAAACATCCAGAGCCGTCATGGAGACACCTACCGTTTCACCTGCTTCGTCGAATGCGGGCTGGAAAGAGACCAGCATCGTTAGCGACTTTCCCAATCCATTTTCGGCGTGCCGTCTGACCTCAACCCGTGAAATTGCTTCGCCGTTTAGAGCCCGCAACAAGTACGGCTCCATGCGCGAGAAATAGTCTGGCGCCACGTCCTGGGGGGTGCGGCCCAGGTGAGCCGAAATTGGAAGTCCGTCCAGTTCTGCCATGCACCGGTTAATGCTCACATAGCGCAGTTTCCGGTCCAGATAGCACAGGCCAATGGGTGAACCGTCATAGATCGCTCTCAACTGTGCCAGTCTCTCATTCGGCATACCGTCCAGTCCGGCCAACGCTTCTGAATCCTTCGATTTCGCACACCAGCCTGTGCCATGTTGCACTGCCTGCAACTCAGCCAGCCTGTGGGCTGGCACTGGCCGACCGAAGAGCCAGCCTTGTCCCTGATCGCAGCCCATTTGCACCAGCATCTCGGCCTGCTCATCCGTTTCCACGCCTTCGGCCAGCGTCTCCAGGCCCAGACTGTGCCCGAGTCCCAGAACTGCAGCCACAATCTTGCGGCTCTCCCGCTCGCGTGTCATCGACGAGACAAAGCTTCGGTCGACTTTCAGCGTATTGAAGGGAAGGCCTTGCAGGTGGTGCAGACTGGAATACCCTGTACCGAAATCATCCATCGCCAGTTTGCATCCTAGTCTTCTCAGGTCGGCAAATGCTTTGCGGGCGTGGTTCATGTTATCGATAAGCGCACCCTCGGTGATCTCGATATGCAGCCGCTCCGGCGCAAATCCAGTCTGCCGGGTCATCATTTCGATCGTTCCCGGTAGATCTGAGTTTTGCAGTTGTTGAGGTGAAATATTGATGGAAAGTGTATATGGAACGGACACACCGGCAAGCGCCTGCATTGCCTTGATGGATACCTGTCGAGTTACTTCATTGATAAGTCCGGCCCTTTCTGCAACCGTGATGAATTCTCTCGGCAGAATGGGATCGTTTCCATCTTTTTCAATGCGTGCAAGTGCTTCAAAACCAAACACTCGTCCCGACCGCAATTCAACCAGCGGCTGAAAGTAGGGAACCAGTTCGTTCCTCTCGAGCGAAACACGCAAATCCCATTCACGAAATGACATAGATGCAAACTTCACCAGTGACTCTATAGTACTTATAAGGGAACTTGAGTAACTTCGTGAATAATACTTCCGTGCCATGTTCCAGAACGATTGAGGAATAAAAGTGTTACTTGCTGCCGTGCGGGCGGCGGCCCGGTTCGGTGCACAATTGTATGAGTCCAAGTCTCTAAACCCACCAATAAGAGCGTGATAACTGCCAATACCACCTGCAGCCGCTCCGAGCGCTTCTGCTTCGATGTCAGTTCTTTCCGGCGCCATTGCGCAGCTGGTCGCGAACGCAAATACCAGATCCAGCCCAGCACAGCCAGGTTCACCACGGCACCCAGAGTGGCTAGAATCAGCATCGGTATCCGGATGGCATCCTGGTGCCATCCTGTGGCCGGAGCATAAACTCCACTGGCCGCGGCCAAGGCAGAGAGCCCAATGGCCACACGGATTCCGCTAATAGTAAGCACTGCCGTGCACAGGCTTTGCAGTAAAGCAACCAAAAGGCTGGCTCCACCCACCCAACTCCATTGTTTTTGCTTCAACTCTAACCCCCTTTGCTATCCAGAACTCCAGCCTACAAGTTCAGTCGGAAATCGTCCCTAACCTGCAATCCGTATCCTTCGACGCTCCGTTCGTCACACAGGAAACATATATTGGAAAAATTCATGGTCACTTTGTCCATTTTCCCTGTAACCTTTCGCACATGCCGGCACTCATAGGGTGCGAACCATAAAACCTGCGGGACAGCCGGCTCATCCCCGTCCCGTATTCCCCACTACCTAGCGGAACCCTCCGCCCCAACCCAATGCGAGGTCAATTCTGTATGAAGAACCAATTGAATGCTGCTTTGCTCACCGCTGCTCTTGCTGGTCTCATGGGTGGAACTGTTGCCGCTCATGCTGCAACACCCGCCAATTCAACCAACGGACCGACCGTCAAGGCCGTGAAGGCCGGATTGAAGTACACCTCTGATAAGCCCGCGAAGCATTCTTGCAAGGGCAAGAACGATTGCAAGGGCCAGGGCGGCTGCAAATCCGGCGACAATGGCTGCAAGGGCAAGAATAGCTGCAAAGGCAAGGGCGGTTGTGCCACCGATGGCAGCAAGGCTCCCAAGCTCGTCTAATTCTTCCCTCAGAACCGGCGGCGCGCTGGCTTGGAAATGCCCGCGCCGCTCAATCTCCTGTTTCATACAAACACCGTGATCCCAGACGCGCAGATCGTGCACCGTGGCTGGTTGACCACTGATTCTTGACCCCTGTTTTTATGTCTTCCAATCGTTTCAATGCGTTTTCGAACCATGGCGTCGGAATTGGTCTGCGTATTCCGCACTATCAGCACATCTTTTCACGGAAGCCGGTCGTCGACTGGTTCGAAATCATCTCAGAGAATTTCATGATCGACGGAGGCCGGGCGCTGGCCAACCTCGATCGCATTCTCGAGCAGTATCGCGTGGTGCAGCATGGCGTCTCCATGTACTTCGGCTCAGTGACCGAGCCCGACCCCGAGCATATGCGCCGTTTGAAGCAACTCGTCCGCCGAACTGGCACCCCGTGGCTCAGCGACCATCTTTGCTGGGGCTCTGTTGACGGTACCTACACCCATGATCTGCTCCCCCTCCCATACACATGGGAGGCTGTGCGGCGCACAGCTGAGCGTGTGCGCAAAGTGCAGGATTTTCTGGAGATTCCCGTCGCCGTCGAAAACGTCAGCTCCTATGCGGCGTTTACCGATTCGCAGATGACCGAGTGGGAGTTCCTCAACGAGGTCGTCGAGCAGGCGGACTGCGGCATTCTGCTCGACGTGAACAACATCTATGTATCCTCGGTGAACCATGAGTTCAACCCCATGGACTATGTCAACGCCATTCCCGCGGAGCGCGTCGCGCAAATTCACATCGCCGGTCACTCGCGCTATGAGAAGTACATTCTCGACACGCATGATCATCCTGTCATCGATCCGGTCTGGAAGCTCTATAACCGCGCGATTGAGCGCTGCGGACACACACCTACGCTGCTCGAGTGGGATGATCACATACCCAGCTTCGATGAAGTGCATAACGAAGCGAAGAAGGCAAACAGGTTTCTGCGGAAGCATTCAGAACCGTCAGTCGAAAGTATTCCCGCGGAGACTGCGCGATGACTGTACCTTCCATGTCTCTCGCCGATCTCCAGCGCACTATGGCCTCGGCCGTCATGCAGCCGTTAACTGTGGACGAAAATATGCGCGTGAAGTCTGCCGACGGACGCCTCATGCGCGAGGTCGCGGCGTCCTTTATCGCGCCGAACTCGAACCTCACCGCCTTTGAACGGCTCGAGATTTACAACCGTCAGTATTGGTACCGCGTGCTTGGCGCGCTTGCCGAAGACTTTCCCGGTCTTCGCGCCATCGTGGGTAGCAGAAAGTTCCATGCGCTCTCAGTCGCTTACCTTACTGCGTATCCCAGCCGTTCATTCACGCTGCGCAACCTCGGCTCGCATCTGGCGCAATGGCTTGCTGCCAACCCGAAATATGCGGGCCGTCGCCATGCACTCGCTGTTGACGTTGCGCGTATCGAGTGGGCTTTTGTCGAGACCTTTGACTCCGCCGAAGACACGCCCCTTACAGCCGAGCAGATAGCTACGCTTGATGCCGGGTCGCGTCTTGCCTTGCAACCGCATTTGCAGCTCATCCCACTCAGTTATCCGGCCGATGACCTGGTGCTCAGTCTGCACCAAAGGGACAAGAAGCAGACTGGCGAAGCTGGAGTTACGAATGACGATGAAGAAGAACCGCCTATCGAGCTGCCGCACCTGCGCCGTCGGCCTACCTGGCTTGCCTCGCACCGCGTTGACATGTCGGTCTACTATCTGCGCCTCTCGCGCGAGGAATTTTCCACGCTCTCAGCTATTCGTCAGGGCTTCGGTCTTGCCGATGCGCTTGCCACAGGCTTTGTCGGTTCGCGTATTCCGGCAGCGCGCCGTGTAGCACAGGTTCAGCAATGGTTTGCCAACTGGGCCGAGCTCGGCTGGGTTTGTGCGCCTCCCATCGAGTCGCTTATCAAAGATTGAATTGAAGGACTAACTACTATGCAGGTTATTGCCAAACCATATGCGCACGTGTGCGCTCTTCTCGACCGGCTGCAGAGCCCGCTTCTGTTGATCATTCGTCTTTACTGGGGTTGGCAATTTGCCCAGACCGGATGGGGCAAGCTGCAGCATTTGGATCGCGTAGCGGAGTTTTTCGCTTCACTCAGCCTGCCCGCTCCGCATGCCACGGCGACCTTCGTAGCGCTTGTTGAATTCCTGGGCGGTATTTTTCTTGCTCTCGGCCTTGGTACCCGGCTGACTGCGGCCATTCTGTTCATCAACATGACCGTGGCCTATTGGACTGCCGACCGCGAAGCGCTCTCCAGCATTCTCTCCGATCCCGGCAAATTTTATGCGGCCGATCCGTTCACGTTTTGGTTCGCCGTGCTGTTGATTCTCATTCTGGGGCCAGGCAAGTTTGCCATCGATGCATTATTCAATCGCTGGTTTGCACCGAAGAGCTGATCGAAAGTCATATAGGATTTCGCTCGGGCTTATTTGCCGGAATGTGCGGGCTGCCATAGCTCAATCGGATTCCCCTCAGGATCATGGAGTCGTGCAAAATGTCCGGTGGGGTCGGGCTCCGACACTTTGACCTCGATACATGCGGCGCGCAACTGAGTCACCAGGAGATCCAGATTGTGTACTCGGAAGTTGATCATCCACATCTTTTCTGGATTGCCGAAGTACTTCGTTGACTCAGGGAAGGGAGCGAATGCTGTTGGCCCGCTCTCCTGCTCCCATACCTTCTTTTCGGTGCTCATGGGAATGGGCAGTATGCCGAGATGCTCCTTGTACCACTGGCTCAGGGCCTTTGGATCGTGCGCGCGAAAGAAAAATCCTCCAATGCCGGCAACCACTTCGCGTGCCGTGCCTGCGGTCATATTCGATTTGGAGGGATCTGATTGCAGTGTCTTCCCGGCGGGCTCTGTCATTGCGGTGGATTCCTTTCCTCGGAGCAAAATCGTCGATCCAAATGCGAGTGGAAGAGCGCTTAGTAGCTTACGTCTGGCAATCCCCATCCTGGCCTCCTTAACCGGGTTCGTAGCGCACTGGCAGCCGGCATAAATCCCCCAGCTCCTTCATTTGACCTATTTCGGGTGCACCACATCCAACTCCGGCAGCAGCACCACGCTCTCCTGCTCGTTTGGGTCTGTCCGAGCAATAATAGCCGTCACTGTTTCTGTCGAGCTTGGGTTATACGGCAGATGTGGCACATCGGCGGGGATATAGAAGAAATCTCCTGGTTTTACGATGGAGTGATGCTCCAGCCTTTCACCATGCCATACATGTGACGTGCCCTGTAGCGCATAAATTGCCGTTTCATGTGTCGCGTGTTTATGTGCTTTGGCCCGCCCGCCAGGTGGAATGGTCACCAATTGCAGGTGAATGCCTTCTGCGCCAGCAGATTCAGCTGAAATACCTACCGCATATTCCAGTCCCTGCTTGCCGATGAACGGTTCGCCCGCACGCAAGTGTTTGCAACCTTTCAACGTCGTTGCCTGTTCACTCATTGTCCATGACCTCCTCGTTTCCAGCCGTCTGCACGCACAGTGAAGCCGCGCACCCTTAGTATGCACTGAATTGACTGATCTTAACTGTAGTGCTGTACGCCACTGCAACCGCCTTGCTGCAGCGCTATGCTCCTTACGATTTGGACCAGAAAGGGAGTACGCCACTTTTGAGGATCGCCTACATGCTTACTTCGCTCGGCATTGGTGGAGCGGAGAAACAAGTATTGACGCTGGCAGAGCGCATGGCTGCGCGTGGCCATGCCGTCACCCTCCTTGTCCTTCGCGAGCCGCAGCTGAACCAATGGTCCACTGACCTTCCCGTGCATTACCTCTATATGTGCAAGGCTCCGGGGTCAATCCTCACGGCATTGCTTTCCGCGCGCCGCATTCTCCGCGCATTTCAACCCCAGATAGTACATAGTCACACCTATCCCGCGAACATGGCGGCACGTATTCTTCGCCTTTGGGGAGCTGCACCTCATGTGTTGTCCACAATTCATAATGTCTATGAAGGTGGATCGCTGCGCATGGCCCTGTATCGATTCACCGATCCGCTTTCTGTCCATACGACGGCTGTGAGCGCCGCTGCCGCGCAGCGTTTTGTAAACCTCCATGCGGTTCCGGCGCGCAAGTGCACTGTTCTCACCAATGCAATCGATCCTTCTGAATTCTCGCCGAGTCTGGAGCGCCGTCTCTTCATGCGTGGGCAGATTCAAAATACCGAGGATTTCATTTGGTTAGCCATCGGGCGCATTGCGCCGGCAAAAGATTATCCAAATCTCCTGCACGCATTCGAGAGAGTTCTTTCCGATACACCATTTGCCTGGCTCTGGATTGCAGGCGAATTGCCGCGCGAAACATCGCCGGACGATCTTTTCGATCAGGCATCTGTTCCTTCATTCGTACGAGAGCGTTGTGTCTTCCTTGGAGTACGAAACGATATCCCCGACTTGCTCGATGCTGCCGACGGTTATGTTCTCAGTTCCGCCTGGGAGGGGATGCCTCTGGTTGTGGGTGAGGCCATGGCCATGCAGAAACCAGTTGTGGCAACAGATGTAGGCGGTGTGCATGAACTGCTTGGCAATTGCGGCGCAATAGTCCCCTCGGGCAACGCCGCTGCATTGGCAGAAGCCATGCTGCAGACGATGCATATGCCGGCTGCCAATCTTTCCGTGCTCGGTCAGGCTGCGCGCGAACGCATTATCGGAATCTTTAGCTGGGATGCGCGCGTGAACGATTGGGAGCAGTTGTATACGCGGCTCCTCGCATAATGTAACGCACAGTGTATAGAACAATCTGCGTGATACTCTTGTGTGCGGTTGAAGAGGCCGATGCGCATTGATAGTCAACTTCTGGCCTCGCCTTCGGAGGCACGATGGATTCGTTTCGCAGTCGATTTCTTTTTATAAGCAGTGCGCTGATCCTATCCGTTTTTTTCCTTTACACCCGTCAAATCCATGCGGCTCCAGGTTCTGCACAGAGTGCTGTTATTACACTTGATCATGACTGGCAGTTCCGCCAAATCAAAACAGGCCAGGCCGACAACGACGGGTGGATGCCGGCCGCAGTGCCCGGAGATGTGCACCTCGACCTGCTCGCGAACAAGAAGATTCCCGATCCGTTTTATCGAGACAACGAGTCGCGTTTGCAGTGGATTCAAAACGAGAGTTGGGAGTATCGCACCACCATTGGCGCGACGCCTGCCTTACTTGCCCACACCAACCTCGATCTGGTTTTTGACGGTGTAGACTCTCCGGCAGACATCTATCTCAACGGCACAAAAGTTCTATCAACCAATGACTCATTCATTACCTGGCGCGTGCCGGTAAAGGGAACTCTGCATGCCGGCGAAAATCAACTGCGTGTTGTTTTTCCGTCACCAGTAAAATCTGCTCAGGAGATCGCTTCTAAAGATCCTTGGCAATCTCGCACAGGAACGGCCGAAAAGACCTACATCCGCAAACCGGCATATGAATATGGATGGGACTGGGGCCCGACCTTTGTCACCAGCGGCATCTGGCGTTCCGCCCGCCTTGAAGCCTGGAACAAATTCCGCATCGCCGACCTTGCCATCCACCAGCGCGATATCAGCAAATCTGTTGCGCACCTCGACGCGGAAATCGAAGTAGAAGCATCCGCCAACGGCCCGGTTACAGTGACAGTGGACTACTCGCTCAACGGAAAACCGGCCACCGCCACCACCCACGCAGATCTTCACACCGGCAAGAATGTTGTCGACGTTCCCATTGAAATCCAAAATCCTGCGCTCTGGTGGCCTGTAGGCTACGGCGATCATCCTCTCTACACCTTCACCGCGCGGCTCTCCGACGCGGCAAAACTCTACTCCGAGACCAGCACAAAAACCGGCCTCCGCTCCATCGTTCTTGACCGTCATCCCGATAAGTGGGGCCGAAGCTTTCAGCTTCTCGTTAACGGCGTCCCCATCTTTGCCAAAGGCGCGGATGTGATTCCATTCGATAGCTTCCCCAACCGCGTCACTACTGCCGACTACAAGCGCATTCTGCAATCTGCCGTCGACGCCAACATGAATATGATTCGCCACTGGGGCGGCGGCTACTACGAGACAGACGAGTTCTACACTCTCTGCGACGAACTCGGCCTGATGGTCTGGCAAGACTTCATGTACGGTAACGACTGGCAGCCGGGTACCTACGACTTCAAGCTCACTATGGAGAAAGAGGCCGAAGACCAGGTTCGCCGTCTGCGTAATCATCCCAGCATTGTGGTCTGGTGTGGCAATAACGAAACCGAGATGGCACTTAACTGGGGCAATCGCAGCTCACTTCCAGCCGACGTGAAATTCCAGATGTGGCAGGATTACCTTACCGAATTCAGCGGAATACTTGATCGCGTTGTCGCGCGCTTGGCGCCAGAGACGCCATACTGGCCCAGTTCACCCAGCTCAGACTATGAAGCCGTAAATGAACACTACCAGAGTGGCGATGCGCACGTGTGGGACGTGTGGCACGGACGCGTTCCATTCTCCACATACGAGAAACATCACGAACGCTTCATCACCGAATATGGCTTTCAATCGTTTCCGGAGATGAAGACCATTGAGGCTTTTACGCAGCCAGAGGACCGCACCAGTATTTTTACGCCTGTCATGCTTGCACATCAGAAAAATAATGAAGGAAACTCCATCATTCATGACTACTTGTTGCGCGATTATCCAGAGCCAAAGGACTTCGCTAGCTTCCTCTACGTCAGCCAGGTGCTTCAGGCCGAAGGCATCAAAATTGGAGCGGAACACTTCCGCCGCTCGAGGCCTGAAACGATGGGTTCCATTTTCTGGCAGCTGAATGACTGCTGGCCTGTCGCCTCCTGGTCCTCCATCGATTACTACGGTCGCTGGAAAGCACTGCAATATTATGCACGACGCTTTTACGCGCCAATCCTCGTCTCGCCGCATGTAGAGGACGGCGAAATGCGTGTCTACATCGTCTCCGACAAGACCGCACCGCAAGCGGCAACACTGCGCGTTCGTCTCATGGACTTCGACGGCAAAGTTCTTCACAAGGAGACACGTGATATCACCGTCGATCCTCTTGCTAGCAAAGTGTACGTTGATTGGCCAATAAGTCAGTTAGATCAATTCGGTGCAAAAGACATGTCGGGCATCTTCATCGTCGCCGATCTTACCAGTGGCGGCGCTGAAATCTCACGCAACCTAATCTACCTGTTGCCTACACGTGAAGTGCATCTCAGACCAGCGCACCTCACGATTGAGAGCAGTGGCGGGAACGGAAAATTCACCGTGCGCGTTACGTCACCCGTCCTCGCACGTGACGTGTATCTCTCCTTTGGCTCGCTCGATATGCAGGTCTCCGACAATTACTTCAATCTGTTGCCCGGAGAAAGTAGGGAAGTCATTGTCACCGGCAAGGCCTCGTTCGACGACCTGAAGGCGCAACTCAAAGTCATCTCGTTGACGGATGCCTTTGCATCCGGTACGCATCCAGGCGCGATGGTCGGTGCTGCAGGAAAGTAACTGCTTCAGGTGCAGAAAAGAAGGGCTGGAGCAGTTGCTCCAGCCCAATTGCGTTCAAAAACGAGCCAGTTAGAAGGAGAACGAAGCATTCATGAAGATGCGCCGTGAAGCCGACCCGCTGGAGAATGGGCCGCCTGCCAGCGACAGTGACTGACCAAAGGTCGACGAATTCACAGTTCCCACAGGGGTTCCAAGGTTGATTTTGTTCACCAGGTTCATGGCTTCAATGCTGAAGTCGAGGCTGTACTTCCTTGCAGCTCCACCGCCAAACATTCCGCGTGGTCCGCCGCCTCCTCCGCCAAATCCGCCGGGGCCGAAACCTCCTCCAGGTCCGCCTCCACCGCGATGTCCACCACCGCGCGGCGGCCCGCCGCCAGGTCCATTGCTACCCGCCGCAGACTCCAGTTTCGGTCCGATTCCAAACGAACGGCTTAGCCGCAGATTGAACTCCACTGAAGCGGGGCTCGTGCCTTGGTTAGCAGCAATCAACGTGTCGCCCGGTTGCGGGTTGATATTCAGGCAACCGTACTTGGTTGAGTAATACTGCTGTGTCGTTCCTGTGTTGCCGGTTGAGCACAGAGATGCATCCGCCAGCGCAGGCCGGTTATTGAAGAAGTTGTCTCCAGTCAGATCGCTGCCCGTAGTGATGTTATAGGGCCGCCCTGAATGCAGGATAAGGAACGGATTAACGCGTATGCCCCAAGGAGCCTGAATATTGCCCATCATGAATGACATGTGACGGAAGACGAAGCTTGCCGGACCGTAGTCCTGATCGAGGTTGTAAGAATTCGAAGCGGTTCCACCCGCGCCATTGGAGTTGGCGTACGAAAGACTGTAAAACCCGAAGAGGCTCACACGAGGTGACAGGCGGGCGTTCACATTCAAAATCATCTGATTCTGTTTGAACACTGCCGCTGACGTGTACTGCTGAATGATTCCAAGCGAAGGATTAAGACGCGAGCCGGTTGAACTGTTGTAGTACGTCGTACCCGACAGTGGTTCGTAAGGGTTTGCATCCACTGTGACTTGCTGGTGCAATCCAAACGAATGCAGGTAGGTCACCGTCGCCGTCACCGTCTTGCTCACCTGTCTCTCAATGCTGGCTCCGAGCTGTTCAGTCACCGGCGCATGGTAGCTGGGCGAAATCCTTACAGTCGTGGTCGTTGAATCCGGTGTATAGCTTGACGGCAAACAACCAGAGAAGTCGATATTCGTAAAGCTGGTGCCGTTCAGGCAGCTTGGGTCGGTATTGGTCACAGTTACGCGACCAGCATCCAGTCCCTGTTCCTGGGCTGAAAGCAGGTTACCCACATCCATCCGGTCATAGAAAAAGCCATAACCGGCGCGCAGCACCGTCTTGGCAGGCTTCTTGGCGTTGCCGTCAAGCGCATAGGCTAGGGCGACGCGCGGAGCCCAATCGTTGTGGTCGTGGATATGATTCTGTGATTCCCAGCGCAGGCCATAGGAGAATGTGAATCGACGATTCACTCTCCAGTCATCCTGGAAAAACAATGCTCCATCGAAAATGTTTGCGGCATAGTCATTTCTGCCGGCAGCAATCGAAAGACTGGAAAGACCTGTGCAATTGGTCTGGTACTGGGCACAATTTTGAGCGTTGTAGGTTCCGATTGAATTCAGATTGCCGCCCGCCGCGAGGGTATTGAGCGCGGCGATATAGTTGTCCTCCAGCAGCACAATTGTGCCGTTCTGGTTGGCAAATGTGGATGTGGCATCGCGATTATCGCGCAGCCACGCGCCGAACTTGACGGCATGTGTGCCCAGGCTCATGGTTGTGATGTTCTGCAGTTCAAGGTGATCGCTGTGGGAGTTGAATGTTTGGCTGGCTGCTCCGCCGCCTGTGAAATCGCCGCTCACAACAAGTGTCGGATCAGTGCTCACAGGAGACTGCGAGCTGATACCGCGCCGATACTCCAACCGCGTTTCGTTCACCATGTGATCATTGATGATTTGCGAATCGCTCAGCTGCAGTGTGTGCTCGTCGGAAAGGGAATTGACTGACTGGGAAGGAAGATCCTGGTTCCCGATATCGCCTTTTTCAGAATTGTGGAAGTACTGATAACGCACAGTCAGCGTGTTGTTCGTACCGAGCTGAACATCCATACGCGGCGTCACATTAATCATCGTGTGCGGATTGGATAGGGTTCCTGAGGTCTGCGTTCCCAGCTCGTATTGATTGGTCGTGCTGTTTAGGACCGCCGGAGTATACACATACACATTCTGGTCCTGATTGTTGCGCTCGAAGATGCTGAATGAGAATGAAGTCTTCTTGTTCAACGATCCGGTTACTGAGCCGTTGTACATGACGCGGTAATATGGCGGAATATTCTGCGAGAAAGGATTGCCTGTGTTCAGTGCGCTGTCGTTGCCCATAATGAACACACGTCCATGCAGCTTGTCGGTGCCAGGCTTGGTCAGAATTTCGATGCGGCCATATCCCAGACGATCGAACTCCGCCGAAAACGGATTCTGGTTGATTCGAATCTCACGGATCGCCGACTTGGGCGGAAGCTGACCTCCAGTGAAGCCGTCAATATAGATCTGTCCGCCGTTCGGACCCGCGGATGGGCCTGCGAGTGCTGACAGTTCATTCGACAACTCATCTGGATCGTCAGATAGTGCATTCAACGCATCGCCCTTGATGACAACCGAGCTTGCATTCGAGCCTGCGTCAACGCTCACCTGCGGCGTATCGTCGCTGACGACTACATTCTGCGAAGCCACTTCGATCGCCATTGCAATATCCACGCGCTTTGACTGACCGGCGGCTATGGAAATGGGTTTTGATGTGAATGGCGCAAATCCGTTGTAGGTGACATCCACAATGTAGTCGCCGGGCGTCAGGTCCTTCACTTCGAACTCGCCGGAAGCGTCTGCCTGCGCATGCGCAACCGCTTTACCGTGAACGGGAGTGACCGTTACCTCGGCCTGTGGAATCATCGCACCCGTCTGGTCTGCGATGTGGCCATGCAGAATTCCGGTCTTCGCGTCGTTGCTCGTTTGCGCGTGTGTTGCGAGCGTCATTGCAACACCCACAAGAAAGACAACGGTTGCATGAACCAGGCAATGAAGTTTTAAGTGCATCTGTCCTCGCTTTGAAAAAGGGAAAAAAGGCAAGTTATACCTCTGTAGCGAGCATTTGAATCTCGCGATGGACTCTCTCTGAGTGAATTTCAGGTTACTGTGCCGCTGCCTCAGTGTCACCGGAGCCCATGCTCCAGTTCGACAGCAGATTCTGACTCTCCGCCGGCGCCTGCAACAGTGGCTCCACGCCGGCCAGCAGAGTAATTGCCGTTACCTCGTTTGTGCCCTGGGTTGAAACCAGCATCACCGCATCGCCTTTCTTCAAATCGGCGAGTTGAATGACTGGAGCTCTGTTCAGGACCGTCTGTAATTCGTTAGGCCGTCCCTGCCCGCGCATGCGCTCCATTGAAGGTGTGCCTCCTTGCGGCGGGCCTTGTCTGTGCTCCACTTCTTCGTTCTTGAGGGCTGTCCCGATCATCTTCGCCATGTTTTCAGGCAACCTTCGCATCTGTGCCGTGTGGGGGACTTGCACCGTGACATCTTTCTTTGTCAGCAGATCTTTCACCACGAACGTGCCTGCCTCTGTGTTAATGGAACCCACCAAACCTGAAATATTTCTGAAAGTGCCGGAGACAACTTCTGCGGCAGTGACCTCCAGACCATCCGGGCTTTTTTGTCCGCGTGCTCGCAACTGGTCGCCTGGTTGAATGGCGCTGAGCGGCGCTGGCTTGGCATCCGCAAAGCGAATGGACCCTTCCGCATAACGCTTCAGCACAGTCTTGTCATTTGTATGAACGGTTACGGTCTTGAGTGTCGGGCCGGCGCCTGTCGTCACCACAATTGCGCCTGTGGCCGGATCCACACTCTTCACCAAGCCGCCCACGCCGTGACGCTGCCAGGCCTCACGTTCCTGTTCCTGCCGTTCGGCAACATCGGCCTTCTTGATGGCGATAATTTGTGCAGCCTGTATGGTGCCTGCGGGCGCATTCGGGTCCAGCTTCACCAGTGCACGATCCCCTACAGCCAACTCGGAGAAAGAAATTGCTTCAGCTTTGCTCAGGTCGCGCTCTCCTGGAGCAATCCGCTTGATGTCGATATTGGCTTCAGCGGTCACGTTGTAGATTTGGCCCGCATCGGTCTTCACGGTCAGCTGGTTGTCGCCGGTTGCTGTAATTGTGCCAATGAACCTTGCGGGCGTTTGTGCCCCCAAGTGCAGTACAGCCAGCGTCATGATTGCCGCAGTTGCCCAAAGTGTGCGAGCTCGCAGTTGTTCAAAATGCTTCATTTCTCTTGGTCTCCGCTTACCGTGTTATCGGTGCGTGTGAGCAGTTGCCTTCAATTCGATAGACGATAATCCAGGGGAAAAAGTTGAGGCTCAGATAGGAGTCGAACAGGGGATAGGTGACGGAAGATATACCTTGCGGAACGTGAAACTAATAGGCAAGTTCAGTCGTCTCAAGAAAGGTGTAACTGCCGGATGCATTGGGCTCTACGTGTGTCACGCGGCGGTTGTATACAACCACTGTATCCAGATACCAAAGGTTCACGGCTGGTAAATCGCTTTGCAGAATCTGCTGCACGCGGGTATAGTCGGCACGGCGCTGTGCATGATCGGAATTCATGTCAGCATCTGCCAGTAACTTGTCCACTTCAGCGCTGGAATAGTGGCTGCGATTAGCGCCTTTAGGTGAAAAGCGCGACGTCGAAAAAACATACTCCAGAATGTCTGGCTGCTCATTGCCGCCAATCCAGCGCATGGAGTAAAGCTGAAAAGCGCCGCGCGTCACATCGGAGTAAAACGTCGCAAATTCAAAGCTGCGCAGATCGAGTGCAATGCCCACCTGACCCAATTGTTGCTGAAGCACTGCCGCCAGTAGGCGTGTGTCCTCATTTGTGCTGGTCTTCATCGTCAAATGAAATCGCACACCATCCGGTCCAGTGGGATAGCCCGCCTCATCCAGCAGCTTACGCGCGCGGGCAGTATCGTAATCGTAGTGGTCCACGTCGCCTGTCCATGCCCAGTGTCCCTCAGGCAAAAGACTCTCGGCTGTGTGCGCATGGCCGCCCAGCACAGTCTCAATGATCAGATTCCTGTTGACTGCGCACGCAATCGCTCGACGAACCAGTACATGGCTCAAAATAGGATCGCGCAGATTGAAACCTAGATACTGCACTGGCGTGCCAGGTACATCTTTCACCAGGAGATTCGGCTGCTTTGCCAGTACGGGTAGTGCGTCCATAGGCAATGTATTGATGGCTAGATCTGCCGATCCTTTTTCAAGCTCCAACGACTCAGTAATCGCATCCGGTACCACGGCGAAACGTATGCGCTCTATCTTTGGTTCGGGCCGCCAACTGTTTGGATTGCGCTTGAGAATAACTTCCTGATCCGTTTGCTGACTCACAAACTCAAACGGTCCCGTTCCAACCGGATGCCGCCAGAACTGCTTTCCGCTTCCGGAGGGAATAATGCCAATGGCGCCGGTTGCCAGGTTACGGAGAAGGAAATTGTCCGGCCGTTTCAACCGAAACACAACCGTCAGCGGATCTCGGGCTTCCACACTCTCTACGGAAGCATAGGTCGCACTCTTGGGCGAGATTACTGTTCCGTTGCGCATGGATTCGACCGACCATACGACATCGCGCGCGGTCAGAGCTTGCCCATTCTGAAAATGCACATTGGGTCGCAAATGAAAAATCAAAGTCAACGGGTCCGGCTGTTCCCAGCTTGCGGCCAGTGCGGGCTGAAAATTAAAGTGCGCATCATGATCCACAAGACCGTCAAACATCAGTTCATCGATGTGCTCCGACTGACCATCCGTTCCCACACGCGGGTCTAGATTGGCGGGGCTGCTGTCAATGAGCACAACAAGCGTACGCGGATCGCGCTTCGTCCCGTGGCATCCTGCTAGCAACAGCAGCGCAGCAATTGCCAGCAGACTACGGTGCATAGGTCACCTGTCCCAGTACAACCGGTTTCCTGGCTCCCGTCGCAGACGGGACATTGCCGGGTAACTTGTGCCATGTCTGCCACGCGAGCAATGCGAACGCCACTGCCTCCTTCGCCTCTGCGGGCAATCCAAAGTCAGTGCTTGTCTTCAAAGAACACTTTAGCGGCAGCAGGCGCTCGTACAGCATCTTCATGAGCGTCGCATTCTTTGCTCCGCCACCGGAAACGATATAGTCCACATCTTTGCCCTGCATCGCGGATTGGACGAAGCGCTTGTATCCAGATTCGATGCTTGCTGCAGTGAGGGCTGTTGCGGTTGCAAGCGCATCTTCCGGCTTTCTGGAAACACGACGGCACTCGTCAAGAAACGAATCGACATACTCGCGCCCGTACTGCTCTCGTCCGGCACTCTTTGGCGGCTTACGTGAAAAATAGCCATCCCGCAATGAGCGTTGAAGTACCGGCTCAAGTACAGTGCCCTTGGCCGCCGATTCACCGTTGCGGTCGTACTTTTTGCCAAGCAGCATTTCGGCGAGCGCATCCATCACCATGTTGCCGGGGCCTGTGTCGAACGCGATGAGTCGATCTGCTTCGCCTCCGGCAGGAATCGCTGTCAGATTGGCAATGCCTCCAATGTTCTGCAGAACGCGTCCACGCTTGGCATCGGAAAACAACGTATAGTCGAGCAGCGGAACCAATGGAGCACCTTCGCCGCCTGCCACCATATCCGCGGGGCGGAAATTTGAAACCACAGGTGCCTGAACTGCCGCGGCCAGCATGGACATTTCGCCAGCCTGCCAGGTGCATGCAAAGCTCTTTTCTACATAAGGAGTTATGCGTGCTTGGTGGTAGAGCGTTTGCCCGTGACATCCCACAAGATCGATTGTTTCTCCATGGAGCAGTGCAGTCGCCTTCACGGCTTCTGCATACTCCAGTCCAAGCCGCCAATTCAGACGCGCCAGTTCCGCTGTGGAAATAGACTCTGCATTCATCGCCGCGAGCACTGCTCGACGCAGCGCCGTGGAGTAAGGAAATGCCTCGTGCGCAATGAAAGTAAGCTTTGGCTGTCCCTTGCTGCCGGCAATGAGCGCCAGAGCCACATCAATTCCGTCCGCCGACGTTCCGCTCATTACGCCGGCCACCAACATGGATTTAGTGCTCATGCCGTCTCCACCACTGCGCGTTCTCCAGCGGGCGTTGCATTCGCCGTTGCATGGCTTGCCTTCAACACGCGTTCGCTGAAATGCGCAATCTTTTTGCGCAGAGCTTCAAAACTCTTTGGGCTCAACTTCGAGCCAACGCCGCGTTCAAACATTACCTTTCGTTTGCGGGCTACCGTGTGCGCACGTTCCATCAGCAATTTCCGGAATGCTGTCGATTTCTCGCCTTCATATACCAACGCTTCGTATGCGCACAGGATTTGCTCTGCGCTATGACACACCTCAATCGTGTCCATGCCTGCACGGATCGATTCCACAGCTGCTTCCTGCATCGGCATGAATTTCAGAATGCCACCCATCTCCAGATCGTCGGAGAAAACAATACCGCGATAACCGAGTTGCTTGCGTAGTACTGTCACCATCCAGAATTTCGATACGCTTGCCGGCAGCTCTCCGCTGCGTGTCTTCGGAAACGCGGCATGACTTACCATCACCATCGGCAGCTCCGCCTTGAGTGCGCGGTACGGTTCCATGTCCTCGTGCCGCAATTCATTCCATGTGCGTTCAATCCTTGGCGTTGCCCTGTGTGAGTCGAGCATGCCGCCACCCAGGCCAGGGAAGTGCTTCCCGCAGCCCACCACACCATACTGCGCAAGTCCTGCCAAGAATCCACGGGCGAAGGTTGTCACCTCGTCAACCGTTGCGCCTGCACATCGGGTGCCCATCACTTCCGCGCTTGCGGCAAGCCCAAGATCGAGTACCGGTGCCAACGTTGTGTTGAAGCCAAAGGCGCGTACTCCCTGCGCGACCAGTCGTCCATGATCACGCCCAACACCGGCCTGCGCTGCAGCCTGAGCGGAAGGCATAGGGCCTAATACATCGCGCAGCCTGTCGACCGTTCCGCCCTCTACATCCACGCAGCGGAACGCATGATCGGCGCACTGCCTGGTTGTGTCGTCGAGTAATGCGCGAGTCTGTGCGGCGTTTTGAATGTTGCGGCGATAAAGAATCACACCACTAGGCCGGACAAGCCTCAACCATGTACGCTCCATTCCTGAGAGCGACATGCTTTCAAGGCCCACCACCATCAGACTCCCAGCCGCATGGCGCAGTTGCATTAGGGTTTCTCCTTGAGTTCTTGCTGCAGTTCTTCCAGCAGATTCAGCGCTTGCAGCGGAGTCAGCGCATTTACATCGGTCTCCGCAATCCGGTCCACAATGCGCTGCGAGAGGGGCGTAAAAATCGTCAACTGCATTGGCTCCGGTTCGGTCTCCACCTGCACGCTCTGCCGCTCCTGCTTCTCATGCTGCTTCAGCACATGCCGCGCGCGCTCAATTACGGCCGGCGGTAATCCCGCCAGTTTTGCAACTTCAATGCCATAACTCTTGCTAGCCGCGCCAGGTTCAATGGCATGTAGAAATACAATCCCGCTCACACCTTCTTTCACAGCCACGCGAAGGTTGCGTACACGCTTCAGCTTCTCCGCCAGCATGGTTAGCTCGTGGTAGTGCGTGGCAAACAGCGTGCGCGCACCTGTTTCCGCATGCAGATATTCGACAGTCGCCCAAGCCAGGCTTAGCCCATCGAATGTGGCCGTGCCGCGTCCCATCTCGTCGAGAAGAATTAGCGACCGGTCGGTAGCCGTGTTCAGAATTGTCGCGGTCTCGGTCATTTCCACCATGAATGTCGACCGTCCGCGGGCCACGTTATCGCTCGCGCCAATACGCGTATAGATGCGATCTACTAGCCCCAGTCGCAGGCTATCTGCCGGGACAAAGCTTCCCATCTGCGCCATCAGCACCAGCATTGCTGCCTGCCGCAAATAGGTACTTTTGCCGCCCATGTTGGGGCCGGTAATCAGTAGCAGGCTCGGCCCATCTTCGCCGGCGTTGAGATACATGTCGTTCGCAATGAAATGTCCCTCGCGTGTCTGCTCCAGCCACTGCTCAATTACTGGATGCCGTCCCGCCGCTGCCTCGAGCACTGGCTCGTCTGCGAGCACAGGGCGTATATAGCGCCGTTCCGCTGCCAGATGAGCAAAGTTCGTCAGCAGGTCCGCTTCGGCAACTGCCGCAGATGTGCGCCGCACCCTTCCTGCGGCATCGAGCACACTTTTTCTTAGCTCCGCAAAAATGCGTTTCTCAATTTCAATCGAGCGGTCATGAGCAGTCAGAATCTTGCGCTCGTATTCCTTCAATTCAGGTGTTGTGAATCGCTCCGCATTTACCAGTGTTTGCTTGCGCTCGTAATCGGCCGGCGCCAGTGACAGGTTCGCCTTCGTGATCTCGATGTAGTATCCGAAAACAGAGTTGTATCGTACCTTCAGCGATCCAATACCTGTTCGCTGTCTCTCGCGCTCTTCAATTGCGGCAATTTGCTGGCGTCCGCTGGTTGAAATTGTGCGCAATTCATCCAGTTCTGCATCCACTCCCGCGGCAATTGCTCCACCGTCTGCCAGGGTTAATGGCGGCTCGGCAATCAATGTAGTTGCAATGCTGTCCGTCAACTCGTCCAGGGTATCCAGCCGCTCGTGCAGTGTGTGCCACAACGGGGCGGCCATTGCACCTAATGCAGACTTCAGTCCGGGTAGTCTCCCAAGGCTCGCACCCAGTGCGCGCACATCGCGCGGTCCTGCCGAGTCCAGGCTGATCTTTGCCAGTAGACGTTCCAGATCCTGAATGCCCGCGAAGGCGCGCCGCACTTCTTCGCGTTTCAGCAAATCTCCGCGCGCCTCATCCACCGCCTCATACCGTGCTTCAATCGTTGCGGCATCTACCAGCGGCCGTAAAATCGTTGCGCGTAGCATCCGCTTGCCCATTGGCGTCTGGCAGGCATCGAGCGTATGAAAGAGAGTTGCACGGTTGTCTTGCCCGGAGAAGAGCGGCTCAACAAGTTCGAGATTGCGCACTGTCACCTGATCGAGCTCCAGCGCAGTGGAGTGTTCCTGGAAGCGCAGCGAATCGACGTGCAGCGCTTCGTTCTTCTGCGTCGTGCGCACGTAATGCAGCACGGCGCCCGCGGCAATTGCCGCCGCATCGTGTCCGATCAGTCCATAACCTTCCAGCGTGCCGACCTTCAATTGCCGCTGTACAAGAGGCACTGCGAAATCGTGCGTCCACACCCAATCTTCCACACGTGTTCGCGCTGCCACGCGCTCCAGTGAGGCCGGAACCTCCGCGCTTGCCGGCAACAGAAGCTCACTTGCGCCTGCCAGCGCAATTTCCTCCGCTGCTTTGGCGCGCGCATTCTGGCCGGTGTATTCCGCGGTTCTGAATTCTCCCGTCGAAACATCCAGCAGCGCCACCGCACAAATCGGAGCAGATTTCGTGCCAGCCTCAAAGTGCGCGGCAAGAAAATTGTTCTGCTCCTGCCCAAGCCCCGCATCCAGTGCAGTGCCTGGAGAGAGCACCCGTGTCACCTCGCGGCGCACAATCTTCTTCGTGAGCTTGGGGTCCTCCATCTGATCGCAGATGGCAATGCGATATCCGCGTCGCAGCAGCCGGATCAGATAGTTATCGACGGAGTGGTACGGCACGCCGCACATCGGTACCTGCCGTTCCCGGTCGCGCGCCGTCAGCGTAAGCTGCAGTTCGCGGCTGGCTACAACAGCATCGTCGTAGAAGAGCTCATAAAAGTCACCCATGCGGAAGAAGAGCAGAGCATCCGGATTCTCACCCTTGGCTGCTGTCCACTGCTTCATAAACGGAGTCAATTCCGCGGGCTTTGCAGCCTTGCTTTTTGGCAGGGCCTCATCCGGCTCGGCCGCCACGATTTGTTCGTCGTTCTTCGTCACGCTGCCTATCAGCTTATCGTGCGCACCGCGTAGCACTCATCCTGCTTTGCACATTCGCTCGGCAATTCCAGCCGTGCGCCGTTAGAATGCTCCGCAGCCTTGGAACTGCATTCAATCTATCCATCCAAAGAGGTCATCCGTATGAAGTTCCGTATCCTGATTGCCGCAAGTCTTGCCTTCGTCTTTCTCGGCCCCGTGGCCTTGGCTGCCCACAAACCCAAGCCGCCCAACCCCCAGAAATTCGATGCACTCGCCAAACGAGCCATAGCGGCCATGTGCCAGCGCGCCGCCGAACTGAATGTCGGTGGTGTCGCTGTGGTGAATTACGCCCCAGGCGACACCATCCAGGGCTGGACCTCTCGTATGGCCGTGGTCGGCCGCATGACGGACCCGCCCTCTGATGACAAGAAGGGAAACAATCTTCTCGGCATCGCCTATGCCAAAGCGTCTGAGATGGCGGAAACACTGAAGGACAGCGGCACATCCGGCAAGCCTCCCATGACCGGTGAGTTTGGCTGGCAGGGAGGAGTTATTGGCCGAGGAAAAACCGGGTACATTATTGTTGCCTTCAGTGGAGGCAAATCAGAGGATGACGTCCAAATCTCACGTGCTGGACTGGCAGTCCTTGAACCAGAACTTTGATGTTGAAATGTATCCAGCACTAAAACTGCGATTTATAGAGATTTGGAGCGTTTTACGACCCTGTGCTTAGGATGTATCTGCACGTGATTGGCATCACAGTATACTGAGGGGTGACCACCTTAAGGTTAATTGCGTGATGCACTTATTCTGGCTTCGAGTGGCCGCTATCCTCTACGCAGCTGCCAGTATTGCTGTGTTCCCGGCCGTGCTCTATCACGTGGAGCGGTGGCGCCAGTGGTGCATTCATTTTGCCGGTCTCGCCTTCTTTTTCCACTTTGTTTCTGTCGTTGAAATGTTCGTCCAGGCGCATCGTTGGGTACCCGTCGGCGTGCGAGAAGTCGAATCGCTGCTTGGCCTTGCCCTCGCCGCTCTTTTCTTCCTCGTCTGGTGGATTTACGGCGCGCTTTCCCTTGGCATTTTTGCCCTGCCGCTCACCTTTTTTGTTGTACTTGTCCCTTCGCTCGGAATAGGAGGCTATACCTTTCCATCCGAAGGCGTACGGACAAGCTGGCTGATAGCCCATATTGCCGCCCTTGTGGCTGCCTATGCCGCACTCGTCTTCAGCATTGTTGCTTCGGCTCTCTATCTTCTGCAGGAGCATCGCCTCAAGACCAAAATACTCCCCGGACAGTCCGAGTTCTGGTTACCTCTCGACTGGCTGCCGCCGCTCGACACGCTCGAACGCATCGCGCACGGCACGCTGGAGTTTGGTTTCCCGTGCATGACAGTTGGTCTGGTCATTGGCTCGGTTCTCGCGGTTGACCGCTTTGGTCCTGCGTACTTCACCGATCCCAAAGTCATCGCCTCTTTCATTAGTTGGGGCATTTACGTTCTGCTTCTCTACGTTCGCCGCGTCGCGGGTCTGCGCGGACGCCGGGCAGCCTATCTCTCCGGAGCTGTTTTCGTTGTCATGATGGCCGTCTGGGCCGCCAATACATTCAGCCAGGTCCACAGGTTCGGTGCCAAATGACACTTGCTCTCATCGGCATCAACCACAAAACCGCACCGCTCGAACTCCGCGAACGGGTCGCTATTGCAGGCGATGATTTGCGCGATGTCACACGCGCGCTTGCCGCGGTTCCCGGTGTCAGCGAGTGCATGATTGTCTCCACCTGTAACCGCGTGGAACTGCTTGCCACCGTGGAACAGCCAGGCTCGGAGCTGGAGAACTTTCTCAGCAACCAGTTCGGTCTCGATCCCAAGATGCTCGCGCCGCATCTCTATCAGCACTATGATCGCGAAGCCGTGCAGCATATGTTCCGCGTGGCCTCCAGCCTTGACTCGATGGTTGTCGGTGAGCCGCAGATTCTTGGTCAGGTCAAGGATGCTTTCGCCTCCGCGCGCGCTGCCGGCACCGTTTCCGCGCAGCTCGAGCATCTGCTGCAGTCCACGTTCGCTGCCGCCAAGCGCGTTCGGTCGGAGACGCACATCGGTTCCAACTCTGTCTCCGTGGCTTCCGTAGCGGTCGAACTCGCGCGCAAGATCTTTGGCTCGTTACAGGGGCGTACGGTTTTTCTCGTAGGTGCCGGGAAAATGTCCGAGCTAGCCGCGCGCCATCTGGTTCAGCAGGGGGCGGGAGCCATTCTTGTTACCAATCGCACGGCTGCTCGCGCGCATCAGCTCGCTGAGCCCTTCAACGGTCGCGTTATCCCTTTTGAGCAGTTGCACGAAGTTGCCACCGACGCCGACATCGTCATCACGTCAACCGGTGCGCCACATCCTATCTTCCGCCGCGAGCATGGCGAGGGCTACCTGAAGCGTCGTCGCAATCGGCCAATGTTTTTCATTGATATTGCCGTACCGCGCGATGTTGATCCGGCCATGAACAAGCTTGAGGGCCTCTTTGTCTACGACATCGATGATCTGCAGCAGGTTGCCGCTTCGCACATGGCCGAGCGGGGCCGCCAGGCCATGGATGCGGAGAGCATCATCGCTGAAGAGGTGGAGCGGTTCCACCAGCGCCGTCGCTCAGTCAACGCCGCACCCGCCATCGTGGCCCTGCAAAAACAGGCTGAAGATCTGCGTCAGGCCGAAATCAAGCGCATTCACGCGCGTCTGGGCACACTCACCGCTGAGCAACTCGCCGCTGTGGAAGCTCTCACACGTGGTCTGGTTAACAAATTCCTTCATCCACCCATGCAGGCGCTCAAGCAGGCTGCGCGCGACAACGACAGCGTGCGCATGGAGGCGCTGTGCGAAACCTGGTCGCTGCCCACGGCCGAAGCTGATGTACATGACGAGCCAGCAAACGAACCTGAAGACAACCAGAAACGGAACGCCATGGCAGGTGGAGAATGAAACTTCGCATCGGCAGTCGCGGCTCGCAGCTCGCACTCTGGCAAGCCAACCATATTGCAGCGCTCCTGTGCGCGCAGAACCACGAAGTCGAGATTGAGATCATCAAGACCACGGGCGATCGTCTGCAGGAAGTCACCTTCGCGCAGGTTGGTTCCAAGGGCATGTTCACCAAGGAAATTGAGGATGCCCTCGCTGAAGGCCGCGTGCATCTGGCCGTGCATTCCTTGAAGGACCTCCCCACGGAATTGCCCGCCAGCTTCGCTCTTGCTGCCACCCCGCCCCGCGTGGACCCGCGTGATGTCTTTGTTTCCGCGCACTTCGATGCGCTGGCCGATCTGCCGCAAGGCGCAAAGGTTGGCACCAGCAGCCAGCGTCGTCGCGCTCAGTTGCGCGCTCTCCGGCCCGATCTCGAGCTTCTCGAATTTAGGGGTAACGTCGATACCCGCCTGCGCAAGCTCTCTGAAGGTCAGGTGGACGCCATTCTTCTTGCCGCCGCGGGACTCGACCGTCTGGAAAAGACCGACTGGATTCGCGAGCGTCTCGAGCCCGCACAGTTCTGTCCTGCTGCCGGTCAGGGCTCCCTCGGCATTGAAACCCGCGAGGATGACAGCGCTACTCGCGAGGCCCTCGCTTTTCTTGACGACGCTTCCACCCGCTATGCCGTTACTGTGGAACGCACCGCGCTTGCCGCTCTTGGCGGCGGCTGTCAGGTACCCATCGGCGTCCATTGCCGTCCCGACTCCGCCCATCCAGCGAGCGTCGAGATCTTCGCCGTTGTCGCCTCGCCTGATTCCGGCAAGGCCGTCCGCATTCACCACCGCGCACCGCAGGAAACCGACCCCATCGAACTTGGCAAGCTCGCCGCGCAGATGCTCTTCGATGCAGGTGCCACGTCAATCCTTAATCTCTTTGACGCGACTCCCACATCGCACTGAAAGGCCAAACACTCCTTCACGAGTCAGGCCAATTCTGCCTGAGACTCTGTAGTTGGCGTCCTTTTACCTCTGTTTCATCCATCGCTAAATCGCCTTGCATCTGCACATGGACCTTGCGAACATAAACCAATGCAAACTGTCTTCGAAGCGGCAGGTGGTATGGACGGCATGCGGCGTCTCGCCGAGGCCTGGCATCGCCGGGTTCTTGAGGACGCGGTGGTAGCACATGCCTTCAGTCACGGCTTCCACCTTCAGCACACAGAACGGCTCGCGGCATACTTTGCCGAGGCGCTTGGTGGACCAACTGCATACACAGGCACCCATGGTGATGAGACCTCCGTTGTCAGAATGCATAGTGGGAATGGGGAGCATGAAGAAATGGACCGCCGCGCGATCGCCTGCTTCGATCAGGCACTGACCGATGTTGGGCTGGCCGGTAACGATAAATTGAGGCAGGTGCTGCATGACTATTTTGCCTGGGCGACCACGACAACAATGGCCCGCTACCACCGGTCTGCCGACGATGTGCCGAGCGGTCTCAAGATCCCACAGTGGTCATGGGACGGACTTCAGAAATGAGTCCCAGCCGACCTCGTCATAGCCTTTGTGTAATTCATTTCCGTTGCCCTCGAATGCCGCGTGCGAACAGTGAACGGCTGTCGCACCGCAATGCCTTCATGCCAGCCTTACGTGGCGCATGATACAACGAGACCAAACCCAGCTATGACCACGCAACCTCTTCTCAACCGCCGCATCCTTGTTACCCGGTCCGCCGGCCAGGCGAGCAAACTCAGTGAGGGCCTTGCCGCTCTCGGTTTTACTCCCGTCGAGGTGCCTGTCCTCGCCATTGTTCCACCTCACAGTTACGACCACCTGGATTCCACGGTGCGCACGCTCGATCGCTACGATTGGCTCATTCTTACCAGCACCAACGCAGTTGATGCTTTCAGGGATCGATGCCTGGAGTGTGAAGTTGATCCGCACCGTATGGGTAAGTTGAAGGTGGCGGTCATTGGCCGCGCAACGGCCGATGCGGCTGCGGCCCTTGGCCTCAAGGTCTCCATCGTTCCCGAAACCCAGGTTGCTGAAGGCCTCATTCACGAGCTCAAAGATATAGTTCGTGGTCAGCACATCCTTCTTCCGCGCGCGGAGCTCGCACGTGACATTCTCCCTCATGCATTGCGTGCCGCAGGGGCCCATGTCGATATCGTCGAAGCCTATCGCAATGCGTTGCCCGAGGACGCTCCTGCCCGGTTAAGCGAGGCCCTGCAGCAGGGAATTGCCGCTGCTACCTTCACCAGTTCATCCAGCGTCACTCACTTGGCCGAAGCGGCGAAGATTGCTGGCATCAAGTTTCCGTTTGATAACGTCCCCGCCGTCTCGATAGGCCCCATCACCAGCCACACACTCCGTGGAATGGACTGGCCGCCCGCAGTGGAAGCAGCCACGCACGATATCCCGGGCCTCATCGACGCCGTCAGGACGCTCTTTGAGGGGAAAATTATAACCAGCGTATTTTAAATCGATTACAAGGTAAACCTAGAGTGCTGCTGCAATTTCTGAGAGTACTGCTTCAGCTGCTTCAGCGGGGTTTGCAGCCTGTGTAATCGGTCTGCCCACCACCAGATAGCTGGCACCCTGTTTGATCGCATCCGCCGGAGTAGCCACACGCTTTTGATCGCCCACGGCAGTGCCGGCCGGCCGGATCCCCGGAATCACCAGTACACCTTCAGGTCCCGTTAGAGCGCGCATCGCCGCCACTTCCTGCGGCGAGCATACAAACCCGTTGATGCCGTTTGCCAGCCCCATCTTCGCCAGTGCAATCACCTGGTCGGCTGGTGTGCGCTCCACGCCCACCGCCTTCAGCTGCTCGCTGTCCATACTCGTCAACACGGTTACCGCCAGCAGTTGCGGCGCGTCCTTCACGCCAGCCAGAGCCTCGCTTGCCGCAGTCAGCATGGCTGGTCCGCCGCCCGCATGCAGCGTCAGCAGTTTCGTACCCAGCGTCGCCGCCGTTTTCGCCGCTCCAGCCACTGTGTTCGGAATATCGTGCAACTTCAAATCAAGGAAGACGTTATAGCCCTGTTCGATTAGCGCTTCCACCATGCGTGGGCCCGCTGCAACATAAAGCTCCAGTCCCACCTTCAACCATTTGCAGGTACCCGCCAGCCGGCTCACCAGCTCCATGGCATTGTGCGCATCGGGCACATCCATGGCCACAATCAGCCGCTCCCGCGCTTGTTCTAGCGCGCTCACTTCCGTCGCGTTTTCATGCATGGTTTCCGTCATAATCACCATCGTAGCGCGGCAATGAGTGACACATTGCCGTGGAAATCTATTTGTGAATGCTTCATTGCGCGTGGTCCATCTTCCACGCCGGTTCGTTCGATAGACTGGTTCTGTGTATTTCGGTTCTCACGGCGCGCACATGGAGCGCCCACGGTTGAAGATAGCACGCGTAATGTGTGTATTGGCAGTGCTTTTCTGGTCTCTTCCCCTGTTCGCAGCTCAGCCGCACGAGTACCACACCAACCCGCTCAATTACGAACCGCTTGTTCATGAGGCGTACCAGCACTTCTACAACCTCGACTATCCCGGTGCCATTTCCCGCTTTGAACGTGTCCGTGAGGAGCATCCGAACAATCCGCAGGCCACCGCGCTTCTGCTCAATGCCGTCCTCTTTCAGGAACTCTACAGGCAGGACCTGCTCGACACCACCTTCTATGCCAACGACGGCTTCCTTAGTGGTAAACACGCCACCCAGGAAGATCCCAAGGCGCGCGACCGTATTTTCGGCTTGGCCGATGAAGCCATTCACCAGGCCGATGCCATTCTCGACAAGAATCCCAACGATGTGAACGCGCTCTACGCGCGCGGTTGGGCGCGCAGTTTAAAGTGCACATACCTCGCTATGGTGGAGCGCGGCTTTGGTGCGGGCTTTCGTCTGGCCATGAAGGCGCGCGACGACGAAGAGCAGGTCCTCAAGCTGGATCCGAATTACATCGATGCCAAGCTTGTCGTCGGCGTCTATCAATATGTTGTGGGAGCCCTTCCGTGGCCCTTCAAGCTTCTTATCGGCTTTGTCGGAATTACAGGTTCCAAGTCCAGGGGACTTGAGTTGCTGCACGATGCAGCCGAGCACGGCATTACCACGTCTGTCGAAGCGCGCACTGTCATCGCGCTCTTTCTGCGCCGTGAAGGGCGATACGAAGAAGCCATCAAAATTGTCCTGGGGCTGAAGCACGAATATCCCCACGATTTCCTCTTCCACCTGGAAGAAGCCAATCTGCGCAAAGACGCTGGAGAGGGCATGCACGCTGTCGAGACTTATCGCGAACTGCTTGCCGACGCACACAGGCCTGGCTACTTTGCCGATCCGCAGTTGGAACTGGCTTACTTTGGCCTGGGTGACGCATTGCGCGGACAGCGCCATTATGAAGAGGCTTCCAAAGCCTATGAAAATGCCGCAGCAAGTCACACCGTGAGCCCGGAGCTCAAAGTACGCACACTGCTTGCAGCCGGCCAATGCCATGACCTGAACAATGAGCGTCAGCTTGCCCTGCGCGACTATCAGGAAGCCATTGATGCGGGGCCCAATACCAGCCGAGCAGACCAGGCCCGTAAGTACCTTCGCTCCCCTTACAAGGGCAACTAGTGGGGCCACTTAGCTTTAGGAACGCCGGAAACCTGCAAATCCGGGGAACCAATTCGTTTCAATCCGCGTATCATGTCTTGTTAGAGGAGGGTGGAGGAGGCAAGACATGGCGCTCTTTTGTCATCAGTGCGGTAACGGACTTCCTTACGGCGCGCGCTTTTGCTCCAGGTGCGGAACCGCGGTTGCGTTCACGGGCCATTCGCAGGTGCGCCCGCTCATGCGTCCGCACGTCGGCCGGCAAATTGCTGGCGTCTGCATCGGCCTCTCGCAAACCTATGGTTGGGATGTCACCGCTGTCCGCATTATCGCGGTTGTCGCCTTTCTGCTTTCCAGTGGAGTTGTCGGCGTCGCGTATCTCGCCGCATGGATAGGTATTCCCGAGGAACCCATCGGCGCGCCTGGTCCATTTCCTCCACAGTTCTAAATGCAGAGATTCAGTTCCGCTGGTTCCACGCTTGCTTATTTCGAATCTGGCTCAGGTCTGCCCATTATCTTTCTTCATCCCACGCCATTCGATCACCAGTACTGGCGGCCCCTCATCGGCGAGCTGAAAGACGTGCGCGCCATCGCTCCCGATTTTCGCGGCCACGGAGCATCGGAGCTTGGCTCTGATCTTCCCGTGGGCCTGTTCTCGCGCGTGCCTGACGCGCCGGTACTTACCATGAGGCAGCTTGCGCGGGATACGCTCGCGTTGCTCGACACATTGGGAATCAAAAGTGCTGTCTTTGTCGGCTGCTCCGTTGGCGGCTCAGTCTTGCTTGAGCTCTGGCGGCAGGCGCCGGAACGCATGCGTGGCCTGGCCTTCATCTGCTCCAAGCCGCAACCTGAGTCGGAGGCCGATTGGGAACGTCGCGCTGCTACCATCGCGGCAGCCCGCGCCGGGAAAACTCTGTCCATCTATGACGCCATGGTGCAATCGCTCATCGGTGCTACGGCGCGCGCCCGGCATCCGGAAATCGTCGCCGAGATGCGCGCCACCATGACCGTGACTCCTGAAGGACTGGTTGCCATGCAGGCCGGTCTCGCCAAACGTCCGGATTCGCGGCCTACTGTTGCATCCATCACAGTTCCGGTACTTGCCATCGCGGGAGGTGAAGACCCTGGCATCACCTTCGATGAAATGCGTGCCTTTGAGGCGGCACCCGGCGGCTGCACCTTCCACGCTCTTGCGGATGCGGGTCATCTGGCGGCATATGAGCAGCCGCACGCTGTCGTGTGCTGGTTTGCCGAGTGGCTCCGTGCCTTCGCGCATTAGCTCTTGGCGGCCCTGATGGGTCACAATCGAAGCGAAGGGCAGGGGAAACAGCGCTGAACGAAGCCGCACACAATCTGACACAGGTATTCCTCGAACTGGGCGCGGCCACTCTGGTCCTCGCTCTGCTTGCACGCCTCTCTAACCGTGTAAGTATCTCAGCCATTCCGCTCTATCTGGTGGCAGGCCTGGCCTTTGGCACGGGCGGGATCTTCCCGTTGAACATCTCGCGCAGCTTCATCCACATTGGCGCGGAGATAGGCGTTCTTCTCCTGCTCTTCATGCTTGGCCTCGAGTACTCCGGTGATCAACTCAAAGGGAGCTTGCGCAAGGGCGCGGGCGGCGGCATTCTCGATCTCGTCCTGAACTTTCCGCCGGGCTTTATCGCCGGTTACTTGCTCGGCTGGAGCACGCTCCCATCGGTGTTGCTTGGCGGTGTCACCTTCATCTCTTCTTCCGGCATAGTTGCGCGCGTCCTCTCCGAACTCAGCCGCCAGAAATGCCCTGAAACGCCTACGGTCCTCTCCATCCTCGTGCTTGAAGACCTCTTTATGGCCGTGTATCTGCCGCTGGTCGCTGTTCTCATCGTTGGCGGAGATACGCAGCGTATTGTGATCTCCGTCTCCGTCGCGGTCGTCGCTGTATTGCTTGCACTGTACGCCGCGCTGAATTACGGCCCGCTCTTCAGCCGGCTCATCTCCAGCCATTCTGACGAAGTCATCCTGCTCACCGCTTTCGGGTCCGTTCTGCTTGTGGCAGGCATTGCCGAGCGTCTTCGTGTCTCCGCAGCGATCGGCGCATTTCTTGTTGGCATTGCGGTCTCTGGCCCTGTGGCCGAGCAGTCCTACAGGCTTCTCTCGCCGCTGCGTGACCTTTTCGCCGCCATCTTCTTTTTCTTCTTCGGCCTTGAAGTGGATCCACGCACATTGCCGCCCGTGTTGCTTGTCGCTGCAATTCTGGCCGTGGTCACAACCCTCACCAAAGTTGCCACCGGCTATTGGTCCACGCGCCGTGAAGGTCTAAAAACTCGCTTTCGATTGCGCGCTGGGTTGACCCTCGTCGCGCACGGTGAATTTTCCATCGTCATCGCCGGACTCGGCGTTGCCATTGAGCCGCGTCTGGGAGCTGTTGCCGCGGCATATGTCCTTCTCATGGCTATTCTCGGTCCAGTTACCGCGCGGCTTGTCCATTAGCCGTAGCTGGTCGTGGCGTCGTTCAAAGCTCTTTGCCAGTCTCCATGCATTACTCTCAATGAGGAAACATACGCATCTTGCGCATCCAGGAAAGTCAACGTTGAATCCTTCCTCGCAATCCTCGTCTCGGCCCTTTGAAGCTCTTTCCGCGAAGGGTGGTCTCTGCTGCGGTACGGTGGCTCTCGCGCCTCTTGCGCGCCGCTTCGGTACGCCTCTTTATGTATATTCGGCAGATCAAATCATCGAGCGCCTCAAACTCTTTCAGCAGGCCTTTGCCACGCGGGACCATCTGGTTTGCTACGCCGTCAAAGCCAACTCCGCGCTGGCCGTTCTCAAGCTGCTCGCAGCGCACGGCGCAGGTTTCGACATCGTCTCCGGTGGTGAGCTTGAGCGCGTTCGCGCGGCCGCCCCTGAAGCACTCTCGCGCGTTGTCTTCTCTGGTGTGGGCAAGACCTCGGCCGAAATCGACCTCGCCCTCCGCGCAAACATTCTCGAATTCAATGTGGAAAGTGAAGCAGAGCTTGAGCTGCTTGCCGCGCGTGCCGCGAAACTTCGCCGCAGGGCCCGCTTCGCATTGCGTGTCAATCCCGATGTTTTCGCCGAAACGCATCCCTACATCTCCACCGGTCTGCGCGAACATAAATTCGGCATCGACATTCGCCGTGCGCGCTCTCTCTATCGCAAGGCAGCAGAGAACCAGTGGCTCATTCCACATGGAATCAGCGTTCACATCGGATCGCAGATTCGCTCGTCTGAGCCCTTCGGCGCGGCGCTCGAACGTGTCGCCAGGCTTGTCCGCCTGCTTGCGCGCGACGGCATCGCTCTCGCGGGTATCGATGCCGGCGGCGGCCTCGGCATCGACTATCACGCCGGCCACTTCGACGCGGCAGCGAAAGTCCGTGAGTATGCCTCCGCCATCGATAAGGCGTTGGGTGATTTCAAGGGACGTCTCCTGCTTGAACCCGGCCGCTTCGTTGTTGCACAGGCCGGAGCACTCCTCACACAGGTCCTCCAGGTCAAACAAACCGGCAAGAAAACCTTCGTCATTACAGATGCGGCCATGAATGACCTTATTCGCCCTGCGCTCTATCAGGCGCACCATGAGATCGTTCCTCTTGCACCGCGCAAAGGCAAGCCACGCATCGTCGACGTCGTCGGTCCAGTTTGTGAATCCGGCGACTTCTTCGCACGCGACCGCGCCTTACCGCCCATCCAGCCCGGTGATTACCTCGCCCTGCTTGATGCAGGTGCCTACGGCCTCGTGCAGAGTTCCAACTACAACACGCGTTTGCGCCCGGCAGAAGTCCTTATCGAAGGGAAGAAAGTCCGCCTCATCCGCCGCCGCGAGACAATTACGGACCTGCTTGCACCGGAAATCCCTTAACTCAAACGTTTCCGCAGCAAACTCTGAAACCTCCACAACGATGGGTCCGTCCTGTTAACGTATCCCGCGGAGGAAATTTCGATGCAGAAGCATACGTTGTGGAAGTGTGCCATGCTGGCAGCGGCGCTTTGCCTTGGACTCGTACCGATGTTACGTGCCGATTCGCTCACCGTGAAGACCATGCAGGGCAAGGTACATGGCAAGACCATCAATGATGGCAAAGTGAAAGCATATTACGGTATTCCATATGCGGCGCCGCCGGTTGGCGATCTGCGCTGGAAGCCGCCGATGCCGCCGGAAAAATGGAAGGGCACGCGCGATGCGACCGCTTACGGTGCAAGCTGCGCGCAGGTCCACGTCTTTGAAGACATGATCTTCCAGGACAAAGGCGCAAGCGAAGACTGTCTCTTCCTGAATGTCTATGCGCCGGCCGATGCAAAGAAAGATAGCAAGCTACCCGTCATGTTCTGGATTCATGGCGGTGGCTATGCAGGCGGCGGCAGTTCTGAGCCGCGCCACAACGGCGATTTCCTTCCGCTCAAAGGCGTCGTTCTGGTCACCATCAATTACCGCCTCGGCGTCTTCGGTTTCCTCGTTACCAGCGGCATGATCAAGGAAGGCGATGGCAAGGCAGGGAACTGGGGTCTGCTCGATATGATCTCCGCTCTGCATTGGGTCAATAAGAATATTGCCGGCTTCGGCGGTGATCCCGGCAACGTCACCATCTTTGGTGAAAGTGCGGGCTCCTTCGCGGTCAGCACGCTCATGGCATCGCCCATGGCGCAGGGGCTCTTCGCCAAAGCCATCGGAGAAAGCGGCGCGGCGTTTCCAAGTGCCATGAATCTCGGCGGTAACACCGCGGAACAGCAGGCCAAGAAGGACGACGAATGGGTTGAAAAGCTTGGCGTCAAGTCTCTTGCAGAACTTCGTGCATTGCCCACAGACAAGATTCTCGATGCCGCAAAAAACATGGGTACCGGCTTCTCGCCTGTTATCGATGGGCGCGCTCTCGTCGAACCGGTACCGGAAACCTACGCCGAAGGGAAGCAGGCGCATATTCCACTGCTCGCTGGCTGGAACGCCGATGAAGGCAGCTTCATGGCCATGCGCGGCATGACCGTCGATCAATGGAAGGCGTTCGCGGAGAAGACCTTTGGTGATCGCGCCGCGGAATTTCTCAAGCTCTATCCCGGTGACACCGATGCGCAGGCTCTTCGTTCCTCTATCGATTTCGGCAGCGATTCATTCATCGCCTTCGGTACATGGAAATGGATTCAGGCGCAGGTGAAGACCGGCGATGCTCCCGTCTATCGCTATCACTTCGAACTCGCGGCCACACCCAGCAAATATCATCCCGGTACATTCGCATTTCACTCGGATGATATCGAGTATGTCTTCGGCACTCTCGACACGCGGCCCGGTTGGGAGGTCCGTCCGGAAGATCGCAAGCTCAGCGACGAGATGATGGGCTACTGGACCAACTTTGCCAAAACCGGAGACCCCAACGGAACTGGCCTGCCGGAATGGCCCAAGTACAACGGCACTGACGAAATTATCCACCTGAACAACCCCATCACCTCCGGTGTCGATCCGTGGCATGCGCGTTATGAATTCCTGCTTGAAGGTATTCCTCCCATGCAGATGCGCTGATCCAATTACATGCAACAGAAAGGGCCGCTCTCAAGCGGCCCTTCTTATTTTCAGGTGGATTTCAGCTATTTCACCTTCGGGATCTTGGGCCCAATGTGTTTTGGTCCAATCGGCGGAATCACCAGATGCGGCACTTTTTCCAGTGTTGCAACGGAAACATGCGGCCAGCTCAACCCGTTAAAGTTCAGGAACACGGTCTGCGAGTACTGCAGTTGCAGTTTGGTTTTGCCGTGGCCCAGATCCACCTCTTCAATCCAGAAAATCGCATCCATCTGTACGGCAGAGGCATTGGGTGTGCCGCCCACGCCGTCGAGAAAGGCAATGTTCGATGTGCCTCCGCCGGATGTGGGTGGATTCAGGTCCTTCGTCGAGACGCGCAGTACGGTTGTCGACTTGATCGTCTGGCCGGCAATCGCGTTGCTCAAAACGATGTTCGGATTATTTACCATCGCCTGGGTCACGTGCGGAATATCGGAGGCCGGAGTGCGGAATGCGCTAGGCACACCGAGATTCGTCTCTGGAAAGGCAATCGGACTATGGGGTGGCGCAATGAGGAAAGGAGAGATGCTTGCCGGCGCAATTGTGGGCGGCCCGGAAACCGTGAGCGCTGTGCCTTGTGCCGTCAAAGATGTGCCGTGCGGAATGTTTGCCAGGCGCGCCACTGTGGTCGGGTCCTGCGGATTGGTCGTGGAAGGCACAGTAATCCAGATGCCCGGCTCAATGTGAATGCCGGTCGGCTGCCCGTTCTGCTTCACATTCACGTCGCTCACCTTCTGCAGATAAGTCAGGCCGTGCAGGTTGATGTCCTGCTGCAGCAGTCCACGATTGGGAATCTCTCCAGGAATCTCCACAAACTGCAGTTCCTCGGATGTCTCATTCAGCTCCAGAAAACGATCCTGCGAGCCATGGAAAGGCCGCCAAATCTGATTAAAGCCAGTACCTCTCCAGGTGCCGGGCAGTTGTGCCAACGCTCCCAGTGGGCTCAGGCCAACGGGGAGCTTCAACTTGCTGATAACTCCTGAGACCGCAGAGATTTTGAAGTTTGAAAAATCCAGTGTGTTCACGTTTACCTCCGGTAGGGGATGGAACTTCGGAAGTGACAGTGCATTCGTGTCTGCTCGCGCAGGAAAACGAAGCGGGGAAGGGCGGGAGACGGTCGTGCGAGGGCCGCATTACAGGTTGCGGATCATCCGTTCCAGTCACAACGAGATTGCGACTGAGTAACTGTGCGTTAGAGTTTGTCTTCGTTTCATCGCGCACACAGTATTTATTTAGCCAATGGGTACCAGAGAGCGAGGAGAATACAGGCTCCCGCTGGAGCATAATCGGATTATTTTCATGCGGGCTGATACACTGTTTTCGTCCGGATCCCCTACAAAAGACAGCTCTTCCCGCCTCCGGCAGCCCGCTGCCTGCACAGCGGGCAATGAACTAATTCCGGCTTTTCGCATCAGAAGGAGTAGAGGGTGGTGTCCCATGCGGGAATTGGCCACATTTATTGCGTAAAGCACGTGGCTTGCAAGTGTCGGACACCCTGAAAATGGTGGGAGAGTGTGCGCAAATGAAGTCAGAAAATACAGCCCGAAAATTCAATGCCGAATCGGAATGCTCCTCGTGCGGCAGAAGTATGCTTCTCCAGCAGTGCGACGGCTGTGCAGAAACTTGCTACGTCTGCCGTTTGGAGAAACGTCTTGTCGATGCGGACAGGGAACTAGAGCGATTGCATGCGGCGGAAAGCTGGCTGCGCCATATTCAGCAGTCGGTTGCGGGCAGTGCATGGGAGACGGTCGGCGACCTCTACCGAGGCAAACAGGTCTTTCTCCCACAAGATCTACTGAATGCCATCGATACGGTTCTGATGAACGAACTTCATCGGCCGGAAACTGCGCGTTACTGATTGCTTACGCCGGCAGCCGCGGCAAATCCAGCTTCCTGTGCCTGCGGAATCGAGCTGTCCGGCGGCGGAGCCGCAAACGACGAGCCTTTCGCATTGATGGCATCGGAGTAATCCGGACCAAGACCCAGCTTCACCAGCGCGCGTGCATCTGGTGTCAGCTTTGTTTGCCAGCCGTTGTCCGACTGGTACTTCTGCATTGCAGCCTTCGTCGTGCCATCCCACTTGCCATTTGGCTCTTCATCCAGATAGTGCGCATTGGCCAGGGCCTGCTGAATCTGCGTCACGCGCTCGGGATCAATCTGCTGCTGACCGCGAATCCGGTGCGACCTGCGCACATGATGCGTCTTATGAGACTTGGAATGCTTCTTGCTCGACGCGGCAACGGCGAACGCGGGTGCGGTTGCCAGAATCAGTGCTGCTGCCAACGCAAGGCTTGATCGAAACGAAAACACTCAAAGTACCTCAATTACTTATTGTCTGGGATGCTATCGAAAAATTCTAGCGAAGTGAAGCAGGCAGTGCCACAGAAAGCACGCTCAATACGCAATTAGACTGATTACTTTGGGAAACAGGTATGCTCAGGACTCATTTCGGTAAATGGAAAATGCGGGCAGCGTAGCGCTGCCCGCATCATTCTGCTTGGTTTACAACGTTCCGCCAATGTAATTGATGCCCGTCTCTGGATGGCGCGGATCCATCACCTCGAACACCACGTCGTCGCCCGACTTCAGCTTGCTCACGATGGCGTCGTACTGGGCCTTCGTTGAAACCGGCTGCCGGTTGATGTGCGTGATCACCAGGCCTGGAACCAGTCCCTGCAGGTCGGCAAACGAGCCGCTCCGTACCGAGGTGATTTCCATGCCCTGAGCGTGGATCTTCGCCGTGATGGCGGGTGAAGCCTCGCGTACCACAATACCGAGCTTGGATTCGCCTTCATCGGTACCGGACTGCGGTCCTGAGCTCTGCTGCGGATTGTTCAGGCTTGCGAAGACTTTGTCGCGGTCGCCGATGGTCACTGTTGTATCCATCTGCTTTCCGTTACGCAGATAGCCCAGGCGAATCGTCGCTCCAGGTTTGCGGCTGGCGATATCGTTCACCAGGTCGTCGCCGTCCTTGATCGAACGCCCATCCACGGTGGTGATAATGTCGCCCGGCTTCAATCCCGCGCTGTCCGCCGGCCCGCCCGGCTGCACTTCCTGTACCAGCACGCCGTTCTTGAATCCGTACACGCGGTTGACTGCGCTTGAAAGTCCGGGACGGAACTGAATACCGATCGATCCGCGCACAACCTTGTGCTCCGGTCCGATCAGATCGTTGTACACCTGCACCACCATGTCGGATGGCATGGCGAAACCGATGCCCTGATTGCCCGCCGACTGCGTGTAGATGGCCGTATTCACGCCGATCACATTGCCGTTCATGTCCAGCAGAGGTCCACCGGAGTTGCCGGGGTTGATGGCTGCATCGGTCTGCAGAAAGTGCTGGAACTGTCCGCTCGCACCCGGTTCAATTGTGCGGTTCTTCGCGGAGATAATACCGGCTGTCACGGTCTGCGCCAGGGCAAACGGGCTGCCAATAGCTTCCACCCAATCGCCCACCTGCACTTTGTCCGAATTGCCCAGCTTCACTGTCGGCAGCGGCTTGTCGGAATCGATCTTGATGACCGCCAGATCGGTTGCCTTGTCCACACCAATCACGCGTGCCGGGCGTCCGGGGTCGGAGTTATCCGGATCGGTCGAAAGTTTTACGAAGATCTTGTCGGCTTTCTCAATCACGTGATTATTCGTGATGATGTAGCCCTTCGGGTCGACAATGAAGCCTGAGCCCAGTGATTCACGCACCTGGCCGCCATCGTCTCCCCCCTGGTCCGGCATCTGTCCGCCGAAGAAGCGATTGAAGAAATCCTGCAATCCGTTTTGTCCATCCTCACCTTGCCCGTCGTTCGGATTGTTGGGTACCTGGAATTGATGGAAATTACGCCGCTGATTGCTGGCCTGCTTCGGCAGGGTCATCGTATTGATGTTCACCACCGCCGGTCCAACTTCCTTCGCAATCTTTACAAATTGATTGGGAGGAACCGGCGACTCCACCACCTTGAGTGGGGTCGCATCTGTACTCGAATTGTTCTTGTCCTGTCCGTGGACGCCGTGCGCTGCAAAGGATCCGCCAATAATCGCTACGGAGAGCGTGGCAAGCAACGTAAATACGGAAGCGAGACGACGCTCGCGCAGCCGTTCAAAGAAAGATTTCATGGGTTCTGTGACCTCGTTGTGTTGCCAGCACAATGCGCTGGGATGTTCACTGCACCATTTCTCAGTATAGCCAGTGGCGGGCAAACCCGTCTGGCAGGGTATTCGAGCCGTTGCGCCGAAGGGGCACTGTGTGCGGGGGGTCGTACTGAATGAAGTATGCGTCCCATCAAGAACGGTCGAGTTCCCATTCACCGGTATAGACGGTGCAGTTTGGAAAGGGTCTCAAAATCGATTTTCACGATCTAGGCTCTTTTACTTCGTGGAAATCGCTTGAAACCATGCTCTCAAATCAATCCAGATTGCGCCACGTCGGTCTTGTAACCGCGCCATGCTACCATCCGGCATGGCTTTCCGCTCACGCTTCCATTTCTACTGCATCATGATTTTGGATGCCGCTCTTGGCGCTTCCGTTGCCTTTGCTCAAGCCCCAGCTTCCACACCGCAAACCTCCGCCGATGCGGCGCAACAGGGCTATCTCACCACCCTGCAACGCATGATTGGCGGCGGCACAGGCGCATGGACAGCCTCACAGATCTCCACAATGGACAAATTGCGTGACACGGCGATGAATGACTCCTACGCCTATGACGAATTGCGTTACCTGACCAGCAACATCGGCCCGCGTCTCAGTGGATCGCCGCAGGCCGCGCATGCTGTTGAATGGGTTGCGCAGCAAATGCGCGATCTCGGCGCGGACGTCACCATCGAGAAGGCCAAGGTGCCGCATTGGGTGCGCGGCGTGGAAACCGCTGAACTCACTGCGTGGCCGGGCATGGCGCCCGGTACCACGCAGAAAATTGTTCTCACCGCTCTCGGCGGCTCCGTCGCCACGCCGCCTGAAGGCATCACCGCTCCCGTCATTGTTGTCGACAACTGGCAGCAGCTCCATGCACTCGCTCCCGGGGCGGCCAAGGGCAAAATTCTCCTCTTTAATCACCCTTTCGATAAAGAACTGGCAGCCACAGGGCATGGTATCGAGGCCTACGGCAACGGTGTCGTCTATCGCGGCGCAGGTCCGCTTGCTGCGGCCTCTGTCGGCGCGGTTGCCGTGCTCGTTCGTTCGGTCGGAGGCGCAGACTACCGCCTGCCGCATACCGGCCAGACCGTCTATGCCAAGGGTGTCGCCAAAATTCCCGCAGCGGCCGTTACGGCGGAAGACTCCATGCTGCTCAAGACGCTCGCCTCTGAAGGCCCGGTCACCATGCACCTCACACTTACGCCGCAAAACCTTCCTGAAGCCGAAAGCGCCAATGTCATTGCCGACTGGAAGGGAACCGAGCACCCCGAGCAGGTCGTCATCGTCTCCGGGCACCTCGACTCATGGGATCTCGGCACCGGAGCGATCGATGACGGCGCAGGCGTCGCCGTTGCCATGCAGGCTATCCACCTGATGCATGATCTCGGTATTCATCCCCGCCGTACAATTCGCTTCGTTGCATGGATGAGCGAAGAGGAAGGCTCCGAAGGCGCCGGCCAATACATGATCGATTACAAAAACGATGTCGCCAACCATATCGGCGCCATTGAGTCCGATCTTGGCTGCGATCATCCCACCGGGATCATGTACGCGGGCAATCCTGTTCTCAGCCGTTGGCTGCAGCCGCTTTCGACGGTCCTTGAGCCCATCGGCGCGGAAGTACTCACTGCGGCAGGCGGCACAGGCGAAGACATTTCAGGCCTCACAGAGAAAGGCGTTCCCAGCTTCGCTCCCATTCAGGATGACCGCTTCTACTTCAACTATCACCACACTGCCGCCGACACCTTCGACAAGGTGAACCCAAAGCACCTCAACGAAAATGCCGCCATCATGTCTGTGCTTGCCTACGCACTGGCCGACTCCGCCGATCCCGCACCGCGCTAAAACAGGGAGGGAGCAGGGGACAAACTTCGAAGAGCAACGCGCGGCATCTTCTCGAGTCTCCTGATCCCTGTTGTTCACGCTTCATGCGCCGTCGGCACGTGCGGCTGCGGCACCAGCTCCGTCAGTGCAATCCCCGCCAGAATCATCAGCGCACCTGTCGCCGGTCGCATGCCCATTCGTTCGCCCATAAAGACAAACGAAGTGATCCATGCGAACACC